>NZ_JAHRIB010000061.1 GCF_019090165.1 Streptomyces sp. BV286
GCGGCGCCGGGGCGTGCAGCTCGTACGCCACTTCGAGGGCCAGGGCGTACGCGGCGGGGTCGGTGTCCGCGACGGTGCGGGAGACGGTCCTGATCTTCATGACGACCTCCGGGGTCGGCTCGGGGTGAGCTCGGGTCAGCTGTCGGAGCCACCGGCCCGGAGCGTGTCCAGGTCGGCCTTGACGGTGTTGATCGGGATGGCGAAGCCGAGACCGACGCTGCCGGCGGTCGACGAGGTGGCGTCCGCGGCCGAGTACATCGCGGAGTTGATGCCGATGATGTTGCCGTTCATGTCGATCAGCGCGCCGCCGGAGTTGCCCGGGTTGAGGGACGCGTCGGTCTGGAGGGCCTTGTACGTCGTCGTGGACGAGCCGGTGTCGCCGTTGAACTGCTGGCCGCCGAACTCGAACGGCCACTGGCCGCCGCCACCGCCCTGCTGCTGTTGCTGCTGGCCCTGGCTCTCGTCCGTGGAGACGGTGACGTCACGGTCGAGCGCGGAGACGATGCCGCTGGTGACCGTGCCCGTCAGGCCCTCGGGGGAGCCGATCGCCACGACCTGGTCACCGACCTTGACGGCGTCGGAGTCGCCGAGCGTCGCGGCCGTCAGACCGGACGGGGCGTCCTCCAGTTTGATCAGCGCGAGGTCCTTCTTGCTGTCGGTGCCGACGACGGTCGCGGTGTACGACTTGCCGTTGCTCAGCTGCACCTTGATCTGGGAGGCGCCGGAGACCACGTGGTTGTTGGTGACGATCTCGCCGCCGGTCGTGATGATCACGCCGGACCCGGTCGAGGAGCCCGCGTTCGAGGTCGCGCTGATCTCGACGATGCTCGGGCTGACCGACTCGGCGACCCCGGCGACCGTGCCCTTCTTGCTGGCCGGGACGACGCTGGTGCTGGTGCTGCTGCTCGCCACGGTGTCGCTGCCGGTCAGCTGCTGGAAGGCGTACGCGGTTCCGCCGCCCACGGCCGCCGCGGCTATCGCCACCGCGGCCAGCAGCGCCAGCGGCCCCTTGGCACGCTGTCGGGGAGCGGCGGGGGAGACGGGCTCGGTGAGGAGAGCGGTGGGAGCGGCGCCCGGCTGCGTCGGCTCGTACGCCGGCGGGGGCGGCCACTCCGGGTTCACGGAGGAGGTCGTGGGGTTCTCGGGAGAGGCGTACGGCTGCGCGTACGGCTGCTCGGAGTACGCGGACTGCTGGTGGTCGCCCTGGGGGTACTCGCCGCTGCGGCGGAAGCTCTCGGTCATGGATCAGACTCTGCAGCCCCACCATGAGAGCTCCCTGAGTGCTCCCTGAGAAGCCCGACAGAACCGCGTATGCCCGATATAAAGCCGTCGGGGCCGGTGAAACAGGGGGTTGCGGCATGGTGTTGTCACGGAAGCGGCGGACGAATACTTGTCGGGCCGCTGTGAAGTGCGTGTGCGGGGAGGTCCGCGGGCCGCAGGCTTGGCGGGTTCACGAACCTCACCCACCTCAGGAGCCCTGAGTGATACGTGCCCTGCGCAGCCGCCTGAGACGCCCCGGCACGGCGTTCCCCGCGGCCGCTCTCGCGCTGGCGCTGAGTTGCGCCGGTGCCGTCGCGGCCCAGCCCGCGACCGCGGCGGACGGCCCCACCGTGGGTCTGCCCGACGCGGGCCTCGCACAGCCCGCGAAGCCGGCCGCCTCCACCGAGGAGCTGCGCGACCGGATCGTCGAGGCCGCGAAGGCGACGGGCGAGACCCCGGAGAAGGCCTCGCCCGGCAGGTCCCCGTTCATCATCGGCGGCGGCGAGACCACCATCGAGAGCGCCCCGTGGATGGTCCAGCTCGGCTACTCCGACCCGGCCACCGGCGACGGCTACTTCTGCGGCGGCACCCTCGTCGCCCCCAACAAGGTCCTCACCGCCGCCCACTGCGTGGCCGGCCTCGACTGGGCGGGCAACGGCGCCGTCCTGGCGGGCACCACCGACCTCGACGACTACACGACCGGCACGGCCGCGGGCGTGTTCCGCCAGTGGACCCACCCCCGCTACAACGCCGACACCACGCAGAACGACATCGCGGTCCTCACCCTGGACCGCCCGCTGCTGGACCGGCCGACCCTGCGCCTGGCCGCCTCCGACGACAGCACGCTCTACCGGCCCGGCACCACCGGCTCCGTCTACGGCTGGGGCCTGACCTCCGGGGCCGAGGACGCCACCCTCTCGACGAAGCTGAAGAAGGCGAACCTGCCGCTGGTCGCCGACGCGACCTGCAAGAGCGCGATGGCGTCGGTCCTCGACGGCGACTACTTCGTCGCCGGCTCGATGACCTGCGCGGGCACTCCCGCGACCGGCGTCGACGAGGGAACGAACAGCCCCTGCAACGGCGACTCGGGCGGCCCGCTGGTCGTCGGCGGCAAGATCGTCGGCATCGTCTCCTGGGGCGTCGCGGGCTGCACCGCCAAGGGCGCCTACCCGGTGTTCACCAAGGTCAGCTCCTACACATGGGCGGCCCAGCCGCGCGTCGACGACGCCGACCTGTCGTACGACGGCCGCGCCGACCTGCTCGCGCGCACGCCCTCGGGCGGGCTCTTCCAGCAGAACAGCAAGGGCACCTCGCTCGCGCAGCGCGCCTACCAGGGCAGCGGCTGGCAGAACGCCACCTGGGCCCTGCAGGCCGACCTGGACCGGGACTTCCACCAGGACCTGATCATCCGCGACAAGAGCGACGGCAAGCTGTACCGCAGCTACATGGACCACTCCGTCGGCGACTGGACCTGGATGCAGGTCAGCTCGGTCTGGGGCGGCTACAAGTCGTACGCGATCCCCGGCGACCTGACGGGCGACGCCCGCCCGGACCTGGTCGCGGTGGACGCCGACGGTTCGGTCTACCTCTACCCGGGCCGGGGCAACGGCCAGTTCCACGGCAAGGTCAAGGTTGTCAGCGGCGCCTGGAAGGGCGTGAAGGTCTTCGGCCGCGGCGACCTCTCCGGCGACGGCAAGCCCGACCTCCTGGTCCGCTCCACGGACGGCACGCTGTGGCTCTACCGCGGCACCGGCAAGGAGAAGACCCCCTGGTCGGCCCGTATCAAGGCCCGTACCGGCTGGAACTTCACCTCGTACGTCTCCAACGGCGACGTGACGGGCGACGGAGTGGCCGACGTCATGGCCCGCGACTCGGCCGGCACGCTGTGGCTCTACCGCGGCACGAACAAGGCGTCCGGCGACCTCTTCGCCACCCGCACCAGCCTGGGCACCGGCTTCAACCAGTACAACCTGCTGTTCTAGACCGGCGGAAGCACGCGTCGGCCCTCGCCACCGGGCGAGGGCCGACGCTTTCTGCTTTCCAGGGCCACGGGGACCGGCGCGCGTTCAGGGGCGCCGGGCCACCGCGTGCCTTCAGGGGCGCGGGGACCGTCACGCTTCCGGGCCGGCCGAGGCGCCGGGCAACCGCATCCCTTCAGGGGCGCGGGGAACTGCGTGACCAGCCACGACCCACCCGCAGCCATCAATCAAACGCACCTACCAGCGGAACTACCCACACCCACAAGAGCGCCGCACGACCAACTGGGAGGGGAACAGCTTCAACCGCTCCCGCCGAGCCCCGGCGACCCGCAGCCCGTCATCGAGTACGAGATCCACCGCGGCCCGGGCCATCGCGGACCGGTCGGACGAGATCGTGGTCAGCGGCGGATCGGTCAGCGCCGCTTCCTTGATGTCGTCGAACCCGGCGACCGCCAGCTCACCCGGCACATCGATCCGCAGCTCACGGGCCGCCCGCAGCAGTCCGACCGCCTGGTCGTCGGTGGAACAGAAGATCGCCGGCGGCCGATCGGGCCCGGCCAGCAGTTCGAGGCCCACCTTGTAGGCGTCGTAACGGTTGTAGAGCGCCTCGAAGAGGCGGCCCTCCGTGGAGCGCCCCGCCTCGTGCATCGCACGCCGCCAGCCCTCCACGTGGTCGGAGACCGGGTCACCGACGGTGGGGGTCTCCGCGACACCGCCGAGACAGGCGACGTACTCGTAGCCGTGCTCCAGAAGGTGGCTGGTGGCGAGCTGCGCGCCGCCCACGTCGTCCGTGACGACCGCGACGTCGTCGATGGCCTCGGGCCGCTCGTGCAGCAGCACCACCCGGGCGTCCCACGCGTCGATCTCGGCGGCGGCCAGGTCGTTCAGCGCGTGGCTGACGAGGATCAGCCCCGAGACCCGCATGCCCAGAAAGGCCCGCAGATAGTGGACCTCGCGCTCACCGACGTAGTCGGAGTTGCCGACGAGCACCATCTTTCCGCGCTCGGACGCGGCCTGTTCGACCGCATGCGCCATCTCCCCGAAGAAGGGCTGGCGCGCGTCCGGCACGATCAGGCCTATGAGGTCCGTACGCCGGGACGCCATGGCCTGGGCGACCCGGTCCGGCCGGTAGGACAGCTCCTTGATCGCGGCGAGGACACGCTCGCGCGTGGCCGGGGCGACCGGCCGGGGTCCGTTGTTGATGACATAGCTGACGACGGCGGTGGAAGTACCCGCAAGTCGCGCCACGTCATCCCGAGTCACCTTGGCCACGCGCGGAGTCTACGCGGATGGACCTATCGCCGGGCAGGCCGTACGGCTTCTTCCTGCGCCTTCGCGGTCGTCTCCCCGGCGGCCGCCGCGTCCAGGTGGGCGGTCTCGTCCGCATCCTCCGGCTTTGGCTGGGCCGCCTTGGCCTTCGTCTCGTCCGCCGCCCGCTCCACCTTCTCCGGCGTAACGAATCGATAACCGACGTTCCGGACCGTCCCGATCAGCGACTCGTGCTCGGGGCCGAGCTTCGCGCGCAGCCGCCGGACGTGCACGTCGACGGTCCGGGTGCCACCGAAGTAGTCGTAGCCCCAGACCTCCTGGAGGAGCTGAGCGCGGGTGAAGACGCGGCCGGGGTGCTGCGCCAGGTACTTCAGGAGCTCGAACTCCTTGAAGGTGAGGTCGAGGACCCGCCCCTTGAGCTTCGCGGAGTACGTCGCCTCGTCGACCGACAGGTCGCCGTTGCGGATCTCCATGGGGGAGTCGTCGTTGACGATCTGCTGGCGGCCCATGGCCAGCCGCAGTCGCGCCTCGACCTCGGCCGGGCCGGCGGTGTCGAGGAGCACGTCGTCGATGCCCCAGTCGGCGGTGACGGCCGCGAGGCCGCCTTCCGTGACGACGAGGACGAGTGGACAGCCGGGCCCGGTGGAGCGCAGCAGCTGACACAGGCTGCGGACCTGCGGGAGGTCACGCCGGCCGTCGATGAGGATGACGTCGGCACCTGGGGTGTCGACGAGAGCGGGGCCCTCCGCCGGAGCCACGCGCACGTTGTGCAGCAGGAGGCCGAGGGCGGGAAGCACCTCCGTCGACGGCTGGAGGGCATTCGTAAGGAGCAGCAGAGAGCTCATCGCGCCCCACCTGCCTGGGTCGTCATACGGTCACGCACGGTTCGCTCGCCCATAACGTCTGGTTCCTCCTCGGTCCCTGCGAGGACGTTTGCGGCACTGCTTCGTAGTGCTTGCGGCTCCCGCGCCCCCGGGCGCCGCAACTGCGCATTCACGGCGCATTTCTCATGCCGTTCTCGAACCGGAACCTCGTATACAGCGTTCGTATACAACGCTCCGGAAAGCGCAAAAGGACCCGGGGGCTACGCTGCCCGAGTCCTCTGCCCAGCAGAATAGCCCACATGAGCCAAGGTCCGGCAGGTCATGTGACGCGATCTTTCATTCGTCCAGAACCTGAGACGGCGGAGAGATGTACGGAAACTTCTCCGGAACGAACTCCGGAACGATCTCCGAGAGGGGTGGCGCGGAGGTTTCTGCGCACCGCCGACGGAGTCACGATCGACGCGGAGCACCGGCCCGGAACCAACGCGTCCGACACCTCCGGCGACCTCGTCATCGTTGTCGCGCACGGCTTCACGGGGGATCTGGAACGACCCCACGTCCGGCGGGCGGCCACCGTCTTCGCGCGGTACGCGGCGGTGATCACCTTCTCCTTCCGCGGACACGGCGCCTCCGGCGGGCACTCCACGGTCGGCGACCGTGAGGTCCTCGATCTGGCGGCGGTGGTGGAGTGGGCGCGAGAGCTCGGTCACACCCGCGTGGCCACCGTCGGATTCTCCATGGGCGGCTCGGTGGTGCTCCGGCACGCGGCCCTGCACGCCAAGAGCGGTGAGGAGCACGAGGGGCGCACGGGAGCGCATACGGACGCGGTGGTTTCGGTCAGTGCACCCGCCCGCTGGTACTACCGGGGGACGGCCCCTATGCGGCGCCTGCACTGGCTGGTAACCCGGCCGGTCGGCCGCGCGGTCGGCCGCTACGGACTGCGTACCCGGATCCATCACCGCGAATGGGACCCGGTGCCCTCCTCCCCGGTGGAGTCGGTTCCCCTGATCGCGCCCACACCGCTGCTGATCGTCCACGGCGACCGCGACGGCTATTTCCCGGTGGACCACCCGCGCATGCTGGCCGCCGCGTCCGGGGACCACGCGGAGCTGTGGCTGGAGCGGGGGATGGGCCACGCCGAGAACGCGGCGGACGACGAACTCCTGGCCCGTATCGGGGAATGGGCCGCCGCCCACGCGGGCTAGCCTGACGGTGTCCGTCACCCGTTTCTTCCACCGTTGATCGAGGACATCAGATGGCAAAGGGCACGGTGCGTTACTGGGCCGCCGCCAAGGCCGCCGCGGGAGTCGCCGAGGAGCCGTACGAGGCGCAGACCCTCGCCCAGGCGCTCGACGCGGCCCGCGAGCGACACCCCGGCGAACTCGTCCGCGTCCTGCGGCGATGCTCGTTCCTCATCGACGGCGACCCCGTGGGTACCCGCGGACATGAGACGGTACGGCTGGCCGAGGGCGGCACGGTCGAGGTGCTCCCGCCGTTCGCAGGAGGGTGACGGGACCATGAGCAACCAGCCGTACGAGGGGAACGGGCCGTACGAGGGGTACGACCCGTACCAGCAGCAACCCCAGCCGCAGCAGCAGGACCACCAGCACCAGCAGGCCCCGCAGCAGCCGTCCGGGTGGACCGGGCAGCAGCAGTACGACGAGGCCGCTGCGCAGCAGCAGTACACCCAGCAGTGGGAGGGCCGGACCTGGGAGACACAGGTCCAGCCGCCGGTCGCGCCCGCCGCGGACACGGCGTACCTGCCCCAGCAGGGCCCGGGAGAGGACGCGTACGGGGCTCAGCCGCCGCACGCGGCCCGGTACGGCGTCGTGGGACAGCCGATGCCCGCGGAGGCCGGGGCGGGCTGGAACCACGCCCCACAGCCGCAGGGCCGGCCGGGCCAGGGTCAGCCGGGCCAGGGCCCGCAGCACGCCCAGGGTGCCCATCGGGCCCAGGACGGCCCGTACGCCCAGGCTGCCCCCTACTCCCAGGGCGGGCAGCAGGCCGAGGGCAGCGGAAACCCCGTCCCCGCGCCGGCGGCCGGACCCGGCCCCACGCCCGCCCCCGGCGCCTTCGCCGCCGACCCCGCGTCCGCCTCGGGCTACGGCCCCGCCACGGTCACCGGCAACACCCGTGTGACCGACGCCCAGCGGGCCCGCGCCGAGGGGCGTTCGCCGATCATCGAGCCCGGCGCGCAGCCTGCCGTGCTGACGGCGGTCCTCGGACTGCTGCTCGCCGGGGCCGCCGCGGTCGGGCAGTACGCGCTGGTCGTACCGCTGGTGATCCTTCAGGCGGTGACCGCGGCGGGCTGGTTCCGGCTGAACGGCATGTGGCCCGCCCGGCAGGGCATCGCACTGGCCTTCGCGGGTGCGCTCACCGCTGACGTGGCGCTGCTCGCGGCCGGGCGGGACAACGCCCCCGCCGCGATTCTCGGCACCCTCGGTGTCTGGGTCCTGCTGACCCTGGTCCTCCAGCTGCGCAGCCACGCCGAACCCGACGAGCGGATGTACGGCCTGATGGCCACGGTCGTCTCGGCGGCCCTCGCGATCGTCGCGACGGGCCACCTGGCGGCGGACGCGGACGCGGTGACGGTCGGCGGGGTGGCGGTGGCGGCGGCGATTCTGGCGCGGGCGCTTCCCCTGCCGACGATCGCCTCGGTGGCCGTGGCGCTGCTGGCCGCGGCGGGGGCGGGGATCGCCGTCGGCGGGCTCACCGATCTCGGCGAGGCCGGGGCGGTTCTCGGGGCCGGGGCCGGTGTCTGCGCGCTGATCGGACACCGGGTCGCCAGTTACGACTATCCGTCGCGGTTCGTCCACTTCACCGCGGGAGTGGCCCTGCCCCTCGCGGCGGCGGCCCCGGCCGTCTATCTGCTGGGCCGGGCCCTGGCCTGAGGCCCCGGAACCGGGACGCACCCCCGGGTGCACCCCTGTCACAGCTGATCGACAACCCACCCCGTCCCCCCGGCCGGAGGGACCGTCAGGGTTACCCTCGCGCTCAGAAGACCGCCTAGGTGGGGGAACACGGAAAACATGCGAGCACTGCGAATACTTCTGATCGTGACCGTCATCCTGGGCGGCCTCTTCGTCATCGCCGACCGCGTCGCCGTGGGCTTCGCCGAGGACGAGGCCGCGGACCGGCTGAAGACCAACGAGGGCCTGGCCACCACCCCGGACGTGTCGATCAAGGGCTTCCCCTTCCTCACCCAGGTGGCCGGCGGCGAGCTGGACGAGGTCGAGGTCGGGATCAAGGACTACGAGGCCGACACCAGCGGCGCGACGGGCGGCACCGGCGGGGGAGCGCCCGCCAAGATCCGTATCGACAACCTCGACGCCCGGATGAAGGGCGTCGCGTTCTCCGGCGACTACAGCTCCGCGAAGGCCGCCTCCGCCACCGGCACGGCCACGATCTCGTACGACGAGCTCCTCAAGGCCGCCAAGGCCGAGCCCGTGGACGTCGCGACCGGGGTCACCGCCAAGGTGGTCGGTCTCTCCGACGGCGGCAACGGAAAGATCAAGGTCGAGGTGGAGGCCACCGTGCTCGGTACGAAGCTGCCCCGCCCGGTCTCCGTGCTCAGCTCGGTGAGCGTCAAGGGCGACACCGTCGAGGTGCGCGCGGACTCCCTGCCCAACCTCGGCGTCCAGCTCGCGGAGGACCGGGTGCGCCTGATCACCGACTTCCGGCAGAAGATCGACGGCCTGCCGGGCGGCATCAGGATCGACAAGGTCGAGGCGGCCGACAAGGGCGTCGACATCGGGGTGAAGGGTTCCAACGTCAGCCTCGTCGGGTAGGACACCGGGCGGCCGGGACGGCCGGAGGGCGGACCGCCGGGCGGGCGGCGGCCCCCGACCACGGTCCGGGCGGCGTGCGGATCACCCTCGCCGTCCGAAAGGCGAGACGGACCAGTCCGCACAGCAGATGCATCAGTGATGTGACGAGGGCTACAGAGACCCCCGGGGCGTGCGGGAGTTGGTTCCGCGCCCCGTGCATCCCACATCGCGGACGATCGCGTCTCAGCATGCGACACGCCGGTGACATGTCCGGCTTTCCGTCCCTACGATCGACGGCATGAAGCGACAGGCGGACCTCACGAAGCGGCGGGCAGTAGACCTGTGCCGCGTCGCCGCCATGCTCTGTCGCACCTTCTGAGCGGAAGCGTCCGTACTTCCGCGAGCCGGGCCCTTCGACCTCTCTTGTCGGGGCCACCCCCGCGCCGCGTACACCTCGCAGCCATGGCCACCGAGCCCGTACGTGCCCGCACCCCTCACTTACGCAACGCCCCGCCGCAACTGCCCCGGAGGAGAACGAGCATGAGCCGCAGCGACGTCCTGGTAGACGCCGACTGGGTCCAGGACCACCTGGACGACCCGAACGTGGCCGTCGTCGAGGTCGACGAGGACACGTCCGCGTACGAGAAGAACCACATCCGCAACGCGATCCGGATCGACTGGACCAAGGACCTCCAGGACCCGGTCCGCCGTGACTTCGTCGACCAGGAGGGCTTCGAGAAGCTCCTGTCGGAGAAGGGCATCGCGAACGACACCCTGGTCGTCCTCTACGGCGGCAACAACAACTGGTTCGCGTCCTACGCCTACTGGTACTTCAAGCTCTACGGCCACGAGAACGTGAAGCTCCTCGACGGCGGCCGCAAGAAGTGGGAGCTCGACTCCCGCGACCTGGTCGCCGAGGTGCCGGCCCGCGCGAAGACGGACTACAAGGCCAAGGCCCAGAACACCGCGATCCGCGCCTTCCGCGACGACGTCGTGGCGGCCATCGGTTCGCAGAACCTGGTCGACGTCCGCTCGCCCGACGAGTTCAGCGGCAAGCTGCTCGCGCCGGCCCACCTGCCGCAGGAGCAGTCGCAGCGTCCGGGCCACGTCCCGTCCGCGCGCAACATCCCGTGGTCGAAGAACGCCAACGACGACGGCACCTTCAAGTCGGACGACGAGCTCAAGGAGCTCTACGCCGACGAGCAGGTCGACCTCGCCAAGGACACCATCGCGTACTGCCGCATCGGTGAGCGTTCCGCGCTCACCTGGTTCGTGCTGCACGAGCTCCTCGGTGTCGAGAACGTCAAGAACTACGACGGCTCGTGGACCGAGTACGGCTCCCTCGTCGGCGTGCCGATCGAGCTCGGCGCCAACAAGTAACCCCTAGGCCCGCAGTACTGAAGGACGGAATCGAAACATGTGTGGAGCGAAGGCAGGCGGCCCCGACGCCTCGACGATCAAGCCCGGTGAGACCACCATCCAGGGTCAGGTGACCAAGGACGGCGAGCCGGTGGTGGGCTACGTCCGCCTCCTGGACTCGACCGGCGAGTTCACCGCCGAGGTCCCCACCTCGGCGACCGGGCAGTTCCGCTTCTACGCGGCCGAGGGCACCTGGACCGTCCGCGCCCTCGTTCCCGGCGGCACGGCCGACCGCACGGTCGTCGCCCAGACCGGCGGCCTGGCCGAGGTGGCCATCGCCGTCTGAACCGTCTGACGGTTCGCACCGTATGAACGGCCGAAGGGCCGCACCCCCGGGGGTTGGACGCTTTCCGGTACGGGGTGCGGCCCTTCGGCTCGCCCACGCCGCCTTGGGGGCCCGCGGGGCGGGCTTTCCCGCCGGGGGCGCTCTACGCTGGACGTATGTATGCGCGAAGGCGTCACGTCTACTTCGCCATGATGGGGACGTGCATCGGGTTGTTCGTGCTGGCCTGGGGCGTCGTACGGCTCTGGTCGGTCCCCGTCGCCGTCGGCATGTGCGTGGTGGCCATGGTGATCCCGCCGATCGCGGCGATGACGGCCAACCGGCGCGGCCCCGACGACCGCTGGTGGGACGACCCCTCCGGCGACGCCAGGTCCGACGAGTGGTGGGACGAGCTGGACGGCAAAAAGCGGCGGCCCTAGAAGCCGTGGGGCGACGACCGGGGACTCAGTAGACGAGCGCCTGCGTGTCCTCCGCCAGTGCCTCCTGCACGAAGACCTGCGCGCCCGCGATCCGTACGCCCTGCAGGACGTCCTTCTCCGAGATGTCACGCCGGGCGGCGCACTGCGTGCAGAGGGTGACACGGCCACCGGCCAGGACCGAGGCGAGCAGACCGGGAAGCGGGGCCGCGTGCGGCAGCTCGAACTCGGCGGCGCGGCCCGGCAACGCGAACCACGCGGACTCGCCGGTCAGCCACAGCGACACGTCCACCCCACTGGCCACGGCGACCGCCGCCACCGTGAAGGCCTGCGAACACCGCTCGGGAGAGTCGGCCCCTGCCGTCACCTTGATCACTAGCTTCTTCGCCATGCAGCGCATCGTAGGGCCTACCTCATGAAGAGCCCGGGTCCCGGCCCGACTAGAGTGGAAGCGGCTCTGTACTGCCCACCACCGCGTCACCCGAGGAGCACCCCGTGCTTGAGTACTTCTTCGAAGCTCTGCTGATCCTGGTCTGTGTCGGCGTTCTCGCCTTCACCGGGCTCGCCGTGAAGAAGCTGTACCAGGGCCAGCGCTGACCCCCACCAAGGAACTGCCGACCTCATGATCGAGATCCCGTCCGACCTGCATCCGGACCTCGTCCCCCTCGTCTTCCTGCTCGGCGACTGGACCGGCGCGGGCGTCCACGACTTCCCCGGCGACGAGAAGTGCAACTTCGGCCAGGAAGTCAGCTTCACCCACGACGGGCGCGACTTCCTCGAGTACCACTCGCACACCTGGGTCCTCGACTCCGAGGGCAACAAGGTGCGGCCGCTGGAGTCCGAGTCGGGCTTCTGGCGTATCGACAAGGACCGCAAGGTCGAGGTCGTGATGGTCCGCGACGACGGCGTGGTCGAGGTCTGGTACGGCGAGCTGGCCGACAAGAAGCCGCAGATCGACCTGGTCACGGACGCGGTGGCGCGCACGGCCGCCTCGGGCCCGTACAACGGCGGCAAGCGGCTGTACGGCTATGTGAAGAGCGACCTCATGTGGGTGGGCGAGAAGCAGACCCCCGAGATCCCGCTGCGCCCGTACATGTCGGCGCAGCTCAAGAAGGTCGTCAGCCCGCAGGACGTCGAGCGCTGGGCGAAGGCCCTGCCGGACGACATGCCGGACGACGGGATCGCTTTCTTCAAGTAGTTCTAGACTTTCGGTGTGGTGAGCACCGGAAGCAGCACCGAAGGCACGGACTGGAAGAGCGATCTGCGGCAGCGCGGCTACCGCCTGACCCCGCAGCGGCAGCTCGTGCTCGAAGCCGTGGACACCCTGGAGCACGCGACTCCCGACGACATCCTCGTGGAAGTGAGGAAGACGGCGTCGGGGGTCAACATCTCCACGGTCTACCGGACCCTGGAGCTCCTGGAGGAGCTCGGGCTGGTCTCCCACGCGCACCTCGGGCACGGCGCGCCCACGTACCACCTCGCGGACCGGCACCATCACATCCATCTGGTCTGCCGCGACTGCACGAACGTCATCGAGGCGGACATCGAGGTCGCCGCCGACTTCACCGCCAAGCTGCGCGAGACCTTCGGCTTCGTCACCGACATGAAGCACTTCGCGATCTTCGGGCGCTGCGAGGACTGTGCGGCCAAGGCCGGCGCCGGCGGTGCCGGGAAATAAAATCGGCCACCACTCGGTCGTAGGCTGTGTGGATATGAAAAGCCCTCTGCTGTCCCTGCCCGGTGCCGTGCCCGCCGAGGGCGTCGACGAAGGTGTCGCCGCCCACTACGGCGACCTGTTCCGTGAGCAGCGTGCCCTCGCCGAGGGCACCGGTTTCGTGGACCTCTCGCACCGCGGGGTGGTCGCGGTCACCGGCGACGACCGGCTCAGCTGGCTGCACCTGCTGCTCACCCAGCACGTCAGCGATCTTCCGGCGGGGCAGGCCACCGAGGCGCTGATCCTCTCCGCGCACGGTCACGTCGAGCACGCGCTGTACCTCGTCGACGACGGGACGACGACCTGGGCCCACGTGGAGCCCGGCAGCCAGGACGCGCTGATCGCGTACCTGGAGTCGATGAAGTTCTTCTACCGCGTCGACGTCACCGACCGGAGTGCCGACTTCGCGGTCGTGCACCTGCCGGCCGGCTCCATCGCCGAGGTCCCGGACGGCGCGGTCGTCCGCGAGACCCCGTACGGGCGTGATCTCCTGCTTCCGCGGGCGGACCTGGAGTCGTACGCCGCCGACGTCGCCAAGCACGGTCCGGCGGTCGGCCTGCTGGCGTACGAGGCCCTGCGCGTCGAGCACCACCAGCCGCGGCTCGGCTTCGAGACCGACCACCGCACCATCCCGCACGAGCTGGGCTGGATCGGCAGCGCGGTGCACCTGCAGAAGGGCTGCTACCGCGGCCAGGAGACCGTGGCCCGGGTCCAGAACCTGGGCAAGCCGCCGCGCAGGCTCGTCTTCCTGCACCTGGACGGCAGCGAGGTCCACCTGCCGCCGCACGGCACCGAGCTGCGTCTCGCGGACGACGGGCCCGAAGGACGGAAGATCGGCTTCATCACGACGTCCGTACGGCATCACGAGCTCGGCCCGATCGCGCTGGGCCTCGTCAAGCGGAACGTGCCCCTGGACGCCCGGCTGGTGGCCGACACGACGGCCGCGGCGCAGGAGGTCGTGGTCGAGCCGTAGGAGCTGTGAGGGCCGTGGGGGCGGGCTGGTCCTGGGGCGCCTCGTCGTGAGCGGCGGCCCCGGGGCTCACATGTCGAGCAGCACGGTGAACGGGCCGTCGTTCGTCAGGGAGACGCGCATCTGCGCGCCGAACCTGCCCGTGGCCACGGTCGCCCCCAGCGAACGGAGTTGAGCCACGACCTCGTCCACGAGGGGCTCGGCGACCTCGCCGGGGGCCGCCGCGTTCCAGGTGGGGCGCCGGCCCTTGCGGGCGTCCCCGTAGAGGGTGAACTGGCTGATGACGAGGAGCGGCGCGTCGATGTCGGAGCACGACTTCTCGTCGGCCAGCATCCGGACGGACCAGAGTTTGCGGGCCAGTTGGGCTGCCTTCTCCTTCGTGTCCTCGTGGGTCACCCCGACGAGGACGCACAGTCCCTCGCCGTTGATCTCCCCGACCGTCTCGCCGTTCACGACGACGCTCGCGCCGTCCACCCTCTGCACCACCGCACGCATGCGGACCATCATGCCGTGCGCCGGACCGGCCTCCGTACGGGGTCTTTCTTATTGATCCTTAACCGTCCATCTGGGGCCGATCGGGGGCACTCGGTCACATAGCGGCCACTTGGGGTGGCACGATGCTCACACGCGCCGGTCGAGGGGACGGTTGAGGCACATGAGCACACCGAGTACGGGGCAGTCACCCGGGTTCGCATCACTGAGCCGGGGGGAGCCTCCGTCACCGCAGCCGTCACCGTCAGCGGGCCGTCCGGTCACCACGCGTCCGCCCACCCAGCGAACGGACAGTCCGATGCCGGAGCCGTCGCCCGATCTGGGCATGCTGCGACTGCCCGAACTGCGCACCCTGCGGCGGGACGCGCAGCGGGACGAGGCCGATCTCAGTTACGTACGGCGCCTGTTGCAGGGGCGGATCGACATCCTGCGGGCCGAGCTGGGGCGGCGCACGGAACCTCCGAGGGGCCAGGCGGGCGACCGTGCGACCTGGGCCGCCGAGGAGGCGTCCGTCGTCGACCGGCTGTCGGAGATCCTCACGGACGCGCCCGCCAGGCACCGTTCGTCGGCGCGGCACGTGACGGTGGGGACGCCGCACAGCGAGGAGTACCGGCGGCTGGCCGCCGACATGCTCGCCGAGGTCGAACTGTCCGACCTGGAGGCGCGTACGGATCCGGAGCTGAACGCCGCGATGGGGCGGCTCGTGCGGTACGAGCAGCAGGTCTCGCGGCGGCGGCAGCACCTGCAGCGCACGGCCGACGACTGCAGCGCGGAGATCGCCCGCAGGTATCGCGAGGGCGAGGCCCAGGTCGACGACCTGCTCGTGTAGAGCGCCCGGTCAGGGTGCTTCCACGGGTTCGGCGCGGCGCGGGCGTGTGTGGGGGCTGGCCGCCCGGTCCCCGCGCGGGCGCCCCGTCCGGTCGGCGGAGGGCGGTCGGCGGCGCACGAAAATCCGCACGACACCTCCCGGGCCGTATGCCTAGCGTGGGCGCATGAGTTCGCGCGAGGACATCGACGTACGCCCCGTCCGTGACGGCGAGATCCCGGAGTGGATCCGCGCGCTGAACACCGGGTTCCTGCGGCCGCCGAGTGTGTCGGAGACGGAGGTCGCGGACCGCCGGACCTACATCGAGCCGGAGCGGACGCTGGGAGCGTTCGACGGGGAGCGGTGCGTGGGGACCTTCCGGTCGTTCCCGCAGGAGATCACGGCGGTGGGCGGTGCGACCGTGCGGGCGGACGCGATCTCGAACGTCACCGTGACCTCGACCCACCGCCGACGCGGGATCCTCACACGGATGATGGCCCACGACCTCGCGGCCGCGAAGGAACGCGGCGACGTCGTGGCGACACTGATCGCCGCCGAGTACCCGATCTACGGGCGGTACGGGTTCGGGGCGGCCACCTCGGCCGCCGAGTGGACGATCGACGTCCCGCGGGCAGGGCTCGACCCCCGCTGGGCCGGCCCTGACGACGGCGGCCGTATCGACCTCGTCGACGCCGACGACGTACGGAAGACGGGGCCTGAGCTGCATGAGCGGCTCAGGCGGGCGCAGCCGGGCGCGATCGACCGGAACGAGCGGTGGTGGCAGGTCGCCACCGGGGCCGTGGTCCTGGACCGGGCCCCGTGGACCGAGCCCTTCCACGCGGTGTACCGCGATGCGCGGGGGCAGGCCGAGGGCCTGCTCACGTACTCCGTGGACGACCGATGGGGGGATGCGAAGCAGCCGCTCGACACGGCGAAGGTCAGGGATCTGATCGCCGTCACACCGGCCGCGGAACGCGCGCTGTGGCAGTACGTCTGCTCGGTCGACTGGGTCACGGCGGTCAGGACGGGCCGGCGGGCGCCGGACGACCTGCTGCCGCATCTGCTGCCCGATCCGCGCGCGGCCGCCATCACCTCGCAGGTGGACTGGCTGTGGGTGCGGATCCTGGACGTCGTCGCGGCACTCGAGGCGCGTACGTACGCGGCGACGGGCGCCCTCGTCCTGGAGGTGGTCGACGGGAACGGGCCGGCCGCGGGGCGGTACCGGCTGGACGCCTCACCCGAGGGCGCGAGCTGCACCCGGACCGGCGAGAGCGCCGAACTCACGCTGTCCGCGGCGGAGTTGGGGGCGCTGTGGCTCGGGGACCAGTCCGTGGTCCGGCTCGCGTCGCTGGGGCGGGTCCGGGAAGAGCGAGCGGGCGCCGCCGAAGTGGCCGACGCCCTGCTGCGCACGTCCAGGCGGCCGTGGTGCCCGGACATCTTCTGAGTCCTGCTTCTGAGTCCTGCTTCTGATTTCTGACTTCCGACTTCTGGCCGCTGCTTCTGGCCTCTGCTCCTGACGCAGGCCTGCGGCCGGTGCTTCGTGGTTCCTCCGTTCCGTTTCGGTTGATCCGGTGGTGCGTCGATCCCGTGGTGCGTCGATCCGGTGGTGCGTTGATCCGTAGCGATTCAGTTGTGTTCCGGTACTGCCGTACGGCCGGTGGTTCTGTTCTGCCGTACTTCCGCGGGCGTGGAACCTGTCCGCGGTGGTGCGGACCGACCGGGCTCCCGGCTCCCCTCCGGAAGGGAGCCCGGTCGGCCGGACTGCCGGACGGTGGCGCCCGATCAGCCGGACTGGGCGAGCAGCATCACGAGGATCACTGCCCCGATGCCGCCGATCATTGAGTTCTTGGCCTTGATTCCGACGGCGAGGGCGACGAAGGCGATGACGCCCATCACTCCGTACTTCACCTGGAGCAGTTGCTCGAGGGCGATGACGAGGGCGGCGACGACGATGGCGATGAGCGGCATGCGGTCCCTCCTTGGGGACGGGAGACGGACCCCCGCTGGGACCGATCCACCTGGTCGACGCTTGCGACTCTGGCGGCCAACCCCTGGGAAGTTTGACCATGTTGCTCAAGTTGGTGACCAACTTCAATGAAGTTATCTCCGCTTGGATGCGTCTCATAACCACCTTCTCTGTAACTGCCCAAAGATGGCGCGAAGTTGTAGTGTTTGGTCGTGGACCCGGAACGCGTCGCCGTCAACGGGCGGAAGAGGTCACAACGGCCACAGAGGTCACACCGAGAGGTGGCCGACGAGCTGCGCAGCCGGATCAGGTCCGGTGAACTGCGGGCTGGAGAGCGCATGCCCACGCAGGCCAGGCTGGCCGACGAGTTCGGTGTCGAGCGCGGGACCGTCCGCCAGGCGCTGCGCATCCTGCAGACGGAGCACCTGCTGTCCAACGTGTCCAAGGGGAGCCCGGCGACCGTCGCGCAGGACGTGGACAGGGCCCTGACCGGCCCGGAGGCTCCGCCGCAGCCCACCATGGTGGCGCTGGCGGCACGGATCACGGACGCCTTCTCCGCGCCTCACGTGGAGATCGACGCGCTGTGCCTGACGGCGGTCTCCCTCACCCTCGCGATGGGCGAACCGTTGCGTCTCATCCACGAAGGGCGAACAAAACCAGCCAGGATCGACGTCCGGGTGCTGCTGCCGTCCCGCGACATCGACCTCGCCTTCCCGGCGGCGGTGGACGCGGCGGAGGACGGTGACCGGATCCAGCGGCGCTGGCTGGCCCAGCGCAACGCCCAGGGCCAGGTCCTCAGGCACAACCTGCTGGCGTTACGGGCGACGCACGGCATCGACGTACACGTCACGTTCCGGGCCCTGCCGTTCACGCCGCCGGTGAAGTTGTACCTGCTCAACGGGGCGGAGGCGCTCTTCGCCTACTACACGCTGTCGCGGCGCGGCGAGGAGATCGACCACGAGTACCTGGAGATGTACGACGCGGAGGGGACGCAGTCGATGCTGTTCCCCTTCGAGCAGGGTGAGGGCCTGCGGGCCATGACGTTCGTGGAGCAGTCGCATCTGTGGTTCAACGCACTGTGGGAGACCATCAGCTCGGAGCTGGTGCTCACGCGCTGAGGTCTCCCACAGGTCCGGTCCGGAGCTTCTCCGGATCCTCCGGTGGATCGTCCTCGTGGATCGTGCCGCTGGTGCGGGCGGTGCCGTCCGAGCGGCCGGTGCGGGTCGTGCGGATGGTGCCGGCCCTGCGGACCGGGCGGTTCGCGCAGGTCACAGGGCCGGCCCCGCGAACATCAGGGCGAGGACGACGGCTCCGACCGAGCTGCAGGTGGGGCTCTTCGTCTTGAGACCCACGGTGAGCAGCAGCAGTCCGACGACGCCGCTCGGGCCGTACCGCCACTCGACGAACTGCTCGAAACCGACGACGAAGAGGGCGGAGAGAAGGGCTATGGCGGGCATGGTGGATCCTCCTTCGGGTCTTGCGGGGGCGGGCGGGAGGAGTGCGATGGTGCTGTGGTGCGGTGCGGAGCCGTGGTGCGGTGCCGTGGTGCGGCAGTGAAGTCCTGGTGCCGGGGAGGTGCGAAGCCTTCCCAGCTGCCAAGTGCATGCGAGAGGAGGCAAACCTTCCGCCATCTCCACCAAGTTGGCAACCAACTATGGTTAAGTTATCCCCAGTTGGTTCCTACTTATAAACAACTTCCAAACAACTCCCCTTAGATGGGGCAAAGTTGTAGCGTTTGGTCGTGACCCAGGAGAACGTGGCAGTGAACGGCAGCAGAAGGCTCTCGCCGCAGGAGATCGCCGACATCCTGCGGGACCGCATCCGCGCGGGCGACCTGCGCGCCGGCGACCGCCTGCCCACGCAGGCCGAGCTCGCCGAGGAGTTCGGGGTGGAGCGGGGCACGGTCCGCCAGGCCCTGCGCGCGCTTCAGGACGACGGACTGCTCAGCAACGTCAGCAAGGGAAGCCCCCCCCGGATCGCGGAGGTCACCCCGACCCGGGACGAACCCCAGCCGACGATGGTGGGGCTGGCGCCGCGACTGGTGGAGGCGTTCGCCGCGCCGCACGTCCGGGTGGACGCCGCGTGCCTCACGGCCGAGACCCTGATGCTGGCCCTCGGCGAACCGGTCCGGCTGATCCACGAGGGCAAGCTCCGTCCGGAGTCGATCGACGTCCGCATCCTGCTCCCGTCCCGGGACATCAACCTCGCCTTCCCGGTCTCGGTGGAGGTGCAGGAGGGCGGCGAGGACCCCGTCCACCAGCGGTGGCTGGAGATGCGCAACGCCCAGGGCCACGTCCTGCGCCACAACCTCAAGTCCCTGCGCTCCTCCCACGGCATCGACGTCCGGGTGACGTTCCGGGCGCTTCCGTTCACCCCGCCGGTGAAGCTGTACCTGCTCAACGGCGTCGAGGCGCTGATGGCGTACTACATGATCGCCAGGCGGGAGGAGGCCGGAGACAGCGGCATGCTCGACATGTACGACGCGCTCGGCTCCAAGTCCCTCCTGTTCTCCTTCGAGGAGCGGGCCGGCCAGCGTGACGCCGCCTTCGTCGAGCAGTCCCAGAAGTGGTTCGACGCCCTCTGGGAAACCATCACGACGGACCTGACACTCTCCTAGTGACTAGTGATACGGCGCAGACTGAACAGGTGACAGCGGAGACAGAGAAACTACGAGAACTGATCAAGCTCGCTCGTTACGTGGCCTTCGACTTCGACGGGCCGATCTGTCGGCTGTTCGCGGGGCACCGGGCGGAGCTGATCGCCGACGAGCAGGTGCGGTGGCTCGGGGACCGGGGGCTGCACGGCCTGCTCACCCCGGCCGAGCGGGATCATCCCGATCCGCACGTCGTTCTCCGCGCGGTGAACGAGCGTCACCCGGGCAGCGATCTGGCGGCCGAGCTGGAGGAGAGACTCACCCAGCACGAGCTGAGGGCCGCGGCTTCAGCCATGCCCACGGCCTTCGCCGATCCGCTGATACGGACCTGGACCGCCGTGGGAGCCCGGCTCGCCATCGTCACCAACAACTCCGCGCGGACGGCGTACGCGTATCTCGCCGACCGAGGGCTCACCTCGTGCTTCGACCCGCATGTCTACGGCCGTACGCAGGAACTCCACCTGATGAAGCCGGATCCGTACCGGCTCAACCAGGCGCTGAGCGCCATGGGGGCCGCACCTTCGTCCTCGCTGATGATCGGCGACGCCCCGTCGGACTACGTGGCCGCGCAGGCCGCGGGCACCCACTTCCTGGGCTACGCGCGTAACGAGCGCAAGTACGAGGCACTTCGGAAGGCCGAGGTGGAGCCCGCCCACATCGTCACCTCGCTGGAGCCGGTGCTTCACCTGCTCAGGGCGCACCCTTGAAGCATCAGCATCACGAAGAGGAACAGTGCTGGCCACCACGCCTGGCGCAGCTGTCCCGCCCGTACGGTCGCCACGGCGAGCGCCACGAGCAACAGGCCCAGCAGGCCCAGTCTCTGGCGCACCAGCTCCGTGAGGACGAAACGGACCGCCATCCCGATCAGTTCGTAGAGAACCATTCGCCCACCCCTGTCAGCTTCCGGTCAACCGGCCAACTGGCCATCCAATTGGGCTGGTTGACTCATATTGGTTATGCCCGCCCGCTCTGATCCCTTAACTGGCAGTCCAGTTGGGCCGGTCACTTGACCGGAAGGGGTTTGTTCGTGGACTGAAAGCGGTACGGTCGCCGTGTGACTGAAGGGCGGGCGGTCGACGGCGGTGGCAGGGAGTTCGAGCGTGTTCTGGAGGCGCTGCGGGCTCGCATCGCCGACGGCACCCATCCGTTCGGGTCCCTCCTGCCTCCCCAGCGTCAGCTCGCCGAGGACTTCGACGTGTCCCGTGACACCGTGCAGCGCGTGCTGAGGGAGCTGCGGAACCACGGGTGGATCGCCTCGCGGCAGGGCAGCGGGTCCCGGGTGGTCAAGGTCCCGGCCGGGTCCGCGGCGGCGTCCGTGTCCGCGCCCACGTCTTTGCCCGCGCAGGCGCAGGCCGGGACGGAGACGCAGACATCAGGGGAGCGCGGCAGTCGGCCGCATGAGGAAGTGATCCTGCGCCCCCTCATCAGTGAGGCCTTCGAGCGGCCCCACGTCACTCTGGACGTCTACACCCTGACCTCGGAGTCCCTGGACGCCCACATAAGGCTGCAGGAGGAGCGGATCAGGCGGGGGGCGATCACCCCTCAGAGCATCACCCTGCGCCTGCTGCTCCCCTCCGACGGCGTGGACCTCCCGTATCCGCGGAACGCCGAAAACCCGAGCGATCCACGACCGCGCAAACGCCTTCGCGAGATCACCGGCCGGCAGACCGCCTCACTGAACGCCGTCTTCCGCGACCTGCGCGTGGACGGCCTCGTCCCGTCCTGCGACATCCGGATACGGCGCGCGCCCCTTGCGCCCGCGTTCAAGCTCTACCTGCTCAACGGGGTCCAGGCGCTGCACGGCGTCTACCAGGTGGTGCAACGGCCCATCGAGTTCGAGGACGGCGAGCGGATCGACGCCCTCGACGTCCTCGGCCTCGGCGCCACCCTGTCGCGGTTCGACGTGGACGACGACCCGGGCTCCCACGACTCCGTCTTCGTGGCCGGCATGAACGCGTGGTTCGAGTCCGTCTGGACGCACCTCTCCGAGTGACCGGCGCCCCGGCCGGCGTCGTACGCCACGCGCGTCCCGCGCAGTGTCGTACACCTCATTGAGACCTCGGATCCTCCGACTCCGGTCGTGAGGCCTTCGTGCGCGCACTAGGGTGTGCACACCTTCCAGCTCCAGGAGTGGCCCGTGGGCGCACATCCTGCTTCCGGGCCAGCCTCACGGGAGCGACGTGCCGCCGATGACGCCTACGACGAGTTCGTACGGCGGGCGAAACAGTTCGGAGTGATGAGCCGCGGCCATCACCACCGCAATTACGTGCTGCCCCTGACGGAGGCCATGGCACGGTACGTCGACGCCGAGGCGGGCACCCCGGTCGTCGTACGGATCCGCAGGCCCGAAGCCCTGCCGGTCGTGGTCAGGACCTGGCGGCACGAGGCGCGGATCCTCGATGCCGCGCGCGGGATCCTGCCGCAGGTGCCGCGCTGTCTCGCCACGCGGAGGGACTCGGCCGTCCACAGCCATGTGGAAGGCATCCCGCTCTCCCAGCTGTGCCCCAGCGGCAAACCGGTCGACGGCATCACGATGGGCGCCCTGGCCGAGGTCCTGGCGCGGATGTCGCAGGTGCGCAGGGAGGCGCTCCCGCCGCTGCCCGCCGACTGGCCGCGCAACGACAAGGACAGTCAGGGCTTTCTGCGCATGCTGACGCAGCTCGCCGACCGGCAGATCCGTCAGCCCAATTGGGCTGCTTACGGTGGGCTCTTCGCCGCCCTGGGTGTCCCGGAGGACGCCCTGACCAGGCTGGCCGCGCGGGTTCCCGCCATGGCCCGCAGGCCGTACAGCCTGCTCCACACCGACCTGCACCGGGACAACGTGGTGGTGACGACCCACGGAGACCCCCATCTGGTCTGCGTCGACTGGGAACAGGCCACCTACGGCGACCCGTTGCACGACCTCGCCACGCACCTGGTGCGGATGCGGTACGCGGACTGGGAGCGGGACGAGGCGATCAGCGCCTGGGCGCAGGCCATGCAGACGATCAAGCCTGCGGCGACCAACGGCCTCGCCAGGGACCTGCGTCACTACATCGCCTTCGAGCACGCGCAGTCGGTCTTTCCGGACGTGATACGGGCCGCGAGGTCGCTGCAGGACGCGCATGAGGACGGGCACGAGGACAGGCACGAGGACGGGCATGAGGACGGGCACGAGGACAGGCGGCTGACCGAGGCGGTGGCCACCGTGCGTCAGGCGCTGGCGTCCGCGGCGGAGCCGCTCGGGCTGTCGGCCGTGCCGGAGAGGCTCGAGGTCGAGCGGGTGCTCCACCGGTGGCAGACGGCATGGCGTCAGCGCGGGGGCCGGCCCGCCGTCCGCTGGAAGCGGGACAGGCGCGTCGAGAGGCACCCCGGGTTCCCTCCGGCAGCGGTGCACGACGCCCTGGTCGCCGAGGGCGCCGCACCCACGGGCCGGGTGTTCAAGGGCACGGCACACCTCAACACGGTGGTCCGGGTCCCGGACGTCGACTTCCCGGTCGTGGTGCGCCGCAAGATCGTGTCCCCGGCGCGCCGTGAGCCGCGCTTCCTCAGCGAGCACGCGGTGCTCCGGGCGATCGAGCGGTCCAAGGTGGCGGTGACGGCTCCGCGCGTACTCGCGCTGGGCGAGAGCCATCCCGAGGACCTGTTCGCCATCCACACCTACGTGGGGCCGCTGAACAGCGACCAGCCCCCCAACCATCCGGTCCTCGGTCTCCTCCCGCACGAGGCGGACGGGCTCGTGGGCCAGCTCGCCGCGCTGACGGACGTCGATTTCAGCGAGCTGGATCCGACGGCTCGCGAGGCGGACTTCCACCACTGGCTAAGCGACCAACTGGTCCTGTTCGTCGCGCAGTTGCCGAGCGAGTCGCAGCAACTCGCCCGGGCGATGGGACTGCCGGACGCGGCCCGGCTGAAGGAGATCCTCGCCAGGCACGAGCTGACGTTCCGGGAACCGACCCTGCTGCACGGCGACCTGAATCCATGGAACCTCGTGCGCCGGGACGACGGCTTCGCGCTCACCATCATCGACTGGGAGATGGCGATGATCGGTGACCCCCTGTACGACCTGGTCCGGCATCTGCATCTGACCCCCACGCGGCCGGAGATCCGGGACCGCCTCTTCCGGGCGTGGGAGAAGCTGCTGCCCGCCACGCACACGCGCGACTGGCGCAAGGACTGGCGGGTCTACCGCTGGATCGAGCTGGTCCGCTCCGCGTACGTGGATCTCGACCGCATGGTCACCGGGGCCGGCCTCGACGCCCCCAACGTCCGCCGGGCGGTGGACTCGTACGCGATGACTCTCAGAGCCGCCACGGCCTCGCTCGGCCTTCCGCTGCGCCCGTCGCCCAGGGCCGGGGGCGGCCCGGGCCCGGAGCGGCGGGACCGCGGTCCCGCCTCAGGGGGCGGGCGGCCGGTCGTGGCCGTGCCCGCGTCCTCGGTGGCGGCCCTTCCGTCGGCCGGCCGTTCCCCGTCACCGCGGTGAGTTCCGCGCCGCCCGTGGCCGCGGTGCCTTCGTGGGCCCCGGGAGCGCGGTCCCCGGCCGCCAACCTCGTCGGGTCCAAGGGGAGGGCGGGAGTCCGGAAACTGCGTAGGCTCGGGGCATGGGCGAGACGGGTGCGAGGGACGCGGCTGGTGCGAGCCGCGCGGGTGAGGAGAGAGCCGTGATGGGCGCCGCGAACGCCATGGGGCTGCGGGAGCGCAAGAAGCTGCGGATGTACCAGGACGTCTCCGACGTCGCCATCCAGCTCTTCCTCGCGAAGGGGTTCGAGAGGGTCTCCGTGGCGGAGGTCGCCGCCGCGGCCGAGATCTCCAAGCCGACCCTCTTCCGGTACTTCCCCGCGAAGGAGGACCTCGTCCTGCACCGGTTCGCCGATCACGAGACCGAGGCCGCGCGGGTGGTCGGGGGGCGGGCGCCCGGGCAGTCCGCGATCGACGCGCTGCGGCTCCACTTCCTCGCCGGGATCGAGCGGAGCGACCCCGTGACCGGCGTCAACGGCGATCCCCACATCCTTGCCTTCCACGAGCTGCTGTACGGGACTCCGTCCCTGGTGGCGCGGCTGTACGAGTACCTGGAGCGGTCCGAGGCCGCCCTCGCCGCGGCGCTCGGCGGCAGTCTCGGAGCGCGGCTCGCCGCCGGGCAGGTCGTCGCGGTGCAGCGGATCCTCGCGATGGAGAACTGGCGGCGGATCGCCCGGGGCGAGGACGTCGCCACGGTGCGGGGGGATGCCGTCGAGGCGGCGGAGGGCGCGTTCGCGAGGCTGAGGGAAGGACTCCCGGAGTACGCGACAGAGTAAGAAATCTAACTCAGTTGCATTTTCGGGTATTCTCAGCCGAATGACGTCAGCCGACCCCGCCCGCGGCTCCTCCCGGCCCCAGGACCCTTCCGCCACGGCCTCCCAGGGCAGCTCGCCCGACCGTTTCCCCGACCGCTCACTCGACGCGGTCCTCCGACGCGAACGCGACTACCACGACGTCTGCCGTGCCGCCCTCGCCGCGATGGTCGAAGGGGCACAGGAGCACGTCGTCTCGGGAGAGGACGTGTCGGCGTCCGGTGCCGACGCCGAAGTACTCGGGTACCGGCTCCGCAGCCGGGCGAAGGAGATGCGCGAGCTGCCCGAAGGCCCGCTGTTCTTCGGGCGGCTGGACCACGGCAGGGACCGCCCGGCCGCCGGTGACCATGCCGGGCAGAGCTATCACATCGGACGGCGGAGGATCAGCGAGCACCCCGCGGCCCCGCCCCTCGTCGTCGACTGGCGTGCGCCCGTCTCCCGCGCCTTCTACCAGGCGAGCTCCCGCGATCCACAGGGTGTGGACGTGCGGCGGCGGTTCGGCTGGGCGCCGGGCAGCCGGGGGGACTCCGCCGACCTCACCGGGCTGGAGGACGAGCACCTCGGCGGGAACGAGCGCCCTACGAGCCCTCAGAAGGGGAGCCGCATTCTCGCGAGCGAGATCGAGCGCCCCCGCGTCGGCCCGATGCGCGACATCGCCGCGACCATCCAGCCGGACCAGGACGACCTCGTACGGGCGGACCTCGCCGTGTCCGTGTGCGTCCAGGGCGCGCCCGGCACGGGCAAGACGGCCGTCGGGCTGCACCGGGCCGCGTACCTGCTCTACACGTATCCGCAGCGCATCCGGCGCGGGGGACTGCTGATCCTCGGGCCGAACCCCACCTTCCTCTCCTACATCTCGGAGGTGCTGCCCGCGCTCGGCGAGACCGGCGTGCGGCAGTCCACGATCGCCGACGAGATCGGCCGGCACCCGATCAGGGGCGAGGACGACGAGACGGCCGCCGTCGTCAAGCACGACGCGCGCATGGCGGAGGTGCTGCGGCGCGCCCTGTACGCCAGGGTGAACCCGGCCGTCGCCGACGACCTGGCCGTGCCCGACGGTTCGTACCGCTGGCGGGTGCCCGCCCGGGCGCTCGCGCGGATCGTGGCGGACGTACGGGCGGAGGAGCCGCCGTACGCCGTCGGACGGGAGCGCGTACGGACCCGGGTCGTGCGGCATCTGCAGGCCCAGGCGGAACTGCGGTCCGGGCCCCCGGCGAACGCCTGGCTGCAGAAGGTCTCGCGGGCACGGCCCGTGAGCGCGTACGTCGACGCGGTGTGGCCCAGGGTGCGGCCGGAGGAGGTCGTCGCGGAGCTGCTCACCGACCCGGACGCACTGGCCGCGGCGGCGGACGGTGTCCTGGACGCGGACGAGCAGAAGGCGGTCCTGTGGGCGCGGCCGCCCAGGTCGTGGAAGTCGGCCCGCTGGTCCACCGCCGATCTGGTGCTGCTCGACGAAGTGGCCGGACTGGCCGAACACCCCGTCGGATACGGCCACTTGGTCATCGACGAGGCGCAGGACCTGTCGCCGATGGAATGCCGTGCGATCGGCCGCCGCGCCACCTTCGGATCGGTCACGGTCCTCGGCGACCTCGCCCAGGGGACCACGCCGTGGGCCGCGCGGGAGTGGGGCGAGCTGCTTGCGCACCTGGGGAAGCCCGAGGCGGCGGTCGTGCCGTTGACCATCGGGTTCCGGGTGCCCGAGGCGGTGGTCGGACTGGCCAACCGGGTACTGGCCCTGCTGGACGTGGGGGTGCCTCCGGGGCGGTCCCTGCGCAGGGACGGCGAGTTGAGGATCCTCCCCACGGACGACGTGCTGCGCGAGACGGTCGACGCCGTCCGCCGGGCGCTCACCCACGAAGGGTCCGTGGGGGTCATCGCGGCCGACCCGGACGTCGAGCGGGTGCGGGAGGCGCTCGACGCCGCCGGGATCGAAGTGGCCGATGTGGACCAACTCAGGGCTCGTACGACCGTGTTGGCGGCCGGAGCCGCGAAGGGACTCGAGTACGACCACGTCGTCGCCGTGGAGCCGGCGACGATCGCGGACGGGCCGGTAGGTGAACGGGGCCGGGGGTCGGGGCGGGGGCGGGGGCTGAACCAGCTGTACGTCGTCCTGACGCGGGCCGTGTCCAGGCTGGACGTCGTACACGCGCGGCCGTTGCCGTTCGAGTGAGGGCTGCGGCCGCGCGTGGCTCGCCGGCGGTGAACGGCATCCCCGGCCGACCGGTCTACGGGGTGTCGCCGGGCCCTGCCGGAGCGTCGAGCACGGGGATCAACTGCTCCTCCTCGTAGGTCAGATGCGCCTCCAGCGCGGCGGTGAGGCGCTCGACCTCCTCGCGTACGTGCGCGGGGTCCGCCTGAGCCGTACCGATGACCTGCTTCAACTCCGCGGTCAGAGCGGCGATCTGCACGTGTTCCTCGCGCAGGCGGTCCAGGGCGGGGGAGAGCTCCGGGCGCTGGTCGGCCAGGAAGGGGAACATGCCGAGGTCCTCGCCGGTGTGGTGGTTGTGCAGGCCCTGGCAGAAGGTCAGACAGTTGATACGGAGCTGGGCGCCGAGCGTGGCGCCCGCCTCGCCGATCTCCTTGCGGATCAGGGCGAGTTCGCGGCGGAACGCGTCATGGATCGCCTTGACCGCCTGCCCCATCGAGGAGGCGTTCACGTTCGGCGGGCCGTCGCCGGCGATCTCGTGGAGGGCGACGACCGGAATCACGCGACGTGTACCGGCCTGGTATTCCGCCCAGCCCAAGTCGGCCTCGACCGCGCGGGCGAAGGCCTCGTCGCGTGCGGCGCCCGTCAGCACCTCGGCCTTGGCCTCGTACGTGAACACCCCTGTCTCCACCGTGACTTGGGGTTGTGCGACGAGATTGTGGTACCAGTCCGGGTGCTTCGGGCTGCCGCCTGCCGAGGCGATGACCAGCACGCTGCCGCCGCCGTCGGGGTAGTAGCCGAGGGGGGTGGTGCGGCGCTCGCCGGAACGGGCCCCAGTGGTGGTGAGCAGGATCAGCCGGGCGCCCTCGAAATAGCCGCCGACCTCCCCGGCGTTGGCGCGGAATTCCTCGATGACCTGCTGGTTGAAGTCGTTGGGCATTCTCTTCTTTCTTCTCGGTGGATTCCGGATCAGGGCATGGGGAATCGCCACGCGGCGAATTCGGTCCCGCCCGTGCGGGGGTGATGGAACGGTGAGCGCCGGAAACTTCAGCGCTGGAGCGGGGGGTGACGTGGACGCTTACGGTGGCGAGACGCGCGAACGCACGCTGTACGGAGGCGTGGTCGCGTCGGTGTGCCCTTGGGCTGGCGCGTGGATGCGTGGATACGTGGATGCGCGTACGGGGCAACGGGGCACGTGGGTACGCGGATGCGACGCGCTCGGCACGCTTGGCCCGCCTGGCGTGTCGCCGTGCGGCGCCCGCTACGAGCGCTCGGCGTACGCACGGGAGAAAGGGCGGCCCTCTGGCCCGCCCGGGCCTCACTCGGAGGCCGGGAACCCTACTGTTTCTTGGCCCATGGCCGACCCGGCAGTCACGGAGAAGAGATTAGGGGAATGGGCGCGTACAGGCAATGCCTTTGTTTTCGCGGTGCTTGATATCGGCCGCGCTCGGCGAAATCAATCCGGTGGAACCGTCGGGCGCCGGATGTCAGCCTGGTGCGCATGTCCGAGAACACCGAGGCGGTCTTGCGGGAGTTGTACGCCTCTCTCAGTCTGCGCAAGCGTCCCGAGGACGTGGCCCAGCTCGTCCGCGACCTCCTCGAAGCGGGCGCGGGGCCGGACGGCCTCGACCCGGCCACCCGCAGGGCGCTCGACAAGGCCACCCGCACCTCGCTGCGCACCCTGTGGCACGGATACACCTCGATGCTGGAGGACTTCGCCCGCCCGGTCGGTGCCGGGCGCCAACTGGACCGAGCGGCAGCCCTGTTCGAGTCCGTGCAGGTGCTGCCCGACGAGGCCGGTGAGGATCCCGCACAGGTGGAGGCGGCGATCAGGGCCGCGGGTGCCGAGATCCGCAAGGAGTTCGGCCGCAGCGACTTCCTCGACGACCGGCTGAACCGCACTCAGCGCGCCGAGGCCGGACTGGGCGAGGTGTCCAAGCGGCAGTACAACAAGCGCTTCAGGCTGCTGCGGCGCATGGAGGCCAAGCTCGCCACGATCCTCGCGGGACAGCGCAAGCGCGAGATCACGATGATCGGCAAGAGCGGCCTCGCGTCCCGGCTGTCGTACGAGGAGTTCGCGGCCGATCACGCCACGGCGGCTTTCATCGCGTACCTCACCGCCCGCGCCAACCTGCGCGGCGAGTTCACGATCCAGGGGCAGCAACAGGCGTACGACGAGGTGGCCGAGGCGCTCTACCGGCGGCTGGAGCCCGGGACGGCCGGCTGGTTCGCCGTCGCGCACGTGCATCCGACGGCCGACGTGCTGCGGCACGTCGGAGACGAGCAGCGGGGGACGCTGCTCGGGCGCTGGTACCGGATCCTGCTCGACGTCGCCGAACAACTGGAGGCGGTGTGGGAGCGGGGGCCCCTGGACCGTACGACGATGATCGTGCAGCGCGGGAACGACTCCACGACCTGGAACCAGGCCGCCCGGGCGTGGACGAGGGCGCGGGCCAACTGGTTCGCGCTGCTGGAGTCGATGGGGGCGGGTGACGTCATCGATCGGATCTGCCCCGGCAAGGTGCTGCTGCTCGTCGCGGCGGATGTCGCCGCGTGGCACCGCCGGTCGGGCGGCGGGCTGCACCCGGACACCGACGTGTGGGCGGAACTGCCGTTGCCCTGGGAGGTGTTGCGGGGCGAGGCGCAGTGCCCGCGGTGGCTGGTCGATCAGGTGTGCCGGCGCAACGGCGTGGATCCGGAGCGGGGTGGCTGGACCCGGGCCCGGCGGGCTGTGAGTGCCGTGCCGTTCCGGGCGACGCCCGAGCTGGTGCACGGGGTGACGGTCGCCGACCCGATGCTGGCGACGCTGCTCCGCTCCACGGGCGCGTTCTCCGGGAAGAAGCCGCGTCCCGCCGCATCGGAAATCCTTTGACCCGTGAGGGAGTCAGTGGCGAGGATCGGGACAGCGACGGGGAAGCTCAGTGGTGGAGCGGCCGGCTGAAATCCGGTTGGACGCAGGTTCGAGCCCTGCCCCCGTCGTTCGTGCCACGGGCACCGGGAAGCTCTGCGGTGGAGCGCCCGGCTCGGGACCGGGTGGACGCAGGTTCGAATCCTGCTCCGGTGCCTGTGGGACGGCCGGACCCCGTGCTGTGACCGGTGCACGGTGGACCGCCGGCACCTGTCCGTGGTCGACTCCCTGCCATGAGTCTGTCGGTCGATGTGTACGTGCCCCGTGCTGAGGGCGGCATCGAGGTGCTGGACGTGCCGCCCGGATGCTCCGACGCGGCGGGCGGGGAGCACTGGCGCACCGAGGTGTGGGGGTCGGAGCCGGTCCGTTCGCTGGGCGCGCGGTTCCTTCCGCGACTGGCCACCGAGGACCTCACCGTGGCGCCGGACGAGATGCCCGCGTTCCTCGCCGAGTGCGACCTCGTCCGCGCGCACCTGACGCGGATCGCCGAGCACCTGGACCCGGACCCGGGAACAGGCCCGCCGAGATCCCCCTCCGAGCACGCCGACGACGTGGGCCGCCGCCTGGACAACATCGTGGACGCGGCCCGGCGGGCGCTGGACATCGGCGGCGGGGTCATCATCTGGTAGCCGGGGCCGCGACGGGCGGACAGGCGTGGCCCGGCTACCCGGAGGGGCCGCATCGGCGGAGGGGGCAGCGGAGTGCCTCCGGGGCGTGGGGCCGCAGGGTCTGCGGACGATGAGGAACGGCGAGGAACGACGAGGAAGAGGAGCGGCTGACTGTCACCTGGTGACCATCGTGCCGAAGCCCGGCGGGCATCCGTGGCCTGGAACGTTCAGGTGTCGGCCGGGACGGGTTTCCTCGGCCGGCTGACGCCGGGTTTCCGTCACACGTCGGTCCTCGCTGCGCGGGCGGCGAAGGCGGCCGGGGTGAGGCCGGTGCGGTCGCGGAAGAAGCGGCCGAAGTTCGCGGGGTCGGTGAAGCCGAGGTGGACGGCCACAGTCCGGGCATCCCACCGGGCACCTCCCAGCAGGCGCCGGGCTTCCAGGAGGCGCCGCTCGTCGATGAGTTCACGTACACCCTTGCCCGTGGCGTCCCGGGCGGCACGGCTGAGGGTGCGGACCGAACAGCCGAGCAACTCGGCGTAGTCCGCGGCGTGATGCAACTCGCGAAAGTGCAGCTCCAGGGTGTCCAGGAAGCGCCCGTACCTGTCGGCACGGCCGCGGTCGGCGCGGGCCGTGGCGGCGGCCGTTGCCGTACCGAGGGGGTCGAGGCCCGGGGAGTTGGCCAGGCGCAGCAGCAGCGATTCGAGCAGGCTGCGCCGCAGGGCGTGGTGGATGTCGAGAGGGCGGCGTCCCAGTGCGCGGTGTTCGTCCAGGAGCTGGAGCGCCGTCTGCTGGAGCCAGGCGGCGTCGTCGGCTTGCGGGCTCAGCACGGCAGGGGCGTCGTGCGCGGTGAGCGGGGCCAGCAGACGGGCGATGTCGGGCCGCAGCACGTCCGGTTCGAACAGGATGAACGGGCCGCGCGCCGCGCCGGGCGGATGCCAGCACTGCGCGTGCCCGGGACGCACCCACAGCCACTGGCCGGCGGCGACGGTCCGCGTGACGTGGTCGACGTCGTGCCGCAGCTCACCCTCGGTGACCAGGATCAGGTAGTGGAAGGTGGCACGGCCCGGCCGGGGCGGGTTCCACGGCCAGCTGTCGTGCTGGGCGAAGAAGTCCTCGACGGTACTCACTTCAAGGCCGTAGGGAGTACCGACCGGGGGCTGGAAACCGTACAGCGGAACCGCAACTGGTCCGCCCCGCCCGCCCTGCACGCTCGGCCTCGAGTGTCGCTTGTCGACCATCACGTGTCCGCAGCCTACCGCCCTTCCCGTCGGCTTCGACGGAAGGATGGAACGCGCCACCGCGCCCGCGCGGCGCGCTCTGCGCCCCCTTCGATGCCGCAGCCCGTCACCACCCGAGAAGGCTCACCACCCATGAACGGATCGACTCTGCACAAGACCGCCGCCGACCGCGCCGAGGAACTTCCCGGAGCCCAGCTGGAGCATCCCTTCGGCCCCGACTGGGAGGTCTTCAAGGTGCGCGGCAAGGTGTTCATGCTGATGACCGACGTCCCCGGACGCCCCGTCGTGATCCTCAAGGCGGACCCCGGCGAAGCCCACGCCCTGCGGGAGCAGTACAGCCACATCACCCCCGGCTACCACATGAACAAAAAGCACTGGATCACCCTGGAGAGCGGAGAAGGCATCGACAAGGAGCTCGTCAGGGAGCTCGTCACCGACTCCTACCGGCTCGTCGTCGCCCTTCTGTCCAAGGCCGAGCAGCCCGTCGACCCGCACACCTACGGCACCGGCACGCGGACGGCCCGGTGAGCGCGGACGGCAACCGGCTCCAGGACACCGCCCGCCGGACGTGGCGTAGCGCACTTTTGCAAGCACGTGCTTGCAATAGTTAGCAAGGGTGGTGCAGGGTGGGGGCATGGCATCGCTCAACGTCGGCAATCTTGGTGAGTACCTGCGGGACCAGCGGCGCAACGCGCAGCTGAGCCTGCGGCAGCTCGCCGAGGCGGCCGGGGTGTCCAATCCGTATCTGAGCCAGATCGAGCGCGGGCTGCGCAAGCCGAGCGCGGAGGTGTTGCAGCAGGTCGCCAAGGCCCTGCGGATCTCCGCCGAGACGCTGTACGTCCGTGCCGGGATCCTGGACGCGGAGCGCGACCGGGACGAGGTGGAGACGCGTGCGGTCATCATCGCGGACCCGACGCTCACCGAGCGGCAGAAGCAGGTGCTGCTCCAGATCTACGAGTCCTTCCGCAAGGAGAACGGGTTCGAGATCAAGACCGTCGAGGACGCTCTGGACGTCACGGACGCCGACACGACAGGCGCAGCGGACGCAACAGCCGTAACGAATGGTGGGGACACCGTCGTTGACAGGGCCCGCACGGCCGACGGCAGCGATGCCGCAGAGAACGATCCGCATGACCCGCACAACCCGCACAGCCCGTTTGACAAGCATTCCTCCGCCGGCTGACCGAGTCCGGCACGACCGGGCGCGGCACGGCCGAGTCCGGTACGGACCGGCCCGATCTGCCCGGTCGGCCGCGGAGTACCGACAGACAAACCCTCACGCTCCACGCCTTAGCGATTCCGGGAGGACCGCCACCATGGCCATCACCGACGACCTGCGCAAGACCTTCAGCGACCCGACCCCGCTCTACTTCGCCGCAGGCACGGCCGACCTGGCCATCCAGCAGGCCAAGAAGGTGCCCGGCATCGTCGAGCAGCTTCGTGCCGAGGCGCCGGCCCGTATCGACGCCGTTCGCGGCATCGACCCGAACGCCGTCCAGGAGAAGGCCTCCGCCCGTGCCAAGGAGGCGCAGGAGACCATCCAGACCCGGGTGAGCGGCTTCATCACCAACCTGGACACCGACCTGAAGAAGATCGGTGAGTCCGCTCAGGACCTCGCCCTGCGCAGCGTCGGCGTCGCCGCCGAGTACGCCGTGAAGGCGCGCGAGACGTACGAGAAGGTCGCCGAGCACGGCGAGCAGACCGTGAAGACCTGGCGCGGCGAGGCGGCCGAGGAGATCGAGGAGCTGGCCATCGCCGTCGAGCCGAACACGGCGCCGGTCGAGGTCAAGGACGAGAAGCCCACCGAGGTCAAGGCCACGCCCGCCCCGGCCAAGAAGCCGGTGGCCAAGCCCGTGGCCAAGAAGGCCCCGGCCCGCAAGACCACCGCCGCCACCAACGCCACGGCCAAGAAGACGACGCCGCCCGCGAAGTAGGCGCGAGCTCGGGCTGAAGCGAGCGGCAAGTGAGCGGCAGGGGATACAAGCCGTAACAGCGGACCCGTGTCACGCGAACGGGCCGGGGACTCCGGGCACTATCGGAGTCCCCGGCCCGTTCTGCGGGTACGGTGACCGCGTAGGGACGACGACTCGACTCGGGTGGTGGGCACATGCTCTTGACGGCATTCGGCGGCCTCATGTGGCTGCTCTTCACCGCCATGCTGGTGCTGGCGGTGGTGGCGCTGGTCATGGCCGGTCTGGCCCGCGACGACGCCTACCGTGCCGCGAACAAGCAGAGCAAGATGTTCTGGCTGGTCATCCTCGGTGTCACGGTGGCCGTGAACCTGCTGGTCCCGATGGTCTTCCTGCAGATCGCCGGCCTCATCGCCACGATCGTCTTCTTCGTCGACGTCCGGCCCGCCCTCAAGCAGGTCTCGGGTGGCGGCGGCCGTCGCGGCGGCGGCAGCAGCAGCGACGGTCCGTACGGTCCCTACAACGGCGGGCGCTGAGCCCCGGTCTCGAAAGCCGAAAGCCGAAAGCCGAAAGCCGGAGGCCGAATGCCGAATGCCGGAGGCCGGGCGTTTCGGAAGCCCCGGGGGCCGACCGGCCGGCAGCAGGCTCTTGGCGCCCGACGCCCGGCACCGAGCACCTCGACAGAACCCTCGCGCCAGGTCTCCCTTGCCCGGGCAGTGACGGCCCCGGACCGGACGTACGTACGTACCCGACGCACGTACCGGACGCCGTGCCCTGCGCCTACGCCATACGGTCCAGCAGCAGTACCGCCACGTCGTCCGTCAGCTCCCCGCCGTTGAGGTCGCGCACCTCGTTCACGGCGGCGCGCAGCAGTTCCTCGCCGCGCAGGCCCTGGGCCAGCTGGCGGCGGACCATGTCCACCATCCCGTCCTGGCCGAGCCGCTCCCTGCCCTCGCCGGTCCGGCCCTCGATCAGGCCGTCCGTGTAGAGCATCAGACTCCACTCGCCGCCCAGCTCCACCTGCTGGCGCGGCCACCGGGCGTTCGGCAGGAGACCGAGCGCCGGGCCGCCGTTCTCGAACGGCAGCAGCTCGGCGACGGGGGGTGCATCGATCACGCCCGTACCGTCGACGCCCGCCAGTGCCCGGGAGCGGGCCGGGCGCGAGATCAGCGGAGCGGGATGGCCCGCCAGGCACAGACCCGCGCGGCGGCCATCGGGTGCGATGTCCACCGTGCAGAGCGTCGCGAAGATCTCCTCGCTGTCGCGCTCGTGCTCAAGAACCTGCTGGAGCGTCGACAGCAGCCGGTCGCCGCACAGGCCCGCCAGCGTCAGCGCGCGCCACGCGATCCGCAGCTCCACACCGAGCGCGGCCTCGTCGGGGCCGTGCCCGCAGACGTCACCGATCATGGCGTGCACGGTGCCGTCGGGAGTGCGGACGGTGTCGTAGAAGTCGCCGCCGAGCAGCGCGCGTGAGCGGCCGGGCCGGTAGCGCGCGGCGAACCGCAGCGAGGAGCCCTCCAGGAGCGGGGTGGGCAGCAGACCGCGCTCCAGCCGCGCGTTCTCCTGCGCGCGCAGCCTGGACTCGGTCAGCCGCCGCTCGGCCCGGTCGGAACGCTTGCGTTCGACCGCGTAGCGGATCGCGCGGCTCAGCAGCCGGCCGTCCAGCTCGTCGCGGAAGAGATAGTCCTGGGCGCCGACGCGCACGGCTTCGGCGCCGCGCTCGGTGTCCTCGGACGCGGTGAGCGCGAGGACGGCGTGCCGGGGCGCGAGCCGCAGCACGTGCTTGAGCGTGGCCAGCTCGTCGTCCGCCTCCTCCGCTGTGGCCGCCGGGCCGGGGGTCCGCAGCGCGAGGTCGAGCAGGATGCACTGGACGTCGTCGGTGAGCAGCCGCTCGGCCTCGGTGAGGTTGCGTGCGGTACGGACGCGGATCTGCTTGCCGGCCGCGTCCCGCAGCTCGGGCACGGTCAGCGCGCCGGCCGGGTCGTCCTCGATCACGAGCAACGTCAGCGGGGCGGTGCCGGTGACGGCACCGCCGCCGTGGCCGGTCTCGCCGTGGCCGGTGTCGGTGCCGCGCCTCGTCGAGGGCGGCGCCTGGCCGGACGGCTCGCCGGGCGCGGGTACGGGTGCGGGCGCGGCCTGCGCCGGTCCGCCGGAAGAAGACGCGGCGCGAGCCTGACCACCTTCCACGGCGGGGATCGCTCTCTGCCGCGGTACGGGTACGGGCATCGTCTTGGGTTCCTTCCCTCCCCCCGAGGGCATGGCGGGCCGAGGGACCTCGACCCACCGACGGGGACCATAGCGTCAGGCGCCGCCCCATAGGAATGGCGTAAGGATGCACGTGTCGAATGCAGCCACCGTCATATGCCGCATCCTGTACCGCAATTGGGCAGGATGTGCGCTTGTACGGGATGACGTACATCACGCCCCGGTGGTTGATCGGTGGCCCGGAACGTGCCGCGCATCACGTGCGGCAGGTCACGCGAGCGTGACACCCGGCCGGACCCGGTACGGCACCAATGCGACAAGCCTCGCTCGACGGGACGTATGCCCCTCACCCTGTCGGGGCGCCTGGCGCGGGTGCGCTCCTGCCGGGGCGGGCGGGCCCCACTAGTCGGGGCGCACCACTCCGAGTATCGGCATCGAGCCCGCTCCCGCGATCGTCACCGTACGGCCGGGCCGGGGTGCGTGGATCATCGCGCCGTCGCCTATGTACAGCGCGACGTGGCTGGCGTCGGAGTTGTAGATGATGAGGTCGCCCGGGCGCATGGCCTCGACGGAGACGCGGTCGAGCTGCTTCCACTGCTCCTGCGAGGTGCGGGGGATGCCCTGCCCGGCCGCCGCCCATGCCTGGGAGGTGAGACCTGAGCAGTCGAACGTGTTCGGTCCCTCGGCGCCCCACTGGTAGGGCTTGCCGATCTGTGCCGTCGCGTACTCCACGGCCTTCTTGCCCTGGGTGGTGGCCTTGCCGCTGACGTCATCCAGGACGCCGGAGCTCAGCCAGTTCGTCTGCGCCTCGTACGCGGCCTGCTGCTCCAGCTTCGCCAGGCGCTGCTTCTCTTCCTTCTCCAGCGCCGACTCGACCTTCTCGGCGGCGGCGATCTGCTTCTTGACCTTCTTCTTGGCCTTGGCCTTCGCCTCGCGGTTGGCCTCCAGCTTCTTCCACTGGGCCGCCGCGTCGCGCGCGTACTGCTCCAAGTCGTCCTGGGTGCGGCGCATTTCGGCGAGCAGGCCCTTGGTCGCCTGCTGACCCTGGCGGACCCGGCCCGCACCGTCCAGGAACTCCCGCGGGTCGTCGCTGAGCACCAGCTTGGCCTCGTCCGGCAGACCGCCGCCGCGGTACTGGGCGCGGGCCGCGGCGCCCGCGCGGTGCTTCAGCTCGTCCAGCCGGGCCTTGCCCTCGACGATCTCGCGGGCGAGGCCGACGATCTGTGTGGACTGCTCCTCGGTGCGCTCCTCGGCGAGGTTGTACGCGTCCGTGGCGACCGCCGCGTCGTGGTAGAGCGTCTCCAGCTTCTTGCGGATCGCTTCAAGGTCCGCGTTGCTCGCGGGCGTTGAGGCCGGAGCCGGGGTCGGGGTGGGTGTCGGCGTGGGTGTCGGGGCCGCGTACGCCACGCCTGGCGCGGCCAGGATGGTCGCCGCGCAGGCCAGGGCCATGGCCGTAGTGGTCAGGCTCCGCACGCCGGATCCCATGGACCGACCCCCAAACTGATTTACCGTCAGTAACTTACGAACGCCTCGGGGATCGTGCCATGTCGGCGCGCATTACGACAGAGGCGGGCAAGAACTCCCTCCCCCGTACCGCCCGTTCCCTCCCCCTCACTGCCCACTAGGCGGTGATCTTCCTCGCGCTCCCCGTCAATGTGACGAACCACTCAGCGAGATCGTTCCCGTCCCGCCCCATCCCGCCCCCATCCCGTCCCCATCCCGTCCCGCCCCGTCCCGCCCCGTCCCCTCCCGCTCATCCCGTCGCGCCCCATCGCGTCGCACTCCAGCCACCGGGTTCTGCCGCGCCGGAGTTCCGCCCCGCCCCTGGCCACGCGGGCGGGTCTATGCGGGCGGGTCTGCGCGGGCGGGTCTACGCGGCCGGCGCCAACGCCTCCCACCGCACGGTCACTTCGCCCTGCCGCCAGCGCGAGACCCCGTCCGTGACCGGCCAGTCGGCCGCCAGGTCGCGGACCGACCGGATCCAGCGCTGCCGGGCGCCGTAGGAGGCGTACGGCGCGGCACTCGCCCACGCGCGGTCGAAGTCGCGCAGGAAGGCGTGCACCGGCTCGCCCGGGACGTTGCGGTGGATGAGGGCCTTGGGGAGGCGTTCGGCCAGGTCGGACGGGCGGTCCAGGGAGCCGAGGCGGGTGGCGAACGTGACGGTCCGCGGGCCTTCGGGGCCGAGGGCGACCCACACGTGCCGACGGCCGATCTCGTCGCACGTGCCCTCGATGAGGAGCCCGCCGCGCGAGACGGCGTCCGCCGGTGCCAGGCGGGCGCACAGCCGGGCCCACACCGCGGCGACCTCGGCCTCCTCGTACTGGCGCAGGACGTTCGCCGCGCGGATCAGGGACGGCCGCTCCGGCAGCGGGATCTCGAAGCCGCCGTGCCGGAACTCCAGGCCCTCCCGCTCGTACGGCTTCGCCGCCGCGACCCGGGCCGGGTCGATCTCGACGCCCACCACGCGCGCGCGTGGAGCGGCGGTACGCAGGCGCTGGAGCAGTTCGAGCGCGGTCCAGGGAGCCGCCCCGTATCCGAGGTCGACCGCCACGGGGTCGCCGGACCGGCGCAGTTCGGCGCCGTGGGTGGCCGCGATCCAGCGGTCCATGCGGCGCAGGCGGTTCGGGTTGGTCGTCCCGCGCGTGACCGTCCCCACCGGGGTCGCTGCGCGGGCTCTCATGGGGACCAGGGTAGGCGGTGCCCATCGGCGGAGCCGCCCGCCCGTCGGGCCCGCTTCCGGTGGCTCCCGGGCCCCCTCATCGGCCGGACGGTCCCATGTCCTGAGCCGGACGGCCCCGTGCTCCTGAGCCGGACGGCCTGCCGGGCTACGGGCCCACGCAGCCGAGGGTCGAACGGTTGAGCGACTTCCGGCAATGATTCGGCAAAGAGGAAATGGAGCAGAGTGCGCCGGCGTTCAAGGAGCTGGAGGGCGCCCCACGTCCTCCGTCAGGCGTGCCCGCGACACGGTCCGTGCAAGCGCGGCAAATCCGCTAAGTCCGCAGTAAGTCCGCAGCAAGGAGGAACGCCACGTGAGCCAGTACGTGAGCAGGCTCGGGCGCCGCTCGCCGGCGGCCCCGTCGAGGCTCCGGCTGCACCGCAGGCCGCGCCGCGTGGCGATGCTCTCCGTCCACACCTCGCCGCTGCACCAGCCGGGCACGGGCGACGCGGGCGGCATGAACGTCTACATCGTGGAGCTGGCCCAGCGCCTCGCCGCGATCAACATCGAGGTCGAGATCTTCACGCGCGCGACGACCGGAGCCCTGCCGCCCAAGGTGGAGCTCGCGCCCGGCGTCCTGGTCAGGCACGTGGACGCGGGCCCCTACGAAGGGCTCGCCAAGGAGGACCTGCCCGCCCAGCTGTGCGCCTTCACGCACGGCGTGATGCAGGCCTGGGCCGGACACCGTCCCGGCTACTACGACCTGGTGCACTCGCACTACTGGCTCTCCGGCCATGTGGGCTGGCTGGCCGCGGAACGCTGGGGCGCCCCTCTCGTCCACGCGATGCACACCATGGCGAAGGTCAAGAACGCCGCTCTGGCCACCGGCGACACCCCGGAACCCGCCGCCCGTGTCATCGGCGAGACCCAGATCGTCCGCGCCGCCGACCGCCTCATCGCCAACACCGCGGAGGAGGCCGACGAGCTCGTCCGGCACTACGAGGCCGAGCAGGACAAGGTCGCGGTCGTCCATCCGGGAGTGAACCTCGACCGCTTCCGCCCCGCCGACGGCCGTGCCGCCGCCCGCGCCAGGCTCGGCCTCCCGCAGGACGCCCTGATACCGCTCTTCGCGGGCCGCATCCAGCCGCTGAAGGCCCCGGACGTGCTGCTGCGCGCGGTCGCCGTCCTCCTGGAGGAGCGCCCCGAGCTCCGTTCGAACATCGTGGTGCCCGTGGTGGGCGGCCCGAGCGGCAGCGGCCTCGCCAAGCCCGAGGGTCTGCAGAAGCTCGCCGCGAGGCTGGGCATCGCCGACGTGGTGTGTTTCCGGCCCCCGGTCGACCAGGATCAGCTCGCGGACTGGTTCCGGGCCGCGTCCGTCCTCGTGATGCCGTCCTACAACGAGTCCTTCGGGCTCGTCGCCATAGAGGCGCAGGCGGCCGGTACGCCGGTGCTCGCCGCCGCGGTGGGCGGCCTGCCGGTCGCGGTGCGCCACAAGGAGACGGGCTTCCTGGTGCCCGGCCACAATCCCGTCGACTACGCGCGCGTGCTGCGCGACTTCGCCGACAACCGCGCCCTCCCGGACCGGATGGGCGCGGCCGCCGCCTGGCACGCCAAGTCCTTCGGCTGGGACACGGCCGCCACGGCCACGGCCGACGTGTACACGGCGGCGATGCACGAGCACCGTCGTCACGTACGCTCCCACCATGGCTGAGACGGCGGACGTGGAGCGGGCGGCGGGGACCGTCGAAGAGGTCCTCAAGGACGCCGAACTGGAGTGGGAGAGCCCGGAGCCCGGCCACTTCGTGGTGAAGCTCCCCGGCACCCGGAAGCTCTCCACGACCGTCTCGCTGATCGTCGGCAGACACTCCCTGTCGCTCAACGCCTTCGTGATCCGGCACCCGGACGAGAACGAGGCCGGAGTGCACCGCTGGCTCCTGGAGCGCAACCTCAAGCTCTACGGCGTGGGGTACGCCGTGGACCCGCTCGGCGACATCTACGTGGCGGGCAGGCTGCCGCTGGCGGCCGTCACCGCCGAGGGGATCGACCAGCTGCTCGGCTCGGTCCTGGAGGCCGCCGACGGCGGATTCAACACCCTCCTGGAGCTCGGATTCGCCTCCGCGATCCGCAAGGAGTACGCCTGGCGGGTGTCGCGCGGCGAGTCCACGCGCAACCTGGACGCGTTCAGTCACCTGACTCGGCGTTCGACCGACTGATCCGGTGGTCCGTACTAACTAACCGTTGCACGACCCTTTCCCGGTGCAAGGGTGCCGTGCCATGCTCACCGCCGACGCACATCTGAACTTCGTTCATATCCATGGAAGTCCCCCTCCCTGGAAGGCGGTTCGGACATGAGTGACCGTTGCGCGGGCATCACCCGGCGGGCCCTGCTCGGCAGCGCGACAGCCGTGGCGGCGGTCGCCGCTACCGGCTCACCCGCGAGGGCGGCCACCTCCCGGCCGGACACGGCCACGGTGTGGGACAACGGCCCCCGGGCGCGTACGGGCCCCGGCGCGGGGTCGGGCCAAGTGCCCGGCCTCTGGCGGGAGTTCACCCGCACCCCCTTCACCCACCCGCAGATCCCGTACGTCGGCAGAGCCGGCCACCGCGCCGGGGCGGCGCACTTCCCCCGCCGCCCCGTCGTGGCCGACGTCCGCGCGTACGGCGCCAGGGCGGACGGCTCGGCCGACTCCGCACCCGCGATCAACCGTGCCATCGCCGCTGCCGGAAGGGCCGGCGGTGGCACGGTACTCATCCCGCCCGGCACGTACCGCCTCGACGGACTGATCCACATCGGTCACTCGGACGTCGTCCTGCGCGGCGCCGGCAGCACCCGTACGACACTGCGCGCCACCAGGAGCCTCACCGAACTGATCGGCGTCTACGGCTCGCGCTACGGCGGCGACAAGTCGTCCTGGTCCTGGGCGGGCGGCCTCGTCTGGCTCTGCCCCACCGACCGCTTCACCGGCCTGACCGCCGCCATCAGGGCGAAGGAGTGGCCCTTCGAGGGCTGGACGGGCAACCGGCGCGACGAGTGGCGGACCCTGACCACGGTCGAGCCCGCACGCCGGGGCTCCTGGTCGGTGACGGTGGCGGACCCGGCCGGACTCACGCCCGGCAGGCTCGTCCTCCTGCGCCTCGCCGACGACTCCGCACACACCCTCCTGGAGCACATGGCGGGCGGCGGGCCGGGCCCGGAGGCCTACCACTGGGACGACAAGACAAAGCTGACCAGTTACGTGCCGTACGAGTGGCCCGTGCGCATCGCGCGCGTGCGGGGCAGGAAGGTCACCCTGGAGCGCCCGCTCCCGCTCGACGTACGCCCGGAGTGGGACCCGCGCCTGACCACACACGTACGGGCCCTGACGGGGTCCGGCGTGGAGGGCCTCACGATCGAGGCCGTCGAGACGCCGCAGTCGCCGCACCTCCTGGACCGCGGCTTCAACGGCGTCACCTTCCAGTGCGCGTACGACTGCTGGGCCGACGACGTCGTCGTGCGGCACATGGACAACGGCTTCGGCCTGGTGGCCGCCTCGGCCTGCACCCTGCGCGACACCCGGGTCGCGGGGCGCGGCTCCCACCACCCGTACTTCTGCCGTGAGGGTTCCCACGACAACCTCGTCGACCGCTTCACGATCGAGGAGCGCACGACACCCGCCCCCGCGGGCACCCAGCTCCACGGCATCAACGTCGAGGGGCTGTCCTCGTACAACGTCTGGTCGCGGGGCGACATGCGCATGGGCACCTTCGACTCCCACCGCGGCATGCCCTTCGCGAACGTCCGCACCGACATCACCGTCACCAACAACGGCCGCCACGGCGGCGACGCCAGCGCGGGGCCCCTCTTCGGCGGCCGCTTCACCCACTGGAACATCCGCGTCACCAACGCCCGCGCCGGCCTGATGAAGATCGACGGCCTCGCCCCGTACAGCGCCACGGTCGGCATCAACGAGGTGACGGAGTTCGACCAGATCGACGTGCCCGACTTCGCCGGGCCGCTGAACTCCCGCCTGGAGCTGTACGGGACGACGGACGCGGTACGCCCCCGGAACCTGTACGACGCTCAGCGCGAACTGACGCGGTAACGCCCGGGAGCCACCCCGACCAGCCGCTTGAAGTGCCGGGTCAGGTGCGACTGGTCGTAGAAGCCGGTCTCGGCCGCCACCTCGCCCGGCGCGCGGCCCTCCAGCAGCAGCCGCCGGGCGTGCTCCACCCGGCGCGACATCAGGTACTGGTGCGGCGGTATGCCGAAGGCGCCGCTGAACGCCCTGACCAGGTGGGCGGGGTGCGCGTGCACGAGAGCGGCGGCCTCCTGGAGGGTCACGCCCCGCAGGAGGCGTTCGTCGAGGAGCTCGCGCAGGCGGTGGGCGAGCGGGTGGTCGGCCGCCAGTGTGTCCGGGGCGGGCCCGGGCCTCAGATGGCCGCGCAGCCGCTCGCCGATCAGGGTCAGCCTGCTCTCCGCCTCCAGTTCGTCACCGGGCTGGGCGAGGGCGGTGTGCAGCTGCCCGACGCGCCGGCGCAACACCGGATCGAGGAGCTCCGGCGTGTCCACGGCCGCGCCGATGTACGTCTCGTCGAGCCTGCTGAGGTCCAGGTACAGGACGCGTTTGCGGAAGCCGTACGGGGTGACCGGCGAGCCGTTGTGCGGGACGTGCGGCGGGAGCAGCGAGACCGTGCCGTCCGGGGTGCCGTGCTCGTGCCGGTCGAGGTCGTACCGCACGGCCCCGGCGTCGACGATCAGCAGCGTCCACGCGTCGTGCACGTGCATCGGATACGCGTACTCCGTGAAGTGGGCGTGGAAGACCTCCACGACACCCGGCACGCGCGGGCGCCAGGCGGAGACTTCTCGCTGGGCCACCATGCAAAGAACGTACAAGACGAGGTCGCACGGGGGTCGGCAGTCTCGAAGCATGAACGCCGACGCCTCACGCACCGAACCCACCGCCCCCGCGCCCACCGCATCCGCAGCCTCTGCCTCCACCTCCGCCGCCTCTGCCTCCGCCGGCTCCCGGACCACCGCTCCCGGACCCGTCCGTTTCGACACCAAGATCGCCGTCCTGCTGCGGGAGGACCTGGAGCCGTGGCAGCGGCTGAACGTGACCGCGTTCCTCGTGAGCGGGCTCGGCACGGCGGTGCCCGAGGTGGTCGGAGAGCCGTACGAGGACGCCGACGGTGTCGGCTACCTGTCGATGTTCCGCCAGCCGGTCCTGGTCTTCGAGGGCACGAAGGAGACGCTGACGGCGGCCCACGCGCGCGGGCTGTCCCGGGCGCTCCCCAGGGCGCTCTTCACCTCCGACCTGTTCGCCACGGGCAACGACCGCGACAACCGCGCGGCGGTACGGGCCGTACCGACCGCGGACCTGGACCTGGTCGGCCTCGCCGTGTACGGCCCCCGCAACGCGGTGGACAAGGTGGTGAAGGGCGCACGGATGCACCACTGAGACACGAGGACGGCCTACGGGGCCGGGACATACGGGGCCGAGACCTACGGGCGGCGCGGACCGGTCTACGCGGGGCTGACCTCGGGCTTCGCGGCCAGGGGCACCTCGGCGACGGGCACCTCGGCGACGGGCTCCTCGGTGGAGGTCTCCTTGACGGCGGTCTCCTTGACGACGGGCTCCTCGTCCGGCAGCCGCCGCATCAGCATCCCGTACCCCACACCGGCCGCCGTACCGACGACCGCGCACAAGCCCCACAGCCACTGCGCCCCGTACCGGTCGATGATGACACCGGACATCACGGGCGCGACGAGAGCGGCGACGGACCACGACATCGTGTACATGCCCTGGTAGCGGCCGCGGCCGTGCGTGGGGGAGAGCCGGACGACGAGGCCGGTCTGGGTGGGCGCGTTGACGATCTCGGCGAGGGTCCACACGCAGATCGTCAGCGCGAAGACGCCGACCGAGCCCGCGAAGGCGGTGAGCCCGAACCCGTATCCGGCGAGGAGGGACGACACGACGAGGAGACGCCGTGGGTCCCGGTGCTCGATGAAGCGGGTGACCGGGATCTGCAGGACGACGATCAGGACGCCGTTGACCGCGATCGCCATGCCGTAGTCGGCGGGCGTGAACCCGGCCTCGCCCATCGCCACCGGCAGACCCACGAACCCCTGCTGGAAGATCAGCGCGACGAGGAAGGACAGCCCGACGACACCCATGAAACGCCCGTCACGCAGGACCGTGCCGAGGCCGACCTCGGGTTCACCGGCCGCCTTCGGAACCCGCTCGGGCCGCGACTCCGGCAGCTTCGCGAAGATGACGATCGCGCAGGCCATCGTCATCCCGGCCTCGATGAGGAACCCGGCGAGGTAACTGGACTGCGCGATGAACCCGGCCGCCATGGAGGAGACGGCGAACCCCAGGTTGATCGCCCAGTAGTTGAGGGAGAAGGCCCGGACACGGTCCTCGGGCCGGACGATGTCGGCCATCATCGCCTGCACGGCGGGCCGGGAGGCGTTGCTCGTCATACCCACCAGGAAGGCGACGGCGGCGATGGCGACCGGGTGGTGCACGAAGCCGAGCAGCGCGACGGAGACCGCGGTGGAGGACTGGGCGATGAGCAGGGTCGGCCGGCGTCCGAGCCGGTCCGTCATCACGCCCGCGCCGAGTGAGGAGACGACTCCGCCGAGCCCGTGCAGCGAGGCGACGAGTCCGGCGTACGAGGCGGAGTAGCCGCGCTCCAGCGTGAGATAGAGGGCCATGAAGGTGGCGACGAACGCGCCGAGCCGGTTCACGAGGGTGCTCGTCCACAGCCACCAGAACTCGCGGGGGAGCCCGGAGACGGTCTCACGGGCGGCACGTCTCAAGGACGTGAGTGACATCGGGACCCCCAGGTACAGGTGAGCGGAGCGACGCAGGCCGTGTAAGTGGCTCGGGCGGTGCGCACAACTTACGAGTACGGCTTCGGCGGGGGCCACTCAATTAACAGAACCTGTCAACTGACGGTGGGCGGCGGGGAGTGGGCGGTGGGGCGTGGGGAGTGGGCGGAGGGCGGAGATACCGGCGGCCGTGCCGGTAGTGGTGCCGGTAGTGGTGCCGGTCGGTTTCCGTCGCCTGTCCGACTCCCGGGCAGGCGCGCGGGCGATCCGAGGCTTCGATTACGCTCGGGGCCATGGCCGACGCACCGTACAAGCTGATCCTCCTCCGCCACGGCGAGAGCGACTGGAACGCGAAGAACCTGTTCACCGGCTGGGTGGACGTCAACCTCACGGAGAAGGGCGAGAAGGAGGCAGTCCGCGGCGGTGAGCTGCTGAAGGACGCCGGCCTGCTCCCCGACGTGCTGCACACCTCGCTCCAGAGGCGCGCCATCCGCACGGCGCAGCTCGCGCTGGACTCCGCGGACCGCCACTGGATCCCGGTCCACCGCTCGTGGCGCCTGAACGAGCGCCACTACGGCGCCCTCCAGGGCAAGGACAAGGCGCAGACCCTCGCGGAGTTCGGCGAGGAACAGTTCATGCTGTGGCGCCGCTCGTACGACACCCCGCCGCCCCCGCTCGAGGACGGCACGGAGTTCTCCCAGTCGGACGACCCGCGCTACGCGACGATCCCGCCGGAGCTCCGCCCCCGCACGGAGTGCCTGAAGGACGTCGTCGTCCGCATGCTCCCGTACTGGTACGACGGCATCGTCCCGGACCTCCTCGCGGGCCGCACGGTCCTGGTCGCCGCCCACGGCAACTCGCTGCGCGCCCTCGTCAAGCACCTCGACGGTGTCTCGGACGAGGACATCGCTGGCCTGAACATCCCGACGGGCATCCCGCTCGCGTACGAACTCGACGCCGAGTTCAAGCCCCTCAAGCCGGGCGGCACGTACCTGGACCCGTCGGCGGCGGCGGCAGCGATCGAGGCCGTCAAGAATCAGGGCAAGAAGAAGTAGACAGGCACGAACTAGCCCCCTACCTGCGGGTTCTCCGTTGGTAGGGGGCTTGTTGCTGTACTGGGGCCGCGGCCGGGTCGTGGGAGGGTGCGGTGCGGCGGCGCAGGTGGAACAGGCCGGACGGAGTGCTATGGCGGGCAATGTCCCAGCCGCAACTGAGCGTGTACCGAGTCCATAGGCCTTGCTTTGGCTCGTGCGGCAAGATCCTCGAAATAGACCATTGCCCTGGTCGTGAGCATGCGCTCTTTGTAGATGTACGGGGCCAAGGCGTCCCACATGTTCACGATGTTCAAGCCGTAGGAGCCAATGATCAGGCGTTCCTCCACCACCCCAAAGGAGACGAGCTTACCCACGTCGTCATAGAAGAGGCTGACTCGGCGGATGTCGCGCTTCACCTCAGGCGGCAGGCTCCTGTACCCCTGATCAGGTGCATGCTCAATGGCGAGGCGTGTGGATATGTACTCGATTGCTCGGGAGAACTCGGGTTCTCTCGTTTCCTTGAAGAGCTGGAGGACAATGGGCAGGACGTTGGAGTTCTGTGCCAGTCGTAGTTGGCGCCGCGAAACAGCCACCGAAGTAGCCAGAGCGATCACTGCGACCAGGACAGCCCCTAAGTTCAGTGCGAGCGACAGACCCATGTCAGGAGGCTAGCCGCGTAGGAGGTCCTCAAGAAGAGTCCGTGGTGGCAGGGTTCACATAAAGGGCAGCGACTGCTTTACGGGTGCGTTCCTGACTGGACGGCATGAGGAGTGCGTACACGCGGAGCGTCAGGGCCCGGGTCCGGAGTGGCCGAGGTACTCGGCGAGGGCTTTGATGTTCTCTCCCGCGTCCAGCAGAACTGAGGCGTAGAAGTGGCGCAGCGCGTGCATGCCGTTCTCGCGCGCTCGACGTACAGATCGGCCCCGCTCAGGCACCGGGATCACTCCGGCGCTGGCCAACGTCCGCTTCCATGCCTCCTCGTTTAGCGAGGTTCCCTCTCAACGCCGTTCCGCCGACCTCAGACCTCCGGTGCCCCGAACCTGACTCGCTCCATCAGGTCGATGACGTAGTGCACGATTTCCGCCGGGTTGTTCGTTGCGGCGAAGATCCGGCGGTCAACACCCAACTCAGGATTGAATTTCTGTGAGTACATCACGACGGGCCGATCGACGTTTCGGCCCTCTAACTCACGCAACATGCTGATCCCCGCCCGAGGATCTCCATCACGATCTATGTCGCTCAGAATGACGTCGTACGAGCCATGCCGCAGCGCGACCAATCCTTCGTCGGTTGAACGAGCCGTGTCCACGACCATTTCCATAGACCGGAAGAGGCTGATCAAGGCTCCGTTGTGCTCAGGATGATCGTCGATCCAGAGGATCCTGCCGCCCCTCAGTGTGGCGGCTGCGTGCTCAAGTCTGCCCAGGACTCCACGCCTCATGTTTGGCGTCACCGGGGTGTCGCTGTGCTCGGCGACCTGGTCGAGCAGTTGACCAGCCATCTCGACCTCAACCCCGAGAGCCCGCAGTGCTGTAACCCGGGGAACCAAGCTATGAATGATCGTCCCTCGCAACGACAGAAAGGCGACGACGGCGAAGGTCACCCAGAGGAGGCTGGGCAACGTGCCAATCAACTTGATCCATATCGCTTCCGGCATGTGGCCATGATCGGCCCTGGCTGCGACTGTTGCAGAGCAAACGAAACATCAGCCGGATCCTCTGCACCATGCAAGGTCGTACAACAACGGCAGAGGGCACCGGAGGTGACCTGTCCCGGGCTGCTTAGACGGTCCCTGGCAAGCACCAGAAGAGAGGAGCCGCGCCGAGTAGGGCGGTTGGTGGCATGCGAGACCGTCTCAGTTTCCGTCTCATTCAGCGCCGTTCACGGCGGTTCAGACAAGACCGAAGACGGTGGCCGCTCCCACAGCAGACTGCCCGTGAACGCAGGTGAAGACCCCTGCCCGCAGTCCAACACCCCACCACCCCAGCTGGAAAGCGTGTTGGAGCATCGGCGGGATCGCCCGCGCGGTCGATTTAGGGCACGGTATCCCTCGGTTGTGTTACAGCTGCCTGGGGTCCTGTCCCAGGGTGACCGGATCTTCTGCTCGTAGTCGAAACGCTGCATAGACGCCCAGGCTTTTGCGCGCCGCGACGTAGAACTCGTCACGCTTCTCCTGAAACTGTCTGAACGCTCGCTCCCAGTCTTCTGCCGTACCCGAGCGCATGTCACGAACGAACTGCTCCAGTACCCAGGCGTGACGTTGCAGCGCTCTCGCTGCCGAGATGGTGTCCGCGTCTCCCATCAGGAGCACCGCCTCAAACGCGTACCCACGCTCCAGTTCGGCGTCAGCCAAGCGCTCAAGGCCGATGTCCTGGGGCAGTGGTTGGGGAAGGTCGAAGAGCCCCTTGCCCGCTGCCAGACGGCCGGCCATCGAGGTGAACCTCTTGATGGCATCGGCGTATCGGAGGTAGGCCTCCAGACGGCGTTCGTCCCATCTCGTTGAGAGTTGGCGCCGCCAGCGGGATCTCTCCATCAACGCCCCGCCAACGTAGGAGGCGGCTGCGCCAACGAGCACACCCATCAGAGTGAACAGCTCTCCTGACATGTCCCCCTGCCGATCGGATAGGCGCCGGATGGAGACTACTTGCGGAGAGCCATAGCCGAAAGAGCGATCTTCGCCGGTCGTTGGGAGAGGGGACGTTTCGGGCGACCTGACGCTGTGGTCTGAGCACCGCACCACAGCCGCACCAGGTCGAGCGGGGAACAGCGGGGAATCACGGTGAAGTCGTTCCCGACCGATCGGGTATCAGGTAGGCGGTTCGCCCCAGCCAATGCCTCAACCGCCCGCAATCGACCGCAGCTTCCCAATCTGATGTTCAGTGCCGGCCACGACTGTGAACTGGTCATCAGGTGTTCGCTGCCCCACGCTCGGAAAGTTGGTGGAAGCGTCGTACCCCACGACCAGGGCAGTTCGCCGCCGGCCCATCGTGGCTTCGGTCGACAGCACCCGCTTGGGAAACCGATCACCGGGTGCGGCAGAACTCTTGAACGTTCGGTGGAAGCCGTCAGCAGCAGTGGCCTTCTTCTCCGCCGATAGAGGGCTTGTTGCTGCTTCGGCTCAGTAGCGACGTACTCACTGCAAAAGCGGGCAGGAAGCGGCCAGATGTGCGCATCCGGCTTGTCGGGTGCGGCTCCTGCCTAGCTTGAGCGGATGCTCAAGGCGTTCCTCATCAACGTGCTGCCGGTCGTCATCGCCGTGGTCGCCATCGCTGTGCCCACGTGGATCAGTGTCCGGCAGACGCGGATCAGCCGGCACGTGAACAACATCCAGGCGATGATCAACCTGCTGGACGAGTTCCGGGCGGCCACGTTTCACGACCAGCACGACTACGTGTGCAACCAGCTTCGGCAGGAACACGACCCCGCTGAGGGGGTGCGTGGGCTTCCCGGTGAGGCGAAGGCGGCCTTCTGCAACGTCGTGTACTACTACCAGTCCTTCGCCACCCTGACCATCTTCCATCTCGTGGACGAGGACCTGTTCCTGCCGCTGCTGCGTCACCGGATCCGTGACGTCTGGACGGCCGCCCAGCCGTACGTGGAACGAGAGCGCGAGCTGCGAGGCAGTGACAGTTCCTATCTCTCGGCGTTCGAGGAACTCGCGCATCGGTCGGCCGCGCTGCCTCACACGTACATCCACGACCGCATTCTCGACACCCGGCGTACCCGGCGGACCTGGCGAAGGTGGTTCCCCCTCTGGGCCGGCCGCCGACGTTCCACACCGCACGTCACCGGTCGATCAGGCCTGCCGCCCGCCGCAGCCACGCGTCGAGAGTGACGAAGTCCGGATCGCCGAGACCCTGGCGGGGATCGACGCGGTGGAGCAGCGCGTGTCCTTCGTGCTGGGCGGAGACCCACGCCCGGTCCGTTTCGGTGATCTCGTCGTCGATCCAGGCGAACGAGCGGCCTGCTGCCAGGTCGACGAGGGCACGGGTCTTCCAGTGCAAGCCGTTCCGCTCGTCCCGCTCGTCCACGTCGGAAGGCTCCGGCCAGGTCACCACGGGCAGCTGCGGCAGGCCCAGGCGTGGTGCGACGCACTCGTTCGCGTCGGCCATCCATGTCGTGGCCCAGACCAGCTCGCACGGCAGCGCTGCCAGCCGGGGCCCGAGCCCGGGATCGATCCTGGCCAGCAGCGGATTCGAGCCGCTCTCCCACGGTTCGGGACCGGTCGGACACGTCCGGTACTGCTGTGGCGCCGCCCCGAAGGGAATGAGTGGTCCGTCGACATCGAGGAACAACAGTGGACGTCGTACGGAGCTGGAGCCGGTCACGGCAGCACTTTGACATGCTCCTCGGGCCGAAGCCCAGGGGTTCCAGCCATCCGGGCAGGGAGCAACAAGCGAAAGGGCCCCGCACCTGAAGCGGGGCCCGTTCGCGGTCGTATGCCGCCGTTCGTACGCCACGTCTCGGTGGCTAGCTCAGTGGCTACCGCGGTGGCACGCCGGTGTCGTACGGCGTTACTTCTTGCTGCGGCGTGTCAGCCGCACTGGCAGGGGTTGCCGGACTGGCACCCGCATCCGCAGCCCGAGCCGCAGCCGCAGGCGCCGAAGAGCGGCAGGCTCTTGATCTCGGCGGGCTGCTGCGTCTCGCGCTCCTGGGTCGGGTCGGGCGTGGTGGGGGAATCAGCCATGGGTCCCTCCTCGAAGGCTTGTGCCTACGCCCATTGCATGCCCACCAGGTCGGGCGCATCAACGGCGCACAGAGGCTCGTACGCCCCTGCGGGAAAGCCTCACGCCCCCCAACGCCCTCCATACGGGCGGCACGAGCCGCGGCAAACGCGGTGAACGCCGTGAACGCGGCGCTCGCCAGCCCGCCCAACCGCCAGCCCGCCCGACCTTCAGTCAGTCAGTCAGCCGACCGGACCGCCTGGCCGGCCCACGGCCAGCCCTCCCCGGGAGGGGCCTACGCCCCTTCGACCTGCGGTGTGGTCTGGAGACCGTCGGCGTGTTCGCCCGTCACCAGGAACACCACCCGGTTCGCCACCGACACCGCGTGGTCCGCGAACCGCTCGTAGTAGCGGCCCAGCAGCGTCACATCCACCGCCGTCTCGATGCCGTGCTTCCAGCGGTCGTCCAGGAGGTGCTGGAAGAGCGTGCGGTGGAGGAGGTCCATCGCGTCGTCGTCCTGCTCCAGCTGGAGGGCGAGGTCGACGTCCTTGGTGACGATGACCTCCGCCGCCTTGGCCATGAGCCGCTGCGCGAGCTGGCCCATCTCCAGGATCGTGGCGTGCAGGTCATGCGGAATGGCACGCTCCGGGAACCGCAGCCGCGCCAGCTTCGCCACGTGCTGGGCGAGGTCGCCGGAGCGCTCCAGGTCGGCGGACATACGGAGCGAGGTGACGACGATCCGCAGGTCCGTGGCGACGGGCTGCTGCCGCGCCAGCAGGGCTATCGCCCGAGCCTCGAGGTCGTGCTGGAGATCGTCGACCTTCTGGTCGGCCGCGATCACGCTCTCCGCGAGCTTCAGGTCGGAGTCGAGGATCGCCGTCGTGGCGCGACCGATCGCCGACCCGACGAGGCGGGCCATCTCGACCAGGCCCTCGCCGATCGAGTCAAGTTCCTCGTGGTACGCGTCCCGCATCAGGATGTCCCTTTCCTACGTCTGCTTCGGGGGGCTCACAGGGGCTCGTGAACCCCACGCTCCCACGGTCCGGCCTGAACGCGTCGGTTTCCGCCCCCTCAAATGAACCATCACCGGCACCCAGGTGAACTCTGGGCGACGCCGCCTCCCCCACCCGGTGGAAAGGGCGCCCTGCCCGCTCGTACGAAGTGAACCAGCACGGTCCCCAGGGTGAACTCTGGGCGACGAGTGTTCGAGTCCACCCTCGTACGGCTGTGACCGGGGCGTACGGCGTGCCTAACCTGGAGCCATGGACGTGAACGCGGCGGTCGCCGCAGCGGCAGCGATCGCCGGTGTGCTCACCGGCGTCATCGCCGTGCTGGCGTTCCGCTGGAGCGAGCGGGAACAGAAACGCCCCACCCGCACCTCCCTGCACACGGACCCGGTCCTTCCGCCGGGAGTGGACACGGTCCTGTCCGTGCTCCGCTCCTCCGCCGTGGTGCTCGACGAGGCCGACGCCGTGGTCAAGGCCAGCTCGGCCGCGTACGCCCTCGGCCTGGTGCGCGGCGGGAAACTGGCCGTCGAGCCGATGATCCAGATGGCCCGTGACACCCGCAGGGACGGTGAGATACGCCAGGTCGAGCTGGATCTGCCCCGGCGGGGCACCGGCCGGGGCGACGCCCTCGCCGTGTCCGCCCGGGTGGCGCCGCTCGGCTCCAGGCTCGTACTGCTCCTGGTCGAGGACCTCACCGAGGCCCGCCGGATCGAGGCGGTTCGACGTGACTTCGTCGCCAACGTCAGCCACGAGCTCAAGACCCCGGTCGGCGCGCTCTCCCTGCTCTCCGAGGCCGTCATGGGCGCCTCGGACGACCCGGAGGCCGTGGAGCGCTTCGCCGGGCGGATGCAGATCGAGGCCACCCGCCTCACCAACCTCGTACAGGAGCTCATCGACCTCTCCAGGGTCCAGAACGACGATCCGCTGGAGGACGCCGAGCCCGTACGCGTCGACGAACTGGTCGCCGAGGCGATCGACCGCTGCCGCCACCAGGCCGGGGCCAAGCAGATCACCATGGCTTCGAACATGAGGCCGCCCGAAGGGCTGCAGCCGGACGGCGGCGGACGGCGGGCGGGCGGCACCGCCGATCTGAGCATCTGGGGCAACCGGGGTCAGCTGGCCGCCGCACTGGGCAACCTGGTGGAGAACGCCGTCAACTACTCGCCCGCCCGCACCCGGGTCGGCATAGCCGCGCGCCGGGTGACCACACCCGGCGGAGACCTCATCGAGATCGCCGTGACCGACCAGGGCATCGGCATCTCCGACAAGGACAAGGAGCGTGTCTTCGAGCGCTTCTACCGCGTCGACCCGGCCCGTTCCCGCGCCACAGGCGGTACGGGGCTGGGGCTCGCGATCGTCAAGCACGTGGCCGCCTCGCACGCCGGGGAGGTCACGGTGTGGAGCTCCGAGGGTCAGGGCTCCACCTTCACCCTGCGGCTGCCGGAGGCGGGCCCGGCCCGCGACCGGCAGACCGACGACCGGACACCCGGCCTCGACGAAGACGACGAGACCGGTCAGACCGACGGGACGACCACCGTCTCATCCCCGTACGAACCCTTTTCTGCCCCGGAGGTCCATCCGTGACCCGAGTGCTCGTCGTCGAGGACGAGGAGTCCTTCTCCGACGCCCTGTCCTACATGCTCCGCAAAGAGGGCTTCGAGGTCGCCATCGCGACCACCGGGCCCGACGGTCTCGACGAGTTCGAGCGCAACGGCGCCGATCTCGTCCTCCTCGACCTGATGCTGCCCGGGCTGCCCGGCACCGAGGTGTGCCGCCAGCTGCGCAGCCGTTCGAACGTCCCGGTGATCATGGTCACCGCCAAGGACAGCGAGATCGACAAGGTCGTGGGGCTGGAGATAGGAGCCGACGACTACGTGACCAAGCCCTTCTCGTCGCGTGAGCTGGTCGCCCGTATCCGGGCCGTCCTGCGCCGCCGCGGCGAGCCGGAGGAGGTCAGCCCGGCCGCGCTGGAGGCCGGTCCGGTCCGTATGGACGTCGACCGCCACGTGGTCACCGTCTCCGGCTCCAAGGTCGACCTCCCGCTCAAGGAGTTCGACCTCCTGGAGATGCTGCTGCGCAACGCGGGCCGCGTCCTGACCCGTATGCAGCTCATCGACCGGGTGTGGGGTGCCGACTACGTCGGTGACACCAAGACGCTGGACGTCCACGTGAAGCGCCTGCGGGCGAAGATCGAGCCGGACCCCGGTGCGCCCCGCTACCTGGTGACGGTCCGCGGCCTCGGATACAAGTTCGAGCCGTAAACCGGCCGCCTCTCCCGCTCACAGCGGTCATGACGAAGGGCGGGACCCCGGAAACGGGGTCCCGCCCTTCGTCATGCGCTCGTACGCGGTTCTCCCGTACGCGGCTCTCCCGTACGGGAGAACGGTGGCTGTGGGCCGCTCAGTGGCCCGCGGCCGGCTGCGAGGACGACGCGCTCGCCGACGCCGCGTCCGTGGGCCTGGCGCCCGCCTCGCCCGTCTCCTCGGCCTGGCCCGAGGCGCTCCCGGAGGGCGACCCGGACGCCGCGCCGGACTCCGGCGTGGACGCCGAGGGCTCGGTGCTGGGCGCCGCCGGGGCCTCGGTCGGGCCCCAGTCGGAGTAGTAACCCTCGGCCGGCACGACGAACGCCTCCAGCTTCACGGCACCCGTCTTGCTGAAGGTGAAGGTGACCGGCTGCGCGTCGCCGTCCTTGAAGGCCTCGCGGCTGCTCTCCAGCACGGCGGAGGCGTTGTCCTTGCCACCGAGGATCAGCGAACCGCCGGCCGGGACGGTCACCTTGCCCGAGCCCTTGGCGGGCTTGAGCTTCGCGGGCCGGTCGATGCCCTCGACCGTGACGGATTCCAGGGTCTGGGCGGTCGACCCGCTGTTGAACAGGGTCGCGGAGACCACGGCCGGTCCCGTCGACTCCAGTTCGGCCTGGGTGATGACCACGGCGTTCTGGATCTTGATCTCGCCGACACTGACGGCGGCGTTGTCCGGCTTGACCTCCAGGGTCTGGGCCTTGTTGCCGGCACCGCAGGCGGCGAGCGAGGCGATCGAGAACGCGATGGCGGCGGCGGCGAGGGCGCCGCGTCGAAGGCTGCTGCTCACGGCGGCGGCAACTCCTAGAACGTGGGCGAAGCAGAGCGGCTCCTGTGTAAAGCCGCTCTAAGGGTCTGTCAGCGGCCTTAGGTTACCGAGCCGTTCCCGTGCCGCCGCACCCGACCCGCCTCTACGGCTCCTCGGGCACGGTCGGACGCCGGTTCTCGCTCTGCCCGTCACTCACGTCACACGCTGTACATGCACACTCCATGGACCTCATGGGTCACCCACTCGTCCGTCTTTCACATAAGAACCCTCAGTAAGCCTCCGGCGCGGACTTGCGGATTTCCCGTAAGGAATGCATGGCGGGTCCGAGAAATTGATCTTCGGGCGATCTCCCGTCCCCGTGATCAATTCCGGATTCGTCTCGTACGTGACTCCGTGCACCGAACGGAGTAGCGGAGGATCGGCTCCCTGAACCCGACAAATCCGGACGTTCAGGCACGTGAGCGGGCCTCCTGGATGTTGTAACGTGCGCGTTTCGCCCCGCTCGGAGAGCCGCTCCGACCTGCGAATACCGTCTTCCGCTCCCCCTCCGCAGCACGTTCCTGTTGCGATTGTCAAGCCCCGAGATGTGCCCTGACCTGCGAAAACGCCATTCAGAACCCGCAGTTTCCGTGTTACTCTGGATAGCCACGGAAGGGGTACCTGTCACATGACGTTCAAGGTTGGCGACACCGTGGTCTATCCCCATCACGGGGCCGCGCTGATCGAGGCTATCGAAACTCGCCAGATCAAAGGCGTGGACAAGACCTACTTGGTGCTGAAGGTCGCCCAGGGTGACCTGACAGTGCGTGTGCCAGCGGACAATGCGGAGTTCGTCGGCGTACGTGATGTGGTCGGTCAGGATGGGCTGGACCGGGTCTTCGAGGTACTGCGCGCGCCGTACGCCGAAGAGCCCACGAACTGGTCGCGTCGTTACAAGGCAAATCTCGAGAAGCTCGCCTCCGGCGATGTCATCAAGGTGGCGGAAGTAGTCCGTGACCTGTGGCGTCGTGAGCGCGAGCGTGGACTCTCCGCCGGCGAGAAGCGCATGCTCGCCAAGGCCCGCCAGATCCTGGTGAGCGAGCTCGCCCTCGCGGAGAACACGAACGAGGACAAGGCCGAGGCCCTGCTCGACGAGGTCCTCGCGTCCTGACGCCCGTCACACTCTGATCGCTTTCTGACCTGAGGCGAAACGAGCGGTTCGGCGCAATGAAATGCCGCGGTGCCCGATGACGTATCCATTGTCGCCGGGCGCTGCGGCATGTCCGTACCCGGAAACCGTGCACTCCCGGAAACCCGAGACGCGGGGGGCCGCGCACTCTTCGGACCTCTGAACAATTCAGGGATCCGATACTAGGTGTGCCGGGCCCGTGCAGCCTGCTCGACCGGATGTCACGGAAGGGTCCGGTCGGGGCGTCGCGCCCGGCACACCCCCGAACTCTGCGAGCCGGGGGCACGCCCAGGCCATACCCATGTCGGCCGAGCACACAAACCTGACAGGAACCGATGTCTGACGATTCGCGCCCCTCGCCCTCGGGGGCCCGTACGGCGGCCGTGATTCCGGCCGCCGGCCGGGGCGTACGCCTTGGCCCGGGCGCTCCCAAAGCGCTTCGCGCGCTGAACGGCACTCCCATGCTCATCCACGCGGTGCGGGCCATGGCCGCGTCGCGTGCCGTCTCCCTCGTCGTCGTCGTGGCTCCGCCCGACGGGGCCGCCGAGGTCAAGACACTCCTCGACGCGCACGCGCTGCCCGAGCGGACCGACTTCCTCGTCGTGCCCGGCGGCGAGAGCCGGCAGGAGTCCGTGCGGCTCGGGCTCGACGCGCTGCCGCCCGGCATCGACATCGTGCTCGTGCACGACGCGGCGCGCCCGCTCGTGCCCGTCGACACGGTCGACGGCGTCATCGAGGCGGTCCGCGACGGCGCTCCCGCCGTCGTCCCGGCGCTGCCGCTCGCGGACACCGTCAAGCAGGTCGGGCCCCCCGCGGCGCCCGGGGAGCCCGAGCCCGTGGTCGACACGCCGGAGCGGGCGCGGCTGCGTGCCGTCCAGACCCCCCAGGGCTTCGAACGCGACACCCTCGTACGGGCCCACGAGACGGTCACGGACAACGTCACCGACGACGCGAGCATGGTCGAACAGCTCGGGCTCCCGGTCGTGGTCGTGCCCGGCCACGAGGAGGCGTTCAAGGTGACGCGTCCGCTGGACCTGGTGCTCGCGGAGGCGGTTCTGGCCCGCCGGAGGATGAACGATGGCTTCTGAGACACCTCAGTCCGAGACACCTCAGTCCGAGACGTCGCAGTCCGAGGCATCCCGGTCTGGGGCGCCCCTGTTGCCGCAGGTCGGCATCGGCACCGACATCCACGCCTTCGAAGAGGGCAGGGAGTTGTGGTGCGCCGGGCTGAAGTGGGAGGGCGAGGGGCCCGGGCTCGCGGGCCACTCAGACGCGGACGTCGTCGCGCACGCCGCGTGCAACGCGCTGTTCTCCGCGGCGGGGCTCGGCGACCTGGGACAGCACTTCGGTACGGGACGGGCCGAGTGGTCCGGGGCGTCCGGGGTGACCCTCCTGACGGAGGCGGCCCGCATCGTCCGGGCGGCGGGGTTCACGATCGGCAACGTCGCCGTGCAGGTCGTCGGCCCCCGGCCCAAGATCGGCAAGCGGCGGGACGAGGCGCAGAAGGTCCTCTCGGAGGCGGTCGGGGCGCCGGTGTCGGTGTCCGGGGCCACGACCGACGGCCTCGGGTTCCCCGGACGCGACGAGGGGCTGATGGCGGTCGCCACGGCGCTGGTGGCACGGGTGGCTTGAGCGGGGTCCCTCACCCCCCTGCTCGGGTACTGCTCGGGGTTCCACCCCGCGACTCCGTTTTTCGCACGCCGAAGGGGCCGGAATCCGGGGCGGAATCCCCTGGGCGCGGCGACCGCGGGACGCAGATGTCACGAATCGTGCCCCATGTGCCGGAAGGGTCGCGGGGCACTGCCCACTGCCCACTACCCTGGTGGGGTGACTATTCGGCTGTACGACACCAGCGCCCGGCAGATTCGCGATTTCACCCCGATCACGCCGGGTTGTGTCTCGATCTACCTGTGTGGCGCCACGGTGCAGGCGGCCCCGCACATCGGGCACATCCGGTCCGGGCTGAACTTCGACATCATGCGCCGCTGGTTCGAGCACCGCGGCTACGACGTCACGTTCGTCCGGAACGTGACGGACATCGACGACAAGATCATCAGGAAGTCCGCGGAGCAGAACAGGCCGTGGTGGTCGATCGGCTACGAGAACGAGCGCGCGTTCAACGACGGCTACGCGGCACTGGGCTGCCTGCCGCCGACGTACGAGCCGCGGGCCACCGGTCACGTGACCGAGATGGTCGAGATGATGCGCACGCTCATCGAGCGCGGTCACGCGTACGAGGCCGACGGGAACGTCTACTTCGACGTGCGGTCCCTGCCCGGCTACCTCTCCCTCTCCAACCAGGACCTGGACGAGCTGCGCCAGCCCGCTGAGGACGGCGAGACCGGCAAGCGGGATCCGCGGGACTTCGCCATGTGGAAGACGGTCAAGCCCGGCGAGCCCTCCTGGGAGACGCCCTGGGGGCGCGGCCGGCCCGGCTGGCACCTGGAGTGCAGCGCCATGGCGCACAAGTACCTGGGTGCCGCGTTCGACATCCACGGCGGCGGCATCGACCTGATCTTCCCGCACCACGAGAACGAGATCGCCCAGGCCAAGGGCTTCGGTGACGAGTTCGCGCACTACTGGGTGCACAACTCGTGGGTCACCATGAGCGGCGAGAAGATGTCGAAGTCGCTCGGCAACTCCGTGCTGGTGAGCGAGATGGTCAAGGCGTGGCGCCCCATCGTGCTGCGCTACTACCTCGGCACCCCGCACTACCGCTCCACCATCGAGTACAGCGAAGAGGCGCTGCGCGAGGCCGAGTCGGCGTTCGCGCGGATCGAGGGCTTCGTGCAGCGCGTGGTGGAGAAGGCCGGCGCCGTCGAGCCCGCGGCCGAGGTGCCGCCGGCGTTCGCCGAGGCGATGGACGACGACCTGGGCGTCCCGCAGGCGCTCGCGATCGTCCACACCACGGTCCGCCAGGGCAACAGCGCCCTGGCCGCCGACGACAAGGAAGCGGCCGTCGCCCGGCTCGCCGAGGTCAGGGCGATGCTCGCCGTCCTCGGCCTCGACCCGCTCGACCCGCACTGGGCGGGCGAGAGCGACCGCGGCGAGGACCTGCACGGGGTCGTCGACACGCTCGTACGGCTGGTGCTCCAGCAGCGCGAGTCCGCCCGGACCCGCAAGGACTGGGCCACCGCCGACGCCATCCGCGACCAGCTCAACCAGTCCGGTCTCGTCATCGAGGACGGCCCCCAGGGCCCGCGCTGGACCCTCGGCCCGCGCTGAGCGTTTCCTTGATCGATTGTGCCGTCCGGGTCTCCGGGCGGCACACTCGTAGACGCACGGCATTTCACAGACACGTACACCAGAGGCGTACACGCGTACGTCCGCGCACAGACAGGTAGGTCATGGCCGCTAACAACCGCCGCATGTCCGGCAAGAAGGGCGCGCAGGTCGGCAGTGGCGGCCAGCGACGCCGGGGCCTGGAAGGCAAGGGCCCGACCCCGCCCGCCGAGGCGCGCAAGGGACACAAGAAGAACCGCATCGCCAACGCCAACGCCAGGACCAACGCGAAGCAGACCGTGCGTCGTCCCTCGCCGCGCGGCGGCCGGGGCGGCAAGGGCACGTCCGAGATGGTCGTCGGGCGCAACTCCGTCGTCGAGGCGCTGCGCGAGGGCGTGCCCGCGACGATGCTGTACGTCCAGCAGTTCATCGACAACGACGAGCGGGTGCGCGAGGCGCTCCAGCTCGCCGCGGACCGCGGTGGCATCCACCTCATGGAGGCCCCCCGCCCCGAGCTCGACCGCATGACCAACGGGCTCAACCACCAGGGGCTCGTCCTCCAGGTCCCGCCGTACGAGTACGCGCACCCCGAGGACCTCGCCGCCGCCGCGTACGACGAGGGCAGGGACCCGCTGATCGTCGCGCTCGACGGTGTGACGGACCCGCGCAACCTCGGAGCCGTCGTCCGGTCCGTCTCCGCCTTCGGCGGCCACGGCGTGGTCGTGCCCGAGCGCCGCGCGGCCGGCATGACCGCCGGTGCCTGGAAGACCTCCGCCGGCGCGGCGGCCCGTACGCCCGTGGCCCGTGCCGCCAACCTGACCCGGGCCCTCGAGTCCTACAAGAAGGCCGGGCTCGTCGTGGTCGGTCTCGCCGCGGACGGCGAGGCCGAGGTCGGCGACCTGGAGGCGCTCAGCGGTCCCGTCGTCATCGTCGTCGGCAGCGAGGGCAAGGGCCTGTCGCGACTCGTGGGCGAGACCTGCGACTTCCGGGTGCGCATCCCGATGCCGGGCGGCACCGAGTCGCTGAACGCCGGTGTGGCCGCGGGAGTTGTGCTGTACGAGGCCTCGCGGCGCCGGGTCTGACAGCGTTTCGCCGGACCGGGGGCGGTGCCGAACACCGTCCCCGCGGGGCGATTCGGGCGGGCTGGTTGATCTTGACGGGGTCCGGACAGATCGGCCCGGTCAAAGCAGTGTCCTAAACACACGTCACTCGGTTAGATGAGTGTGGACACCAGAACACCCCGCACACCCACGGGGGACCGCTCGTTGGGATTCGACGACGCTCCCGCGCTGAGCATGGTGAAGGTGCCGAGCGATCCGGCGCAGGTCATCGTCAATCATGCGAGCTTCCGCGTGCAGCTCAACACCGCGCCGCGGGCCCAGTCCCCGCGTGCCGCGCGGCACTTGAGCCAGGGCGACGACACAGCGCGCATCCCCGCCGTCGGAACCGCCGCAGGCACCCGCCGCCGCGCGCCCGTCGTCTGGAGCGGGAAGTCCGCCCCCGACGACACCGGCGCCACCCGGTTGTTGCAGGCCGTACGGAGTACGAGTCTGCGGCACGGCGCCGAGGAACCGGCGGGCGAAGGCGGTTCGACCCAGGTCATCCCGCGTGTCGACGGCGGCGGTCCCGCCGGGTTCGACGTCGACGCCACCGTCGAGACCCCCGCCGTCCGCGGCCCCGAGACCCGCCTCCTGCCGCAGCAGATGCGCAGCGCCGGGAGCGCGTACGAGGAGCTCGACGAATCCCCGTACGCCCAGGGCGAGTTCGGCGACGACTCCTACGACGACGAGTACCGGGACGACGACGGCTCGGAGCTCAAGCGGCACGGCGCCGCTCCGGTCCGGCACGGGTACTACCCCGGTCGCCGGATGAACCTCGGCGTCGTCCTGCTCCCGCTCCGCGTCTTCCTCGGCTTCATCTCCATCTACGCAGGCATGGGCAAGCTCTGCGACCCCGTCTACTTCGACGGCGGCAAGCGCGGCTCCATGGTCAAGTGGCTCAACTCGCTGCACCCCTGGGAACTCGCCGAGCCCCTGCGCGAGTTCGCACTGCAGCACCCCGTCGGCGCCGGACTCCTCATCGCCTTCTTCCAGGTGATCGTCGGCGTCCTCACCGTCCTCGGCCTGTGGCAGCGGGTGGCGGCGGTCGTCGGCGCACTGCTGTCGGCGGCGCTGCTGCTCACCGTCAGCTGGAAGTCCGTCCCCGCCTACGACGCGCCCGACATCATCTACCTGGCGGCCTGGTCGCCGCTGATCATCGCGGGCGCCCCCGTCTACTCCGTCGACGGCCGTCTCGCGGGCGAGGCCTGGCGCACGCTCGGGCCGCGCGCCGAGATCTGGGAGCTGCGCCGGCGCGTACTGCGGCGCGGCGCACTCGTCGCGGCGATCGTCGTCGGGCTCACCCTGCTCATCGGTTCGCTGCTCGGCGGCGCCGTCCGTGACGCCGACCGCGTGGTCGTCCCCGGCCCGGGTGAGGCTCCGCGCAACGAACTGCCCGGCTCCCCGCTCCCGGAGGAGCCCGGCCAGCGCCGCGACAAGCAGAGCCCGTCGGCGTCCAACTCGCCCACCCGGGGCGCGACGTCGGCGAGCCCCTCGGGTGCCGCCGCGACCACCCCAGGCGCCGCGGCCCGCGAGACGGCCGGCGCCGGCGCGGGCCAGCCCAGCCAGACGCAGGGCTCCGGCCAGGCCCCGCCGCAGCAGTCGGCACCGCCGCAGGCGCCCAGCACCAGCGCGGGACCGTCCTCCTCGGGCGGCACCACGGGCGGTACCGGCTCGGGCGGCGGCAGCGGCTCCGGAGGCGGCTCGGGCGGCAGCGGGGGCTCCGGAGGCTCCGGCGGCGGCTCCGGGCTCGTGGGCGGTCTGCTCGGCTGAGGAACCCGTACGACGTCGATGGGGCCCCGCACCACTCAGGTGCGGGGCCCCATCGGCGTGTGGGACAGGTCCGCGGGCGGAGGCAGTGACCTCAGCGCCCCAGTGCCGCCAGCTCCTTGGCCGCCTCCGTGAGGTCCTTGGCGGTGTCGATGGCGCGCCAGTAGGCGCCCTGGGGGATCGGGTAGCCGGCCAGGCGGCGCTCGCGCGCCAGGCGCGGGAAAGTGGAACGCTCGTGGTCACCGAGGGCGGGAAGCAGGTCGGCGAACTCGGGGGAGAAGACGTACACGCCCGCGTTGATGCCGTACGCGGTCGGCGGGGACTCGATGAAGTCCGTGATGTGACCGAAGTCGTCGGTCTCGACGGCGCCCCACGGGATGCGGGGGCGGGCCAGCGCGAGGGTGGCGACCGCGTCGCGCTCGGTGTGGAAGTCCGCCATCTCCCGCAGCGAGAAACGGGTCCAGATGTCACCGTTCGTCGCGTACCAGGGGCGGTCGGGGTGGGGCAGGTGCTTGGCGGCGAACTTGAGGCCGCCACCACGGCCCAGGGGCTCCGTCTCGACCACGGTGGTCACGGAGACGGGCAGGTCCGCCGACTCCAGCCACTGCTGGAGCACTTCGGCGAGGTGACCGCACGAGACGACGACGTCGGTGACGCCCTCCTCGGCGAGCCAGGCCAGCTGGTGGCCGATGATCGGGGTCCCGGTGCCGGGAATCTCGACCATCGGCTTGGGACGGTCGTCGGTGTAGGGACGCAGCCGGGAGCCCTGGCCGCCGGCCAGGACGACGGCTTGAACGGGGCGCGACGCGGCGTTCGGATCGGTCATGCCCGAACTTTACGTGGCGCCCCGCGGGATGTGCGGAGGGGGAGCTGCGGGCCGCGCGGGCGGGCGTCCGCGGGACGGTGGGGGCTGGGCGCGCAGACACCCGCGCCCCTTCGGGGCTGCACCCCTGCCGGGGCACAGCCCCCGCCGACGGGGCCGCTGTCCGCCTCAGGTGTGCTGGGCTGCCACGCCCGTGGCGAAGGACGTGTCGCAGACCGGGCGGGCGAACGACTGGGCGCGGGTCGGACCGTACGCGCGGACCGCGGCGCGGCCCAGGGCACGGGCGATGGACGCGCAGTGCTTGCCGAGGGAAGGTCGGTCGTTCACGGCCTCCTGGAGGTGGGTGAGGGCCACGCCCGGGTTCTTCTCCTGGAGTTCGATCAGGAGCTGGTCGCGCAGCACGTCCTGCGGAGTGCGGGACGGGGCGCGCCGGGAGACGTCCGCGGCGGACGCCGCGAGCGCCGACGTGGAGGAGTCGTTCCCCGACCAGTTGACTCGGGTGACCGCGAGCGTCCCGGAGAGCACCAGGACGACGGGCAGAACGAGGGCGAGAGTACGGCCGATCCGGCGGGCCGGGCCGCGCCCGTGCCGTGTCGGTCGGTCGGCGGAGCCGCGGCCGTGTCGCGTCGAGTGGTTAGTGGAGTGCTTCACGCGAGTGAGGGTAGCGCGGGGTGATGATTTGGCGACATTTAGTAATCAGTTCGGGGGACGGGCGAATCCTCATTTTCGAGTTTGATGTTGACGAACAGGTGTCGAAATGACCGGTCTGCCGGGGTATTTGTCGACAACGAAGAAGGCCCCGCAGTGGTCTGCGGGGCCTTCTTCGTCAACCTGGGTGAATTCTCCGGGATCCGCCCGGCCGGTCGGGTCAGTCGGTGAGGCGCTCACCGGTGGACGTCGAGAACACGTGGGTCTCGCCCGGACGCGGCACGACGTGCAGCGTGGCGCCCTTGTCCGGGACCGCGCGGCCGCTGACGCGCACCACCAGGTCCTTGAGTTCGCCGTCGACCTTGGCGCTGCCGTAGACGTAACCGTCGGCGCCGAGCTCCTCGACGACGTTCACGGTGACGGCGAGGCCCGCCGGGGCGTCCTCGGTGTCCTTCGACAGGGAGGCGGCCGCGGCGCCGTTGTGCTCGACGATGTCGAAGTGCTCCGGGCGGACGCCGACGGTGACCGTGGTGTCACCCTTGGCGGAGGCGGCCGTGAGGGCCTCGCGGTTGACGGGCACCACGCTGTTGCCGAACTTCACACCGCCGTCGGTGATCGGGACCTCGACGAGGTTCATCGCGGGGGAGCCGATGAAGCCGGCCACGAAGAGGTTCGCCGGGCGGTCGTACATGTTGCGCGGCGAGTCGACCTGCTGGAGCAGACCGTCCTTGAGGACCGCGACGCGGTCGCCCATCGTCATGGCCTCGACCTGGTCGTGGGTGACGTACACCGTGGTGATGCCGAGGCGGCGCTGCAGCGACGCGATCTGCGTACGGGTCGAGACGCGGAGCTTGGCGTCGAGGTTCGACAGCGGCTCGTCCATGAGGAACACCTGGGGCTCACGCACGATGGCGCGACCCATGGCGACACGCTGGCGCTGACCGCCGGAGAGGGCCTTCGGCTTGCGGGCCAGGTAGTCGGTGAGGTCGAGGATCTTCGCCGCGTCCTCGACCTTCTGGCGGATCTCGGCCTTGTTGATGCCGGCGATCTTGAGCGCGAAGCCCATGTTGTCCGCGACGGTCATGTGCGGGTACAGCGCGTAGTTCTGGAACACCATGGCGATGTCCCGGTCCTTCGGCGGCAGGTGCGTGACGTCGCGGTCGCCGATGTGGATCGAACCGGCGTTGACGTCCTCGAGACCCGCGAGCATGCGCAGGGAGGTGGACTTTCCACAGCCGGAGGGACCGACGAGGACGAGGAACTCGCCGTCCGCGACGTCGAGCTCGAGCTGGTCGACGGCGGGCTTGTCGCCACCCGGGTAGATGCGGGTCGCCTTGTTGAACGAGACAGTGGCCACGGTGCTGGGCCCCCTTCACCGGCAGGAACGTGCCGGACGATCCGTTGTAAAGGTGGTGTGACCGCTACGGAACGGTCCGTAGTGGTGTAGTCCACATGAGCGAACTGGGTCAGGACGCTACCCCGCGTTCACACGTTCTGTCAGTACTCCGAGAGCGATGAAGTTCGAGGAAATTTTCGACGGAGCCCCTCTGTGACGTGGGTACACTGCTCGGGCGTGCCCGCGGGTACGCGCAGAGCACGCCCGCGTGCAGGCCTCCTTAGCTCAGCTGGCCAGAGCAACGCACTTGTAATGCGTAGGTCGTCGGTTCGAATCCGACAGGGGGCTCCGGATGCAGTGCCGAAAGGCCCAGGTCACTTCGTGGTCTGGGCCTTTCGCGTGGGTACGCCCGCTGCCTGGGCGATGACCCGGGCCGTGCGCAGGCCCTCGCGGTGGGCCGATCCGGAGTGGGCGGGGCGGCAGCGGCCCCACTCGGGGGAGTACTCGGCCATCACCGCGCCCGGGTGGTCCGTGGTGAGCTCCGTGAGGGGTGCCGTGCGGCCGCACTCGGCCAGGACGCGCTGGAACTCGCCCGCGTTGGCGAAGTCGCACACCGTGTCCTGCGAGCCGTGCACCAGGTGGATGGGCAGCGGCGGGGCGGAGGCGCAGACGTCCATGGGGGAGGGCAGGCCGAGCAGCGGTTCGGGCTGGTTGTAGCGGGCGGCGATGCCGACCACGGCGGCCGGGCGCCAGCCCTCCGGCGGGTCGGGGCGCAGGGCCGTGGCCATCGCGGCCCGGCCGCCCAGGGACCAGCCGACGAGGACGACCTCGGCCGGGTCCCGTACGAAGTCCCAGGTGAAGCGGAGGGACGCGGCGAGCTGGGGGCGGCCGCCGTCGGCGGCGTCCGGGTGCCAGTCGGGGACTATGACGGTCGCGCCGAGGCGGGCGACCTCCGCGGCCAGCGCGCCGAGGACGTCCCGTTCGGCGGGGCCGCGGCCGTGCCAGAGCAGGACCGTCGGGGCGTCCGGGGCGGCGGCGCGGTGGATGTCGAGGAGCTGACCGTCGGACGAGTAGCGGACGGTGTCCATGACTGCGGTGCTCATGGGGTTCCCCTGTCTCTCAGCGGCCCGCGACCCGGTCGGCGATACGCGCGATCCGGGACGACTGTGCGGCACGGGTGGTGACTTCGCGGCGGTCGGCGGCTCGATACGTCGCGTACATGCCGTGTACCCCGAGCCAGCGGAAAGGCTCGGGTTCCCACTTACGGACCTTGTGTTCGACCCAGGGGAGGGTGGTGAGGTCGGTCGCGCCCGACTGGCCGGAGTCGCGCTGGACCAGGTCCCGCAGGGTGCGGGCGGCGAGGTTGGCCGTCGCGACGCCCGAGCCCACGTAGCCGCCTGCCCAGCCGAGGCCGGTGGAGCGGTCGAGGGTGACCGTGGCGCACCAGTCGCGCGGCACGCCGAGGACGCCCGACCAGGCGTGGGTCACGGCGACGTCCGTGAGCTGGGGGAAGAAGCGGACGAGGAGTTCGCGCAGTGCCTCGACCGTCGCGGCCTGGGTACGGCCGTCGTTGTCCGTGCGGGAGCCGAAGCGGTACGGGACTCCGCGGCCGCCGAGCGCGATGCGGTCGTCGGCGGTGCGCTGGGCGTACATGTAGGCGTGCGCCATGTCGCCGAGGGTCTCGCGGCCCTCCCAGCCGACGGACTCCCACTGGGCGGGGGTCAGGGGCTCGGTGGCGATCATCGAGGAGTTCATGGGGAGCCAGGTGCGCCTGTGGCCCTTGAGGGAGGCCGTGAAGCCCTCCGTGCAGCGCAGGACGTACGGGGCCCGGACCGTGCCGTACGGGGTGACGGCGTGCTTGGGTCTGATCTCGGTGACGGGGGTCGACTCGTGGATCGTGACGCCGAGTTCCTCGACGGCCGCCGCGAGGCCCTTGAGGAGCTTGACCGGGTGCAGGCGGGCGCCGTGCGGGGTCCAGGTCGAACCGACGGCGTCCGCGACCCGGATGCGGTCGGCGGTCTCGCGGGCGCCGTACAGCTCGCGGTCCTTCTCGCCGTACGAGAGTTCCGTCTCGTGGAAGGCCTTCAGGCGGGCGAGCTGCGCCGGGGTGTACGCGACTTCGAGTACGCCGCCCTGGTGGATGTCGGCGTCGATACCTTCCTCGCCGGCGACCCTGACCACCTCGTCGACCGTGGCGTTCATGGCCTCCTGGAGGCGTACGGCGGCCTCGTGGCCGTGCAGGCGCGCGTAGCTGTCACGGCCCGCGATGCCGTTGTAGAGCCAGCCGCCGTTGCGCCCGGAGGCGCCGTAGCCGCAGAACTTCTGCTCCAGGACGGTGATGCGGAGGAAGGGGGCGGCCTTCTTCAGGTAGTAGGCCGTCCACAGGCCGGTGTAGCCGCCGCCGACGATCACGACGTCGGCGCTCGCGTCACCCGGGAGGGGCTCGCGGGGGGCGGGGAGGCCGTCCTGCGCGTACCAGAACGAGATGCCGCCGTTGACTACGGTGCGGGGCGTGCGGGGCACGTGGGGTGTCTGGTGGTCCGTGCCGGCCGCGTGCTCCGCGTTGTCCGCGCTGTCCGCGTGCTCCGCGTTCTCCGTGCTGCTCATGCGCGGGACGTTAGCTTCTCGGGGTGGCGGGTGTCTCCTTCGGATTTCGTGGTTCTCGTGAAGGTGGGCGTGAGGGTGGAGTCGATGGCCGGGTACGGGCGACTGCTGGAGCGGGGCGGGCTGTTTCTGGAGCGGTGGGGGCTGCGGCAGCAGGGGGCGCCCATGAGCGGGCGGGTCTCGGTCGTGCTGCCCGTGGTGTGCGGCGACGGGACGCCGGCCGCGCTGAAGCTGCAGGACGTCGACGAGGAGACAGCCGGTGAAGGGCTCGCGCTGCGGACCTGGAGCGGTGACGGAGCCGTACGGCTGCTGGACGAGGACGCGGAGACCGGCACGCTGTTGCTGGAACGGCTCGACGAGGACCGGCCGTTGGCGTCCGTGCCGGACGTGATGGAGGCGACCGCGGTTCTCGCGGAACTGCTGGCGCGGATCTCGGCCGTACCGGCGCCCGCGGGCCTGCGACGGCTCGACGGTGTCGTGGCGGGCATGTTCGAGCGGTTGCCGCCGGTGCTGAACTCCCTTGCGGCGGAGGGCGACCGGCGGCTGCTGGCGGACTGCGCGGCGGCCGTGCGCGAGGTCGCGGACGAGCCCGGGGACCGGCTGCTGCACTGGGACCTGCACTTCGAGAACGTCCTCGCGGCCGACCGTGAGCCCTGGCTCGTCATCGACCCGAAGCCGCTCGCCGGGGACCCCTGCTTCGAACTGCTGCCCGCGCTCTGGAACCGGTTCGACGAGGGCCGGTTGACGCGCCGCTTCGACCTCATGACGGAGACGCTGGGCGTGGACCGGGACCGGGCGCGTGCCTGGACGCTGGGGCGGGTGCTGCAGAACTCACTGTGGAACGTCGAGGAGGGCGAGGCGCTCGACGAGGAGCAGGTCGCCCTCGCCCGGCTGCTGCTGGGGCGTTGAGCCCTTCCGGCCCCGGCCCCGGGCTGTCGTAGCCTGCCCGCATGATTCGTACGGCGACGCCCGCTGATGTGCCCGTGATCCACTCCATGATCCGTGAACTGGCCGAGTACGAGAAGGTGGTGGACGAGGCCAGGGCCACCGAGGAGCAGTTGCGGGAGGCGCTCTTCGGGGAGCGGCCGGCCGCCTTCGCGCACATCGCGGAGTCCGCGGAGTCCGCGGAGGGCGAGCCGGTCGGGTTCGCGCTGTGGTTCCTGAACTTCTCCACGTGGCGCGGGGTGCACGGCATCTACCTGGAGGACCTGTACGTACGGCCCCAGGCCCGGGGCGGCGGTCATGGGAAGGCGCTGCTCGGGGAACTGGCGCGGATCTGCGTGGAGCGGGGCTACGAGCGGCTGGAGTGGGCGGTCCTCAACTGGAACAAGCCGTCGATCGACTTCTACGAGGCGATGGGCGCGCGACCGCAGGACCAGTGGACGGTGTACCGGCTGACGGACGGGGCGTTGGCGGAGCTGGGGTCGGGGAGCTGAGCCGGGCGTCGCGGGGACGGACGCCGCGCGGACGGACGCCGCGCGGACGGACGCCGCGCGGACGGACGCCGCAGGGGCGGCCGGCCGGGCTCGTCAGTTGGTGCGGTGCCGTGCGGTGCGTGGGGTGCTGTGCGGGTGCGGGGTGTGGGGCGCGACGTGGTGTGCCGGGCGGGTGTGAGGGGTCACGGTTCCAGGACCACTTTTCCGATGGTCGCCCTCGTCTCCAGCGCGCGGTGTGCCGCGGCCGCCTCAGCGAGAGGGAAGCGCTGGACGGCGGGGACCAGACGGCCCTCGGCGGCCTCGGTCAGGGCACGCAGTTCCAGGGTGCGGATCGGGCTGGGGCCGCCTGCCTTCCGCATCATGACAGGGCCGAGCACCGACTCCGACACGCCCTCGACGAGATACGGGCCGCCGTCGTGCAGGCCCGCGCCGGACCAGCCGAAGACGAGGTGCCTGCCGCCCGGGCCGCGAGCAGGGCGACCGCCTCACGGGCCGTGTCGCCGCCCACACCGTCGAAGACGATGGTGGCCGGGCGGTCGCCGAGGAAGCTCCTGACCCGGTCCGGCCAGCTCGGGTCCCTGTAGTCGACGGCCAGATCGGCACCGTTCTTCTCGACATGGGCGACCTTCTCCGGCCCGCCCGCGAGGCCGATCACGGTGGCGCCCACGTGCTTCGCGTACTGCACGAGAAGGGTGCCGATGCCGCCCGCCGCCGCGGGGACGACTGCCACGGAGTCGGCGGTGAGGTCGGCGAACTGGAGGATTCCCATCGTCGTACGGCCCGTGCCGATCATCGCGACGGCCTGGGCGAAGTCCAGGTTCGCGGGGATCTCGTGCAGACGGTCGACGTCCGTGACCGCGAGCTCGGCGTACCCGCCGGGGCTGAAGCCGAGATGCGCCACGACGCGCTTGCCCAGCCACAGGTCCGCGACGCCCTCACCGAGCGACTCGACGGTGCCGGCGACCTCGCGGCCCGGGACGGTGGGCAGGGCCGGCAGCTCCGGCAGCGGGCCCTGGACGCCCGTCCGGAGCGCGGTGTCGAGGAGGTGCACACCGGCTGCGGCTACCGCGACACGGACCTGGCCGGGGGCGGGCTCGGGGGCGTCGGCCCGCTCGTACGTGAGGTTCTCGGCGGGACCGAAGGCGTGGAGGCGGATGGCGTGCACGGGGTTCCCCCTGGGTGTCGTGGGTGTCGTGCCGCTCGGTGGAGTGGCTCGTGCCCAAGCGTTCAACCTCAGGCATGCTTGAGGTCAAGGCCGGCCCGGCTGCGGATCCCGAACGCCAGGGACACCGCCTCCAGAGCGCTGTTGAAGGACACCTCGGACAGCACGCCCGGGGCCGCCACCTGGTCGCCCGCGAGGTAGACGTCGTCGCCGCGGTCGATGGCCGGGCGGTCGCGCCAGCTCGTGCCGGGGAAATCGACCGCGCCTGTGCGGCCGTTCGCGAGGGCCTCCCGGCGGTACGTCACGCGGTCGCGCCAGTCGGGGAAGGCGAGGTCGAGCAGTTCCTCGGCGCGGGCGATGCCCGCCGCACGGGACTCGTGGGGTGCGATCGGGATCTGGCCCTGGAGGAGCTGCTCACCGGCCGGGGCGAGGGTGCGGTCCTGGGCCGTGAACCGCTCGATCCAGCCCGGCGCGTCCAGGTCGGAGACGGCGAACGCGTCGCCCCGGCGAGTGCGGACGGCCAGGTCGAGCAGGGCCGTGCGGCCGCTCGGCCACGACAGCGAGCCGTCCTTGAGGAGGCCGCGGGCCGCGTCCAGGGACGTGGCCACGATCACCGGGCCGTGGTCGGTGGGGAGCGCGTCGACGCGGGCGAGCGTTTCGACACGCACGCCGAGATTCCAGGCCCTGGCCGCCATGCGGTCGATGACGCTCGCCCAGCCGCCGCGCGGGTAGTGCGCCTCCGGGGGCAGCTTCGTGGCGCGGCGCAGGCGCTCCTGCACGAAGGCCGCGGAGAGGGCGCCCGGGTCGTGGTGGAAGAGGGCGACCGCGGAGTAGTGGGCCGCGGCGGTCGCGCCTTCGGGGCCTGCGACGTTCGTGGCCCAGGTCCTGAAATCCTGGTCCACCGGGGCCTGTTCGGCCGTTCGGCGCAGGAGCTTGAGCATCGGGAAGGGCGGGGTGCGGCGGAGGGCGCCCTTGTGGCGGAGGCGCAGGCGGGCGGCTTCCAGAGGTGGGAGCGGGGCCAGCTCGCCGATCAGATCGCGCTGCTTCAGCCAGGTCCAGTGGGGGCCGCCCTTGTACAGCGCGTGCGGGCCCTCGTTCGTTCTGTACGGGCCCTCGGTGGTGCGGGCGCGGCCGCCGAGGGTGTGGTGGGCTTCGTACACGGTGACCTGGGCGCCCGCCTCCGCGGCGGTGATGGCGGCGGTGAGGCCGGCGAAGCCGCCGCCGATGACGGTGATGCGGTGCATGGGGCGGGGCATGGGTGGGTCTCCCTCTGCTGCGGAAGTGTTTGCGTGCGGGTGTTGTGTGCGGGTGTTCTGTGCGGGTGTTCTGTTCGGTGCGACAGCGTTTCTTGCGACTGCTCTTATGACTCGTCGTGCGGCCCGGAATGTGACATCGGGGGATTCTTCGCAGGTCGGAGGGGCTGTCGGTGGTGGGGTGCAGGATGGGGGGATGGCGAGCAGAGCGGCGAGGACCGGGGCGAGGGCGGGCACGGGCGCGGGGGCCGGTGCGGGGGTGAAGGGGGCGCGGCGGCCTGAGATGCGGCTGCCGCCGCTCGAGCCGTACGAGGGTGGTGAGCTGGAGCCCGACGGGGACTACGACGGGCTGCGGTTCGACGAGTTGGACTTCGTGGGGCAGGACGGTGGGGGTGCGCGGTTCATGGACTGCGTGCTGACGGGGTGCGCGGTGGACGAGACGCGGCTGCGGCATGCCCGTGTGCTGGACTCCGTGCTCACCGGGCTGCGGGGGGTGGGTACGGACCTCGGCTCGGTGACCTTCCGGGACGTGGAGGTGGTCGACGCGCGGCTGGGCGGGGTGCAGATGCACGGTGCCGTGCTGGAGCGGGTGGTCTTTCGCGGCGGGAAGATCGACTACCTGAATCTGCGGGAGGCCCGGATCCGGGACGTGGTGTTCGAGGGGTGCGTGCTGGTCGAGCCCGACTTCGGGGGTGCTCGGCTGGAGCGGGTGGAGTTCGTGGACTGTGTGCTGAAGGGGGCGGACTTCACCGGGGTGTCGCTGACGGATGTGGATCTGCGGCGGGCGGCGGCGGTGGAGTTTGCTCGAGGGGTGGACCGGTTGGCGGGGGCTGTGATCAGTCCGGCTCAGTTGTTGGATCTGGCGGCGGTGTTCGCTGCCGAGGTGGGGGTTCGGGTGGTGGGGGTGGACGTGTGACCCTGGCGTTGGGCGGCTGGTGTCTGGTGTTCGTGACGGCTGGGAGGGGGGTCGGGGCCGTACCGGTGTGTCGAGTCCGCCGCAACTGGGTGTCCTGCTGTGGGTTTCAGGGCGCCGTTTCCTGGAGGAGCCCTACGCGGCGGACTGCGACACACCGGTACGGCCCGCTCCCGTGCGATGGCCACCGCCGCCCCGCATCAGCCCGGTCGGCGACGACCACCGTGGTCTCGGGCCGGAACTTCGGGGTCGGGCGCGTCTCATCAGCCCGACCGGCGATTGAGGACGAGGCCGATCGGGGGGTCGGGGGGCCGGGGCGGAGCCCTCGGGGTCAGGGGAGTCTTGGGTAGCGGGCTTCCAGGGTCCAGATCGCCGGGTTTTCGCGGAGCGCCTCGTGGAGGTCCGTCAGGTCCGCCAGGAGGTCGTGGAGGAAGTCGCGGGCCTCGCGGCGCAGTTCGGAGTGGGAGAAGGTGAGCGGGGGCTCGTCGCCGGGCATCCAGTCGGACTCGATGTCGACCCAGCCGAAGCGGCGCTCGAAGAGCATGCGGTCGGTGGACTCGGTGAAGTCCAGTTCGGCGCGCTGGGGGCGGGCGGCCCGGCTGCCCATGGGGTCCTGGTCGAGTTGCTCGACGATGTCGCACAGGGCCCACGCGAAGTCGAGTACCGGCACCCATCCCCAGGCTGTGGACAGCTCCCGGTCCGCCTTGGTGTCGGCGAGGTAGACGTCCCCGCAGAACAGGTCGTGGCGGAGCGTGTGGACGTCCGCGCGGCGGTAGTCGGTCTGCGGGGGGTCCGGGAAGCGGTAGGAAAGGGCGTAGCCGATGTCGAGCACGTGGGTGATGGTGTCACGCCGCTCTACGATCGTCCTCATGGCCCGATCCGTCTTCTTTGTTCCCCTGCTGGTGTGTGTTCTCGTCGCCTGTGACGGAGGCGTGCGGGGCACCACGGGGGCTCCCGGGGTACGGGATCCGTACTTTCCCCGGTCGGGCAACGGCGGGTACGACGTCACGCACTACGGGCTCCGACTGGACTACGACCCGAAGGCACGTCGGCTCACGGGTGAGGCCGCGATCCAGGCGCGGGCACTGCAGGACCTCAGTGCGTTCGACCTCGATCTCAAGGGCATGGAGGTCGAGTCCGTGGAGGTGGCGGGGAAGGCCGCCCGGTTCAATCGCAGCGGTGGTCATGAGCTCGTCGTCCGCCCGCGTGACGATCTGGACAAGGGGGCCGTCTTCACCACGGTGGTCCGGTACTCCGGGTCTCCGGAGACGATCACTGATCCGGACGGTTCGCAGGAGGGCTGGCTGCCCACCCGCGACGGGGCCCTCGCCCTCGGTGAACCCACCGGGTCCATGACGTGGTTTCCCGGGAACCACCACCCGAGCGACAAAGCCGCGTACGACATCACGATCGCCGTGCCCGAAGGTCTGCAGGCCGTCTCCAACGGGGAGTTGCGGAGCGAGGTGACGAAGGGCGGGCGGGCCGTCTTCGACTGGCACGTCGGCGAGCCGATGGCGTCGTACGTGGCCACGGTCGCCGTCGGTGACTTCGAGACGCGTCGTTCGACGACCGCTGACGGGCTGCCCGTTCACGTCGCCGTGGATCCGACGCAGGTGGCGGCGAGCCGTGACGTGCTCGACCGGATTCCCGAGGTCGTGGAGTGGGCCGAGCGCACCTTCGGTCCGTACCCCTTCTCGTCGGCCGGGGCGATCGTGGAGCGGGAGGGCGATGCGGGATACGCCCTGGAGACGCAGAACCGGCCCGTGTTCCCCGGCGCCCCCGGCATCGGCCTCCTCGTCCACGAGCTGGCCCACCAGTGGTACGGGAACTCCGTCACCCCCGAGTCGTGGCGCGACATGTGGCTCAACGAGGGCTTCGCGACCTACGCCGAGTGGCTCTGGGAGGAGGATCACGGGGGTGACACCGCCCAGGACGTCTTCGACGACAAGAAGGCGGACGGCGGCGCCGTCTGGGCCTTCCCGCCGGCCCGGCCGCCGAGCGCCGCGCACATCTCCGACCGCCCGGTGTACGAGCGGGGCGCCATGGTCCTGCACCGGATTCGTCAGACGGTCGGCGACAGGACCTTCCGCGCCATCCTCCGGGGCTGGGCCGCCCGGCACCGGCACGGCAACGCCGACACGGACGACTTCACCGCCTACGTGGAGAAGAAGGCGCCGGACGAGGATCTCTCGGGTGTCTGGGACGACTGGCTCTACGGGGATGGTCGTCCGGGCTCCCTCTGAGCTGTTCCGGCGCTACCGCAGGATTTTGCGCAACACCGCGCACGGGCGGTTCAGCTGGCGGTCCCCGCGGTGGCCGATCGTCTCGTACCCGATGCTCGTCCAGAAGGTGAGGGCCTTGGGGTTGTTGTCCAGGGCGGCCAGCCGCAGGGCGTCCCGGCCCGCCTCTCGGAACCGGTCCTCGACGTGCGCCGCCAGCTGCCGCCCGTACCCCTTGCCCTGCTCCGCCGCGTCCACCAGCAGCAGGCCGATCCAGGGGTCCGGGTCGGCCGGGTCGGGGTGGTGCGCGAGTGTGATCGCGACGGCGACGAGCCGTCCGGCGCTCCGGGCCTGGAGGATCTCCACGTCCGGATTCGCCAGCTCGTCCGCCAGCGCCCTCGCCACCTGCTCGGGCCGGATGTCGTACGGGTCCGGGAAGTCACCGCTCAGGGCGTAGAAGGCGTGGTTCGAGGCGTAGAGCGCGGTGAGTTCCGTGAGGAGCGGGCCCGGCAGGTCGTGGTCGGGAGTGAGGGCGAGCGGTTCGAGGATCACGCGGGGCAGGCTAGCCGTCCGGGTGATCCGGGACGGGGAACGGGAGAGGGGCCCCGGTCCGGCCGCAGCCGGGCCGGGGCCCCTCGAACGCCGTGCGGGTCGGACTCAGACGTTGACGCCGAAGTCCTGGGCGATGCCCGTCAGGCCGGACGCGTAGCCCTGGCCGACCGCGCGGAACTTCCACTCGGCGCCGTTGCGGTACAGCTCGCCGAAGACCATGGCCGTCTCGGTGGCCGCGTCCTCCGAGAGGTCGTAGCGCGCGATCTCGGTGCCGCCGTCCTGGTTCACGATGCGGATGTACGCGTTGCGGACCTGGCCGAAGTTCTGCGAGCGGGTCTCCGCGTCGTAGATCGAGACCGGGAAGACGATCTTGTCGACGTCGGCGGGGAGGCCCGCGAGGTTGACGTTGATCGCCTCGTCGTCGCCGGCGCCCTCACCCGTCCGGTTGTCGCCCGTGTGGACGATCGTCTGGTCCGGGGTCTGCTTGTTGTTGAAGAAGACGAAGTGGGCGTCCGAGTAGACCTTGCCCGCGGGGTTGACCGCGATGGCCGAGGCGTCCAGGTCGAAGTCGGTTCCCGTGGTGCTGCGGACGTCCCAGCCGAGGCCCACGGTGACGGCGGTCAGGCCCGGAGCCTCCTTGGTGAGCGAGACGTTGCCACCCTTGGACAGGCTTACAGCCATTGTTGGGAGTCCTTCCCTCGTTTGACGTACGTACAGGTCGTGCGGTGCTGCGCGTCGGGCTTCGTACGGGACGAAGCTACCGCCAACCCTAAGAACGCCGATGGGGGTCCCCAGGGTTCCGCTCCTCTTTACTTTCTTTACCCGGGGCCGGGAGCGGGGGTTCGCAGGCCGTCGGCGTACGGGTCGTGCGAGGGCGTGCGAGTACGCGGGCCGGGGCCGCGCGGGCCCGGTGCGAAAAGTGGGTGACGTGGGCCGGACGGACAAGGGACCATGGGGGCATGTCCGGTCCCTACGTCATCCGTGGCTCCGTCTCGCTGCCCGAGGCCGAGCTCATGTGGCGTTTCTCGCGGTCCTCCGGGCCGGGCGGGCAGCACGTCAACACGACCGACTCGCAGGTCGAGCTGCGCTTCGACCTCGCGAAGACGGAGTCGCTGCCGCCGGTGTGGAAGGAGCGGGCGCTCGCCAGGCTGGCCGACCGGCTGGTCGACGGGGTCGTCGCCGTGCGCGCCTCCGAGCACCGGTCGCAGTGGCGGAACCGTGAGACGGCGGCCGTCCGGCTCGCCTCCCTGCTCGCCGAGGCCAGCGCGCCGCCACCGAGGCCCCGCCGGGCCACCCGCATCCCCCGGGGGATCAACGAGCGCCGGCTGCGCGAGAAGAAGCAGCGGGGCGACACGAAGCGCGGCCGTTCCGGGCGCGACTGGGGATGAGGGCGGGGCTGCTAGCCCAACTGCCGGTAGCGGCCCCGGAAATACGTGAGCGGGCCGCCGTCCGCGCCCGGCAGTGAGGACGTCAGCACCCGGCCGATCACCAGCGTGTGATCGCCCGCGCTCACCCGCTGCTCGGTGCGGCATTCCAGGGTCGCCAGAGCGCCGGTCAGCAGCGGCGCCCCGGACGCCTCCCCGCGGACGTACGGCACGTCCTCGAAGAGGAGGCGGTCGGAGATGCGGTTCTTCATGGCGAAGCGGCCCGCGACCGCGCCCTGGTTCTCGGCGAGGAACGAGACCGCCCACAGGGGCTGCTCGTCGAGCAGGTCGTCCATGCGGGAGCCCTCGCGCAACCCGATGAGGACCAGGGGCGGATCCAGGGACACGGACATGAAGGACGTCGCCGTCATGCCCACGTCCTCGCCGCTCGGGCCGTCCGGGTCGGACTGCGCCTCGTGGGCGGTCACCAGGACCACACCCGCGGCCAGCTGGGACATGGCGGCGCGGAACTCGTCGTTGCTCACCCCATCAGCATGCACGGGTGGGGCGGAAGGAGCGGCAGAGAAAGTGTTCAGCACGGGAAGACGCTATTCTCCGGCCGGCGTTCGTCGCATCGGACCAACGTCCCAACCGGGTCCTAGGACCCGAGAGGGAGTGTGGCTCACGCCTCTCATCAGGCGCGCGCACATGTTCCACCAATTTGCGTTCAGTAAACGCACGGCGAAAACACAGAAACTCTACTCAATTGTTCATCTTCACCTGTGACTTGAGTCACAGGTGCCATTTTTTGTTGACCCTGTGTACCGAGTGGGCAGCGCGCTGTGATTCAGTGGCGGGAAGATGGCAGGGGAGTAGGCCGGAGAGAACCCTGGAGTTGCTGCCGAGGTCTCGAGGGGAGGTCGGATGGAGACGGAGTCGGAGCCGTACGTCCGTCTTGCCACCCTGCGGCAGTTGCACCAGGTCATGGCGGACATGAACACGGCCCGCAGTCTGGCCGACACGCTGCAGACCGTCGCCGACGGAGTCGTCACCGGCCTCGGCTACGAACTGGCCTGCGTCAACCTCGTCCGTGCCGACGGCGACCTGGTGGTCGCCGCCCTCGCGGGGAACTCCGCCGCCGAGGCGCTCATCACCGGCCGCACCGGATCCCGTACCTCCTGGGACCGCCGGCTGAACATGGGGGAGGCGTGGGGCGACCTGCGCTTCATACCGCACACGGAGGGCTGGGTCCTCGACGAGGACGACGTCCCGCAGTGGTACACCGACGGCCCCGCACCGCGCTTCGAGGACGAGTGGCATCCCGCCGACCGCCTCTTCGCGCCCATGTACACCCCGGGCGTCCCGGGGGGCTCCTGCGGCGAGCTGATCGGCGTCCTGTCCGTGGACCGTCCGCGCAACGGCCGCCGGCCCGGCGCATGGGGCCGCGAAGCCCTCCAGATGTACGCCTTCCAGGCCGCCATCGCGATCAGCAACGCCCGGCTCAGGGCCAACATGCAGCGCGCGCTCGTCCGCCTGGAGCGGGAGCAACAGGCGCTGCGCGCCAGCGAGGAAAGCTTCCGGCAGGCCTTCGAGTACGCCCCGTCCGGCATGGCCATCGCCGAGATGGGCGGCGACGAGCACGGCCGGATCCTGCGGACGAACGACGCGCTGTGCCGGCTCCTGGGCCGCCCCGCCTCCTCGATGCGCCGCTACTCCTTCTCCGACCTCGTCCACCCCGAGGACATCGGCACGCTGCTCAGGACCTCCGCCGAGGGCGGGCGGGCCGAGCTGAGGCTCTGCCGCCGTGACGGCACGTACGTGTGGGTGTCGCTGCGCAACAGCGTCGTCGCGGACGCCACCGACGGGCCGCGCTTCCTGCTCACCCACGTCGAGGACATCGAGGAGCGCAAGCGCCGCGAGCTGCAGCTCGCCCACCGCGCCTCGCACGACTCGCTCACCGGGCTGCCCAACTCCGCGGAGCTGCGCTCCCGGCTCTCCTCCCGCCTGTGCGCGCGCCCCGCGGCGACGGAACCCGGCGTGGTCGACACGATCGACGCGGCGTACGGGCAGGTGGTGGCCGCTCGCAAGGCGAGCGGTGTGTACGACTCGAACGGGCACGGTTTCGACTACAAGCCGGTCCCCGACGCCTTCGACGCCTACGACCACCATGTGCACGCCGTCGCACCCGAGGGGGAGCGGGACGACGGGGCGAAGGGCCTCGCGGTTCTGTTCTGCGACCTGGACGGCTTCAAGTCGATCAACGACCGTTTCGGGCACAACGCCGGGGACGCCGTGCTGATCGAGGTGGCCCGCAGGCTCGGCGGCGCCGTGCGTGACGGGGACACCGTCGCGAGGCTCGGCGGCGACGAGTTCGTGGTGCTCGCCGACGGGCTCGGGCGGGCCGACGCGCAGGACCTCGCGGTGCGGCTGCGCAACGAGATCATCCAGCCCATCAGGGTCGACGGCCGGGCCATGCGGGTCGGCGCCAGCTTCGGTATCGGGTGGGCGCACTGCGGGATGTCGGCGGACGAGGTCCTGCAGTCGGCCGACGAGCGTATGTACATAGAGAAACGTTCTCGTCCCAAAGCGCACAGGCGTGCGGGCTGATCCGCAGGTCAGGGTTGCCATGCGATCTGAGTCACCCGTTTGGGGCAGCCGGAGCGGGTAGGCTCGCCTTTCGATCCCCTGTACCGCATCTGAACCGCACCCGCTAGGAGACCAAGGGATGACGCCCGGCAACAACGGCGCGAGCACGCCCGAGGACGACGACCCGTTCGGCTATCTGTACGCCGACGGGCAGGCCGCCGGAGCCCAGCCGCCGAGCGGCGCCGGTGGCTACGGCTACCCCGGCTCGGTCAACCGGGTGCGGCCGGTCGGTGAGCGCCAGTACGGCCAGCCCGCCGCCGCCCCCACCGCCCCCACCGCGCAGTACGGGCAGGTGCCCCAGCAGGGCGCGTACGGCCAGTCGAACGCGAACTACGCGGCGCCCGAGAGCTTCTCCGGCGGTGCCCCCACCACGCGCCAGTCGCTGCCCGACACCAGAGGCGGCGGCCGGGGCCGCGGCCCCAACACCAAGGGGCTGCTGATCGGCGCCGTGGCCGTCGTGGCCGCCGTGGTGATCGGCATCGGCGTCGCGATGCTCGGCGGGGACTCGGACGACGACAAGGGCGGCGACGCGGCGGCCCCGACCCAGTCGGCCGGCCAGAGCGCCGAACCGAGCCAGGACCCGACGAAGCAGGCCGCGAACCCGGCCGACCTCCCGAAGATCGACGCGAAGGCCATGAAGCTGGGCCCCGGCGTGACGACGGCGTCGGACGTCCAGGGCGCCCAGTCCACGGGCGGCATCTACGTCTCGGGCCTCAACCAGGTCGGCGCCGAGGTCACCTGGACCGTCAAGGACATCCCGAAGGCCGGCACCTACACCGTCTTCTCGCGGTACAGCGTCGCGGGCTCGGACGCCAAGATGACGCTCACCGTGAACGGCAAGGAGTTCGGCACCAAGCTGAACATGGGCAACTTCACGGGCGCCAAGGACGGCGAGTGGGAGAAGGGCTGGACGGAGACCTACTCCTGGCCCACCCTCACCAAGGGCACCAACACGATCTCCGTCTCCTGCCAGGAGGGCGACGACTGCAACGTCCTCCTTGACCAACTCCGCCTGAAGGCCGGCCAGGTCAAGAACTGACCATCGTGGTGTTCGGGGGCGTCCCGCGCTCCTGAACAGGGTGCGTGTGCTGGTCGGCGGCCGGCCCCCACGCACCCGTACGGGACGTTCGGTGTGCTGTCCGTCCGCCCCGGGCGGAGCGCTCACGCGGCGACGTCCTCGCCCGTCACCGAGACCCGGCCCAGCAGCTCCTCGTACGCCGCACGGTCGAACTCCCCCGCCACCGGCGCGAGTACCGTCGCCGCCGACAGGGCCACCGCGCGGGCCAGCCGCTCGGGCCACGGCAGGCGCTCCACCAGGCCCGACAGCAGGCCCGCCACCGCCGAGTCGCCCGCGCCCGTCGGGTTGCCGCGCACCGGGCGGGGCGGAGTGGCCCGCCAGAGGCCGTCGGGTGTGCGGGCCAACAGCCCCTTGGCTCCCAGCGATGCCACGACCGCGTGCGCCCCGCGCCGACGGGCGTCGCGGGTCGCCCGCACGGGCTCGTGGGCGCCGGTGAGCTCGGCCAGCTCGTCCGCGTTCGGCTTGACGACGTCGGGGCGGGCCGCGATGCCCCGCCGCAGCGGCTCACCGCTGGTGTCGAGCAGCACCGGGACGGCCAACGCCCGTGCGGCACGGATCAGTTGGGCATACGCCCCCACCGGCACCCCGGGCGGCAGACTCCCGCACAGGGCCACCGCCGAGGAGGCCCGCAGCAGGACCTCGTACGCCTCCTGGAAGGCGGACCACTCGGCTGAGGTGATCACCGGGCCCGGTTCGTTGAACTGAGTCGTGTCACCGGTGGTCGTGTCGACCACCGCGATCGTGCGGCGGGTGGAGCCGCTCACCGGGAGCAGCGCGTCGATGACGCCCGGGACGGGCGCGAGCTGGTCCCGCAGGGACCGTCCGGTGGCGCCGCCCACGAAGCCCGTCGCCGTCACCTCGTGGCCGAGGGCCGCGAGCACCCGGGCCACGTTCAGCCCTTTCCCGCCGGGCCGTTCGGTCATGTCGGTGACCCGGTGGGAGGCGTGCGGGCGCAGCCCCCGCACGCGGTACGTGATGTCGAGAGCGGTGTTCAGCGTGACCGTGAGGATCACCCGGGCCGACCTCCCTCGATAGGAACGCGCTCACGGAGCGCGCCCGTCCGTCCGAAGGACCGATCATGTCAAAGACCACGGCGGTCGGCCCAGCCCCCCGGTCGGCGGGCACGGCCAACAAGGGGGAGAACCGGCCGGGTTGGGATCCGCACGGCCGGGATCCTCCCAGGTGGGACTCAGCCGGTCGGGGGGCCGACCAGCCATTCGCCCCGGCGCATGACGCCCACGATCTCGAAGCCGGAGTCCAGGACCACCAGGTCGGCGTCCTTGCCCGGCTCCAGCGAACCCACCCGGTCGTACAGGCCCAGCTGCCTGGCCGGATTGGCGGAGATGGCCGCCACGACGTCCTCGATCGGCAGCCGGTCCACGGTCACCGCCCGCCGGAAGGCCCGGTCCAGCGTGAGTGTCGAGCCCGCGATGGACCCGCCCTCCACCAGGCGCGCCACACCGTCCGCGACCTCCACCTCCAGCGGGCCGAGCATGTACCGGCCGTCGCCGAAGCCCGCCGCGTCCATGGCGTCCGTGATGAACGCCACCCGCCCGCCGCCCGCGTGATGGAAGGCCAGCTGGAGGGAGGCCGGGTGGAGGTGGACGCCGTCGTTGATCAGCTCGACGGTGATCCGCTCGTCCTCCAGCAGGGCCGCGATCGGTCCCGGCGTGCGGTGGCCGAGCGCGGGCATCGCGTTGAAGAGGTGCGTCGCCACGGTCGCGCCCGCGTCGATGGCCTCCACCGTCTGCTCGTACGTGGCGTCCGTGTGCCCGATCGCCGCGATCACTCCGTGCTCGGCGAGGAGGCGTACGGAGTCGATGCCGCCCGGCAGTTCGGTGGCGAGCGTGACCATGCTGGCCCGGCCGCGGGCCGCGTCGACCAGCTTGCGGACCTCCGCCGGGTCGGGGTCGCGCAGCAGCGCCTCGGAGTGCGCTCCCTTGCGGCACGGGGAGATGAAGGGGCCCTCGAAGTGGATGCCCGCGATGTCGCCCTGCTCGGCCAGCTCGGAGAGCAGGCCGGCGCGGTGGGCCAGCCCGTCCATGTCACCGGTCACCGTCGAGGCGACGAGGGTCGTGGTGCCGTGCAGGCGGTGGGTGCGGACGCCCCCGAGGATCTCCTCGACCGTGCCCGACGTGAAGGAGGCTCCGCCGCCGCCGTGGTTGTGCATGTCGACGAAGCCGGGCACCACCCAGTGGTCGCGCAGGTCCACCGTGGGGGCGCCCTCGGGAGCGCTTCCGGCGATGCGGGTGCCCTCGACGATGACTCGGCCGCCGGTCACCGTTCCGGTGGGGAGTACGACTTTGGCACCGGTGAGGACCACGACGTGCGGGTCGGTGGGGGCTGGTCGCGCAGTTCCCCGCGTCCCTGACGGGGCGCCCTCGTGCGGCCCGGTCGGAGACTTGCGCTCAGTGGTCATCGGGCGGATACCTCCGAAGTGGTGGCCAGCAGGTCCCAGGCGAGGAGGCCCGCGCCCAGGCATCCGGCCGAGTCCCCCAGTGCGGCGGGGACGATGGACGGCAGTTTCTGGAAGGTGACGCGTCGCTCGACCGCGGTGCGCAGCGGTGTGAACAAGGTTTCCCCCGCCTCGGCGAGTCCGCCACCGATGATCAGGGTTCGCGGGTCCAGCAGGGTGAGCGCGGTGACGAGTCCGTCGGCGAGCGCGTCCACGGCGTCCTGCCAGACCACCAGGGCCCGCGGGTCACCGGACTCGACGGCCTTCGCGCAGTCCGCCGCGTCGGCTTCCGGGTCACCGGACACCCGTGCCCAGGCCTCGCTGACCGCCGCCGCGGACGCGAACCGCTCAAGACAGCCGCGCTGCCCGCACGGACACGGGGCGCCACCGGGGCGTACGACGATGTGGCCGATCTCGCCCGCGAAGCCGTGCGCGCCCGCCTCCACCCGGCCGTCGATGCCGATCGCGCCGGCGATGCCCGTGCCCAGCGGTACGAACAGGAAGCGGTCCGCGCCCCGGCCCGCGCCGATCCGGCCCTCGGCGAGGCCACCGGTGCGCACGTCGTGGCCGAGGGCCACCGGCACTCCGTGCAGTCGCTCGCTGAGCAGGTCCCGCAGCGGCACGTCGCGCCAGCCGAGGTTGGCCGCGTAGGCCGCGATGCCGCGGTCGGTGTCCACGATGCCGGGGACGGCGACGCCGGCGGCCGCCGCGGGCTCGCCGAAGTGGCGCTCGCCGTGGGCGCGCAGCTCGGCGGCGAAGGCGAGGATCGACTCGACCACGGAGTCCGGGCCGCGCTCGCGGCCCGTCGAGCGGCGGGTCCGGTGCAGCAGCTCGCCGTCCGCCCCCACGAGGGCGGCCTTCATTCCGGTGCCGCCCACATCGAGGGCGATGACGTGTCTCACGGGTACAGTGTCGCCCCTTACCCCGTGAGAGGTCTAGTCCACTTACGTGGTGTAGACCTTAGAGCGAAAATTGCGAATCGAAAGCATGGGATCGCACGAGCGAATCCACGGACGTGACGACAGGGTTACGGACGTGACGACAGGGTTGGGGACGGCAGCAGTGCAGCGGCGAGTGACAGGTCTGATCGCGGCGGTGTCCGCACTGGGTGTGACCGCGGCCCTCGGTGGCTGCGGCGGTTCGGCCGAGTCCGGGGACGTCACGCTGAGACTCGTGGCGGCCGACTACGGCGACTCCTCGGCGAACAGCTCCGAGAAGTACTGGGACAAGCTCTCCAAGGCGTACGAGGCCAAGCACCCCGGTGTCGACGTCCAGGTCAGCGTCTACTCCTGGAACGACGTGGACGCCAAGGTCAAGGCGATGGTCGCCGACGGCAACCCGCCCGACATGGCCCAGATCGGCGCGTACGCCGACTACGCCGACGCGGGGCAGCTCTACCGGGCGGACGACGTGCTCTCCATCGACACCCAGTCCGACTTCGTGTCGCGGCTGTCGTTCGCGGGCGAGATAAACCGCACGCAGTACGGCATGCCCTTCGCCTCCTCCACCCGGCTGCTCTTCTACAACAAGAAGCTCTTCAGCGACGCCGGCCTCACCCCGCCGCAGAGCTGGAGCGAGCTCGCGTCCGACGCCGAGGCACTCAAGGCCCAGGGCGTGAAGTACCCGTACGCGCTGCCCCTCGGGCCGGAGGAGGCGCAGGCCGAGACCATGATGTGGCTGCTCAGCGGCGGCGACGGGTACACGGACACGGTCGGCTCCTACAGCCTCGACTCCAAGGAGAACATAGAGACCTTCACCTGGCTGAAGGAGAAGCTGGTCGACAAGGGCCTCACCGGTCCGGTCGCGCCCGCGAAGCTCAACCGTGCCCAGGCGTTCGCGGCGTTCACACGCGGCGAGGTCGGCATGCTGAACGGCCACCCGACGCTGATGAAGGCCGCCGCCGCGAAGGGCGTGGAGTTCGGCATGGTGCCGATGCCCGGTGTCGACGGCCGGTCCAAGGCCACGATGGGTGTCGCCGACTGGATGATGGCGTTCAAGAAGAGCGGGCACGCCGAGGAGATCGGTGACTTCCTCGACTACGTCTACAGCGAGAAGAACGTGCTCGAGTTCTCCCACGAGTACGACCTGCTGCCCGTGACGACGTCCGCCTCCGAGGCGATGGCCGCCGACAAGGACGACGCGGACCTCGTCGAGTTCCTCGGGGAACTGCCCAACGCCGAGCTGTATCCCGTGTCGCAGACGTCCTGGGCGACGGTCAGCGCGGACATCAAGCAGCAGATCGGCAAGGCCGTGAGCCCGAAGGGGAATCCGGCGGCGACTCTGGGCCAGCTGCAGCGGGCCGCCGCCGCGGCGGAGAGCGCGGGATAACACCCCGCCGGTCGGCTCCGGGGCCGGGCGCGCCCGGCGGCGAGCCGCGACCGTCATGGTTCCGCGCCCCTCAGCGTCCCGCTCCCGGTGGGGCTGTCGGTGGCAGCCGTTAGCGTGGCGGGTATGGACGACGAAGGGCTGACGGCTCAGGAGCGTGCCGTCCTCGCGCTGGAGCGGCGGGGGTGGGCGTCGCCGGGGGCCAAGGAGCGGGCGATACGGGAAGAGCTGGGGCTCGCCCCGGTCCGCTACTACCAGTTGCTGAACGCCCTCCTGGACGCGCCCCGGGCCCTGGCCCACGACCCGGTGACGGTCAATCGGCTGCGGCGGGTGAGAGAGGTCCGCCGGACCGGGCGCGAGGCGTGACGCGCTACCCGCGGTCCGCGGGCGGCTCGGCGGTGTCGCCCGTGGCCGCCGCTTCGGCCCTCGAGTGGAGGATCTCGCGGGCCTGCTCCGCGGCATGGGTGATGCTTTCGCTGACGAAGTCGATGAAGCGGGCGATGTTCTCCAGGCGGGCCGCGGCCGGGGTGTCACGGCCGAGGACGCCGACGCCCTGCCGCGCGGTCTCGGCGAGCAGGGCGTTCGCCCGGGCGCTGGCGATCATGCCCTGGTAGAAGACGTCGTCGTCGACGATGTAGCGCTCGCGGCGGCGGTCGTCCCGCTCCCGGCGGACGAGGCCCTGGCTTTCAAGGAACGTGACCGCCTTGGAGACGGACGCCGGACTGATCTGCAGTCGCTGGACGAGTTCTGACGCGGTGACACTGCCCGCGTCGGTGGTGTAGAGGCAGGTCAGCACCCGGGACGTCATCTTGGGCAGACCCTGCTGCATGAGCAGGGTGGTGAAGGTCTCCTCGTACGCGCGTACGGCTTCGGCGTCGCGCCCGTGGGCCTGTGGGGGCGCCTGTGCTCCGCGGGGCGCGGCCTGCCTGCGCCGGTGGGTGCGGTGCTCGGTGGCGCGGTGGGCCAGGTCGGCGCGGTAGGCGGTGGGCCCGCCGTTCCGCATCACCTCGCGCGTGATGGTCGAGGTGGGGCGGTCGAGACCCCGGGCGATCTCCGCGTAGGCGAGCCCGTCGGCCAGCCCCAGCGCGATCTGCTGGCGTTCCTGCTGAGTGAGCCTGCCTCCCGGCATCGCGATTCCCTTCATAGGCCTTGATGCCCCCACCATAGCGTTCGTTTTTCATTCATTGCAACGACTCGACTGACTGACGTTGCGTTAGAACGCAATCCATTGCAACGATCTCTCAGCTCTGAGCTGGTCTTTTGTCAACCAAGCGCAACGATTGCGTTGTCAGATCCTTGAACGCAACGTAGCGTTTCCGTTGTCAGAAACCAGCGGGTCCAAGGAGAGAACCATGCAGAAGTTCGCCACCACCGCCCCCGTCTCCGCCGTCCTCGACATCCCCGCGGGACGCATCCGGTTCATCGCCGCCGACCGGGCCGACACCACGGTCGAGGTCCGGCCGGCCGACGCCTCGAAGGGCCGCGACGTGAAGGCCGCGGAGCAGATCACGGTCGAGTACGGCGACGGTGTCCTGCGGATCGGGACCCTGCCGCCGAAGAACCGGATGCTCGGCCACCCCGGATCCGTCGAGGTGACCGTCCAGCTGCCCACCGGCTCCCGCGTCGAGGCGAAGGCGGCCGGCGCCGACTTCCGGGGCGTCGGACGGCTCGGCGACGTCGCCTTCGAAGGCGCGGAGGGCACGGTCAAGCTCGACGAGGCGGCGAGCGCCCGCCTCGCCCTCCTCGCCGGTGACGTCTCGGTCGGCCGCCTGGGCGGCTCCGGGGAGGTCAGCGTGCAGAAGGGCGACATCAGGATCGCCGAGGCCGTGCGCGGCAAGGTCGTGCTGCGCACCGAGGCCGGTGGCATCTCGGTCGGCGCGGCCCGCGGAACCTCCGCCTCCCTGGACGCCGGCACCGCCTACGGCCGGGTCCACAACGCGCTCATGAACACCGAGGGCGCCGCCGCCGGCCTGAGCATCCACGCGACCACCGCCTACGGCGACATCACCGCCCGCAGCCTGTGACCCGCAGCCCCTGCGCCCTCCGGCCCTGCGGCCCCCGGCCCTACGACCGCGGGCCCCACGACTCCCCGCCCCAGACCCCCGGCTTCCGTGACAAGCAAGCTCTGAAGGAGCACCGATCATGACCGACCTGGCCATCGCGGCGTACGGGCTGCGGAAGTCCTACGGCGACAAGACCGTGCTCGACGGCGTCGACCTGGCCGTCCCCACGGGAACGATCTTCTCCCTGCTCGGCCCGAACGGTGCCGGCAAGACCACCGCCGTCAAGATCCTCTCCACTCTCGTCTCCGCCGACCCGGGCACCGGCGCCATCCACATCGGCGGCCACGACCTGGCCGCCGACCCCCAGGCCGTACGGGCCGCGATCGGCGTCACCGGGCAGTTCTCCGCAGTCGACGGCCTGATCACCGGCGAGGAGAACATGCTCCTCATGGCGGACCTGCACCACCTGTCCAGGAGCGAGGGACGGCGGACCGCCGCCGAGCTGCTGGAGCGCTTCGACCTGGTCGACGCCGCGAAGAAGCCCGCCTCCACCTACTCCGGCGGCATGAAACGCCGTCTCGACATCGCCATGACCCTGGTCGGCGGACCGCGGATCATCTTCCTCGACGAACCGACCACCGGCCTCGACCCGCGCTCCCGTCACAACATGTGGCAGATCATCCGCGAGCTCGTCTCCGACGGCGTCACCGTCTTCCTCACCACCCAGTACCTGGAGGAGGCCGACGAACTCGCCGACCGCATCGCCGTGCTCCACGACGGCAGGATCGCCGCGGAGGGCACCGCCGAAGAGCTCAAGCGGATCGTCCCGGGAGGCCACGTCCGGCTCCGCTTCTCCGACCCGGTCGCGTACCGGACCGCCGCCGCGGCGCTGCGCGAGGCCGCCCTTCCGCAGGCGCCCGGCTTCGCGCCGGCCGGAGGCACCTCCCACGACGAGGCGCTGACGCTGAGGATCCCCAGCGACGGCACCCAGCGCGAGCTGCGCTCCATCCTCGACTGGCTGGACGCCGTCGGCATCGAGGCCGACGAGCTGACCGTGCACACGCCCGACCTCGACGACGTGTTCTTCGCCCTGACCGGTGGCACCGACGTGCCCAGCCAGTCCAGCCAGTCCAGCCAGCCCAACCAGCCCAACCAGCCCAAGGAGGCTGTCCGATGAGCTCCCTCTCCCTCGCCGTGCGCGACTCGTCCACGATGCTGCGCCGCAACCTCCTGCACGCCCGGCGCTACCCGTCCCTCACCCTGAACCTGCTGCTCACACCGGTCATGCTGCTCTTCCTCTTCGTCTACGTCTTCGGCGGCGTGATGAGCGCCGGCATCGGGGACGGCGGGGCGGACCGGTCCGAGTACATCGCGTATCTCCTCCCGGGCATCCTGATGATGACCATCGGCGGCACCACGATCGGCACCGCGGTGTCCGTGTCCACGGACATGAGCGAGGGCATCATCGCCCGCTTCCGCACGATGGCCATCCACCGCGGTTCGGTGCTCGTCGGGCACGTCCTCGGGAGTGTGCTGCAGTGCGTGATGAGCGTGGTCCTGGTCGGGGCCGTCGGGCTGGCCATCGGGTTCCGGTCCACGGACGCCACGGTCCTGGAGTGGCTGGCGGCGTTCGGGCTGCTCGTACTCTTCGCCCTGGCGCTCACCTGGATCGCGGTCGGGATGGGCCTGGTCAGCCCGAACGCCGAGGCGGCCAGCAACAACGCCATGCCGCTGATCTTCCTGCCGCTCATCTCCAGCACCTTCGTCCCGATCGACGCGATGCCCGGCTGGTTCCAGCCGGTCGCCGAGTACCAGCCCTTCACACCCGCCATCGAGACCCTGCGCGGGCTGCTGCTCGGCACGGAGATCGGCCACAACGGGTGGCTCGCGGTCGTGTGGTGCCTGGCCCTGACCGCGCTCGGCTACTTCTGGTCGAAGGCATCGTTCGACCGTGACCCGAAGTAGGCGCCCCGACCGTGCGGGCCCGCCTCCCGACTCCGCCCGAGGGCGGCGTACTCCGACACCGCGTCGGCGTACGCCGCCCCGTTCGTGTTACCCCGTACCAGCCACCCGCCCCGGTGTCGCGAGCAGGCGCCGAGGCCGACGGGGGCGTAAGACCGGACCCTCGCGGATAGGGTCGCAGCATGGCCGCTCACCCCGACTCATCGTCGATGCCGAACCCCGTGACCCCGGCGGGCCGGGACGGTCTCGACGCCATCATCGCGAGGCCCGAAAGGGCCGTGCTCGCCTTCGACTTCGACGGCACACTCGCCCCGATCGTCCCGGACCCGGAACAGGCCCGCGCCCATCCGGACGCCGCGGCCGCCCTGGCGGCGCTCGCGCCCAGGGTGGCGTCGGTGGCCGTCGTCACCGGACGGCCGGCGAGCGTGGCCGTGCGGTACGGCGGTTTCGCCGGAGTCCCCGGTCTCGAACACCTCGTCGTGCTCGGCCACTACGGGGCGGAGCGCTGGGACGCCGTCACCGGCACCGTCCGGGCTCCCGCCGCTCACCCCGGCGTCGCCGCCGTCCGTGCCGAACTCCCGGGCTTCCTCGACGGCATCGGCGCCTGGCAGGGCACGTGGATCGAGGAGAAGGGCAGGGCCGTCGCGGTCCACACCCGCCGCGCCCAGGACCCCCAGGCCGCCTTCGAGGCACTGCGCGAACCCCTCAACCGGCTCGCCCAGAAGCACGGCCTGATCGTCGAGCCGGGAAGGATGGTGCTGGAGCTGCGCCCGGCGGGCATGGACAAGGGCGTCGCCCTCAGCGAGTACGTACGGGACGTCGGCGCCGAGTCGGTCATGTACTGCGGCGACGACCTGGGCGACCTGCCGGCCTTCGCCGCCGTGGACAAGCTCCGCTCCGACGGCGTACCGGGCCTGCTGGTCTGCAGCGGCAGCAACGAGGTGACGGAACTGGCCGACCGCTCCGACCTGGTGGTGGACGGCCCGGAGGGAGTAGTACACCTCCTGACCGCACTGACAGCACAACTGAACTGACACCCCCGCGCCCCTCCAGGGGCGCGGGGAACGGCGCAGTCTTTAAGGGGCGCGGGGAACGGCGCAATCTTTTAGGGGCGCGGGGAACTGCGCGACCAGCCCCCACCGGCCCGCGGCCGACGATCGACATGCCCCGCCCCGCCCCGCCCCGCGCAGCGCCCCGCGGAGGTCGCCAGACCATCCGCGGGGCGAACCACAACCGTCACCCGACCTACCCCGCGGAGCGCACCGCGTGCAGCTGGTCCAGGAACCACTGCGCCGGAGGCAACGCGGTGGCGGCCACAGCCAACCGCTTCGTCCGCTCGGCCCGCTCACCCACCGGCACGCTCAGCGCCTCGTGCAGCGCGACGGCGGTGCCCGACACGTCGTACGGGTTCACGGTGATCGCGTCCTCGCCCAGCTCCTCGTACGCCCCCGCCTCCCGCGACAGCACCAGCACGCAGCCGTCGTCCGACACGACCGGCACCTCCTTCGCGACGAGGTTCATGCCGTCGCGGATCGGGTTGACCAGAGCCACGTCGGCCAGCCGGTACGCCGCCAGCGAGCGCGCGAAGTCGTCCTTCACGTGCAGCACCACCGGCGTCCAGCCGGCCGTGCCGTACCGGGAGTTGATCTCGTCGGCGACCCGCTGCACCTCGGCCGTGTAGTCGCGGTAGACCGCCAGGTCCTGGCGGGAGGGGTAGGCGAACGCCACGTGCACCACCCGCTCGCGCCACTCGGGCCTGTCCTCCAGCAGTTCCCGGTACGCGAGCAGCCCGCGCACGATGTTCTTGGACAGTTCGGTGCGGTCCACCCGCACGATCGTCTTCCGGGCGCCGCCGTCGGGGGCCACGCCGATCTGCTCCCGCAGCGCGGCCATCCGCTCGTCGACGTCCGGCCGGTGCGAGCGCTCGCGCAGGAAGTCGGCGTCCGCGCCGAGTCCGTGCACGCCGATCCGCGTCTCCGCGGCGACCCCGGGGCCCAGCACGGCCTGACAGCACTCGGTGAAGGCGTCCGCCCACCGCTGGGTGAGGAACGCGGCCCGGTCGGCTCCGAGGATCCCGTCGAGCACCTGCGCCGCGATGTCGTCGGGCAGCAGCCGGAAGTAGTCCGGCGGAGCCCACGGCGTGTGCGAGAAGTGCCCGATCCGCAGGTCGGGGCGCAGTTCGCGGAGCATCCGCGGCACCAGCGTCAGGTGGTAGTCCTGTACGAGGACCGCGGCGCCCTCCGCCGCCTCCTCGGCCAGTGCCTCGGCGAAGGCACGGTTGTACGTCTCGTAGGCCGCCCACTTCCGCCGGAACTCCGCGTCGAAGACCGGCTCCAGAGGCGTCTGGTACAGCATGTGATGGACGAACCACAGCGCGGAGTTCGCGATGCCGTTGTACGCGGCGGCGTGGGTCTCGGCGTCGATGTCGAGCATCCGCACGCCCTGTTCGCCGACTCCGCGCCGGACCGCCTCGCGGTCGTCGTCGCCGAGGGCCGAGCACACCCACAGGGCGCCCGCGTCCGGGCCGATCGCGGAGAGCCCCGAGACGAGACCGCCTCCGCCGCGCTTGGCGGTGAGCTCGCCGGTGGTGCTGTCCAGGGTGTACGAGACCGGGCCGCGGTTGGAGGCGACCAGGATGTCGTGGGTGGCGCGGGTGGAAGCCATGCCTCGAAATCTAGCCCCAGGTGTAAACGCTCAAACGTTCCCACCTGCCGTATACGGGGTGGTGTCGAGCACCCCGCCTACGCCGCCCGGCGTTTCACGTACTCCTCGATGTCGATCATCGGGGGCCGCTCCTCGACGTCCACCGAGTAGGTGCGGGGTTCGAAGCCGTGCTCGCCCCGTTCGAACTGGGTCAGGGACGGGCGGACCAGGTGGCCGCGGGCCAGGCGGAGCTGGGCCGTGCGGTAGATCGCGGCGGACATGCGGCCGAGCGCCTGGCCGTCCTGGTGTCGGTGCTTGCGGACGCCGACGTCCACCTGGGCCAGGGCGTCGAGGCCGACCAGGTGCAGGGCGTCGATCAGCATGCCGAGCTCCACGCCGTAGCCGACGGGGAACGGGAGCTGTTCGAGGAGGGAGCGGCGGGCCGCGTACTCCCCGCCCAGCGGCTGGACGAAGCCGGCCAGCCGCGGCCAGTGCATGTTGAGGAGCGGGCGGGCCATGAGTTCCGTCACACGGCCGCCCTGGCCCGCCGCGGTCGTGCCGGTGGCGGAACCGTCGGACACCGTGAGCGGGCGGTCGTACATCGCCTTGACGAGATCCACGCCCGGGTCGGTGAGCAGCGGGCCGACGATCCCGGAGACGAAGTCCGCCGAGAACTCCTTCAGGTCCGCGTCGACGAAGGCCACGATGTCCCCGCCGGTGACGAGCAGCGAGCGCCACAGCACCTCGCCCTTGCCGGGGACGGCCGGGATGCGGGGCAGGATGTCGTCCCGGTGCACGACCCGGGCGCCCGCGGCGGCGGCGACCTCGGAGGTACGGTCCGTGGAGCCCGAGTCGATCACCACGATCTCGTCGACGAGCGGGACCCTGGCGGTCATCAGCTCCCGGCGGATCACGGAGACGATCTCGCCGACGGTCGCCTCCTCGTTGAGCGCGGGCAGTACGACGCTCACCGTGGAGCCGGTGGCACGCTTCGCGGCGACGATCTTCTTGAGCGGGCGGTCGTCAACGGACCAGGAGCGCGTGCTCAGCCAGCGCTCGACGTCTTCCAGCACGTGCGGCTCTCCCTTGCGTTCATCGGGACACGTGTGCCCGCCGCGACATGAGCCGGTATGAGGGGCATCTCGCGGTTCGGACGGCTCTCTCCACCATCCAGGCCTTCGGTTACAGTCTTGAACAACGCTGATGACCATCGCATGTCGGGGGTCGTCCCGCGGAGAACGAAAACCACAACCGAATACCGCTCATCCAGAGGGGCAGAGGGATACGGCCCGTTGAAGCCCCGGCAACCCTCCAGCCGGTCTCGTCCTGATCATCGTCGATCAGCAGCGAGGCTCCCGGCTCGGGAAGGTGCCAAATCCGTCTCACGGCGAAGTGCGCCGTGAGGAAGATGAGGAGAAAGGGCCTCGCCTCCATGGCTGCGCAGACAGTTGCAAGCACCACGAACTCCACCACCACCGCGAACGCCGTCGATCTCGGCCCCGCCGCCGCGCTCTCCTGCCGCGAGTGCGGCCACCGCGTCCCGCTCGGCCCGGTCTTCGCCTGCGAGGAGTGTTTCGGCCCGCTGGAGATCGCGTACGACTTCTCGGACTACGACACCGAAGAGCTCCGCAAGCGCATCGAGGCGGGCCCCGCGAACATCTGGCGCTACGCGCCGCTGCTGCCCGTCCCCGCGGACGTCGCGGACAAGCCGAACATCAACCCCGGCTGGACCAAGCTCGTCAAGGCCGACAACCTGGCCCGCGAGCTGGGCGTCGACGCCGGCAAGCTCTTCGTCAAGGACGACTCCGGCAACCCGACGCACTCCTTCAAGGACCGCGTCGTCGCCCAGGCCCTGGAGGCCGCGCGCGCCTTCGGCTTCACCACCCTCTCCTGCTCCTCGACCGGGAACCTCGCCGGTGCCGTGGGCGCCGCCGCGGCCCGTGCCGGCTTCCGTTCCTGCGTGTTCATCCCGCACGACCTGGAGCAGGGCAAGGTCGTCATGGCCGCGGTCTACGGTGGTGAGCTCGTCGGCATCGAGGGCAACTACGACGACGTGAACCGCTTCTGCTCCGAGCTGATCGGCGACCCGGCCGGCGAGGGCTGGGGCTTCGTCAACGTCAACCTGCGCCCGTACTACGCCGAGGGCTCCAAGACGCTGGCGTACGAGATCTGTGAGCAGCTGGGCTGGAAGCTTCCCGACCAGCTGGTCGTGCCGATCGCCTCCGGCTCGCAGCTCACGAAGATCGACAAGGGTCTCAAGGAGCTGATCGAGCTCGGCCTCGTCGAGGACAAGCCGTACAAGATCTTCGGTGCCCAGGCCGAGGGCTGCTCGCCGGTGTCCGTCGCCTACAAGGCCGGGCACGACGTCGTACGGCCGCAGAAGCCGAACACGATCGCCAAGTCGCTCGCCATCGGCAACCCGGCGGACGGCCCCTACGTCCTCGACATCGCCCGGCGGACGGGCGGGGCCGTGGAGGACGTGAACGACGAGCAGGTCGTCGACGCGATCAAGCTGCTGGCGCGGACCGAGGGGATCTTCGCGGAGACCGCCGGCGGTGTCACCGTGGGTGTCGCGAAGAAGCTGATCGAGAATGGTCTGCTGGACCCCAGCCTGACGACCGTCGTCCTCAACACCGGTGACGGGCTGAAGACCCTGGACGCGGTCGCCTCCGACACGGGGCTCACCGCGACCATCCGTCCCAGCCTGGACTCGTTCCACGAGGCCGGCCTCGCGTAAGAGGTTGTCCGTCTGCGGGCCGGTGGAGGGCCGGTCGCGCAGTTCCCCGTGCCCGTCCGGGCGCGCCACCTGACCGGAGGTCGAAAGTCATGAGCGTTTCCGTCCGCATCCCCACCATCCTGCGTACCTACACGGGCGGTAAGGCCGAGGTGGCCGCCGAGGGTGCGAATCTCGCCGAGGTCATCGCCGACCTGGAGAAGAACCACACCGGTATCGCGGCCCGGGTCCTGGACGACCAGGGGAAGCTGCGGCGGTTCGTCAACGTGTACGTGAACGACGACGACGTCCGCTTCGAGCAGGGGCTGGAGACGGCGACGCCGGACGGCGCCGGGGTGTCGATCATTCCGGCGGTCGCCGGAGGCTGAGCGGCCCTCTCGTGACGGTCGATCATTACCCTCGGTAATGCCGAACACGCAGAGTTCATCGAATTGCCCCCTCCGTGAGAGAAGCGGAGGGGGCAATTCTGTATGGTTGAGCGCGCTACAGTTGGGGAACCTGCTTCGCTCCGCTTGTCCGGCACGTATGAGTCCCCGTCCGGAGCCCGATAAGAAGCAGCCAAAGTGCCCTGTGATTTTCAGCCGTTTATGGCATTTGCGGGGCCCGACTTGCCCTGAATCTTCGTGAATCCTTCACATATTCCCGATCAGTCGTGCCCGGAATTCTCGTCGGATTGACCTGTTGCAGACGGCAGTTGGACGGATACATTCAGCCGCGGTCGACGCGTTCCGGCGCACACCCCCAACCGTTGGGGGGTGAGGTCTGACCCGGATCCGCGAAGTGCGGGTCTGTGCAAGGGCCAGTAATAGGGGAGTTAGGCATGGCTCAGGGCACCGTCAAATGGTTCAACGCGGAGAAGGGGTACGGCTTCATCGCGGTCGACGGTGGTGCGGATGTTTTCGTCCACTACAGCGCGATTCAGATGGACGGCTACCGCACCCTGGAAGAGGGTCAGCGGGTCGATTTTGAGATCTCGCAAGGCCAGAAGGGGCCGCAGGCGGACATGGTCCGACTGGCGACCGGCTGAAGCACGCGCCGACTAACTGCAGCGACGTTCTTCTCCCGAAGGGCTCGCACCTCAGGGTGCGGGCCCTTCGGCATGTCCGAGGGGACTCTGCGGGAGGGCGCTCCGGGCGTTCCCCGAGGTCACTCCCGCCCTTCGGACCCCGTCCGACCCGTACGGCCGGCAGCTTGTCGACGCCTGCCGACGCCTGTCCGTACCTGCTCCCACCTGCGGATCATCAGGAGTCGCTTGCACTCGCATGGGTCGAGTGCTAATCATTGGCGTTAGCACTCTGAAGGTGAGAGTGACAACGAGGACCGGGTCGGTGAGGCCCGCAGGCCAGGTGGGGCAAGGAACCACGAGGCAGGCAGGCCGTCCGTCGCGGGCGCCAGCGCGGTCCGGAGCAATCCACCCCAGTCCGGGAGGACCACTTCACATGGCCAAGATCATCGCGTTCGACGAGGAGGCACGGCGCGGTCTCGAGCGCGGGATGAACCAGCTCGCCGACGCCGTCAAGGTAACCCTCGGCCCCAAGGGCCGTAACGTCGTCCTCGAGAAGAAGTGGGGCGCCCCCACGATCACCAACGATGGTGTTTCCATCGCCAAGGAGATCGAGCTCGAGGACCCGTACGAGAAGATCGGCGCAGAGCTGGTCAAGGAAGTCGCCAAGAAGACGGACGACGTCGCCGGTGACGGTACGACCACCGCGACCGTCCTCGCCCAGGCGCTCGTCCGTGAAGGCCTTCGCAACGTCGCCGCCGGCGCCAACCCGATGGCTCTCAAGCGGGGTATCGAGAAGGCCGTCGAGGCCGTCTCCGGTGCCCTGCTGGAGCAGGCGAAGGATGTCGAGACCAAGGAGCAGATCGCTTCGACGGCCTCCATCTCCGCCGCCGACACCCAGATCGGCGAGCTCATCGCCGAGGCGATGGACAAGGTCGGCAAGGAAGGCGTCATCACCGTCGAGGAGTCCCAGACCTTCGGTCTGGAGCTGGAGCTCACCGAGGGTATGCGCTTCGACAAGGGCTACATCTCGGCGTACTTCGCCACCGACATGGAGCGTATGGAGGCCGTCCTCGACGACCCGTACATCCTGATCGCGAACTCCAAGATCGCGAACGTCAAGGACCTGCTCCCGCTCCTCGAGAAGGTCATGCAGGGCGGCAAGCCGCTGCTGATCATCGCCGAGGACGTCGAGGGCGAGGCCCTGTCGACCCTGGTCGTCAACAAGATCCGTGGCACCTTCAAGTCCGTCGCCGTCAAGGCTCCGGGCTTCGGTGACCGCCGCAAGGCCATGCTGGCCGACATCGCGATCCTCACGGGTGGTGAGGTCATCTCCGAGGAGGTCGGCCTCAAGCTCGAGAACGCGACCGTCGACCTGCTCGGCCGCGCTCGCAAGGTCGTCATCACCAAGGACGAGACGACGATCGTCGACGGTTCGGGTTCGGCGGACCAGGTCGCCGGTCGCGTCAACCAGATCCGTGCCGAGATCGAGAACAGCGACTCGGACTACGACCGCGAGAAGCTCCAGGAGCGTCTGGCGAAGCTGGCCGGCGGCGTGGCCGTCATCAAGGCCGGTGCCGCCACCGAGGTCGAGCTCAAGGAGCGCAAGCACCGCATCGAGGACGCCGTTCGCAACGCGAAGGCGGCCGTCGAGGAGGGCATCGTCGCCGGTGGTGGCGTGGCCCTGCTCCAGGCCTCCTCGGTCTTCGAGAAGCTTGAGCTGACGGGTGACGAGGCGACCGGCGCGAACGCCGTGAAGCTCGCCCTGGAGGCCCCGCTCAAGCAGATCGCCGTCAACGGTGGTCTTGAGGGTGGCGTCATCGTCGAGAAGGTCCGCAACCTGCCCGTCGGTCACGGCCTCAACGCCGCGACCGGTGAGTACGTGGACATGATCGCCGAAGGCATCATCGACCCGGCGAAGGTCACGCGCTCTGCTCTGCAGAACGCCGCGTCCATCGCCGCGCTGTTCCTCACCACCGAGGCCGTCATCGCCGACAAGCCGGAGAAGGCCGGCGCCGGCGCCGGCGCCGGTGGCGGTATGCCGGGCGGTGACATGGACTTCTGAGCCCCCGGCCGATCCGGCCAAGGCTCAACAGTTCATCGCAGTACGTGAACGAGGGCGGCACTCCATTCCAGGGGTGCCGCCCTCGGGCGTTTTCGTCGGCAGCTGGCCGCTCGAAATTAAGAAGTTGAAAGTGCGACATGTTTCGTTTGTCCTCTTGACCCCTTGTCGATCATGGAAATATCCTGCGGATCGCCTTTATGGCCAGTGACAGGGGGAAGCATGAGTATTTCCAAGAAGGTGGCGGCTGTGGGCGTCGCCGCCGCGCTGATGTCGGTCGCCGGTATCACTCAAGCCGGTGCGACCGAGTACAAGGGGACCACCTGTGCGGGTCTCGTCCCGTGCATCTCGATGTACTTCAATTCCACCCAGCAGGGCTCGCACACCGATTTCGGTGGATACGGAAAGATCAACTTCGAGGGTTACAACTTCGCCTCGGCGTCCAATGGGCAGGGCCAGCCCATCAAGAACAACGCCGCGTCGGCCTACTTCAGGGCGAAGACCTCTGACGAGAGCGCGATCATCTACTTCTACAGCAACCAGGCCGGTCCCTGTGACTGGCTCTGGGCGCAGGGCAACAAGTTCTCCATCGCGAATCGCCTGAACAAGACGTACAACGAGAACGCTTCGCTCAGGCTGGTCGACAGCAGCCCGGGTGTGGATGAGTGCTATCAGTTCTGATTCGGTCTGAAGGTCGGCGGGTGCCGGACGCGAGCGTGACGCGTTCGGCACTTCCTTTTTTTGTGCGGGAGGGGATCGATGTCCGGGCGTCGTGGAATGCCGACGCGTGTCGGCGCGCTGGCCTGCGTCCTGCTGGTCGGAGCGGTGGGCTGTGGTGGGGGAGGGAGCAGAGGCGAATCCCCGGTTCAGCCGCGACCGGCGCCCACCAGTACCGCCGGTGGTGAGGCGATCGAGGCCTCGCCCCTGGAGGGTCAGATGGAGCTTCCCATCGGCGCGTACGCGTTCAGCCGCGAGGAGCTTCGGGTGATCTCCTCGGCGGAGAGCAGGCTCACGGGCGCCTGTATGCGGAAGTACGGACTTGGGTATCGCGCCGGAACCGCTGAGAGGGCTACCGAGTACCAGCCCGGAACCAATCGGCGTTACGGCGTGCTGAACCCCGCCGTCGCGTCGCGGTACGGCTATCACTTCCCCGAGCCGGTGTCCGCTCCGAAGCCGGAGACGCTCACCGAGAAGGAGCTCCTGGCGCTCAACGGCAGCCCTTCCGGAGCCGCCGAGGTGAAGGGGAAACAGGTCCCGGAGGGGGGCTGCATAGGGCAGTCCAAGGCGAGGATCCGGGGAAAGTACACCTATGCGAAGGGTGCCGAGGTGGCCGGTTCCATCGCCACCGACAGCTTCACCGAGTCCATGAGGTCGCCGGAGGTGGTGAAGGCGACCGGGGCCTGGGCCCGGTGCATGAAGGAGAAGGGGTTCTCCTACGCAAGCCCGATGCAGGCGATCGGGGCGGAGGAATTCTCCGGACAGGACGTCACGAAGCGGGAGATCTCCGTCGCGAAGGCGGACGTCGACTGCAAACTCTCCACGGACCTGGTGAAGATCTGGAGCGCCCAGGAGTCCGAGATCCAGAAGTCCTTGATGAAGAAGAGCCGGAAGGATCTCGACCGCCTGGCCTCGTCCCACCGGAAGGTCCTCAAGGAGGCGCGCTCGGTGACCGGATGACCGCCGAGCCCGTCGGTGAGCGCGGGGGCGGGTGTGACAGGTACGGGCGGGGGCGTGGGCGCGGGTCTTGGCGCCGTTGGGGGTGCCGGGCGTGTCCGGGGTCACAGGGGTGTGCGGTGACCAAGCGGAATGCGCGGGCCCGATTGAGTGGTTGCCTCTGGGGGCGGGTTGATGCATATGCACATACCAACCGGGATCCGCCCTGATCACTCGATTCACTCGATGTCGTACCGACCTCTCCGAGGAGCACCTACGTGACTGCCACCGCCTCCGCGTCCCGCGCGGCCCAGATCCTCTCCCGGCCCGTCTCCCTGAACGGCCTGACCGTTCCGAACCGGATCGTGATGGCGCCGATGACCCGGGAGTTCTCGCCGGGAGGCGTGCCCGGGGACGACGTGGTGTCGTACTACGCGCGCCGGGCGGCGGCCGGGGTCGGCCTGATCGTCACCGAGGGCACGTACGTGGGACACGACTCGGCCGGGCAGAGCGACAACATCCCGCGCTTCCACGGCGCGGAGCAGCTGGCGGGCTGGGCGAAGGTCGCCGACGCCGTGCACGCGGCGGGCGGGAAGATCGTGCCGCAGCTGTGGCACATCGGGAGTGTGCGCAGGGCGGGCCAGCCGCCGTTCGCGGACGCCCCCTCGGTCAGCCCCTCCGGCATCCACACGGCGGGCGCCGAGGTCACCGGCAGGGCCATGACCCAGCAGGACCTGGACGACGTCATCCAGGCCTTCGCCGAGGCCGCCGCGGCCGCCGAGCGCATCGGCTTCGACGGCGTCGAGCTGCACGGCGCGCACGGGTACCTGCTCGACCAGTTCCTGTGGGCCGGCACGAACCGCCGCACCGACGCGTACGGCGGCGACCTGGTGGCCCGGACGCAGTTCCCCGTGGAGGTCGTGGCCGCGGTGCGTGCCGCCGTCTCACCGTCGTTCCCGGTCATCTTCCGCTTCTCGCAGTGGAAGCAGCAGGCCTACGACGCGCGCCTCGCCGAGACGCCGGAGGAGCTGGAGGCCCTGCTGACCCCGCTCGTCGCGGCCGGCGTGGACGCCTTCCACGCCTCCACCCGCCGCTACTGGCGCCCCGAGTTCGACGGCTCGGACATGAACCTGGCCGGCTGGACGAAGAAGCTCACGGGCAAGCCCGTCATCACCGTCGGCTCGGTCGGCCTCGACGGCGACTTCCTCAAGGGCTTCCAGGGCGAGGGCGCCCCGGTCAAGGGCATCGACGACCTGCTGGACCGCCTGGAGAGCGACGAGTACGACATGGTGGCCGTCGGCCGCGCGCTGCTCCAGGACCCGCAGTGGGCGGCGAAGGTGCTCGACGGGCGGTTCGGCGAGCTGGGGGCGTACGACGCGGCGGCGCTGAGCTCGCTGAGCTGAGCGTCCACCGAGGTGGCGGTGTGAGCGGGGTCTCCGCCGTCACCGCTGTTGCCCGGCGGTGACATTCCGGACGTATTCGTAGCGTGGCGGAGTACAACGGGCAGGGGTGGTCGCAGGTCAAATCAGGTGTTGCGGGAAAGCCGGGTGGTTCACAGCAGACCAGCCGACCAGCAGACCGGCCGGCCCGCCGCGACAGACATCCTGAACGACCGACACGGGGGAAGACCATGAACGTTCGTACCCGCAGCACCCGACTTGCTCTCGCCGCCCTGACGGCTCTGGCCGGTGTCGCCGTGGCCGCTGTTCCGGCGGCCGCCGGTACCGCCGCCTCCGACTCGCCCCGGTTCCTGAAGGCGAGCGAGCTGCCGCCGCACCCGACCTCTCCCTGGACCGCCGGACCGGTCACCGCCGGCCAGCCCGACCCGCTGCCGATGTGCTTCGGCGAGGTGCTGCCGTCCATCACCAGCCACCGCTCGTTCGGCACCGAGTACGACACCAGCGCCCTGCAGGCCACCGTGGTGGAGCGGGACGAGCAGCGGGCCAAGGACTTCGCGGCCCTGCTGCGCAAGAGCCTCACGGACTGCGCGCAGAAGCTGATGGAGCAGGACCCCGACATCACCGCGACGCAGAAGTACTACGGCAAGCTGAACGTCGAGGAGGGCGCCCACGTCTACGGCATCCACACCGCGTCCTCGTGGGGGTCCTCCGACATCGGCCTGTTCTCGGTCGGCCGGGACGGCCGGACCGTGACGGTCGTGCAGTGGGGCCAGATGGGCAACTTCCAGCACGCCCAGGTCGCCGACTTCAAGAAGACGACGGTCACGGCCGTCAACAAGCTGTACTGACCGACTCCGCAGGTCCGAAGGGTGTGTTCCCCGGCTGATGCCGGGGGCACACCCTTCGGTGCGTCCCCGTCACAGGCGTGCTCGCTCATGCCGGTCGACCATCGCCGCACGGGCCGCCGCGGCGTGCGCGTGGACGGCCGCGGACGACAGGGGGACGGACGGCGGGCGTGGCGCGGGCCCGCCCGAGCAAGGGCCGCAGACGCCGCCCGGCAGGGCTTCCGGACGCCCTGGTGTGCCGCACTTCGCACACTCCAGTACGCGGAGGGGTGGGCGCGGGGCCCGCGCCGGTCCCGGGGCCGGTCCCAGCGCCGGTTCCGGGCCCGGAGCCGGACCGGGCGCCGGTTCGGGTTCCGGTGGGAGCTTCGCGGTCAGGCGGTTGCGGACGAGGGCGGCCGGGCTGTGGACCGGAGTGGGGAGGCCTGCCGTCAGGGCCCGGAGTACGTGTTCGTCACTCGCACCCCTCGCGAACCACTCCGTGACGAGCGGGGCGAGTTCGGCGCACGCCCCGGCGGAGAGCGACAGGGCCGGGGCCGTGCGGCCGAGGGCCGCGAGCAGGATGTACGCGCGGGAGCGGGTGGGGCCGGTCGGGCCGGCCGGCCAGGTGGGGTGGCTGGGGCCGGGGCCGGGGCTGAGCTGTCTGTCGGGAGGCTCCGGCGCCTCCTTCGGTACGTCGCCCCGTGTGAACGCCGCCCACCAGTCGTCGTCCCGTGCCGTTCGCGAGAACCACGTTCGGGTGATCCAGCGCGAGCTTCCCGAGTCGGCCAGGTGTTCGCGTCCCCGACGCAGGTGGCCCGCCCGTTGGAGGTTGTTGAGGGCCGTGCGGAGGGCGCACTGGCCGTACGGGAGCGTCTTGGCCAGCATCTTCACGGAGATGTCGGCGCCGTTCGAGAGGCGGTCGATGTACGCGGCGACGGCGGCCTCGCGGGCTGGAAGGTGCGCGAAGTCGTGTGCGGAGCGGGGGTGTTGGTCCGGCGCGCCGCGTTTTCCGTAACCCGGGTTGGCCATCGGGTGGGTGTGCGGATGCGGGGTCGCGTGCGCGGGCGGGCAGGCAGGACTAGGCTTGGCGTCAGCCATGGGATCGAGTCTCGTTCGGTCTCGTAGGTCAAACCCCCGCAGGTGTTCCAGCACCTAGCGGGGGTTGTTCGTTATTCGGGCACGCTAGACCCTCGTGACTGTCCGTGGCAAGCCGGTCGCTTCAAGTCAACTTCCAGGGAGGGTGGGTGGGTTGAGGCCCACCACCCAATCCTGACAAACAGGGCTCGGAGCTTGGTCCTTGAGCTTCGGGACGGCTGCGGGCTAGTCCTGCTTGAGGTGTGCCACGAACGCCGACCAGGCCTGGGCCCGGAACGCGAGCTTCGGGCCGTCGGCGTTCTTGGAGTCGCGTACGGGGATGTGGGTGGGGTGGCCGGGGGCCACTTCTAGGCAGTCGCCGCCACTGGCACCGCTGTACGTCGACTTGCGCCAGCGGGCGACTTCCAGGCAGTTACCCCCGCTGCCGTCGCTGTAGGCCGACTTGTGCCAGGTAGCGGTGCTCAGGTCGTACTCAGGGGTGCTGTTCTCCATGTTCGTAATCCTGCGCCACCGACTCGATCAGGGCCAGGGATTCTTGAGGCGCGAGGGCGTTGGCGCCGAGCAGGTTGTAGGTCAGCTCGTAGTCGCCAACTGTGGCGGGATCGTCCTCCAGACGGCCTGTTCCCAGACCCTGCAGGTAAGCCAGCGGGGGTGCATCGGCGCACGTCATCAGCTTGAGAGGGCCTTCCATTGCCATGTGGCCTCCCGCGCTGAACGGCAGTACCTGCACGATGACCCGGTGCTTGCGCGCGAGCGTGGCGATGTGTCTCAAGGCTTCGGCCATGACCGTCGCGGCGCCGACCATCCGGCGAAGCACCGCCTCGTCGAGGATCGCCCACAACAAGGGCGTTGTTGGATCGTCGAGGAGGTGTGCTCGCTCCAGTCGAGCCGATACCAGTTGGTCAATGACGTCCTCTGTGGCAGTGGGGCGGCCTGCACGAAACATCGCCCGCGCGTATCTCTCCGTCTGCAACAAACCAGGGATCAGGGACGGTGCGTACTCCCTGATGGCCCTGGCAACCGCCTCCGCCTCCGCCGCCTCTGCGAAGTGGTCCGGGTACTTGGACCGGTTCACCGCCTTGCAGTTGCGCTCGAAGAAGCCGTTCGTGCCGAGGATTTCGTCGAGCTTCGACGCCATGTCCGGCTGGACGCGGCGCGTGCCCGCCTCCAACTGGCCGATGAACGAACCGCTGACGAAGAGGGACTGGCCCAACTCGTCCTGGCTGAGGCCGGTCGCCTCGCGGGAGTGGCGGAGTTCGGCGCCCAGCAGGGCGCGAGGTGAGGAGGACGGGTCGAGGTTCTTCGGGCCTGGCATGCGCAACTCCCTGTCACACAGGCGGGACTGTTGGGGCGCGGTCTCTGGCCAGGCTAGAGGCCGAATGGCCACTCTGTGTGGCGAACGCAAACACGCAGAGTGGAGGCATGTCGGTGGTGGAGATGACGTCGGGTGAGCGGGTGCGGTCGACCGAGGACGCGGTGAGGTGTTTGAGAGCGGCCCTCGCGGGAGCCGGTGTCGTCCTGCCGTCGCTCGGCGTCGATCCGGTGACCGCGGCGACCGGGGAGCCTTTCGCCCTGGTCGAGTTGGGGCGCTGCAACGTACGCACGGCCGAACGCCTGGCCACTGCGCTGCGCGAGGCGGGCGGGGAGGCGTGAGCGCGCGGTACGTGATCGACGTACGGGACGGTCGCCTCGGCCAGGTCATGGGGCACGAGGGAGGTTACGTACAGCTGCGGCCCGTGGGCGGCGGGCGGGAGTGGGACTGCCCACCGGACGCGGTGGGCGAGGCCCCTTTGGGCGAGGTGCTGCGGGCACGGGTGCGCCGGATCAACGAGGAGGGGCGGCTGCCGTGACGTGGGGTGTGACGCGAGGGCCGGGCGGGACCGGGTGGCCCCCACTCGTCAGAGATTCCCCATCGGCTCGATGTCGATCTTCACCGGGGTGCCCCAGATCCGCAGGACCTCGTAGTCCGTGAACTCGTGGACCAGGCGGTAGGCCATGCTCGGGCGGGGGCCCCGGCGCTGGGCGGCGAGATACAGCTCCGCCTCCTGCTTGTCGCGGCGTGGGGTGCCGCAGAGCTGCCAGGCCTGGCCGGTCCACATCTCCGGGAGCCAGCGCTGCTGGGGCTCGGGGCGGTCGCCGCGGACGCCGTAACGGGACTTCGTGCGCTCCCCGCTCTCGTCCGGGGCGGACGGCCTGCCCTGCGGGTAGGAGTCGTGGAACGAGTCGTTCATCTTCGAGCGGCGCGCGAGGCGGCGGCGGGTCTCGCAGAGCAGGCAGAGGTCGGGGGCGTCCTCGTCGACCGGCCCCGTGGGGTGCTCGGAGCATCGCGTGGTGGGCGCCGCCGTCGTGACGGTCTCCTCCAGGAGGTCCAGGGCCCGCTTCAGGTCGGCCTTCACCTCATGCAGCTTCGCGTCCGCCGTCTCGCCCGACAGCGCGTCCCCGTGCTCCCCGAGCACGCGCAGGGCGCGCCCCAGAGCGGTCAATTGCGCGTGATTCACGACGCTCCTACCCCTTCCTCTCGACACCCCCACCCTCCCACGCGCCACTGACAGCCGGTTCCGCCCGCAACCGCCCACACATCCCGGCCACGGCCGCCACGTCCGGGACGGCCCAGTCCGTGAACACGGCGGGTCCGCCCGCGGAACCCGCTGGTCAGTGGGGTTCGGCTGTCAGGGCTGCGCGCAGGTGGCCGCCGCTCTCCCGTAGCAGGCGGGCGGCGGTGGGGCCGTCCACGCCGCCGAGGATCGTGAGGATCGCGTTCTTCACCTCGCCGTCCGTCTCGGCCAGCGCCGCCTCGATCTCCTCGTCCGAGGCGCCGGTGGCCAGCGCGACGATCCGGCGGGAGCGGGCCCGCAGCTTCTCGTTCGAGGCGCGTACGTCGACCATCAGGTTCCCGTACGTCTTGCCCAGGCGGATCATCGTGATCGTCGAGAGCATGTTGAGGACGAGCTTCTGTGCCGTGCCCGCCTTGAGGCGCGTGGACGCCGTGAGCAGTTCGGGGCCCACCACGACCTCGATGCCGTGGTCCGCCGCGGCCCCCAGCGCGCTGTCCGCGTTGCACGACAGGCCGACGGTGAGGGCACCGAGCGCGCGGGCGTGCTCCACCGCTCCGATCGCGTACGGCGTGCGGCCCGAGGCCGAGATGCCGACCACCACGTCGTCCGCCGTGATCCTCAGCGCCGACAGGTCCTCGACGGCCAGCTCCGCGGAGTCCTCCGCGCCCTCGACCGCCGTCCTGATCGCGGCCGGACCACCCGCGACCAGGCCGATGACCTCGGCCGGATCCGTGTTGAACGTCGGCGGGCACTCCGACGCGTCGAGCACACCCATCCGCCCGGCCGTGCCCGCGCCCGCGTAGACCAGCCGGCCGCCCCGCGCCATCCGCGCGGCGATGGCGTCGATCGCCGCCGCGATCCGCGGCAGCTGCGCGGCGACCGCGCCCGGCACGGTCGCGTCCTCGCCGTTCATGAGCTTCGCGATGTCGAGCGTGGACAGCTTGTCGATGTCGGAGTGCTCGGGACGGAACCTCTCCGTGGTCAGCGTCTCCAACTCGGCTTGCAGATCACGGTACTTGGTCACCCCGGACGCCCCGGGGGCCTCAGGGGTGTCAGCGGCGTCGGGGGCGTCGGGGCTGGAGGTCATGTGCGACGGCTCTTTCCGGTACTGGGCGTTCTCGTTCGGGGTGTACTTGTTCAGGGGGCGACTATCGCGAAGCACCCCGGTGTCGATGCCGGTGCGCCAACGCCTCGTACGACGCGGACAGCGCGGGCGCCGCTGTCTCGTAGGTCCGCTGCGCGACCCCGACGAACAGGCAGTCGACGACCAGCAGTTGACTCGTGCGTGAGGACATCGCCGCCGGCCGCAGCTCGCTCTCCCGGGCCGTGGAGGTGGTCAGGACATGGTCCGCGTACTGGGTGACGGGCCCGTCCGGACGTCCCGTGATCGCGATCGTCGTGGCCCCGCGCTCGAACGCCACCCGCAACGGCTCTATGACGTCCCCGGTCGACCCGGAGTGCGTGATCGAGACCGCCACGTCCTTGGCGCGCAGCTGCACGGCGTTGGTCACGGCGAGGTGGGGGTCGCTGTGTGCCTGGGCTATGAGCCCGATGCGCAGCAGCTTCTGCGTGAGGTCCTGGGCGACGAGTCCGGACGCCCCGACGCCGTACACGTCGATGCGGCGGGCCACGGCGAGTGCCGCGACCGCCGCGCCGAGCTGGACCGTGTCCAGTGCGGCCGCCGTGTCGGCGAGGGTCTGCTGTTCGTCGTACGCGAGCTTGGCGACCACGTCCGCGATCGGGTCGTCCACCGCGATGTCGGCCGTCACGGTGGGGGCACGGCCCGACTGCTGCTGGGCGGCGAGGCCGGCGAGGGCGAGCCGGAGGTCACGGTAGCCGGGGTAGCCGAGGAGGCGGGCCGTGCGGACCACTGTGGCCTCGCTGGTGCCGGTCAGCTCCGCGAGGCCGGTGACCGTGAGGGCCGCGCAGCCTGCGGGGTCGGCGGCCACGGCCTCGGCGACCCGCTGCATGGAGCGGGTCATCGACGGGGCGAGGGTGCGGACCTTGGCTGCGAGGGCTGCGGGGGCCGGAGGGGCCTCACCGGCGAAAATTTCCTTCACTTGGTGGGTCACATGTGAAAGATATTTTCACTTCGGGGGAGGGTCAAGGGGGTGAGGTGAGCGGTGGTGGTTCGGCTGCGGGTGGGTGGGGGCTGGTCGCGCAGTTCCCCGCGCCCCTTAAAGGATTGCGCCGTTCCCCGCGCCCCTAAAAGACTGCGCAGTTCCCCGCGCCCCTAAAAAGTGGCTGCCGCCGCCCCGGTCACAACGTGGCCCCGGAAGGCGCTGTGCGGGTGGCGCACAATGGACGTATGGATTCTCCGGGCTCTTCTCATCCCTTCAGCCCCTTGGAGCGGGCGTTGCACGCGGCGCGGGCGCTCGTGCTTGCCGATCTTGTCGCGGGTGAGGTCGCGGAGGCCGATGTCGTGTCGATGGTCGAGGAGTCCGTCGTACAGCGGCGTTGGTGGGTGGAGCAGTGGCCCGAGGGGGTCGACTACGTGGCGGGGCTGATCGCCCAGGACGTACAGGACGCGCTGCTGGAGAAGTACGGACGCTGGCCGCTGTGCCCCGTCTGCGGTGCCGGTGATCCCCATGCCCTGGAGGTGGAGCCCGAGTTGGGGCCCGACCCGCACTGGGTCTGCCACAAGGCGGGTGTGCGGGTCTCCGCGGTGGGCGCGCTCCGGACGGCCACGGGTGGTTCCGGCGGGACGACCTCGTCGTGACCGTCTACATAGACCCGCCGGACTGGCCGGGGCACGGCCGCATGTGGTCCCACCTCGTCAGCGACGTCTCGTACGAGGAACTCCATCTGTTCGCCGAGCGGGTGGGCGTGCCGGGCAGGGCCTTCGAGCGCGACCACTACGACATCCCCTCGCACCGGTACGCGGAGGTCGTGCGGGCCGGCGCGGTGGAGGTGCGCAGCCGCGAGATCGTACGCCTGCTCGTCGCGTCCGGGCTGCGCAGGCCCAAGGGGCGTACGCAGAGCGGGAGTTCGTAGGGCCTCCGGCGGCCCGGTCGGCTCGGGGCCGGGGCTCAGGCGCGGCGCAGCTCGTATGCGTACTGGCCGCCGCCCCTCCCTTTCTCTCCGTCCGCTTCGATCTCCCCGACCCTGGTGAAGCCCGCGCGGGAGACCACGCCCTGGGATGCGGAGTTGGCGCGGTCCACCGTCGCGAACAGGTACGTGAGGTCCTCGCGGGCCAGGGCCCACGCGGACAGGGCGCGCAGGGCCTCGGTGGCGTAGCCGTTGCCGCGGGCCGACTCCGTCAGGTCGTAGCCGACCTCGGCGCGGCCCTCCTCGTCCGGGGCGCCGTGGAAACCCATCCCGCCGAGCGCACGGCCGTCCTCGCGCCGGACGAGGACGAACATCCCCCACTCCGGACGGTGCACCCCGGCCTCGTACGCCTTGACCACCATCCCCGCGGCGTCCCGCGTGCCCTCGAAGGGGCCGTCCTTGATCCACAGGAAGCCTCCGGTGCCGCCCGCGCGCAGGTCGGCGGCGGCCGCCGGGGTCACGCCCTGGAGGGTGAGGCGGTCGGCCGGTACGACGAGATTGGTGCTCCAGTGCCAGGTGGTGAGGGGTGCGCGGCCGGGCAGGTCGCCCCGGCCCGTGGCCCACAGCAGGGTCCGCCAGTGGTCGGGGCCGGGCTCCGGCCGGACGTGCGGGAAGATCCGGGTCAGTACGTCGGCGCAGAGCGCGGCGGGCGGCTCGTAGGGGATGCCGAGCCCTTCGGCCACGTCGTGCGCGTGCACCAGCACCTCGGTGACGCCCATCGCGGCGAAGCCCTCGCGGTCGGCGTCACCGAAGGGGAACGGGTGGAAGGCCCGCACCTCGCGCGGGGTGGTGCGCACGGCGGCCGCGAGGAGGGCCCCGGCGGTCTCGACGACCTGGAGGACGTCCTCGGCGGACTCGCACTCGTCGAAGGTGATGCCGAACGGCGCCGACCGGTCGGCGGACCGGCCCGCCAACCGGCCCGCGTACCCGAGGAGGCCCGACGCGATGTGCTCCAGCGTCCCGCGGCAGCTCCGTTCGCGGCGCCCCGCCCTGACGCTCCAGTCTTGGCCGGTCCCGCTCCGCAGGGCGGCCACCGCGCTCGCGACGGCCTCTTCCACCTGGTCCCCACCCATGGCTCGCATGCCGGTGAGGATAAGTGATCAGTTCGCGGACGGTGAGTGGTCCACCGCTTCGCCGGGGACCAGGGCGTGGGCTCCGGTGACCACCCGCGACGCCGCCGTACGCCGGTGCAGGCGCAGCGAGACCGCGGTCACCACGCCCGCCACGACGGTCAGGCCCGCGCCGGCCCAGGCCGGGGACGCGAAGCCGAGCCCCGCGTCGATGACGGCTCCGCCGATCCACGGGCCGCCCGTGTTGCCGAGGTTGAAGGCGGCCGTGGTGGTGGCGCCGGCCAGGGTGGGGGCGGCGGCCGCGACGTTGAACATCCGGGCGTTCAGGGCCGGGGCCGTGTAGAAGGCGGAGACCCCGAGCAGGAAGGCCAGGGCGGCGGCGACGGCGGCGTACTGGCCGAGCAGCGCGAGCGCGACGAGCAGGACCGACGAGGCCGCGATGCCCGAGAGCAGCACCCCGAAGAGGTGCGCGTCCGCGATCCGGCCGCCGATCGCCGTCCCGATGAGGGCGCCGATCCCGAACAGCGCGAGCACAGCCGGCACCCAGCCCTCGTCGAGCCCGGCCACGTCCGTCAGCAGCGGGGCGAGGTAGCTGAACGCGCAGAAGACGCCGCCCGCGGCGAACGCGATCAGCGCGATGGAGAGCCAGACCTGCCGGTCGCGGTAGATCCGCAGCTCGTTCCCGAGGCGGGGCTTCTCGTCGGGGAGCGGGATACGGGGGATGAGGGTGGCCACCCCGACGAGCGCGACAGCGGAGGCACCGCCGACCGCCCAGAACGCGGAGCGCCAGCCGAGGCTCTCGCCGAGGAAGGCGCCCGCCGGGACGCCGAGGACGTTCGCGATCGACAGACCGCCGATCATCACGGCGAGCGCCCGGGCGCGGGAGCTCACCGGCACCATGGCCACGGCCACGGCCGCGCCGACCGCCCAGAAGCCGGCGCAGGCCAGCGCGCTGATCACCCGGGAGGCGAAGAGCACGGCGTAGTTCGGGGCGAGCGCGCCCGCGAACTGGCCGAGGCCGAAGACGGCGATGAGCGCGATGAGGGTCGTACGGCGGGGCAGCCGGAGTGTCGCCACGGCCAACAGGGGCGCGCCGACGACCATGCCGACCGCGAAGGCCGATATCAGCAGGCCGGCCCGCGGAATGGACACGCCCATGTCGTCCGCGACCGCCGGCAGCAGTCCGGAGAGCATGAACTCGCTGGTGCCCAGTGCGAAGACGGAGAGCCCCAGGACGTAGACGGCCAGGGGCATGCGCGTACGGGTACGGTGGGAGGGGCGGGCATCGGTGCTGGTGCTCTTGCGCGTGGGGACGGGCATATCAGGTGCCAACCTCGACGGCGGGCAGACCATTCCATCGGCTGGGGTTCAGGCCGTCAACCGGTCCAGCTCGGCCGTCAGGTTGTGGCGGGCCGGGCCCTCCCATTCCCTTGTGCCGTACGGGGTGTGGAAGAGGCGGGGGAGGTCCAGGAGCTGCCGGAGGATCGAGGCGCGGCCCTCGCGGAAGGCGTCCGGCGGCACGAAGGCGTACTCCTCGCGGACCGCGGCCGTGTAGGCGGTGTAGGCGTCGGCGGACGAGGCGAGGACCGCCAGGTCGGCGTCGCACAGGACCTGGCCGTTCGGGTCGTCGTCGGCCGGGGCGTGCGTGACCGTCAGCCGGACCAGGCGGGCGACCTCGGTGGTGGCGGTGGCGGACAGGCCGGCCTCGGGGAGCGCGCGCTCGGCGAGACGGGCCGAGCGTTCCTCGTTCTCGGAGCGGTCGGGGAGGTAGACCGCGTCGTGGAACCACGCGGCCAGCCGGACCAGGTCCGGGTCGTCCGCGGCCTTCTCCAGCACGTCGACGTGGTCCAGCACCGCCGTGAGGTGATCGAGGGTGTGATAGCGCCGCTGGGGCTCGGACCAGCGGGCGAGGAGGTTGTCCGCGTAGGGCGCGGGGTCGGGGGTCGCCGTCCCACGGCTCCTGTCGAGCGCGTGGGACCAACGAGTGCGGAGGGCGTCGGGGTCGGCCATGGACCCCATTGTCCGCCCGCCGCCACCTTGTATCTGTCCCGGCCGCCACCTGGCATCGGCCAGGCCGCCACCTGGCAACCGTCCCCGTCGCCTCCTGCCCTCCGTCTCGGCCGCCTCAGGTTCCTCCGTCCCGGCTGGTTACCGGTCGTGCGTCCCGGCTGGTTACCGGTCGTCCGTCCCGGCTGGTTGCCGGTCGTGCGCGCCGGCTGGTCACCGGTCGTGCCCGGCGGTCGCCGCGACGAAGGACGACCAGGCGGCCGCACCGAATACCAGCACGCCTCGGGAGGGGGCCTTGCTGTCGCGGACGGGGACGATGCCGGGGAGGTCGTCGCGGACCTCGACGCAGTCGTCGCTGCTGCCGCTGCTGTAGCTGGACTTACGCCACGACAGGGCCGCACCGGCTATGTCGGCGGCAGCGTTGACGCAGTCATCACCGCTGCCGCCACTGCAGCTGCTCTTACGCCAGGTTGCGGTCGTGAGATCGGGCGCGGGGCTCATGCTCGTACTCCTCGGCCGCCTGCTCGATCAGGTCGAGGGACGCGTCAGGCGACAAGGCCGCGGCCCCGAGCAGATCGTAGGTGAGCGAGCATCGGGTCACCACGGTCGGATCGTCCAACAGACGGCCGGTTTCGGCACCTTGGGCGTACACGAGAGGCGGGGCGTCGTCGAAGGCCATGAGTTTGAAGACGCCCGCCATTCCTGCGTGCGCGCCCTCCGAGAGGGGCAGCACCTGGGCGATGATCCGGTTGCTGCGGATCATGGCGGCGATGTGGCGCAACTGCTCGGCCATGATCTCCGGGCCACCCACCGGGCGCCGCAGAATGATCTCGTCCACGATCGCCCAGTAGCGCGGCGTCGCCGGGTCGTCGAAGATGCCTGCCCGGACCAGCCGGGCCGCCACCCGCTCCTCCACGATGTCCGGCGACAGGGCCCGGTCGTACGCCCGGATCACTGCCCGCATGTACGCCTCGGTCTGGAGCAGACCCGGAGCGGTGAGCGGCGCCCAGTCCTTGACCGACTGCGCCAGCCCCTCGAACTCGACGACGTCCGCGAAGTGATGTTCGTAGGGCGATCTCATCGCGGCTGCGAGGTTCCGCACGAAGAACCCGTCCGTCTTCAGGATCTCGTCGGCCATCTGCGCGTACTCCGGCTGCATCCGGCGGATACCGGCCTCCAGTTGCCCGACGAACGAGCCGCTGACGAACATACGGGTGCCCAGCTCCTCCTGGGAGAGACCGGCCTCCTCGCGCTGGTGGCGGAGCTCGGCGCCGTACAGCGCGCGGGGGGACTGGGACGGATCGAGTCGCTTCGACTGAGACATGGGGGCAACTCCCTTTCGCGCGGCTGACGTTGTCGGACGGCGCCAGGTCGAGAGTAGTTGCACACAGTGACGTTGCGCGTGCGAATGGTGATATCCGTGGATCTCCGTCGACGGGCGCGTAGGCTGACTATTGGACTAGACCTGTAGCCGCCCGAGGGAAGAGGTCCTATGAGCAAGCGTGCAGTCCTGGAGGTGATCGCGCTCGACCCCGAGGACGCGGTCGCCGCCGAGGCCGGAGGCGCGGACCGGCTGGAACTGGTCGCCGACATGGCCGCCGACGGGCTCACCCCGCCCGTCGCGGCCTTCGCCGGGATCCGGGACGCCGTCGGTATCTCGCTGCGCGTGATGCTGCGGCTCGCCGACGGGTTCGAGGCCGGGGACGTGCGGGGGCTCGTACGGGCGGCGCGGGAGCTGCGGGCGGCCGGGGCGGACGAGTTCGTGCTCGGGTTCCTGGACGAGGCCGGAGAGCCCGATCTGCCCGCGCTGGAGTCGGTGCTCGCCGAACTGGACGGCTGCCGTTGGACGTTCCACCGGGCGATCGACCGCGCGGCCGACCGTGACGCCCTGCGCAAGCGGCTCTCCGACCTGCCCGGTCTGGACACGTATCTCACGGCGGGGTCGGCGGCCGGGGTGGACGAGGGTCTGCCGACGCTTCTCGCGGAGGCGGCGAGGCGGGGTGAGCCGGGTTATGAGCCGCGGCTCCTCGTGGGCGGGGGTCTTCGCCTCGGTCACGTGGCGCGGCTGCGGGCGGTGGGGGTCGACGCGTTCCACATCGGTGGGGCGGCCCGGCCGGGGGGCTGGGCGGCGCCGGTCTCCGCGGAGGCGGTACGGGAGTGGCGAGCGGCGCTGGACGCCGCCGCCTGAACCTTGGCCTCCGGCCCCGGCCCCGCCTTGGCTTCCGGCCCGCCTTGGCCTCCGGCCCGGCTTGGCCTCCGGCCCTGGGTGCCTCGATCACGGCTGCGGGCAGGTGGGGGCTGGGTGCGCAGTTCCCCGCGCCCCTGAGGTGGTGGGGCCGCGGGGCGGGTTGTCGGGCGCGGGCCCGACGTGGCTGGTCGCGCAGTTCCCCGCGCCCCTGAGGTGGGTGGGGGGAAGCGGGGAGTGCCGGGCGCGGGTGACGCGTACGGGCAGGGGCGCAGCCCCGCCCGCCAGGGGCGCGAGGAACTGCGCGACCAGCCCCCACCGACCCGCGGGTGACTACCGGTCGGGCAGGGGCGCAGCCCGGCCCGTCAGGGGCGCGGGGAACTGCGCGATCAGCCCCCACCGGCCGGCGGGTGACTGCCGGTCGGGCAGGGGCGCAGCCCGGCCCGTCAGGGGCGCGGGGAACTGCGCGATCAGCCCCCACCGGCCCGCGGGCGACTGCCGGTCGGGCAGGGGGCGCAGCCCCGCTCGTCAGGGGCGCGGGGAACTGCGCGAGCGGCTCCCGCCGGTCCGCGGACGGCGGCGCACGCCGGTGGACGGGCGGCGGGAAGCCGGCGGGGCTACGGCGTGGCCAACTGCGTCGGCAAGGCCGCCGCGTGCGTCACGATCAGACCCGACACCGCTCGGGTCAGCGTGACGTACAGCCGACGCAACCCCGTCCGCTCGTCCGGCTCCGCGTCCACGACGGCCCGGGGCTCGTCCAGCACCACGTAGTCGTACTCCAGGCCCTTGGCGAGAGAGGCCGGGACAAGCGTGAGCCGGGCGGCGGCCGTCGTCTCCTCGCCGGGCGCGAGGTGCGGCAGGCCCGCCTCCGCCAACGCCTCCGCCAGCAACGGCACCCGCACGTCGGCCGCGATCAGCCCCACCGAACCCTCGTGGCGCAACAACTCCTCGCAGGCCGCGACCACTTCGCTGTCCGCGCCGATCCCGCGGACCTCGAAGAAGCCCGGATTCTCCCGCACCGACGCCACCGGCGTCAGGCCCGGCGCGATGTGGGGCAGCAGCCGGGACGCGTACGTGATGACGTCCGTCGGCACGCGGAAGCCCGCCGTCAGTTCCTCGACGACCGCCTCCGCCTTGCCCAGATGGGCCAGCGCCTCGTCCCAGCTCCGCGTCGCCCAGGGCGTCGTGCCCTGCGCCAGGTCACCGAGCACGGTCGCCGAACCGGTCGTGCAGCGCCGGCCCACCGCCCGGTACTGCATGGGGGACAGGTCCTGCGCCTCGTCGAGCACCACATGCCCGAGCGAGTGCGTGCGCCGGACCAGGTCCGTGGCCTCGTCCACCAGCACGGCGTCGGCGGCCGACCACCTGACCGACCTGAGCGACCGAGCGGGCTTCGCCCACAGGATCGTCTTCTGCTCGTCCGCCGTCAGGACACCCTCCGCGTGCAGCGACAGGAAGTCCGCGTCGGAGAGCAGCCGGAACACGAGTTTCGGCGGATCCACCGGCGGCCAGAGCGCCTTCACCGCCGCCTTCACCGCGGGGTTGCGGGCGACGGCGTCCTGCACGCGGTCGTCCGGCGCCTCGCCCGACCGCTCCATCTGCACCAGCACCGCGTGCGCGATGCGCTGCGGCAAAGCCTCGCGGGCGGCCCCGTACCGGATGTCCCGGTCCAGCAACTCCTGCACGATGTCCGTGAGTTCGTACGCCGGTACCCGCCAGCGCCGCGAGCCCCGGACTACCACGACGGGCTCGGTGGGCAGGGTCACGTGCGCGCGGACGGCCCGGCGCAGCACCTCGGCCATCCGGGCGTCGCCCTTGACGACCGCGGTCGTCGCGTCGTCCGCGCCCCGCACCTCCACGTGCGCGACCAGGTCGTCGACCGTGGCCTGCTTGACCTCCAGCTCGCCCAGCGCGGGCAGCACCTGCTCGATGTAGTGAAGGAAGGACGCGTTCGGTCCGATGACGAGGGTGCCGGTGCGGGCGAGCCGCTCACGGTGGGCGTAGAGGAGGTACGCGACCCGGTGCAGGCCGACGGCCGTCTTCCCGGTGCCCGGACCGCCCTGCACGCAGACCGTGCCGCCCAGACCGGACCGTACGATCTCGTCCTGCTCCGGCTGGATCGTCGCCACGATGTCGCGCATCGGGCCCACGCGCGGGCGCTCGATCTCCTGCTGGAGCAGCTTGCTGGTGGCCGCGGCCTCGGCGGGGTCGGAGAGGTGCTCGTCCTCGTACGCGGTGAGGTCGCCGCCCGTGTAACCGAAGCGGCGGCGCAGCGCGATGTCCATCGGGGACTTCTTGGAGGCCCGGTAGAAGGGCTGGGACACCGGGGCCCGCCAGTCGATCACCATGGGGTCGCCCCCGGCGTCGTGGACGTGCCGGCGGCCGATGTAGAAGCGTTCCCCCTGCGCGCCCTCCGCCCGGTCGGCGCCGGGGGCGTGCAGGTAGTCGAGGCGGCCGAAGAAGAGCGGGGTGTGGGAGAGGTCGGCGAGGGCCTTGATGCGCTCACCGATCTGGCGGCTCAGGACCTCCGCGTTGACCCAGTTCGCGGTGACGTCCCGGATGTCGAGGGACTGCACGTCCTCCCGCATCGAACGCAGCGCGGCGCGGGAGTGCGAGAGGTGGGCCCGCTCGCGGGAGAGAGGGTCGTCTGACGGAACGGCGCCGGGCACGGCGGAGTCGGGCGGGGTGGACACGGGCGTTGCCTCCGAGGCCTGCGAGAACTGCCGGGGCGTGGTGAGCCCCGCAGAGTGGCGGTGGGCCGACCGGTTTCCGTCCGGACGGCGGCGCTCCACGACGGGAGGCGGGCAAGAGCGGAGATCCTAGGCGAGCCGGGGCGGTCGGGGCCAACTGTTTTCCCGTGCGCGCGTCGCCGTCCCCTAGGGGACGGAGTCCCCCTCCCTACGGGGTGGGAAGGGCCCGGAGTCGTACGAGGGGACGACGGAGGCCAGGTCCCGAGGCCGATGAAAGCGGGGTGCCCGGATCGCACTATGGATACATGAGCGCAGCGACCTTCACCCCAGCCTCCGTCCGCCCCCGGCCGCCGTCCGGCGCGACCGCCCTGCAGGGCAGCCACCGGCACCGACTCGGCGACGCCCTGCGCGCCGTCAAGGTCTTCACCGGCGCAGCCCTGGGAGTGGTCCTCCTCGGCGAGTACGACGAGCAAGCGGGCGTACACCGCCGGTAGGGCCCCGTCCCCGGCCGCGATCCTCGCCAGGGTCGCGCAGCTGTGACACCCGCGCCTCCACCGCACGGCCGCACCCCGCCCACGGACCGCGCCCACGGGCCCCGTCAGGGGCGCGGGGAACTGCGCGCCCAGCCACGACGAACCCAGCAGCCGCACGGCCTTCCTTCGGCCCCCGGGCCTTCCTTCGGCCCCCGGGCCCTCCTTCGGGCCCTCGGCCTGTCCTCGGCCCCCCGGCCTTCCTCCGGGCCCCCGGCCTTCCTCCGGCCCCCGGGCCTTTCCTCGGCCCCGGGCCCCCGGCCCGGCCTTTCCCCGGCCCCCGCGGAGCGCTCCGCTCAGCTGTCCGCCAGGAGCTCGTCCGCGTCCACGATCCGGTACGCGTACCCCTGTTCGGCCAGGAAGCGCTGGCGGTGGGCCGCGAAGTCCTGGTCGATCGTGTCGCGGGCCACCACCGAGTAGAAGTGCGCCTGGTGGCCGTCGGCCTTCGGGCGCAGCACCCGGCCGAGGCGCTGGGCCTCCTCCTGGCGGGAGCCGAAGGTGCCCGACACCTGGATGGCGACCGTGGCCTCCGGCAGGTCGATGGAGAAGTTGGCGACCTTGGAGACCACCAGGACGCTGATCTCGCCCTGACGGAACGCCTCGAAGAGCTTCTCGCGCTGCGCGTTCGGCGTCTCGCCCTTGATGACGGGCGCGTCCAGGTGCTCGCCCAGCTCGTCCAGCTGGTCGATGTACTGGCCGATGACGAGCGTCTGCTGCCCCGCGAAACGGCGGACCAGCGCCTCCGTGACCTTGCGCTTCGTCGCCGTCGTCGCACAGAAGCGGTACTTCTCCTCCGTCTCGGCGGTCGCGTACGCGAGCCGCTCGGAGTCGGTGAGGTTCACCCGGACCTCGACGCAGTCGGCCGGCGCGATGTAACCCTGCGCCTCGATCTCCTTCCAGGGCGCGTCGAAACGCTTCGGCCCGATGAGGGAGAAGACGTCCGACTCGCGGCCGTCCTCGCGCACCAGCGTGGCCGTCAGACCGAGCCGGCGGCGCGCCTGGAGGTCGGCGGTGAACTTGAAGACCGGGGCGGGCAGCAGGTGCACCTCGTCGTAGACGATCAGCCCCCAGTCGCGGGAGTCGAACAGCTCCAGGTGCGGGTAGACGCCCTTCCTCCGCGTCGTCAGCACCTGGTACGTGGCGATGGTGACCGGCCGGATCTCCTTGCGCGTACCGCTGTACTCGCCGATCTCCTCCTCGGTCAGGCTCGTGCGCTTGACCAGCTCGTGCTTCCACTGCCGGGCCGACACGGTGTTCGTGACGAGGATGAGGGTGGTGGCCTTCGCCTCGGCCATGGCGCCCGCCCCGACCAGCGTCTTGCCGGCGCCGCAGGGGAGTACGACCACTCCTGATCCGCCGTGCCAGAAGTTCTCCACCGCCTGCTTCTGGTACGGCCGCAGGGACCAGCCGTCCTCGGCGAGGTCGATGGTGTGCGCCTCCCCGTCCACGTACCCGGCGAGGTCCTCGGCCGGCCAGCCCAGCTTCAGCAGCGTCTGCTTGATCTGCCCCCGCTCCGAGGGGTGCACGGCGACGGTGTCCGGGTCGATCCGGTTGCCCACGAGCGGGATGATCCGCTTCGAGCGCAGGATCTCCTCCAGGATGGGCCGGTCGGTGGTGGTGAGGACGAGGCCGTGGGCCGGGTGCTTGCTCAGCGTGAGACGGCCGTAGCGGCCCATCGTCTCCGCGATGTCGACCAGCAGCGCGTGCGGCACCGGATAGCGGCTGTACTGCACGAGCGCGTCCACGACCTGCTCGGCGTCGTGCCCGGCGGCGCGCGCGTTCCACAGCCCGAGCGGGGTCACCCGGTAGGTGTGGATGTGCTCGGGCGCGCGCTCCAGCTCGGCGAAGGGCGCGATGACCCGGCGGCACTCGTCCGCCAGCTCGTGGTCGACCTCCAGGAGCAGGGTCTTGTCGGACTGGACGATGAGTGGACCATTCACGCGCGCGTCCCCTTCTGCACAGCCGTGCGAAGTGCACGGCCAAACGTCCAGTGTGCCTGATCGCCGGCCGCTCACGCCGTGGTCCGCCGCCGCCCCGCTCCTGTCCTACTGGATGTCTATTCATTCCAATGAGTGGTGTGAATTCAGATTTACGGTCCTGGACCCGAAGAATGGCGATCCCGCAGGTCACTGCCCCAGGTCGCCGCCCAGGGAGAGCTCACCCTTGCCCGGTCACAGCCATGCCCCGCCGCCCGTACCGCTGCCCGCCGTCTCCCAGCCGACCACGACGCTCGGATACGCCCTCTTCGCCACCCGCTGGCTCCAGGCCCCGCTGTACTTCGGACTGGTGGCCGCGCAGGGCGTGTACGTCTACAAGTTCTTCAACGAGCTGTGGAATTTAATCCTCCGGTGCGTGACCGGCCAGGCGAACGAGACGTACGTGATGCTTGCCGTGCTGAAGCTGGTGGACGTCGTCATGATCGCCAACCTGCTGATCATGGTGATCGTCGGCGGATACGAGACGTTCGTCTCGCGCATCGGACTGCAGGGCCACCGTGACCAGCCGGAATGGCTCTCGCATGTCAACTCCAACGTGCTGAAGGTGAAGCTCGCCACCGCCATCGTGGGCATCTCGTCCGTCCATCTGCTCCAGATGTTCGTGGACGTGCACCACACCTCGCAGCATTCGCTGCTGTGGGGGACGGTCATCCACATGGCGTTCATCGCCTCGGCGGCGATCCTGGCGTACATGTCGGGGCCGATGGCGGAGCACGGGGACCGTCCGCACAAGGGGCATGCGCAGGGGGTGGGGCTCGCCGGGGAGGCGGTCGGGTCCGGGGCCGCCGTCTCGTCCGTACCGGCCGAGTTCGCCCTCACCGTGGCGGCTCCGCCCGCCGTGCGGGCCGCGGTCCCGGTCCCGGCCCAGGCGGCCACCGCCCCGTACGACTCCCATGACGGCTACGGCTCGTACGAGACGGGCGCCGAGGCCCGGATCCGGGACGCCGGGTTTCCCGCCCGGAAGCTGCTGGAGGAGTTCGACGAGGAGCATCCCCGGGGCTTCGACCGGGAGACCGTGGCGCGGCTCGGCAAGCTGGACTTCGTCGCGGCGCGGCGCAACGTGGTGTTCGTCGGCCCGCCCGGCACCGGGAAGACGCATCTCGCCGTCGGCGTCGGGATCCGGGCCTGCCAGTCGGGGCACCAGGTCCTGTTCGCGACCGCGGCGCGGTGGGCCGCGCGACTGACCGCGGCCCGGGCGGAGGGCCGGCTCGCCGACGAACTGGCGGCACTCGACGCCCACCCGCTGCTGATCGTCGACGAGGTCGGCTACACGCCCTTCGACGCCGACACCGCCCATCTCTTCTTCCAGCTGGTCGCGCACCGCTACGAGCGCGGCTCGCTGATCGTGACCACCGACCGTCCGCTCGGCCGCTGGGACGAGGTCTTCGGCGGCGCCGCCCCCGCGCTGGTCGACCGCCTCGCCCACCACGCGGAGATCGTCCGTCTCGAAGGGGACAGCTACCGCATGCGCCGGGCTACTTCAGCGTGGGCAGAGTGATGTTGTTGACCAGCGGTCCTTCGACGGTGACCCCTTCGGTGACGAGCGGTTCGAGGGCCGCCGCCGGGAGGGGCAGCGGCAGCGCGGCGGCCTGCGGGGCCAGCACGCCGATGAGCGCGGCCGACGCGAAGAGGGCGGCCGTGGCGGCGGAACGCGTGTGCGTACGGCGCTTGGGACGCACGGGAATCGCGGCGTGCGCGGGTTGCGTGGCGCGAGTGGGACGCATGAGGACTTCGGAGCCTTTCGGAAGCTGCTGAGCCGGGGTGGGGGCCCGCGGAGGGGACGGGCCGGACTCGGATGCCGAGTCCGGCCCGCGGGGCGTGCGGGGGCGACTCAGAGCGTCAGACCCCCGCCGAGATCGATACCGATCGCCGCGGCCTGTGACGCGAGTGCGCCGAGCAGCGCGGCGGTACCGATCAGCACGGTGGCGACACGACGAGCAGTACGCATGGGACTACCTCCTGGTCGGTGTGATCACGCCGTTGCGTGATCACCACCCAGTGGCTGCCCCGCGAGCCGCGGCCCGATGCGGGAGGCCCCGCAAGGTTCCTCATGGGTGGGAAGCGCCCGGCGTGGCGCGCATGAACCGCCGCGTACACCCGGACGAGTGAGACGGCGGCCGCCCGGCGCGGCCCGGCGCTGACCGGTCGGCGCGGATCGGCCCGGCGCGGCCCGGCCTCGTGCGCGACGCGGGCTCAGGCCTGCTCGTCCGCCAGTTCCGCCACGCCCGTCACCCGGTGCAGGGGGTACGTACGGACCTCGTCCGCGGTGTGGTCGTACGCCGTGACGAAGCCGCCCTCCACCCGCACGGGCGCGATGACGCGCTGGCTGGCGGAGCCCTCGGCGTTCACGTAACCGATCCAGAGGGTGCCGCCGGTGAGGACGGCGGCCTGCATGGTGGCGAGGGTCTCGGCGGAGGTGGTGCGGGGCAGGGCGCCGTTCCGGCCGGGCGACGAAGACGGCTTGCGCGGGGCCGTGGACGCCACGTCACCCGCACGGATGGCGCGGATCGCGGCCCCCAGAAGGGTGGTGTCGGGGGACGGCGGCCCGTCGGGAACCGGCTCGGGCGCCGTGCGCGGGGGCGTGCGACGGGCGTCTGCGCGGGTGATCAGCACGTCACCCTCGGCGGACTCGGCGGCCGGTGCGAAACCCATCGCGCGCAGACCGTCGAGAAGCGTGGCCGGGTCGGTCTGGGCGGCCAGGACCGTGGGCGCGAGGCGGCGCAGCCGGAGCCCCTGCGACCGCTTGTCGGCGATGATCTCGTTCAGCAGCGCGTCGTCGTCGCAGCGGACGTACGCCGAGGCCGCGCCGATCCGCAGGTGGCCGTGCCTGCGCGCCACGTCGTCGATCAGGTAGGCGAGCGGCTGCGGTACCGGCGTACGCGAGTGGGCGGTCAGGAACGCCTGCAGGTCGGAGGCCGAGCGGCCCGCGTCCAGCGCCCGGCGGACCGAGCCCGGCGTGAAGCGGTACACCGTCGCCCCGCCCTTCGATTCCACGTCCGCGAGGACACCCAGCACGTCCGCCAGGGGGCGTCGCAGCGGGCCCGGGGCCACCGCCGTGAGGTCCGCCTGGAGCAGGACGTGGTCGAGGGGCTCCGGAAGGAGGGGCGCGAGGAGACGGCCGGCCCGGGAGGCGGCGGCGGCCACCTCGGCGGGGGAACGGGGCTCCGGCGGGGGCGCCGGATGGTGGTGCCGGTGGTGGACGGGGAGCTTGTCGCCCGGACCGGCGGCCCGCTCCGGGGCGGGCGGGCGCGGCGCCGCCGCTCCCATGAGCGCCCGCCCATGCGCGGACAGCGCGCCCCTGCCGGTGATTCCCAGCGACTCGGCCTCGGTCAGCGTCCACCGGGCGAGCCGGGCCCGCAGGTCGTCCGAGGAGGCGGCGCCGCGCAGGGCGCGCTCCCAGTGCAGCCGGGCGACGAGGGAGTCGGGGGACGCGGCGCCGCCCTCGGGCAGCGCGGCGAGCAGCGAGAGAACCCGGTGACGGACCTCGGGGGCCGCCGAGCGGTCCAGGCCGGGGCCCAGGGCCGACAGGGTGCGCTCCTTGGTGTCCCGGCCGCCGACCACACCCGCCGTGCGGGTGGCCGACAGCCACGCCGTGGCCAGCCGCGTCCAGCGCTCGGCGGCCGGCAGGTCCAGCCACTCGTCGTAGGCGGGCGTCGCCGCGTACCGCTCGTCGGCCGCGCCGTCCGAGGCCAGCAGGCCCGCCGCGTAGGCGAGTTCCACCCAGAACGCGGCGACCGGCTCCGGCACGTCCAGGGCCACGGCCGTCCGCTTCAGGTCCCGCACGCTCAGGCCGCCCGCGCGCATGACGGACGGGCCGCCCTCGTCCCAGTCCTTCAGCAGCTCCTCGACGGTGGCGAGCGCCGTGTACGCCTGGCCGGCCGCCGTGGCGTCCACAACCTGTGGACCGTGCACGGCCGTGGGTTCGACCGGCGGAGGCAGCGGTTCCGTCGTGCGGTGCGCCCGTCCCGCGCGCAGATGGAGGGCGACCTCGCGGGGCAGTACGACCGTGCCGGGTGCCGTCGGCAGGAGCAGCCCGCGGTCCAGGAGCCAGCGCAGCCGGGACGCCGGATCGGCGGTCACCTGGCCGTACGGCGGCCCCCAGACCAGCCGCGAGAGAACCTCCAGGGAGTCCGGCGGGGCCGAGTCGAGCAGGGCGGACATCCGGGCGCGGTCGGTGAACAGCCTCGTGAGCGACTCCACCGCCGACACCGCGTCATGGGTCGTGGCCAGCCCGGCCGCCGCGAGGATCTCCTGGATACGGCCCGGGGACATGCCCGCCGTGGCCTCCGCGACCGTCGGACCCAGCCCGGTCGGGGACGGGTGCTGCGGCGAGGGCGCGAGGAGTTCGCGGGCCGTGCGGACCAGCCGGAGCCGGTCGTCCGCGCCCCACACCAGCGCCTGCTCGCGCAGGACGGCCACGGCGTGGGGAAGGGCCTCGGTGACCGCCGGGTCGCCCGCGTCGCCCGCCAGCAGCTCCAGCAGCGTGCCGTACGGAGCCGGTTCCGGGGCCACGGCCAGTGCTTCCGCGCTCTGGAGGGCGAACCGGTCCAGCCGCTCCAGGGCACGGATCACGGACGCGCGCGTACCGGCTCTGGTGGCCAGCTGGGTGAGGTCCGTCGGTACGGGAGTGATGAGGTCCGGGCGGGCCCGCAGCAGCGCGGACAGGGAGGAGTCGTCGCGGGCCCGCAGGTCCTCCGCGAGTGAACGAGGGTGTGCCCCGGCGGGAGCGGGCTCCTCTGCGGACACCCCGCCGGGCTCCTCTGGTGACTGCTCCTGGACGCTCATCCGATCCACGGTAGCGGGTGGGCGGCCGCCCACGTTCCCGTTGGTGTGAGCCACTGCCGTGCCGGGGCCCGTCACGGGCGGCGGGCGCGGTACCGTCGTTCGCGCGGGGACATTTCAACGCGGGCGCCCCGGAGGGGACTTCGTGGGGATCGAGAGCGACCAGCTCGTATTCGACTATCTGAGCCGGGTCGGCGACCTGGCCCAGCAGAGGCAGCTGCCGTCCGGGACGCGCATGCGGCTCGTCACGGAGCTGCGCGGCGAGATCGACCGGCGCCGGGCCAAGGCGGTCGTCGACAGCCCGGCCGCGGTCCGCCGCATCCTCGACCGCCTGGGCACCCCCGAGTCGGTGGTCTCGGCGGCGAACGCCACCGGGGGCACGCAGGACCCGGCACAGCCGCGGGCCGCCGTCCCCACCCAGCGGGCCGAGGAACCGGAACCCCGGCCGAAGACCCGCCGCAGGGTCCCCCGGCCGCGCCCGGCGGAGCCGCGTGCCGCCGAGACGGCCGACGCCGCGCCCTCCCCGCCGCACCTCGCGAGCACGGACGAGCTCGGCTCGTACCAGCCCGACTGGTGGCGGGTGGAGAGCGGACCACTCGGGTCGATGGACAACGTGCCAGGGTTCGTCGGGGGCATCGAGATCCCCGAACTGCTCAAGCCGCCGCCCGGCGAAGAGCCCGACGAGCCGGAGCCGAAGCCCGTGACGGCGGTCGTCGAACCGGTGGCACCCGTCGAGGCGGCCGGCCCGGCCGGGCAAAAACGCCGCCGGTTCGTCCCGCGCCTGCGGCCCGTCGGCGGAGGCTGGACCAACCCCCTGCTGCTGCTCGCCGCCGCCCTCCTCGTCGCCGGCGCGGCCATCGGCAACCTCGTCATGCTGGGCCTCGGCTGGCTCATCGCCTACCTCTCGCGCCGCCTGAGCCCCACCGAGTCGAAGTGGGCGGTCCTCGGCGTGCCCGGCCTGGTCGTCTCGGCGGGTGTCGTCTGGCTCTGGGGCCGCACGGAGGGCCGCTGGGGCACACCCGTCGCCCAGGGGCAGATGAGCGACGCGGTCGCCGAGACCTGGCCGTGGGTCCTGCGGGGCGCGGCTATCGCTTCCGCGCTGTATCTGGTGTGGAGGTCGCAGCGCCGGAGGTAGCGGACTCCTGGGCGGGGACACCGGCATCGGTACGGTCCGCCCCCTCGGACGGGGCACGCCAGGGCGCTCCGGGCACCACCAGCGGCGACCCGGTCACCGGATCCGGTACGACCACGCACTCCAGCCCGAAGACCTCCCGTACGAGACCGGCCGTGACGATCTCCGACGGCGGGCCGGAGGCGACGATCCGGCCGTCCTTCATGGCGACGAGGTGGTCGGCGTAGCGGGCGGCCTGGTTGAGGTCGTGCAGGACGAGCACGACGGTACGGCCCCGGCCGCCGTCGGGAGCGGGCGCGGCCAGCTGCCGTACGAGGTCCAGGACCTCCACCTGGTGCGCGATGTCGAGATAGGTCGTCGGCTCGTCCAGGAGCAGCAGTCCGGTCTCCTGGGCCAGCGCCATCGCGATCCAGACCCGCTGGCGCTGCCCGCCCGACAACTCGTCCACGGGACGCTCGGCCAGCGCCGCCACGTCCGTGCGTTCCATCGCCTCCGTCACGGCCCGCTCGTCCGCGTCGGACCACTGCTGCCACCAGCTCTGGTGCGGCTGGCGCCCGCGTGAGACGAGGTCGGCGACGGTGATCGCCTCGGGTGCCACCGGTGTCTGCGGCAGCAGCCCGATCTGCTGGGCGATCCGCTTGGTGGGCAGCTCGGCGAGCGAGGTCCCGTCGAGGAGCACGGCCCCGCCCCGCGGTTTCAGCAGCCTCCCCAGCGCGCGCAGCGTGGTGGACTTCCCGCAGGCGTTGGGTCCCACGACGACCGTCACCCGCCCGTCCGGAATCGCGAGGTCCAGCCCGCGCACCACGGTGCGGTCCTCGTACGCGAGGGTCAGGTCCCGCGTCGACAGCCTGCTCATGCCCTGCCTCCAGAACGGACGGTACGGCTCCGGACGATGAGCCAGATCAGATACGGCGCCCCGACGGCCGCCGTGAGCACGCCCACCGGCACCTCGGTCGGCGAGAAGAGCCGCCGGGCCAGCAGATCCGCCAGCACGACGACGAAGGCACCGAGCAGCGCCGAGCACACCAGCGGAATCTGCGCGGTACGGGCCGAGCGGCGGGCGATCTGCGGAGCCAGCAGCGCCACGAAGTCCACCGGTCCCGCGGCCCCGGTCGCCACCGACGCGAGCACGACCCCGATCAGCACGAGTCCCAGGCGCACCCGGTTCAGCCGCACACCGAGAGCCGTCGCCGTGTCGTCGTCCACGCCGACCGACCGCTGGGCCCGCGCGGCCCACGCCACCGCCGGCAGGAGCAGGAGCAGCGTCCAGCCGAGGGGCGTGGCCTCCGCCCAGCCGCGGCCGTTCAGCGAGCCCGTCATCCAGATCTGCGCCTGCTGGGCGACCAGGTAGTCGCCCTTCGTCATGAAGAGCGTGGTCACCGAACGCAGCGCGATGGCGAAGCCGATCCCGATGAGCACGAACCGCGTGGCGTGCAGCCCGCCGCGCCAGGCGAACGCGTACACGAGCCCGGCCGCGAGGAGCCCGCCCGCGACGGACAGGTACGGCAGGACCGCGTACGAGGTCACCCCGAACGTCATCGCGCCCACCGTCAGCGCGCTCGCGCCCTGGCTGATCCCGATGATGTCCGGGCTGGCGAGCGGGTTGCGGGCGACGGTCTGGATCAGCGCGCCCGCCACTCCGAAGGCGGCCCCGACGAGCAGTCCGACCACCAGCCGGGGCGCCCGCAGCGTCCCGACCACCAGCTCGTCGGGCGAGGGCCGGCCGGTCAGGACCTTCAGCACCTCACCGGGCGCGACGAAGCTCTCGCCGACACAGAGGTACGCGAGACAAGCGGCCGCGAGGAGCACGGCGAGGACCGCGCACACGCCGGCCGCCCGCCGGTGCAGCAGGAAGGTGGCCCGCCGGACGCGGAGCACCGCGTACCCGGCCGAGGAGGCGGTCGTGGCCGTCGCCGTCGCCGTCGTCATGCCGGTACCGCCTTCCTGCGGACGAGCCCCACCAGGAACGGCACTCCGATCAGGGCCGTCATCACACCCGCCGGGACCTCGCTCGGCGGGAACAGCACCCGGCCGACGGTGTCCGAGACGAGCAGCATGGTCGGGCCGAGGAGGGCGGCGAGGGGCAGCACCCACCGGTGGGAGGGCCCCACGACCGCGCGGGCGAGGTGCGGGACGGCCAGCCCGATGAAGGCCAGCGGGCCGGCCGCGGCGACGCCGACACCGGTGAGCACCGTGGCGCCGAGCCCGCCGACGATCCGTACCGTCGCGACCCGCTGTCCGAGGCCCCGGGCCACGTCCTCGCCGAGGGCGAGCGCGTCCAGGCCGCGCGCCACCGACAGCACCAGGACGGCCCCGGCCAGCAGGAACGGCCACACCTGCCCGACGATCTCCGCGTCCCGTCCCGCCAGCGAACCCACCTGCCAGAAGCGGAACTCGTCCAGTGCGGAGGCCTGGGTGGTGAGCACGGCGGTGGTGACCGACACGAGCAGCGCGTTGATCGCGGCGCCGCCCAGTGCGAGTTTCACCGGGGTCGCGCCGCCGCGTCCGCTCGACGCGACGGCGTACACGGCGACCGACGCGACGGCCGCGCCCGCGAAGGCGAACCAGACGTACCCGGTGAGCGTGTGGATGCCGGCGAAGGCGATGGCGAGGACGACCCCGACCGAGGCGCCCTGGCTGATGCCCAGGATCCCGGGGTCGGCGATGGGGTTGCGGGTGATGCCCTGGAGGGCGGTGCCGGCCAGGGCGAGGCCCGCGCCGACCATCAGGCCGACGAGTGTGCGGGGCACCCGCAGGCCGCGTACGACCTCCGCGTCGGCGCTGTGGCCGCCGTTCAGGAGGGCGTCCCAGACGGCGGACGGCGGGACGGCACGGGCGCCGACGGCCAGGCTGAACAGGACCGCCAGCAGCAACGCGACGACGGCTGCCGCCAGTGCGGCCGCACGTCTGGCTTGCATGGGCTGGGGCTCCGGGGGCTGGAAGGACCGGCTGGTTCGGTAAGGCGTGGCTGAGTCTATGTGGCCGATCCGGGCCGCTCGCCGGGTGCGGGTGGGCTGTGGCCGATCGCGCAGTTCCCCGCGCCCCTGGAGGGGGCGCCGCCTGGCGTCGTGCGTCCGCCGCGGGCCGTCTTGGGCCGATCGCGCGGTTCCTCGCGCCCCTGGGTGTGTGGGTGCCGGGGACGTCCGGAGCGTTCGCCGCGCGGCCGCGCCCGGGAGCGCGGACGCTCACCGGAGCATCACAAGTGCGTCGTATTCGCTGGGCACAATGGCCCATATGACTTCTCGTGCGCTGACCGTCGGCTTCGACCTCGACATGACCCTCATCGACTCCCGTCCCGGCATCCACGCCTGCTACCGGGCGCTCTCCGCCCGGACGGGGACGTACATCGACGCCGATCTGGCCATCACGCGGCTCGGACCGCCGCTCGCGGACGAGCTGGTCCACTGGTTTCCGGCCGAGCAGGTCGAGGCCATGGCGGACGTCTACCGGGAGATGTATCCCACACACGCCATCGCGCCGACGCCCGCGATGGCCGGCGCCCGTGAGGCGATAGCGGCGGTACGGGCGGCGGGCGGGCGCGCGATCGTCGTCACCGCCAAGTACGAGCCCAACGCCAAGCTGCACCTCAGCCACCTCGGCATCGACGCCGACGCCGTCATCGGCGGCCTGTGGGCCGAGGGCAAGGCCGAGGCCCTGCGCGAGTACGGGTCGGCTGTCTACGTCGGCGACCACACCGGCGACGTACGGGGCGCCCGCAGCGCGGACGCCCTCTCCGTCGCCGTGGCCACCGGCCCGTGCGACGCGGACGAACTGCGCGCGGCGGGCGCCGACGTGGTGCTCAAGGACCTGACGGAGTTCCCGGGTTGGCTGGCGGGGCACCGGGGCGCACGCCGATAGGCGCCCGGGAACCCGCGCGCGCCTGCCGACGCCCGCGGGCGATCGACTGGAACACCCCCGCTCCCGCGATGAGGAATCCGACTCCCATCAACATGCTCAGTCCGAACATGTACGTCGGAAAGGGCGTCGTACCCAGGAGCAGTGGGGCAACGGTGACCAGTGTGGCCGCGGCGCCGACGAAGAACACGATGGCACCGGCACGGATCAGTCCGTCTCCGGCCGCGGCGGAATTCGGTGGGGTTTTGTCACGCACCCGACCAGGGTAGTTCGGAGCCGCTGCCCTCACTTGGCGGGGCCCAGTCCTGTTTCCGGGCGTGATTAAGCCTGTGTGTCGTTGGGGAGAGCCTCGGTAGGCTGTTCAGCGGCATTTCTGACTAGCGTCCGGCCCCGTCCGGGACCGATCGAGGGAGCGTGTGCTTTGCCGACTGGCAAGGTCAAGTGGTTCAACAGCGAGAAGGGCTTCGGCTTTCTCTCCCGCGACGACGGCGGCGACGTCTTCGTCCATTCCTCGGTCCTGCCCGCCGGAGTCGATGTTCTCAAGCCGGGTCAGCGTGTGGAGTTCGGTGTGGTCGCCGGGCAGCGCGGTGACCAGGCACTTTCGGTGACGATTCTGGACCCCACGCCCTCCGTCGCGGCGGCCCAGCGCCGCAAGCCGGACGAACTGGCGTCCATCGTCCAGGATTTGACGACTCTTCTGGAAAACATCACGCCGATGCTGGAGAGGGGCCGCTACCCCGACAAGGCCTCCGGCGCGAAGATCGCGGGCCTTCTCCGCGCGGTCGCGGACCAACTGGACGTCTAGTCGGCGAAAGGCTGAGCCCCGCGTCCCTTCAAGGGCGCGGGGCTCAGCCTTTTTTCGAGGAGCGGGTGGAACCGCGCGAGCGATCAGCCCTCACCGGGCCGCACTCCGCGAACGACCCCGTGGCACCCCCTACGCGGGAAACTCCAGCGACCCCGGCGCGAGAGCCGGCACCAGTCCTTCCGCCGCGGCCCGGGTGAGCAGGCCGCGGACCGCGGCGTACCCGTCCTCGCCGAGGCCGGCGGTGAACTCGTTGACGTACAGCCCGATGTGCTGGTTCGCCACCGACTCGTCCATCTCCTGGGCGTGCTCCATCACATACGGCCGGGACGCCTCGGGATCGTCCCAGGCCGCCCGCACGGACGCCCGCGCGCTCTCGGCGAGCAGCCGCAGCGTGGCCTCGCCCAGCGACCGCCTGGCGATGATCGCGCCCAGCGGGATCGGCAGCCCCGTCGACTGCTCCCAGTGCTCGCCCATGTCCGCGAGCTTGTGCAGCCCGTAGTTCTGGTACGTGAAGCGGGCCTCGTGGATGACGAGCCCGGCGTCCACCTTGCCGTCCCGCACGGCGGGCATGATCTCGTGGAACGGCAGCACCACGATCTCGCCGACCCCGCCGGGCACGACGTCCGCGGCCCACAGACGGAACAGCAGGTACGCCGTCGACCGCTCGCTCGGCACCGCGACCGTGCGGCCGGTGAGGTCCGCACCGGGCTCCCGGGTGAGGACCAGCGGCCCGCAGCCCCGCCCGAGGGCGCCCCCGCAGGGCAGCAGCGCCCACTCGTCCAGGACGTACGGCAGGACGGCGTACGACACCTTCAGGACGTCGAGCTCGCCGCGTTCGGCCATGCCGTTGGTGAGGTCGATGTCCGCGAAGGTCACGTCCAGCGCGGGTGCTCCCGGGATCCGGCCGTGGGCCCAGGCGTCGAACACGAAGGTGTCGTTCGGGCAGGGCGAGTAGGCGATCCTCAGCGGCTCCGCGCCGCTGTCGGTCTCATTGAGTGCGCTCATGTCCGTTCCAACTCTCCAATACGGGCGGGAGCTTCCCGAACGCCCCGGTCAGTGCCGCGAGGGCCTCGCCGATCCGCCAGGCGGTGCGGTCCCGGGGGCCGACGGGGTTGGACACGGCACGGATCTCCAGGACGGGCACGCCGTGTGCGGCGGCCGCCTCCGCGACGCCGAAGCCCTCCATGGCCTCGGCGAGCGCCCCCGGGTGGCGCCGGCGCAGCTCCGCGGCCCGCTCCGCGCTTCCGGTGACGGTGTTGACCGTCAGAACTGCCCCGGAACGCGCCCCGGTGACGGCCGCGACCTCTCGTACGAGTGATTCCGGCGGCCGGTGGGTGACTGCTCCGAACCCCAGTTCGGTGACCGGGACGAATCCGTCGGCGGTCTCGGCGCCCAGGTCCGCGGCGGTGATCTCGTCGGCCAGGACGAGCGATCCGACGGGCGCGTCGGGCGGGAACCCGCCGCCGATGCCTGCCGAGACGACCAGGTCGTACGGCTCACCGGCCAGCGCGGCGGCGGTGAGCGCGGCGGCGGTCGACGCGGCGGCGGCCGCCGGACCCACGCCCGCGGCGAGGAGGTCGAAGACGGCGGAACCGGCGAGGGGTCCAGCGGTGAGGGGTTCAGCGGTGAGGGCGGAACCGGCGGGAGCGGGATCGCCCGCGGGGGAGCGGTCCGCCGGGACGGCCACCCTGCTCAGGCTCGCCCCCGGAACCACGTGCTCCCGCGCCGGGAGCGCGAACGCCGCGGCCACCGCGTCCCGTTCGACGGCGACCGCGGTGGCTACGAGGACACGCGTGAGCGGCGGCACGGGCGGACCGGGCGGCTCAGGCGTCCGCGTTCTCGAGCTTGAAGTTCCAGACACCCTGGACCTGCGTACCGGCCTTGTTCTGCTGGACGACGCTGATGTAGATCGTCTTCGGGGCGGCCTGGCCCTGCTGCTCGGCGAAGAGGTCGACGCCCTCGAAGGCGTAGTACGTCTTCTTGAACGGGGAGGTGACCTGCTGCCCGTTGAGCCACAGGGCCCAGCCCTCGTCGGCGATCTCGGGGTCGACACCGATCCGCAGCGTCTCGCCCTGCGGGACGCTGATCGTTTCGGTGGCCTTCTTGAGGGCGCACTTGGCGGCTTCCGCCTTGCCGATGTTCTTGCCGTCCTTGTAGCACTCGGCCTCGGTGCTGACCGAGTGGCCGCCGACCGTGACGGTGGCCATCGGCGTCGGCTTGTCACAGGCGGACAGGACGAGAAGTCCGGCGGAAACGGCGCCGGCGGCGGCGACGGCGCGGCGACGGCGCGCAAGGGGACGCTGGGAGCTCATGGGCGAAGGTTATCGGGCGGGTCCGGTGGCCCGGCTATGTGGGTGGGGTACGCGGCGTGCCGCGGTCCGGCACATCGGCCCCCGGCGGCCCCTGGCGGTTCACGCCACGCGTGCGTGCTGCCGTCCGCCGTGCCGGGCCGCGCTCAGCAGCCCGCGGACCGTGGTGAGCCAGCCGACCGCGACGATCGCGGAGGCCACGGCCATGCCGAGCGTGCCGTTGAGCGGCAGCGCGATGCCGATCGCCCCGCCGACCACCCAGGCCATCTGCAGCAGCGTCTCCGAGCGCGCGAACGCCGACGTCCGCACCAGCTCCGGCACGTCCCGCTGGATCAGCGCGTCGAGCGACAGCTTGGACAGCGCCTGCGCGAACCCGGCGAACGCGGCGAGGACCGCCACCAGGATCACTCCGAAGAACACCGCGGCCGTGATCGCCACCGCGAGCACCACCGCGACGACCGTGACGATGATCAGCTCCGGCGCCCGGGATCTCAGCGCCGCCCCGACCGCCGTGCCCAGCGCGTTGCCCGCGCCCGCCGAGACGCCCACGATGGTCAGCGAGACCGCCGCACTCGCGCCCGCCAGCGGGTGCTCCCGCAGCAGGAACGCCAGGAAGAAGATCAGGAACCCGGAGAGACCGCGCAGCGCGGCGTTCGCGGCGAGCGCGTGCGTGACCCCCGTACCGACCGTCCGCAGGCCCGGGCGCTTGGGCTGCTTCAGGTGCGGCCCGTGCAGGTGCTGCTCGTCCGCGGCGAGCAGGGCCTTGTCCTCGCCCTTCGCCGAGTCGACCTTGCGTGGCAGCGAGAACGACAGGAACGTACCCGCCACGAAGAGCAGGAAGGCGCCGTAGAGCGGATAGCGCGGGCCGAGGGCCTGGAGCCCCGCTCCGATGGGAGCCGCCACGCCCGTCGCCAGCAGGCCGCCCAGCGTGACCCGTGAGTTCGCCTTGACCAGGGAGAACGACGGTGGCAGCAGCCGGGGCACCACGGCGCTTCTGACGACGCCGTACGCCTTCGACGCCACCAGGACGCCGAGGGCCGCCGGATAGAGCTCGATGCTGCCCGTGACGACCGCGCCCGACAGCAGCAGGGCCATGAACGCGCGGGCCATGAACGCGCCCGCCATCGCGGCCCGGCGGCCGTGCGGGAGGCGGTCCAGGAGGGGGCCGATGACCGGGGCGAGCAGCGTGAACGGAGCCATGGTGATCGCCAGGTAGAGCGCCACGCGGCCGCGCGCCTCGTCCGTCGGGACCGAGAAGAACACCGTCGAGGCGAGCGCGACGGTGATCATCATGTCGCCGGCGCCGTTCACCCCGTGCAGTTCGATCAGCTTTCCGAGGCCCGACTCGCCCGCGCCGTGCGCGTGTGTCGCTTTTCTGATGCCCTTTGCCGTACCGGTGAACGGCAGGTGCAGGGCACGCCCGACGGAACGGAGCGCCCCGCGCACCGCGCCCGCTCCGCCTGTACTTCCCGCCCCTGCGCCACCGATCCCGGTGGCGCCTTGGGGCGACCTTGCTGCTGCCACTCCGCAATAGTGCCCCGAGAACGGCGGATGTAGCGTGGTTACCGCGCGTATAGAGGCTGAGTGGACGCTGTGGAACCGACGCCGGGCGGGCCCGGAAGACGCCCGGCCGGGGGCGCCGCGAAGCGGTGAAGGCAACGCCGGTGTAGGCCCAGGGCCGACAAGGCGGTAGCGTGCGTAGCGCGCCCGCGGCGGTTGTTCTCGGCCGCGCGCCTCTCGGTCATCCCGCAGAATGGATGGCGTAGGCGCGCCCGAGTGCGATCGGGCGCGGACGTCGACGCGGCCCACTGGTCCGCTCCGTCCGCACCCCCGTCGAGGGACGGCGCACTCGTGAGACGGCGTAGGAGAGAAGCGATACCTGTGAGCGCGACAACGCGAAGCCGAACCCCCGACCGTCTGTGTGCCGAGGCCGTGGACCTCGCCCGGGCAGCCGCCGAGGAGGCCGCCGCTCCCGGCGTCGTCGGGGAGCACGCGGGAATGGTCAGCGAAGGGGACCGCGTCGTCACGCACTTCTTCGAATGCAAGGAGATGGGCTACCGCGGGTGGCGCTGGGCCGTGACCGTGGCCCGGGCCTCGCGGGCGAAGATCGTCACCCTGGACGAGACCGTGCTGCTGCCCGGCTCCGACGCCCTCCTTGCGCCCGAGTGGGTGCCGTGGAGCGAACGGCTCCGGCCCGGCGACATGGGCCCCGGTGACCTGCTGCCCACGGACGCGGAGGATCTGCGCCTGGAGCCCGGGTACTCCGGCGAGGACGAGCCCGCTCCGAACGCGCCGATCTCCGAGGAGATGGCCGAGCTGGCCGAGGCGGAGGACGCCGAGGTCCTGCCCGGGGCGCCGTCCGCGCTGCCGCTGGTGCCCTCCCGCGGGTCGATCGCCTCCGTCGCCGAGGAACTGGGCATGCGGCGGGCGCGGGTGCTGTCGCGGTACGGGCTGCACGTCGCGGCCGACCGGTGGGAGGAGTCGTACGGGGCCAAGACGGCGATGGCCCAGGCGGCGCCCGCCACCTGTGTCAGCTGTGGCTTCCTGAACCCCGTCGGCGGATCGCTCGGACAGGCGTTCGGTTTGTGTGCGAACGAGTTCTCGCCCGCGGACGGTCGCGTGGTCTCGCTGTCGTACGGCTGCGGCGGTCACTCCGAGGCCGCGGTCATGCCGAAGCCGATGCGGCCCGCGCCGCCGGTCGTAGACGAGACCCGGGTCGACCCGTTCCCCCTGCGGCCGGCCGCCGACTCGGGGTCGGTCCCGGTGGGGCCGGACGAGTCCACGGCGGAATTCGGCCACAGTTAGGCTGCCGCTTGGCTGCCGCCGGCTGGGCCGGGAGCGGTTCGGGTCGGCTCGGGCCCGCTGTGATGTGCGGGTTGTGTGTGGCTTGTCGCGCCCGCGCGGCGGAGCCGCAGGACGACACAGCCCCGCGCCCCTGGAGGGGGTGGCCCGGGGTTGGTTGTCGAGTGCGGGTGCGGCGGTGGCCGGTCGCGCCCGCGCGGCGGAGCCGCAGGACGACACAGCCCCGCGCCCCTGGAAGAAGCCGGGGCCGCGGCGGTCGTCTTTTCAGGGGCGCGCTCAGCCACCGCCGGTCCGCGCCCGTATCCCGGTGGGGCACCCCGAACCCTGGCCCCCCGCCAAGGGGCACGCGCGGTACCTTCTTGCGGCGACCGGGCCACCGTGCGCGGCCGTACGACGTGAGATGGAGAGTGAACCGTGAGCAACTTCGTGCGGCCGGCTGCCGAGGGCGCGGATCCGTTCGGGACGGCACGGCTGCGACGCGGGGTGCTGGACGCCTGGGCGACGAGCCCGGCGCGGTTCCGTGAGGACGCCAACTCCGAAGAGGACCTCGTCCTCGGCGGATACCGGGACCGGCTGGTCGTCGAGCTCGCGCAGAACGCCGCCGACGCCGCGTCCCGTGCGGGCGTCCCGGGACGCCTGCGGCTCACCCTCCGCGACGGCGTCCTCGCCGCCGCCAACACCGGCGCCCCCCTGGACGCGACCGGCGTCGAATCCCTCTCCACCCTGCGTGCCTCCGCCAAGCGGGACGACAGCGACAGCGCGGTCGGCCGCTTCGGCGTCGGCTTCGCGGCCGTCCTCGCCGTGACCGACGAACCCGCCCTGCTGGGCCGGCACGGCGGCGTCCGCTGGTCCCTCGCCGAGGCCCGCGACCTCGCCGTCGGCACCGCCCGCAACAGCCCCGGGCTCGGGGACGAGCTGCGCCGCCGCGACGGTCATGTGCCGCTGCTCCGGCTGCCGTTCGCGGCCGAGGGCGCCGCGCCGGCCCCGTACGACAGCGTCGTGGTCCTGCCGCTGCGGGACCAGGCCGCCCAGGCCCTCGCGGAGCGGCTGCTCGACGGGATCGACGACGCCCTGCTGCTCGCCCTGCCCGGCCTCGAAGAGGTCGTCGTCGAGACCGGCGACGGCGACGTACGGACGATCAGGCGCCGCGCCGACGACGCGGGCGGCGTGGTCGTCGAGGACTCACGGGACGGCACGACGCACTGGCGCACCGTCTCCGCCCACGGCTCCCTGGAACCCGCGCTGCTCGCGGACCGGCCCGTCGAGGAGCGGCTGCGCCTCCACTGGTCGGTCACCTGGGCCGTCCCGGTCGACGACGACGGCACCCCCGGGCGCCCCCGCACCGGCCCCGTCGTGCACGCCCCCACCCCCAGCGACGAACCCCTCGGCGTGCCCGCGCTGCTGATCGCCTCGCTGCCGCTCGACACCACCCGCCGCCATGCCGCTCCCGGACCGCTCACCGACTTCCTGGTGCAGCGCGCGGCGGACGCGTACGTCGAACTGCTGACCGCCTGGCGGCCCGTGACCACCGGAACCATCGGCCTGGTGCCCGGCCCGCTCGGCAAGGGCGAGCTGGACGGGGCCCTGCGACTGGCGATCCTCGACCGGCTGCCGCGGGCCGCGTTCCTGCCGCCCGCCGTCGAGCCGGGCGACGACCCCGACCTCCCCGAGGCCCTGCGCCCCCGCGACGCCGAGGTGGTGGAGGGCGCCGGAGCCGAGACCGTACGGGTCCTCGCGGAGGTGCTGCCCAGCCTGCTGCCCGCCGGGCTCGAACGGCGTGCGGAACTGCGCACGCTGGGGGTGGCGCGCGTGCCGCTGACCGAAGCGGTCGACCGGCTCGCGGGCCTGGAGAAGGACCCCGAGTGGTGGCGTCGCCTGTACGACAGCCTGGCCGGGGTCGACCCGGACCGGCTGTCCGGACTGCCCGTTCCGCTCGCCGACGGACGTACGACGATCGGGCCCCGGCAGGTCCTGCTGCCCACCGCGGAGGGGGCCCAGGCCGCGCCCGACGCCCTCGCCCGGCTCGGCCTGAAGGTCGCCCACCCGGACGCCGTCCATCCGCTCCTGGAGAAGCAGGGCGCCCTGCCCGCCACCCCCCGGGCCGTCCTGACCACACCGCAGGTCCGCGCGGCCGTCGCCGCCTCCCTCGACGACGACCGCGGCGGCTGGGACGACGACACCCCCGACGCCGAGGAACTGGCCGACACCGTCCTCGCCCTGGTCCGCGACGCCGCCCTCGAACCCGGCGACGAACCCTGGCTCGGCGCCCTCGCACTCCCCGACGAGGAGGGCGAACTCGTCCCGGCCGGCGAACTCGTCCTCCCCGGCAGTCCTTTCGCCCGCGTGATGCGGGAGGACGAACTCGCCTCGGTGGACGGCGAGTTGGCCGAGCGCTGGGGAGAGCAGCCGCTCGCCGCCTGTGGCGTCCTGGCGAACTTCACCCTCGTACGCGCCACGGACGTCGTCCTGGACCCCGACGAACTGGAGCCGCGGGAAGGGGACTTCGCCGAACCCGACGACGCGGGACTCCTCGACGCCGTGGACGTCTGGTGCGAGGACGTCCTCGACCGGCTGCCGGACTCACCCGTGCCGCCCGTCGCCACGGAACTCGTCGCCGTACGGGATCTCGACCTCGTGGACGACGACCGCTGGCCCGAGGCCCTGGCCCTGCTGTCCCGCCCCCCGCTGCGGGACGCCATCACCCAGCCGGTCCGGGTCCTGCTGGCGGACGGGACGCACGAGATCGTCCGGCCGTACACCGCCTGGTGGCTGCGCGGGCACCCGGTGCTCGACGGCCGCCGCCCGGCCGGTCTGCGCGCCGAGGGCGGCGACCCGCTCCTGCACGGTCTGTACGACGCCGTCGACGCCACCGGATTCGACGACGAGCAGGTCCTGCGGGCGCTGGGCGTCCGCACGTCCGTGTCCGCCCTGCTCGCCGAGCCCGGCGGCGGTGCCGAACTCCTCGACCGGCTCGCCGACCCCGACCGGGAGGTCTCGGCGACCCAGTTGCACGCCCTGTACTGCGCGTTGGCCGACCTCGACCCCGACCAGGTCACCCTGCCCGACGAACTGCGGGCCGTCGTGGACGGCCAGGTGCGGGTCGTGGACGCGGCCGACGCCGTGGTCGTCGACTCGCCCGACCTGCTGCCCTTCACCGGCGGCACGCCCCTGCTGCCCGTACGGCCGTCGCGGGCCGCCGACCTGGCCGAGCTGTTCCAGGTCCGGCGGCTGAGCGAGTCCGTCACCGGCGAGGTGACGAGCGAGGGCTCCGAGCACGACGTACCGGAATCCGTACGGGTCCTGCTGGGCCCGTCGACCCCCGCGACCTACGTCGAGCACGAGGAGCTCTTCGTCGACGGCACCGAACTCGACTGGCGCCGCACCCGCGACGGCGTCCTGCACGCCGCCACCCTGGAGGGCGTCGCCGCCGGTCTGGCCTGGGCGGCCGGCCAGTGGCCCCGCCGCTTCGAGGTCGCCGCCCTGCTGGAGGACTCGTCCAGGACGGACGAGCTGGCGCGGGACCGCTGGTTCGACTGAGCTCGGCGTGAACCGGGCCGACCCCGGGCCCGGTTCACGCAGGTCCGGTTGGTGCAGGTCCGGTTCGTCCGGGTCCGGGGGTGAATGCCGATGACCTTGGTCACGCGTGTGCAAAAGATTCACCACACGTACAACCATTCACCCCTGACACGCATCTGATCACCCGAGTCAACAGACTCCCCGATCACTCGGGCCCCAGACGTGAAGAACTGCCGTCGGGGTCCCTTTCTCCATCAGGGGAACGCATGCGTATACGTGCCACCGTGGCTGCCGTCACCGGCGCCCTGGCTCTCTCCGCCTTCGCCGTTCCGGCCGCACAGGCCGACGGCTCCGCGATCTCGCGCGCGGACGTCGCGAAGGTTCTCGACGCCGCTCACGCCGCTTCCGGCAAGGCCGGCTCCCGTGTCGCCGCCGGTGCGGCGGCCGACGCGCCGTACGCGCTCGACGCGAGCGTCTCCGACGTGAAGATCAACAACGGCAAGGCCATCGTGGCCGGCACGACCAAGCAGGTCACCGTCCCGACGACGTTCACGCTGACGCACGCCGCCGACGTGGACATCGCCGCCCCCGACTTCATCGTCGACGTGGAGATCTACCGCGGGTCCTTCGCGGAGCCGGACAACTACCTCTTCGGCGACCTGCTCCCGACCTGCACGCCGGTCTCCGCCACCGTCGCCTCCTGCAAGGGCACCATCGACGCCCGCCCGGGCGACGGTGAGCTGTTCAACTCCGACGCCGGCACGTGGACGGCCAACGCCTACGCCGTCGCCTTCAACGGCCAGGACCCGGGCGCCGACGACTTCGACGTCACCAAGGTCGGTGTCGCCGAGCAGGACAAGGTCGGCACCACCAAGGTCCAGCGGTTCTCCAAGCTCACCGTCAACGCCTCCCCGGAGCCCGTGAAGAAGGGCAAGACCATCACGGTCAAGGGCGCCCTGACCCGCGCCAACTGGGACACGAACAAGTACGCCGGCTACACCGTCCAGCCGGTGAAGCTCCAGTTCAAGAAGAAGGGCACGACCACCTACGTGGACGTCAAGACGGTCAAGTCCGCCTCGGCCGGTGCCCTGAAGACCACGGTCAAGGCTTCGGCCGACGGCTACTTCCGTTACAACTTCGCGGGTACGACGACGACTCCGGCGGTCAAGGCCGCGGGTGACTTCGTCGACGTGAACTAGTTTCCTCGGTTTTCTCGGTCTGCTCCGACTTCTCCGTCGGCCGACGGCCCCATGCCCGGGTGGGTGTGGGGCCGTCGGCGTGTGCGGCTGGTCGCGTCGCAGTTCCCACCGGGCCCCTTTTCAGGGGCGCGGGGAACTGCGCGACCAGCCTCCACCGGGCCACACCTGGCCCACGGCCGTCAGCGCCCCTCCCCGCGGAAGCCCTACGCGGGGAACCGCCGGTCGACCAGCCTCCACGCGAGTTCCAGCACGGCCGCCCCGGCCACCGCGATGCCGACGGCGGTCCACGGCATCGTCGTCCCCACCAGCTTCAGCGCGAAGAACTCCTGCAGCCACGGCACCACGAGCACGATCAGGAACCCGAACCCCATCGCGGCCACCAGGCCCACCCGCCACCACGTGTACGGCCGGGCGACGATCGCCAGCACCCACATGGACACCAGGAACAGCGTCAGCGTCGCGGCACTCGTCTCCGCGTCCAACGCCCCCTCACCCGTGTAATGGTGACGGGCGATCAGATACGTGCTGAAGGTGGCGACGGCCGCGACGACCCCGCCCGGAATCGAGTACCGCATCACCCGCCGTACGAAGTGCGGCCGGGCCCGCTCCTTGTTGGGCGCGAGCGCCAGGAAGAACGCCGGCACGCCGATCGTCAGCGTCGACAGCAGCGTCAGGTGCCGCGGCAGGAACGGGTACTCCACCTGCCAGCACACCACCAGCACGGCCAGCAGCACCGAGTACACCGTCTTCACCAGGAACAGCGTCGCGACGCGCGTGATGTTCCCGATGACCCGGCGCCCCTCCGCGACCACCGAGGGCAGCGTCGCGAAGCTGTTGTTGAGCAGCACGATCTGGGCGACCGCCCGGGTGGCCTCCGAGCCCGAGCCCATCGCCACGCCGATGTCGGCGTCCTTCAGGGCGAGCACGTCGTTCACCCCGTCGCCGGTCATCGCCACCGTGTGACCGTTCGACTGGAGCGCTCCCACCATGTCGCGCTTCTGCTGCGGGGTGACCCGCCCGAACACCGCACCCTCGTCCAGGGCCTTGGCCATCTCCTCCTGCCCGGCGGGGAGCCGGCGCGCGTCGACCGTGGCGGAGGCGCCGGGCAGTCCCAGCTTGGCGGCGACGGCGCCGACCGAGACGGCGTTGTCGCCGGAGATCACCTTGGCCCGTACGTCCTGCTCCGCGAAGTACCGCAGGGTGTCCGCCGCGTCGGGACGCAGCCGCTGCTCCAGTACGACGAGCGCGGTCGGCAGCGCGCCCTCCTGCGCCCGCGGGTCGTCGAGGTCCCGGTCGGCCCGGGCGAGCAACAGGACCCGCAGCCCCTGCTCGTTGAGGTGCTCGGTCTCGGCCAGCGCGGGGTCCTCGGCGGGCAGCAGCACGTCCGGGGCGCCCAGCAGCCACGTACTCGATCCGCCGTCGCCCTCGTCGAAGGACGCCCCGCTGTACTTGCGCGCGGAGGAGAAGGGCAGCGCTGCGACACAGCGCCAGCCCTCGCTGTCCGGGTAGGCGTCGATGATCGCCTGGAGCGAGGCGTTCGGCCGGGGGTCGGACGCGCCGAAGGCGCCCAGCACCTTCCGCAGGTACGACTCGTCGCCGCCGTCCAGGGGCCGCAGCGCGGTGACGTCCATGCCGCCCTCGGTGAGCGTGCCCGTCTTGTCGAGGCAGACCGTGTCGACGCGGGCGAGGCCCTCGATGGCCGGAAGTTCCTGCACGAGGCACTGTTTCCGGCCGAGTCTGATGACGCCGATCGCGAAGGCCACCGAGGTGAGCAGGACCAGGCCCTCCGGGACCATGGGCACGATGCCGCCGACGGCACGCGCGATCGAGTCCTTGAAGTCGTTGTCCTTGCTGACGAGTTGGGTGATGGCCAGGCCGACGGCGGCCGGGACCAGCATCCACGTCACGTACTTGAGGATGGTGGAGATACCGGTCCGCAGTTCGGAGTGGACGAGGGTGAAGCGGCTCGCCTCCTCGGCGAGTTGCGCCGCGTACGCCTCGCGCCCCACCTTCGTCGCGGTGAACGCGCCGCCGCCGGCCACCACGAAGCTGCCCGACATGACCTGGTCGCCGGGCTGTTTGACGACCGGGTCGGCCTCACCGGTCAGCAGCGACTCGTCGATCTCCAGGCCGTCGGTCTCGGCGCACTCGCCGTCCACGACGATCTTGTCGCCCGGACCGATCTCGATCAGGTCCCCGAGCACGATCTCGGAGGTGCCGACCTCGGCGGCGGCCCCGTCCCGCCGGACGGTCGGCCGCGCCTCACCGATCACCGCGAGCGAGTCCAGGGTCTTCTTCGCGCGCAGCTCCTGAATGATGCCGATCCCCGTGTTCGCGAGGATCACATAGCCGAACAGGCTGTCCTGGAACGGCGCGACGAACATCATGACCAGCCAGAGCACACCGATGATCGCGTTGAACCGGGTGAAGACGTTCGCCCGGACGATGTCGGCCGTGGAACGACTGCTGCGCACGGGTACGTCGTTGACCTCGCCCCGCGCCACCCGCTCGGCGACCTCGGCCGAGCTGAGGCCCGCCGCCCTCGGCGCGGGGCCGGGTATGGGCCGGGGATGCACAGGGTCGAGTTCGGTGCCCGCGTCGATGTGCGTCATGCATCCGACGGTACGGGGGGATATACGGCTTCACCCGCCGAGTGCGGCAAAGATCCGACCAGGGGAGGACCCGAATGCTGCCGTGGTAGTACGGGACGCTCCCCGGCCGGCATGCCTCGTCCGCGACGGGCGGTGGCGGACGGTGGCTGGTGAGGCCGGTCGCGCGGGTTCCCGGCCCGGGAGGGCGCAGGCGTCCGGCGATCCGGAGCTACTGCGGGTCGGTGCGGGCCGGGTGCGCGGACCCCTGCTGCGTCCCCTGCGTGTCCTGCGGCGCCTGCGTGTCCTGCGGGGCGTCCGGACCGGCCGCGTCCCGCCTGATCGCCGCCTCGCGTCCGCGCACGTACCAGATGCCGATCAGGCCGAGGCCGGATCCGGCCAGGCAGGTCCACAGCCACCACAGGTGTCCGTCGTCGTCGAGACGGCCGTAGAACGGCAGCTGCGCCAGGAAGAGGACGAACCAGAGGATCGTGCCACCCGTGATGGTGGCGACCACGGGACCCTCCAGGGGTTCCGGTGCCTCATGTGTCGGTGTCCACTTCGCCATGGGCCACAGCTTACGAGGTGATCAGGTCTACGCGCGGAGATAGCGTTCTCCGTGACGTATGTTCATACTGAAACTGTTTACTTCTGGCCACTTACATTCGTATGAAACGCCAAATGGGCATCGGGATGTCCGCTGGTGATGAGGTCTTCACATGCCCACCTCGGCCCCCGCCAAGGCTCCCGCGCCCAAGGAGCCGGACCCCCGGTCCGCCCACGGCGCCCTCGACCGCTACTTCCGGATCTCCGAGCGCGGCAGCACCCTGCCGCGTGAGATCCGGGGCGGGTTCGCCACCTTCTTCGCGATGGCCTACATCATCGTGCTGAACCCGATCATCCTGGGCAGCGCGAAGGACATGTACGGGCACCAGCTCGACAACGGACAGCTGGTCACCGCGACCGCGCTGACCGCCGCCTTCACCACCCTCCTGATGGGCGTCATCGGCAACGTACCGATCGCCCTTGCCGCCGGGCTCGGTGTGAACACGGTCGTCGCGCTGCAGCTGGCGCCCCGCATGTCCTGGCCGGACGCCATGGGCATGGTCGTACTGGCCGGCTTCGTGGTCATGCTGCTGGTCGCCACGGGTCTGCGGGAGCGCGTGATGAGCGCCGTGCCGCTCGGCCTGCGCAAGGGCATCGCGATCGGCATCGGCCTGTTCATCATGCTGATCGGCCTGGTCGACTCGGGCTTCGTCTCGCGCATCCCGGACGCCGCTCAGACGACCGTGCCGCTGCAGCTCGGCGGGACCGGGCACCTCGACGGCTGGCCCGTCCTGGTCTTCGTCCTCGGCACGCTCCTCACGCTGGCGCTGATCGTGCGCAAGGTGCCGGGCGCGATCCTCATCTCGATCGTCGCGATGACGGTGGTCGCCGTGGTGATCAACGCGGTCGCCGAGGTGCCCTCCTGGGGCCTGACCACGCCGAAGTGGCCCGGCAACCCGGTCGCCAGCCCCGACTTCGGGCTGGTCGGCGAGGTGAGTCTCTTCGGTGGCTTCGGCAAGGTCGGCGTACTGACCGGCGTGCTGTTCGTCTTCACGGTCCTGCTGTCGTGCTTCTTCGACGCGATGGGCACGATCATGGGCATCGGCGACGAGGCGGAACTGACCGACAAGAACGGCAACATGCCGGGCATCAACAAGGTGCTCTTCGTCGACGGCATCGCGGTCGCCGCGGGCGGTGCGACCTCCTCGTCGGCGACCACCTGCTTCGTGGAGTCCACGGCGGGCGTCGGCGAGGGCGCCCGCACCGGCTTCGCGAACGTCGTCACCGGCGGTCTCTTCGGCGTCGCGCTCTTCCTCACCCCGGTCGCCACGATGGTCCCGTCCCAGGCCGCCACGCCCGCGCTGCTCGCGGTCGGCTTCCTGATCCTGTCCGGCTCGATCCGGCAGATCGACTGGAGCGACCACACCATCGCGATCCCGGCGTTCGTGACGATGATGATGATGCCGTTCACGTACTCGATCACGAACGGCATCGGCATGGGCTTCATCACGTTCGTCGTGCTGCGGCTGGCGGCCGGGCGCGGGCGTGACGTGCCGGTCGCGATGTACGTGGTGTCGGCGGTCTTCGCCTTCTACTACCTGATGCCGGCGCTGGGCCTGACCTGAGCCCCGGCCCGCCGCGGGCTCACATGACCGCGCGGAATGGCCGGGTTCACGTGACCCCGTAGAACTTTTCCGTCTCCTCGACCGCGGTCCGGAACCGCTCGTCGAAGTCGTCCCGAATGAGCGTCCCGACGACATAGTCCTGGACGCTCATTCCCCTTCTGGCCGCATGGTGCCGGAGCCGCTCGAGCAGCTCCCCGTCTATCCGCAGGCTGAGCACGCTGGTCCCCATGGAGTCGAGGGTCGCCGCACCCGGCGCGACATCGGGTCACTTTCTGGAACAGTCTCACTCGTATGAGTGATGTATGGGTGCGGGGAAGCGTCAGTGGCCCGTTTCACGCGCTTCACGGGCGCGTCGCGGTGGTCTTTAGTTAGGGTAATGAGTTACTCTAAAGAACATGCCTGACCTGACCCATGGCGACGACGTAGCCGCCGTGAACTCCCTGCGATCCGCCGTGATGCGCCTGTCACGTCGACTCAAGCACCAGCGGGTCGACGAGTCGCTGAGCCCGACAGAGATGTCGGTCCTCGGCACCCTCGCCCGCTGCGGCACCGCCACACCCGGCGAGCTCGCCCGCAAGGAGCATGTGCAGCCGCCCTCGATGACCCGCATCGTGGCGCTCCTCGAAGCCAAGGGCCTGGTCAAGCTGGAGCCGCACCCCGAGGACCGTCGCCAGAAGGTCGTCACGCAGACCGAGCGGGCCGAGGCCATGCTCGACGAGAGCCGCCGCAAGCGGAACGCGTGGCTGGCCGGACTGGTCGACAGCCTCGACGAGGACGAGTGGGCGAAGCTCCGCGAAGCCGCCCCCGTCCTGGAGAAGCTGGCCCACCTGTAGGCCGGACACACGGAAGCCACCGAGCTCACCCACGGGCCGGGCTCGCCGAAACACGCAAGGAGGCGAACGCCGTTGAGTACGGGATCCGGAGCAGACTCCGCCCCCGCACCAGCCGCCCACAACTCCCCGTCCGCACCCAAGACCCGTTCCTCGATGTTCAGCTCGCTGAAGATCAGGAACTACCGCCTGTTCTTCACCGGCCAGGTCGTCTCCAACACCGGCACCTGGATGCAGCGCATCGCCCAGGACTGGCTGGTGCTGAGCCTCACCGGCTCCTCCGCCGCCGTCGGATTCACCACGGCCCTGCAGTTCCTGCCGATGCTGCTCTTCGGCCTCTACGGCGGCGTCCTCGTCGACCGGCTGCCGAAGCGCCCGACCCTGCTGGCCACCCAGTCCGCGATGGGCCTCACCGGCATCGCGCTCGCCTTCCTGACCCTCTCCGGCCACGTCCAGGTCTGGCACGTCTACGTCGCCGCCTTCGCCGTCGGCCTCGCCACGGTCATCGACAACCCGGCCAGGCAGTCGTTCGTCTCCGAGATGGTCGGCCCCGACCAGCTGCAGAACGCGGTCAGCCTCAACTCCGCCAACTTCCAGTCCGCCCGCCTGGTGGGCCCCGCCGTCGCGGGTCTGCTCATCACCGGCGTGGGCACGGGCTGGGCGTTCCTGCTCAACGGACTGTCGTTCGTCGCGCCCATCGCCGGACTCCTCCTGATGCGCTCCCGCGAGCTGAACCAGGTCCAGCGCACCCCGCGCGGCAAGGGACAGCTCCGCGAGGGACTGCACTACGTCGCGGGCCGCCCCGACCTGATGTGGCCGATCATCCTCGTCGGCTTCATCGGCACCTTCGGCTTCAACTTCCCCGTCTGGCTCTCCGCCTACGCGGACGACGTCTTCCACGCCGGCGCGGGCGCGTACAGCCTCTTCAACACACTGATGGCCGTCGGTTCGCTCGCGGGCGCGCTGCTCGCCGCCCGGCGCGGTACGGCCCGGCTGCGGGTACTGATCGCCGCCGCCGTGGCCTTCGGTGTCCTGGAGATCGTGGCCGCACTGGCCCCGTCCTACTGGCTGTTCGCCCTGCTCATGGTCCCGATAGGAATCGCCGGCCTGACGGTCAACGTCACGGCGAACACCGCGGTCCAGATGGGCACCGACCCGGCCATGCGCGGCCGCGTCATGGCCCTGTTCATGATGGTCTTCATGGGCGGTACGCCGCTGGGGGCGCCCGTCGTCGGCTGGATCACCGACGCCTACGGCCCCCGGGTGGGCTTCGCGGCCGGCGGAGTCGTCTCGTTCCTGGCCGCCGTCACCGTCGGTCTGGTCCTCGCCCGCGTGGGCGGTCTGCGCCTGTCGGTGGGCTGGCACCACGGCCACCCACAGGTCCGCTTCGTCCCGCGCGAGCGGGAACTGGCGACCGCGGCGTAGGCCGGGACCCTGGTTGCCATGAGACTCTTCGCCGCTGTGCTGCCCCCGAAGGAAGTGACCGACGAACTCGACTCGGCGGTAGGTGAGTTGCGCAAGCTGCCTGGCGCGGACCATGGGCTGCGCTGGACCGCCCGGTCCGGCTGGCACTTCACGCTCGCGTTCTATGGCGAGGTCGACGAGGAGGTCGTGCCGGAGCTGTCGGTCCGGCTGGAGCGGGCGGCACGGCGGACCGGCCCGTTCCCCCTGTCCCTTCGGGGTGGCGGCCGTTTCGGGGGCCGCGCGCTGTGGGCGGGCGCCGCGGGAGACGTACGGACCCTGCGGCTGCTCGCCGAGCGGGCGGCGGCGGCCGGGCGGAAGGCGGGCGTGGACCGGGAGGAGCACCGCCGGTACCGGCCGCACCTCACGCTGGCCCGCAGCCGTGAGGAGGCGGACTTCGCTCCGTACGTGTCCGCGCTGGACGGCTTCGAGGGGCGGGCCTGGACCGTCGGCGAGCTGTCCCTGATGCGGAGCCGGCTGCCCGCCTCGGGCGTGCCGGGGGAGCAGCCGCGGTACGAGTCGCTGGCCCGGTGGCCCCTGGGCGGGCCCCTCGGCGGGGATGCCTGAAGGAGCCGGTTACGCTCGACGCGTGGACCCGAAGACGCGGAACCGGATCATGGCCGGTGTGCTTGTGCTGATGTTCGTTGTGGTGGCGATGGCGGCGGCCGTCGGTAGATGACCGGCCGCCACCCGGCGAAGAACGCCCGCTACCAGGCAAAAGCCTCCGGGGACGGGCCCGGGCCCGGGAAGATCTCGTCCAGGCCGGTCAGGAGCTCCTCGCTCAGTTCGAGCTCGACGGCTCGCAGCGCCGACTCCAGCTGACCGGCGGTGCGCGGACCGACGATCGGACCGGTCACGCCGGGCCGGGTGAGGAGCCAGGCCAGGGCGGCCTCGCCGGGCTCGATCCCGTGCTTGTCGAGCAGGTCCTCGTACGACTGGACCTGGGCGCGGATCGAGGTGTTCGCGAGGGAGTCGGCGGCCCGGCCGCTCGCCCTGCGCCCGCCCTCGACCTCCTTCTTGATGACGCCACCGAGCAGCCCGCCGTGCAGCGGCGACCAGGGGATCACCCCGAGCCCGTACTCCCGCGCGGCGGGAATCACCTCCATCTCGGCGCGTCGCTCGGCGAGGTTGTAGAGGCACTGCTCGCTGACGAGACCGATCGTGCCGCCCCGGCGAGCGGCGATCTCGTTGGCCTGGGCGATCTTGTAGCCGGGGAAGTTGGAGGATCCGGCGTACAGGATCTTGCCCTGCTGGACCAGGACGTCGACGGCCTGCCAGATCTCCTCGAAGGGGGTACGGCGGTCGACGTGGTGGAACTGGTAGACGTCGATGTAGTCGGTCCCCAGCCGCTTCAGGCTGGCGTCCACCGCCCGCCGGATGTTCAGCGCGGAGAGCTTGTCGTGGTTGGGCCAGGCGTCGCCGTCGGCGGCCATGTTCCCGTACACCTTCGTGGCGAGGACCACCTTGTCGCGCCGCTCGCCGCCCTGGGCGAACCAGCTGCCGATGATCTCCTCGGTACGGCCCTTGTTCTCGCCCCAGCCGTACACGTTGGCGGTGTCGAAGTAGTTGATGCCCGCGTCCAGCGCCGCGTCCATGATGGCGTGGCTGTCGGCCTCGTCCGTCTGCGGCCCGAAGTTCATGGTGCCGAGCACGAGTCGGCTGACCTTGAGTCCTGTGCGTCCCAGCTGCGTGTACTTCATGGCTCCTAGCCAACGGCGTGGAGTGCGCTCTAGGCAACACCCCGCCTGGGACACGCCCGGCCGATCAAGCGCGCACGCGGGGCGGACGCCCGCCCCGCGTGCGACAGGGAGCTCAACCTCCAGGGATTCCTAGGGACCCCTAGGGCTTGGAGCCGGTGTTCGCCGGGCCCGTCCCGCGGACGTGCAGCACGCTGCCGTCCAGGGGCAGCGCGGACACGCCCACCAGGGTGAGGCCCGCCTCGGCGAACAGGCGGGCGTAGTGTGCGGCGCTCCGTTCGCGGCCGCCGACGTTGCACATCATGTGCAGGTCCCAGGCCGTGGCCAGCGAGGCCGAGCCGTCGGCGGGCAGGACGCGTTCGATCACGAGCAGATCGGCGGCGGGCGGCATCGCGCGGGCGCAGTGGCGCAGGATCTCGATGCAGCGGTCGTCGTCCCAGTCGTGCAGGACGCGCGACAGGACGTAGACGTCACCGCCCGCGGGGACGTCCGCGAAGTCGCCCGCCCTGAAGGCGCACCGCTCCGCGTGGCCGGCCGCGCCGAGGAGACGGCGGGCGGTCTCCACGGTGTGCGGGCGCTCCAGCAGGAGGCCGTGCAGGCGGGGATGTGCCGAAAGGATTCGGCCGAGCAGTTCCCCGTCGCCGCCCGCGATGTCGACCACCGTGGCTCCTTCGGCCGCCGCGGTGAGGACCGGGTGCACGGGCAGCGGGTCGAACATCCGTGAACCGGCCGCCATCGACCGGTCGAAGAGCTCGGCGAGCGCGGGATCGCGCGCGAAGTGGTCGAAGTGGTTCTCGCCGAAGCGCCGCTCGAAGGCGACCTGCCCGGTGCGCACGGTGTGGTCGAGCCCGGCGAAGGACTCGTAGAACGGTCCCCCGTACATCAGCGCCAGCGCCCGCATCGACCCTTCGGCGTCCGCGCGCAGCAGCCTGCCGGTCGCCGTGAGCCGGAAACCGTCGCGGTCCTCGCTCACCACGCCGAGCATGGCGAGGTAGCGCAGCAGGGTGGCCAGGTTCGGCGCGAGGGCACCGACGTCACACGCCAGTTCCGCCACGTCGACGGACCGGTCCTCGTCCATCGCGTCGGCCACCTCGAGGCGTGCGAACGCGGCCAGGGCCTGCGTCGTCCACGCCCCGGTCAGCAGGCGCAGCAGGCTCTCGGCGGGCTGTCGCCTGCGGTGCTCGTCGAGGTGCGCGGCGAGGACGTCACGGTGGTCGCCGGGGACGTACAGCTCCACGCGCCGGTACCCGGCCTTGGCCTCGGCGGGCGCGCTGAAGTAGAACACCGTGCCGTTCTCGTGCGGGTTGTAGCCGCCGCCGTCCGGGGTGGCGCCGTACCGCCCGAAGGCCGCGCACAGGCCGCGCAGCACCAGCGGGTCCGGTGTCGTGACCTCGAACGCGACATGCGTCTCGTGCTGGTGCTCCCGCTCGTGCGCGGCGACCGTGTCGAGGTCCGACCCCGGCGGCACGGTCAGCGCGAACACCTCGACCATGCGCCGCGCCCCGTCCAGGCACTCCACCGCGGGGCGCAGAATGCCGACGTCGAGCTCCGCCGCACTCCGCCCGTGCCGTACGGCCAGACGCTCGCGCACGACGACACTCGGCCGCGGTGGTGCGTCCGCGACCAGCCCGCAGTCGGCGAGTGCGGCGCTCAGCGCCGCCTCGTCGGGCGGGAAGACGAGCAGCGCCGCGTGCGAGAAGTCGCAGCGCTCCGCCAGGGCCCGCAGCTCCGGGCCGTCGAGCCCGGGGAGCAGGAGCTGGAAAAGTGTGGCGGTGTCCTGTTCCTTGACGAAGCCGACCGTCGCGCGCAGGCGGGACGTATCGCCCGACAATGCCGTGATCATTGCGGGTGGATCCTCATTCCGGTGTTCGGATGTACGCGTACGGACGTACGCGGGTGCGGAGTTGGCAAGCGGTGGGGGATCCCGGGAAGCGGTGACGGGATATCGGGGGAGGGGGCTATACGCCGACGTAGTGCTCGGCGAACCAGTCCTGCTGGCTGCGCGAGGTGCGCAGCGAGGTGAGGCGGGAGCGGCGCAGGGAGTTGTGGAACAGCGACTCGCCGTCCGCGCCGGACGGGCCGTGCAGCAGCCCGATCATCCAGTGCGAGAAGTCCTGCGCACGCCAGATGTGCGTCAGGCACCGCGCCGAGTAGGCGTCGAGGCCCTTGGAGTCCCCGACGGCGAGGTCGTCGATCAGGGCGCGGCCCAGGACCTCCGCCTCCAGGACCGCGAGATTGGCGCCCTTCGCGGCGGACGGGCTGATCAGAGCGGCGGCGTCACCCACGAGGAACAAGGAGCCGTGGCGCAGTGGTTCGAGCACGTCGGACTCCAGGTCGACGACGGATCGCTGCACGAGGCGCCCGCGGTTCAGCGGACCGTATGTGCGCGCCCGCATCCGCAGCTCCAGCTCGTCCCAGATCCGCTCCTCGGACCAGGCGTCGGCCGGGGTGCCGCGCTCGCACTGCAGGTAGTAGCGGGTGACCTCACTGGTGCGGGCCATGTGCCCGGCGAACCCGCGCTCGTGCACCGCGTATCCGACGGCGTCCAGACTGGGCGGCGCCTCGGCGAGCAGACCGAGCCAGGTGACGCCGTGATCGCGGTGGTGGCGGACCGTGCCGGCCGGCAGCGAACGCCGGGCCGCGCCGTGCCGCCCGTCGCAGCCGGCCACGTACCGCGCCCGCCACAGGCCGGGCCGTCCGTCGGCCTCCCGCACCGCCACCTCGGGCCGCTCGCTGTCGGCCGCGCGCACGGCCACCGCCTCGGTGCCGAAGCGGATCTGTCCGCCGCGCTCCAGGAACCGCGCCAACAGGTCGGTCACCAGGTCCTGTTGGGGGTAGACGGTGTGCGACTCGCCCTGCCCGAGCCCGCCGTAGTCCAGCCGGAACCGGCCGTCCTCGGTACGGAACTCGCAGGTGCTGTGGAGCTGCCCGCGCCGGTGCAGGCCTTCGGCGAGACCGTGCCGCTCCAGCGTCCGTACGGTGTTGGCGGCCAGGAACCCGGCACGTGCCCGCGTCTGCACATGCGTGCGCTCCGCCCGCTCCAGGACGACGCAGTCGATCCCCCTGTCCACAAGGATGTTGCCGAGCACGAGCCCGGCCGGCCCGGCCCCGAGGACGACCACACCGGTCGCGTGTTCGGCCGCTTGCCGCCGACTTTTCCCGTCTGTCACGGAAGCAGATATTAAGTAGCCTAAAACCGGTTGTCTCACCAGAATCACCTGAATGCCTGGCTTGACCGCCAAGATCACCACAGGGGGCGGGCGCTGGTGTATTGACCCGCGGTGGTTCACACGGCTGACCGGCGGTGGTCACACGGCTAACCGGCGGTGGCTCACTCCGGCAGGTCGAGAGCCTGGACGACCGGGAGGAAGGCGGACCAGGTGGCGGGGGTGACCTTGAGCGTGGGGGCGGCGGGGGCGGTGAGGGCGGTGAGGGCTTTGGAGTCGCGGATGTGGATGGTGGCGGCGGGGGTGAGGGGGGTTTCGGCGATCGCTATCTCGACGCATTCGCCGCCCTGGTCACCGCTGTAGCTGCTCTTGAACCACTTCAGGTCGGTGCTCATAGTCCGTCTGCCACCTGTTCGATCAGTTGGGCGGAATCCTCGGGGCTGAGGGCCTGAGCTCGCAGAATGCCATACCGCGCGAACAGGTCTCCCAGGTCGGGCTGTTGGTCCACGAAGTACCCGCCACTGGGACCCTCGACGTAGGCGAGGCGATCGCGTTCAGCCGTCTCCAGCAGAATCATGGGGCCGTTCAGCCCGGCGTGGACCTCGCGGTTGTGGGGCAGCACCTGGATCTCGACATTGCGCCGTCGGCCGATCTCAAGGAGGCGGCTCAGCTGGTCCTTGAGAGCCGTGGGGCCGCCGAGAGGCCGGGTCAGCGTGTGCTCCTCCAGCACGAAGCCGACGAGCGGGGCGGGTTTGCGCTGAAGGACCTGTTGGCGTTCCAGCCGGGCCGCCACTCGGGCCTCGACCTCGTCGTCCTCCAAGGGCGGGCAGTGACAGTTGAAGATCGCCCGTGCGTACCCCTCCGCCTGGAGCAGGCCAGGAACCACGTGGTTCGCGTACATGCTGATGGCGGCGGCCTTGGCTTCCAACTCGGCGTAGTTCTCGAACCATGAGGGAAATCGGCTGGTCTTCAACTCCTTGCCCGCCGCAAGGAGTGCACCTTGTGCACCGAGCGCCTCGTCCGCGATCTCGACGAGCTTTCCCTTCGGCGGACGCTCGCCCCGTTCCACCATCGCCACTTGGGACTTGGAATACCCGACCTGTCCGCCCAACCCCTCCTGCGTGATCCCAGCCCGTTCGCGGAAGAACCGCAGCAACGAGCCGAACATCTCCAGGTTGCTCGAAGCCTGATCACCGGAGTGCACAACGACCTCCCCAAGTGCACAGAGGTGCACGGACCTTGTGTAACCCTGGTCACAGTATGTGACGGCCCGTAAGCATTTGCTCCATGAACCCGAAAACTCCCCACGCCACCGCTCACGCCTGGATCCCCGCCTCCGGACACGGCCTCCGTCATGCGGGCATCCACTTCGACGCCGTACGCATCGCGGGCGTACTCGCAGAACAAGTGGCGTACGAGCTGATGCAGTTCACGGACTTTCAGGCGGGGCCGATCGTCCGGGAGGCGACGGGGCACCGGTACATGTACTTCCTGTTGCCCCCGCAAAGTGCGACGGGCCACCGCTGGCCTGCCGGGGTGCGCGCGCTGGGGCGGGACGCGCAGGGATGGGCGTACGTGGGGGTGCCCGCGTTGGGTGGGCTGACCTGGCCGTTGGAGTGGCGGTCGGAGCCGACGGCCGAAGTGCCGTTCGTGGAGGCGGGCTTGCTGCATGAGGTGGTGAGCCGCTTGATCGGTGCTGTACGGTGACCGCGACATCACACTCCGTGCACGTCTGTGTGCGGAGCGGTCCCCGGAGGTGCTACCAACACCGTCCGAGGACCTTCACCACCAGTGGAAGCCTCGAGGTCCACCAAGGATGCTTCGGCATGCTATCGCGCCGGTTCGGCGCTACACGAAAGCCTCGCACGACGTCGTACGGCACTCGCGGCTCAACAATGACGCGAAGGTTCTGCTGCTGTACGTACAAGGGCTCCCTGAGTCCGAGGCCGCCGCCACCAAGCCGCTCAGCGAACACGCGGCCAGGCTGGGCCTGAAGGGCCGGGCGTACCAGAAGGCCAAGCAACTCCTCTCCGACTGCGGCTACTTGCACGAGTGGCGCGAGCAGGGTGCGCGGGGCCGCTGGGTCACGGAACAACTCCTCGCCAACGTCACCCTCACGCGTGACGAGGCGTCCCGGGTCCGAGAGGGAGGGGCGGACATGGGGGTGGGCGACGACGTACCGAGTGAGCGGCCACCGACGGTCGGCGGACCGAGGGAGCGGACGGTCGGTGACTCTCCCCAAAGAGAAGACCTGGGAGAGAAGAACCTTCCCCACCCACCACCCCAAGACCCGACTCCGGGTGCCGATGAAGCTGCTGTCGGCGAGGAACCCGAGCCCGAGCCCGTACCCAACTCCGGGGCCGACTCCGAGGCCGAATCCGAACTCGTCCAGGCGGAAGGGGTGTTGCTGTCCCTCCGTCACGCGCACGGGGACCTGCTCCTCGGCGTACGCGAGGCCCGGCTGCTGGCCGACGCGGCGGCGGAGTGGCTGCGACGGGGTGTCTCGGCGGCCGACCTTCGGCGCGCCCTGACCACCGGTCTCCCGACGGACGGCGTCCGCTCGGCGGTCGGGTTCCTGCGCCACCGGCTGGTGCAGAAGCTCCCGTCGGCGAGGCGCCAGGTCACTCCTCCGCCACCGCCCGAGCGAGCCGTGGCCCCGGCCCGGCGTGGCCTGGTGACCTGCCCGGGGCCGGGGGCCGAACACGTCTTCCGCCCCCGGAGCGAGGAGACCCACTGCCTCCGCTGTCGTACGGCCGCCGCGTTTGAGGTGACACTCCAGCCGCTCTCCGACGGTTGGCGGACGCGCGTACAGGAGTGTGCCTCCGGTGCCTAGGGCGTCATACGCTGCTGCCGCAGCCCGGAAGGCGGCCTCGGAGAGGAGCAGGGACATGGCGGCATGGAGCGAGATCCTTCAGGAGGCCCGCGAGGCCGTCGGATTCACCGGGCGCGTGGTGCCGCGCAACCTTGAGGGGATCCGCGCGGCCCTCCGCCCCGACCGGCTGCCGGACCTCGATGCCGAACTGGCCACCCTCTCCGAAGGTGCCGCCTTCGAGGCGTTCCTCGACCACTGGTGGACGCAGTCCCTCGCCGACACGGCCACCGACGCGGATGCCAAGGCCCTTGCCATCGATTTCGCCGACCTCGTGACCGCGCTGCGGGCCAAGGCGACCCGTGGCGGTGCATACACGCAGGCCGAGGTCGAGGACATGCTGAAGGGCAAGGCCTCATGAGGCTCACGATCATCTGGGAACCGGCCGCGGCGGCCGGCCTGCGACGCCTCAAGTCGCGCGACGGAGACGCCGTCAAGCCGCTGGTCCAGGCGATCAACTCCCTCGCCCTCGAACCCGAGCCGCCCGAGAGCAGCAAGCTGGGCGGCACCGATCTGCGGCGGTTACGGGTGGGCGCGTACCGAGTCACGTACGAGATCGATGGCGCACGAGTGGCGATCAAGGTGCTGATGGTGGGCCGGACACAGGTCTGACGGCTGCCACCGATGAGCTGGGCGGCGAGCTGGTCACGGGGAGGAGCTGCGTCCGGGCGGTCGGCAACGTCCCCTCTCACTAGGGGTGTTGGCTGTCAAGCGCCCTCGGCAGATGTCAGTGGCATGAGCCATGATGTGCGCCACGGATTCAGTGGGGGGCGTCTGTTGAGGACCCGTGTGTTCAAGTGGGCGTTGTCGGCGTTTGTGGGACTGCTGTGGGTGCTGGTCGTACCGGCGGGCGCTCGGGCGGCAGCGCCGTCGCAGGACACCTGCGAGAGAGCGGGGCTCGCCAAGGCGCGGGTCAGCACGTCGGTGGAGTTCCAGCATGACGACCGGACGTACACCAAGGTCGTCACCCGGCTGACGGTCGATGTGCCGGGCAGTTGGCCCCTGGCACCGGACCTGTTGCTCAGCGAGGGCAGTCGCCGGTACATCAGGGCCATGGCCTGTCTCACCAGGAGTGAGCAGAAGAAGCAGCAGCGACACTGGGCGGAGTGGCGGGTCAGCGATCCCGTGGTGGTGTCGAAGGGCGGGCGCGTCAAGGTCGTCGACAGGGTGCACTCATGGGTCGACCAGTACCGGTCCGACCTCACGGTTGGGGTGTGGAGCGTACGCACCGGTGCTGAGCGGTGGTTTGTACGGCTCCAGGCACCACCCGCTCTCGCAGGTGCTCGGTGGGACAGGATCACGGTGGACCCGGGGGAGCCGGGTGCCGAGTCGGCGAAGCCGAAGCCCTACTCGGGGCAGGGAGACACAGCTCTTGTGTGGCGGCCTGAAGCCGTGCAGCAGCAGAAGACGACGGCGGACGACGCGGCGGAGAAGAAGGGCGCGGAGAGCAGGGCCAAGGAGAAGGACGCTCCGGCCCGGCAGAAGGCCAAGGCTCGTTCACTGCCCGCCGTCACCGTTTGGCTCCGGCCTTCCTGGCAACGTACCTGGGCCGCGCAGAACAACAGGCTCATCGTGCTGGGGGCGAACAAACTCGGCATGTGGCTGTGGACGGTCGTGGTGTCCGCCCTGCTGTTGGTTGTGGCCCGAGGCTATGGAGCGCGTTCTGCTACGCCGACCGACCGGCAGCGGAGCACGCGGCGCAATCTCGTCGCGTGGGCCTGGGTCGCCGTCGCCGTCGACGGGCTGACCCTGGCGGACGACCTGATCAACAGGTATGTGCAGCGCAGGCGCGACGACCGGTGGCTCGACGAGTGGATCTTCCACGGGCACGGCCTCGCCCTGACGGTCGTCGTTCTGCTGCTGGCTTTCGCCAGACCGCCTCGGCGGATCTGGGCGATAGCGGGACTGCTGGCTCTGCTGCCGCTCGCGGAGATGAAATGGCCCGAGCGCTTCGATCTACGTCCGGTCCGCCCTACCCCGGTGGACTACGTCTATATCGCCTCGGACAAGGCGCTTGCCGCGCAGACAGCCTCTGTGTGCTGTGTCATGGCGTTGACCCTGCTCGCCTGTGTCGCCGCCGCCTGGCGGCTCGCCACTGACGGACAACTACTCCCGGAGAGCCGCCGGGTTCCTGGCACGGACCGGGCTCTGCGCCTGCGTTTCGTCCTGCCGGCGGTGATGGCCGCGACCGTATTCATCGCCGTGTGCGTCGCGTTGGCACAGGAGCGCAACTGGCAGCGCGCCTCCTGGCTGAGCGAGCCCGTGGACTTCGACTACGGCAATGACCACCGGGTCAATTTGCTCTGGGACGCGATGTGGGCCGTTTCCAACGGGCAGGACTGGATCACCGGTTACCTGTGGATGCTGACTGCACTGGCCGCACTGGCCGCGCTTCGTGCCTGGCACACCTCCTCCGCCCTGTCGCCACTGGACCGGCCGGGAGACCGCGCCGAACGTCTGTTGTTCCTCACCTTCTTCACCGTCGGGGTAGGGCTGGGCGGCGGCTGGCCTTTGGGTGTGGCCCTTCCCTTGAGCGTGTGGGTGCCCCTGCACATGCTGGCTCTCTACTGGGTAGTCACCCTCGTCACCCGCCGCTCCGTCCTGGCGCAGTCCCTCACCCGTTCCGGTCGCACGTTCGCCAAGATTTTGGAGCCCGGCGCCCGCACCGAACTGCTCACCAGGGCCCGCAAGTACCGCGAGATCCATGCCATTCTGCGCCGCCTCGACCAAGGGCTCTTTGGTGACCAGCCCCCCCGTACGAGAGGCCGAGGAAGGCAAACTGAGCGGTCTGCACGACTGGCCCGCAGGCGGCGTGCTCACCGCCCCGGACCGGCTCCCGCCAAAGGTGTCAGTGGTGGACGTGGCCCTGGCGCTGGGTCCGCGCGACACCTGGTGGGCCAACGGAAGCAGGGGTGCCCGCTTCGCGCTGATACCAGGGATGCCGGCGGCCGTCCTGGCGACCTGGGCATGGATGGTCCGAGGAGAGGCGTGGGAGTCCACCCTCTCCAACCAGTTCGGTTTCCCGGACATGGTGCTCGCGCTGGTCTTCTGGATGGTCACCTGGGCGGGAGGAGGGTTCGTGCTGGGAGCGTTGTGGCGTGTGCTCCCAGGGCGGCGCGGAGCGGTCAAGGCGCTTCCGGTCACCTTGGCGTTCGCGCTGCCCGCCGGGCTCGACGCCCTGCTCGCCTGGTTCACCCACGAAGGCGTCGGCAATCTCGCTCTGCACATCTCGGCGATGCTTTTCGTCCTCACGGTCACTGGAATCGCGCTCGACCTCGACACGTTCCGGGGCGAACGGCGCTACTGGCAGAGCCGTCTCGGGCTGCTGCTGTCCGTCTACCAGATGCGCTACTACTCGCTGCAGGTCGCCTATCTGGTCGCCCAGATCATTGCCATGATCACCATCTGGCAGTTCTTCGCGGAACCCGCGGTGACTCCCGAGCCTCCGGAGGGCAAGTGACCGAGGCGGGGTCCCGTCGAAGGGCGCGGCGTCAGTCCCGGGGGAACTCGTCCGTCCTGAGCGTGAGGCCGAGAGGCGTGTTCGTCATGTCGACGTCCGCGCCGAAGGTGACGGAGAGTTCACTGATGTACTCCCCGTCCTTGGGCTGGGTGAAGAGGTGACACTTGCCCTGGTACGGGTCGGCGATGAGGTAGACGGGGACCTCGGCGAGGGCGTACGCGGTCTTCTTGGGGCCGTAGTCGTTGGGGGCGGTGCCCCTGGAAATCACTTCGGCGACGAACTGGACGTCCTGGCAGCGCCAGTACCCGTTGTCCGCCTTGGTGGCATCCTCGGCCACCAGCGTCACGTCACTCGCGAAGCCGTTGAGCTGACCCGGGTAGTCGACACGGACGTCGGACTTCACGCGCTTCCGCGGGTACTTGGTCCGGAGTTGCTCGAAGAGGTCCGCGATGATCTCCCAGTGAGTGTCCCGCTGCGGCGACATGAAGATGGCCCCCTCGACGATCTCAACCTTGTATCCCTCGGGGACGGGCATCCGCTCCAGGTGCTCGAACAGCACGTCGAGCGTGAGCCCTTTGCTCTCGTCGGCCATCTCGATCCTGTCGTCAAGGACGGTCATCGTGGCGTTCCTCCCCGGCCGCTCCTCGGACGAGTGCAGCCGCGCAGTACAACGATACGCACGGTGACCAGGGCACGTCGTGATCCGGTCAGGTGGTTTCGGCCCGGTACGGCTCGCCCACGCCCCACGCCTGGTGCATCGCGTCGGTGAAGGCCGCCGCCAGTTTGTGTTCGCCGGAGGCGTTGGGGTGCGTGCCGTCGTACGTGTCCAGGCTGATGTCGTACGACTCCGGGACCGAGGCCAGGAGGAGAGGGGACGCGGGCTCGTCCAGGTCCGCCACCGTCTTCGCGAGGAGCTCGTTGAAACGGGCGACCTCGGCGGCGAAGGGCGCGTCGGTCTCGGCGCGGACGTTCGGGATCACCGGCAGCAGCACCATCGACACGCGGGGGTTCGCCGTGCGGGCCCGCGCCACGAACGAGCGGGCGTTCTCCGTCGTCTGCGTCGCGTTCGTGTAGAAGCCCAGGTCGATCAGGCCCAGCGAGACGAGGAGCACGTCGGCGCGGGTCGTGCGGACCGCGTCGCCGATCAGCGGGGCCAGGTGCTGCCAGCCCTCGCCCCAGCCGGCGAGGTGGCCGCGGGGGAAGCCGGGGTCGGCGTACTCGTACGAGTCGGCGGCGGCCGTGGCCTTGTCGTAGAGCGTCTCCCGGGGGCCGACGATCTCGAACGGCCTCCCGTACGTCCCGCACAGGTGCTGCCACAACCGGTAACGCCATGTGTGTTCGCCGGCGCTTCCGATGGTCATGGAGTCGCCGACCGGCATGAACCTGAGCATCCGCTCATGATGGACGATCACCGGCGGAGGCGGGGTGTGAAGCTGGACACGCCCCGCTGAACCGGCGGCGGGGATGGCAGTCTTGGGGCATGCGTCGCTCGCTCGTGCTCCTTGCCGGGGCCCTACTCGCCGGGGTGCTCGCCGCGCCCGCCGTTGCCGCCGATGACGACGGGGCGGAGGGCGCGGACGGGTTCACGCTCAAGGACCCCCGGATCACCGAGTCCAGCGGGCTCGCCGCCTCCCGGGCCCACCCGGGCGTCTACTGGACCCACAACGACAGCGACGACGGCGCCTTCCTCTACGCCGTCGACAGCAGGACCGGCGAGACCGTCGCGACCGTCACCATGACGGGCGTCGGCCGGCCCCGCGACGTGGAGGCCATCTCCGTCGGGGCGAACGGCCATCTCTACGTCGGCGACATCGGCGACAACCTCGGCGGCAAGTGGGACCACGTGTGGATCTACGAGCTGCCCGAACCGAAGCAGCTGAAGGACCAGACCGTCCGGGCCACGCAGTACGACGTGAAGTACGCGGAGGGGGCACGGGACGCGGAGGCGCTGATGGTGCATCCGAAGACCGGCCGGGCCTACATCGTCTCGAAGAACGAGAACGGGGGCGGCCTGTACGAGGGGCCCGCCGAGCTCTCCGCCTCCGGCACCAACATCTTCAAGCGCACCGCCGACATCGACCTCTGGGTCACCGACGGGGCCTTCTCGCCCGACGGCAAGCAGCTCTCCGTACGCGGCTACTTCAACGGCATCGCGTACAAGTGGAACGACGGGAAGCCCAAGCGGCAGGACGGACTGAGCGTGCCGCTCATGGGGCAGGGCGAGTCGATGACGTACACCCGGGACGGCTCCGCCCTGCTGTACGGGAGCGAGGGTGCCGGGAGTTCCGTGGAACCGGGGAACTTCCCCGGTGGCGGTGGAGACGGCAAGTCGTCTTCGGGCGGGGGTGGTTCGGGTGACGGGGCCGAGGGCGACGACGGGTCGGGCACCGGCCTGAAGACGGGTGCGATCGCCTTGGCGGCGGCGCTCGCCGTCCTCTACGGACTCAAGCGGTTGTTCCGCCGTCGGGGGTGAGTGGCTCCGCCGGAGGTCCGGGCGTCGGCTGCGGGCCCGGTCGCTCAGTTGCCCGCGCCCCGGCGCTGGGTGACGAGGGTGTCGAGGCCGTCCAGGATGCGCTGGAGGCCGAAGCCGAAGTGGTCGAAGTCCGAGCTGAAGGAGTCCTCGGAGAGTGAGGACATCACGGGGAAGCGGTCGCTCGTCATGACCTTCTCCAGGATCGGTGCATGGGCGGCCCAGAACTCCGCGTCCGTCAGGCCTGTCCTGCGCTCCGCCTCCTGGGTGTAGAGCTGGGAACGGGCGGCCCCGGTGACGTACGAGTCGATCATGATGACCACCGAGACCAGCTCGGGGTCGCTCAGGCCCATGGGCTTGATGCAGGAGATCACCTTCTCCATGCCGTCGATGGCGCTGGGGCCGAGGACCGGGCGGGACTGGTTGACCTTCAGCAGCCAGGGGTGGCGCTGGTAGAGGGCGAGGCTCTCGCGGGCCATCGCCTCCAGAGCCGAACGCCAGTTGTCGCCGAAGACGGACATGTCGCCCTCGGTGCGCTGGACGTGGTCCAGCATCAGGTCGAGCAGCTCGCCCTTGCCAGGCACGTACCGGTACAGGGACATCGTGCCGGTGCCCAGCGCCGTGGAGAGGCAACGCATCGAGACGGCCTCAAGGCCCTCCGCGTCCGCGATCTGGACCGCCGCTTCCACGATCCGGTCGAGCGTGAGCCCCGGCTTGGGGCCGCGGCTGGGCCGTGGGCCCATGTCCCACAGCAGGTGGAGGGTGCGGACGATGTCGCCGCTGCCGCTGGTGTCCGTGCCACCCGAACCGCTTGTCATGAGCCTCAGGGTAATCCCTTGGAACGAAACTGGGTACGGTGTACTCTCATCAGAGTACGATGTACTCAGTTTCCGGGATGGGGGAGTTCTGTGAGTGGATACGCGGTGCGGGCCGAAGGGCTCGAGAAGAGGTACGGCGAGAAGCGCGCCCTCGACGGCTTCGACCTGACCGTGCGCGAGGGCACGGTGCACGGCCTGCTCGGGCCGAACGGCGCGGGCAAGACCACCGCCGTCCGCATCCTCTCCACCCTGGTCAAACTGGACGGGGGGAGCGCGCGGGTGGCCGGGCTGGACGTGGCCGCGCGGCCGCGGGAGGTCCGGGCGCGGATCGGTCTCACCGGTCAGTACGCGGCGGTGGACGAGGTGCTCACCGGCCGGCAGAACCTGGAGATGTTCGGGCGGCTCTTCCACCTGGGCGGGCGCCGCGCGCGGCTGCGGGCGACGGAGCTGCTGGAGCAGTTCGACCTGACCGACGCCGCCGGCAAGGGCGTCGGCAAGTACAGCGGCGGCATGCGGCGGCGCCTCGACCTCGCCGCGTCGATGATCCTCACCCCGAGCGTGCTGTTCCTGGACGAGCCGACGACGGGGCTCGACCCGCGCGGCCGGGGCGAGGTGTGGGACGCCGTACGGGCGTTGGTGACCGGCGGCACCACTGTGCTGCTGACCACGCAGTACCTGGAGGAGGCCGACAAACTCGCCTCGCACATCACCGTCATCGACCAGGGGCGGGCCATCGCCGACGACACCCCGGACGGGCTGAAGAGCGCGGTGGGCGGCGACCGGATCGAGGTCGTCGTCGCCGAGCGCGCCGACATCGCCCGGGCGGTGAAGGTCGTCGCCCGGGTCTCGGACGGCGAACCGGAGTCGGACGAGACGGAGTTGCGGGTGCACGCGCCCGTGACCGACCGGGTCGCCGCGCTCACGGAGGTGGCGCGGACGTTGCAGGACGAGGGAGTGCGCGTGGAGGACATCGGGCTGCGCAGGCCCAGCCTCGACGACGTGTTCCTGCACCTGACCGGCCACCGCACGGACGTGCCCGGGGGAGGCGCACAGGGTTCGGAAGGCGGCAAGGGCTCCCAGGGCACGGGGGATCACGCGGGTGCCGGGAAGACCGAGAAGACCGAGGAGGTCGCGGTATGAGCGGGACGCTTGAGGTGACCGCCCCGAGCGGGCGCGGCCGTACGTACTGGGTGCTGGCCGACTGCTGGAACATCGTCCGGCGCGGACTCACCCACTACCAGCGCCAACCGATCAACATCGCCTGGCAGTTGGGCTTCCCGATCCTGTCCGTGCTGCTGTACGGATACGTCTTCGGCAGTGCCATGCAGGTGCCGGGCGGCGGCGACTACCGGGACTTCCTCATGCCCGGCATGTTCGTGATGACGATGGCCTTCGGGTTCATCAACACGGCGACGCTCGTGGTGTACGACTCCACGAAGGGGGTCATCGACCGGTTCCGCTCCATGCCGATGTCGCCGTCCGCCGTCGTCGCCGGGCGCGGGGTCACCGATCTCATCGTCGCCTGCGCGGAGTTGTCGATCCTGATGCTCACCGCGCTGGCCATGGGCTGGCGCCCCGACGGCGGCTTCGCCTTCCTGGGGGCGTTCGGGCTGCTGCTGTGGCTGCGGTTCGCGCTGATCTGGCTCGGCGTGTGGCTCGGCCTGCTCGTGCCCAACCCGGAGGCGGCGGGCGGTCTGTTCGCGGTCGCGTTCCCGCTGACGATGATCTCCAGCATCTTCGTCGCGCCGCAGCTGATGCCCGACTGGCTCGGCCACGTGGCGGCCTGGAACCCGATCTCGTCCACGGCGGCGGCCACGCGTGAACTCTTCGGTACGCCGGTCGGCAGTGGCGACTCGTGGGTCGAGCAGCACGCCCTGCTGATGGCGGGGGTGTGGCCGCTGGTCCTCACGCTGATCTTCGTGCCGCTGGCGGTCCGCAGGTTCCAGAAGCTCAGCAGGTGAGCAGTCGCGGCAGGTGAGGTGCTCGGCGAAGGCAAGGTCGTGCGGTGTCCGGGGCGGTTCGTTCGTCCCGGATGTCGCACGACTTCTTGACGTGTTCACGCTGGCTTACTTCCATGGGGGTGCGTGGTGCGGTGGGAGCGCTCCCACCCGTTCCGGGTCCGCGCCTCCCGAGAGGAAGCAGCGACATGTTCCGCAGCTTGCGAAGAGCGCTGGGTGCTGCCGCCGCGGCGCTCCTGTTACCGCTTGCCGGTGTCCAGGCCGCACAGGCGGGGACGGCGGGCACGGCAGTCACCGCTGAGGCCGCCGTCCCCGGAGCCGGGTACTGGCACACCGACGGCCGTCAGATCCGGGATGCCGCGGGTCAGTCCGTACGGATCGCCGGCATCAACTGGTTCGGGTTCGAGACCGCCAACCACGCCGTCCACGGACTCTGGGCGCGCGACTACAAGAGCATGATCGACCAGATGAAGTCGCTCGGGTACAACACCATCCGGCTGCCGTACAGCGACGACATCCTCAAGAGCGGCTCCGTGCCCAACAGCATCGACTTCTCCGGCGGCAAGAACGCCGACCTCCAGGGCCTCTCGCCCCTGCAGATCATGGACAAAATCGTGGCGTACGCGGGTCAGGACGGCCTGAAGGTCGTACTGGACCGGCACCGGCCGGACGCGGGCGGCCAGTCCGCGCTCTGGTACACGTCCGCGGTTCCCGAATCGACGTGGATCACCAACCTCAAGGCGCTCGCCACCCGTTACAAGGGTGATTCGACGGTGATCGGCATCGACCTGCACAACGAACCGCACGATCCGGCCTGCTGGGGCTGCGGCGACACGGCGAGGGACTGGCGGCTCGCCGCCCAGCGCGCCGGGAACGCCGTCCTGTCCGTCAACCCGGAGCTGCTGGTGTTCGTCGAGGGCGTGCAGACCTTCGACGGAGTGTCCGGCTGGTGGGGCGGCAACCTGATGGGGGTCGCGCGGTACCCGGTGCAACTGGACGTGCCCAACCGGGTGGTGTACTCGGCCCACGACTACGCCACGAGCGTGGCCCAGCAGAGCTGGTTCAGCGATCCGTCGTTCCCCGACAACATGCCCGGCATCTGGGACAAGTACTGGGGCTACATCTTCAAGCAGAACATCGCGCCGGTGTGGGTGGGCGAGTTCGGCACGACGCTCCAGTCGACCGTCGACCAGAAGTGGCTCGCGGCGCTGGTGAAGTACCTCCGCCCCACGAGCACGAACGGCGCCGACAGCTTCTCCTGGACCTTCTGGTCGTGGAACCCCAACTCCGGTGACACGGGCGGGATCCTGAAGGACGACTGGCAGACCGTGGACACGGTGAAGGACGGGTACCTCGCGAGCGTCAAGGCGCCCGGCTTCCCGCCCGGGGGCAGCGACCCCGGTGATCCCGGCGATCCAGGGGACCCCGGTGGGGGCACGGCCGCCTGCACCGCCGCGTACACCGTCAGCAGCGACTGGGGCGGCGGGTTCAACGCCGAGGTGAAGGTGACCAACTCCGGTACGACCGCGCTCAAGTCCTGGAAGGTGACGTGGACCTGGCCCGGCGCACAGAAGGTCACGAACATGTGGAACGCGTCCTACACACAGAGCGGGGCGACCGTGACGGCCGTGAACGCCGGTCACAACGGGGCCGTCGCGGCGGGCGGTTCGGCGAGCCTTGGCTTCGGAGGCGCACCCGGAGCCGGGGGCGTACCGGCGGTCAGCTGCACGGCGACGTGACGGGTACGGCCGTGCGGCCGTGTCGCCGGGCTGACGGGCGGCGGCATCGTGAGGCAGCCGTGCGCGTCGTGCATGTCATGCGCGGCCTGCGAGGGCTGTGGGGGCTGCGGGGGCTGCAGGGCCCTGACGACGCCGCCTAGTACCGCGGGACGTACGAGAAAGGGCGCCCGGTGGTTCGCCGGGCGCCCTTGTCGTCGTACGTACGGGAGAAGGTCAGAGCTTCTCGATCACGTAGTCGATGCACTTGGTGAGTGCCTCGACGTCCGCCGGGTCGACCGCCGGGAACATCGCGACCCGCAGCTGGTTGCGGCCGAGCTTGCGGTAGGGCTCGGTGTCGACGATGCCGTTGGCGCGCAGGACCTTGGCGACCGCGGCCGCGTCGACGTCGTCCGTGAAGTCGATCGTGCCGATGACCTGCGAGCGCTTGGCCGGGTCGGTGACGAACGGGTTCGCGTACTTGACGTCCTCGGCCCAGCCGTAGAGCGTGCGCGAGGAGGCCGCCGTGCGGCGGACCGACCAGTCCAGGCCGCCCTGGCCGTTGATCCACTCCAGCTGGTCGTTCAGGAGGAACAGCGTGGCGAGGGCCGGGGTGTTGTACGTCTGGTTCTTGCGGGAGTTGTCGATCGCCGTCGGCAGCGAGAAGAACTCCGGGACGTGCCGCCCGCTCGCGTGGACGCGCTCGGCGCGCTCGATCGCGGCCGGGGAGAAGATCCCGATCCACAGGCCGCCGTCCGCGGCGAAGGACTTCTGCGGGGCGAAGTAGTAGACGTCCGTCTCGGCGATGTCCACGGGCAGGCCGCCCGCGCCGCTCGTCGCGTCCACGAGGACGAGGGAGCCGTCGTCGGCGCCCGCGACCCGCTTGACCGGGGCCGCCACACCGGTGGAGGTCTCGTTGTGGGTGAGGGCGTAGACGTCCACACCCGACTGGGCGACCGCCTCCGGGTGGGTGCCCGGCTCGGAGGTCAGGACGTCCGGGTCGGCCAGCCACGGCGCCAGCTTGGCGGCCTTCGCGAACTTCGACGAGAATTCGCCGAACGTGAGGTGCTGCGACTTGTTCTCGATCAGTCCGTGGGTCGCCACGTCCCAGAACGCGGTGGAGCCGCCGTTGCCGAGGACGACCTCGTAGCCCTCCGGCAGCTGGAAGAGGTCGCTCACACCCTGGCGGACCCTGCCCACGAGGTTCTTGACCGGGGCCTGACGGTGGGACGTGCCCATCAGGGACGTGCCGGTGGCGGCGAGCGCGGTGAGCGACTCCGTACGCACCTTGGAGGGGCCCGCGCCGAAACGTCCGTCGGCGGGCTTGAGGTCTGCGGGGATCTGGATATCAGCCACGACGGGAGCGTATCCGTTTCCGGAAACCTGGGTGAAACGTCGTCCGTCGGATGAGACGCGTCGCGGAGGGCACCGGGCCTGCGACGGCGGCGCCCCCGCCGGGGCGGCGCGGGACGGTCATCCGCGCGGCGCCGTCGGCGTGAAGCGGACCGGCAGGTTCGTCAGGCCGCCCAGCCACGGGGACGGGCGGCGCGTCAGGGCGGCGGCGGGCACCGCAAGATCGACGTCGGGCAGCCGGTCCAGCACCACCTCGACGGCCGTACGCGCGACGACCTCGGCGATCTCCTGCGCCGGGAACGGACACCGGTGCTGCCCGTGCCCGAAGGAGAAGTGCGCGCTGTTGCCGCCGGTCAGGGCGGTCCCGTGGGTGCGGACCTGCGGGTCGTGGTTGGCGGCCTGGAGGCCGAGCAGCAGCAGGTCACCGGCGCGGACGGGGCGGCCGCCGAGCCGGGTGTCGCGGGACGCCCACCGGCCGGCCACGTTCTGGGTCGGGGTGTCCTCCCACAGGACCTCGTTCATGGCCTCGGCGACACTGCGCCGGCCGCCGAACAGCGAGGCCGCGAAACGGTCGTCCGTCAGCATCAGCCGCAGCGAGTTGCCGATCCAGCCGGCGGTCGGCTGGTGGCCCGCGGCCATCATGACGACGAGGTCCTGGGCGACCTCCTCGTGGGTGAGGGCCGGGCCCCGCGACGTACGTCCCGAGGCGAGCAGGCGGCTGACCACGTCGTCCGCGGGCCGCGCCGCCCGGTCCGCCACCAGGTGTGCCATGGCGGCGGCCACGTGCCGCTGCCCGGCGACGGCCTCCTCACCCCCGTCGACCATGTCGTTCAGAGCGGCGACGAGACCCGGCCCCTGCTCGTCGGCGAAGCCGTAGAGGGTGGCGAGGACGCGTACGGGGAGCAGGGCCGCGTAGTGGCCGACGAGATCCGCCTCCCCCTCGGCGCACACCGCGTCGATCAGCTCGTCGGCGAACCGCTCGGCGTGGGTGCGCAGTTCGTGGGAGCCGACCGCTTCGAGCGCGTCGCCGATCAGCGCCACGCGCTCGCGGTGGCGCTCGCCGACGGTGTGCAGGACGGAGGAGTGCCCGCCGCCGATCATCGGCAGCATGGGCCAGCCGTCGGGAACACGGGCCCACTGGTTCCAGAGCCCGGAGTCGCGGCTGAACAGCACGGGGTCGCCGGTGACCTGGTGCAGCTCGCGGTAGCCGAGCACGAGCCACGCCGGGATGTCCGCGTCGAGCAGCACCGGAGCCACGGCGCCGTACTCGCGGCGCAACTCCCGGTACAGCGCGTCGGGTTCGGCCCGGAAGCGGGGCCCGGCGAGGGACACGGGGACGCTCATCGGGCCAACTCCCCTGCGGGCCGGGCGGCACCGGCCGTCGCCCACAGCGCGGTTCGGGCATCAGGGGCATCAGGGGTGTCAGGGGTGTCAGGGGTGGCGGAGGTTTCAAAGGTTGCGGAGTCCAACGAGCACCTGCTCCAGGATGTGAGGATCGGGACGGCCCGCGAGCATGACCCTGCGGGGATGGCGGGCGCTGACGCGGCCCTCGGCGAGCAGGTCGGAGAGCATGATCTTCGTGATGCTGACCGGCAGCCGCAGCTCGGCGGCCAGCTCCGCGACGGCGGTCGGCCGTCCGGCGAGGCGCAGGATCGCCGCGTGCTCCGACTGCATGCCCGGCACCGGATCGCACTCGGCGACGATCAGCGTCACCAGGTCGAAGGGCGCTCCGGGAGTGGAACGGGTGCGCCCCTGGGTGAGGGTGTAGAGCCGGTCGGGGGCGTCGTCCCTGCCCGGCCGGCTCATGGCGTACGTGGCTGCGCGCTCAGTGACGTACGCGGCTGTGCGTTCAGGTGCCCGCCGAGCTGCTCCACGAGCTCGCCCATGTTGTGGCCGACGAGCCCGGGGTCCGCCTCCTCGGCCGTGACCACCGCCAGGTGCGCGCCCGCGCCCGCCTCGACGATGAACAGGACCCCGCCGTGGAACTCGGTCATCGTCGACCGCACGCCCCCGGTACCGTCCCCGAACTGCAGGGAGGCCCCGTGGGACAGCGACTGGATGCCGGCGGCGATGGCGGCGAGCTGGTCGGCCTGGTCGGCGGTGAGTTCGGGCGTCCGGCACAGGCGCAGGCCGTCCCGGGAGAGCAAGAGCGCGTGCCGGGCGCCCGGGGTGCGCGCCAGCAGGCCCTCGATGAGCCAGGTCAGCTTCTCGTCGGCGGTCGAGGTGGTGCCGATGGGGCCGGTCATGACGTGGGATCGCTTTCCGGGTGGGGGGTGGCAGGGCGCGTACGGGCCTGTACGGGCTCGTCCGCCGGAGTGCGGCGCACGGCTTGGCGGAAGCTGTTGAAGCGGGCGGCGCGGGTCATCACGTCATCGGGGGTGGAGTTGGGGGAGCCGGGGGAGTCGGGGGAGCTGAGGCTGCCGGGAGGGACGGGACTGGCGGGAGTGACCGGACTGGCGGGGGTGGCGGGCATCCGGGTGCGGACGGGGCCGGACTCGACATCGCCGTCGGCCGCGGCCTCGCCCGCAGCCTTGCCCGCGGTCTCGACGGAGACCTCGGCTTCTCTCGCCGCTGCCGCTGCCGCTGCTGCTTCGGCCTCCTGCTCCGCCTCCGCTGCTGCCTCGGCCTCCGCTTCCGCGAGGGTGCCGCCGCGGTGGCGCCTGGGGAGGTTGTCGGCGGGGCCGGCCGGCCGGGACGGAAAGCCGTGCGACGGAAAACCGTGCGACGGAAAACCGTGGGGCGGCACGGGCTCCGGGTCCAGGTCGGGGCCGGAGTGGGAGGCGGCGTACGACTCCCGGGGGCCGGACCAGGGGGAGGCCTTCGGGCTGAGCTGGAGGGCGCTCTCCGGGGCGGACCCGGTCGGCTCGCTCGGGCCGGGCCGGGCGGATTCCTCCGGGGCGGGCCTGGAGGAATCGTCAGGGCTGGGCCCGGCGGAGTCCTCGGGAACTGCCCAGGAGGGATGCTGCGAGCTGTACCAGGAGGTCTGTTCCGGAGCCGGCCGAGTGGACTCCTCCGGGGCGGGCCTGGGGGAGTCCTGCGGGCCGGGCCGGGCGGATTCCTGCGGGCTGAGCCCGAGCGGCTCCTTAAGGCCGGGCCAGGGTGTCTGCTCCGGGGCGGGCCGGGCGGACCGGGCGGACTGGTCCGGAGCAGGGCGGGCGGACCGGTCCGGGGCGAGCCAGGTCGGTTCCTTCGGGTTCGGGCCGGACCAGGGCGTCTCCTCCGGAGCCAGCCAGGAGGGCTCCTTCCGGCCGGGCCGGGCGGGCTCCTCAGGGGCGGGCCAGGGCTGGTTCTCCGGGGCGGACCACGGGCCGGGCCGCGGGCCCGGGAAGGGCGGCGCGGTCTCCCGCGCCGCCGCGTCCGGCTCCGGAACCGGAACCGGACGCGCAGCCTGTACCGGGTGTTCGGCGCGGGCCGAGGGCGAGGCCGGGGGCATGGGCGGGGCCTGGACCGGCGCCGGGTGGGGCGCCGGATGCGGTGCCGGGTTCGCGAGGACGTCCTGGGGGACGAGGACCAGGACGCCCGTACCGCCGCGTGCGGAGGGGCGGAAGGAGACGCTCAGGCCGTACTTGCGGGCGAGGCGGCCGACGACCACGAGGCCGAGCCGGGTGCCGGCGAGGCCACCGGCCTCCAGTTCCTCGCCGGAGACGGCCTGTTCGGCGCGGCGCAGCTGTGTCTCGCCCATCACCAGGCCGCTGTCCTCCACGGAGACGATGACCCCCGCCGGGACCTCCTCCACGTAGACGTGCACCTCAGCCGTCGGGGGCGAGAAGTTCGCGGCGTTGTCGAGGACTTCGGCGAGCGCGTGCATGACGCCCTCGGCCGCGTGCCCGGCGACCGCCGCGCCGCTCGCCGAGTGGACGCGTACGCGCTGGTATCCGTCGATGCGGCCCATCGCGCCGCGCAGGATCGACTCCATGGGGATGGGCCGCGCCCAGCGGCGGCCCGAGCGCGCGCCCGAGAGGACGGCGACGGAGTCGGCGAGACGGCCCGCCTGGGCGGTGCGGTGGTCGAGGTGGAGGAGGTCGGCGAGCACGTCCTCGTCGGAGTACCGCTCCTCCATGGCGCGCAGGTCGGCGAGCATGCTCGTGGACAGGGCCTGCAACCGGGCGGCGGTGGTGGCGGCCGCCGAGAGCACGGCGGCACGATCGGCCCTGGCCTGCCGCAACTCGTCGGCCACGCGCGCGTGCTCCGCGCCGAGCCGGGTGCGTTCCCGGTCGATCTCGGCGGCGAGCCGGACCTTCTGGTGGGCGTTCTGCTCGGCGAGCCGGGCGCGATCCCGGGTGAACTCGTCGGTGAGCCGGGCGCGTTCCCGCGCGGACTCCTCTGTGAGGGCGGCCTTTTCCGCCAGCAGCCGGGCGGTGTCCTGGGAGACCGCTTCGAGGCGGCGGAGCAGTAATCGGGACGTCTGCACGGCACGGCCGGCCACGGCAACCACCGCGCACAGCAGGAGGACGGTCGCGCCCAGGCCCCAGGCGAGGGGCATGCGCACCGGTTCGGGAGCCAGGGCGACCGCGGCGCCGGCGGCGAGCGCGGCCGGTACGGCCGTGAGGAGCGGGGCGATCGCCACAGCACGCAGACGGGGGCGTGCGCCTACGGAGTGCGCGAAGGACGGCCGATCTTTCGTGGGGCGCGCTTGCGGGGTGGGCGCGGTCATGAATCGTGTCCTCGGTCGTGTCCTGGGCGGGATGCGACACCTGGTGCTCAACTGGCGGTCACTATATGGGACTTCGTGATCGGAACGAGCAGGTTCCGGCCCACTCTCACAATTCGTCCGCGAATCGGCGGGTGGACTCCCTCCCGTCACTGTCAGTGAGGGGAGGCATTCTTGGAGGCATGACGGAAACGGATCTCGGGGAGCTGCGGGCGGCGCTGGAGAAGACGGTGCGCGGGGAGGTCGCCCTCGACGCGACCGCGCGGGCGCTGACCACCATGGACGCGTCGAACTACCGGCGGGTACCACTGGCTGTGGTCGCCCCCAGAGACGCCGACGACGTGGCGGCGGCCCTGTCCGTGTGCTCCCGGCTCGGGGTGCCGGTCGTCGCGCGTGGTGGTGGTACGTCGATCGCGGGGCAGGCGACCGGCACGGGAGTGGTACTCGACTTCACCCGGCACCTGAACCGGATCGTGTCGCTCGACCCCGAGGCGCGCACGGCGGTGGTCCAGCCGGGAGTGGTCCTGGACCGCCTCCAGGAGGCGGCAGCGCCGCACGGACTGCGCTTCGGCCCCGACCCCTCCACGCACAGCCGGTGCACGCTCGGCGGCATGATCGGCAACAACTCCTGCGGATCGCACTCGGTGGCCTGGGGCACGACGGCCGACAGCGTGCGCGAGCTGTCGGTGATCACCGCGCGCGGAGCGACCGCCCGCCTGGGCGCCGACTGGTCGGGCGCCCCCGAAGGGCTGCGGGCCCTGGTGGACGGCGAGTCGGCGCTCCTGCGCACCGGCTTCCCCGACCTGCCGCGCCGCATCTCCGGGTACGCGCTGGACGCGCTGCTGCCCGAGCGCGGCGCGGACGTGGCGCGTTCCTTCTGCGGCTCGGAGGGCACGCTCGGCATCCTCACGGAGGCGGTGGTACGGCTCGTCGAGGCACCCCGCGCGCGTGCGCTCGCCGTCCTGGCGTACGCGGACGAGAGCGCGGCAGCGGAAGCGGCGGCCGGCCTGCTGCCGCACGGGCCCCTGACGGTGGAGGGGATGGCGGCGGACCTCGTGCCGGCGGACGCGGAGCTGCCGCGGGGAGGGGCCTGGCTGTTCGTGGAGACGGGCGGCGACACGGAGGCGGAGGCACACGCGCGTGCGCAGGCGATCACCCGCGTGGCGGACGTGACGGCGTCACGGGTGGTCACCGACCCCGCCGGCCGGCGCGCCCTGTGGCGCATCCGCGAGGACGCCAGCGGCACGGCGACCAGGATGCCGGACGGCACCGAGGCATGGCCCGGCTGGGAGGACTGCGCGGTGCCGCCGGCCCGGCTCGGCGCGTATCTCCGGGACTTCAGGGGCCTGTTGGCGACCCACGGGCTGCGCGGTTCGCCGTACGGCCACTTCGGGGACGGCTGCATCCACGTGCGCATCGACTTCGACCTGTTGACGCGAGCGGGCGTCGGCCGCTTCCGGACCTTCTCGCAGGAGTTGGCGGAGCTGGTCGTCTCGCACGGCGGTTCGCTGTCGGGGGAGCACGGGGACGGACAGGCGCGGGCCGAGCTCCTGCCGAAGATGTACGGCCCCCGGGTGGTCGGTCTCTTCGAGCGGGTCAAGGACCTCTGGGACCCGGACGGCCTGCTCAACCCCGGAATGCTCGTCAGGCCGCACCGGCTCGACGAGAACCTCCGGTTCGCGGTCCTCCCGCGCGAGCCGGTGCCCGTCGAGTTCGGCTACCCGGCGGACGGCGGGGACTTCTCGTCGGCGGTGCGCAGGTGCGTCGGAGTGGCCAAGTGCCGTACCACGCAGTCCTCCGGCTCCTCCGTGATGTGCCCGTCCTTCCGGGCCACCGGCGAGGAGGAGCACTCCACACGCGGGCGCGCGCGGCTGCTGCACGAGATGCTGGCCGGCGAGGTCATCACGGACGGCTGGCGCTCGACGGAGGTCCGCGACGCGCTGGACCTCTGCCTGTCCTGCAAGGGCTGCCGGTCGGACTGCCCGGTGGGCGTCGACATGGCCACGTACAAGGCGGAGTTCCTGCACCACCACTACGAGGGCCGCCGCCGGCCGGCCGCGCACTACGCGATGGGGTGGCTGCCGGTGTGGCTGCGCCTGGTGGACCGCACGCGTACGGCGTGGCTGGTCAACCTCCTCGCCTCGGTACGGCCGTTGGCGGGGCTCGCCAAGCGGCTGGGCGGGATCGCGCCCGAGCGGGAGATCCCGCGGGTGGCGCGGGAGACGTTCAGCCGGTGGCGGAGCCGCCGGGCCGCGGAACGGGCGGGAGCGCCGTGGGAGATGGGGGAGATGGGGGAGATGGGGGAGGGTGCCGGGCGTGTGGGACGCCCCGGCGACGGGGGTCCGTCCCAGGCGGTCGTCCTGTGGCCGGACACCTTCACGGAGTACCTCTCGCCGTCGGTCGGCAAGGCGGCTGTACGGGTGCTGGAGGCGGCGGGGCTGCGCGTGCTGCCGTTCCCTTCGGACCCGGGGCCGCTCGATGCCGGGCCGTCCGGTACCGCCCGGTCCGACGCCCGGCCCGACGCCCGGTCCGCCAGGCCCGACGCCCGGCCCGGCAGTCGGTCCCGCGGCCGCCCCTGCTGTGGCCTGACCTACGTCTCGACGGGCCAACTGGACCGCGCCCGCACGGTGATGCGCCGCACCCTGGATCTCGTGGACCAGCTCCGGGACGGCGAGGGCGGCCCCCTCCCGGATCCGCCCGGAGGCCCGTCCCAGGACCCGGCCCCCGCCGCCCCGGAACTCCCACCCGTCGTCGTACTCGAACCGAGCTGTGCGGCTGCCCTCCGTACCGATCTGCCGGAGCTGTTGCCCGACGATCCGCGCGCGCGGCGCCTGGCATCGGCGGTGGTGACGTTCGCGGAAGTGCTGGAGCGTCACGCGCCGCACTGGACGCCGCCTCGCCTGGACCGCCCGGTCGTGGGCCAGACCCACTGCCATCAGCACGCCGTCCTGGGCGACGCGCCGGACCGCCGGCTGCGCGAGGCGGCGGGCCTGACCGGCGCCCTGGCGGGCGGCTGCTGCGGCCTCGCGGGAAACTTCGGCTTCGAGAAGGGCCACTTCGAGGTGTCGACGGCATGCGCCGAGGAGCAGCTGCTCCCGGCGGTCCGGGCGGCGGGGGAGGACGCGGTGGTCCTGGCGGACGGCTTCTCGTGCCGCACCCAACTGCAACAGACGGCGACCGTGAAGGGCCGCCATCTGGCAGAGGTACTGGCGGAGGCGCTGCCCGAGCCCGAACCGGCCCCAGAGGCCCCCACGGACCCGCCCCGCTCCTGAACCCCGGCACCGCGCTCCCGCAACTCCCGCGGGGCGGTTTCCGCAACCCCGGCGGGGCGGTTCCCGCAAGCCCCGCGGGGCGAGATGCCCCGGCCGCCAGGGACCGACCCGTCTCCTGACATCCGGCCCCCGCGTCCACCCCCTCAGGGGCGCGGGGAACTGCGCGCTCAGCACTCACGAACCCGCACACGGCAGAGACCCCGATCCCGAACCCATCGGTAAGCTCCAAAATGGCTTCACAGCCCTGACCGAGTCCATTACCATGGACCGAGAAGTCCATCACGATGTACGAAACGTGCATGCCGCGCGACCCGCACCGCCCCTCGACCCGAACTTCCTGGACGGCCCCGTGAACATCCCCAGCGCTGACCGGTGCCCGACGGTCACCGACCCCACGGCCGCCGCCGGACTGGCCGCCGCCGGTCCGGCAGCCGTCGCTCCGGCCGCCGCGGCCGACGGC
>NZ_JAHRIB010000062.1 GCF_019090165.1 Streptomyces sp. BV286
GCGCCGGACGCGGCCCCAGCGCCGGACGCGGCCCCAGCGCCGGTCGCCGACTTTGCGCCGGACATCGGCGTCGTGCCGGACGCCGGGCTCGCGCCGGACTCCGGATTCCTGCCGGGCTGCGGCTTCGCGCCGGGCTCCGGCTTCGCGCCCGCCGGCGGCCGGGCGTCCGGCTCCTGGTGCATGCCCGTCTGTGGCCCGGTGTCCGGCTCCCGGCCAATCTGCGGCTCGGTGTCCCGTGCATCGTCCGCGCCGGTCGGCGGCCGGGCGTCCGGCTCCTGGAACGCGCCGGTCGGCAGCTCGGCGTCCGGCTCCCGCTGCACGTCGGCCGGCCCCTTCGCGCCCGGCGTCCGATGCGCGCCGGACGACGACTCCGCGCCGGACCGTGGCGGTGCGGACAGCGGCGCTGCCTCGGACCGCGGCGCTGTCTCGGACTCCGGCTTCGCGTCCATCACCTCGAAGTAGCGCTCCGTGGCCGTCGCCGCCTCCTGGCTCATCGCCAGCAGGAAACCGATCGACTCGACGGGCCACCGCAGGGCGAGCGCCGTGGACAGGAACGCGACCAGCGTGCCGGCCGACAGGTCGCCGTCGGCCACCTGCACCGTCCCGAGCACGAGGGCCGCGCCGACGGCGAGTTCGGGCAGCGTCGTGATGGCGGCGAAGATCCCCGCGAGCAGCCGCGCCTTGGCGAGTTCCGTACCGCGCAGCGTCCGGGAGAGCTCGCGAAAGGCGAGGGCCTGACTGCGATGGCGCCCGAACCCCTTGATGATCCGGATGCCGAGCACGCTCTCCTCGACGAGTGTCGTCAGGTCGCCGACCTGGTCCTGGGCCCGCCGGGCCACCTGCGAGTACCGCTTCTCGAAGAGCCAGCAGACGACCATCACGGGCAGCGCGGGCGCGAGCAGCACGAGTCCCAGCGTCCACTCCTGGGCCAGCATGATGAGGACGCCCACAAGGATCGTCACCGAGTTGACCAGCAGGAACGTCAGCGGGAACGCGAGGAACATCCGCAGCAGCATCAGGTCGGTCGTGCCCCGCGACAGCAACTGCCCGGAGGCCCAGCGGTCGTGGAACGCAATGGGCAGCCGCTGCAGATGCCGGTACAGGTCCGCCCGCATCGCCGCCTCGACCCCGGCCAGCGGCCGGGCCACCAGCCAGCGCCGCAGCCCGAAGAGCAGTGCCTCCACGATCCCGAGCAGCAGCAGGCACAGCGCGCCGAGCCACACGCCGCCGGTGCTCCGGTCGGCCACCGGGCCGTCCACGATCCACTTCAGGACGAGCGGGATGACCAGCCCCGTACAGGAGGCGACGACCGCGACGACGGCCGCGGTGAGCAGCCGTCCTCGCACGGGTCTCACGTACGGCCACAGGCGCAGCAGAGCGCGCACGGTGGAACGGCTCCTGGCGGGCTCGGTCTTGTGGGCTTCCTCGGTGGGCGCGGGTGTAGTCGGCATCAGCAGCGAGCCTACGGATCGGCACTGACATCGCCCACCGAGTTTTGGCCGGGTCCGGATCCGTCGCCGGTCCTACGACCTGCGTGTTCGAGGAGTCGTACAGCCGGGACCGTAAGGTGCACAGGCGCCACCGGCCGTCGCCGGGGAGCGGGGGATCTTCGGCGTCCTCGGCCCGTCCGGCGCGGGCCGGACCACCACCGGCGACGCCCCGCCGCGGTCCGGGCGACGTCCCGACTCGGTCCGGGCAACTCCACGACGCCGCCGGGCGGCCCCCCGACGGGGTCCGGGGCGACGCCCCCGCGCATCGCCCCGGACGCGCCCTCCTGTCACCGCACCCGCAGCAGCAGGACCGCCCGTCCGGGCACCGTGACCGTTTCCCCCGCCCGGTGCACCACCCCGGGCGGAGCGCCCTGCTCCTCCCACGACGTGTCGACGACGACCTCGTACGCCTCGGCCCACGGCGGGCCCGGCAGGACGAAGTCCGCGGGCCGGTCGCCCGCGTGCAGCACCGCGAGGAAGCTGTCGTCCGTCACGGGCACGCCCCGCGCGTCCCGCCCGGGGATGTCCCGGCCGGACAGGTACATCCCCAGCGTCCCCGCGGGCGCGTACCAGTCCCGTTCCGTCATCTCGGTGCCGTGCGCGGTGAACCACGCCAGGTCCCGCAGTCCGTCGGCCGAATGGGCCCGGCCGGAGAAGAAGGCGCGCCGCCGGAGCACGGGGTGGGCGTGGCGCAGCGCGATCAGACGGGACGTCAGGTCGAACAGGGCCCGCCAGCCGGGGTCGTCCAGCAGGCTCCAGTCGAGCCAGCTGATCTCGTTGTCCTGGCAGTACGCGTTGTTGTTGCCGCCCTGGGTCCGGCCCAGTTCGTCGCCCGCGACCAGCATCGGGACGCCCGTGGAGAGCAGCAGGGTGGTCAGGAGGTTGCGCAGCTGGCGGCGCCGCAGACCGTGTACCCGGGCGTCCTCGGTCTCGCCCTCCGCCCCGCAGTTCCACGCCCGGTTGTCGTCGGTGCCGTCCCGGTTCCCCTCGCCGTTGGCCTCGTTGTGCTTGCGCTCGTACGACACCAGGTCCCGCAGGGTGAACCCGTCGTGCGCGGTCACGAAGTTCACCGACGCGTACGGCCGCCGCCCGCCCCACGCGTACAGGTCGCTCGACCCGGACAGCCGGTACCCGAGGTCCCGCACGTCCGGCAGCGCGCCCCGCCAGAAGTCCCGTACGGCGTTGCGGTAGCGGTCGTTCCACTCCGTCCAGAGCGGAGGGAAGGCCCCCACCTGGTAGCCGCCGGAGCCGACGTCCCAGGGCTCCGCGATCAGTTTCACGCGGCGCAGCACCGGATCCTGCGCGATGACGGCGAGGAACGGGGACAGCATGTCGACGTCGTGCATGGACCGGGCCAGCGCGGCAGCCAGGTCGAACCGGAAGCCGTCGACGCCCATCTCCGTCACCCAGTAGCGGAGCGAGTCCGTGATCAGGCGCAGCACGTGCGGCTGGACGACGTGCAGCGTGTTCCCGCAGCCCGTGTAGTCCGCGTACCGGCGGGCGTCGTTCTGCAGCCGGTAGTAGCCGCGGTTGTCGATCCCGCGCAGCGACAGCGTCGGGCCCAGTTCGCCCGCCTCCGCCGTGTGGTTGTAGACCACGTCGAGGATGACCTCGATCCCGGCGGCGTGCAGCGCGCGCACCATGCGCTTGAACTCGCCGACCTGCTGGCCGTTGGTCCCGGAGGCCGCGTATCCGGCGTGCGGGGCGAAGTAGCCGATGGAGTTGTAGCCCCAGTAGTTCTTCATGCCCCGGCGCAGCAGATGGTCCTCGTGCGCGAACTGGTGCACCGGCAGCAGCTCGACGGCCGTGACCCCGAGCGCCACGAGGTGCTCGATCGCCGCCGGGTGCGCCAGCCCGGCGTACGTACCGCGCAGCTCCTCGGGGATGCCCGGGTGCAGCTTCGTGAACCCCCGGACGTGCAGTTCGTAGATGACGGAGTCCGCCCACGGCGTCTTGGGGCGGCGGTCGTCCGTCCACTCGTCGTCGGGGGTGTCGTCGTGCACGACGACACCCTTGGGGACGTACGGCGCCGAGTCCCGGTCGTCGCGCACGGTGTCGGCGACCTGCTGCTGGGGCCAGTCCCGCACATGCCCGTACACCTGCGGCGGCAGGCTGCCGTACTCGTCCTGTCCGGCGCCGTCCACGGCACGGGCGTACGGATCGAGGAGCAGCTTCGCGGGGTTCCAGCGAGCCCCCGTCCACGGGTCCCAGCGGCCGTGCACCCGGAAGCCGTACCGCTGTCCGGGCCGTACGCCGGGCACGAAGCCGTGCCAGATCTCGTGGGTCAGTTCGGTCAGCGGGACCCGGATCTCGGTGTCCCCGCCGTCCCCGCGGCCCTCGCCGTCCTCCGTGCCGAAGAGGCAGAGCTCGACCGACTCGGCCCCGCCCGCCCAGAGCGCGAAGTTGGTGCCCGAGACGCCGTCGGGCCCGGTCCTGAAGCGTGCCCCGAGCGGGGTCGGGGTGCCCGGCCACACGGAGACGCCCGGCTCCGACCGCGCCGTGCCGTTCAGCACAGGGCCGGGCTGGACGGGTCCGGGCTGGACGGGCAGCCCACGGCCGGGGGCGAGCCCCTCCCGCACTGCCTCCTGATCGGCTGCGCTCGACACCTGACGCCCTCCCGCGGCTCGGTCGGAGCGGCACGAGGAGGGCCGCGGCGTCCCGGCCGCGGCTCCCTGTCGTGTCGTCCTCCCCACTGTTCTGCCCAGAGCCGGGCTCGCACTCACGTTTCCCGAGGCGGGTGCTGACCGGCCCCGGCAGGCGGGCCGCGCCGCCTCACCCGTCACGGCGGGCCGCGGAACCACCCCACTTCCCCGGGGCCGCCTCGGTCGTTGGGTCCCACGTGATGCACGCACAGAGGCGCGCGCGGCGCGCAGGGGCCGCGCTGGCCGCCGTACTGACATGGGCGGGCCTGCTCGCCGGAGCCGCGGGATGCACCTCGCACGGCACGGACGGGATGCTCGGCAAGCCCCGGTCGGCCGAGGACACCATCCGCGTCTCGCCGGACGACGGCAGCCGGGGCGTACGCCCCGAGGAGGGGCTGAGGGTGCGGGTACCGGCCGGGCGCCTGGAGTCGGTGAAGGTCGTGAAGTCGCAGGACGCGCAGGACTCCCCGGTGCCCGGCCGGATCGGCGAGGACGGCACGACCTGGAGGCCCGACGACCCGAGGCTCGCGCTGGCCGCCAAGTACGCGGTGGACGCGGTCGCGCTCGACGGCCACGGCCGGCGGGTGGCCCGGCACGTGACGTTCACGACGTACGTCCCCGACGAGCGGTTCATCGGATACGTCGTGCCGGAGAACCGCTCGACCGTCGGCACCGGGATGATCGTGTCGCTGGAGTTCAACCGCCGGATCCGCGACCGGGCGGCGGTCGAGCGCGCGGTCCGCGTGACGTCCGTGCCGAAGGCGGAGATCGCCCCGCACTGGTTCGGCCGGAACCGGCTGGACTTCCGCCCCGAGACGTACTGGAAGCCGGGCACGAAGGTCACCGTCGAGCTGCGGCTGCGGGACGTCGAGGCGGCTCCGGGCGTGTACGGGCTGCAGTACCGGACGTTCTCCTTCACGGTCGGCCGCAGTCAGGTCAGCGTCGTCGACGCGGCAGCCCACACCATGGAGGTACGCCGCGACGGAGCGCTCCTGTCCACCGTGCCGATCACCGCGGGCGCCCCCACGAGCACGACGTACAACGGGAAGATGGTCGTCACCGAGATGCTGGAGGTGACCCGGATGAACGGGGCCACCGTCGGTTTCAAACGGGCCGACGGCAAGGGCGAGTACGACATCCCGGACGTGCCGCACGCGATGCGCCTCACCTCCTCCGGGACCTTCCTGCACGGCAACTACTGGGCGCGGGGCGTGTTCGGCACCGCCAACGTCAGCCACGGCTGCGTGGGCCTGCGCGACGTGAAGGGCGGCAGCTCCGCGACCCCGGCGGGCTGGTTCTTCGACCGCAGCCTCGTCGGTGACGTCGTCGAGGTGGTCAACAGCGACGACAAGAAGGTCGCTCCCGACAACGGCCTCGGCGGATGGAACATGGACTGGAAGGCGTGGAAAGCGGGCTCCGCGGTGAAGTAGACCGACATAGGGGTACGCACAGGGAGGGATCCGGTGGCGCGGCCGGCACCGTGAGTTGGGACTGAACGGTGACATTCCCGGGAGGCCATCACGCCTGGCAGTGTGATTAATTAGCGCGATGCGCGGCGTGGGACGCGCGGTAGTGCGGGCCTGACCAGGCCGTGCGAGGGGAGAACGAACTTGAACGGGCGACCGATATCGGGGGCGTCGGTTGGCGCGCGGACACGAAGTGGCAAGGGGGCCCTGGCACTTCTGCTCGGGGTGCTGCTGCTCTTCGTGGCCGCCTGCGGCGGGGGAGGGGACTCGGACTCCGGGTCCGACGAGGGGAAGGGCAAGGGCGAGGATTCGAGCCAGGCGGACACCAAGGTCTCGCAGGCGGTCGTCACGATAGCCCCGAAGAACGGCACGGACGCCGTGAAGACCAGCGGCGCGCTGAAGGTGACGGCCGCCAAGGGCAAGCTGACCGAGGTCAAGGTCGAGGACACCAAGGGCAACCCGGTCGAGGGGAAGATCACCGACGGGGGCGCGACCTGGACGCCCGCCACGCATCTCGCGGCGTCCACCAAGTACAAGGTCCACGCGGTGGCCAAGGACTCCGACGGCCGGCAGGCCGCCGAGGAGTCCGCCTTCACCACGCTGACCCCGAAGAACACCTTCGTGGGCATCTTCACGCCGGAGGACGGTTCCAAGGTCGGCGTCGGCATGCCCTTCTCGGTCCGCTTCACACGGGGCATCACACACCCCGAGGACATCGAGAAGGCGATCGACATCAAGACCGAGCCCGCGGTCGACGTCGAGGGCCACTGGTTCGGCAACGACCGCCTCGACTTCCGCCCGGAGAAGTACTGGAAGCCCGGCACGAAGGTCACCGTCACGCTCAACCTCGACGGCGTCGAGGGACGGCCGGGTGTCTACGGCGAGCAGGCCAAGACCGTGAAGTTCACGATCGGCCGCAGCCAGGTCTCCACCGTCGACGTGAAGACCAAGAAGATGGTGGTCAAGCGTGACGGCAAGGTCATCAAGACCATCCCGGTGACCACGGGCAAGCCCGGCTACGAGACCTGGAACGGCCAGATGGTCATCAGCGAGCGCCTCAGGGTGACCCGCATGAACGGCGAGACGGTCGGCTACGGCGGCGAGTACGACATCAAGGACGTGCCGGACGCGATGCGCCTGACCACGTCCGGCACCTTCCTGCACGGCAACTACTGGGCCGGCGGCGCCTTCGGCAACTACAACGCCAGCCACGGCTGCATCGGCCTGCGCGACCAGCGCGGCGGCGGTGACCGGGGGGCGCCGGCGGCATGGTTCTTCGACCGCTCGATCATCGGTGACGTGGTCGTCGTGAAGAACTCCAACGACCGGATCGTGAGCCCGGACAACGGGCTCAACGGCTGGAACATGTCCTGGGAGAAGTGGACGGCGTGATCGCCAGGGGGCGCTGACTCCGCCCCCGCGGCCTGCGGGTCCCCGGTTTGCCGGGCCCTCAGGTCCTCAGGACCCCTACGGCCCCGGTGTGCCGCTCTGTGACGGAGCACACCGGGGCCGTTGTCGTTAGTCACCGTTAACCTGCCCTCATGACTGTGCATCTCGAAGTCGCCGAAGGTGTCGGCACGATCCGCCTCGACCGTCCGCCGATGAACGCGCTGGACGTCGCCACCCAGGACCGCCTCAAGGAGCTCGCCGAGGAGGCCACGCGCCGCGAGGACGTGCGCGCGGTGATCCTCTACGGCGGCGAGAAGGTGTTCGCGGCCGGCGCGGACATCAAGGAGATGCAGGCCATGGACCATGCGGCGATGGTCGTACGCTCCAGGGCCCTGCAGGACTCCTTCACCGCCGTGACCCGCATCCCCAAGCCGGTCGTCGCCGCCGTCACCGGTTACGCGCTGGGCGGGGGCTGCGAGCTGGCGCTCTGCGCCGACTTCCGCATCGCCGCGGACAACGCGAAGCTGGGCCAGCCGGAGATCCTCCTGGGCCTGATCCCGGGCGCGGGCGGCACCCAGCGCCTGTCCCGCCTCATCGGCCCCTCCCGGGCGAAGGACCTCATCTTCACCGGCCGCATGGTCAAGGCCGACGAGGCGCTGTCCCTCGGCCTGGTGGACCGCGTCGTACCGGCCGCCGACGTGTACGCCGAGGCGCACGCGTGGGCCGCGAAACTCGCGCAGGGACCGGCGCTCGCGCTGCGCGCGGCCAAGGAGTGCGTCGACGCGGGTCTGGAGACGGACATCGAGACCGGGCTCACCGTCGAACGGAACTGGTTCGCCGGTCTGTTCGCCACGGAGGACCGGGAGCGCGGGATGCGGAGCTTCGTCGAGGAGGGCCCGGGCAAGGCGAAGTTCCTCTGACGGGGCACGGCCCGGTCGGGTGACGGAGGCCTTCCGCCCTCTCGGAAAGGCCCTGCCGTGCCGCGAAACTCACCCATCAAGTTCCGCTGATCCACTTGCAGTTGACGCGATGTCTTACCCGCGTCCCCCGAAGGGGCGGTTTATCCGAGCCTTAAGGCAGCCTTAAGGGTTCCTTGTCGGGGAACGCGGGCGATTGCCCCCGCGAGGGCCGTCGGTGCAGGTCAGGTGGGCTGTACGGACGGCCGAACTGCCCCTGGCATATGCCGTTCGAATTCAGCGGAATGAATGCCTCCGGGGGGCGTATTCCTCCGGAACGCCCCCGGAACGACCCCTGGGCGGCCATGATGGGGTCATGGCGGGGCTGGAGGGTATCGAACAGCCGCGGCGGCACGGGAGTGCGACCGCGGCGCGCTGGTCGCCTGCTGTCGAGGACGAACACGCGCTGAAGGCGCTGGAGTTGTTCGGCAATCCGACCGAGGCGGAGGTACCCCTGCCGTCGCGGCCGGAGTCGGCCGCCACCGCGCGCCGGCTCGCCCAGGTCGTGGTGCTGCGCCACTGGGGACTCTCACCGAAGATGACCGAGGACGCGGTCCTGCTCGTCTCGGAGCTGGTGGGCAACGCCGTACGTCACACGGGCGCCCGGGTCTTCGGCCTCCGTATGAGACGCAGGCGGGGCTGGATCCGCGTCGAGGTCCGCGACCCCTCCCGCGGCCTTCCCTGCCTGATGCCGGTCCAGGAGACGGACGTCAGCGGCCGCGGCCTCTTCCTCGTCGACAAGCTCTCCGACCGCTGGGGCGTCGACCTCCTCCCACGCGGCAAGACGACATGGTTCGAGATGCGCGTCGCGGACCGCTAGACAGGGCCTGGGGGTCACCCCGGCATCCTCCGCCGCACCGGGCCCCGCCTTGAGTCTCCACCCGCTGGAAGGCCCAGACTCCAGAAATGATCGACGACGGCACCGGACTCTTCACCATCGGCGAGCTGGCCCGGGCCACCGGGCTGACCGTACGCACCATCCGCTACTGGTCGGACGTGGACGCCCTGCCGCCCGTGACCCGCTCCGAAGGCGGCTACCGGCTGTACGACGCCGCGTCCGTGGCCCGCCTCGAACTCATTCGTACGCTGCGGGAGCTGGGCCTCGGCCTGGACGACGTACGCCGGGTGCTGGCGGGTGAGACGACGGTCGCGGAGGTGGCGGCGACCCATGTGGCGGCCCTGGACGCCCAGATCAGGTCGCTGAAGGTGACCCGGGCGGTGCTGTCGACCGTGGCGCGACGCGGTTCGACCGCGGAGGAGATGACCCTGATGAACAAACTGGCGCGACTGTCGGCGACCGAGCGCAAGCACATCATCGACCACTTCATGGAGGAGACCTTCCAGGGGCTCGACACCGCGGACCCCGACATCCGCACCCGGATGCGGTTCGCGGTCGCCGACCTGCCCGAGGACCCCACCCCCGAGCAGGTGGACGCCTGGGTGGAACTGGCCGAGCTGATGCGGAACCCGGATTTCCGCCGGCGTATGCGCAGGACGGTCGAGTTCAACGCGGCGGACCGCGGGCCGCAGGTGCCGGCCGGGACGTCCCTGTGGTTCATGAGCCGCCTGGTGCAGCTCGCGGGCGAGGCACTGGAACAGGGCGTCGCTCCGGAGTCGTCCCGCGCCGAGGAGGTGCTGGACGGGCTTCTGGGCACCGCCGACCGGGCCGCCGTACTGGAACGCATGGAGTCCGCGGCGCACGTGGAGCTCGCCCGCTTCCGGGAGCTGACGGCGCTCGTCCGCGGAACGGGGCCCCTGCCCGCGCACACCGAGGAGTTCGCCTGGGTGGTCGCCGCGCTCCGCGCCCGGCCGGAACGTTAATCTGACCTCGTCAGATAGGCACCAAGAAGGGGCGGGTCCGGTGGCGGACATCGAGGAAGCACGCAAGGCGTTCGAGCGCATCGACGTGGACGGGGACGGCTACATCACCGCCGCCGAGTTCAAGAAGGCTCTGGCCCAGGGCGGGGACTGGAACGTCACCGAGTCGGTGGCCGAGGCCGTCATCGCCGCCCAGGACCTCAACGGCGACAAGCTGCTCTCGTTCGACGAGTTCTGGTCCCACGTCAACAGGTGACGTGAGGGACAGGGGCGCCCGCCGGTCCACGGGGGGCGCCCCTTCGTCGTGTCCGCCCTCCGGGCGCGGCCCGGAATAGCCCGATCCGTCCCGGGGTTGCTACTGCGCACAGGAGTCATCCACCCCCGAAAGGCGAGTCGGACATGAGGATCGGCATCATCGGAGCAGGCAACATCGGCGGCAACCTCACCCGGCGGCTCACCGCCCTGGGCCACGACGTGTACGTCGCCAACTCCCGGGGCCCGCAGACGCTCACCGAGCTGGCGCGGGAGACCGGAGCGACCCCGGTCACCGTGGAGGAGGCCCCGCGGGACGCCGAGATCGTCATCGTCACGATCCCCCTGAAGGCGGTCCCCGGCCTGCCGTCCGGGCTGCTGGACAAGGCGGCCGACGGGGTGAGCGTCATCGACACCGGCAACTACTACCCCAAGCAGCGGGACGGCAGGATCGCCGAGATCCTCGACGAGGGCCTGACGGAGAGCCGCTGGACGGCCCGGCAGCTCGGCCACACCGTCGTCAAGGCGTTCAACGGCACGTTCGCCCAGGACATCCTGGACCGGCACCGTCCGGCCGGCGCCGCCGACCGCGTCGCCCTCCCGGTGGCCGGCGACGACGCGACCGCCAAGCAGGCCGTACGCGACCTCATCGACGAACTCGGCTTCGACACCGTGGACGCGGGCGGCCTCGACGACTCCTGGCGCCAGCAGCCCGGCACGCCCGTCTACGGTCTGCGGGAAGGCGTCGAGGGAGTGACGAAGGCGCTGGCCGAGGCGTCGCCGGAGCGTACGACGGACTTCCGGGCGTAGGGCCGCCGCTCAGACGATCTGCAGGGGCAGGTGCGGCCCCTCCGGTAGATCGACCTCGACGGGGTCGCCGGGCCGCACCACCCCGCCCGTGACGACCACGCTCATGATCCCGGCCCTGAAGCGGGGCTTCCCGTCCCCGTCCCGGCCCACGACCTGCTTCATGAGCCCCTTCTGGAAGCCGTCGATCTGGGCGCAGGGATTCCGCAGACCGGTGACCTGCACCACGGCCTCGTCCCCGAGGCGCAGCAGCGTCCCCGCGGGCAGCCCCAGCAGGTCGAGGTTCCGGGTGGTGACGTTCTCCCCGAGTTCTCCGGCGGCGACCTCGAAGCCCGCCTCGCGCACCTCGTCGAACAGTTCCTCGTGGATCAGGTGCACCTGCCGCAGATTCGGCTGCGAGGGGTCCTTCGCCATCCGGAACCGGTGCTTCACCGTCGTCCCGGCATGGACGTCCCCCTCGACCCCGAGCCCGGCGAGCAGCGTGATGCTCCCGCGGTTCGGCTTGGTGAACGCGTACGTCCCGTTGCTGCTGACCGCAGCGATACTCCCACCCATGCGGGGCAGCCTACGGGGTCGCCCATTCGCGCAGGTCGGCGATGGTGTCGAAGCGTGCGACGTTCTTGTCCAGCGGGTCGTCGGTGTACTGGTGGAAGCGCCACTTGGCCTGGATGCGGGGCTTGCCCGCGGTAACGTAGTCGGCGATCCACAGACCGTCACCGGCGTACGAGGTGTCGTCGATGTTCAGCCAGAAGTGCCGGTTGCAGTACAGCACCACCCGGTTGTTCGGCCGGAGTTCCTTCACCTTGCGGATGAAGCGGTCCTTCTCGGCGTTGCTCGCGTGGGTGCCGTCGCTCGTCGTCTCCCAGTCGACGGCGAGGATGTCGCCCGCCCTCTCCGGGGCCTTGCCGACGAAGTACTCGGCCTGGGCCGTGATGTTGCCCGGCCACAGGAAGTGGTAGAAGCCGACCACGCAGCCGGCGTCCCGGGCCCTCTTCGCCTGCGCGCCCAGCTTCGGGTTGACGTAACTCCGGCCTTCCGTCGCCTTGACGAAGACGAAGGACAGGCCCTCGGTGCTGTACGAGGACGACTGGTAGGAGCTCACGTCGATGCCGCGCAGCATGGTGGTTCCTCCGTGCGATGGGGGGATGGGGCTGATGGTGCGTGTGGGGTCAACTCCCTCTGCTCCTGCCCCTCTTCGCCCGTCCCACCCTCAGCACTCGATGATGTTCACCGCCAGGCCGCCCCGGGCCGTCTCCTTGTACTTGACGCTCATGTCCGCGCCCGTCTCCTTCATCGTCTTGATGACCTTGTCGAGGGAGACCTTGTGGGAGCCGTCGCCGCGCATGGCCATCCTCGCCGCCGTCACGGCCTTGACCGCGGCCATGCCGTTGCGCTCGATGCAGGGGATCTGGACGAGACCGCCGACCGGGTCGCAGGTGAGGCCGAGGTTGTGCTCCATACCGATCTCCGCGGCGTTCTCGACCTGCTCGGGGCTGCCGCCGAGGACCTCGGCGAGGGCGCCGGCGGCCATCGAGCAGGCCGAGCCGACCTCGCCCTGACAGCCGACCTCGGCGCCCGAGATGGAGGCGTTCTCCTTGAAGAGCATGCCGATGGCGCCGGCCGCGAGCAGGAAGCGGACCACCCCGTCCTCGTCCGCGCCGGGCACGAAGTTGATGTAGTAGTGCAGGACCGCCGGAATGATGCCCGCGGCGCCGTTCGTGGGGGCGGTCACGACACGGCCGCCCGCCGCGTTCTCCTCGTTCACCGCCATCGCGTACAGCGTGATCCACTCCATGGCGTGGGCCAACGGGTCGCCCTCGGCGCGCAGTTGGCGGGCGGACATGGCCGCGCGGCGGCGGACCCTGAGGCCGCCGGGCAGGATGCCCTCGCGGGACATGCCGCGCGTGACGCACGCCTGCATCACCCGCCAGATGGCGAGGAGCCCTTCGCGGATCTCGTCCTCGGTGCGCCAGGCCCGCTCGTTCTCCAGCATCAGGGCGGAGATGGACAGGCCCGTCTCCTTCGTCAGCCGCAGCAGCTCGTCGCCCGTACGGAAGGGGTACTTCAGGACCGTGTCGTCCAGCTTGATGCGGTCCGCGCCCACCGCGTCCTCGTCGACGACGAAACCGCCGCCCACCGAGTAGTACGTCTTCGACAGCAGTTCGGCGCCCGAGGCGTCGTACGCCCACAGCGTCATGCCGTTCGCGTGGTACGGCAGGGTCTTGCGGCGGTGCAGCACCAGGTCGTCGTCGAAGGAGAAGCCGACCTCGTGCTCGCCGAGCAGGGCGATACGGCCCGACGCCTTGATCTTCTCGACGCGGTCGTCGGCGCCCTCGACGTCCACCGTGCGGGGCGAGGCGCCCTCCAGGCCGAGCAGCACCGCCTTCGGTGTCCCGTGGCCGTGCCCGGTCGCGCCCAGCGAGCCGTACAGCTCGGCGCGTACCGAGGCCGCCGAGGACAGGACGTCCTCGGTGCGCAGGCGGCGGGCGAACATCCGGGCCGCACGCATCGGACCGACGGTGTGGGAGCTGGACGGGCCGATGCCGACCGAGAACAGGTCGAAGACCGAGATGGCCACGGTGACTCCTCAAAACAGGGTGAAGCGGGTGGAACAGGGGTGGGGCGGATGGGCCGGTGAAGGCCCGGGGGCGCGGGGCGCCGTGGCGGGGCGGTGGTGGGTGACGGGCGGGGTACCGCGCACACCTTCCAGTGTGCGCGGTACCCCCGTGAAACGGGACTACTTGCCCAGACCGGGGTACAGCGGGTGCTTGTCCGCCAGTGCGGTCACCCGGGCCTTGAGCGCCGGGGCGTCGTAGGACGGCTTGAGGGTCTCGGCGATGACGTCCGCGACCTCGGTGAAGTCCTCGGCCGTGAAGCCGCGGGTCGCCAGGGCCGGGGTGCCGATCCGCAGGCCCGACGTCACCATCGGCGGCCGCGGGTCGTTCGGGACGGCGTTGCGGTTGACTGTGATGCCGACCTCGTGGAGGCGGTCCTCGGCCTGCTGCCCGTCCAGCTCGGACTCGCGCAGGTCCACCAGGATCAGGTGGACGTCGGTACCGCCCGACAGGACGTTGACACCGGCCTCGCGGGCGTCCGGCGCGGTGAGGCGCTCGGCGAGGATGCGGGCACCCTCGACCGTACGGACCTGGCGCTCCTTGAAGTCCTCCGAGGCGGCGACCTTGAAGGAGACGGCCTTGGCCGCGATCACGTGCTCCAGGGGGCCGCCCTGGAAGCCCGGGAAGACGGACGAGTTCAGCTTCTTCGCGAAGGCCTTCTTGGCGAGGATGATCCCGCCGCGGGGCCCGCCCAGCGTCTTGTGGGTCGTGGAGGTGACGACGTCCGCGTGCTCCACCGGGTTCGGGTGGAGGCCGGCCGCGACCAGGCCCGCGAAGTGCGCCATGTCGACCCACAGGTAGGCCTCGACCTCGTCCGCGATCCGGCGGAACTCGGCGAAGTCCAGCTGCCGCGGGTACGCCGACCAGCCCGCGATGATCACCTTGGGGCGGTGCTCCTTGGCGAGCCGCTCGACCTCGGCCATGTCGACCAGGCCGGCGTCGTCCACGTGGTAGGCGACCACGTTGAACTGCTTGCCGGAGAAGTTCAGCCGCATCCCGTGGGTCAGGTGGCCGCCGTGGGCCAGGTCGAGACCGAGGATGGTGTCGCCGGGCTGGGCCAGCGCGAACAGCGCGGCCTGGTTGGCGGAGGCGCCCGAGTGGGGCTGCACGTTGGCGTACTCGGCGCCGAACAGCTCCTTGACCCGGTCGATCGCGATCTGCTCGGCGACGTCCACGTGCTCGCAGCCGCCGTAGTAGCGGCGGCCCGGGTAGCCCTCGGCGTACTTGTTGGTGAGGACCGAGCCCTGGGCCTCCATGACCGCGACCGGAGCGAAGTTCTCCGAGGCGATCATCTCGAGGGTGGACTGCTGGCGGTCCAGCTCGGCGTCGACGGCGGCGGCGACGTCCGGGTCGAGCTCATGGAGGGACTGGTTCAGAAGCGACATCGGTCAGGAGTCCTTAGCTGCCGGAGAATTCGGTGTACTCGTCCGCGGAGAGCAGGTCCTTCGGCTCCTCCGAGGTGCGCACCTTGAACAGCCAGCCGCCCTCGAACGGGGCGGTGTTCACCAGCGCGGGGTCGTCCACGACGTCCTGGTTGATCTCGGTGATCTCGCCGGTGACGGGCGAGTACAGGTCGCTGACCGACTTGGTCGACTCCAGCTCACCGCAGGTCTCGCCCGCGGTCACCGTGGCACCGACCTCCGGGAGCTGGACGTACACGACATCGCCGAGCGCGTTGGCCGCGTGCTCCGTGATACCGACCGTCGAGACGCCGTCCTCGGCGCCCGACAGCCACTCGTGCTCCTTGCTGTAGCGCAGCTGCTGGGGATTGCTCATGGCCTGAATTCTCCTGTACGCCGGGGAGTGCTGATGCAGGGGGACTGGGGTGGCCGGGCGGATGTGCCCGGGGTCACGTCTGATGCTGTCGAGCGGCGCTGTCGCGCCGTGTCACCTGTGGAGTCCGCGGACCGGTGTCGTCCGGGGAGCCCGGACCGGGTGCCTCACTTCCGGCGCCCGCGGACCAGTGTCACTTCTGGCGCTTGTAGAACGGCAGCGCCACGACCTCGTACGGTTCGTGGCTGCCCCGGATGTCCACGCCGACACCGCTCGTGCCGGGCGCGGAGTGCTCCGCGTCGACGTACGCCATCGCGACCGGCCTGCCGAGCGTCGGGGACGGCGCACCGGAGGTGACCTCGCCGACGACCCTGCCGTCGGCGACGACCGGGTAGCCGGCGCGGGGGACACGGCGGCCCTCGGCCAGCAGGCCGACGAGGACGCGCGGAGGCTGCGACTCGGCCCGGGCGGCGGCCTCGGACAGCGCCTCGCGCCCGACGAAGTCGCCCTCCTTCTCGAACTTCACGACCCGGCCGAGCCCCGCGTCGAACGGCGTGAGCGAGGTGCTCAGCTCGTGCCCGTACAGCGGCATGCCCGCCTCCAGGCGCAGGGTGTCCCGGCAGGAGAGCCCGCAGGGGGCGAGCCCCACGGGGGAGCCCGCGTCGGTCAGCGCCTGCCACAGCTTCTCGGCGTCGGCCGGGGCGACGAACAGCTCGAAGCCGTCCTCGCCGGTGTAGCCGGTGCGCGCGATCAGGGCCGGAACACCGGCGACCGTGCCGGGCAGGCCCGCGTAGTACTTCAGCCCGTCCAGGTCGGCGTCGGTCAGCGACTTCAGGATGCCGGGGGACTCCGGGCCCTGGACGGCCAGCAGGGCGTAGGCGTCCCGGTCGTCGCGCACCTCGGCGTCGAAGCCCTCGGCGCGCTCCCGGACGGCGTCCAGGACCACCTGGGCGTTGGAGGCGTTCGCCACGATCATGTACTCGGTGTCGGCGAGGCGGTAGACGATCAGGTCGTCGAGGATGCCGCCGTCGGCCCGGCAGATCATCGTGTAGCGGGCGCGGCCCGTCTTCACGCCCCCGATGTTGCCGACCAGCGCGAAGTCCAGGAGAGCGGCCGCCTGGGGGCCGGTGACGGTGATCTCGCCCATGTGGGAGAGGTCGAAGAGGCCGGCCCGGGTACGTACGGCGAGGTGCTCGTCGCGCTCGGAGCCGTACCGCAGGGGCATGTCCCAGCCGGCGAAGTCGGTCATCGTCGCGCCGAGCGAGCGATGCAGGGCATCGAGCGCGGTCCGGCGCGGCTGAACGGGGGCGTTGCTGCTCATCGGTGGGGCTCCCAAGGCATGACGGCGAGGTCGTTCCTCCCCATCTGTCATCGGAACCTGAGAGGTTCGCCGTGAACACCCATGAACGTGGTGGTCACTGACTTGCACCTTGGGTGGAGCCGACGCCCTGGCGGTCAGGGGGCGGCCCGCTTTTCAGATGTGCCTCGCCCGCGCGGTAACGGGGCCTGAGAGATTCAAGGGAGGGACTTGCTCCTTCGGCGCCCGGGCACTCGTACACCTGCGTGTACACGTACCCGGAACTCTCCCGCGCGGATTCAAGCGGCCGGTATGCAGTTGGCGCGCACATCATTGCACGCATCGGACCGGGGCGGCAGGGGCCTCGGCGGGGCGGCGGACCGGCCCGTACCGGGCCGGACAGTGTCCGGACAGGGCTCACAGGCGTTCACAGTGATCTGTGACGGGGCTGTGGCAGGACGAGAACAGAAATGAGGGGACCAGCGCATTACCTTCTCTTTACACTCGACGGGGATGGGTCTCCCGACCCCATGGGGAGGACGATCAGGGTGAACAGGACCACGGCGTACGCGACCAGTACGGGCATCGCGCTGCCCAAGCAGCCCACCGCACCGGCCAGGGAGGCGTGCGACCCGCTTCCGGCGCCCGTCGTCCGTGATCTGCGGGAGCGCGCGGGTCACAGCCCTCACGGCCTGCGGTTCGGAGCCGCCGACCTGGTCGTGGTCACGGGCCTGCCGGGCAGCGGCAAGTCGACCCTGATGCGCCGGGCGGTGACCGGCCGCCGCATCGACTCCCAGGACACCCGCGACCGCTGGGACGGCAGGCTGGCCCGTTTCCTTCCGTACGCGGTCTACCGCCCCCTCGTGCGCGCCGCGCACTACGCGGGCCTGCGCGGGGCCCTGCGCTCCGGCGAGGGCGTCGTGGTGCACGACTGCGGTACGCAGGCCTGGGTGCGCAACTGGCTCGCCCGGGACGCCCGGCGCCGGGGCGGCACCCTGCACCTGCTGCTGCTCGACGTCGATCCCGGCACCGCGCTGGACGGCCAGCGCGAGCGCGGCCGGGGCGTCTCGCGGTACGCGTTCGCGCGGCACCGCGGCGCCGTCGCCAGGCTGCTGCGTTCCGTCGAGAAGGGCGACCTCCCCGAGGGCTGCGGCTCCGCCGTCCTCGTCGACCGCGCCGCGGCGGACGTGCTGCGGCGCATCGACTTCGGCGACTGAGCGCCGCTCCCGGTCGGCGGGTTCCGGCTTCCGCGGGTCTCGGACGCGGTGGACGGGCGGGCAGGCGCGTAATCTCGACAACCGCAGAAGGCGGTTCGAGCAGGCGGTAGAGATGGACTTCCCGGCACAGGACATTCCGGCGCAGAACTTTCCCACACAGGACTTTCCGGCACGGGCGCACCCGCATCCCCATACCGGCTGGCCCGGCAACGAGGTGGAGGAGGTGCTCGCGGCCTCCCTCGGGCTTCCCCCGTCGCCCTCGACGGGCGCCCGGATCGTGGAGGCCGTCGGGCGCGCCTTCCTCTGGGTGCCGCTGCCGGAGGGCGGCGGCCCGCACAGCGGCCCGCTCGACCTGCCCACGGTGGAGCTCGGCGGGCAGGCGTACGTGCCGGTCTTCACCTCGGACCAGCAGTTCCGCCAGGTCGTCGGCGACCACATGGCGTACACCGTCGCGCCCGCCGTGGAGTTCGCGCGCGGCCTGCCGCCCCAGGTGGGCATCGTGCTGAACCCGGACGGCACGGTCGGGGTGCCGCTGCCCCCGCCGGCCGTGGCCGAGCTGTGCCGGGCCGGGCGGACCCAGCTGGACGGGGCCGCGAGCGGCGGCCGGGTCCGGCTGTTCCAGCCCGACTGGCAGGACGACCCGGTGGACTTCCTCGCCGCGGCCTCGGCGGAGTTCGCCGCCGCCGGCGTCGTGCTGAGCGCCCGCCGCTGTCTGGCGAGCATCGAGGGCGGCGACCCCGTGATGTTCGTCGGCATCGAGGCGGTCCACTGGGACGAGAGCGCGCGCACGCTTCCGCTGGACGCCCTCGGCCGGGCCCTGGGGCGCGTTCCCCTGGCACACCCGGTGAGCCTCGTCTTCCTCGACGTGGCCCAGGACCCGGTGGGCGACTGGCTGAGGGCCCAGGTCCGCCCCTTCTACACCCGGACTTTCTAGGAGGGGCTCACCCGGGCGCGCCCCGGCAGGGGCGCGGGGAACGGCGCGCTCGACCACATCCGACCCGCGGGCGGCGGACAACAGAAAGCCCCGACCTCTCAACACCAAACCCAGCGGAGCGCAACGGTGCTGTCGGGATCGCCACTTAAGCTGGTTTCATGGCTCGGTCGGGGTGGTGTCGTGTTCACGTGAGCACAGCGCCCCGCCGAATGGACCCGTATGTCAGGGATGTCGCGAAGGGGCGGTAGAAGGTGAGCGCGTCGGGCACGGCCGCGGCCGGGCAGGTCGAGCACATGCTGCGCCAAGTGACGCCCGGGCGTTACGACGCCTACGAGGCGCTCCTTCGCGCGCTCGCGACCCCGTCGTCCGGCCAGGTCTGGATGCTGCTCTGGCACGGCCAGGCGGGCTCGCCCGACGCCCAGTACGGGAACATGCAGGTGGACGGCTTCGGCTACGCCCCCTGTGTGACCTCCGCGCAGGAGCTCTCGGCCAGCGGCTGGAACCGTTCGTACGAGGTCGTCGACGGGCTCGACGTCGCCCGGACCCTCTACCCCGACCACTACGGCCTCTGGTTGAACCCGCACGCGCCGGGCGGCGGCGTCGGCATCCCCTGGCTGGATCTGCGCCGTATCGCCACCGGTCTGGAGCGGCAGCCCGCGGGCCCGCTGAGACTGTCCGAACCGGGCATCGAGATCCCGCAGTTCTACGCCCTCCTCACGCAGAACGCCCACCGGACCACCGCGGTCCGCTCGCTGCGCCGCGCCTGGGTGCAGCCCTCGCTCGGGGCGCCGTATCTCGCCATCGGGCTCGACGTGTACGACACCAGTCCGCCCGCCGTGGACTCGGTGCGGGCGATGATGCAGCAGTCGATCGGCGCGGTGCCGGACGGCCTGCCGGTGTCGACCGTCGCCATGTCGGACGAGTACGACCCGGTGGCCCTGTGGCTGCGGGCGCACGCCCGGCCGTTCTACGACCGGGAGGCGCACGCGGCGCCCGTCCAGGCTCCGGCGGCCGGCGGGTACGGGTTCCCCGGCGCGTACTGAGATGATCGGGGTGGACCGCGTCCACCTCGTGGAGTTCCTCCTCGCATCCCCGCACCGCCTCCGGGCGGAATGTCCCGATCTACGCGGGTAAATGGGATGCAAGGCCCGTTCCGCCCCAAATGTCATGCGTCCGACCCCCGTTACCCGGCGTTCGGATAACGGAACCCCCCAGACAGCATCACGTTTGCGCATCCATTCACCGTCAGGTCTGGCTACAGATCGCTGAGGCGTTGAAGACTCCCGGTCCAGGGGGTTTCGCCCCTGTGTACGACGGACTGATCACGCCGCTACAGCGGCAAGCGTGGGCCGGCTACCGCCGGTTGAGAGGGGTCCCTGCCACGATGACGGCACCATTGCACGAGCCGACGACCGAAGCCGCCCCGAGTGCGGCCGAGGAGGCGGCGCTCGCCGCGGGCTCCGCCGAGGCGAAGGCGGTACAGGGGCGTTCCCTCGGCCGCATCGCCTGGGAGCGCCTGAAGCGGGACAAGCTCGCCCTGACGGGCGGTGTCGTCGTACTCGTGCTGATCCTGATCGCGCTGTTCGCTCCCGTGATCACGAGTCTGGTCGGCCAGGACCCCGAGACGCACCACGAGGACCTGATCGACCCGCTCTTCTCGACTCCCACCGGGTCCTTCGGCGGTATCAGCGGGGACCACCTCTTCGGTGTCGAACCGGTCAGCGGCCGCGACATCTTCGCCCGGATCGTCTACGGCGCCCGGGTGTCGCTCCTGGTCGGCTTCCTGTCGGCGTTGGTCGCGGTGGTGCTCGGCACCGTCCTCGGCGTACTCGCCGGCTACTTCGGCGGCTGGCTGGACGCCGTCATCAGCCGCGTGATGGACGGCCTGCTGGCCTTCCCGCAGCTGCTCTTCATCATCGCGCTGGTCTCGGTCATGCCGAACGAGATGCTGGGCCTGACCGGCACGGGTGTGCGCCTGTTCGTCATGATCCTGGTGATCGGCTTCTTCGGCTGGCCCTATGTCGGACGTGTGGTGCGCGGCCAGACGCTGTCCATGCGCGAGCGCGAGTACGTCGAGGCCGCGCGCAGCCTCGGGGCGGGCCGCTTCTACATCCTGTTCAAGGAACTGCTGCCCAACCTGGTCGCGCCGATCATCGTCTACACGACGATGATGATCCCGACCAACATCCTGACCGAGGCGGCGCTGAGCTTCCTGGGCGTGGGCGTCAAGCCGCCCTCCGCCTCGTGGGGGCAGATGCTCTCCTCCGCGATCGACTACTACGACTCGGATCCGATGTACATGGTCATCCCGGGTGTAGCGATCTTCATCACCGTGCTCTCCTTCAACCTCTTCGGCGACGGCGTACGCGATGCGCTCGACCCGAAGGGTTCCCGCTGAACTGCCGTACCCCCAGGGCCCGTCATCTGTCGACGGGCCGCTACACACACGGAGGATCCGAGTGATTACCCAACGCACCACAGGGCGGCGTAAGCAGGCTGCGGCCGCCGCAGCCGTGGTCGCTGCACTGCTGTCCACGGCGGCGTGCGGCGGCGGCGGCAACGACGACGACGGCGGCTCGAAGAACGGCGCGGCCGGCTTCAACGCGGCGAACAACAAGGTCGCGCAGGCCTCCCTCGCCAAGAAGGGCGGCACGCTGAAGTTCGCGGGCGTCCAGGACGCCGACTCGTGGGACACCACGCGTGGCTACTACGGCTTCGCCTGGAACTTCATGCGGTACTACAGCCGCACGCTGGTGACCGGCAACGCCGAGCCCGGTGCCAAGGGTGCCGAGCTCTCCCCGGACCTCGCCACCAGCACGGCGAAGATCAGCGACGACGGCAAGACGTACACCTACACGCTGCGGGACGGGGTGACCTGGGAGGACGGCAAGCCGATCACCTCCAAGGACATCAAGTACGGCATCGAGCGCCAGTGGGCGCAGGACGTGCTGTCCGGCGGTCCGGTCTACCTGAAGGACGTCCTCGACCCCAAGGGCGAGTACAAGGGCCCGTACAAGGACAAGTCCGCGGACAAGCTGGGTCTGAAGGCGATCGAGACGCCGGACGACAAGACCATCGTCTTCAAGCTGCCGCAGGCCAACTCGGACTTCGAGGACATGCTGGCGCTGGCCTCCTCCTCGCCGGTCCGCCAGGACAAGGACACCAAGTCCAAGTACGGCCTGAAGCCGTTCTCGTCCGGCCCGTACAAGTTCCAGTCGTACACGCCGAACAAGTCGCTGACCCTGGTCCGCAACCCGGAGTGGAAGGCGTCCTCGGACAAGATCCGCAAGGCGTACCCGGACAAGATCACGCTGACGCTGTTCACCAACGCCAACGACATGGACCAGCGTCTGATCAACGGCGACTACGACCTGGACATCAACCAGACCGGCATGTCCCCGCAGGGCCGCACCACCGCCCTGAAGCAGCACAAGGGCAACCTGGACAACCCGGTCTCCGGCTACGTCCGCTACGCGGTCTTCCCGCAGAGCGTCAAGCCGTTCGACAACGAGCACTGCCGCAAGGCCGTGATCTACGGTGCCGACCACGAGTCGCTGCAGACCGCGCGCGGTGGCCCGGTGGCCGGTGGTGACATCGGCACGAACATGCTGCCGCCGTCCGTCCCGGGCGCCGAGGGTCAGAAGTACGACCCGTACGAGTCGGCCACGACGAACAAGAAGGGCAACGCCGCCAAGGCCAAGGAAGAGCTGAAGGCCTGCGGCCAGCCGAACGGCTTCAAGACCACCATCGCGGTCCGCAACAACAAGCCGGTCGAGGTCGCCACCGCCGAGTCCCTCCAGGCCTCGCTGAAGAAGGTCGGCATCACCGCCGAGATCGACCAGTACGACGGCGCGCAGACCAGCGGCATCATCGGTAGCCCCGCGAACGTCAAGAAGAAGAACTACGGCATCATCATCATGGGCTGGGGTCCGGACTTCCCGACCGTCCAGGGCTTCGGTCTGCCGCTGTGGAGCGGCAAGTACATCCTCGAGAGCGGCAACAACAACTTCGCCCTGATCAAGGACAAGACGATCGACGGCCTCTTCGACGACTACGTCAAGGAGCTCGACGAGGCGAAGAAGGTCGAGCTTTCCACGGAGATCAACCACAAGGTCATGGAGGGCGGTTACTACCTGCCCTTCGTCTTCGAGAAGTTCGTCAACTGGCGTGGCAGCAACCTCGCGAACGTCTACACGACCGACAACTACAGCGGTCAGTACGACTTCGTGAACCTGGCTCTGAAGAAGTAATCCCGACCGGCGCACCCGCCATACGGCACGAAAGGCAGGTGAAGGCCGGCGCGGCGTGACCCGCGGGCCACCGGACGACCTCCGGTGGCCCGCGGCCCCGCCGTCGGGCCGAGAGCAGTGCTCGCTTACCTCATCAGGCGGCTCTTCGCCGCCGCAGTGATGCTGGTGGTCATCATTCTGGTGGTCTTCTGCATCTTCTTCCTCGTCCCCCGCTGGGCGGGCGTGGACCCGGCCACGATGTTCGTGGGCAAGCAGGCCGACCCCGCGGCGATCGAGGCCGTACGGCAGAAGCTCGGGCTGGGCGAGCCGATCTTCGTCCAGGTCTGGGAGTTCTTCAAGGGCATCTTCGTCGGGCGCACCTACGCGTCCGGCGGCGACGTCACGAACTGCGCGGCCCCGTGCTTCGGTTACTCGTTCCGCAACGAGCAGGCCATCTGGCCCGTGCTCACCGACCGCTTCCCAGTGACCCTGGCTCTCGCGCTCGGTGCCGCGGTCCTGTGGCTGATCTTCGGTGTCGCGGCGGGTGTGCTCTCCGCGCTCAAGCGCGGCTCCCTGTGGGACCGCGGTGCGATGATCGTCGCCCTCAGCGGTGTCTCGCTCCCGATCTACTTCACCGGTCTGCTGTCACTGGCGGTCTTCAGTTACGGCCTCGGATGGATCGACGGCCAGTACGTCCCACTGGAGGAGAGCTTCAGCGGCTGGCTCGGGGGCATGATCCTGCCCTGGGTCACCCTGGCCTTCCTCTACGCGGCCATGTACGCCCGGATCACCCGCGCCACCATGCTGGAGATCCTGGGTGAGGACTACATCCGCACGGCCAGGGCCAAGGGCCTGCGCGAGCCGGTCGTCATCGGCAAGCACGCCATGCGTTCGACCATGACGCCGATCCTGACCATGTTCGGAATGGACCTGGGCGCCCTGATCGGCGGCGCGATCCTCACCGAGACCACGTTCAGCCTGCCGGGCCTCGGCCAGGCCGTGCTGACGGCGATCAACACCAAGGACCTGCCGATCATCCTGGGCGTCACGCTGATCACCTCGCTCGCCGTGATCTTCGCCAACCTGGTCGTCGACCTCCTGTACGCCGTGATCGACCCCCGTGTGAGGCTGTCATGACCGAACCCAGCAAGACCGGAGCGGCCATGACCGAGCCCGTCAAGGACTCGCCCGCCCCCTCCGCCTTCCTCGAAGTCCGCGACCTGAAGGTCCACTTCCCGACCGACGACGGCCTGGTCAAGTCCGTCGACGGGCTCAGCTTCACGCTGGAGAAGGGCAAGACCCTCGGCATCGTGGGCGAGTCGGGCTCGGGCAAGTCGGTGACCTCGCTCGGCATCATGGGTCTGCACACCGCCGGTCAGTACGGCAAGCGCAAGGCGCAGATCTCCGGCGAGATCTGGCTCGACGGCACGGAACTGCTCTCCGCCGACCCGGACTACGTGCGCAAGCTGCGTGGCCGCGAGATGGCGATGATCTTCCAGGACCCGCTGTCGGCGCTGCACCCGTACTACACGATCGGTCAGCAGATCGTGGAGGCCTACCGGATCCACCACAAGGTCGACAAGAAGGTGGCCCGCAGGCGGGCCGTCGAGATGCTCGACCGGGTGGGCATCCCCCAGCCGGACAAGCGGGTCGACAACTACCCGCACGAGTTCTCCGGCGGTATGCGCCAGCGCGCGATGATCGCGATGTCGCTGGTCAACAACCCCGAACTGCTGATCGCGGACGAGCCGACGACCGCCCTGGACGTGACCGTCCAGGCGCAGATCCTCGACCTCATCCGTGACCTGCAGAAGGAGTTCGGCTCCGCGGTCATCATCATCACCCACGACCTGGGCGTCGTCGCCGAACTGTCCGACGACATCCTGGTGATGTACGGCGGCCGCTGCATCGAGCGGGGCCCCGCCGAGAAGGTCTTCTACGAGCCGAGGCACCCGTACACCTGGGGTCTGCTGGGTTCGATGCCGCGCCTCGACCGTGAGCAGACCGAGCGGCTGATCCCGGTCAAGGGCTCACCGCCCTCGCTGATCAACATCCCGTCGGGCTGCGCCTTCAACCCGCGCTGCCCGTACGCGGACGTCCCCAAGGACAACGTCACCCGCACGGTCCGCCCCGAGCTGTCCGAGGTGGGCAGCCAGCACTGGGCCGCGTGTCACATGACGCAGGAGCAGCGGGAACGGATCTGGACCGAAGAGATTGCGCCGAAGCTGTGAGTGACAACGCAGAGGACAAAGCAGTGGCCATCCCTGCACAGAGCGACGGCTCGGCCTCGGGTGCGGTCCTCACGAAGGACGCCGCCCCCGGCGAGACGATCCTCAAGGTGACCGGGCTGCAGAAGCACTTCCCGATCCGCAAGGGACTGCTCCAGCGGCAGGCCGGCGCGGTGCGGGCGGTCGACGGCATCGACTTCGAGGTCAGGTCCGGCGAGACCCTGGGCGTCGTGGGCGAGTCCGGCTGCGGCAAGTCGACGATGGGCCGGCTGATCACCCGGCTGCTCGAACCGACCGCGGGCACCGTGGAGTTCGAGGGCAAGGACATCACGCACCTCGGGGTGGGCGCGATGCGTCCGATGCGCCGTGACGTCCAGATGATCTTCCAGGACCCCTACTCGTCGCTGAACCCGCGCCACACCATCGGCACGATCATCAGCGCCCCCTTCAAGCTCCAGGGCGTCACGCCCGAGGGCGGTGTCAAGAAGGAGGTCCAGCGGCTGCTGTCCGTGGTCGGTCTCAACCCCGAGCACTACAACCGCTACCCGCACGAGTTCTCCGGTGGCCAGCGCCAGCGCATCGGCATCGCCCGCGCGCTCGCGCTCAACCCGAAGCTGGTCGTGGCGGACGAGCCGGTCTCCGCGCTCGACGTGTCGATCCAGGCGCAGGTGGTCAACCTGCTGGACGACCTCCAGCAGGAGCTCGGCCTCACGTACGTGATCATCGCGCACGACCTGTCCGTCGTACGCCATGTCTCGGACCGTATCGCCGTGATGTACCTCGGCAAGATCGTGGAGCTGGCGGACCGCGAGTCGCTGTACAAGGCGCCGATGCACCCGTACACCAAGGCGCTGATGTCGGCCGTGCCGATCCCGGACCCCCGGCGCAGGTCGGCCAAGAGCGACCGGATCCTGCTCAAGGGTGACGTTCCCTCGCCGATCTCGCCGCCGAGCGGGTGCCGCTTCCACACGCGGTGCTGGAAGGCCACGCAGATCTGCACGACCACCGAGCCGCCGATGCTCGAGCTGAAGCCCGGTCAGCAGGTGGCCTGCCACCACCCGGAGAACTTCGAGGACCAGGCCCCGCAGGACACGGTGCTGCTGACCGTCGCGAAGGAGGCGGCGGAGCTGGTGGCCGACGAGGTGCTCGCGGAGTCCGCGGAGACGTCGGCGGCCGTCGCGGCGGAGGTCGCGGATTCGGCCGCGGACTCGGCCACCGTCACGGAGGCTCCCGCCGGGACCGCTCCCGAGGGCGACGCTCCCGAAGCCGACGCTTCCGAGGGCGACACTCCCGCCAAGGAGAAGTAGGCCACAGGGAAACAGGCCGCAGAGAAGTGAGCAGCACTGAGCCCCTGCCTTGCAACGCAAGGCAGGGGCTCAGTGCTGGGTGAGAATGTGCAGGTGCTCCAGCAACTCTTCACTCCCTCCGTTCAGCACACGCTCGAACTGATCGGCATCTTCGTCTTCGCGATCTCCGGGGCGCTGCTGGCCGTGCGGAAGAACTTCGACGTCTTCGGTATCGCCGTCCTCGCCGAGGTCACCGCGCTGGGCGGCGGACTGTTCCGGGACCTGGTCATCGGGGCCGTGCCGCCGGCCGCCTTCACGGACCTGGGGTACTTCCTCACGCCCCTGCTCGCCACCGTCCTCGTGTTCTTCCTCCATCCGGAGGTGGAGCGGATCCAGCTCGGGGTGAACGTCTTCGACGCGGCCGGGCTCGGCCTCTTCTGCGTCGCGGGCACGACGAAGGCGTACGAGTACGGGCTGGGCCTCACCGCCTCCGCGACCCTCGGACTGGCGACGGCCGTCGGCGGCGGTGTGCTGCGGGACGTCCTCGCCAACGAGGTGCCCTCGCTGCTGCGCTGGGACCGCGACCTGTACGCCGTGCCCGCCATCGTCGGCGCCACGATGGTCGCCCTGTGCATCCGCTACGACGTGCTGACGCCCTACACGTCCGCGCTCGCCGTCGTCACCGCCTTCGCGCTGCGGCTGCTCGCGATGCGCTACCACTGGCGCGCGCCCCGGGCGTGGCACCGGCGCTCGACGGCGGTCGAGGTGCCGGACTGAGGGCTCCCGCCCCCGCGTCCGCCGGCGGGGTTCATGTGACGGAAACAGAGAAAGCTACCGCTTAGTAATTTCCTGTTGTAGCGTTCAGGCATGCCAGAAGCAGCTTCCCTGCACGCGACACGGGCCAGGATCGGCGACAGCGAGTTCGACCGCGACACCGCGGTCACCCGACGCGAACCCGGCGTCTACGACATCGACCTGTCCGCCGGGTGGACCATCATCAGCGCCGTCAACGGCGGCTATCTCCTCGCCGTCCTCGGCCGCGCGCTCGCGGACGCACTGCCGCACTCCGACCCGTTCACGATCTCGGCGCACTACCTGACGGCGTCCCAGCCGGGCCCGGCGGTCGTCCGCACCGACGTCGTCCGCACCGGCCGCACCCTCTCCACCGGCCAGGCGTCCCTGTTCCAGTACGACGACGAGGGTCGCGAGACCGAGCGGATCCGCGTACTCGCCTCGTACGGAGACCTCGACAGCCTGCCCGACGACGTCCGTACGACCGCGAAGCCGCCCGCCATCGCCCCGATCGACCAGTGCTTCGGGCCCGCGGACAGCCCCGCGCCCGTCCCCGGCAGCTCCGCCATCACCGACCGCCTGATGCTCAAGCTCGACCCCGCCACGCTCGGCTGGGCCCTCGGGGCGCCGTCCGGCAAGGGTGAGATGCGGTCCTGGTTCGGCCTCGCCGACGGCCGCGACGCGGATCCCCTCTCGCTGCTCCTCGCGGTGGACGCGCTGCCGCCGACCGCCTTCGAGATCGGCCTGACCGGCTGGGTGCCCACCGTCGAGCTGACCGTCCACGTGCGCTGCCGTCCGGCGCCGGGACCCCTCCGGGTCGCCATCACCACCCGCAACCTCGCCGGCGGCTTCCTGGAGGAGGACGCCGAGGTCTGGGACAGCGCGGACCGACTCGTCGCGCAGTCGCGCCAACTGGCCCGGGTGCGCCTCGGCTGACGACGCCTGGGCGGAGCCTCCGCGGTGTGGGGGACCGGGCACGGGTGGCGGCCTTCGTCACGGAGCTGTACCAGCGGGGGAGTTGAACCGCGCCCGTAAAAGCGCAGGTCGGCGGCGGTTCGTGGCGTCGCGCCGCGCCCTGGCCACAGGTGGCGCACAGTGCGCGCCCATGCGGCACCCAAGGACCGTTGGTTGCATGCGCCTCTCAGAACAGGCTCATACAACGGGAGTTGCCCCCATGAAGCGTGTACGTCACGTCCCGGCCGTCGCCCTGCTGGCCCTCTCGCCGCTCCTGCTGACGGCCTGCGGCTCGGGCGACTCCTCGTCCTCGGGCAGCGGCAGCGGTAGCAGCAGCGGCACCTCGGGACAGCAGAGTTGCCAGGCGCCGTCGGGAGCGCCGAGCGGGGCTCCTTCGGGAATGCCGAGCGGCGCGCCCTCGGGGGCGCCGTCCGGCGCCCCCACGGGGGAGGCCCGGTCGGGCGCGCCTTCCGGCAAGCCGTCGGGTGCGCCCAGCGGCGGCCCCGGCGGGCAGGGAGGCGGCCAGGGCGGCGGTCAGGGTGGCGGCTGCGGCCCCGGCGGCGGTCAGGGCCAGAACCAGAACGGGAACCAGGGGCAGCAGACGCAGGGCTGACCTGCGCTCGCGCCAGGCAGGGCGCAAGAGAGAGCGAAGGGTGCGTACGGGGCGGTCCCCGTACGCACCCTTCGCGCATGTCCGGTGACGTGCCTGGTGGCGTGCCGGTGGACGCGGACGTGGTGGCGAGTCGTGCGCCGGCGGGCGTCAGCCCAGCCAGTGGCGGCGGCCGATGCTGATCAGGCGCATCCGGCGCACGGCCACCCGGGCCACCCGGTCCTCCTCCTCGGGGGCAGCCTCCAGGAAGGTGCCGGCGGTCATCAGCATCTGGTCGACGTACAGCCCGGCGAGCATCCGCAGATCGTCCTCGGTCCAGCCGGCCGACTCCGGCTGCCTGGCCAGCTCGGCCGTCACCTCGTCGGTGAACCGGTCCATCTGCTCCGCGATCGCGGCCCGGACCTTCTGCACACCGCCGTTGCGCTCGCGGGCGATGAACCGGATGTGCGCGGGGTGCTCGCGCACGTGACCGGCGATCAGGGTGACGGCCCGGTCTATGCGTTCGTCGCTGTCGCCGGACGCGGACACCGTGCCGGAGATCATCGGATGCAGGCTGCCCAGCGCCTCCTCGACCAGGGCGACGCCCAGATCCGCGGTCGAGTGGAAATGCCGGTAGAACGCGGTCGGGGCCACGCCGACGGCCCGGGTGACCTCGCGCAGGCCCAGGCTGCTGAGGCTCTGCTCCTCCAGCAGGCCCAACGCGGCGTCCAGGAACGCCTGTCGGGTCTTCTGTTTCTGGGCCTGCCGGACGCCGAGACTGTGACTCATGCCATGCAGTTAACAACTGTTCTCCGGGATTGGAAAGTCGCCGGACGCGCTAGACTCTGGAGTCAGTGAACAACTGTAACCACAAGCGTTCACCGAATCGTCGGCTCCCTGAAACATCCGGGGACACCCGGACCGGGCACGGCGACTCGCCGGACTTCCACGGGAGGCATCACATGCTGTTCCTCGTCGCAGCGCTTCTGCTGCTGGGCGTCGTGCTGGGCACCGTGGCCCACGCACCGCTGTCCTTCACCCTCGTCGCCGCCGCGGTCATCGGCGTCTGGCTGGCCGTCTTCGCGGTCCGCGAGCGCCACGGCCGACGGCGCCAAACCTCCAGCTGAACCGACCGCACCCTCCACCCGTCCCCGTACGACTGCCTGCTGGGAGCAGACACATGGAACTCACCACCGCCGCGCCGCGGCCCCGGAGCGCCGCCCGTGACGCCGACGGCATGGCCGTCGCGTCCTTCATCCTCGGCCTCGTCGGCCTGCTGGCGCTGAACATCTTCCTCGGCCCCGTCTCCATCGCACTCGCCTCCGTGGCCCTCTACCGGGGCACCACCCGCCGCGGGCGCGCCTTCCTCGGACTCGGCCTGGGCGTCGCCGACCTCCTGGTCCTGGCCGCCTTCATGTCGGCGGACAGCACCCTGTCCTGGAGCTTCTGACGGCGGCGCCGCCACCGGAGCGGCCCCCTCGCGGCGAAGAGGCCGCCGGCAACCGCCGTGCGGCGGGCTGTCGTTCCGCGGACCGGCGAGGCTCCGCCCCGGCGGACCCAGGGGCGGGGAGGGTGCGTGGCCGGGTCCGGTCCCGGGTGCATGCCCGGCGGACCGGGCACGGGCACCGGCGGAGGCCGTCGGCTCCGGCACCGGGGCCGTACACCCCCCGCCCGACCGGCCCGGCAGACGGCGGGCCATAGAATCGGGCCACCATGGCATACCTCGACCACGCCGCGACCACCCCCATGCTTCCGGAGGCGGCCCTGGCGATGACCGCCCAGTTCGCCGTCACCGGCAACGCCTCCTCCCTCCACGCCGCCGGCCGCCGCGCCCGCCGGACGGTCGAGGAGGCCCGCGAGACCCTGGCGGACGCCCTGGGCGCCCGCCCCAGCGAGGTGGTTCTCACCTCCGGCGGCACCGAGGCCGACAACCTCGCGGTGAAGGGCCTGTACTGGTCCCGCCGCGACGCCGACCCGGCCCGCACCCGCGTCCTCGCCAGCCCCGTCGAACACCACGCCGTCCTCGACGCCGTCCACTGGCTGGGCGAGCACGAGGGCGCCACCATCGAGTACCTCCCCGTCGACCGGTACGGCCGCGTCCACCCCGACGCCCTGCGCGAGGCCATGGCCCGCAACCCCGACGACGTCGCCCTCGCGACCGTCATGTGGGCGAACAACGAGATCGGCACGGTCATGCCGGTCCGTGAACTCGCGGACGTGGCAGGGGAGTTCGGCATCCCGCTGCACGCCGACGCGGTCCAGGCCTTCGGTCAGATCCCGGTCGACTTCGGCGCCTCGGGACTTGCCGCGATGACCGTCTCCGGGCACAAGATCGGCGGCCCGTACGGCATCGGGGCGCTGCTGCTCGGCCGGGAGTACAGCCCCGTACCGGTCCTGCACGGCGGCGGCCAGGAGCGCCATGTGCGCTCCGGCACCCTCGACGTGCCCGCCGTCGCCGCGTTCGCCGTGGCGGGCCGGACCGCCGCCGAGCAGCGCGAGTGGTTCGCCCGCGAGATCGGCGCGCTGCGCGACGACCTGGTCGACGCGGTCCGCGCGGCCGTGCCCGACGCGATCCTCGGCGGCGACCCGTCGGACGGGGGCCGGCTTCCCGCGAACGCCCACTTCACCTTCCCGGGCTGCGAGGGCGACTCCCTGCTCCTGCTGCTCGACGCCCAGGGCATCGAGTGCTCCACGGGCTCCGCGTGCACGGCGGGCGTGGCCCAGCCGAGCCACGTCCTCCTCGCCACCGGCACCGACCCCGACCTGGCCCGCGGCACCCTCCGCTTCTCCCTCGGCCACACCTCGACGGAGGCGGACGTCGAGGCGGTCGCCAAGGCGATCGGCCCGGCCGTGGAACGGGCTCGGTCGGCGGGCCTGAGCTGACGGCTCCGCCGGTTCGCTTCGCTCGGGTGGCGGGCGTGGCTGCTGTCGTGTGTGGGCCGCGGGCCGGCGGGGGTTTGTCGCGCAGTTCCCCGCGCCCCTCGCGGGGCGGGGCCTCGGGCGGCTATGCGCCGGCCGTCGGTGTGGCTGTCGCTGCCTGCTTCGCCGCCTTGCGGACGAGCGGTATGTAGCGGTCCCAGTCCCAGTGCGGTCCGGGATCGGTGTGGTCCGTGCCCGGGACCTCGACGTGGCCGATGACGTGCTGCCGGTCGATCGGGAGGTCGTACCGGGCGCAGATCCGGGCCGTCAGACGGGCCGACGCCTCGTACATCGCGTCCGTGAAGTCCTGCGGCCGGTCGACGAAACCCTCGTGCTCGATGCCCACACTCCGCTCGTTGAACTCGCGGTTGCCCGCGTGGAAGGCCACGTCCAGCTCGCGGATCATCTGGGTGATGCGGCCGTCCTGGCGGACGATGTAGTGCGTGGCGGCGCCGTGGGCGGGGTCCTGGAAGACCTTCACCGCGCTCTTGTAACTGCCCTGCGTGACATGGATGATCACGCGGTCTATGCCGAAGTCGTCGGGACGGTCGGCCCTGCGCCAGTTCCCCGAGGACGCCGCCACCCAGCGCGCACCCCGGAAGTCGACCTCGCCCTCCTTGCGCGGCTTCTCCACGCTCGGCAACCGCCACCACAGGCGCCCCAGCTCGTCCCGGGCCAGCACGGCGGTGCCCACGGCGGCCGCGGCGCCGCCGATGAGCAGGCCGCGGCGCCCGATGCGCCGGTCCGAGTCGTTCGTCGAGTCGCCCATGTGATCGTGAACGGATACTCGCGGGCTCCGGTTCCCGGCGACCCGTACCCTTGAAGCGTTATGACTGAGACCACGCAGCGCCCCCGCCCCCTCCGAGTACTGGCCGCCATGTCCGGCGGTGTGGACTCCGCCGTCGCCGCCGCCCGCGCCGCGGAGGCCGGGCACGACGTGACCGGAGTCCACCTCGCCCTCTCGGCGAACCCGCAGTCGTTCCGCACGGGCGCGCGTGGCTGTTGCACCATCGAGGACTCGCGCGACGCCCGCCGCGCCGCGGACGTCATCGGCATCCCGTTCTACGTGTGGGACCTCGCCGAGCGGTTCCGCGAGGACGTGGTCGAGGACTTCGTCGCCGAGTACGAGGCCGGCCGCACCCCGAACCCCTGCCTGCGCTGCAACGAGAAGATCAAGTTCGCGGCCCTGCTCGACAAGGCCCTCGCCCTCGGCTTCGACGCGGTCTGCACGGGCCACTACGCCAAGGTCCTGGTGAACGAGGACGGCACACGCGAGCTGCACCGCGCCTCCGACATGGCCAAGGACCAGTCGTACGTCCTCGGCGTCCTGGACGACCGCCAGCTCGCGCACGCGCTGTTCCCCCTCGGCGACACGCTCACCACGAAGGACGAGATCCGCGCGGAGGCCGAGCGGCGGGGCCTGGCCGTCGCCAAGAAGCCCGACTCGCACGACATCTGCTTCATCGCCGACGGCGACACCCAGGGCTTCCTGTCGAAGCGTCTCGGCAAGGCGGAGGGCGACATCGTCGACGAGTCCGGCGCGGTCCTCGGCAGCCACGAGGGCGCGTACGGCTTCACGATCGGCCAGCGCAAGGGCCTGCGCATCGGCACCCCGGCCGCCGACGGCAAGCCGCGCTACGTCCTCGACATCTCGCCGGTGAACAACACCGTGACGGTGGGCCCGGCCGACGCCCTGGACGTCTCCGGCCTGACGGCGATCAAGCCCCGCTGGTGCGGTGCGGCGCCCGTCGGTTCCGGCACGTACACGGCCCAGCTCCGCGCCCACGGCGGCGAGACGACGGTCACCGCCGAACTCGTCGACGGCGAGCTCCGGGTGCGCTTCGCCGAGCCCGTCCGCGGCGTCGCCCCCGGCCAGGCGATCGTCCTCTACGACGACACCCGTGTGGTGGGCTCGGCGACGATCGCGACGACCACCCGCGCGGCGGCCGCGGCGGTCTGAACCCGCCGACGGCCCGGGCGCGGGGCCCGGACCGGCCGACGGCTCAGACGACCTCCACCTCGTAGAAGCACAGGTGGTCCTTGATCTCCGCGACCTCCGGCTTCGGGTCGGGGTACGTCCAGACGAGATCGGGGGCGTCCGGCAGCGACCAGTAGGACGCGTCACCCTTGAACGGACAGTGGGTGTGGGTCTGCGACGGCGTCAGCAGGTCGAGGCGTACGTCCTCCACGGGGAGGTAGTAGCGCACGGGCAGGCCCGTCTCGCGCAGCAGCAGGGGGCGTGTGCTCTCCGCGAGCACCTGCCCTCCGCGGACGACGCGGACATGCTCGGTGCCCTGCTCGACGGTGATGCGATGGCCTGCGGTCACGGCTTCTCGGCCCCCTCGGGTAGCGGTCCCGCCCGGTACAGCGCAGGCTGCTGTCGTGTTCTTCCCCGGTTCCGGGGCCGGTTTCCCGGCCCCCACGCCGTCGAACTCCCCACTGGCATCTCTCCGCCGGAGGTCCTCATGGGCGCCACCAGCCTGACCCGCGACCGCGGGAGCCTCACCCACCGGGCGCGCTACGCCCTGCGGAACCCGGGGAGAGTGCCCGCCCACGCGCGCAGGGCCGCGCGGGACGCCTGGCTGCGGCTGAGGTACGGCCACGACCACATCGCCTACTACCGGGCCGTGATGGCCTCCGACGCCGCCCGCTGCACCGAGGCGGCGGTGGGCCACAACCCGTCCCCCGACCGGTGGGCGCAGATCGGCCGGATGCAGTTCGACTACCTGGTGCGGCACGGACTGAGGCCGGAGCACCGGATGCTGGAGATCGGCTGCGGGAACCTGCGCGCCGGACGGCTGTTCATCGACCACCTGGACAGCGGCAACTACTACGGGATCGACATCTCGCCCGACATCCTCATCGCCGCCCAGGACACCCTCGTACGGGAGGGGCTCCAGGCCAAGCTGCCCCATCTGACGCTGACCGACGACCTGACGTTCGCGTTCCTGCCGGACGCCCACTTCGACGTGGTGCACGCGCACAGCGTGTTCTCGCACTCGCCGGCGCACGTCATCGACGAGTGCCTCGCCCACGTCGGCCGGATCCTGGCGCCCGGCGGCTTCTTCGACTTCACCTTCGACCGGACCGAGGGCACCGAACACCAGGTCCTGCACGAGGACTTCTACTACCGCACGGAGACCCTCGCCGGACTCGCCGCCCGGCACGGTCTGTCGGCCCGCTTCCTCGACGACTGGGAGGCCCTCCCGCACCGGCAGTCCAAGCTGCGCGTCACCGCCGCTCCCGAGCGGGCCCGTGAGGCCGGATCCGTCTCGTGACGCCCGCGCGGGCCCGTAGCGTGGAGCCATGAGAATCTGTGTCTTCCTCTCCGCCGCCGACCTCGACGAGCGCTACACCCGGCCCGCCCGCGAGTTCGCCGAGCTGCTCGGCAAGGGCGGGCACACCCTCGTGTGGGGCGGTTCGGACGTCGGACTCATGAAGGTGGTCGCCGACGGCGTCCAGGAGGCGGGCGGACGGCTGGTGGGCGTCTCCGTCGAGTTCCTCGTCGCCAAGGCACGGACGGGCGCGGACGAGATGGTGGTCGCCCGGGACCTCGCCGAGCGCAAGGCCCTGCTCCTGGAGCGCGCCGACGCCGTCGTCATCATGGTCGGCGGTACGGGCACCCTCGACGAGGCGACCGAGATCCTCGAGCTGAAGAAGCACGGGCACACGGACAAGCCGGTCGTCCTGCTGAACACGGCGGGGTTCTACGACGGCCTCAAGGAGCAGTTCCGGCGCATGGACGCCGAGGGCTTCCTGCCGAGGCCCCTCACGGACCTGGTCTTCTTCGCCGAGGAGCCGGTAGGGGCGCTGGCCTACCTGGAGGAGAGCCGGGGCACGCAGTGAGCCGGGGACGTCCGGGCACCGGCCGCAGGGTCCGGCGGGGGCGGGACACGCGCGTGCGAGCATGGCGGGCATGGCTACTCATGTGATCACCGGGGCCGGCTCCGGCATCGGCGCGGCCGTCGCCCGCCGCCTCCACGCGCGCGGGGACGATCTCGTGCTGCACGCGCGCGACGCGGGCCGCGCGAAGGAGCTGGCCGCCGAGTTCCCCGGGGCCCGGACCCTCGTCGGCGACCTCGCGGAACCGGACCGGCTCTCCTGGGCGTTCTCCCACCAGACGCTGCCCGACCGGGTGGACTCGCTCCTGCACGTCGCGGGCGTCATCGACCTCGGCCGGGTCGGCGACCTGACGCCGAAGACCTGGCGCCACCAGCTCGACGTCAACCTGATCTCGCCCGCCGAGCTGACCCGCCACTTCCTGCCCCAACTCCGGGTCGCCCAGGGCCATGTGATCTTCGTCAACTCCGGCTCCGGTCTCAAGGCCGGCCACGAGTGGTCGGCGTACGCCGCGTCCAAGCACGGCCTGAAGGCCCTCGCCGACTCCCTGCGCCACGAGGAGCACGCGAACGGCGTCCGCGTCACCTCCGTGTACCCCGGCCGCACCGCGAGCCCCATGCAGGCCAAGGTCCACCAGCAGGAGGGCAAGGAGTACGACGCCGCGCAGTGGATCGACCCGGAGTCCGTCGCGACGACCATCGTGATGGCCCTGGACCTGCCGAGGGACGCCGAGGTCAACGACCTGACGGTGCGCCCGGGCCGCTGACCGGCCGGGGCGCCGGGCCGTCGGCCGGGCGTGGCACCGGCCCGCCGGTTCCGTAGGCTTCCCGGGTGAGCGAAAACAGCAAGTTCAGGCCCGGCCCCGCGACCGGGATCGGGTCGATGCCGGGCGGCGACGCCCGGGAGGCCGCGAGGACCGTCGCCGGGACCTTCGAAGGCCCGGAGACGGGCATGCCGTTCCTCGCGGAACTGCCCGCCCGCGGACCCGGCGCCGACATGATCGGCCGGACCGCCGGGATGCTGGCCGAGCTGTACGCGCGCGTGGAGCCCAGCGGCTGGCGCCTAGGTGACCGGCCGGGACGCGACACCAAGCGGGCCAGGTCCTGGCTCGGCGAGGACCTGGACGCCCTGGAGGAGTTCACCCAGGGCTACACGGGACCGGTGAAGGTACAGGCGGTGGGCCCCTGGACCCTCGCGGCCGCGCTGGAGCTGCGCAACGGCGAGGTGGCCCTCTCCGACGCCGGAGCCTGCCGGGACCTCGCCGGGTCGCTCGCCGAGGGCCTGCGCGAGCACCTGGCCGACGTGCGGCGCCGCATCCCCGGCGCCGAGATCGTCCTGCAGCTCGACGAACCCTCACTCATGGGCGTACTGCGCGGCCAGGTGAGGTCCGCGAGCGGCTATCGCACCCACCGGGCCGTGGACCGGCAGCTCGTCGAGGCCACCCTGCGGGACGTCATCGGGGTGCAGGGCTCCGGCCCCGCCGTCGTCCACTCGTGCGCCCCCGACGTTCCGTTCGCGCTGCTGCGCAGGGCCGGAGCGACCGCCGTCTCCTTCGACTTCGCCCTCCTCACCGAACGTGACGACGACACGATCGGGGAAGCGGTGGAAGGGGGGACCAGGCTCTTCGCCGGTGTCGTCCCCGGCACGGACGGCCCATTGTCGGACCCTGCCGGTAGCGTCATGGGTGTCAGGACGCTGTGGCGCAGGCTGGGGCTGAGTCCGGGGCTTCTCACGGACGCGCTCACCCTCACCCCGTCGTGCGGACTCGCGGGCGCCTCCCCCGAGTACGCGCGCAGAGCGCTCGCCCACTGCGTCCGGGCGGCGAGATCCCTCGCGGACAACCCAGAGTAACGGGAGGACGACACGGTGGCCGGCGACAAGGACGCACAGACCGCCTCGACCGAGGCCATGGCTGCGGGGCCCGTGCCCGCCGAGGCACGGGAGAAGCACGCTCAGCTCGCCGAGCAGGTCGAGGAGCACCGCTTCCGGTACTACAAGAATGACGCGCCGATCGTCAGCGACGCGGAATTCGACACACTCCTGCGCGCCCTGGAGGCCCTGGAGGACGAGTATCCCGAGCTGCGGACCCCGGACTCGCCGACCCAGAAGGTGTCGGGGGCGGACGCGGTCGACTTCACGACGTTCTCGGCCGTCCAGCACCGCGAGCGCATGCTCTCCCTGGACAACGCCTTCGACGACGAGGAGCTGGCCGCCTGGGCCGACCGCGTCGCCAAGGACGTCGGCGCGTCCGCGTACCACTTCCTGTGCGAGCTGAAGGTCGACGGCCTCGCGGTCAACCTCACGTACGAGCAGGGGCGCCTGACCCGCGCGGCGACCCGCGGCGACGGCCGCACGGGCGAGGACATCACGCCCAACGTCCGTACGATCGCGGAGATCCCGGACCGGCTCAAGGGCGAGCGCATCCCCGACCTCGTGGAGATCCGCGGCGAGGTCTACTTCCCGATGGAGAAGTTCGAGGAGCTCAACGCCCGCCTGGTGGAGGCCGGCGACAAGCCCTTCGCCAACCCGCGCAACGCGGCGGCGGGTTCACTGCGCCAGAAGGACTCCCGCGTCACGGCGACCCGCCCGCTGCACATGGTCGTGCACGGCATCGGCGCGCGGGAGGGCTTCGACATCGACTGCCTCTCGCACGCGTACGGGCTGCTGCGCGAGTGGGGCCTGCCGACGACCCGCTACGCCAAGGTCGTCGAAGGCCTCGACGGGGTGCGGGAGTTCATCGCCTTCTACGGGGAGAACCGCCACTCCGTGGAGCACGAGATCGACGGTGTCGTCGTCAAGCTCGACGAGATCCCCCTCCAGGGCCGCCTCGGCTCGACCTCCCGCGCCCCCCGCTGGGCCATCGCGTGGAAGTACGCGCCGGAGGAGGTCAACACCAAACTGGTCAACATCCGCGTGGGCGTCGGCCGAACGGGCCGCGTCACTCCGTACGCGCAGGTGGAGCCCGTCACGGTGGCGGGATCCGAGGTCGAGTTCGCGACGCTGCACAACCAGGACGTGGTCAAGGCCAAGGGCGTCCTCATCGGTGACACCGTGGTGCTGCGCAAGGCCGGCGACGTCATCCCGGAGATCCTCGGGCCGGTCGTCGACCTGCGTGACGGCAGCGAGCGGGAGTTCGTGATGCCCGCCGAGTGCCCCGAGTGCGGCACGGCGCTGGCGCCCGCCAAGGAGGGCGACATCGACCTGCGCTGCCCGAACGGGCAGACCTGCCCGGCCCAGTTGCGCGAGCGCCTCTTCTACCTCGGCGGCCGCAAGTCCCTGGACATCGAGAACTTCGGCTACGTGGCCGCCGCGGCGCTCACCAAGCCGCTGGAACCGGCGGAGCCGCCCCTGAGGGACGAGGGAGACCTCTTCGACCTCACCATCGAGCGGCTGCTGCCCATCAAGGCGTACGTCCTCGACCAGGACAGCGGCCTGCCCAAGCGCGACCCGAAGACGGGCGAGGAGAAGATCGTCACGGTCTTCGCCAACCAGGAGGGTGCGCCGAGGAAGAACGCCCTCGCGATGCTGGAGAACATCGCGGCGGCCAAGGAGCGGCCGCTGGCCCGGATCATCACCGGCCTGTCCATCCGGCACGTGGGTCCGGTCGCGGCCGAGGCCCTGGCCCGTGAGTTCCGCTCGATCGACCGGATCGAGCAGGCCACCGAGGAGGAACTCGCCGCCGTCGAGGGCGTCGGGCCCACCATCGCCGCCTCGCTGAAGCAGTGGTTCGCGGTGGACTGGCACCAGGAGATCCTCCGCAAGTGGAAGGCCGCGGGCGTCCGCATGGAGGAGGAGAGCTCCGGCGAGGACGAGGGGCCCCGCCCGCTCGAAGGGCTCACCGTCGTCGTCACCGGCACTCTGGAACGTCACACACGCGACGGAGCGAAAGAGGCACTGCAGAGCCGGGGAGCGAAAGTGACCGGTTCGGTTTCGAAGAAGACGGCTTTTGTTGTCGTTGGTGAAAATCCTGGATCGAAATATGACAAGGCGATGCAACTCAAAGTGCCGGTTCTGAACGAGGAGGGCTTCGCCGTTCTTCTCGAACAAGGACCGGAGGCGGCGGCCGAAGTCGCGCTTCCGATCGAGGAGTAGCGGTTGAAGACCACCCGTTCGGCGCATACCAGATGCATACGGGTGGCCGGGTCGCATTCGGGCAACCGTCGACGACCGCTGCCCGTAGAAGCCTTCTGCGGCCTACTGTTGAGGTGTGCGCCTGCCGTGCCCAGCTGCGGTCGGGGCAGCCTCCTGCTCCTCAGGAGCCGGGGGAAGGGTTTTCAGACGCGGTGCCGCTGAGGGATTTGTCGGGCATCGGGCCGCGTGGCGTGGGCACCGCCGGCTGTGAGAGGGACGGGAATGGAACCGACCGAGAGCGCCTCCCCGGACTCACGGCTGCGCCCACGCTGGATGACCGGCGTGCGGCGGTGGGGTCACCCCTTGCTCCAGCGAAGCCGGGAGTTCGCAGCGGGTCTCGGGGCCACCGGTCCCACGGTGCGGCCGGGCCCGCCGGGATACGTCGCCGGACAGCGGAGCACGGCGCACGGACTCGGCCCCGGCCATCTCACCGCCGTCCCCGGAGCCCCCTCCCGGATGCCGGGTCAGGAGCCGGAACAGAAGTCCTGGCCCGCGCTGCCCGCTGCGGTCGTCACGGCCGCCGCCTTCGTGCTGGGCGCGGGGTTCTACCGGGCCTTCACCGGGCACCACGCGCTGTTTCCCTCGGGGTCCGTCGGCTGGGCGCTGGCCGTCCTGGTCGGCGTCATCGTCGGCCACCTCGTCGCGCTCGGCCGTTCCCGCTGGTGGGGCGGCACCGGTTCGGGAGCGGCCCTCACGCTGGCCGTCCTGCTGCTCTACGGCTGGGTGCCGGCCGGAATGGTCAGCCTCACCGTCGTCGTCCTCGTCGGCATAGCCCGCCGCCACCGCTGGCGCCAGGGTGTCCTGCACGGTGCGGTGGACATACTGGGCATCGGCGCCGGGGCGCTGGTGCTGGCCGCCTTCGGCCGGGTGCCGTCCGTCGAGACGCCCTGGAAGCCGGAGACCTGGACCGTCTACACCGCACCTTCGGTGGTGTTGGTGGCCGGGGCGTATCTCGGGGTGACCCGCGCGCTGCTCTGGTACCTCCACGCGCCGCGTACCGCCGGACTGCCGACCGTGGCCCGTACCGCCCTGGTCAGACAGGGGCTGCTGGCCGTCGCGCTGCTCGGTATCGCCCCGCTGATCTGTGTCGTCGCCATCGCCCTCCCCGTGCTCCTGCCGCTCTTCTCCGTCCCGCTCATCGCTCTCGACTCCACGCTCTGGATAGCGCGCGCCCGGGCCGAGGAGCAACTGCGTGACCCCCTCACCGGACTGCCCAACCGGCAGTGGCTTCTCGAACGGACCTGGCGGGCGCTGGACGATGCCGAGCGAATCGGTGCACGTTCCGCGCTGATGCTGATCGACCTCGACCGTTTCAGGGCCGTGAATGACACGCTCGGGCATCTCGCCGGGGACCGGCTGCTGTTGCAGATAGCGGACCGGCTGCGGGTCGCCCTGCCGCGCGGGGCGGAGGCCGCGCGGCTCGGTGGGGACGAGTTCGCCGTGTTACTGCCCATCGTCGACTCGACGACGTCCGCGACGCGGGTCGCCCGCAATCTCGTGACGATGCTGGGGTCACCGCTCGACCTGGACGGGCTGACGCTCGTCCTGGAGGCCAGCGCGGGGCTCGCGGTCTTCCCCGACCACGCACTCGACGCGGAGGGGCTGCTGCGGCGGGCGGACGTCGCGATGTACCAGGCGAAGAGGGACCGCACGGGGGTGGAGGTCTACGAGTCCAAGCGGGACTCCAACACCCCTGACCGGCTCGGGCTGCTGGGGGATCTGCGACGGGCGCTCGACACGGGCGACGTCGAGCTGCACTACCAGCCGAAGGTGCGGTTCGACGGGCAGGTGGCCGGGCTGGAGGCGCTCGTGCGGTGGGTGCATCCCGAGCGCGGGAAGGTACCGCCGGACGAGTTCATAGCCATCGCCGAGTCGTCCGGTCTGATGCCGCATCTGACCGAGTACGTACTGGAGAAGGCGCTCGCGCAGGTGGCGAGCTGGCGGGCCCGTGGACTGCGGGTCCCGGTCGCCGTCAACGTGTCACCGCGGGACGTGCACACGCCCGGGTTCGCCGGATCGGTGGCCGCGCGGCTGGCCCGGCACGGGGTTCCCGCGGGGGCGCTTCAGCTGGAGATAACGGAACACGTGCTGCTGGAGGACCCGCAGCGGGCCGCGGACACCCTGGCCGGGCTGACCGCACACGGCGTGAAGATGTCGCTCGACGACTTCGGGACCGGGTACTCGTCGCTGGTGCATCTGCGGCGGCTGCCCGTGAGCGAGCTGAAGATCGACCGGTCCTTCGTGGCCCGGCTCGCGGTGGACACCGAGGACGCCGAGATCGTCCGGTGCACCATCGATCTCGCCCATTCGCTCGGGCTGGTGGTCGTCGCCGAGGGTGTCGAGGACGACGAGACGTGGGAGCGGCTGCGGGACCTCGGGTGCGACGCCGTTCAGGGGTGGCTCGTGGCCGCGGCGATGCCTCCGGAGGAGGCCACCGCGTGGCTGCTCGCCCGGGGGTCGCGAGGGTGGCAGCGGCCCGCCGCGGCGCTCCCCGCGGCGTTGCCCGCGGCGGCCGACGAGTAGGCGGGTGCGGGTCGGTGGGTTTGGTTCTCTCCCATCCGCACCATCCGTGACCGGCGCCCGACGGGCGAAGGTCTCCCGCGGGGGTCCCCACCGTCGGCGGCTCCCGGTCCGTCGTACGCCGGCGCCCGCTGAGCCCGCGCCACCCGCGCACGGCTCCCGTGGCTCTCCGTACGGCGTGCGGTCGTGCACCCCCGCTGACCGGCACGGCCCCCAGCGGCTCCCCGCCCGCCCTGCGGCGCCGCCGCCCCCTGGCCGGGCTCGGTCGAACCCCAGTTGCTCCCTGCCCAGCCTCCGGCCGCGCGCCCCTTCGGCCGGAGCGCCCGCCTGCCCTGCGCCGGTGGTGCGGTCCTCGTATGTGCCGGGCCGGGTGGTGCGGGGGAAACCGGTGTACGGGGATCGGCGTGCGACCCATAGGATTGGGCCAAACCACACTCACTCACCCCTGAGGATCGCTGCATGCCTGGCATCACGCGCGAGGAGGTCGCCCACCTCGCCCGGCTGGCGCGTCTGGAGCTGAAGGGCGAAGAGCTCGACCACTTCGCCGGCCAGCTCGACGACATCATCGGCGCGGTCGCCCGCGTCAGCGAGGTCGCCGACCAAGACGTACCGCCGACCTCCCACCCGCTGCCGCTGACGAACGTCATGCGCGCGGACGAGGTCCGTCCGTCGCTCACCCCCGAGCAGGCGCTCTCCAGCGCCCCGGCCCAGGAGCAGCAGCGTTTCAAGGTGCCGCAGATCCTGGGGGAGGACTAATCACCATGACGGACAGCAACGTCAACATCATCAGGCTCACCGCCGCGGAGATCGCCGCAGGCATCGCCGCCGGTGAGCTCACGGCCGTCGAGGTCACCGAGGCCCACCTCGCGCGCATCGAGGCCGTCGACGAGAAGGTGCACGCCTTCCTGCACGTCGACCGGGAAGGGGCGCTCGCCCAGGCCCGTGCCGTCGACGAGAAGCGGGAGAGGGGCGAGAAGCTCGGCCCGCTCGCCGGTGTCCCCCTCGCGCTCAAGGACATCTTCACCACCGAGGGCATTCCGACGACCGTCGGTTCGAAGATCCTCGAAGGCTGGATCCCGCCCTACGACGCGACGCTCACCAAGCGGCTCAAGGCCGCCGACGTCGTCATCCTCGGCAAGACCAACATGGACGAGTTCGCCATGGGGTCCAGCACCGAGAACAGCGCGTACGGGCCCACCGGCAACCCCTGGGACCTGACGAGGATCCCCGGCGGCTCCGGCGGCGGTTCGTCCGCCGCCCTCGCCTCCTTCCAGGCGCCCCTCGCCATCGGCACCGACACCGGCGGGTCCATCCGCCAGCCGGCCGCCGTCACCGGCACGGTCGGCGTGAAGCCGACGTACGGCGCCGTCTCGCGCTACGGCATGGTGGCGTTCTCGTCGTCCCTCGACCAGGGCGGCCCCTGCGCCCGTACGGTCCTGGACGCCGCGCTCCTCCACGAGGTCATCGCCGGCCACGACCCCCTCGACTCCACCTCCATCGACGCGCCCGTACCGGCCGTCGTCGAGGCCGCCCGCAACGGCAGCGTGGCGGGCATGCGTGTCGGCGTCGTGAAGCAGTTCCGCGGCGAGGGCTACCAGGCCGGTGTCGTGCAGCGCTTCGACGAGTCGGTGGAGCTCCTCAGGGAGCTGGGCGCCGAGATCGTCGAGCTGGACTGCCCGTCCTTCGACCTCGCCCTGTCGGCGTACTACCTCATCGCCCCGTCCGAGTGTTCGAGCAACCTCGCCCGCTTCGACGGCCTGCGCTACGGCCTGCGCGTCGGTGACGACGGCACCCGCTCCGCCGAGGACGTCACCGCCCTCACCCGTGAGGCGGGCTTCGGCGACGAGGTCAAGCGCCGCATCATGCTCGGCACGTACGCCCTCAGCTCGGGCTACTACGACGCGTACTACGGCAGCGCCCAGAAGGTCCGTACGCTCATCACGCGGGACTTCGAGAAGGCGTTCGAGCAGGTCGACGTGATCGTGTCGCCCACGACGCCGACCACCGCCTTCCCGATCGGCGAGCGCGCCGACGACCCGATGGCGATGTACCTCGCGGACCTGTGCACCATTCCCACGAACCTCGCGGGCAACGCCGCGATGTCGCTGCCCTGCGGCCTCGCGCCCGAGGACAACCTGCCCGTCGGCCTGCAGATCATCGCGCCGGCCCTCAAGGACGACCGCCTTTACAAGGTGGGAGCCGCCGTCGAGGCCGCGTTCGTGGAACGCTGGGGCCACCCGTTGATCGAGGAGGCTCCGTCGCTGTGAGTGCCATGGGCAAGAAGGCAAAGAACTTCAAGAAGTCGAAGGCCGGGCTGTACGTGTCGCTCGGCAGTACCGCGTTCGGCGTGATCAGCGTCGCCAAGCAGGCCAAGCTGGCCCGCAGTGACGGCGACACCCTGAGGCTCATCGACGCCGCCGTATCCGCCGCCGCCATCGTCACCGGACTCGCCATCCTCTACCGGGAGCTCAAGCGCCTGGGCGACGAAGACGTCCTGCTGGGCTGAGAGGGAATGTTTCACCGTGACTGCCACGACTGACCTGGTGTCGTACGAGGACGCGCTGGCGTCGTACGACCCCGTCATGGGCCTCGAGGTCCATGTCGAACTCGGCACCAGGACCAAGATGTTCTGCGGGTGCTCCACCGAGCTGGGCGCCGAGCCCAACTCGCAGACCTGCCCGACCTGCCTCGGCATGCCCGGCGCACTGCCGGCCGTCAACGCGATCGGCGTCGAGTCCGCCATCAAGATCGGTCTCGCGCTGCACTGCGAGATCGCCGAGTGGTGCCGCTTCGCCCGGAAGAACTACTTCTATCCGGACATGCCGAAGAACTTCCAGACCTCCCAGTACGACGAGCCGATCGCCTTCAACGGCTATCTGGACGTCCAGCTGGAGGACGGCGAGGTCTTCCGTGTGGAGATCGAGCGCGCCCACATGGAGGAGGACACCGGGAAGTCGCTGCACGTCGGCGGCGCCACGGGCCGTATCCACGGCGCCTCGCACTCGCTGCTCGACTACAACCGCGCCGGCATCCCGCTCATCGAGATCGTCACCAAGCCGATCGAGGGTGCGGGCGAGCGCGCTCCCGAGGTCGCCAAGGCGTACGTCGCCGAGCTGCGCGAGCTCATCAAGGCGCTCGGTGTGTCCGAGGCCCGTATGGAGATGGGCCAGATGCGCTGCGACGTGAACCTGTCGCTGCGCCCGCACGGCCGGGAGAAGTTCGGCACGCGCAGCGAGACGAAGAACGTGAACTCGCTGCGTTCCGTCGAGCGCGCGGCCCGCTTCGAGATCCAGCGGCACGCGGCCGTTCTCAACGACGGCGGAACGATCATCCAGGAGACCCGTCACTTCCACGAGGACACGGGCTCCACGACCTCGGGCCGGGTGAAGGAGGAGGCGGAGGACTACCGCTACTTCCCCGAGCCGGACCTCGTCCCGGTCGCCCCGTCCCGCGAGTGGGTCGAGGAGCTGCGCGCGGGCCTGCCCGAGCAGCCGCTGGCCCGCCGCAACCGGCTGCGCGAGGAGTGGGGCGTCAGTGCCCACGACATGCAGTCGATGCTCAACGCCGGTGCCATCGACCTGATCGTCGCCACCATCGCGGCGGGTGCCGACGCGGCCTCCGCGCGCAAGCGGTGGATGGGTGAACTGTCGCGCACGGCCAACGAGTCGGGGGTCTCCCTGGACGCGCTGGCCATCACGCCCGAGCAGGTCGCCCGGGTGACCGCCCTGGTCGACGAGGGCTCCCTCAACGACAAGCTGGCCCGCCAGGTCATCGAGGGTGTCCTCAAGGGCGAGGGCACACCCGACGAGGTCGTCGAGAAGCGCGGTCTGAAGGTCGTCTCCGACGAGGGCGCCCTGACGGCCGCCGTCGACGAGGCCATCGCGGGCAACCCCGGTGTCGCGGACAAGATCCGTGCCGGCAAGGTGGCCGCCGCGGGCGCTCTCGTGGGCGCCGTCATGAAGGCCACGCGGGGGCAGGCCGACGCGGCCCGCGTCAAGGAACTGATCCTGGAGAAGCTCGGCGCCGAGGGCTAGCCCGCGGTTCCCCTTGCTCTTCTGCCCGAAGGGGCGGTGCGCCTGTGGTCAGGTGCACCGCCCCTTCGGCGTTCCGCCAGAAGCGCGGCCGCCCGTGACCCCGCGGGCCGGACGGGGAGCAGCCGCGCAGTTCCCGCGCCCCTGAAACGGTGACGGGTTGGCGGGGGTGGTCGGCCCACGGCGGCCACCTGGCGCGGGGCCGGCCCGTCCGGCCCGCGGGGTCACGGGCGGTGCCTCGGCAGGCGGGCCGCCATCGGCAGGGCCAGCAGCATCAGGGCCGCCCCGCACAGGAGTGTCGTACGGAAGCCGTCCGTCGCCGTCAGGAGCAGGGCCGCCAGGGCCGTGCCGACCGACGCGGCCATCTGGAGGACGATGCCGAGCGCCGTGCTGCCGGCGGCGACCTCGGCGTCCGCGAGGCCGCGCGTGGCGGAGGCCATCACCGGCATGCTGGTCATGCCGACACCGGTGCCCATGACGGCGAGGGAGGCGACCAGGCGCCAGTACGGCGTGTCCGGACCGGCCTGCACGGCGAAGGCCAGGAAGCCCGTGACGGCGACCAGGACACCGGGGACGACGATCGCGCGCGTCGCGACCCGGTCCGAGACCCGGCTGGAGATCTGCATCACCGTGCCGCTGAAGAGGAACTGAGGAGCCATCAGCAGCCCGGCCTCGGTGGCGGACAGGCCGCGTTCCTGCTGCCAGTACAGCGGTACGAGGATCATCGAGCCGAAGTACGCGGCCGAGAACGGCATCATCGTCGCCACCGCCCGGCCGACCGAAGCCCCGCGCAGCAGGCGCAGATCGAGCAGGGGGTGCTCCACCCGGAGGGCCCGTACGGCGAAGGCCGTCACCAGTGCCGTACCGGCGACGAGCGGGACGACGACCCCCACCGAGTCCAGGCCGCCGCGCTCGCCGCCCAGCGTCAGCCCGTACAGCAGGGCCGCGAGGCCGGGGGAGAGCGTCAGCAGTCCGGCCAGGTCCAGCGGGCGGCGGGCCCGCTCGTCGTCGCCGCGCAGCACGCGCGCCCCGAGCAGCAGGGTGAGGGCGCCGACGGGGACGTTGACGAAGAAGATCCAGCGCCAGGACAGCGAGTCGGTGAGGAAGCCGCCCAGGACCGGGCCCGTCATCGGGCCGACGAGGACGGGAATCCCGAGGATGCCCATCATCGTGCCCTTGCGCTCGGGCGGGGCGGCGCGCAGGACCACCGTCATCGCGACGGGCACGATCATGCCGCCGCCGAGCCCCTGCACCACCCGGAACGCGATCAGTGAGCCGGCGTCCCAGGCGAGGCCGGTGAGTGCCGAGCCGAGCGTGAAGAGCGCGACGGCGGTGAGGAAGACCCGCTTGGCGCCGTGGCGGCCCACCGCCCACGCGGTGACGGGGATGACGGTGGCGAGCGCCAGCGAGTAGCCGGTCACCGTCCACTGGACGACGGACAGGGGTGCGTCGAAGGCGTGCGACAGGCGGTCCAGCGCCACGTTGACGATGGTCAGGTCGAGCACCGTCATGAAGGACCCGAGGACCACGACGCCCGCGAGGGCCAGGACGTCCCGGGGTATGGCGGGCAGGGGCGGATCGCCCTTCTCCCCGCTGCCTCCGGCCCGCGTCGGCAGGGTGGAGCTCATCGTGCCCCGTACGGGGATGAGGTGAGAGAGTCGGTCATGACGAGAAAGTACAACGGTGATGGCAATAAATGCAACGAGCGTTGTAATGACCTTGATCCGGATACCGTGACGGGCGACAGGAAGGGGCAGGCGCGTGAGGCAAGGGCTCGCGGAGAAGCGGCAGGCGATCGTGCGGGGAGCCCGCCGTGTCTTCGGGCGCGACGGCTACACCCGCGCCGCCGTCGACTCCATCGCCGAGGAGGCCGGGGTCTCCTCCCGCACGATCTACAACCACTTCCCGCAGGGCAAGGCGCAGCTCTTCCGGGTCGTCGTCGTGGAGGGGTCGGAGGAGGTCGTGCGGGCCCTCCACGACGCCGTCGACCGGCGGCTCCACAAGGTCACCGACCTGGAGGCCGACCTCGTGGCGTTCGCGCACGCCTGGACGTCGCCGATGCACCTGTATCCCGACCACTTCGCCGTCGTACGGCAGCTGCGGGCCGAGGTCGGCCACATCCCGCAGGAGTTCCTGGACGCGTGGCGTGCCTCCGGCCCCGACCGCGCTCTGGAGGAGGTGGCGGCCCGCTTCCGCGAGCTGGCCGAGGAAGGGCTCCTCGACGCCCCCGACCCGCGGCGGGCCGCCACCCACTTCCTCCAGCTGGCCGTCGGCGAGCTCAGCGACCGCACCTACCAGGGCGCCGTACCCGTCACGGACGAGGAGCGCGACGAGCTGATCGCGTCCGGGGTCCGGGCGTTCCTGCGGGGTTATGAACGGCGCTGAGGCCGTTCGCGTACTCCCTGTCGGTCGACCGGGGGATGCGCCGACGCCGACGCGCGTCACTCCTGGCGTGCCTGCGGACGCCGGGAGGGGCGACAGAGTTCATTGGATTGTCGTGTGAACTGCCTCGCACTCTTGTGAGTAAACCCACGAATGAGGCCGACGATCACTTTTGGCTGCAAGAGTGACAACGCATCGGTCATGCGTTCTTTGCGGGCAGTTCCCGATAAAGATCCACAAAATACCCAGGGAGCTCGTCCGTGGCAGCCCTCGCACGTTGGTGTGTGCAGCACCGCCTCGTCGCCGTACTGCTCTGGCTCCTCGCCTTCGGCGGGACCACCGCCGCCGCCTCCGTGGCCGGTGCCGCGTACTCGAACGACTACCAGGTGCCGGGCACCGAGTCGGGCAATGCCGCCCAGCTCCTCCAGGACAACTTCCCCGGCCTCGGCGGCGACAGCGACACCGTCGTCTGGCACTCCGGCCCCGGCACGGTCCGCGCCGCCGACGTCGAGCAGACCATGACCCGCACCCTCGACAGGATCGCCGCCCTGCCCGGGGTGGCCACGGTCGTCAGCCCCTACGGGGACCAGGGAGCCGGCCGGATCAGCGGCGACGGACGCACCGCCTACGCCACGGTCACCTTCGACGACCCGGCCGAGGACATCGACCAGGGCGAGGCCCGCGCGGTCGTCGACACCGCGAAGGCCGCCGAGGCCGACGGGCTGCGCGTCGAGCTGGGCGGCCAGGCGGTCGCCCTCACCGAGTCCTCCGGCGGGCACATCGCCGAGATCGTCGGCGTGGCCGTCGCCGCCGTGGTCCTCTTCCTCGCCTTCGGCTCCCTCGCCGCCTCGCTGCTGCCCATCGCCACCGCCCTGGTGAGCGTCGGCACCGCGTACGCGGGGATCGTGCTGCTCGGCCACGTGATGACCGTCGCCGACTTCGCGCCGATGCTCGGCATGCTGATCGGCCTCGGTGTCGGCATCGACTACGCGCTGTTCATCGTGACCAGGCACCGCCGCGGTCTGAAACGCGGTCTCCCGGTCGAGGAGGCCGCCCGGAACGCGGTCGCCACCACCGGCCGCGCGGTCGTCTTCGCGGGCGCCACCGTCTGTATCGCCCTGCTCGGCATGCTCATACTGCGGCTCAGCTTCCTCAACGGCGTCGCGATCGCCGCGTCCCTCACCGTGATCCTCACCGTCGCGGCCTCCGTGACCCTGCTGCCCGCGCTGCTCTCCCTCATCGGCATGCGCGCCCTGAGCCGCCGCGAACGCCGCCGGCTGGACGAGCACGGGCCCCAGCCGGAGATCCCCACCGGGCTCGCCGCCCGCTGGTCCGCCTTCGTCGAGCGGCACCCCAAACTCCTCGGCGGCGTCGCACTCGCCGTCATGGCCCTGCTCGCCCTGCCGACGTTCTCCCTGCACCTGGGCACCTCCGACCAGGGCAACAACCCGGAGACGGCCACCACACGGCAGGCGTACGACCTGCTCGCGGACGGCTTCGGACCGGGCCTCAACGGGCCGCTGACCCTCGTCACGCCCGTCTCCGGCGGCCAGGACCGGCTCGCCCTGGACAACCTCGACGCCACGCTCCGGGGCACCGAGGGCGTCCGCGCCGCGACCCCGGTGACGTACGACAACGACGGAGACACCGCCTACCTCACCGTCGTACCGGAGTCCTCGCCGCAGTCCCAGCGGACCAGCGAACTCGTCGACCGGCTGCGCACCGAGGTGCTGCCGCGGGCCGAGACCGGGACCACGCTCGACCTGCGCGTCGGCGGCATGACCGCCGGATACGACGACTTCGCCGACGTCATCGTCGGCAAACTGCCCCTCTTCGTGGGCGTGGTGATCGGCCTCGGCTGCATCCTGCTGCTGCTCGCCTTCCGGTCCATCGGCATCCCCCTGAAGGCCGCCGCGATGAATGTCGCGGCCGTCGCCGCCGCCTTCGGAGTCGTCGTCGCGATCTTCCAGTGGGGCTGGGGCAGCGAACTGCTGGGCCTCGGCCGGGCGGGCCCCATCGAGCCCTTCCTGCCCGTGATCATGGTCTCCGTGCTCTTCGGGCTCTCCATGGACTACCAGGTGTTCCTGGTCAGCCGGATGTACGAGGAGTGGCTGGAGACCGGCGACAACCGCAGGGCCGTCCGCGTGGGCCTCGCGGAGACCAGCAGGGTGATCAACTCCGCCGCCGTCATCATGATCTCAGTCTTCCTGGCCTTCGTGCTCAGCGGCGACCGCGTCATCGCGATGTTCGGCATAGCGCTCGCCGCCGCCGTCGCCCTCGACGCGTTCGTGCTGCGTACGCTCCTGGTGCCCGCCCTCATGCACCTGCTGGGCGGCGCCAACTGGTGGCTGCCCGGCTGGCTCGACCGGCGCCTGCCGCGCCTGAGCATCGAGCCGCCGGAAACCCGTACCGCCGCCGACCCGCGTGCGAGGATCCCGGGGGCGCGCGGCGACGCGCTCGTGGACGTACTCGTGAAGGAGCGGCAACAGGATGTACGCGATATCCCTGGGTGACGACGGCGCCGAACTCAGGCCCCTGGAGCCGTGGCACGCGCAGGAGTTCCTCGCCCATCTGGACCGCGGCCGCGAGTTCGTCCAGCAGTACATCCCCTTCGGCTCACGCGCCACGGACACCGAATCCGCCAGGGAGCTGCTCCAGGCGTACGCCGACAAGAAGGCCGCCGACACGGGCAGCCTGCACGGGGTGTGGCTGGACGGGAAGCTCGTCGGCGGAGTGCTCTTCCGGGTCTTCGACGCCGAGAACAACACCTGTGAGGTCGGCTGCTGGCTGGAGCCCGCCGCGGCCGGCCGCGGACTGATCACGCGCGCGGTGGGCGTCCTCATCGACTGGGCGGTCGACGAACGCGGCATCCACCGCGTGGAGTGGCACGCCGCCTCCGGGAACGAGCCCAGCCTGAACGTGGCGCGACGGCTCGGCATGAGCCGTGACGGCGTCCTCAGGGAGAGTTATCCGTACCGCGGAGTACGGCAGGACACCGAGGTGTGGTCGGTGCTGGCGGGGGAGTGGCGGGCCGCACGCGCGCGGGGGAAGTGACGGCGCGGGCGCGTCCCCGGCGGCGGCCGGCGAGGCGATGTGACGACCACGGCGTGACGATCCCGGGATCTTAAAGAAATTCTCAGACAGCGTCCGTACGGTGCGGAGCATGGGAACCAAGACAGAGACCGAGGCCGGAACCGAGACCGGCACCGAGGCACAGCGCGACGACGAGGCCGTGAAGCTCTCCAAGAGCGACGGAACGGCAGCGATCGGGGAGGTCGAGGAGACCGACGCCGCGAAGGCCGACGACCGGGCCGACGCCGAGATCCTGGGCGAGGACGAGGACGAGCAGGTGGGGGCCACGCCCGCCGCCGGATCCGGGGTGGGCCTGGGCGCAGCCGCCGTCGTCTCCGCCGGACTCGGCATCGTCTCGCTCACCGGCAGCTGGGTCGGCACGATCGCGCAGGCCCGCGACTCGCTGTACGGCCAGCTGGAGACCGTTCAGGGCCAGCCCGTGGCCACGCAGATCAAGCAGGTGTACTCCGACTCCTGGAACGCCAACGCGCTGGTCGCCGGCTTCTTCGCACTGGCCGCGCTGATCGTCGGCGTCGTGGTGCTGGTCCGGCCCGCGTTCGGCAACCCCGACCGGATCCCCGCCCAGTCCCCGTGGGTCAAGTCCGTCGCCTGGGCGGGCGTCTCGCTCGGCGTCGTCGGCCTGCTGCTGGCCGTCCTCAAGTACTCCGACATCCTCCTGTCCATGCCGTCCGCCGGCTGACGAACCGCACGTCCTGAGGGGCCTTAGTCCCGCCGTAGGCCACTTACGGCGGGACTAAGGCCCTTCGTGCGCGCAAGATGCGGAACTCTCCCGATGTGGCGCACCCCCCTCGGAGGCGAAAGTAGAGGCATCGCAAACGAGCGAAGCCGACAGTGACTCTCCCCGAGTCACTCAGCCCGAGGGGTACCAGATGTTCGAGCACGAGCTCCAGCAGATCCGTTCCGCGGAAATGATCCGCAACGCCGACAACTACCGCATGGCCCGCGAGGCGGCCCGCAGCCGTCGCGCCGCCAGGCAGGCCGCGCGCTCCGGCGGCGACGACAGCGAGGGGCGGGTGAACGGCCACAGCCACCGCAGGCCCCGGTTCGCGCGCGCCGCATGAGCCCCGGGGCAGCGGAGGGCGGCCGCACGGGGGTCGGCCGCCCTCCGCGGGGCGGGAGCCCGGTGGCCGCTCTCCCGGCCACCGACAGTTCCGCCACGACATCGGGCCCGTCCGCGACCGCGGACGGGCCCGAGGCCGTGGCCGGACCCCGGATAACCAGTGCCGCGACATCGGACCCCTGTGCGATGCTCGGCGCTGTGGAGACCAGGTCCGTCAGTCCTGTCTTCGTCGGCCGGGCCGACGAACTGGACGTACTGAACGACGCGTTCGCCCGAGCCGCCACGGGCGAGCCGCAGGCACTGCTGCTCGGCGGTGAGGCCGGCGTGGGCAAGACCCGCCTCATCGAGGAGTTCGCGGTGAGGGCCTGCCGCGAGGGCGCCGTCGTGGCGGTCGGCGGCTGTGTCGAGATCGGCGCCGACGGCCTGCCGTTCGCCCCGTTCTCCACCGCCCTGCGGGCCCTGCGCCGCCGGCTGCCCGACGAACTGGCCGCCGCGGCCGCCGGACAGGAGGACGAGCTGGCCCGGCTGCTGCCCGAACTGGGCGAGACCTCCCGCGGGCGGCACGACGAGGACGGCATGGCCCGCCTCTTCGAACTCACCGTCCGCCTCCTGGAACGCGTCGCCGCCGACCGCCCGGTCGTCGTCCTCCTGGAGGACCTGCACTGGGCCGACGCCTCGACCCGCCACCTCCTCGCCTACCTCTTCCGGACGCTGCGCAGCGGCCGCCTCCTCGTCGTCGCCACCTATCGCGCCGACGACATCCACCGCCGCCACCCGCTGCGGCCGCTCCTCGCCGAACTCGACCGGCTGCGCACCGTCCGCCGCATCGAGCTCGGCCGATTCAGCCGCACCGAAGTCGGCTGCCAGATCGCCGGAATCATCGCCTCCGAACCCGATCCGGCCCAGGTCGACGAGATCTTCGCGCGCTCCGACGGCAACGCCTTCTTCGTCGAGGAACTGGCCGTGGCCGCCCACGAAGGCTGCTGCGCCGGCCTCACCGACTCCCTGCGCGACCTGCTCCTCGTCCGCGTCGAGAGCCTGCCCGAGAGCTCCCAGCAGGTCGCCAGGATCGTCGCCGAGGGCGGCTCCACCGTGGAGTACCCGCTGCTCGCCGCCGTCGCCCGGCTCTCCGAGGACGACCTCATCGAGGCGCTGCGGGCCGCCGTAGGCGCCAACATCCTGCTCGCCACGGCCGACGGCAGCGGCTACCGCTTCCGCCACTCCCTGGTGCGCGAGGCCGTCGGTGACGACCTGCTGCCCGGCGAGCGCTCCCGCCTCAACCGCCGGTACGCGGAGGTCCTGGAGGCCGACCCCGCGCTCGTCCCGGCCGACGAACGAGCCGCCCGGCTGGCCAGCCACTGGTACCACGCGCACGACGCCGCCAAGGCTCTGCCCGCCGTCCTCGAAGCCTCCGTGGAGGCCCGCCGCCGGCACGCCTACTCGGAGCAACTGCGGCTCCTGGAGCGGGCGATGGAGCTGTGGGACACGGCCCCCGAGGCCGTACGCGCCGAGCTGCGGCCCGTCGACTACGCCGAGGTCTACCCCCCGTGCGGCTGCGACCCGCAGACCACCCCGCTGCGGTACCTCGACCTGATGGCCGAGGCCGCCGTGGCGGGCCGGTTCAGCGGGGAGCGCGAGCGCGCCCTGAAGATCACGAAGCGTGCCCTGCACCTCCTGGAGGACGAGGGCGACCCGCTGCGCGCGGCCTGGTTCTGGATCCAGCGCTCCCGGCTGATGGAGGCGCGGTCCCGGGGCGACGGCTGGAAGGAACTGTCCACCGCCCAGGACCTGGTCCGCGGACTGCCGCCGTCCGCCGTGCACGCCGACGTCCTCGCCAACGTCGCCAACTGGTCCATGCAGCACCGCCCCGGCCCGGAAGCACTCCTGGCCGCCGAGCGCGCCGTGGAGTACGCCCGGATGGTGGGCGCCCGTGACATCGAGCTGCACGCACGGCTCACCCTCGGCGGGCTCCTCGTCGAGTCGGGGGACATCGAGGCAGGGCTCGCCGAGGTGCACGAGGTCAAGAAGCAGGCCTCGGAGGCCGGTGCCGCCTACGTGGTGGGCCGCGTCCACATCAACCTGCCGTCCCACCTGGAGGGCCTCGGCCGCTCCCGGGAAGCCGTCCGCATCCTCCGGGAGGGGGTCGAACTCGCCCGGAAGTTCGGCCTGGTGTACTCCGAGGCCTGGGTCTGGGGAAACCTCAGCGAGTCCCTCTTCTCCCTGGGCCACTGGGACGAGGCGGGTGAGGCCGGGGTCAACTCGGAGCGCATCGGCCAGAGCGAGAAGCCCCGCGGCTTCAACGCCACCGTCCAGGCCCGGCTCGCCCTCGCCCGGGGCGACCTGGCCGAGGCGGACCACCAACTGGCCGCCGCTCGGGGCCACTTCGGCACCCATGACGTCGTGCCCCAGCATCTGCTTCCGCTGACCGCCCTCGCGATCGGCGTCGCCGCCGGGGAGGGCCGCCTCCTCGACGCCCGCGCGGAGCTGGACGAGGCTCTGGGCATGGGCTTCCCGCCGGGCACCCACCGCTACGGCTGGCCCCTGCTGCTCGCCTCCGCGACCGCGGAGGCCGACGCCCGCCGACTCCCCGGCGCCGACGAGGGCCGCGCCGACGTCCTCGAACGCCTGCGAGGCGCCGCCAAGGGCCTCACCACGAACGTGCCCGTCTGGCAGGGCTACGAGCGCTGGGTGCGGGCCGAGCTGCTGCGCGCCGAGAGCCGGGACGCCCCGGACGAGTGGGCCGAGGTGCTCGACGCCTTCGAGCTCCTCGAACGCCCCTACGACCTCGCCTGCGTCCGGTACCGCCTGGCCGAGTCCCTGCTGGTCGCCGGAGGCGGCGAGGAGGAGCGGGACCGCTCCACGGAACTGCTGAGGCTGGCCCGGGCCGCGGCCGACCACCTCGGCGCGCGCCCGCTCGCGGACGCCGTCTCGCTGCTCGCGCAACGCGCCCGCCTCACCCTCTCCCGCACTCCCGAGCGGACCTCCCCCGCTCCCGCCGACCCGGCCGAGGCGCTCGGCCTCACCAGCCGGGAGCGGGACGTCCTGCGCCTGGTGGCCGCCGGCCACACCAACCGCCGGATCGCCGAGGAACTCTTCATCTCCCCGAAGACGGCCAGCGTCCACGTCTCCAACATCCTCGCCAAGCTGAACGTCTCGGGCCGCGGCGAGGCCGCCGCGCTGGCGCACCGGCTGCGGCTGTTCCCACCGGAGACGGTGGACGCCCGGACGACAGGGTGAGATCGGCCCGCCGAGGTCCACTCGGTGAGATCCGCCCGGGGACACCTACGCTGGAGGAGACCCCGGGCCGAGGGAGGCACCGTGTTCAACATGATCAACGAGCTCTTCGCACCAGGCCGCAAGCACACCGACGAGGAGCGCAAGCGGCTGGAGCTGACGCGCGTCGACCTGAACGACGGTGACCCGGGCAGGGGACCGATAGACCTGACCTCCGGCAAGGTGGTCGTGCGCCTGCCGGGACAGCCCGCGAGCGGCGCCCCGGACGGGCATGACCGTCAGGGGGATCCGGACGGCCAGGGCGACCACGACGGCCAGGGCGGCCACGACAGCCACGACGACCAGGACGATCAGGGCGACCACCGACGGTAGTGACGGTCAGGACGATCGAGACCCCACGGCGGCATCCAGGGACTCCGGGGCCCGGAGCGATCCGGATGCCCCGCCCGCCCAGGCGCGGCCCTTACGTCACCTCCAGCTGCAGAATCCGGTCGTCCCCGCTGCCGGGGGTTCCCCTGCCGTCCGTCTCGCTCGTGACCAGCCACAGCTTGTTGCCGCCCGCCGAGACCACGGTGCGCAGACGGCCGTAGTCGTCCTCCAGGAAGGCCTGGGACTCCGCCGACGCCTCGGTGCCGTCGAGCGGGATGCGCCACAGCCGCTTGCCGCGCAGGCCCGCCATCCAGATCGAGCCCTCGGCGTAGGCGATGCCGCTCGGGGAGGCCTCGTCGGTCTTCCACTGGTCGACCGGGCTGTGGTACTCGGAGTCGTCGGACTTGCCCTCCGCCTCCGGCCAGCCGTAGTTGTCACCCGGCTTGATGTGGTTCAGCTCGTCCCACGTGTCCTGGCCGAACTCCGAGGCGAACAGGCGCTGCTTGCTGTCCCAGGCCAGGCCCTGCACATTGCGGTGGCCGTACGAGTACACGGGGGAGTCGAACGGGTTGCCCGGCGCCGGCTCGCCGTCCGGCGTCAGACGCAAAATCTTGCCGCCCGTCGACTTCTTGTCCTGGGCCAGCTCGGTCACGTACGTCTCGCCCGTGCCCGCGTAGAGCATCTTGTCCGGGCCGAAGGCGATCCGGCCGCCGTTGTGGTTCGTGCCCTTCGGGATGCCCCTGAACACCGTGTCGGGTGCGCCCAGCTGCTCACCGGCCGGCCTCTTCTCGTCGTACAGCATGCGCACGATGCGGTTGTCGGAGTCCGACGTGAAGTACGCGTAGACCATGTGGTCCGACGCGTACGACGGGGACAGGGCCAGGCCCATCAGGCCGCCCTCCCCCGCGGGAGCGACTCCCGGTACCGAACCCAGCTCGGTCTTCTTCCCGGTCTCGCCGTCGACCCTGGTGATCGTCCCCTCGTCCCGCGAGGACACCAGGAGGTCGCCCTCGGGAAGCGGGGCGAGACCCCAGGGTGTCTTCAGGCCTTCGGTGACGGTCCGCACGACCTTCACGGAGCCCTTGGCGGGAGGCGTCTCCTCGGCCGCCCGTCCGGAGGGCGGGGCCGACGCCCCCGGCTCCGGGCTGCTCGCGGGCGCGCTGGTGCCGTCGCCCGGATCCTCCCCGTCACCGGAGGAGCACCCGGCCGTCAGCAGGAGCGCGGCCGCGGCCAACACAGCCGTCACAGCTCGACGTTGCACGATCAGGATCCCTTCGACGCGGCAGGTTCTACTTTTCATACACCGCTCGGGCCCCACGAGTTCCCGATCACGGAACACCGAATCGCCGGACCCCGCCCGAACCGGGCGATACAGCCATCGAGAACCCTTGCGGCGGCCGTCCCGGCCACCCGGCCGCGGACCCCCGCCGAGGACCGGCGGGCCCGCTCAGTCCCAGGATCCCAGCGCCGGCGGCAACCCCGCCACCTCGGCGAGGTCCTCCGCCGTCAGCCGCAGCCCGGCCGCCCCCGCGTTCTCCGCGGCCCAGCATGCCCGCTTCGTCCCGGGCACCGGAACCACGTGCCGCCCGCGCGACAGCACCCACGCGAGCGCCACCTGCGCGGGGGTGACGCGGGCTTCCTCCGCCGCGGCCGAGTGACGGGCGGCCACCCGGCGCAGGCCGACGACGATGGACTGGTTGGCGGCCATCATCTCGGCGGTGAAACGGGGATGCCGGGCCCGTAGGTCGTCACGCTCGAACCCCTCACCCGGAGTGAGCGTCCCGGTCAGGAAGCCGCTGCCGAGCGGCATCGCCGCGAGGAAACCGACGCCGCGGGCCTCGCACCACGGCAGCAGGCTCTCCAGAGCCTGCCGCGACCACACCGACAGCTCGGCCTCCACCGCGCTCACCGGGAAGACCTGCTGCACCCGCTCCAGCCGGCGGATCGTTTCGTCGTGCAGCCGTGCCCCCGGTCCGCGGCCGGGGCGCGCGCCCAACGCGCACAGCCCGAGCGCCCGCACCTTCCCGGCCGTCACGAGCTCCGCCATCGCGCCCCAGGTCTCCTCGACCGGCACCTCCGGATCCTCGCGGTGCAGCTGGTAGAGGTCTATGACGTCCGTCTGCAGGCGGCGCAAGGAGGCGTCGCACGCCCGCTTCACGTAACCGGGACGGCCGTTGGCCACGATGTGCTGCTCGCCGACCAGCAGACCGACCTTGGTCGACACGAAGGCCTCGGAGCGCCGGTCCTTCAGCGCGCGCCCCACCAGCAACTCGTTCTTGAACGGGCCGTACATGTCGGCGGTGTCCAGGAGCGTCACACCCCGGTCGAGGGCCGTGTGCACGGTCCGCAGCGACTCCTCACCCCGCTGCCGCGAACCCGAGTACGCCCAGCTCATCGGCATGCACCCGAGGCCGACAGCCCCCACCTCGAGCGCCGCCGCCCCGATCGTCCTGCGCTCCACCTGGCCGCGCCCTCCCTCTCCTGGCCCCCCAAACTAACCTCTGCGTCCGCAGGCGCTTCGCATAGCCTCCTGACCATGACGTACGAAGTGTGGCTCCCGTTTCCCGCAGACGAACTCGAAGGCCTCCCCGAGGGCCCCAACTACCGCTACTGGAACGGCGAGAGGGACTACCCCGCCGACCCCGCCGACTGCTCCTTCTATGTCGTCCCCTATATGAAGGGCGGCGACATCTCGGTGCGCCCCCTGGCCGACATGACGTCCGTACGGGTCGTGCAGACGCTGTCGGCCGGTATCGACCACGTCCAGCCGGGCCTGGAACTGCTGCCCGGCGGCGTGCAGTTGTGCAACGCGCGCGGTGTGCACGACGCCAGCACCGCCGAACTCGCCCTCACCCTGATCCTCGCCTCGCTGCGGGGCGTCCCCGACTTCGTCCGCGGGCAGGACAGCGAGGAATGGCGGTCCGGGTTCCGACCCGCCCTCGCGGACAAAAGCGTCCTGATCGTCGGCTACGGAGCGGTCGGCTCCGCCATCGAGGACCGGCTCGTACCCTTCGAGCTCGCGCGGGTGGCGCGCGTCGCGCGCTCCGCACGCGAGACGGCGCGCGGCCCTGTGCATCCGATCGCCGCACTGCCCGAACTCCTCCCGGAAGCCGATGTGGTGGTGCTCATCACGCCCCTCACCGAGCAGACGAAAGGCCTGGCGGGCGCCGATTTCCTGGCCCGTATGAAGGACGGGGCACTCCTCGTGAACGTGGCCCGCGGTGGTGTCGTCGACACCAAGGCGCTCCTCGCCGAGCTGGAGAGCGGCCGGCTCCGGGCGGCCCTGGACGTCACCGACCCCGAACCACTGCCTCCGGGGCACCCCCTGTGGCACGCGCCCGGCGTACTCATCAGCCCGCACGTCGGCGGCCCGACCTCGGCGTTCTTCCCGCGCGCCCAGCGGCTCCTCGTGGACCAGTTGAACCGTTTCGTGAACCGGGAGCCCCTGCGGAACGTGGTCCTTACGACGGGCTCGTAGTCCTCCCCTCTCCCGGCAGCTGCCGGGCGGGAACCCGTACGGGCACCCTCCGCAGTCCCTCGAATGCGCGCCGTGTCCGCAACCCCGCTGATCGTCACGGAGCGTAGAGGAACTATGTCCCTGAGTGACGAGACTGGTGTATCGTCCCGACAGGGGCTGCGCCGCGCATCATTCGGCGCCGGGGATCGAGAGACAGCAACAGCGAGGGGGGCGACGGGCGATGCACGGCCTATGGACCAACGATCCGACGCGGCGGGGCCGCCGACGGCGACCCTGGTGTCCACCCGCGCGCAGACGAGGCCACAGCGGCCATCACCATCGAAGGCCGAGCGGTCGCAGGAGGCACGCGCATCCGGCCCGCCGGGACCAGAGGGACTCGGGGGCGGGGCGGACCGGAGAAGCACAGTGAGCTCCCCGGTGGCGTTGCCGGCCCGTCGCCCGGCCACCGGAGGCGGACCCGGCACGGTCCCGCAGCTCGTGCTCGCCCTGATGTGCGCGGGATACGCGGTCGGTTCCGCGCTCGGCTGGGGCTCGCACCGACTCGCTCTGATCATGGGCGACTTCGGACTGAGCGCGGCGGCCTCCGCGGCGGCCGTCTCCTGCTTCCTGTGCGCCCGTGCCCGCCGCAGCCGCTTTCGACCCGCCTGGCTTCTCTTCTCGCTCTCCTCCGCGATGGCCGCGGCCGGCAACCTCGTCTGGGGCTGGTACGAGGTCGTCCTGGACCGCCCGGTGCCCAGCCCGAGCTACGCCGACCTGTTCTTCCTGTGCTTCGCACCGCCGGCCATCGTGGGACTGCTCGTCCTCGCCAAACGGCCGGTGAGCAAGGCCGGGTGGGTCTGTCTGGCCCTCGACGCCTGGCTGATCGGCGGCTCGCTGCTCACGCTCTCCTGGAGCCTCGCGCTCGCCCAGGCGGCCAAGGCGGAGGGGCCGAGCGTGCCCCACACCGCACTGTCGCTCGCGTACCCGCTGCTGGACATCGCCCTCGTGAGCATGGTGCTCGCACTGCACTTCAGGCGCTCGGCGGTGAACCGCTCCGCGGTGAACACCGCGATCGGGGCGCTGGCCCTGACCGTGATGTGCGACGCACTGTTCACCTCGCCACTGCTGCACAACGACTACCGCTCGGGGCAGTTGCTCGACGCCGGCTGGTTCGCCGGATCGCTGCTGCTCGCCTACGCCCCCTGGGTGGGGCACCGGAACGGACCCACGGAAGAAGAGGGGCACACGCGCGTGGTGTACGGCTACGTGCCCGGGCCCCGGCAGGGAGAACCGGCACTCGTGCCCCTCCAGGAAGGAGGTCACAGTCGGTATCCGGCCAGCAGGCCCATCACCAGTTCGCTGGCGGCACTCACTCCCTACCTGGCCGCAGCGGTCTGCACGCTGGGGATTCTCTACAACGTGCTCAACGGCCGCAGCGTCGACCGCGTCGTGCTCGTCACCGGCGGCACGGTCGTGCTCGCCCTCGTCGTGCGCCAGGGCATCATGCTCATCGACAACATCACCCTCACCCAGGAGCTGGCCCAGAAGGAGAACCACTTCCGCTCCCTGGTGCAGGGCTCCAGCGACGTCATCATGATCGCCGCCCCGAACGGCATCCTCCGGTACGTCAGCCCGGCCGCGGCCGGGGTCTACGGACGGCCCGCCGAGGACCTGGTCGGCTCCGAACTGGCCTCGCTCATCCACCCGGAGGACCTGGGCTGCGTGGTGCACGAGGTGCGCCGCTTCCTCGCCGCCGACCCCGCCGAGGAGCCCACCACCCGCATCGAGTGCCGTTTCCGGTCCGGTGAAGGAGGCTGGCTCAACGTCGAGTCGACCGTCAACCGCCACCACGGCGGCCTCATCTTCAACAGCCGTGACGTCACCGAGCGGGTGCGCCTCCAGGCCCAGCTGCAGCACAACGCCGAGCACGACCCGCTCACCGACCTGCCCAACCGCGCCCTGTTCACCCAGCGCGTCGGACAGGCGCTGTCCGGCCGCCGCTCCTCCGACCACGGCACCGCCGTGCTCTTCATCGACCTCGACGGATTCAAGGCGGTCAACGACACGATCGGGCACCAGGCCGGTGACGAGCTCCTCGTACAGGCCGCCCGCAGGCTCCAGGACGCCGTCCGGTACGGGGACACCGCCTCCCGGCTCGGCGGCGACGAGTTCGCGGCCCTGATCGTCGGCGACGGCACCCGCGACCGCACCGCGCGCGAGCGCCACATCTTCGAGCTGGCCGACCGCCTCCGCAAGACCCTCTCGCAGCCGTACCTCATCGACGGCAACGATGTCCGGGTCGCCGCCTCCATCGGTGTGGCCTTCTCCGAGCCGGGCCTGGGAGCCGGTGAGCTGCTGCGCAACGCGGACCTGGCGATGTACCGGGCGAAGGCGGCGGGCAAGGGCCGCGTCGAGCTGTACGCGCCGCAGATGCAGCAGGACGTCGTACGGAAGGCGGAGCTGGCCACCCGGCTGCGCGCCGCCCTGCACGACGGCGAGTTCGCCCTGCTGCACCAGCCCGTGGTCTCCCTGGACACCGGCCGGATCACGGCGGTGGCAGCACAGGCGCGCTGGCGCTCCGCCCAGGGTGTGCTGTTCACCCCCGCGGAGTTCCTGCGCGTCGCCGAGGACAGCGAGCGCACCGCCGAGCTCGGCCGCTGGATGCTGGAGGAGGCCGTCGAGCAGGCCGCCGAGCGCGCCGCCACCGGGCTCGCCGTGCCCATCGCCGTCCGGATGACCGCCCGCCGGCTCCTCGACCGCTCCATGCCCCTCAGCTCGGTCGAGGCCCTGCTGACCCGGCACGGCCTGCCCTCCGGCGCACTGATCGTGGAACTGGCCGAAACCGACCCCAAGATCTCCCTGGACGAGCTGGAGCGCCGGCTGAACACGCTCAGGCGTCTCGGCGTCCGGATCGCCCTGGACGGCTTCGGCAGCGGCTACGCCACGATCACCGCGCTGCGCCGCCTGCCCGTGGACATACTGAAGCTCGACCGCGGTCTGGTCGAGGGTGTCGTCGAGTCGGCCCGGCTCCACAAGATCACCAGCGGGCTGCTGCGCATCGCCAACGAACTGGGGCTGCAGTCCGTGGCCGACGGCGTGGATCTGCCCGAGCAGGTGATCGCCCTGCGCTCGATGGGCTGCACCCACGGACAGGGTGTCGCCTTCTCCGGACCGCTGGACGAGTACCGACTGCGCCGGGCCCTCGCGGGGGGCGCCTACCCCATGCCCCACGGCCCCGTCGAGCCCGTCTTCGTGGGAGGTGGCGCAAGCGGCATCTACGCAGGTGGGAGTGCGAACGTGTACGCGGCCGGGGCGGCCTCGGGCGGCTACGGAACCGGCACCGCGCTCCGTTCACATAATGAGACTCCCGTCCCACCCACTTGACACGCACTGCGTGCCGGGGGGAGGGTCTGTGCCATGCGCACCCGAATTCTCGTACTTGGAAAGCGCGTCGGCTGAGCTGGGACGCACCGGATCGATGACCCGGAACTCCCAGCGACCGCACCCGACGCGCTCCCCTCGCCTGCCTCACGGCACGAGGGGTTTTTTGTTGCACAGGTGACAGTCGATCAGGAACCGCACACCGCACAAAACATGCAAAAACCCTCAGCATCGAGAAGAGAATGCCGATGACCGAGCAGGCCACCGGGGCCCACCACCCGCAGCCGCGGCCCCGTTCCGGAGGACAGCACTCCGCACCCGAGCAGGTGACGGGAGCGCAGTCCCTCATCCGTTCTCTCGAGGAGGTCGGGGCCGAGACGGTATTCGGCATTCCCGGCGGCACCATCCTCCCGGCCTACGACCCGCTGATGGACTCCAAGCGGGTGCGGCACGTGCTGGTCCGCCACGAGCAGGGCGCAGGCCACGCGGCCACCGGATACGCGCAGGCCACCGGCAAGGTCGGGGTGTGCATGGCGACGTCCGGGCCGGGCGCCACGAACCTGGTCACCCCGATCGCGGACGCGCACATGGACTCCGTGCCGCTGGTCGCGATCACCGGGCAGGTCGCGTCGAAGGCGATCGGCACGGACGCCTTCCAGGAGGCGGACATCGTCGGCATCACCATGCCGATCACCAAGCACAGCTACCTGGTCACCAAGGCGGAGGACATCCCCCGGGCGATCGCGGAGGCGTTCCACATCGCCTCCACCGGCCGCCCCGGCCCGGTCCTGGTCGACATCCCCAAGGACATCCTCCAGGCGAAGACCACCTTCAGCTGGCCGCCGGCCACGGACCTGCCCGGCTACCGCCCGGTGACCAAGCCGCACGCCAAGCAGATCCGCGAGGCGGCCCGGCTGATCACCCAGGCCAAGAGGCCCGTCCTCTACGTCGGCGGCGGTGTCATGAAGGCCGGAGCCACCGCCGAGCTGAAGGTCCTCGCAGAACTCACCGGAGCGCCCGTCACCACCACCCTGATGGCGCTCGGCGCATTCCCCGACAGCCACCCGCTGCACGTGGGAATGCCGGGCATGCACGGTGCGGTCACCGCCGTCACCGCGCTGCAGAAGGCCGACCTGATCGTCGCCCTCGGAGCCCGCTTCGACGACCGCGTCACCGGCAAGCTGGACAGCTTCGCCCCGTACGCCAAGATCGTCCACGCCGACATCGACCCCGCGGAGATCGGCAAGAACCGCGCCGCCGACGTGCCGATCGTCGGGGACGCCCGCGAGGTCATCGCCGACCTGATCCAGGCCGTGCAGAAGGAGCACAACGAGGGGCAGCAGGGGGACTACACCGCATGGTGGAAGGACCTCGGCCGCTGGCGGGAGAGCTACCCGCTCGGCTACGAGCAGCCCGAGGACGGCTCGCTCTCGCCCCAGCAGGTCATCGAGCGCATCGGGCAGCTGGCGCCGGAGGGCACGATCTTCGCCGCGGGCGTCGGCCAGCACCAGATGTGGGCCGCGCACTACATCCAGTACGAGCAGCCCTCGACCTGGCTGAACTCCGGCGGCGCCGGGACGATGGGCTACGCGGTGCCGGCCGCGATGGGTGCCAAGGCCGGAGCCCCGGACCGCACGGTCTGGGCGATCGACGGCGACGGCTGCTTCCAGATGACCAATCAGGAGCTCACCACCTGCGCCCTGAACAACATCCCGATCAAGGTCGCCATCATCAACAACGGCGCCCTCGGGATGGTCCGCCAGTGGCAGACCCTCTTCTACAACCAGCGCTACTCCAACACCGTGCTGCACTCCGGGCCGGCCGCGGACGGCAAGCAGCCGAGCGCCGGCACCCGCGTCCCCGACTTCGTGAAGCTGTCGGAGGCCATGGGCTGCTACGCGATCCGCTGCGAGTCGCCGGACGACCTCGACAAGGTCATCGAAGAGGCGAACTCGATCAACGACCGGCCCGTCGTGATCGACTTCATCGTCCACGAGGACGCCATGGTGTGGCCGATGGTCGCCGCCGGCACCTCGAACGACGAGATCATGGCCGCCCGGGACGTCCGCCCCGACTTCGGCGACAACGAAGACGACTGAGAGCCGTAGGTAAAGGAAGCAGACCCATGTCCAAGCACACGCTCTCCGTCCTGGTGGAGAACAAGCCCGGTGTCCTCGCCCGGATCACCGCGCTGTTCTCCCGCCGCGGCTTCAACATCGACTCGCTGGCGGTCGGTGTCACCGAGCACCCCGACATCTCCCGCATCACGATCGTGGTCAACGTGATCGAGGCACTGCCACTCGAACAGGTCACGAAGCAGCTCAACAAACTCGTCAACGTCCTGAAGATCGTCGAACTGGAGCCCGCGGCGGCCGTTCAGCGCGAACTCGTCCTGGTGAAGGTGCGCGCCGACAACGAGACGCGCTCGCAGATCGTCGAGATCGTCCAGCTGTTCCGCGCCAAGACGGTCGACGTCTCCCCGGAGGCCGTCACCATCGAGGCCACCGGCGGCAGCGACAAGCTGGAGGCCATGCTCAAGATGCTGGAGCCGTTCGGCATCAAGGAGCTCGTCCAGTCCGGCACGATCGCCATCGGCCGCGGCGCCCGCTCGATCACCGACCGGTCGCTGCGTGCGCTGGACCGGTCCGCGTAGGCCCCGTAACAGGATTCACGCACGACCGGAAGCGGGCGGTCGGCCGTAGTCGGCCGCCCGTATGCCGAGACCCCGGAACTTCCCCTCACCCCACCGGCATACGGTGGGACGCAACACCTGCACTCCAAGGAGAGAACCCAAAGTGGCCGAGCTGTTCTACGACGCTGACGCCGACCTGTCCATCATCCAGGGCCGCAAGGTCGCGGTCATCGGTTACGGCAGCCAGGGCCACGCCCACGCGCTGTCGCTCCGTGACTCGGGTGTCGACGTCCGGGTCGGTCTGCACGAGGGCTCCAAGTCCAAGGCGAAGGCCGAGGAGCAGGGCCTGCGCGTGGTGACCCCGTCCGAGGCCGCCGCCGAGGCCGACGTCATCATGATCCTGGTCCCGGACCCGATCCAGGCCCAGGTCTACGAGGAGTCCGTCAAGGACAACCTCGCCGACGGCGACGCGCTGTTCTTCGGCCACGGCCTGAACATCCGCTTCGGCTTCATCAAGCCCCCGGCCGGCGTCGACGTCTGCATGGTCGCCCCCAAGGGCCCGGGCCACCTCGTCCGCCGCCAGTACGAGGAGGGCCGCGGCGTTCCGTGCATCGCGGCCGTCGAGCAGGACGCGACCGGCAACGGCTTCGCGCTCGCCCTCTCGTACGCGAAGGGCATCGGCGGCACCCGTGCCGGCGTCATCAAGACGACCTTCACCGAGGAGACCGAGACCGACCTGTTCGGTGAGCAGGCCGTCCTCTGCGGTGGTACGGCCGCGCTCGTCAAGGCGGGCTTCGAGACGCTGACCGAGGCGGGCTACCAGCCGGAGATCGCCTACTTCGAGTGCCTCCACGAGCTGAAGCTCATCGTCGACCTCATGTACGAGGGCGGCCTGGAGAAGATGCGCTGGTCGATCTCGGAGACCGCCGAGTGGGGCGACTACGTCACCGGCCCGCGGATCATCACGGACGCCACCAAGGCCGAGATGAAGAAGGTCCTCGCCGAGATCCAGGACGGCACGTTCGCCCAGGCCTGGATGGACGAGTACCACGGCGGTCTGAAGAAGTACAACGAGTACAAGACCCAGGACGAGAACCACCTCCTGGAGACCACCGGCAAGGAGCTGCGCAAGCTCATGTCGTGGGTCAACGACGACGAGTGACTCCGTCGGTTCGGCCGTGGTGCCGGGGCTGCCCGGTACCACGGCCGTGACCGCCCGCCCGAGGTGCTGTCACGGGGCGCTGCCCCGGACCCCGCTCCTCAAAGCCGGAGGGGCCGGACCGGGCACGCTCGTCTGTGCACGTGCGGGTGATCCTTCTGCGGAGGCGCGTGAACACGGCGTGCCACCACTAGACTGCTCCACTACATACGCGTCGGGCCCACAGCGTCGTGCGTCTAACACGCGGCAACCGCGACACCGAGGAAAGAGCGGGTGCGTTCCCGCGACTTCCCGGCGCCGCTCCCTCCACCGCCTGCGGCCGTCGGGACGGCCGTCCGCAATGGACCTGTGAGGACTCACGTGAGCTCGAAACCTGTCGTACTCATCGCTGAAGAGCTGTCGCCCGCGACCGTCGACGCCCTGGGCCCGGACTTCGAGATCCGGCACGCCAACGGAGGTGACCGGGCCGAGCTGCTGCCCGCCATCGCCGATGTCGACGCGATCCTGATCCGCTCCGCCACCAAGGTCGACGCGGAGGCCATCGCCGCCGCGAAGAAGCTGAAGGTCGTCGCACGAGCCGGCGTCGGCCTGGACAACGTCGACGTCTCCGCCGCCACCAAGGCCGGCGTGATGGTCGTCAACGCCCCCACCTCGAACATCGTGACCGCCGCCGAGCTGGCCTGCGGTCTTCTGCTCGCCACCGCGCGCCACATCCCTCAGGCCAACACCGCCCTGAAGAACGGCGAGTGGAAGCGCAGCAAGTACACGGGTGTCGAGCTCGCGGAGAAGACCCTCGGTGTCGTGGGCCTCGGCCGTATCGGCGCGCTCGTCGCCCAGCGCATGTCGGCCTTCGGCATGAAGGTCGTCGCCTACGACCCCTACGTACAGCCCGCGCGGGCCGCGCAGATGGGCGTCAAGGTCCTCTCGCTGGACGAGCTGCTCGAGGTCTCCGACTTCATCACCGTCCACCTGCCGAAGACGCCCGAGACCGTCGGTCTCATCGGCGACGAGGCGCTGCACAAGGTCAAGCCGTCGGTGCGGATCGTCAACGCCGCGCGCGGCGGGATCGTCGACGAGGCCGCGCTGTACTCCGCGCTCAAGGAGGGCCGAGTCGCCGGCGCCGGTCTCGACGTGTACGCGAAGGAGCCCTGCACGGACTCCCCGCTCTTCGAGCTCGACGAGGTCGTCTGCACCCCGCACCTCGGTGCCTCCACGGACGAGGCGCAGGAGAAGGCCGGTATCTCCGTCGCCCGCTCGGTGCGCCTCGCGCTCGCCGGTGAGCTGGTCCCGGACGCGGTGAACGTCCAGGGCGGCGTGATCGCCGAGGACGTCAAGCCGGGCCTGCCGCTCGCCGAGAAGCTCGGCCGCATCTTCACCGCGCTCGCGGGCGAGGTCGCGGTCCGCCTCGACGTCGAGGTGTACGGCGAGATCACCCAGCACGACGTCAAGGTGCTCGAACTCAGCGCCCTGAAGGGTGTGTTCGAGGACGTCGTCGACGAGACCGTCAGCTACGTGAACGCTCCGCTGTTCGCGCAGGAGCGTGGCGTCGAGGTACGGCTGACCACGAGCTCGGAGTCCTCGGACCACCGGAACGTGGTCACCGTGCGCGGCACCCTCGGTGACGGCCAGGAGGTCTCGGTCTCCGGCACGCTCGCCGGGCCCAAGCACCACCAGAAGATCGTCGCCGTCGGCGAGTACGACGTGGATCTGGCGCTCGCCGACCACATGGTCGTCCTCAACTACGCCGACCGTCCCGGTGTCGTCGGCACCCTCGGCCGGATCCTCGGCGAGGCGGGCATCAACATCGCCGGTATGCAGGTCGCGCGTGCGGACGTGGGCGGCGAGGCGCTTGCCGTGCTGACCGTGGACGACACGGTGCCGCAGCCGGTGCTGACGGAGTTGGCGGAGGAGATCGGGGCCACGCAGGCTCGTTCGGTCAACCTGGTCTGAGGCTGTCCGGACCTGCTGGGGGCTGCGCCCCCAGGCCCCCGCGTCGCGCTGTGCGCTTGTCCTCAGGCGCCGGACGGGCTGAGTTGTTCGTCTGCGGGTGCGTGGGGGCTGGTCGCGCAGTTCCCCGCGCCCCTGAAAGGTGCGCCGTTCCTCGCGCCCCTGGAAGAGTGCGTCGTTGCCCGCGCCCCCATCCGGGGGCGCGGGGAACTGCGCAGTGAGGGTCAGACGCAGACCTCGGTCTGTTCGGTGGGCTTCGGTTCGCGGATGTGTACCTGGCGCAGGCTCACCGTTGCCCGGACCGCCGCGCCGAGCAGAAGCAGCGCTCCCGTGATCGCCGCCGCCTGCATCCCGCTCGTGAACGCCTCCCGCGCCGCGGTGGTCAGCGCGTCGCCCGCCCGCGAGGGCATGCGTGCCGCCTCCGCGAGAGCCGCCCCGAGCGTCTCGTGCGCCGAGTCCGGCACCTCGTGGCGGTACACCGCCGTGCCGATCGACCCCAGCAGCGCCATTCCCAGCGCGCCGCCGAACTCCGCGCCGGTCTCCAGGACCGAGGACGCGGTGCCCGCCTTCTCCGCCGCGACGGTGCCCAGCGCCAGGTCCATCATCTGGGACATCACGGTGACGATTCCGGAGGCGATGACGCCGGCCCCGCCGAGCACCAGCCACATCGAGTCCGTACCGGCCGCGGTGAGCATCCCGTAACCGCAGGCGGCGAGCACGAAGCCGCCGGAGACGACGTAATGTCGAGGACTGTACGAGCGTCGCAAACGCTTGTCTTGTACGTGCGTTTAATTCGTGCGTATAAGACATCAGTCTGGGACGTTTGTCTGTCGCGGAGGTACGCTGACCGGCATGGGACACCGTGATGATCTGCTCGAAGGCGCCAAGCGCTGCCTGCTGGAGAAGGGCTTCGCGCGGACGACGGCGCGCGACATCGTCAAGGAGTCGCGGACGAACCTGGCGTCGATCGGCTACCACTACGGGTCGAAGGACGCGCTGCTCGCGGAGGCGTACATCTCCATCGTCGAAGGGCTCTCCGACGCCTTCGACGCGGGAGGGCAGGTCGCAGCCGGTACGGAGCCGGGTTCGCTGGAGAGGTTCCACGAGGTCTGGGCGAACATCATCGGGACCATGCGCACGCCCGGCTCGCCGTGGCATCTCAGCATGGAGATCGTCGCCATGGGCGACAAGCTGCCCGGGGTGCGCGACCACCTGGCGAAGGCCCAGCGCGAAGGGGCCCGCGGCATCATCCCGATGCTGATGGGCGGCCTGGAGGAGGACGTGCCCGAAGAGGACGTCGACACGCTGGGCAAGTTCTACATGACGCTGATGATGGGGCTCATCGCGCAGTGGACCTTCGACCCCGAGACCGCGACCGGAGCGGACGAACTCACCGAAGGGCTGCGGCGGGTCATCGGGGCGACGGGCGGGACGACGCCGCCGGGGAGGGTGCGGCAGCCGGCGGAAGAGCCGGCGAGGGAAGCAGCGGTGGAGTCGTCCTGACGATCCGGCCCTCGCGCATCTCTGCGACGCGGTCGCAGAAGTGGCGTACGAGCGCCATGTCGTGGCAGATGAACAGATAGCCCAGCCCGAGGCGTTCCTGCAGTTCCGCCAGCAGGTTGAGGACGCCCGCGCGCAGGGACGGGTCGAGCGCGGAGACCGGTTCGTCGAGGACCAGCAGTTTCGGCTCGCAGGCCAACGCGCGCGCGACACCGGCGCGTTGGCACTGCCCGCCGGACAGCTCGTGCGGACGCCGGTCGCCGTGGGAGGCGTCGAGACCGACCTGCTCCAGCAGCTCGGCCACGCGGTCCGGTCCGGTCGTCCGGTCCCATCTCCCCTGTACGCGCAAGGGTTCCGCTATCGCGTCCCGGATGCGGTGCCGGGGGCCGAGCGAGCCGTACGGGTCCTGGAACACGGGCTGCATCGCCGGTCGCAGCGGCCGCAGCCGCCGTTCGTCGAGCGAGGTCAGCTCCTGTCCGTCGAACCAGACCTCGCCCGCGTCGGGGCGGCGGAGCTGCAGCACGGCCATGGCCGTCGACGACTTGCCGCAGCCCGAGGGGCCGACGAGGCCGAGGGTCTCGCCGGGGGCGATGTCGAAGGACACGTGGTCGACGGCGATGCGGGGGCCGTGGCGGACGACGAGGTCCCGTACGTCGAGGAGCGGACTCGCGGACGTCGCGGGGGTGGCGGGGCCGGCGGGGGACTCGGGGTTCACGCGGACTCCAGGAACAGGTCGGCCGGCTCGGCGGGGAGTTCGCGCCAGCGGTGGCAGGCGACCGAGTGGCCGTCGTGCGTCTGGGGCTCGGGGCTCTCCGTGTGGCAGCGGGGCGCCTCCGCGAGGGGGCAGCGGGGGGCGAAGGCGCAGCCCGGCGGCAGGTCGGCGGGGTCGGGCGGGGTACCGGGGATCGAGGGGAGTCTGCGTTCCCGCCGGTGAAGGCGGTCCCCGGGCCGGGAAGGTTCCTCCGCGTACTCCCGCGGGAGCGACGACGACAGCAGGCCGGCGGTGTACGGCGCCCGGGGGCGGGCGAACACCCTGTCCACAGGGCCCTCCTCGGCGAGGCGGCCCGCGTACATCACCAGCATCCGGTCGGCGTGCTCCCGTACCGTCGCCAGGTCGTGGGTGACCAGGACGAGAGCGGCGCCCGCGGCCTCCGTGCGGTCGGCGAGCAGGCCGAGGACCTGCCGCTGGGTCTGCGGGTCCTGGGCGGTGGTCGGTTCGTCGGCGACCACGAGGGCGGGGGAGTGGAGCATCGCCATCGCGATGACGGCCCGTTGGCGCATACCGCCCGAGAACTCGTGCGGGTAGGACCGTGCTTGGGCCGCCGCGATACCGACCTCCTCCAGTGCGGACACCGCCCTGGCCCGTGCCGCCTTGCGGGAGACGCGGTCCACCGATCGTACGGCCGCGGCGAGTTGGTCGGCGACGGGGTGCACGGGGGAGAGCGCCGAGAGGGCGTCCTGCGGGACCAGGGCGAGCCGGCGGCCCCAGAGGGCGGCCCGTACGGAACGAGGGGCGCCCACCAGCTCGTACGGACCCGTCCGCACGCTGCCCGTCACCGCGGCCTCCCGTGGCGGCATGCCGAGCAGCGCGCGGGCCGTCAGGGACTTGCCCGCGCCCGACTCGCCCACCACGGCGAGGACTTCGCCTTCGCGCACGTCGAAGGAGAGGCCCCGCACGGCTTCGACCGGGCCGAAGGAGACGCGCAGGTCCCGCACGGAGAGAAGAGGTTCGGGGGTCGGGGTCACCGGACTGGTTCCTTGCGTGGGCGGAGGGCGGGCAGGGGGAGGGCGTGGCGGATGCCGCGGGCCGTCGGGGCTGATCCGCCCCCGGCGGACCTGGACCCGGCGGACCTGGACCTGCCGGACCTCGTGCCGCCGGACCCGGCCCCGCCCTGCGCGTACGACGCCGACGACACCGCGAGGCCCGCCAGCAAAGCCAGCGCCACCGCCGGTGCCAGGGCCGCCCAGGGAGCGCGTTCCACATAGGCGCGGGACTCGTCCAGGAGGAGGCCCCACTCCGGGGCCGGCGGCTGGGCGCCGAGGCCGAGGAAACCGAGGGAGGCGAGGGCCAGGGCGATGCCCGGGAGGCGCAGGAGGGCGTGGCGGGTCACCGGGCCCGCCACCGAGGGAAGTACGTGACGGGTGAGGATCCACGACGGGCTTGCCCCGATGGCCCGTTGGGCCAGCAGGAACGTGGACGCGCGGACCTCCTGCACCAGCGCCGCCGCGTGCGCCGCCAGCGGGGGCCACGAGATCAGGGCGACGGCCAGCGCGGCGCCTCCCGTGCCGGGGCCCGCCGCCGCGGCGACCAGGATGCCGACGATCACCGGCGGCAGCGCGTTGGCGATGTCCGAGGCGCCGGCGGACAGGCTCGGCAGGAAGCCCAGGGCCAGGGCGAGCAGCAGGCTGACCAGGCACACCGCGACCGCCGTGCCGACCGTCGACGCGGCGCCGTGCCCGAGCCTGGCCAGCACGTCCCGGCCGAGCCCGTCCGTGCCGAGCGGGTTCGCCCAGGACGGGGCCCGCAGGCGTGCGGTCGTGTCCACCGTGTACGGATCGCGCAGCAGGCCCCAGCCGACGCAGGTCAGCAGTACGACTCCGAGCGCCGCCGGAACGGCCGGGTGCGCGCGCACCGGGCGGGCGGCGGGCAGCGTCAGCCCCGCGTCACGCAGGGCCGGGCCCAGCAGCCGGCGCCGTACGAGGGCCGCCGCCGCGCCCGTGACGAGGCCGAGCGCGAGCAGGGCCAGCACCGATCCCTGGAGCAGCGGCAGGTCCTGCGACTTGGCCGCCCCGAGTGCCGTACGTCCGATGCCCGGCACCGCGAACACCGTCTCCACGGCGACGGCTCCGCCGGTCAGGCCGACGGTGACCATCGCGAACTGCGGTACCAGCGGCGGCAGTACGCGGCGCAGGGCCGCGGCCGAGACGCGGGCCCGACTCACTCCGGCGCCCCGCCACAGTTCCACCCACCGCTCGTCCAGGACGGCGGGCAGCGCGTCGGCGACCAGGCGGCCGAGCAGTCCACCGGCGGGGATGCCGAGCGCGAGGGCGGGCAGCACCATGTACCGCGGACCCTGCCAGCCGGAGGTCGGCAGCAGGCCCAGCCACACCCCGCACACCAGCAACGCGACGGTGGCCAGCAGGAATTCGGGCAGGGCGGCGAGCATCGCGGCGAACGCGCCGGCCGACCCCCGGCCCCGTACGAGGACGGGAGCCACCAGTGCGCAGGTCACCAGGACCGCGACCGTGAGGGCCGCGCCCATCAGCGCGAGCGACACCTGGAGCCCGGAGACGACCGACGGCAGGACGTCGGTGCCCGAGACCCAGGACGTGCCGAAGTCGCCGCGGGGCAGCCCCGAGAGCCAGTCCCCCAGCAGGGCGAGGGGGCCCGCGTCCAGCCCGAGATCGCGGCGGATGGCGGCCAGCGCCTCCGGTGTGCCCTCCTGCTCGGCCGAGCGGGCGCGCAGGACGGTGAGCGCGGGATCACGGCCCGAGAGCCAGGGGAGCAGTCCCACGGTGGTGAGGACCGCGGCGAGGCAGCCGAGCCGGGTCAGGGCGGCCCGGCTGCCCGGAGTGAACAGGCGTGCCACGGCGGTCACTTGACGTAGGTGGCCGCGGTGATCAGCGCTCGCTCGCGCGGGTCGTGCTCGACGTCCACGACACCGGCCGCGTCGCCCTGGATCACCCGCTCGTGCAGCATCGGGATCGCGGCGTCGGTGCCCAGCACCGCGGCCTCCGCGTCCATGACGGCCTTGCGGCGGGCGTCACCGGCCTTCGTCCCGGCGGCCTTCTCCAGCGCCGCGTCGACCGCCTTGTCCGACAGCTGGGAGATGTTGAAGGACCCCTTCGACCCGAAGTCGCTGTAGAGGTACGCGGCGGGGTCGCCCGAGTCGAGGACGGTCGCCCGGGAGAGGATGAACGCGTCGAACTCGCCCGCCAGCGCGTCGGACTCGATGTTCGCGTACTCACGCACCTCCAGCTCGACCTTGAACCCGGCCTTCTGGAGCTGCTGCTGCAGCGTCTGGGCCACCTCGGGCAGCTCGGCGCGGTCGGTGAACGTTCCGATCGTGATGGTCTTCCCGGCCGGGTCTCCGGGCGTGGCGCGCGACACCGGCTCGCGCAGGTCGGCGGCCCAGGGGAGGGCCGGGCCCAGCAGGCCCTTCGCGACGTCGGCCCTGCCCTCGTACACGCCCTCGACGATCGACTCGGCGTCGATGGCCTCGCGGGCGGCGGCCCTCAGGGCGGCGTCCTCGAAGGGGCCCTTCCGGGTGTTCAGATAGAGGGTGTTGGTGCGCGGCATCGGGACCTCGGTGACCAGGTCCTTGTCGAGCAGCGCGGCCTGCGACACCGGGACGGCCTCGGCGATGTCGGCCTCGCCGCTGCGCAGGGTGGCCGCGCGGGCGGTGCCGTCGGGCACGAACCGCACGTCGATTCCGGGGGACTTGGCCTTCTCGCCCCAGTAGCCGTCGTAGCGGTCGAGGGTCGCGGACGAGGTGCCGTTCACCTTCGTCAGCTCGAAGGGGCCGGTGCCCGCGCCGACCGGGTCGACGGTCTTCCCCCGGTACGCCTTCGCCGCCAGGACCGACAGCTGCGGGGAGCTCAGCCGCTGCGGGACCAGCGGGTCCTCGGTGGCGGTGGTGACGGCGACGGAGTCACCGTCGGCCTTCACGGTCAGGTCCACGCCGTCGAGGATGCGGGGCTTGGGAGAGGCGGTCGCGGCCTTCGTGAGCGAGCGGACGACGGCCTCGGCGGTGAGCTTCGTACCGTCGTGGAAGGACACGCCCTTGCGTATGCCGAAGGTCCAGGTGCGGCCGCTCTGCTGCCACTTGGTGGCCAGGGACGCCTCCGCGTCGCCGTCCTCGTCGAGCGTCACCAGGGTCTCGGCGGTCGACCAGCGCGAGAGCTTGAACGCGTCGTCGGACAGCGGCGAGAGACCGGAACGCGGCGGGAGCATCATCGCGACGCGTACGCGCTTGCCGTCGCCGCCCGCCGAGTCGTCCGACGCGGATTGCGAGAAGCAGCCGGTGAGCAGCACCGCGGACACCGTGGCCAGCGCGGTCGGGGGGAGAAGGCGGGCGGGCAGGCGCACGGAGCACTCCGGGTAAAGGGATGGTCAATGAAGGCGTGCGGCCGACCGTAGCACGATGACAATCGTTTTCAGTACTGGTGTCCGGATCCCGATCACCCGGGGCCCACGCCGGGGGCCGGGGGCCCCGAGGGCGGCCGCCGGGAGGCCGGATCAGAGGCGCTGTGCCTTGAGCGCCATGTGCAGGAGCAGGCGGGCCTCGCCGTCGTCCAGGTCGAGGCCGGTGAGCTGTTCGACGCGGGACAGGCGGTAGTAGAGGGTCTGGCGGTGGATGCCCAGCTCGGCGGCGGTGCGGCCGGCCTGGCCCGCGCAGTCGAGGAACACCTCGGCGGTACGGGCGAGTTCGCGGTGGGCGGGGGCGAGCAGGGGCCGTACGGCCGGATCGTGGGAGGCGGCCGGGGGCAACGTCGACAGCAGGCGGTACGGGCCGATCGACGACCAGTGCGCGAGAGGGCCCAGCCGGGGCTCGGCCAGGGCGGCGCGGGCGGCGGCCGAGGCCTCCTGCCAGGCGGCGCCGAGGTCGGTGAGGCCGCCGC
>NZ_JAHRIB010000063.1 GCF_019090165.1 Streptomyces sp. BV286
CTGGTCACCGCCGCCGACATCGCGCCCCCGGCCGGTGTCGAGGTCCACAACCCCGACCTCGTCCTCGCCACGCTCAACGGCAAGGGCAAGCTGGAGATGGAGCTGACCGTCGAGCGCGGTCGCGGTTACGTCTCCGCCGTGCAGAACAAGCAGGTCGGCCAGGAGATCGGCCGTATCCCGGTCGACTCCATCTACAGCCCCGTGCTGAAGGTCACGTACAAGGTCGAGGCGACTCGTGTCGAGCAGCGCACCGACTTCGACAAGCTGATCGTCGACGTCGAGACCAAGCAGGCCATGCG
>NZ_JAHRIB010000064.1 GCF_019090165.1 Streptomyces sp. BV286
CACCCGACCGGGCGCCGGACGCGGCCCCCCGCGGCCTGCGAGCCCTCGGCCCCGTAGGCCTCGTACTCGCCGGTGGGATCTCCGTCCAGTTCGGCGGCGCCCTCGCCGTCAGTCTCATGCCGCGGGCCGGGGCGCTCGGCGTGGTCACCCTCCGCCTGGCGGTCGCCGCGATCGTGCTGATGGTCATCTGCCGGCCCAGCCTGCGCGGACACTCGCGCGCGGACTGGGGCACCGTCGTCGTCTTCGGCGTCACGATGGCCGCGATGAACGGCCTCTTCTACCAGTCGGTCGCCCGCATCCCGCTCGGCCCCGCCGTCACACTCGAAGTGCTCGGCCCGCTGGCCCTGTCGGTCCTCGCCTCCCGCCGCGCCCTCAACCTCGTATGGGCCGGTCTCGCCCTCGGCGGTGTCTTCCTGCTGGGTGGCGGCGGCGGTTTCGACGGGCTCGACCCGGCCGGCGTCGCCTTCGCCCTGTCGGCAGGTGTCATGTGGGCCGCGTACATCGTCTTCAGCGCACGTACGGGCCGTCGCTTCCCGCAGGCCGACGGCCTTGCGCTGGCGATGGCCGTCGCGGCGGTGGTCTTCTTCCCGCTGGGCGTCATCGAGTCCGGCGACAAGCTTCTGAACCCGACCACGATCGCTCTCGGCGCCGCCGTGGCCGTCCTCTCCTCCGTCCTCCCGTACACGCTCGAACTCCTCGCCCTGCGTCGCCTCCCCGCCTCCACCTTCGCCGTCCTCATGAGCCTCGAACCGGCCATCGCCTCGGTCGCCGGCTTCCTGGTGCTGAGCCAGGCGCTGTCCATGACGGAGGCCATGGCGATCGCACTCGTCATCGGCGCGAGCATGGGAGCGGTACGGACGCAGATCGGACGCGGAAAGGCCAAGAGCCTGGACGCCTAGCCAGGCAACCTCCCGTCCGGCAACCTCCCGGTCAGGCGGTCAGGCGGTCAGGCGGTCAGGCGGTCAGGCGGTCAGGCGGTCAGTCGTCAAGGGGTCAGGCGGTCAGGCGATCCGCGACCAAGCGATCAGGCGATCAACCGGCGGGTTTCTCCCAGACCGAGACATGCTGCCCGCTCTCGCTCGTGAAGGGTTCCCGCGTCCAGTTGTCCCACCGGTCGCGCAGCCGCAGTCCGGCCAGGCGGGCCATCAGGTCCAGTTCCGCCGGCCACACGTACCTGAAGGGGATCGACCGGTAGGAGCCGCGGCCGTCCACGACCTCGACGTAGTTCGAGCTCATCGCCTGCGTCACCACGTCGTACACGTCGAACGACCAGCGCGTCGGGCTCCGGTGGAACGGCACGACGGTCTGCCCGTGCGGAAGCCTGCGCAGTTCGGGCACCCCGACCTCGACGACGAACGTCCCGCCGGGTTCGAGATGCTCGGCGGCATTGCGGAAGCAGGCCACCTGGGCGTCCTGCGTCGTCAGGTTGTTGATCGTGTTGAAGACCAGATACGCGACGGAGAAGGCGCCGTCCACCTTCGTCGTCGCGAAGTCGCCGATCGACACACCGACCGCGTCACCGCCCGGCTTGGCCCGCAGGCGGGCGACCATCGCCCGCGACATGTCGATGCCGTGCACCGCGACACCGCGCCGCGACAACGGCAGGGCGATGCGTCCGGTGCCGATGCCCAGTTCCAGGGCCCGGCCGTCGCCGGCCAGCTCGGCCAGGAGCCCGACCGCCGGATCCACGGCTCCGGGCGCGAACATCTCCGCCGACGACTCGTCGTACGTCGCCGCGACGGGCTCTCCGAAATAACCGTCCTCGTCATCCACCATCGGCCGACCGTACTTCGGCGGCCGCGCGCGGCGCGTGCCAATTTCGCGGCGCGCGAGGGGTGGCACGCGGGACGGTGTGAGGGCAGAGTGACGGGCCGCCGCCGCGAGCCGGGAATTCAATGCAAGCACGCTTGCTTGTTTTCTTGAGTACTGCCATGCTCCGGGGCACACCGTCGTGCCCCGAGGGGAGCGCATCGTGTCCGAGCCTTCATTGGTGATCGATGATCTGCGTCAGGAGAGCGAGCAACTCGACCTGACAGTGGGGGAGTTGGAGGAAGGGCGCTGGGCGCTCGCCACTCCCGCCCCGGGATGGAGCATCGCGCACCAGATCGCGCATCTGGCCTGGACGGACCGGTCCGCCCTGCTCGCCCTGACCGACGCGGAGGCCTTCGCGAAGGAGGTCGAGAAGGCACTGGCCTCGCCCGACCGTTTCGTGGACGAGGCGGCCGAGGAGGGTGCCGCACTGCCCCCGGCACGGCTGCTCGCCGAGTGGCGGGCAGGGCGCGAGGCCCTGGAAGCCGCCATGCGAGCGGCACCCACAGGAGTGCGCTACCCCTGGTACGGGCCGCCCATGTCGGTCGCCTCCATGGCCACGGGCCGGCTCATGGAGACCTGGGCCCACGGGCAGGACGTGGCCGACGCGTTGGGTGTGACGAGACCACCCACGGACCGGCTGCGGCATGTGGTGCGCATCGGGGTACGGGCTCGGAACTTCGCCTTCGCGGTGCATGGGCTCGCCGCGCCCGAGGAGGAGTTCCGCATCGAACTCACCGGGCCCTCCGGCGACCTGTGGGCGTACGGGCCCGAGGACGCCGACCAGCGCGTCACCGGGCCCGCCCTCGACTTCTGCGTCCTCGTCACCCGGCGGGCCCACCGCGCCGACCTCGCCGTACGGGCGGAGGGCCCCGACGCCGACCGCTGGCTGGACGTCGCACAGGCCTTCGCGGGCCCGCCCGGCACGGGCCGCCCGCCGAAGGGGACCACGGCATGACCACCAGCCCGACCCCGTCCGCGACCACGAGCGGCCCCACCGGCCCGACCCCCGGCGTGGCTTCCGGCCCGACCCCCGGTGCGTCCCCCGGCGCGACCGCCGACCTCGGCCCCCGCACAGCCACCGGCACGACGAACCCCGGGCCCGGCCCGGCGGTCCGGCCCCTGCGGATCGGCAACGCCTCCGGCTTCTACGGCGACCGCTTCGACGCGATGCGCGAGATGCTCACCGGCGGCCCGCTGGACGTCCTGACCGGCGACTACCTCGCCGAGCTGACCATGCTCATCCTCGGCCGCGACCGGCTCAGGGACCCGGCCGGCGGCTACGCCCGCACCTTCCTGCGGCAGCTGGAGGAGTGCCTCGGACTCGCCCACGAGCGGGGCGTGCGGATCGTGGCGAACGCGGGTGGCCTCAACCCGGCCGGACTCGCCGCCGCCGTACGGGACCTGGCCGGCCGCCTGGGCATCCCGGCCCGGGTCGCCCACGTCGAGGGCGACGACCTCACCGGCCGCCACCCGGAGAGCCTCGCCGCGCACGCCTACCTCGGCGGCGGCGGCATCGCGGCCTGCCTGCGCGAGGGCGCCGACGTGGTCGTCACCGGGCGGGTGACCGACGCCGCACTCGTCACCGGCCCCGCGGTCGCCCACTTCGGCTGGGCGCCGGACGCGTACGACCGCCTCGCGGGAGCCGTCGTCGCCGGGCACGTCCTGGAGTGCGGCACCCAGGCCACCGGCGGCAACTACGCCTTCTTCGCCGAGCACGACCCGGCCCGGCTGCGCCACCCCGGTTTCCCGGTCGCCGAACTACACGAGGACGGCACGAGCGTCATCACCAAGCACGACGGCACCGGCGGCGTCGTGGACACCGGCACGGTCACCGCCCAGCTCCTGTACGAGACGTCCGGCGCCCGGTACGCCGGACCCGACGTCACCGCCCGCCTCGACTCGGTCCGGCTCACCCAGGAGGGCCCCGACCGGGTACGGATCGACGGGGTGCGCGGCGAGGCGCCGCCGCCCACGCTCAAGGCCGGGCTCAACCGGCTCGGCGGCTTCCGCAACGAGGTCGTGTTCGTGCTGACCGGGCTCGACATCGAGGCGAAGGCCGCGTTCGTCCGGGCCCAACTGGAGAGCGTCCTCATGGCCGCCAAGTCCCGCCCGGCCGAGGTCCGCTGGGAACTCGCCCGCACCGACCACCCCGACGCGCCCACCGAGGAGACCGCCAGCGCCCTGCTCCGGCTCGTCGTGCGGGACCCCGACCAGGACGCCGTGGGCCGCACCCTCAGCGGATCCGCCATCGAACTGGCCCTCGGCAGCTACCCCGGGTTCCATGTGCTGGCGCCACCCGGAAAGGGCGCTCCCTATGGGGTCTTCGAGGACGTGTACGTCCCCCATGGGGAGGTGGACCATGTGGCGGTCCTCCACGACGGGCGCCGGATCCCTGTGATGCCCGCCCAGGACACCCTCGTACTCGGGCCCGTCGAGGAACCACCGCTGCCCCCGCCCCTGCCGGCCGGTTCGCCGGTGCGCCGCGCACCCCTCGGGCTCGTCGCCGGCGCCCGCAGCGGCGACAAGGGCGGGAACGCGAACGTCGGCGTCTGGGCCCGTACCGACGACGCCTGGCGCTGGCTCGCGCACACCCTCACGGCAGACCGGTTCCGCGAACTCCTCCCGGAGACGGCCGCCCTGACCGTCGTACGCCATGCCCTGCCCAACCTCCGCGCCCTGAACTTCGTCGTCGAGGGGATCCTCGGCGAGGGCGTCGCCGCGCAGCACCGGTTCGACCCGCAGGCCAAGGCCCTCGGCGAATGGCTGCGCTCCCGCCATCTCGACATCCCGGAGGTACTCCTGTGACCGTCCTGGCGTCCGCCCTCGACACCTCCTCCGCCGACTACGCGGCCCACCGCGAGGCGATGCTCGCCAAACTCACCGACCTCGACGCCGAGCACGCGAAAGCGCTCGCGGGCGGCGGCGAGAAGTACGTGGCCCGGCACAGGAAACGCGGCAAGCTGCTCGCCCGCGAACGCATCGAGCTGCTCCTCGACCCCGACACACCGTTCCTGGAACTCAGCCCCCTGGCGGCCTGGGGGAGCACCTCCCCCGAGTACACGGTCGGTGCCTCGCTCGTCACCGGCATCGGTGTCGTCGAGGGCGTCGAGTGCCTGATCACGGCGAACGACCCGACCGTGCGCGGCGGCGCCAGCAACCCCTGGAGCCTGAAGAAGGCCCTGCGGGCCAACGACATCGCGTACACCAACCGGCTGCCGTGCATCAGTCTCGTCGAGTCGGGCGGCGCCGACCTCCCCTCCCAAAAGGAGATCTTCATCCCGGGCGGGGCCGTCTTCCGCGACCTGACCCGGCTCTCCGCGGCCGGGATCCCGACCGTCGCCGTCGTCTTCGGCAACTCCACCGCCGGCGGCGCGTACGTCCCCGGCATGTCCGACCACGTGATCATGGTCAAGGAGCGGGCGAAGGTCTTCCTCGGCGGTCCGCCGCTGGTCAAGATGGCCACCGGCGAGGAGAGCGACGACGAGTCCCTCGGCGGGGCCGAGATGCACGCGCGCGTGTCGGGTCTCGCGGACCACTTCGCCGTCGACGAGCGCGACGCCCTCAGGCAGGCCCGGCGCGTGGTCGCCCGCCTCAACCACCGCAAGGCGTACGCCGATCCGGCCCCGGCCGCCCCGCCCAAGTACGACGAGGACGAACTCCTCGGCATCGTCCCCGGGGACCTGCGCACCCCCTTCGACCCCCGTGAGGTCGTCGCGCGGATCGTCGACGCCTCCGACTTCGACGAGTTCAAGCCGCTCTACGGGACGAGCCTCACCACCGGCTGGGCGACCCTCCACGGCTATCCGGTGGGCATCCTCGCCAACGCGCGCGGCGTGCTCTTCAGCGAGGAGTCGCAGAAGGCCGCCCAGTTCATCCAGCTGGCCAACCAGCGCGACATCCCCCTGCTCTTCCTCCACAACACCACCGGCTACATGGTCGGCAAGGAGTACGAGCAGGGCGGCATCATCAAGCACGGCGCGATGATGATCAACGCGGTGAGCAACTCGAAGGTCCCGCACCTGTCCGTGCTCATGGGCGCCTCGTACGGAGCCGGTCACTACGGCATGTGCGGGCGCGCCTACGACCCGCGCTTCCTGTTCGCCTGGCCCAGCGCCAAGTCCGCCGTCATGGGCCCGCAGCAGCTCGCCGGCGTCCTGTCGATCGTCGCCCGGCAGTCCGCGACCGCGAAGGGACAGCCGTACGACGAGGACGCCGACGCCGCCCTGCGCGCCATGGTCGAGCAGCAGATCGAGTCGGAGTCCCTGCCGATGTTCCTGTCCGGGCGGCTGTACGACGACGGCGTCATCGACCCGCGCGACACCCGAACCGTCCTCGGCCTGTGCCTGTCCGCCCTCCACACGGCGCCCTACGAGGGCGCGCGGGGCAGCTTCGGCGTCTTCCGGATGTGAGAGGCGGGACGGGCATGACTGATGTGAGAGGTCCCATGATTGCGAGCCTGCTGGTCGCCAACCGCGGCGAGATCGCCTGCCGCGTCTTCCGCACCTGCCACGAACTGGGCATCCGTACCGTCGCCGTGTACTCGGACGCCGACGAGAACGCCCTCCACACGCGCGTGGCCGACACCGCCGTACGCCTCCCGGGCGCGTCGCCCGCCGAGACGTATCTGCGCGGCGAGCTGATCGTGAAGGCCGCCGTCGCGGCGGGTGCCGACGCCGTCCATCCCGGGTACGGCTTCCTCTCCGAGAACGCCGACTTCGGGCGGGCCGTCATCGACGCGGGCCTCGTCTGGATCGGGCCGCCCCCCGAGGCGATCGAGGCGATGGCCTCCAAGACCCGCGCCAAGGACCTGATGTCGGCCGCCGGGGTGCCGCTGCTCGCACCCCTGGACCCGGACGCGGTGACCGCCGCCGACCTGCCGGTCCTGGTGAAGGCGGCGGCGGGCGGCGGCGGCCGCGGCATGCGGATCGTCCGCGAACTCACCGATCTGCCGAGCGAGTTGCGGGCCGCGTCGGCCGAGGCCGAGAGTGCCTTCGGCGACGGCTCGGTCTTCGTGGAGCCGTACGTCGAGCGGGCGCGGCACGTCGAGGTGCAGATCGTCGCCGACGGCCACGGCACCGTCTGGGCCCTCGGCACCCGCGACTGCTCCCTCCAGCGCCGCCACCAGAAGGTGATCGAGGAGGCCCCCGCGCCGGGCCTCGGCCCCGACACGGAACAGCGGCTGCGCTCCGCGGCGACGGCCGCCGCCCGGACGATCGCCTACACGGGCGCCGGCACCGTCGAGTTCCTGGTCTCCGGGGACCGCGTCCACTTCCTGGAGATGAACACCCGCCTCCAGGTCGAACACCCCGTGACCGAGGCCGTGTTCGGCATCGACCTGGTCGCCCTCCAACTGCGCGTCGCCGAGGGCACCGCCCTGGACAAGGACCCGCCGTCCCCGTCCGGCCACGCCGTCGAGGCCCGCCTCTACGCCGAGGACCCCGCCGAGGACTGGGCCCCGCAGACCGGCACCCTCCACCGCCTGTCCGTGCCCGGCGTCCGCCTCGACACGGGCTACGGGGACGGCGACACGATCGGCGTCCACTACGACGCCATGCTCGCCAAGGCCGTCGCCCACGCCCCCACCCGCGCGGAGGCCGTCCGCAAACTCGCCGGAGCCCTGGAGCGGGCGACCGTCCACGGCCCCACCACCAACCGCGACCTGCTCGTACGCTCCCTGCGCCACGAGGAGTTCACGACGGCCCGCATGGACACCGCCTTCTACGAACGCCACCTGGGCGAGCTCACCACACCCGCCCCGGACCCGTACGCCCCCCTGGCCGCCGCGCTCGCCGACGCCCACGGCCGCTCCCGGTTCGGCGGCTGGCGCAACCTGCCCTCCCAGCCGCAGAGCAGGCGCTACCTCGTGGCGGGCGAGGAGCACGAGGTCCACTACCGGCACACCCGCCGGGGCCCGGCCGCCGACGGGGTCCACGTGGTGCAGGTCTCGCCCGGCCTCGTCGTCCTCGAAATCGGCGGGGTACGGCGCAAGTTCGACGTGGCCCGGCACGGCGACCGCGTCCACGTGAACGGCACCACGCTCACGGCCCTGCCCCGCTTCCCCGCCCCGGAGGCCGACCACGCCCCCGGCTCCCTCCTGGCCCCCATGCCCGGCACGGTCGTCCGCCTCGCGGAAGGCCTGACCACCGGATCCGCGGTGGAGGCCGGCACCCCCCTCGTCTGGCTGGAGGCGATGAAGATGGAACACCGGATCACCGCCCCGGCCGCCGGCACACTCACGGCCCTGCACGCGGCCCCCGGCCAACAGGTGGAGATGGGCGCCCTGTTGGCAGTGGTCGAGCCCCTTTAGGGGCGCGGGGAACTGCTCGACACGCCACGACGAACCGGCACTCTCCACACGGCATCCGCCCCCTCCCCCTGAGGAGCCCCATGACACCCGTCCTGGAATCAGACGAGCACAAGGCCCTCCGCGCAGCGGTCGCCGCCCTCGGCAAGCGGTACGGCCGCGCCTACCTCGCCAAGGTCATCGCGGAGAAGGGCCACCCCGACGAACTCTGGGCGGAAGCCGCCAAACTCGGCTACCTGGGCGTCAACCTGCCGGAGGCACACGGCGGCGGAGGCGGCGGAATCGCCGAACTCTCCATCGTACTGGAGGAGTTGGGCGCCGCCGGCTGCCCCCTCCTGATGATGGTCGTCTCCCCGGCGATCTGCGGCACGGTCATCGCCCGCTTCGGCACTCAGCAGCAGAAACAGGAGTGGCTCCCGGCCCTGGCCGACGGCACCCGCACCATGGCCTTCGGCATCACCGAACCCGACGCGGGCTCCAACAGCCACCGCATCACCACCACCGCCCGCCGCGCGGACGACGGCACCGACTGGATCCTCACCGGCCGCAAGGTCTTCATCTCGGGTGTCGACATCGCCGACGCCACCCTCGTCGTGGGCCGCACGGCCGACGCCCGCACCGGCAAACTCAAGCCCTGCCTGTTCATCGTGCCCCGAGACGCACCCGGCTTCGCACGACGGCAGATCGACATGGAACTGCACGGCGCGGAAAAGCAGTTCGAGCTGACCCTGGACGACGTACGCCTGCCCGCCGACGCCCTCGTCGGGGACGAGGACGCCGGCCTGCTCCAGCTCTTCGCGGGCCTCAACCCCGAACGCATCATGACCGCCGCCTTCGCGATCGGCATGGGCCGCTACGCACTGGCCAAGGCCGTCGCCTACGCACGCGAACGCACGGTCTGGCGGGACCCCATCGGCGCCCACCAGGCCATCGCGCACCCCCTGGCCCAGGCGCACATCGAACTCGAACTCGCCCGCCTGATGATGCAGAAAGCGGCCCTCCTGTACGACTCGGGGGACGACGCCGGCGCCGGAGAGGCCGCGAACATGGCCAAGTACGCGGCCGCCGAAGCCTGCGTGAAAGCGGTCGACCAGTCCGTGCACACCCTCGGCGGCAACGGCCTGACCGGCGAGTTCGGTCTCGCCTCGCTCATCACCGCGTCCCGCGTGGCCCGTATCGCACCCGTCAGCCGGGAGATGATCCTCAACTACGTGTCGCACCAGACCCTGGGCCTGCCGAAGTCCTACTAGCACTATCTCCCTACGGCCACCGGCTTCCGTACGGCCACCGGCCTCCGTGCAACTTCCGGCTCCTGGAAAGGGCCCGCCATGGTGTTCCGCAGCGAGTACGAAGACGTTCCCGCCGTAGAAGAACCCATCCACGAAGCAGTACTGGGCCGTGCCGCCTCCCGGGGCGACACCCCCGCCCTGATCGACGGCGTGAACGGGATGACCCTCACGTACGCCCAACTCGACACGTTCCACCGGCGGATCGCCGCCGCCCTCGCCGAACTCGGCGTCCGCAAAGGTGACGTGCTGGCCCTGCACAGCCCCAACACGGTCGCCTTCCCCACGGCGTTCTTCGCCGCCACCCGCGCGGGAGCCGCGGTCACCACCGTGCACCCGCTCGCCACCGCCGAGGAGTTCGCGAAACAGCTCAGGGACAGCGCCGCCGAGTGGATCGTCACGGTGTCCCCGCTCCTGGAAACGGCCCGCGCGGCGGCCGAACTCGCGGGCGGCGTACGGGAGATCCTCGTCTGCGACCAGGCCCCCGGACACCGCTCCCTGCTAGACATGCTGGGCTCCACAGCCCCCGAACCCCAGGTCGACATCGACCCCGCGACGGACGTGGCGGCCCTCCCGTACTCCTCCGGGACGACCGGCAGCCCCAAGGGAGTGATGCTCACCCACCGGAACATCGCCACCAACCTGGCACAGCTGTCACCCACCATGCCGATGGGCCCCGGCGACCGCATCCTCGCCGTCCTGCCCTTCTTCCACATCTACGGCCTCACCGCCCTCATGAACGCACCCCTCAGGCAGGGCGCCACCGTCGTCGTCCTGCCGCGCTTCGACCTCGAAACGTTCCTCGCGGCCATCGAGAAACACCGCATCACCGGCCTGTACGTGGCCCCGCCGATCGTGCTCGCCCTCGCCAAGCACCCCGCCGTCGAGGGCTACGACCTGTCGTCCCTGCAGTACGTCATCAGCGCGGCCGCACCCCTGGACGCCGAACTGGCGGAAGCCTGTTCACGCAGGCTGTCCCTGCCGCCCGTCGGCCAGGCCTACGGCATGACCGAACTGTCACCCGGCACCCACGTCGTCCCCCTGAACGCCGAGAACCCACCCCCCGGAAGCGTCGGCAAACTCATCCCGGGCACCGAGATGCGCATCGTGTCCCTGGACGACCCCGCGAAGGACGTCGGCGCCGACGAACGCGGCGAGATCGTCATCCGCGGCCCCCAGGTCATGAAGGGCTACCTGGGACGCCCCGAGGAGACCGCCGCGATGATCGACGACGACGGCTGGCTGCACACCGGCGACGTCGGACACGTCGACGCGGACGGCTGGCTGTACGTCGTCGACCGCGTCAAGGAACTCATCAAGTACAAGGGCTTCCAGGTGGCCCCCGCCGAACTCGAAGCACTCCTGCTCACCCATCCCGGCATCGCCGACGCCGCCGTCATCGGGGTCTACGACACCGACCACAACGAGAGGCCCCACGCCTACGTGGTGCGCCAGCCGGCCGCGCCCGGCCTCACCGAGGCGGACGTCATGGAGTACGTCGCCGAACGCGTCGCCCCGTACAAGAAGATCCGGCACGTCGACTTCATCGACGGGGTGCCCAGGGCGGCCTCCGGGAAGATCCTGCGACGGGAACTGAGGGAGCGCGCATGACCGAGGTGCGGCGGTCGCACGAGCGCGGGATCACCACCCTCACGCTCGACGCGCCCGAGCGGCGCAACGCCCTCTCCGCCCGACTGGTGGGGGAACTGGCGGACGCGCTCACGGAGTGCGGCAAGGACGGCGACGTACGAGCCGTCGTCCTCACCCACACCGGCAACACCTTCAGCGCGGGCGCGGACCTGCGCGACCCGCCGCACCCGGACGTCCTGGTCGCCCTGCTGCGGCAGATCGTCGAACTGCCCAAACCCGTCGTCGCCCGCGTCACCGGCCACGTACGCGCGGGCGGCCTCGGGCTCCTCGGCGCCTGCGACATCGCGGGCGCCGCGGCCACGGCCACCTTCGCCTTCACCGAGGTACGCATCGGCGTAGCACCCGCCGTGATCTCACTGCCCCTCCTGCCACGCCTCGACCCGCGCGCCGTGGCCCGCTACTACCTCACCGGAGAGAAATTCGACGCGGCCGAGGCCGCCAGGATCGGCCTCGTCACGCTCGCGGGCGACGACGCCGACGACGTACTCGCACCCGTGCTCGACGGGCTGCGCCGATCCTCACCCCAGGGGCTGGCCGAGACGAAACGGCTGCTCACGGCTAAGGTGCTGGACACCTTCGACCGGGACGCGGCCGACCTGACCGCACTCTCGGCCCGGCTGTTCGCCTCCGAGCAGGCCCGCGAGGGAATGACGGCCTTCCTAGAACGACGGGACCCCTCATGGATGTGGTGAACGGCACGCCGCCGGCGGAACGCGTCCCCAAACAGGACCGCAGCCGCGCCACCCGGCAGCGCCTCCTCGAAGCCGCCGTCGCCTGCCTCGCCGAACGCGGCTGGGCAGGCTCCACGGTCTCCGTCGTCGCCGAACGCGCCGGAGTGTCGCGGGGCGCCGCACAACACCACTTCCCGACCCGCGAGGACCTCTTCACGGCAGCCGTCGAGTACGTCGCCGAGGAACGCTCCACGGCCCTGCGCGCCCTCTTCCCCGAAGGCGCCACCGACCGCCGTGCCGTCGTCGCCGCCCTCGTCGACCTCTACACCGGCCCCCTGTTCCGCGCCGCCCTCCACCTGTGGGTCGCCGCCTCGAACGAGGACCAGCTGCGCCCCCGCGTGACCGAACTGGAGGGCCGGGTCGGCCGCGAGACCCACCACATAGCCGTCGAACTGCTCAGGGCCGACGAGTCCCGCCCCGGCGTCCGCGAGACCGTCCAGGGATTCCTCGACATGTCCCGCGGCCTGGGCCTGGCCAACCTCCTCACCGACGACACGGCCCGCCGGGACAGGGTGGTCGCCCAGTGGGCACAGATCCTGGACGGGGCCCTGGACTGAGCCGATCCTGGACGGGGCCCCGGACCGAGCCGAAGACGCCCGGCGCCGGCGAAGACCGTCAGGGACTGAGCCGCTCCACCCGCCACGACCCGTCCTCCCGCACCACGTACCGCAACCGGTCGTGCAGCCGGTTCTCCCGCCCCTGCCAGAACTCGACCGCCCGCGGAGCGACCCGGAACCCACCCCAGTTCGGCGGCACCGGCACCTGCTCGCCCTCCGGATACCGGCCGGCCAGCTCGGCGTACGACGCGTCGAGCTCGGCCCGCGAGAAGACCACCGCGGACTGGGTGCTGGCCCACGCCCCGAGCTGCGACCCGTGCGGCCGCGTACGGAAGTACGCGGCCGTCTCGTCACGCCCCGTGCGCCGCGCGACGCCGGTGACGACGACCTGCCGGGCCACCGGATGCCACGGGAAGAGCAACGAGACGTACGGGTTCTCGGACAGTTCGCGCGCCTTGCGGGACCCGTAGTTCGTGTAGAAGACGAACCCCTGCTCGTCGTACTGCTTCAGCAGCACCGTGCGGGAACTGGGCCGCCCCTCGGCGTCCGCCGTGGAGACGACCATGGCGTTCGGCTCGTACATCACGCCCTGCGCCGCGGCCTGCGCGAACCAGCGCCCGAACTGCTCCATGGGATGGTCGGCCAGCTCGGTCTCGTCGATCCCCTCGGCCCGGTACTGCTTGCGCATCAACGCCGGGTCGAGGGCGGGGTCACGGTCGGTCACGCCGTCATCCTGCCGCATCCCGACGGGAAGCAGAGGGCGGCGGGTGGCACTCGGCGGGCGTGGGCTTCATCACTGCGTGGCACTGAGTGCCGCGTACTCTCCACAAAGGTGGCACCAACGGATATCGTCCTGGTTTCCGAAACGGTTGGGTGACCGCCGACCGCACGGGGCATCACCGGGACGACGCACGGACCGCGAGTCCACGAGGCGACCGCGGAACCGGACGATCACAACCCATCACAGACACAAGGTCACGAGAACCCCGGCACCACACCGTCTGTCGCACACATCATGAGGAGCCGCCTGATGTCCGACTTCGTACCCGGACTCGAGGGAGTCGTCGCTTTCGAGACGGAGATCGCCGAACCGGACAAGGAGGGCGGCGCCCTCCGGTACCGGGGCGTCGACATCGAGGATCTGGTCGGCCACGTCTCCTTCGGCAACGTCTGGGGACTGCTCGTCGACGGAGCCTTCAACCCCGGCCTGCCGCCCGCCGAACCGTTCCCGATCCCCGTCCACTCCGGCGACATCCGCGTCGACGTCCAGTCCGCGCTCGCCATGCTCGCCCCCGTCTGGGGCCTCAAACCACTCCTTGACATCGACGAGCAGCAGGCCCGCGCGGACCTCGCCCGCGCCGCGGTCATGGCCCTCTCGTACGTCGCCCAGTCCGCCCGCGGCCAAGGCCTGCCGATGGTCCCGCAGCGCGAGATCGACAAGGCACAGTCCGTCGTCGAACGCTTCATGATCCGCTGGCGCGGCGAACCCGACCCCAAGCACGTCGCGGCCGTCGACGCCTACTGGACCTCCGCCGCCGAGCACGGCATGAACGCCTCCACGTTCACCGCCCGCGTCATCGCCTCCACCGGCGCCGACGTGGCGGCGGCCCTCTCCGGAGCCGTCGGCGCCATGTCCGGCCCACTGCACGGCGGCGCCCCCTCCCGCGTCCTCGGCATGATCGAGGAGATCGAGCGCACCGGCGACGCCGACGCCTACGTCCGGCAGGCCCTCGACAAGGGCGAGCGGCTCATGGGCTTCGGCCACCGGGTGTACCGCGCCGAGGACCCCCGCGCACGCGTGCTCCGCCGCACCGCCCGTGAACTGGGAGCCCCCCGCTTCGAGGTCGCCGAAGCCCTGGAGAAGGCGGCCCTCGCCGAACTCCACGCCCGGCGCCCCGACCGCGTCCTCGCGACGAACGTCGAGTTCTGGGCCGCCATCGTCCTCGACTTCGCCGAGGTCCCGGCCCACATGTTCACCTCGATGTTCACCTGCGCCCGCACCGCCGGCTGGTCCGCGCACATCCTGGAACAGAAGCGCACCGGACGCCTCGTACGTCCCTCCGCCCGCTACGTCGGCCCCGGCACGCGCAGCCCACGCGACATCGAGGGCTACGGAGACATCGCCCACTGAGATCGAGTGTGTTCACAGCACATGTGGCGGCCCTCCACGGAGAGCCGCCACACGTGTGTCACGCCGGAGTCAGCAGCTCCGCGTGATGACGGGCCGCCACCAGCGGATGCGCCCGCACCTTGCCCTTCAGCTCGTTGCGCCCGTACTCCGCGAAGAGCGGGTTCGCCGGATCACTCGTCACCCCGGGCGCCGTCGAGGCGTACGGGAAGGGCAGCGGCTCGACCCGGGCGTCCAGCCGCGGGTTGTAGAAGAACGGCACCGAGAACCGCTCGGTCGCACCGGGCGGACTGACCACCCGATGGTTGGTGGCGAGGAGATACCCGTCCGTCGCCACTTCGAGCAGCTCACCGAGATTGACGACGAACGCGCCCGGGATCGGCGGCACGTCATGGAACAGCCCGTCCTCCCGCTGCACCTGAAGCCCGCCCACCTGGTCCTGCATCAGCAGCGTCAGGAACCCGTAGTCCTTGTGCGCCCCGACCCCCTGAGCGGTCCCGTCCCCGGAACTCCCCGGATACCGGACCAGCTTCAGATGCGGATGCGCCCGCTCCCCGAAGACCGGGTCGTAGAAACCGGCGGGCGCGCCGATGGCGACGAGCAGCTCGCGCAGGAGCCGCGCCGCGACCGCGCTGAGCCGGTCGATCCACACCAGGGCGGCGCTCCGCAGCTCGGGCAGCGCGGCCGGCCACTGGTTGGGGCCCTCCAGCCACCAGTACGGGGGCTCACCGGGAGCGGGCGCCCGTGCGGGCCGCTCGGCGCCTATGTCGAGCTGGTCGCGCCAGTCGCGGCTGCCGCCCGTGCGCTCGTCCCCGGTCCGCGTGTAGCCGCGGAAGTGCGGTGAGTGGACGTTGTCGATCGCGAGCCGGTCGGCCTCCGGAAGCGCGAAGAACCGGTGCATCGCGTCGAGCAGGGCGGACGTCTCGGCGGCACCCACCCCGTGCCCGACGAGCTGGAAGAACCCCACGTCGTGGGCGGCGCTGTGCAACTGCGCGTGCAGCAGGGCACGCGCCTGGGGGCCGCGGTCGGCCGCGGCGAGATCGATGATCGGGAGCTGCTGGTACGACGTGTTCGTCGACAGGTTCGTCATGGTGTGCGTCCGCAGGGGTTTACGGGCCCGGGCCGGCCGCCGGGAACGGGGCGGGGCCGCAGGAGCCAGGTGAAGTGCTAAGAGGGGCCGAGGTCAGGCGGAAGGCCGACAGCCCATGCTCGTGACGCGCACGTAGTCCACGTGTCGGCGTCGGACGAGCATCGGAAGCATGGCGCAAGCGTACTGCGAACCGGCCGAAACACCAGTGCTCCACCTCACACACCTGCGAAACGCAGACGACCCGCGTGCTCGGGTCCCCTCCGAGGAGGGAGCCGGCCGGACTTACCGGCGAGCACGCGGGTCGGGTGACTGCTTGAGATTGGGCCGGCTGCACGCTCGTCTCACGCGCTGGTCCGACACCGCACTGAACGTGGTGACGGGCCGCTAGCCCGCAGCCACCTCGCTGGTCCGGGTTTCAGACATGTACCCGATCACCTCCTTTCGGCGTGCGTCACACACTAGGAAGCGCGGTGACGACGCTCAAGTGATTTTCCGAGACGTCCGGGAAGGCGGTCGGGTGTGCGTACTGACGGGGAACGGGCGCCGGCGGTGCGGGCCGCGGAGAGACCTGGCCACCGGCCCGCGCGAGGACATGGCCGATGATCGATCCGGTGGGTGGAGCGACCGCGCACAACGATTTCCTCAATCTTGTGGGAACCAGATGTGGGCTGCGTCACGTTCGAGTTGAATGATTGCTAGTGAGTGATGCGTAGTGAGTGAACGGACGCGCGGGCACACCGCGCAGGACACGCCGACACGGCCTGCAGGGGGTGCCAGGTGAGTGCTTCGCGGCGTAGCGGGACCACGGACGAGCTCGGGCCGCACGAGCCTGAGCGGGACGGGGCCGATCTGCTCGCCGCTCTGCTCGACGGGATGGACGCGGCGCTGTGCGCGTTCGACGCCGACGGAGTGGTGACGCACTGGAACCGGGAGGCGGAGCGGATCCTCGGCTGGACCGCGGCCGAGGCGGTCGGACGGCACGGGTTCGCCGGCTGGGCCGTACGGACCGCGGACGCCGAGGAGGTCGAGGGCCGGCTCCTGTCCGCGATGCGGGCCCCCGGACGCCAGGTCAACGAGTTCGCGCTGCTCACCAAGGAGGGCGGCCGGGTGCTCGTACGGACCCAGTCGGCCGCCGTGCCGGGTCCCGACGGCAAGCCGGCCGGGGTGTACTGCGCCTTCAGCGAGGTGCACGCGCAGATCGATCTGGAGCGGTCGATCGCCCTGAGCGAGGCACTCTTCGACGACGCCTCCTGGGGTGTCGTGCTCGTCGACGCCGATCTGCGGCCCGCCGTGGTCAACGCGCACGCCGCGCGGGCGCTCGGTACGGGGCGGACGGCCGTCCTGGGGCGCCCGCTGGGTGAGCTGCTCGCCCAGGGCGTGGAGGAGCTGGAGAGCGCGCTGACGCACGTCCTGTCGGAGGGCGCGCCGCCGGCGCCCGCCGAGATGTGGGTGACCGTGCGGACCGCGGACGGCGAGCAGCGCCGCTGCTGGCGCAGCGGTTTCCTGCGGCTCGCCTCGCCGCTCACGGAAGAACCGGTTCCGCTCGGTGTGGGCTGGCTCTTCCAGGACGTGACGGAGAGCAAGCAGACCGAGCAGGAAGCGGCGCTGCTGCGGTTCAGGACCAATCAGCTGCACCGGGCCGCGCGGGCCGCCGCCGAGTGCGAGGACCCTGCGGAGGCGGCGTCCGTCCACCTCGATTTCGCGCTGGCCGGATTCGCGGACCACGCGTTGATCGACCGGGTGGCGGGAGGCTCCGTGCCGGACGGTGAGGGGCCGGTGCGGCTGGTCCGGGCCGCCGCCACGCCTTCCGGGGCGCCGGGGCCGAGTCTGCCCGCGGGCCGCGCCGGTCTGCCGGTCCGGTACAAGGAGGGGCATCCGGCGCTCCAGTGCGTCGAGCGGATCGGTTCCGTACGAGCCAGTGCGGCGGCGGCCGAGCCCGACCGCGTCCGGGAGTGGGCCGTCGCCCGTCAGTGGCCGGGGGACTCGGTGCACGCCCTGTGCGTGGTCCTGCGCAGCCGTGGCCGGACCCTGGGTGTCGTCACGTTCCTGCGCGGCGCGAGCCGTACGCAGTTCGAGAAGTTCGACGCGACCTACGCGGAGGACGTCGCCGTCCGGATCGCGGCGGCCCTGGACCTGGCGGCGGTGCTGGAGCGCCCGTGATCCTGGCTGCCCTCGGCGCCGGTTCCGGCCGCGTACCCGGTCCCGGCCGCGTCAGCGCTGCCAGTAGAAGATCCTGTCCGCGTACTCCTCGAACACCCGGTCGTTCCACTCCAGGCCGCCGTCCACATTTCCGGAGCGCAGCAGCGGGGGCTCGACCCTGCGGTCGGCGAGGGTGCCCGCCGCCGTGGCCATGACGGCCTGGAGGAGGGCCGACGTGACGACCGTGGAGGCGGAGGCGAAGGGAGCCGGGATGGTGTCGAGGGTGAGTTCCGCGTCGCCGATCGCGATCTTCGAGTCGAGGACGACGTCGCAGTGGTCCTTCAGGTAGGTGCCGGAGGTGTGCCGGGAGCGCGTCTCGGAGGCGTACGCGACCGACGTGACGCCGATGACCTTGAGGCCGCGGGCGCGGGCGCTCATCGCCATCTCGACGGGGAGGGCGTTGCGCCCGGAGAGGGAGATGACCACCAGGAGGTCGCCGGAGCGGGCCGGACTGGCGTCGAGGACGGCGGTCGCGAGGCCGTCGACCCGTTCCAGTGCGGAGCCCAGCGTCGCGGGCATGACGTCGACGCCGACCGCGCCGGGCACGGCGAGCAGGTTCATCAGCGCGAGGCTGCCCGCACGGTAGACGAGGTCCTGCGCGGCCAGCGACGAGTGTCCGGCGCCGAAGGCGAAGAGCCGCCCTCCGTCGGCGACGGTGTCGGCGATCATCGTGCCGGCGGCCTCGATGGTCCCGGCCTCCTCGTCCCGCACCCGCTGCAGCAGGCCGATCGCGGCGTCGAAGAACTGCCCGGCCAGCTTGCTGTCGCTCATCGGCGAAGCCCCTTCTCCCCGTCGTGTCGCGGATCACGTTGCGGTCTGGACCACTGCTGTGTCAATACGGTCCGCAGGGGCGACACTGGGTTCCGAGGGCGTCCTTGTCGCCCGGCCGGGTGCCGGGCCCGGCCGTTCGCGCAGGCACTCGTCACCACGTGGTTCCGACGGCGCGGCACGGTTGTCAGTGGGATGAGTCAGAATTGGTGCCAGGGCCAGCGCACACGCCGGTGAGCCACCCAGCCTCCGGCAGAGCTAATCGAGGGGCACGTATGTCCGGACTGATCGACACCACGGAGATGTATCTCCGCACCATCCTCGAGCTGGAGGAGGAAGGTGTGGTCCCCATGCGCGCCCGGATCGCCGAGCGGCTCGACCAGAGCGGACCGACCGTCAGCCAGACCGTGGCGCGCATGGAGCGCGACGGTCTCGTGGCGGTCGCCAGCGACCGGCACCTGGAGCTCACGGAGGAGGGCCGCCGGCTGGCCACGCGCGTGATGCGCAAGCACCGCCTCGCCGAGTGTCTGCTCGTCGACGTGATCGGTCTGGAGTGGGAGCAGGTGCACGCGGAGGCGTGCCGCTGGGAGCACGTGATGAGCGAGGCGGTCGAGCGGCGGGTGCTGGAGCTGCTGCGCCACCCGACCGAGTCGCCGTACGGGAACCCGATTCCGGGCCTGGAGGAGCTGGGCGAGAAGGACGGGGCGGATCCGTTCCTGGACGCGGGCATGGTCTCGCTGGCCGACCTGGACCCCGGGCTCGACGGCAAGACGGTCGTCGTCCGCCGCATCGGGGAGCCGATCCAGACGGACGCGCAGTTGATGTACACGCTGCGGCGGGCGGGCGTGCAGCCCGGGTCCGTGGTCAGTGTGACGGAGTCCGCGGGCGGGGTGCTGGTCGGCAGCGGCGGCGAGGCCGCGGAGCTGGAGTCGGACGTCGCGTCGCACGTCTTCGTCGCGAAGCGGTAGCGCGCCGCGTGGGAGCGGTCGCCCGGTCCCACGCGGGCCGTGGGGGCCGGTTGTGCCCTCGCGGCGAGGCCGCGTATGTACACGCGCCGCGGCTCTGTCGCGGGGCTCCCGTGGGCTCTGCTCGCGGAGAGACTCCGGCGTCAACTCCCGTAACGCAAAACCCAGTTGCCCCACCTCGGTGTTCCCTCGGAAACGAAGATTCAGTGCGCGGAATCGCAGCGGTGGGGCCGTTCGCATGCGAGGCTGTCGCGAGAGGCATATGACCTGAGGGCTCTTGACCGTGACGGCAGCGGCGCCGACGCGCGGTCGGGGAGGGGGCGCAAGGATGTGCCGCAGACATGAGGAGGGCCCCGGCGCCCTGAGGCGCCGGGGCCTGTCCTCCCCTGTGCTGACCCGGAGCCCCGAGCTCCCAGGGTCATCCCCTTCGGACCGTTTTCCCCGAGCGGTCCGCCCCCCGTTGAAGATCTCCCCTCGGCGGCGGCGGCCAACCCTTGAGCGATGTCACTCGAAGGAGGGGTGTTACCGCCAAGGACCCCATTCTCGAATGCGCATTCGATAGCGTGTGGGTGACGGAACGACCACGGATCGCGCAGTAACAAACAGCAGGAGTATCGGTACGACCAGCGGTACGAGTGGGCCGGCCGGCTCGTGCGGGACGACCCGGCCGTGCGGATCAAGGGGGGTGCCAACGTATGGTGCGGCGCATCGACGTGACCGGAGCGGGCGGGGTTCGCCTGGCCGCCTGGGAGTTCGCCGATCCTCCCAAGACCGATCCGGGCAGGGCCGGCCCGACCGCCCCGAAGGCGGGCGGGGCGAGGGCGGGCGGCATCGAGCGCAGCCCGGGCGTGCTGTTACTGCACGGGCTCATGGGCCGTGCCTCGCACTGGGCGCCCACCGCCCGCTGGCTCTCCGAGCGGCACCGGGCCGTCGCGCTCGACCAGCGGGGCCACGGACAGAGCGAGAAGCCCCCGGAGACGGAGTACACCCGCGGGGCGTACGTCGAGGACGCGGAGGCCGCCCTCGAAGAGCTGGGCCTCGCCCCGGCCGTCCTCATCGGCCACGCCATGGGCGCCCTGACGGCCTGGCAGCTCGCGGCCCGGCGTCCCGACCTCGTGTGCGGCCTGGTCATCTGCGACATGCGGGCCTCGGCGCTCGGGGCCGCCTCGCAGCGCGAGTGGGAGGAATGGTTCAAGTCCTGGCCGGTTCCGTTCGCCACGCTCGCGGACGTACGGAAGTGGTTCGGCGAGGACGACCCCTGGGTGGAGCGGCCGAACCCGTCGCGTGGTGAGTTCTACGCGGAGGTCATGGCCGAGTCCGAGGACGGCTGGCGTCCCGTCTTCGAGGCCGAGCAGATGCTCAAGTCCCGCGAGACCTGGGTGTACGACGCGCACTGGGAGGAGCTGACACAGGTTCAGTGCCCCGCCCTCGTCGTCCGCGGCCTCGACGGCGAGCTGGGCCGGGCCGAGTCCCAGGAGATGGTCCGCGTCCTGCCCAACGGCCAGTACGCGGAGGTGGCCGAGGCCGGTCATCTCGTCCACTACGACCAGCCGGACGCGTGGCGGGCGGCAGTGGAACCGTTCCTGGACGAGACGCTCCGCTAGGCCGCTTGGTCTGCTTGGTCTGCGCGGTCGGCTCGGTTGGCGCTGTCGAGCCGCGGGTGGTTCTCGACCGCGGCCCGGTGGGGGCTGGTCGCGCAGTTCCCCGCGCCCCTGCCGGGGCGCGGGGCCCCCTCAGCCCTTGCTGACCGCCGCGAGGATCTCCGGGAGGCGCTTTGCCGTTCGCGGGGCGGCGAGGCGCAGGCCCGCCAGGGTGATCAGCACGCCGTAACCGGTGCCGAGCGGCAGCAGCAGCCACGTCCAGTTCTCCCCGCCCGCCGAGACGTTCAGCCAGATGGCGAGGGCGATGACGGGCGCGCACAGCAGCGCGGCCGCGACCATGCCGCCGAAGATGGAGATCCAGGCCAGCCCCGCCTGCCCGGGAGCCACGTTCTTGTAGCCCTCCTGCGGGATCGAGTACGGGAAGCGGGCGGAGGACCAGGCCCCGGTCGCCAGCATCGCGCCGAGCAGCGCGAAGGAGAGACCGAGCACCTCGGGCAGGGCGGGCCACTCGCCGAGCAGCGCCGTCGTCAGGACCGTCACGAGCGCCGCGTACGGAAGCGTGATCACCAGGAGTGCCAGGGCCCGCCCGCGCAGCTCGACGTACGCGTCCCGGGGCGAGGAGATCGTCATCGCGACCATCCAGAACGCGGACGTGTCCTGCCCGAACTGGTTGTACATCTGGATGCCGAGCATTCCCGCCGCGAAGCACGCGAAGTAGATCGAGCCGGTGCCCTGCAACGCGTTGAACAGCGGCACGATCAGGCCGATCGCCAGGGACGTCACCCACGCGGCCTTCGTCTTCGGGTCCCGCCACACGTACCGCAGGCTGCGCTCCATGACCGTGCCCGTGCGCCCCGCGGGCAGCAGCCGGCCGAGCCCGGAGGAGCGCCCCGCCCGGTCCCGTACCGGCTCGGCGGCCTGCAGGGTCGAGCCGTCGGGCGAGGTCATCAGTTGGGTGAGACTGCGCTGCCAGTAGCCGAGCAGCGCCGTCAGCAGCGCGCCGCTCAGCGCGAGCTGGGCGACACCGACGGCGTACGAGCCCTCGCTGACGGAGTCCACCGCGCCGAGCGCGGACGCCGGAGGCAGCCACCGCAGGACGTCCGCCGCCGGATCCAGCGTGGACAGGCCCGACGAGCCGAGCTTCTGCGCCCCGAAGTTGACGACCTGAGCGCCCACGGCGATCACCAGACCGCTCAGCACGGCCAGGTCGCGCCCCTTGCGGCTGGTCAGCAGCCGGAGGTTGGCGGTCGCGACGGCCCGCGCGAGGGCCACGCAGACGAGGAGCGCCAGGGGGACGGCCACGACGCCGGTGACGTACGCCGCCACTCCGTGCGCCGTCGCGACGACCGAGCCGACGAGCATGCACAGCGTGAACAGCGGCCCTGTCCCGACCAGGGAGGCGACCAGCAGCGCCCGGACGAGGGGGCGCGGACGCAGGGGCAGCATCACCAGGCGCGTGGGGTCGAGGGTCTCGTCGCCGCCGGGGAAGAACAGCGGCATCACGGCCCAGCCGAGCGCCAGCACGGCCGTGAGCAGCACCGTCACGTTCATCGCGTGCGCGTTGCCGCGCAGGATGATCAGGCCGATCAGCTGGAGAGCGGCGAAGAGCAGGACGAGGACGAGCGACGCCACGTACGCCGCTCGCCGTCCGGCCGACTGCCGCAGGCCGTTGCGCAGCAGGGACACCTTCAGCCGCACGACGACGGAGGTGACGGAGGCGGCGGAAGCCGTGGAGACGGTGGAGGCCGCGGAGGTCGTGGACGGGGCGCCGGTGGTCATCGTGCCCCGCCGCCCAGCCAGTCGAGGTCGGACCCGGTGTCGCGGCCGTTCGCGCCGACGAGTTCGAGGAAGGCCTGCTGGAGGGAGGGTGCCTCGCCCCGTACCTCGGCGAGCGGGCCGTGGGCGCGGATGCGGCCCGCGACCATCACGGCGACCCAGTCGCAGAGCGACTCGACGAGCTCCATCACGTGGGAGGAGAAGACGACGGTCGCCCCGGACGCGGTGTAGCGCTCCAGCACTCCGCGGATGGTCTGCGCGGAGACCGGGTCGACGCCCTCGAACGGCTCGTCGAGGAACAGCACTTCGGGGTTGTGGAGCAGCGCGGCGGCCAGGCCGATCTTCTTGCGCATGCCTGTCGAGTAGTCGACGACCAGCTTGTGCTGGGCCCCAGCGAGGTCGAGCACGTCGAGCAGCTGCGTGGCCCGCTTGTCGACCTCCGTGCCGGGCAGCCCGCGCAGGCGGCCCGTGTACGCGAGCAGTTCACGCCCCGAGAGCCGCTCGAAGAGCCGCAGCCCCTCGGGCAGCACCCCGATGCGGGCCTTGACCTCGGTGGGGTCGCGCCACACGTCGTGCCCGACGACCTCCACGGTCCCCTGGTCGGGCCGCAGCAGCCCGGTCACCATCGACAGGGTGGTGGTCTTCCCGGCGCCGTTCGGCCCGACGAGACCGATGAACTGCCCCGCGGGCAGCTCCAGATCGATCCCGGCGACGGCCACCTGCTCCCCGAACCGCTTCCAGAGCCCCTGCACCCGCACGGCAACCGCGCCCACCCGCACTCCCTCGGTCATGCGAGGCACGATACGGGGGACGGGGCCCGTTCAGGGGTGCGGGGCCGCGCGATCAACCGCCGGACCCGCGGTCGAGGAACCGCGGTCGCCGGCCCGCAGCAGCCGGCCTGAGGCCGAGGACCCGCGGCCCTGGGAGTGGCCCCCTCGGCGGAGCGCCGTCGCGCTACCGGCGGGCGTCCCGCCCGCAGGCGTAGGCGAGGGGTGAGATCAGCTCTTCCGCGTCCGGCAGCCACCGGTTCGCGGGAGTCGGCCGGCAGGCCCACTGCACGGCACCCCGCGCCCCGAACCGGGTGGGCGGCGCGGCCACGTACGTGCCCTCCCCGAACACCTCCAGATCGAGGGAGGCGAGCGGCCACCCGAGCTTGCGCACGAGATCCGGCACCTTCGCGGCAGCACCCGGCAGCACGAAGAACTGCATCCGCCGGTCCGGAGTACAGGTGACGGGCCCGAGCGTCAGCTCCATCCGCCTCATCCGCGCGAGCGCCAGAAAACCCGAGGTCTCGGGGACGTCGATCGCGTCGAACGTGCGACCCGTCGGCAGGAGGATCGACGCCACGGGCTGCTTCGCCCACAGCCGCCGGGCGACGGTCGCACTGCCGGTGGCCAGGGTCGCCCAGTCCTCACGCGCCGGGTGCGCGCCGGGTACGGCGCACGAGGGCTCACCGCACGAGCAGCGCTGTACCCCGTCGACGGCTTCAAGCCACGTGCCGGGGAACACGTCCCAATGGCGCTCCTCGGCATAGCGCACGGCTGTGTCCTGCAGCGACTCGCCGCGCTGCTGGGGGATCTGGGCGGTCTCGGTGCCTGCGATCGTCTCTTCCACGCTGAACTCAACTCCCGCACCCACCAGGGGTTACGCCCACCCGTCCCCCGCCGCGGCCCATCTTGGGAAAGCCCTGCGGGCTCGCGGCCCTTTTCCCTGCTTTTCCTGCGCGCGCGGGGGAGGAGCACCGCATCCACACGTGGGGCGCATGGATGCATGTGTGGGGGCGCGCACGGGAGGCGGCAGCGGGTGGTGGGTAGCCATGTGAGGGGCGGGCAACAGCCTTTACCCCGGCAATCCTCGCATGTCTCGCATCTTCGGTATGTCCGCGGGGCATTGATCTTCGAGGCCGGATCTTCTCGCCGCTCTCACGGGCATGGAGGACCCCGGCCACTGAGGACTCGTCAACTCGGTGCGTGGGCAGGCACCGCAGCCACAGGGGGTACGCCATGGCCGCAAGGCCTCTCGTCGCGCGGCAGCCGAACGAACGACTGCAGGCGCTCATCCAGGAAGCGGGCTGTTCCAACGCCGGTCTGGCCCGCCGGGTCAACATGTGCGGCGCGGAGCACGGGCTCGATCTGCGGTACGACAAGACGTCCGTGGCGCGCTGGCTGCGCGGTCAGCAGCCGCGGGGCCGGGCGCCCGCGATCATCGCCGAGGCGCTCGGCCGCAAGCTGGGCCGGACCGTCACGATCGACGAGATCGGCATGGCGAACGGCAAGAACCTCGCCTCCGGTGTGGGCCTGCAGTTCTCGCCGACCGTTCTCGGGGCGATCGAGCAGGTCTGCGAGCTGTGGCGCAGCGACGTGGGGCGCCGGGACTTCCTGTCCGGCTCGTCCGTCGCGGCCTCCGCGCTCGTCGAGCCGAGCCGGGACTGGCTGATCTCCTCACCGGACGCGCAGGTGTCGCGCTCGGCCGGGCCGCGGGTCGGGCAGTCCGACGTGGCGGCCGTGAGCGCGATGACCCAGGCGCTGGTCGACCTCGACCACCAGTACGGCAGCGGACATGTGCGCCCGGTCGTCGTGCACTACCTGAACAGTGTCGTGTCGGGCCTGCTGGCGGGTTCGTACCGGGAAGCGGTCGGGCGTGAACTCTTCGCGGCGGTCGCGCGGTTGACGGAGCTCGCGGGCTACATGGCCGTCGACACCGGGCAGCCGGGGCTCGCGCAGCGGTACTACATCCAGGCGCTGCGGCTCGCGCAGGCGGCCGGCGACCGTGGATACGGCGGGTACGTGCTCGCCGCGTCCATGAGCCACCTGGCCGCGCAGCTCGGGAACCCGCGGGAGATCGCGCAGTTGGCGCGTGCGGCGCAGGAGGGGGCGCGCGGGCGGGTCACACCGCGCGCGGAGTCGATGTTCCACGCCGCGGAGGCCCGGGGCCACGCGTTGATGGGCGACGCGCGCTCCGCGCAGGCGGCGTCCGGGCGGGCCGTGTCGGCGCTGGAGCAGGCCGATCCGGAGGCCGGGGACGACCCGCGGTGGATCGCGCACTTCGACGAGGCTTACCTGGCCGACGAGTTGGCGCACTGCCACCGGGACCTCGGGCAGGCGGAGGCCGCCGCGCGGTGCGCGGAGGAGTCCCTCGCCGGGCACCCCGAGTCGCGCGCGAGGCGCCGCGCCATCGGGTACGTGCTGCTGGCGACCGCGCAGGTGCAGCAGCGCGAGGTCGAGCAGGCCTGCCACACGGGCCTGCGCGCGGTCGAACTGCTCGGCACACTGCGGTCCAACCGCGGCGCGGAGTACCTGGACGACCTCCAGCAGCGGCTGGATCCGTACCGGGACGAGCCCGTGGTGCGGGAGTTCGGGGCCCGCATGGACCTGCAGGCGGCGGCCTAGGGCCGCGCCTGTCGCGGCACCGGCTCCGACCCGGCGGCTGTCCGGGGAGTGAACGTTCGGGAAACGGGGCGTTCGTTGCGGAAGAGGGCGTGAAAAAGGAGGCATCGAGCGGCGTTCCGGGGGCGGTTTGTCACCGGCTGTCCCCGGCGGTGGGGGTCGCGTCCTGTGCTGCGTGGCACCGGCTCGTGAGGACCCGGTAGCGTGAACCGACGATTCCGAAGGTCCCCCATTCGTAGGAGTCCCGGTGACGCACAACGGACAGGGCGACGAGCCCTCGGCGCGACCTGCGCGCGAAGGCATCGTGCTGCCGTCCGACGGCGGCGAGCCTCTCCTGCCGGGCCAGACGGGCGACCGCACGACTCCGGCGGCAGGGCAGACCTGGGACCAGCCGTGGGGCCCCCAGCCCTCCTCGCAGGCTCCCCAGGAGCCCGGACAGGACTGGACGCCCGAGGGCGAACGGTATGGAGCGGATCAGGGCCGGGGCGCACAGGGTCCCGGCCGGCCCCCGGGGCAGGCGCAGGAACCACAGATATCGAGCTGGAGCGCCTCACCCGCGGGCCCGGGCACGCCCGGGCCGGGAGCGCAGGCTCCGGGGTGGGACGGCTCCGCGCAGAGCCAGGGCGGACAGGCGCCGGACTCCGGGCCGTCGGCCTCGGGCTGGGGTGCGCCCGGCGGACAGCCCTCGCCGTACGCCGAGCCCACGACCCGGTACGGCCCGCAGGACCCGGGCGCCCAGTGGGGCACCCCGCAGACACCCGGCGGCATGCCCCTCCCGCAGGAGAACGGACCCGGCAACGGATACGGCGCCACGCAGCCACCGGCCGCGTACGGCACCCCGCAGCCGCCCCCCGGCCACACCGCGCAGCCGCAGGGGCCCGCCGGTTCACAGGGCCAGGGTGGCGCCTACGGGTATCCGCAGGGGCCGGGCGGGCAGGCGCCCTCAGCGGGCCAGGGTGTGCCGCAGCAGCAGGGCGGCTACGGCTACCCGCAGGCCCCCGCAGCCGGGGCGGGTGGGCTGCCGCCCGCCGCTCCCCTGCACGAGGACGCGACCCAGTTCCTGCCGCCCGTCGCCGCGGCCGCGCCCATGGACGAGGGCGCCACGCAGTTCCTCCCGCCCGTGGGCCCGGGAGCGCTGCCGCCGGAGATGCCCGCCCCGGGCACGGCACCCGACCCGACGTCCGCCGAGTCGACGCGCTTCCTCGGCCGCGTACGGCAGGACGGCCCCGGGCCGCTGCCCGGCGCGAGCGGCGCCGGACCGCTGCCCCCGGCCGCGGACCCCGACGCCCAGCCCACGCAGTTCATCGCCCCGGTGCCCGCGGAGCCCTCCGGCGCGTACGGGGTGCGGCCGGGCGCACCGCAGGACCGGCAGCAGCAGCCGCCCGCCGAGTTCGACAACCTCTTCCGGGCGGACGCCGCAGGCTCCACCCAGCAGCTGCCCAGGTTCGAGCAGTCGCGGGCGAGACAGGCGGCCGCCTCACCCGCGTTCGGCTCCCCGGCCGGATTCGGGGTCCCGGGCGGTTCCGGCGTTCCGGCGGCCGGCCCCGAGGCTCCCGC
>NZ_JAHRIB010000065.1 GCF_019090165.1 Streptomyces sp. BV286
GCGGCCGCCGCGGGGAGCGCCTCGCCCGGCCGGCGGGACCCGGACGAGGCCGACACCGAGCCCGTGGTGACCGCCGACCCCTACGGCCCGCACCCCTCCGGCGGTCAGGCCGGTTCGGCCGACTCCGCCGGCGAACGGGCCAGGTCGCTCCTCATCCCCGTGAACGACCCCGAGCCCCGCGCTCCCGCGTCGCCCGCCGTCGCACCCGTCCTTCCGGGCCGTCCCGTCGCGGGCCGGCCCCAAGTCCGCGCCCCGGGCCCCGAGTCCGGCCCCGAGGGCGGCCCGCCGTGCCCCTGGTGCGCCACTCCCAACCGCCCCGACCGGCACTTCTGCGGCCGCTGCGCCATGCCGATGGAGGGCGGCCCCGGGACACCGGGCCGGCAGCCGTGGTGGCGCCGGGTGCTGAACCGCGACACGGAGACGCACTGGGCGGGCGACCGGCCCCGCCTGCGCCGCGGCTTCGGACGCGTCATGAACTGGGTCGTGGGCGCCGTCGTACTCGCCCTGATCGTCACCCTCGTCCTCAACATCGGTGCCGGGGTCGACGCGACCCGCGACCACTTCGCCAAGCGCGCCCCGATCGGCCCGACCAGCGTCAAGGCGTCCCGCTCGTACCCCGGCCACAGCCCGCAGCTCGTCTTCGACAAGCTCAGCAACACCTGGTGGGGACCTGGGGTCTCGCAGACCGGGGAGGGCCAGTGGGTGGAGGCCCGGTTCGACCGTCCGACGCGGCTGCTCGACCTGGTCATCACCTCCGGCATGTCGACGAAGGTGGACCAGCTCCAGAAGTCGGCTCTCCCGCAGCGCATCGAGGCGAGGATCACCACCGCCGACGGCAAGAAGACGACCAGGACCATCACCCTCGACCAGAGTGCGGGCGGCCAGCGGCGCAAGTTCCGGGTCGCCGACGTCGTCGCGGTGCGTTTCATCCTGCGCTCGGCCTACGCCGCCGACGCCAAGAAGCAGGTGGCCATCGCCGAGATCGAGTTCTTCGGCCGTTCCAAGAGCAACACCACCTGACGGAACGCCGGGGCGGGCGCCGGTACGACGGCACCGTGCGACCCGGCTCCGGGGCGGGCGCCGATACGGGCGCTTCGCCCCGGCTCGCCCCGCCCGACCTCGCATTCAGGACCTTCGACCCTGGTGACTTATGACCTCCCGCCCCGCATCATGTGCAGGTTGTTGTCTCACGATGCGGTCGGGGTTGACGTGACCATGGGGAAGAGCGGGATACGTGTGGCGGGTGCCGTGGCGAGCGGCGCGCTGCTGCTCGCCGGCTGCGGCGGGCCGGGCGGCGGAGGTGGCGAGGACCACTCCGACGCCGCGCGGCGCGAGCCCGTCACGGTCGCCAAGGCACCCGCCCGGATCCCCGTACCGCTCGGCCGGGGCAGTCGCGTGGACAGCGACTTCAACGGCGACGGACACCGCGACCTCGTGCTCAACGATCTCGTGAAGCGTGACAGCCACGGGGACGACGCCGGGATCGGCATCGTGTACGGGTCCGCCCGTGGACCGGCCCCCGGCGCACGGCAGTTGCTGAGTCCCGACCAGCACGCGGCCGCCACGAAGGGGCAGTTGCCCGCCGTCTTCGACGCCGAGGCGAACTGCGATCTGGACAAGGACGGCTTCACCGACCTCGTCGTCTCGACCGACCCGCCCTACGACGGGCAGGGGCAGCCGCCCGTGCCGCTGCAGATCCTCTTCGGTTCGTCCCGGGGGCTGTCCGGGAAAGCGGTGAAGCTGGCGATCCCCGCGCAGGCACGTTTCGGCAACGACTGGCCGGACCAGCCGGTGTGCGGCGACTTCAACGGCGACAAGGCCGAGGATCTCGTGGTGCACGCCTCCGACGGCCGCCTCAGCTATCTGCGGGGGCCCTTCACCCGCAAGGGCGCCCCGAAGGCGGCCGGGGCCCCGCTCGCCTCACCGGGGAACGTCCCGACTCCCCCGGCCGTGGACGTCGACGGCGACGGCCGCGACGACCTGCTCGTGCGTACCGCGGAGGGTTCCGGCACCTCCGACTCCTCGCTCGTGCCGGGCGGACCGGCCGGTCCCACCGGCACCGCGGTCGCCCTCCCGAACGGTGTCGACGTCACCTTCGGGCGGTTCGGCGGGGGCAAGGGGCTCGACGCGGCGATCGGCACGATGCGCGGCACCGCTCTGCGGTACGACGTGCCCGGCACCCGGCGCGGTGAGCTCCCGGTCGCCGGCACGGTCCTGGACTCCGGGGACTTCGACGGCGACGGACTGAGCGAACTCGTGTCCAGCGGTTCGCAGTTGAGGATCCTGAAGGGCCGCGCGGGCGGACTGTCCGCGACCGGGATGGTGACCGTGCAGCCACCGGCCCCGGGAACCACCCGGGTCCTGGCGGTGGCCGACTTCGACGGCGACAAGCGGGCGGACCTGGTGGTGCGGACCTACCGCGGGGACACCAAGGACACGATCGCCGTGTACCCGGGCGAGAAGAAGGGCCTGATCGCGCGGAAGCCCGCCCTGACCTTCTCCACCTCCGGGGTCCTGGGGGCGGAGCGCTGATGCGGCGCCCTCCGGGCGACCGGGTGCCCCGGTCCGCGACGAGACCCCTGCTGCCGGTAGCCGTGACGCTCCTCGCGGGCGTCTGCCTGCTCGCGGGATGCGGTGACGGTGGCGGTGGCGGCTCACCCGACCGGGCCGCCGCCCAGAAGAAGCCCACCGCCGGAAAGCCGTCCGAGAACCCCGACCCGGGCGACTTCAACGGCGACGGCCACGACGACTTCGCGACCGTCGTCACCTCGACCACCAAGGACGGGAGGCGGACCGTCGAGACCCTGGTCGTGGCCTACGGCTCCCCCGACGGCCTCGCCCCGGCCTCCGCCGGGCGGACCTCACCGGGCGGGGCGGACACGTACTTCACGTCCCTGCTGCGCACCGACCTCGACGGCGACGGCTTCACCGACCTGGTCGCCGGCCGCGGAGAGGGAGACACCCGGCTGGAGACCTACGCCCTCTTCGGCGGCGCCCGGGGCCTCGGCCGCGCCGTCGCACTCGACCTGCCCGACGGCTTCCGGCCGCTCGCCGCCGCCGACTTCGACGGCGACGGCTCCGTCGACCTCATCGACGGCGGACACGGCGGCAGGGGCACCAACTCCGAGACCGGTCCGGGCTCCGCGGGACTGCTCCTCCACGGCCCCTTCGACCGCGCGGGCACCCCGAAGCGCCAAGCCGCGATCGACATCAGCCAGGGCGGCTACGCGACCCCCTCCTCGGCCACCACCGGCGACTTCGACGCCGACGGGAAGGCCGAGGTCGTGTTCACGTACGACTTCGACGCCGAGGAGGACGAGAGCGCGCCCGAGAGCCTGCACACGGTCGGCTACTACGAGGGCGACGAGGACGGACTCGTCCGTGACACCGCGCGCGAGCCCGCCATCGGCGCGGCCGTGGACACCTTCGACGGCCCGCGCACGCCGGCCGTCGGCGACGCGGACGGCGACGGCATCGACGACCTGCTGCTGCCCACCCGGCTCGCGGTGGCCCCCGCCGACATGCCGGCCGAGGGCGGCGCGCTCACCATCCTGTACGGCGCCAAGTCGGGACTGGGCAGCGGGCGTACGAAGTCCGTGATCGAGGGGAAGGACGGCGCGAAGCGGCGGATCGACTTCGGGACCTCGCCCGCCGTGGGCGACGTCAACGGCGACGGGAAACCGGACGTCGTGGTGAACACCCCGAACTTCCGGCGCCACGACGGCAAGGTCACGCTGCTGCCCGGCGGCCCGCGGGGCGTACCGTCCGCGGACGGCGAGCGGACCGTCGACGCCGACACCGACGGACTGCCGGGCACCCCCAACCCGCACCGGTGGAACGAATTCCACTACCAGCCGCCGCTGCTCGACGTGGACGGCGACGACCACGCCGACGCCGTCGTGTTCGGGCCGCTCTACGAGAAACGCAAGGGCGCCTTCCTGGTCCTGCGGGGCGCGGACGACGGTTTCGACGCGAAACGGACGCAGCTCCTCACCCCCGAGGAGCTCGGTGTGCCGCTGCGGCTGAGGTGATCCGGGGGCGGCCGGCGGCGTTCACCTGACGGCCACCGGCACACAACCCTCCGTACGTTCGACGGATCGGCTACCGGACCCGGTGGGGCCGGTCTACAGTTCGGCACGGTCTCCCGCCGGTCGTGAGGCCACGGGCCGGCCGTGGCGGGCCGCGCCCACGCGGCGGAGCCGCACCTGTCACAGCCCCGCACCCCTCAGGGCGCCCTTCACGGGGCAGCCCCAGGCACGTCCCCGTAAGTCGATCTCCTTGTACGAGAGTTGGAGTGGCCCCGTGCGAAGAAAGACCCTCTCCGTCGTTGTGCTGGGCGCGGCCGCCGCGCTCGGCGGCGCCGTCCTGGTGATCCCCTCGGCCACGGCCGCGCCCGTCCACCGGTCCGACTTCAACGGCGACGGGTACGCGGACCTCGCGGTCGGCGTGCCGGGCGGGACGGCCGACGGGCGGGCCAAGGCCGGTTACGTGAGCGTGATCTGGGGCTCGGCGGACGGCCTCGGCGGCCCGGCGGCCAAGGTCAGCCAGGCGAGCTCCGGGATACCCGGCACGGCCGAGGCGGGCGACCAGTTCGGCTTCGCCGTGCAGCCCGCGGACCTGAACGGCGACGGGTACGGGGACCTCGCCGTCACCGCGCCCGGCGAACAGACCGGCTCGGGCACCGCGCACGAGGGCGCCGCCTACGTGCTGTGGGGTTCGGCGGACGGCCTCGGCTCCGGATTCACCGCGGCCAAGGGCACCGGCGACGTGCAGCTCGGCCGCCTGCTGTCGGCCGGCGACTACGACGGCGACGGGAACGCCGACCTCGCCCTGGCGCAGAACGGCGAGGAGGGCGGCGCGACCGTCCTGCGCCCCGGCCCGCTCTCACCGGGCACCTCCACCGGGACCTCCCTCGTCTCCGGGTACGGCTTCGGCAGCGTCCGCGCCCTGACGAGCGGCGACTTCGACGACGACGGCACCGACGACCTCGCGACGGCGTACACCGGCATGGAGATCGGCGGCACGCATGTGATGAGCCTGGCCTCCGGCGCCTGGAAGCGCACCTGGGCCACGTCCGACTCCGGTACGGCGCTCGCCGCCGGGGACTTCGACGGCGACGGCCGCGCCGACCTCGCCATCGGCCGGGTCGAGCCCGGCCCGGAGGCCGACAGCACGTCCTGCGAGGACCGCCTCGGCGGGGCCGTCGCCACGGTGTACGGCGCCGCCGGGAGCACGCTCGGCGGGAAGGTCACCTGCACCACGCAGTCCTCCCCGGCCGTGGCCGGCACCGCCGAGCCCGAGGACAACTTCGGTGCGGCACTGGCGGTCGCCGACCTCGACGGCAGCGGCGCCGACCTGCTGATCGCGGGTGCGAGCCACGAGTCGGTGGGCTCCGCGGCGAACGCGGGCGCGTACTGGGAACTGCGGGCCGGCGACGACGGCGTCCTCACCGGGCCGTTCTTCAGCCAGAACTCCGAGGGGGTCGCGGGTACGGCCGAGGCCGGGGACCTGTTCGGGTCGGCGGTCTCGGCCGGCCGGTACGACGGCACCGCCCACGCGGGCCACGTGATCGGGGCGCCCGGGGAGAACGCGTCTGCCGGGGGCGTCTGGTACCGGGCGTCCACGGGTGACAGTCCGCGCGGACCGGCCGTCTCACTGACGCCCGGGAAGCTCGGGATCGGCGGCGCGGTGGCGTACGGCGGAGTACTGGGCAAGTAGCCCCGCACACCGCACCCTTCCCGTCCTCCCCTCCGGCCCCGGGAACCACCGGACAAAAAAATCCATCTCACGTACAACCCTCGTCACTCCTTGCGGGTCTCCTGATCGCCAACCGCCCGTGAAGCCCGGGGAAACTCCGGGCAAATGCGGGCGGTACGCACCCCATTGACTGCGGGCGCCCGCCGGCGCCCCCGCATGCTGCAGGAGAATCCCGCATGCACAAGCACCTTCGGCTCACCCTCGCGACGGCCACCGCCGCCGCTCTGACGGGCGGCCTCCTCACCTTCGCGGCGTCCGCCGCGACGGCCGCCGACTCCGCCGCCGTGGCCGCCGCGGACGCCGACTTCAACGGCGACGGGCTCGCCGACGTCGCCGTCTCCGCCACCGGCGCGTACGTGGACGGCAAGGCCGCCGCCGGAGCGCTCACGGTCCTGTACGGGGGCGGCGCGCACGCCACCATCACCCAGGACACCGCGGGCGTCCCCGGCACGGCCGAGAAGGACGACTTCTTCGGCACCGACACGGCGTACGGCGACTTCGACGGCGACGGCTACGACGACGTGGCGGTCGGCGCCCAGGGCGAGGACGTCGGCAGCGACGTCGACGGCGGCACCGTCGCCGTCCTGTGGGGCTCCGCCGCGGGCCTCCAGGGCGGCACGACGGTCGCGGACCCCCGCCCCACCAAGCACGACTGGTTCGGCAGTGTGCTGGAGGCCGCCGACTTCGACGGCGACGGCAAGGACGACCTGGCCCTCGGCACGTACACCTCCGCGACCGTCGACATCCACCGGGGCGGCTTCACCCGCGCCGGCGCGACCGGCGGCCACTACACGGTGTCCGTGGCCGTACAGAGCGGCGACGGCTGGGGCATCCGCTTCCTGCAGTCCGGGGACGCCAACGGCGACGGCGTCGAGGACCTGATCGTCAACGGCTACGAGACCGACACCGAGGACGGCTACAACGCCAACTTCTGGTACCCCGGCTCGGCGAACGGCATCCAGTCGCCCGACTACCAGAAGCTGCCCGCGGGCATCATCACGGACGTCGGCGACACCGACAGCGACGGCTACGACGACATCGTGTTCGGGCTCGCCTGGGACGACGAGATAGCCGGCGCGCGACTGGGCGGCGCGGCACTCATCGGCCACGGTTCCGCCTCCGGCCCGGCCCAGGGCGACGTGCAGACCATCGACCAGGAAACCTCGGGCGTCCCGGGCAGCGGTGAGGCGGGCGACCAGTTCGGCTCCGAGCTGGACCTCGGCGACGTCAACGGCGACGGCCGGCTCGACCTCGTCGTCAGCTCGACCGGCGAGGACCTCGCCGGTGTCGTGGACGCCGGCGCGGCGACCGTCCTGTACGGCGCCGCGGACGGCTCCGGCATCACGGGCGCGGGCGCGAAGTTCCTCGACCAGGACACCGCGGGTGTCCCGAACTCCAACGAGGCCGAGGACCGCTTCGGGTCCGACGTGCACGTCGACGACCTGGACGGCGACGGCCGGGGCGACGTGGTCATCGGCGCCTCCGGCGAGAACGGCAACAACGGCGCCGTGTACGCCCTGCGCTCCGGCGCCGACGGCACCCTGTCCGCCGCCGCCGGCATCTACACCTCCACGGTCGGCATCTCCGCCTCGGGCACCCCGGTGCTCGGCGCCAACTTCGCCGACTGACCGGCCCGTTCCGCTCTTCCTTCGACACCGGGCCGGGCCCGCACGCCACAGCGGCGGGCCCGGCTTCCCCCTCTCCCGGAGACCTTCCTTGCGCAAGCGCACCCTCCTCATCGCCACCGCCCTGACCACCGGCCTGCTCGTCGCCCTGCCGGCCTCCGCCTCCGCGGCCCCCTCCGGGCTGCGCGGCGACTTCAACGGCGACGGCTACGGCGACGTCGCCTTCGCCGCGCCCTACGCCAAGGTCGGCGACCAGGGCATGGCCGGCTACGTGGCCGTCGTCTACGGCAGCGCCACCGGGCTGGACCCGGCCAACCGCACGGTGATCGACCAGAGTTCGGCCGGCGTGCCCGGTACCCCGGAGGCCGAGGACACGTTCGGCTCGGCGCTCGCGGTCGCCGACTTCGACGGCGACGGGTACGCGGACCTCGCGGTCGGCGCGTCCGGCGAGGACGTCGACAGCGACGTCGACGGCGGCACGGTGGCCATCCTGTGGGGCGGGTCGGGCGGCGTCGCGGGCGGCACGACCGTGAAGGACCCGGCCGTCTCCGCGCACGACGAGTTCGGGCGCGTCCTGACAGCGGGCGACTTCGACGGCGACGGCCGCGCCGACCTGGCCTCGGGCACCACCGCCTCGCACGCGTACGTCGTCAGGGGCGGCTTCACCCGGTCCGGCACGACGGGCACCGCCCAGCGGATCAACCTGCCCGAGACCTCCCCGTACGGCGTCGACGCGATCAAGGCCGGGGACACCAACGGCGACAAGAAGGACGACCTCGTCCTGACGTTCCGTACCGAGCTCACCGGGGACGGCCCCAACAGCTGGTCCAAGGGAGTCGCCTACCTCGGCACGTCCGGGGGCCTGGAGACCTCCGTGCCCCGCATCCTGAACGGCGGCACGTCCATAGCCATCGGCGACATCGACGGCGACGGCTACGGCGAGATCGCCCTCGGCAACGTGTTCACCGAGGAGGACGACCACAGCGGCAGCCTCGGCGGCAAGGTGACCGTCATCCGCGGCTCGGCGGGCGGCCCGGTCAACGGCGACGCGCCCATGGCCGAACTGACCCAGGACTCCCCCGGCGTACCCGGCGCGGACGAGGCGCACGACGGATTCGGCAGCGCCCTGTCCATCGGCGACGTGAACGGCGACGGCTACGGCGAACTGGCCGTCGGCGTCATCTTCGAGGACATCGAGTCCATCGAGGACACCGGCTCCACGGTCCTCCTCCAGGGCTCGGCGGACGGCGTCTCCGAGACCGGCGGCCGCACCCTCTCCCAGGCCTCCTCCGGCGTCCCCGGCAGCGCCGAGGCGATGGACTACTTCGGCTCCGACGTCCTCCTCGCGGACGTCACGGCCGACGGCAAGGCCGACTACACGGTCTCCGCGGTCTTCGAGGGCGAAGGCGTCGGAGCGGTCACGGCGATGCTCTCCGACGGCACCGGCATCTCCCCGAACGGCGACCGCGGCTTCGGCCCGGGCGCCTTCGAACTGCCCTACACGTACGGGGCGTTCGGCGCCTCCCTGACCAACTGACGGAGCGTCACATGCGTATCCGCACCATGATGACCCTCACCGCCGTCCTGGCGGCGGGGGTCACCCCGCTGACTCTCACCTCTCCGGCCTCCGCGGCCGCCGCCAAGCACTACGACGACTTCAACGGAGACGGATACCGGGACCTGGCCATCGGTGACCGCGGCGCCACCGTGGACGGCAAGAAGAAGGCGGGCGCGGTCATCGTCATCTGGGGTTCGCCGACCGGCCTCGCCCCCGAGAGCCGCACGGTCGTCTCCCAGAACAGCGCGGGCATCCCCGGCGCGGCGGAGGCGAACGACCACTTCGGCACGGACATCACCACCGTGGACCTGAACTCCGACGGCTACGCGGACGTGATCGCCACCGCGCCCGGTGAGAACGACGGTTCCTACAACGGCACGTTCATGGTCCTGTGGGGCTCGAATTCCGGTCTGAACAAGGGAAGTTCGTACCACAACCCCCAGTACAAGGACCGCGGCTTCGCGAACGACATCGCCGTCGGCGACTTCAACGCCGACGGCAAGCAGGACGTCGTCGCGGTCGACGACACCAACATCTGGTACCTGCGCGGCCCGTTCACCAAGTCCGGCTCCCGCGGCACCGCCACCAATTTCGACCCGACCGACGGCGAGAACATCGACCCGGTCGTCGTCGCCTCCGGGAAGGTCACCAAGGACGGTACGGCCGACTTCGCGGTCCTGGGCCGCGACTGGGACACCGACAGCGACCGCGTCTGGTTCTACAAGGGCGGCTCCGGCGGCCCGAAGAAGACCAAGAAGGTGAGTCTGCCCGCGTCGGCCTCCCTCTACGCGGCCGGCGTCACGATCGCCGACTTCGACAAGAACGGGTACGGCGACCTGGCACTCGGCAGCCGCCGCTCGGGCACGGGCGGGGCGGTCTTCGTCCTGCCAGGTACCTCCACCGGCCCCAGCGGCTCGGCGAAGAAGATCACCCAGTCCACGTCCGGTGTCCCCGGCACGCCCGAGTCCGCCGACGACTTCGGCAGTGACGTCTCGGCCGCCGACACCAACGGTGACGGCTACCCCGACCTCGCCGTGGGCGTCCCGGGTGAGGTGATCGGCGACAACTGGTTCCGCATGGGCGGTGTCACCGTCCTGCGCGGCGGTTCGTCCGGCCTCACCGGCGGGAACTCCCGCATGTACGACTACGCCACCGCGGGCGTCGAGGGCGAGCCCGACGAGGACAACGACGCCTGGTTCGGCGACTCGGTACAGCTGCGCGACTTCACCCGCGACGGCCGCCCCGAACTCGTCGCCTCCGCCCCGGAACAGGGCCGCCTCCATATCCTGCCCGGCACCGCGTCGGGCCTGACGGGCCAGGGCTCGTCGATGCTCACGCCCGAGACCCTCGGCCTCCAGTCACTCGCCAAGTTCTGGGCCGAACTGGCCGACTGACCGCGGACCGGTCCCGGACCGGCTCCCCTCCCCCTCACGCACGCCTCTGGAGACCTCCACCCGATGAAGCGCCAGTTGCGCACCACCACCGCCCTCGCCGCCGTCCTGGCCGCGGGCGTGGCCCCACTGACCCTCACCACCCCAGCCTCCGCCGCCGCGGCCAAGTACGCCGACGACTTCAACGGCGACGGGTATCGCGACTACGCCGTCTACTGGAGCGGCGACAGCAAGGGCGGTGGTGTGGAGGTCACCTTCGGCACGGCGAACGGCCCCGGTACGCAGACGCAGCTCGTCGACCAGGCGAGCCCCGGTGTGCCCGGCGCCGACGAGGCGGACGACTGGTTCGGCGAGGTCCGCACGGCCGCCGACTTCGACAAGGACGGATACGGCGACCTCGCCGTGGCCGCCACCGGCGAGGACGTCGACGGCCGCGAGGACCAGGGCGCGGTCACGATCCTGTGGGGAGGCCCGAACGGCCTCTCCGGAGGCACGTCCGTCCCCGACAAGGCGCCCAAGGACTCCCTCAACCGGATGGGTTCCGACCTCGCCACCGGCGACTTCAACGGCGACGGCAAGACCGACCTCGCCCTCGTCAACGACGCGAAGACGTACGTCTACCGCGGCTCCATCAACCGCTCCGGCGTCCACGGCTCCGTCACGACCCTCGACAAGACGACGTCCTTCTACTCCACCGCCCTCATCGCCGGAAAGGTGAACGGCGACGGCAAGACCGACCTCGTCGTCATCGGTGACGTCGTCACCGACTCGTACATCGCCTCCGACGCCTGGTTCGTCAAGGGCGGCTCCACCCTGACGTCCGGCAAGACCCTGCGCCTGGAGTCCCTGTCGGGCAACGGCGGAAGCTCGGACCGCGGCGGCGACGGTGTCATCGCCGACTTCGACAAGGACGGCTACGGCGACATCGCGGTCGGCACATCCGTGTACTCCAAGGCCAAGGGCCGGGTCTCCGTCTGGTACGGCTCGTCGTCCGGCCCCTCCACGAGCACTCGTATCACCCAGGCGACGAGTGGGGTGGCGGGCTCCCCGGAGACGTACGACGAGTTCGGCTGGTCCGTCTCCGCCGGTGACGCCAACGGGGACGGCTACAAGGACCTGGCGGTCGGCGTGCCCGGCGAGGCCGTCAACGGCAAGGAGTACGCGGGTGGCGTCCACGTGCTGTACGGCCGCGCGTCGGGCCTGTCGGGCACGCGCTCGCAGTGGTTCGCCCGCAACTCGGCAGGCGTACCGGGTGCGTTGGAGGAGGGCGAGTCCTTCGGCTACGGGGTCCGCCTCCGCGACACGAACGCCGACGGCCACGCCGACCTGTACGTACGCGGCAGTGTGAACACGCTGCGCCTGCCCGGGTCCCCGACGGGTGTCGCCACGACGGGCGCGGCGTCCGCGGAGGGAAAGCTCATCGAGGGCACGCTCCAGTAGCACGCGCGGACACCCTCGGGGAGTCATCAAGTTTGATTACCCGAGGGAATCCGCATGGCCAACGAGGTAGCCATCCCACGGCTGCCCTGCCGGTCGATCGACGAGATCACCGAGTCCTACGGCGCGTTGGGCTTCACCACGACCTACCGGCAGACCCGCCCGAACCCCTGCGTCTACATCCAACGCAAGGGCCTCCAACCGCACTTGACCAAGGCCATGGAGAACGCAGTCGTCCTCGGCGACTCCAAGAACGACACCCGCCAGGCCGCCCGCATCCTGGACACGCCCCGGGCCCGCAGCCTGCGGATCGTGACCGCGTACGCCGACGACTGGGGCTGGTTCCAGGTCAACGGCACGGCGGGCAAGTACGTATGGTGCGAACTCGGCACGAAAACCGAATAGAGCGAGGAACACGCACGCCGCCACAACCCCGCGCATCCTTCAGGTGTCACACAGGTGAACCGCAAGGATCCGGCCAACTCCTGGAGTCCCCGTGCAGATACGGACGTACGTCCTCGCCACCACCGTCGCCGCCACCGCGGCCGCCACGGCCCTGGCCCTCGCCCCCACCGCGGCCGCCGCTCCACTCTCCCCCTCCACCAGCGACTTCAACGGCGACGGCTACCCGGACCTGGCCGTCGGAGTGCCCGACGGCACGGTCGGCGGCAAGGCGAAGGCCGGGTACGTCAACATCGTGTGGGGCGGCCCGAAGGGCGTCGGCACCCGCGGCAGCATCCGGATCTCCCAGTCCACCGCGGAGCTCCCCGGCACCCCGGAGACGGGCGACCGGTTCGGCGCCTCCGTGGTCCTGGAGGACCTCAACGGCGACGGCATCGCGGAGCTGCTCGTCGGCGTCCCCGGGGAGGACGTCACCGGCCGCGGCACGGACGCCGGCCTGGTCTCCGTCGTGGGCGGCGCGAGAGGCGGCCCCGGCCCCGGCTCGAACGTCGTCACCGGCCCCGCGCCCTCGGCGGCGTACGGGCTGTCGGTCGCCGCGGCCGACCTGACCGGCGACGGCAGCCGGGACACCGTGACCGGCGGCAGGGACAAGGTCGTCCTGCGCACCGCCGACGGCCTCGCCGCCACCGTCGTCACCGCCCCCATGGGCGGCCGCGCCCCGATCCTGACCACCGGTGACTTCTCCGGCGACGGCACGGCGGACCTGGCGGTGGGCTACTGGACGAACGACCCGTTCACCCAGTCGCACGTACGGATCTGGGCCTGGGAGAAGACGGAGAACGCCCTGGCCAACGTGTGGAACACCGACAACGCCGGTGTCTCCGCCCTCGCCTCCGGCGACTTCGACGGCGACGGCCACGACGACCTGGTCCTCGGCGAGTGCCGGGAGATCGCCGACGAGAACATCGACGACCCGTGCGGCCCCGAGGCACTGGCGAAGGGCGGCGGCCTGCACATCCACTACGGCGCCGGCCCGAACGGCTCCTTCGGGTTCCGCAAGCAGACCCTCAACCAGGACACGGTCGGCGTACCGGGCGTCGCCGAGAGCGGCGACCGCTTCGGTGCCGCCCTCGCCGTCGCCGACGTCAACGGGGACGGCCGCGACGACGTGATCGCGGGCGCCCCCGGCGAGGCGATCGGCACCCGGGCCGGCGCGGGTGCCGCGACCCTGCTCTTCGGCACGAAGGACGGCCTGGTCGACGCGTTCGGCGAGGGCCACGGAGTCGGGTACCAGCAGGACACCCCGCGCGTCCCGGGCGTCGCGGAGGCGGGCGACGCCTTCGGTGCCGCCGTCGCGACCGGCGACTACGACCACGACGGCACACCGGACACGGCGGTCGGCTCCCCCGGCGAGAACGCCAGGTCCGGCGGTGTGTGGGTCCTCCCGCACACGAGCGTCAACGGCTCCTACACCGTCACCCCCGCCAAGCTGGGTCTGCCCTCCCCGTCGAGCGCGCTCACCTACGGCAAAACCCTGAGCAGCCGCTGAGAAACGCGTGACAGGCCCCTTAGGGGATGTCACAGGTCGGCAGCAAAGCCGGGTCCGATGCCCGGGCCCGGCACGTCACTCAGCGGGACCAGGTACGTTCGATTACGTGGCTGGATTCAGGATCGGACGCGGCCGGGACAACCGCACGCAGCAGGCGCCTCCGCAACAACACCCGCGGCAGCAGCCGTACGGACAGCAGGCCCCCCAGGGCGGCCCGTCGTACGGCTATCCGCCCGCGCCGGGGCCCTACCCGCAGCAGCCCCAGTACGGCGGGGGCAACGGACCGCAGCAGTGGCCCCAGGGGAACGGACACGGTGAGCCGGAGTACTTCGGCGACCCCGGTCAGCACCCCCAGGGCCCTGACCCGTACGCGGCGAACCAACCGGGGCACACGGCGGCGTTCTCCGTCGGCGAGGATCCGTACAACCAGGGCGGGACCTACCGCGCAGGCCAGACACCCCCGCCGCCGGTGGGTCCGCGGCTGCACTGGAAGGAACTGCTGAGCGGCGTCGTCATGCGCCCGAACCAGACCTTCCTGCAGATGCGCGACTACACGATGTGGGGCCCGGCCCTCGTCGTGACGTTCCTCTACGGCCTGCTGGCCGTCTTCGGCTTCGACGGCGCCCGCTCGGACGCCATAAACGCGACGCTGTCCAACGCGGTCCCCATCGTCCTGACGACGGCGGCCGCGATCGTGATCAGCGCCTTCATCCTGGGCGTGGTCACCCACACCCTCGCCCGCCAGCTCGGCGGCGACGGTGCCTGGCAGCCCACGGTCGGCCTCTCCATGCTGATCATGTCGCTCACGGACGCGCCCCGGCTCGTCGTGGCGATGTTCGCGGGCGGCGACGCGCCGTTCGTGCAGATCCTCGGCTGGGCGACCTGGGTGGCGGCCGGCGTGCTGTTCACCCTGATGGTCCACAAGTCGCACGACCTGCCGTGGCCGAAGGCCCTGGGAGCGTCTGCGATCCAGCTCGCCGCACTGCTGTCGATCATCAAGCTCGGCACGTTCTAGTCGGCACGAAGCCCTGGTCCGCACGCCGACCAGGGCTTCGGGCCGACCGGCCAGGGCTCCGGGCCCGGCCGGTCAGGGCTTCGGCTCGATGTTCTGGTTGGCGTGGAAGAGGTTGCGCGGGTCGTAGGTCCGCTTGACCGCCGCGAGCCGGTCGTAGTGATCGCGGTAGGTGGCCCTGACCCGCTCCTGCCCCTCGCCCTCCCCGATGAAGTTCACGTACGAACCGCCCATCGAGTGCGGCTGCAGCTCCTCCCAGTAGTCGACGCACCACTGCTTGATGAGCCCCGCGTTGTCGGGATCCGGGTCGACGCCGCCGACGACACCCGACCAGACGGCGTCGCGGTGGCTCCACGCCGTGTCGTCGTGGCCGACCCGGGCGGCGGCGCCGTCGACCGGGTAGAGGTGCATGGTCGACAGGTCGGTGGGCAGGTTCTCGCCGTACTTGAGGTGGACGTCGGCGGCCCCGTCGGTGATCCGGTCGAAGAAGGCACCCCGCCAGTACCACTGCATGCCCTTGGGGATCAGCCCGTCGAACATGCCCTGCAGCGCGGGATACGGCATCGGGGTCGTGAAGTGGAAGGCGGGCCGCCCGGCGTCGTTCACCACCGCCAGCGTCTCGTCCAGCAGGGCCAGATCGCCGGTCCAGCACCAGACGACGGCGCACATCCGGTGCCCGTGCAGGTCCTCAGGGAACGGCGGGCCGGGCGGCACGGCGAGCACGGCGAAGAAGCCGTTCAGGTCCTCGGGCGCCTGCGGCAGGAAGTCCCGGTACCAGCGCAGCACCTCACGGGTGTGGTCGACCGGCCACACCGTGATGCCGACGCCCACCGAGTGCACCGGGTGCAGCCGGTAGGTGAGGGACGTGACGACGCCGAAGTTCCCGCCCCCGCCGCGCAGCGCCCAGAACAGGTCCGGGAACTCGGTCTCGCTCGCGGTGACGAACCCGCCGTCGGCGAGGACGACGTCCGCGGAGAGCAGGCTGTCGATCGTGAGCCCGTACTTGCGGGTGAGGTGGCCGTGTCCGCCGCCGAGCGTCAGACCGCCGAGGCCCGTCGTCGACATGATCCCGGTGGGAGTGGCGAGACCGAAGGCGTGCCCCGCGTGATCGAGGTCGCCGAGCGTGCAACCGCCGCCGACCTGCGCGGTCCTCGCCACGGGATCGACCCGTACGCCCCGCATCGGCGACAGGTCGAGGGTGACTCCGTCGTCGACCAGACACAGTCCGGGACCGCTGTGCCCGCCGCCACGCACGGCGAGTTCGAGCCCGTGGTCGCGGACGAAGTCGACCGCGTCCATGACGTCCCCGGCATCGGCACACCGGACGATCGCGGCGGGCCGCCGGTCGATCATCGCGTTGTAGACCGAGCGGGCCCCGTCGTACTCCGCACTCTCGGGCGTGATGACCGGACCGCGCAGTGCGCTCCGCATCGCCTCCCGGGTCGTGGCGTCCATGTTGCCGCTGCCGTTGCCGCTGCCGCTGCCGTCCATGGTGATCGCTCTCCTAGCGAGACGTACACGCCCAGGATCCCGCCACTCGCGAGGACCGGCAATCGCGGACAGAACGGGCAGGTGCCCGGACCGCCCGGCGGGAGCACCATGGGAGCCATGGACAGACGCGACTCCGCGGACGAACGCGACTCCGCGGACGGACCCGGCGCCACGGCCGGATCCAGTGCCACGGACGGACCGGGCGCCACGGACAGACGCGACAGTGCCTCGGCGGGCCCGCTTCCGGGGCGGCCGTCCGCCGCCGTCAGCGCACCCGCACGCGTGGCCGCCCCCGCCGAGGGGATCAGCCACGAGGAACTCGCCCTCGCGGCCCGCAACCCTGGCCTCCCCCTGGAAGCCCTGCGCTACGACGTGACCCCGCCCGGCCTGCACTACGTCCTCGTCCACTACGACATCCCGGCCACCGACGCCGGCACCTGGACCCTCGCGGTGCACGGCCGCGTCCGTACGCCCCTGACCCTCGACCTGGCCGCCCTGCACGCCCTCCCGCAGGTCACCCACCGCGTGACGATGGAGTGCGCGGGCAACGGCCGGGCCCGGCTCACCCCCCGCCCCGTCAGCCAGCCCTGGCTGGTCGAGGCGGTCGGCACGGCGGACTGGACCGGCGTACCCCTGCGGCTGCTGCTCGCCGAGGCCGGAGTGGAGCCGGACGCCGTCGAGGCGGTCTTCACGGGAGCCGACCACGGCGTGGAACGCGGCGTCGAGCAGGACTACCGGCGCAGCCTGCCCCTCGCGGACGCGACCGCCGCCGACCCGGAGGTCCTGGTGGCGTACGAGATGAACGGCGCCCCGCTGCCACCGCAGCACGGCCACCCGCTGCGTCTGGTGGTCCCCGGCTGGTACGGCATGGCCCATGTGAAGTGGCTGCACGACATCACGCTCACCGACACCCCCTTCACCGGCTTCCAGCAGGCGGTGGCGTACCGCTTTCGCCAGTCCCCCGACGAACCCGGCGACCCGGTCACCCGTATCGCCCCGCGCGCGCTGATGATCCCGCCCGGCTTCCCGGACTTCATGTCCCGCACCCGAGTCGTACGCCCCGGTCCCGTGCGTCTGGAGGGCCGTGCCTGGTCGGGCCGCGCCCCGGTCACAAAGGTCGAGGTCAGCACGGACGACGGCGCCTCGTGGGAGGCCGCCGAACTCGCCCCGCCGGACGGGGGTCCGTGGGCCTGGCGCCACTGGCACGCGCCCTGGACGGCGGCCCCCGGCCAGCACGTCCTGACGGCCCGCGCCACGGACGCCGAGGGCTCGGCCCAGCCCCTCACCCAGCCCTGGAACCGCGGCGGCTTCGGCAACAACGAGGTCCAGCGCATTCCGGTGGTCTGCCTGGTCGGCTCCCCGTAGGACGCCCGACCGCCCACCCACCGGACTGGGTCACCGGACTGGGTCACCGGGCCGGGTTACCGGGCCGGGTTACCGGAGCAGGCCACCGGTCTGGGCCGCCCGTCCTCCGGGTCAGCCGGCCATTCGGCCGGAGGCGTGACGGGTCGTCAGCCATACGCTCGCCCCCGGCGCGACGCGGACCTCGCGCGGCCGCCGGAACCCGAGGGGCCGCAACTGGTCCCCGTGGCGGGCGGACAGCATGATCGCGACGGCCGCGGCGCCCTGGTCGTCGACGGTCCGCAGCCCCGGGGCCAGCAGGTCGGCGACCACCGTGCGGTCCCAGGCCTCCGTGTCGTCCGGCGCGCACACGGTGAGCAACGTCCAGTGCGGCTCGTCGGGCCCGGCCCCCCTCAGCACCGACGGCAGGACGGCGTGGTCCGGCAGGCAGGTGTCGAGCTCACGGGAGAGCAGACTCCTGAGGTGCGGGCCGGGCAGCTCGGTACCGGATCCGGGCGGCAGCCAGATGCCGGCCGCCAGAAGCATGCCGTCGTCCCGCTCGGCCACCCACACCTGCCCCTCCTCCAGGGCGTGGTGGGCCAGCATCAGCCGCATGGCGCGCTGCGCCTGTTCCCAGTCCATCGAGGGACCGTCCGCGCCCGGGGCGGGGGCGGGGAACGGGCTCTGAGCCTGGTCCTGGGGCTGGGTGATCAGCCGCACCACGGCGGGCACGTCCACCAGCCCCGCCGCGCGCACGGTCGCCCGGACGGGAATCCGAAGAGTGGTCATGGTCATGGTCGTGTACTCCGTCTCACAGGGCCCGGCTCATGCCGGGAAGGTCGGTCGGGACCGCTCCGCCCCGCCCGGAGGCGGGCGGCGCGGAGCTGAAAAGGGCGGCGGGCCGCAGCCCCGGCACGACGCCCGCCTTCGTCGGCGCCGGCACGCCGTGCGGTACGCGGGACCGGGCGACGGACCCGCCGAGGCCCGGGCCGGAACCGAAGCCGGAGCCACGGCCGGGACCGACGCCGGGACCGGCGAGGGCGCGGCCTTGGTGCAGCGGAGCGGGACCGCGGTCGTCGTGGGGCAGGGGCCGGGGCCGGCTGAGCAGGATCACTCCGTGGACGGCCGCCACGGCACCGGCGAGGGCCAGCAGGGCACCCGTACCCCCGTACTGGCCGCCCTCCCCGAGCAGGGTGACGCCGATGGCGGACGCGGCGACGGGGTTGACGAGGGTGAGCAGGGCGAGGGGCCCGCCGAGACCGCTGCGGTAGGCCTTCTGCGAGAGCAGCACTCCGGCCACGGCGAACGCCACGGTCAGGGCCGCCGTCACGGCCGCACTCCAGGTCGGTTCGGGCCCGAGGGCGAGCTTCTGCGCCAGCGTGGAACCGGCCCCGGAGGCGATACCGGAGGCCGCCGCGAGAGCGAGGCCCCCGCCCGGGGCGGCGGAGCGGCCCGAGGCGAAACGGACGAGCACCGCGACGACGGCCGCGGCGGCGAACGCCACCACCAGGACCTCACCGGTCCCCAGCGTGTCGGCCGGTGCGCCGCCCGACGCGGTGGCGGTCAGCAGCGCGGTCAGCCCGACGAGGGTGAACGCCGTCCCGCGCCACTGGGTGCCCGAGGTCCTTCGGCGGGTGACCAGCGAGCCCAGGGGCACCGCCACCACGAGGCTCAGCGCGCCGAGCGGCTGCACGAGGGTCAGCGGCCCGTACCGCAGAGCGACCACGTGCAGCAGCGCACCTGCGCCGTTGAGAGCGACGGACCCCCACCAGGAGCCGCGGACCAGCGTGCCCCGCAGGCTCGCGGTGTCCGCGGCGGTCCGCTCCTGGACCACGGCGGCCGAGGCGTAGCAGACCGCGGAGACGAGGGAGAGGACGACGGCCAGAACCACCGGGGAGACGCTCATCGATCCGGACTCCCCTCGACCATCGATACGAAACGGTTTCGTACAGGTACGCTACGAGGGCCCGGAACGAAACGCAAGCGTTTCTTTAATCCGGTACGAGACCCGGCCCGCCCGGCCCGTCTCCGACCCGGCCCGTCTCCGACCCGGTCCGCCCCGTCTCCGACCCGACAGAACCGGGCAGCAGATGTCGGGTCCGGCACAGTACGACTTCCTAACGTGGAGGACGCAAAGGAAGGAGACCGAGTTGCTGGAGCGACTGAACGAGGCCCTGGAGCACATCGAGTCCCGCCTCGACCAGCGGATCGAGGTCACCGAGCTGGCACGGATCGCGATGACGTCGGAGTACCACTTCCGACGGCTGTTCTCCGCCCTGGCGGGGCTCCCGCTGTCGGAGTACATCCGGCGCAGACGGCTCACCGTGGCGGGCGCGGAGGTGCTCGCCGGCGAGCGGACGCTGCTGGAGATCGCGGTGCGGTACGGCTACGGCTCGGGCGAGGCGTTCGCGCGGGCGTTCCGCACCGTGCACGGTGTGGGCCCCGGCGAGGCCCGGCGGACCGGAGCCTCACTGAGCTCGCAGCCCCGGCTCTCCTTCCGACTCGTCGTCGAAGGGAACAGCAGCATGCGATACCGGATCGTGGAGAAGGAACAGTTCCAGGTGGCCGGCAGGAAGGTCCGTGTCCCTCTCGTCCACGAGGGGATGAACCCGGCGATCGTGGAGTTCATCCGTGGCCTCGGCCAGGACACGCTGGGCCGCATCGGCGCACTCTCCGACCAGGAGCCGGCGGGAATCGTGGGGGTGAGCGACAACCTCGACCCGAGCCGGGCGGAGGGAACCGAACTCGACTACTACCACGGTGTGGTGACCCGGGCCGCCGTCCCGGAGGACCTGGACGCGCTCGTCGTCCCGGCGGGGGTGTGGGCCGTCTTCGAGAGCTCCGGCCCGTTCCCGCTGGCGCTGCAGCACATGTGGCGGGACGTGTTCACACAGTGGTTCCCGTCCAACCCCTACCAGAGCAGGCCGGGCCCCGAGATCCTGCGCACCCGCCTCTCCCCGGACGCCGCAACGGCGGACGCGGAGCTGTGGCTCCCAGTGGAACGAACAGCAACCTGAACGCCTCGGCGCCCCAAAGGGGCGCGGGGAACTGCGCGCCCAGCCACAACGGCCCCGCAGCCGAAGCACCAGCCCCCCAGCGGAGCGCCTAGGCGTCGAGTACCTGCCCGACCCTCTTCACGACAGGCGGTTCAACACTCCACGGGAAGTTGATCCACTCGTCGGTGCGCTTCCACACGTACTCGCACTTCACCAGCGACTGCGACTTCTCGTAGATCACGGCGCTGCGGACCTCGGCGACGGCGCCGACGCAGAAGTCGTGCACCAGCTTCAGCGTCTTGCCGGTGTCGGCCACGTCGTCCGTGATCAGCACCTTCTTGTCGGAGAAGTCGATGGTGTCGGGTACGGGCGCCAGCATGACCGGCATGTCGAGCGTGGTCCCGACCCCGGTGTAGAACTCGACGTTCACGAGGTGGATGTTCTTGCAGTCGAGGGCGTAGGCGAGCCCGCCCGCGACGAAGACACCCCCGCGGGCGATGCTGAGCACGATGTCGGGCTCGTACCCGTCGTCGGCGATGGTCTGGGCGAGCTCACGGACGGCGGTGCCGAACCGCTCGTAGGTGAGGTTCTCGCGTACGTCACTCATGTCGCCGCCGCTCACGTCCGCGCCGCTCACACCTGGGTCCGGTGGAAGTTGAGGAAGGACCGCGAGGCCGTCGGCCCGCGCTGGCCCTGGTACCGGGACCCGTACCGGTCGCTGCCGTACGGGAACTCGGCCGACGAGCTGAGCTGGAACATGCACAGCTGCCCGATCTTCATGCCCGGCCAGAGCTTGATCGGGAGGGTCGCGAGGTTGGACAGCTCAAGGGTCACGTGCCCGGAGAACCCGGGGTCGATGAACCCGGCGGTGGAGTGGGTGACGAGCCCGAGCCGCCCGAGCGAGCTCTTGCCCTCGAGCCGGGACGCCAGGTCGTCGGGCAGGCTGATGACCTCGTACGTACTGGCGAGGACGAACTCCCCCGGGTGCAGGATGAACGGCTCGTCACCCTCGGGCTCGACGAGCCGCGTCAGATCCGCCTGCTCGACGGACGGATCGATGTGCGGGTAACGGTGGTTCTCGAACACCCGGAAGTAGCGGTCGAGCCGCACGTCGATGCTCGAGGGCTGCACCATGGATTCGTCGTAGGGATCGATCCGTACACGCCCGGCGTCGATCTCGGCCCGGATGTCCTTGTCAGAGAGAAGCACGCCCCGAGGATACGCAGAGCGCGCGGGCCCGCCACAATCCGGTGATCGTGGCGGGCTCGCAGGGTGTGAAGGTGATTGGTACCGCGTGACTGCTGGTTGGTGCGAGGGGGTGCCGGCTGCCCGGCACCCAACGGCTAGCGCTTCTCGGACAACTCCACCGGTACGACGTTGCGAAGCCGTGCGCAACGGGGGCAACGGATGAGCCGTCCCGGACCGAGCCGCTCGGCCTGCTGCATCGGAAGCGATGCGGTGCTGAACACGTGCCCTTCGGCACAGCGAACGACGGTGTTGCGTTCCATCAAGTCCTCAGAGTCCCTTCCCCAAGAGCCGCGTCTGACTGACGAGGAAGCCACATTACGGGATGAAAGGGACGGCCTTCCAGGCGGCACTCCGATCCCGCCAGACCCCTCTCCAGCTCCTCCACCGTACGCCCCAACTCCCGCCGCCCACAGCCCGGTCCACCCCCCGAAACGACCACAGGCCCCACGGCTTCAGCACCGGGGGCCTGGCATGAGGTATGGTGAATTCGCGTTTCCGACACCGGTACGAACAGCACATCTCCGGCGTCTTACGCGGGTGTAGTTTAGTGGTAGAACATCAGCTTCCCAAGCTGAGAGTGCGAGTTCGATTCTCGTCACCCGCTCTTCTTGAAGCCCCAGGTCAGCGACCTGGGGCTTTTTCGTTGACAAGTCGTTTCCCGCCGGTCGAGGGTGAGAGTCGCGTCGGTGTCGTAGTCGGCGGCGAGCGCCACGTTCACCGCGTCGGCGAGGTCCAGGTCGAGCGCGCCGTAGCGGGCTCGGACGGACTGCGCGGCACCCAAGTGGTCCTGCGTGATCTCGGGCAGGACGATCCGACCCCGGCTCATCCACCGCCGCAGATCATCGATGGCGCTTACGGCGGCTGCGCGCCCCAGCTCACGCGTGGCCACGTGATCGAGTTCCGCCAGCAGGAGTGGGGACATCACCAGGAGACCGGCCGCCATGACCTCCTCGTCCTCCGTCACCGCCCGGCACGCGCCCGCCTGGGCAATCAGCCCTCGGCCTCCACAGGGAAGCGAACCAGGGGTACCGGCATCAGGCAGAGCGCGAAGGCCACCTGGGCCAGGACCGGGACGAAGAGGAGTGCCGCGGAGTTCTGGAGGAGCAGGAACCATGCGGGCAGGAGGAGGAGCCCCGCCAGACGGATACGGAATGCCGCCCCCTTGCGCTCGTTGAGCAGCCCGAACAACAGGATGACCAGCAGCGAGGGGATGCCCACCATGAGCCCCACCGAGGCGATGGATCCGTCCCACAGGTAGTGGGCGGTGTCCTCCCAGTACGAGTGGGTGCGCGGCAGGTGGGACACCAGCTCGTGCCGGCGGGGAGCTGTCAGGGCGTGGACGAGCCAGGCCGCCACCCAGATCAGCAGGTAGCGACCAACGGCATCGGCGACGCACAAGCCGACACGGCCGAGTCGGCGCCAAGGAGGGGTGACCACGAAGGGCATAGCGCATAGTGGCACCTTTTTTGAACGCGTTCAAGAAAGGCGGGAGTGGGCCAGGAGTGACTGGCAGTCCGGCCGGCGGTACAGCAGCGGGGTGCCGCGCACATGACCCTGCCCGGGGCAGCGTCAAAGCCACCCCGAGCAGGGTCATGTGCGCGGCAGGCGCCTACTTGGTCGTCAGGTAGGCGCGTTCGATCGTCTGGACCAGGATGTTGCCCTTGCGGTCGGTCAGTTTGGCTCGTAGTGAGACGGAGCCCGGCTTCGTCGGGTGCGTCAGCGACAGGTGTGTGCCGCCGGCGGCCTTGGTGGGCCGCCAGGTGGTGCCCTCGTCGTACGAGACCTCGAAGGTGAGCTTCTCGGGCCGTTGTCCGGCGGCCGCGCCCTCGATGGTGAAGGGCACCTCGAACCGTTTGCCTGCCTTCGCCGTGCTGGAGAGGGTCAGCGCCGGGGTGAAGCGGATCACCGACAGTGGCAGTGCGGTCGGCTCGTTCTCGGGGGTCTTGCCGGAGCGGAAGGTCCACTCCGCCCTGACGTGGGTGCTGACCGGGTAGACCGCGGGGTCACGGGAGTTGTCCAGGGTCAGGTGGTAGGTGCTGTCCTGGGCGGGAACGGTGTACTCGGTGAGGCCGTCGGTCGGCAGGACGTCGAGGTCGTCGGCAATCTCCTTGCCGTTGGCCTTGAGTGAGCTCTCCACCGAGGTGTGCACGCTGGTGCCCCAGTGTCCGGCGCCGTCGCCGAAGAGCGGCAGATGGGCCCTGATGACGTTGCCGTGCCGTTCGGCGCCCGGGCGGTCCGTGCCCGGTCCCGCTCCGGCGTCCGCGGCGCCGCCCAGGGCCGGGCCGAAGACACCGACGTTGAACCGCTCGGTGTAGCTCCGGCCTGCCTGCCAGGTCCTGGGGAACTGCATGAGGAAGGACTCGAAGCGTTTGTCGTCGTCCTCGCCGATGGTCTGCCACATGCGGAAGGACCACTTGACGCCGTTGCCGAGGACGTAGTCGGTGGTGCGCAGGGGGAGGTCCCCCCTCGTGTCCTTGTCGCTGGGGACCAGGCCTCCGGCGGGCGCGTCGGGAGCGACCTCGACCTGGACCTTCCTGTCCGCGGCGGTGGCGCCCGCCTGGAAGTCGACCTTGGCGAGCTGCTTCCGCTTCACCTCGGCGGCGAAGCCGCCCAGTCGGCTGCCGCGGTCCCAGGCGAGGTGGTAGGTGACCGGCCTGCCCTCGTCGTCCTTGCTCGTCCAGTCGCCGGAGTACAGGGCGGACACCTCGCCGGCGGCCGGCTCGGGGCCGAGCCGGCCGAACCGCGCACCCTGGAAGGTCGGGAGAATGAAGTGGCGCGTACCTGCGACGAGTCCCTCGCCCCGGTCGACGCCGATCGTGACCGTGCCCTCGGTGTTCTCGGCCGCCGTGTCGGGCACGGTGATGTCCACCGGCTGTGCCTGCCGGGCGTCGACGTCGACGACGGTGTCCTTGTCCAGCCGCAGCTTCGGCTGCACCAGTACGGCCAGGTCGGACGGGGAGTCGGGGTGGATCGAACCGTTCAGGGTGTAGTCGCCCTTGGGCAGTCGTACCGTGACCTCGCCGTCCTCGTCACTGGGGTGGTAGGAGTTGGTGCCGTCGTAGCCCTGCAAGGCGGTGGCGGCGTCGCCGGTCGGCCTGCCGTTCTCGTCGATGTGCCGCAGCGTCAGGTCGTACGCCTCGGCCTCGCGCTCCACCCCGACGGCGGACCGCACCTGGATCCTGCCGTCCGCGGAGGCGGCCTGCACCGAGCCACCGATGGTGCCGTAGCTGCTGCCGGTGCGGGTGTCCGCGGTCACGTCGGCGCTCGCCTCGCCGCCCGCCGGGACCGTGAGCCGCTGCGGCGAGACGGTGAAGACGCCCTCCGCGGCGGGCTTGCCGTCGGCGGTGAACGCGTCGACGGACAGTTCCAGGGTGACCGGCTCGGTACCGAGGTTGCGGTAGGTGAGCTGCTTGGTCACCGGCTTGTCGTCGTCGTGCGGCCACTGCTGCATGCCGAAGCCGATCGGCCCCTGCTCGGTCACGACGCTCTGGCCCGTCGCCCGCACCACGTCGGTGCGGCCGGTGCCCTGCTGGAAGGAACTGTACGAGCCGGGCTTCGCGGAGCCGGTCAGAGCCGCCTTGATGCGCTCTCCGCTCCAGTCGGGGTGCTGCTGGGCGAGGACGGCGGCGGCGCCCGCCACGTGCGGGGTCGCCATCGAGGTGCCGTCAAGGGTGAGGTAGCCGGGTGTGTCGGAGGGGTACTCGCCCTCGAAGACGCTGCCGGCTGCCGCGGCGGCCGTGATGGCGGCTCCGGGCGCGGTCAGGTCGGGCTTGACCCCGCCGTCGCCGACGCGCGGGCCGCGGCTGGAGAAGTCGGCGAGCCGGTCGGCCTTGTCGACCGCGCCGACGGTGAGCGCGGCCTCGGCACTGCCCGGCGAGGCGACCGTCCGCTCGCCGAACTCGCCGTCGTTGCCGGCCGCGACGACGAACAGCGTGTCGGTCTCGGCGGAGAGGCGGTTGACGGCCTCCTCCATCGGGTCGATGCCGGGGCCGTCCGTGTCGCCGAGGCTGAGGTTGACGACGTCGGCGCCCTCGGCCACCGCCCATTCCATGCCCGCGATGACACCGGAGTCCGAGCCGGAGCCCTCGTCGTTCAGGACCCTGCCGTTCAGGATCTTCGCGCCCGGTGCGACACCTTTGTACGTGCCGCCGGACCCGGCGGGAGAGGCAGCACCCGTGCCGGCCGCGGTGGACGCCACGTGGGTGCCGTGGCCCTGCCCGTCCCCGGTGCCGGGCGAGTCGGAGAAGTTCTTCTCCGCGACGACCTTGCCCGCGAGATCGGGGTGGGTCGTGTCGATTCCGCTGTCCAGTACGGCGATCTTGATGCCGGTGCCGTCGTAACCGGCGGCCCAGGCCGTCGGTGCGCCGATCTGCGGCACGCTCCTGTCGAGGGTGGCCCGGCGTCTGCCGTCCAGCCACACCTTCTCCACCGCCGTCGAAGCGGTGAACTCCGCCGTTCCCACCACATCGCGATCAGTGCCGGTGCCGGTGCCGGTGCCGGTGCCGGTCACGGCGTCCCAGAACGAGGCGCCACGCTTGTGCGCGGAACGCATCGCCTTGCCGTTGACGACCGGCAGCGCTCGGCCGATCTCGGTCCCCGCCCCGGTGAACGGGCTCATCGCGGGCGCCTTCTTGCCCCGGAAGGTGACGATCAGCGGCAGGTCGGCGCGGCCCGTGTCGTCGTAGCCGTCCGCCACCAACTGGGTCACATCGAACAGCCGCGGGTCCAGCTTGCCCCGCGCGAGCAGCAACTCCGCGTCCCCAGGCACCACATGGGTGTTCCCGGCGACCGTCCGGACCGAGAACGGTATCCGTTCCCGGCCCTTCGCCCGCTCCACTCCGGTGACCCGGCCGGTGCCGTCCAGCAGGACCCGGTCGCCGGTGACGAGTGTCACGGTCCTCACCACCTGGGCGGTACCGGTGCCGCCGGTCGGCTGGGCCCCCGCCCCGGAACGCCCGTCGGCCGACTCGCCGGACTGGGTGGCCTCAGCCACCCCGCCCAGCAGAAGTGCCGTGGAGGCCACCCCTGCCGCCACGACCGCACGCCTTGGTCTCGCGCGTAACCCCACCTGAACTCCAGACACTTCGACATCGGACAGGAGCCTTCCTGCGGCCCCGGAAACCCCGGAGCCTCACCCGTACGCCGGAGGCTCGCCCCAGAGACGAACGGGGGCGTCATCGGGTTGGAAAAACATCCCGCTTCTTTCTGACGATCCGTCAGCCGGGCGGATGGCTCGTCGGGACGGCTGGGGCGAGTGGCTGGTCCGGGTGGCTGGGGCGAGCGGCTGGTCCGGATGCCTCTCCGGAAGCAGCCCAGAAGGCGGTGGGCGGGCACGCCAACTCGCCCCGTGTGCACACACTTTGGCGATGTACGCCGCCACGGCCCGTTCGGTCAGCTTCTGGGCGCGGTCGGAGTCGGCAGTCCGGATGCCTCGGACATCGAGCCGACGACCGAAGGTGAAGGAGTGAGCGCGGCCATCTCGGGCTGCGGTTCCCGCTGTCGCACGGGTGTGGCCGTCGGCTCCCACAGTCGGGTGGTCCGCACGTAGCCGTAGATCACTGAGGCCATCGCCAGAAGGAGAAGTGGCCCGAACGTCCACGGATGTTCGGCCATCTCCATCGGCAGATAGCGGTACGACACCAGGAGCGTGGCGAAGACCGCGGTGCCGTAGGCGACCAGCTGGATTCCGGGCCGGTCCCAGCCACGGTCGTGCGAGCGCAGCGCCGCCTCGATCGTGAGCACGAACACCACGCCGGCGATGAGATCCACGCCGTAGTGGTAGCCGAATCCCAGCGTCGCGGTGAGGGTGGCCACCAGCCAGAACGTGCCCGCGAACCGAAGAATCCGTGGGGCCCTGCGGGTGTGGATGAAGATCGCGGTGGCCCACGCCGTGTGCAGGCTGGGCATGCAGTTGCGGGGGGTGATCTCGTCGTACGACATCGCGTGCGGGGCGCTGATCGGCGGCGGCGTGTCCGGCCACAGGTTGGCCAGCGCCCAGTGCACGCCGCCGGTGCCGGAGGCGCCCGGGCCGTAGGCGAAGACCGGTCCGACCACGGGGAAGATCATGTAGATGCCCGGCCCGAGAAGGCCGATCAACAGGAAGGTGCGCACCAGGTGGTGGCGCGGGAAGCGGCGCTCGGCCGCCACGTTGCGCAGCTGGTGGATCGCGACGGCTATCGCGGCCACGGCGAGCTGCGCGTAGACCAGGTGGAGAACGCTGTTGCCGATCGGGCCGGCGGCCTCGACCATCCGGCCCACGAGCCACGACGGGTTCCCCAGCGCCTGGTCGGCGGTCGCCAGGTACGGGTCGAGCACCGCCGGGCGGGTCTTCGAGGTGATGAGCAGCCAGGTGTCGCCCGTCTTGCGGCCGGCCACCAGGAGCAGGCCCAGGCCGACGCCCTTCAGCAGGAGGACGCGTTCCGGGCCGGTGCGGCGCGTGAGGGCGATGACCCCGCAGCCCAGCATCACCCACAACGCGCCGTTGCCGAAGAGGTTGCCGTCGGTCATCTCGGCGTCGACGGCCCACCGCACCAGCAGGAAGACGGCGTCGATGCCGATCGCGGCGCCGGCCGCGACGAACCGTTGCCGCCAGGTGAGCACCACCATCATCAACGCCAGACCGCAGTACAGCGGCCCCGGTCTCGGGGCGAAGACCAGGGCCCTCACCTGGTTGGTGATCGGCCCCGGTTGACCGTATCGGCGTGCGGCGATCTCCAGCGCGACGAGGAACCCAAGAGCCACCACACCCGCCGCGGCCCACAGCATCACGCGCCAATGACGCCATGCGATTGATGAAGAAATGCCGCTTATTCGCGAAATCACCCGTGATGCTCTTCCTGTCTGTTTTGGCTGATCCATCCGAATGGCTAGGCGAACGAAAAGCGACGAGGTGTCCATCGCGAGCTCGAACATGTTATCGGATCGGTGCGAAGCTGCGGCTTCGGCGGCCGGTGGGCCACCCGCTCTGAGAGATGCCCGGAGAGGCATACGGGTTGCCACGCGGCACCGTGCCGACCGACATCGACGAGGCACAGGTCGACAATCTGCGAGCCCGCGCGTGACTACGTGAGTGCTCAGCGCGCTCAGGACCCTCAGGACCCTCAGGACGCAACGGGCCAGGGACGCTTGCGTCCAGGTGATCTCTCTTTCGGGGTCTGGGAGCGGCGGCGAATAGTGGGTCCTGCCACCGGGCGTCACACCCCGAACTTCCCTCACAGCTGCACCTGCAGGGCAGCTGTCCAGGGCAGGAGTGTGTCTCGTCCGCTCGACTTCCATGCCGCAGGAGAGACTCATGAAGCTGAGCAACGCCGTCCGCCGTACCTCCGCCGCCCTCGCCGTCGGGGCGATGTCCCTCGGGCTGGTCACCGTGACCGGCGGAGCCGCGCAGGCCGTCGCCTCGTGCTCCGGTGACGTGTCGATCTACGGCACGCTGTCGGACGGCCGGCTGACGTACACGCAGGTCGCGCCGAACACCGGGAACCGCGTCAAGACGCTCATCGGCCCGGATCTCGGATTCACGCCCAAGACGATGGCGACCCTCAACTTCAACACGATCCTGGTCACTTCGACGGCCGGCGACCTCTACCGCGTCGACGTCCAGACCAACGGCACCGCCCTCACCCTGGCGAAGGTCGTCAAGATCTGGGACGGCGGCTGGACCTTCGACAAGCTGGTCTACGACGGGGCCGGTCACCTCTACGGCACGGTCGACGGACAGCTCCACCAGTACCTGGTGTCGCAGGACAAGCCCTCGGGGTCGGCCCACATAGGCCAGCACGTCGTGATCGACACCGGCTTCGTCCTCAAGACCCTGGCCGCCGCGGGCGACGACCGCCTGGTCGCCACGACCTCGGACGGCCGTCTGCTCAGCTACAAGATCAACGGCGTGAACGACTGGGACCGCTCGGTCCTGAAGTCGAGCGGCTGGTCCGCGGTGGACTCGCTCTCCTCGCCGGGCGGCGGCCTCTACTACGGCCGCACCAGCGGCGGCATGTACTGGTACCACGACTCGGACCCGACCGACGGTGACGGCAGCGACATCGCGTACCACCCCAACGACCCGGTGGACGCGTCCGGTTGGAGCCAGAGCCTGCTGTCGGCGTACGCGGACAACTGCGCCTACGTGGCCCCGGCCCCCGCGAAGTCCGTACAGGGCGGGACGATCCATCGCGGCGAGGTCATCACCCGGGCGAAGGACTGGTACAGCCGCAACGTCCAGTACAGCCAGAGCGCGTACGCCTCCGACATCGAGGGCGACGACACCTACCGCACCGACTGCTCCGGCTTCGTCTCCATGGCCTGGCACCTCACCACCTCGAAGACCACCGTGTCCCTCCCCGACGTGAGCACGCAGATCTCGAAGGCCGACCTCCGGCCCGGGGACGCCCTCAACGACAGCGGCACCCACGTGGTGCTCTTCGCGGGCTGGAAGGACCAGGACGCGGGCACCTTCTACTACTACTCCGAGGGCAGCCCGTCCTCGGACATGAACTACTCGACCGCGAACGTCTACAGCGGCACCATCGACAGCCACCCGGCCTCCTCGTACGTCGCCCTGCGCTACGACAAGATCGCCTGACGCGTCCGCCGTCACCTCCTGTGCCCCGAAGGCCCCGCCGATCCCCGGCGGGGCCTTCGGGCGTGCCTGGGTGCCGGTGGCTGCCGGGCTCCGGCAGCCCAACAAGGAAGGGCGGCGCCCCCTCCGTCCGAGGGGGCGCCGCCCTTGCCGAGCGCGCTGGGATGCAGTGCCGAGCGAGTGCGCGAGCAGGTGGACCGGGATCAGTTCCGAGGGGGCTACTGCCAGCCTGCGTCCGCCGGGGCGGCCTGCCAGCCGGCGTCGGCGAGGACGGCGGAGGACGCAGCCGCGTCCGCCTCGGACAGGAACGCGACGGCCGGCGCGGCGAGGGATGCCGCGAGGGCGAGCGAGACGACCGCGGCGGCCTTGGCGATGCGAGTGCGGAGCATGGCTGATTCCGTTCCTGCCGGGGGTGAACTGCGGTGTCCGGCCTGCCCTCGCGTCCCGCGGTGACGCTCGGTCCGGCCGGTGATCCATAGCTTCGTCGCGGCTCAGGACCGGGAGAAGGGTTAAGGGATGGACGGAACGGGCCTTGGACTCATGCGTCCACACGGGCCGCTTCAGTCCACCGGCTGCGGCGCGAAGGCCAACGGCATCAGCGGCACCCCGGCCCCCGTCAGCCGCGCCGCAGCCAACTGCGGTACGTCACGCAGCAGTCGGGCACCGACCTGGACCGCCCTGCCCTCCGCCTCCTCGATCCCGTCGGCCAGCAGATAGAAGCCGAGCGTGAGCCGGGTCGGGGAACGGGGATGTACGGCGACGTGCTCGACCCGGTCGCCCGCGGTGATCGCTGAGCGCACCACGGCCCGCATGTTCGTGGGCAGTTGTTCACCTGGAGGCACTTCCAGGTGCGCGTGGACGAGGTACATGCCCTCCAGCGTCCCAGCGGATGACGTCGGCCCGGCCCTCTCGCGGCTGGACGGTTGCGGCCGGGGCCCGTTCCGTCCTTCTCTGGTGACGATCCCTCACCCTCTGCGAAGATCCTGTTCGAAACAGGGGATGTTCGGTGCAGGAAGACCGTGCAGGAACACTGGGGGACCACATGCTGACCGCACTCGGCCTCGACTCCGTCGCGGAGACGGTGTACCGCGCCATGCTCAGACATCCGGCTACGGGTGTCGCGGGCCTGGCCGATTCCGTGGGACTGTCCGAGGAGGAGGCGCGGGACGCCCTCGACACGCTCAGCGAACTGGCGCTGGTGCGCCCCGCCGCCGGGGACGCGGGCCGGCTCCGGGCGGTCTCCCCCGACATCGGGATGGAGATCCTGATGGCCCGGCAACAGGCCCAACTCGCCGCCCACCAGCAGCGTTTGGAAGCCTCTCGGGCGGCCGCGGCCCAGCTCATCTCGGAGTACGCCGAACTCCGTCCGGCCGCCAGCCATCCCGGCGTGGAGCAGCTGGTCGGCCTCGACCAGATACGCGACCGGCTGGCCGTGCTCACCCGTGAGGTGAGCGAGGAGTTCCTGGCGTTCGCGCCGGGCGGGCCCCAGACCGCGGAGAACATGGCCGCGTCACGGCCGCTCAACCAGGATCTGCTCGGCCGCGGGGTGCGGATGCGCACGATCTACCTCGACAGCGTCCGTTCGAACCGGCCCACCGTCGAACACGCCGACTGGCTGGCCCGGTTGGGCGGCCAGGTCCGTACGGTGCCGTCGCTGCCGACCCGGATGATCCTGATGGACCGGCGGATCGCCATGATCCCCGTCAGCAGTGACGACACCGCCGCGGGTGCGGTCCTCCTGACCGGGCAGGGCACGCTCACCGCGCTGTGCGCGCTGTTCGAGGCCACCTGGGGTGCCGCCCAGCCGCTCGGCCAGGTCGTCCCCGTCGACCCGAACGGGCTCACCGGTCAACAGGCCACCGCCCTGCGCCTGCTGGCCGAGGGGCACACCGACGAGGCGATCGCCAAGCGGCTGGGGGTGTCGCACCGCACGGCCCGGCGGATCGCCTCCGAGCTGATGGACCGTCTCAACGCGCGCAGCCGCTTCGAGGCCGGCGCGCGCGCCGTGCAGCAGGGCTGGCTCCCGGCCCGCCCCTGACGCGCCTGCGGCCCGGGACCGCCAGGGGCTGGGCACCCCTGCGGCCCGGGCCCGAGCGCTTCAGGCCGTCGCCCGGGCCTCCGCGGGCGCCGGGGCCTGCGCGGGCGCCGGGGCCTGCTCGGGTGCCGCGGCCGGCTGCCGCGTGACGGGGCGGCGCCGGGACGGCATCCCGAGCGTCGGGTTGGCGACGGCCCAGGCCGCGCCCTTGCAGATCAGCTCCTTGTAGAGGGCGGCGACCCGGCCGGTCAGGGCCGCCCGGACGGAGCGGTCGTCGGCGGTGACGTACTGGATCAGGCCGTCCTTGCGGCCGAGCGAGATGCACTGGTTGAAGTAGCGGACCGGGACGTTCGGGACCTTCCCGCCGGTCAGGCGTCCCGCGATGGCGTCGGCGGCCTGCCACGCGGTGGGGACGCCCGAGGCGCAGGACATCCGCAGCGGCTTGTCGCCCGGGCCCGCCACCAGGGCCGCGTCGCCGATGGCGTACACGTCCGGGTGCGAGACCGAGCGCATGGTCCCGTCGACCACGATCTGGCCGGTGTCACCGACCTCCAGGGTGGTGGCCCTCGCGATCGGGTGGACGGCGAAGCCGGTGGTCCACACGGTGACCGCGGCCGGGAGGGACGTGCCGTCCGCGGTGGTGACGCGGTCGGCTTCGACGGCGGTGACCGCGGCGTGCTCGTGTGCGGTGATGCCGAGATCGCCGAAGACCTTGCGCAGGTGCCGGCGGCCCTTGTCGGAGAGCCAGTCGCCGAGTGCGCCGCGGGCGGCGAGGGCGACGTCCAGGTCCGGGCGGGCCTCGGCGATCTCGGTCGCGGCCTCCACTCCGGTCAGGCCGCCGCCGACCACGACCACGGACTGTCCGGCGGCCAGGCGGGCCAGGTCCTCGCGCAGCCGGAGCGCTCCGGCGCGGCCGGCGATCTCGTGGGCGTGCTCGGCGGTGCCGGGGACGCCCTGGTCGTTCCAGCCGCTGCCGAGGGCGTAGACGAGGCTGTCGTACTCCAGTTCCTCGGCGCCGTCCGCGTCGACGACGGCGACGGTCCTGCGGTCGACGTCGACGCCGGTGACCTTCGCGAGCCTCAGTTCGACGCCGGTGCCCGCGAACATCTCGCTGAAGGGGCGGGGTGCGAGGGGGCGGCCGACCGCGAGCTCGTGCATGCGGACGCGCTCGACGAAGTCGGGCTCGGCGTTGACCAGAGTGATGGCGACGTCTTCGCGGCGCAGCCGCTTGGCGAGGCGCCCGGCGGCGATGGCTCCGGTGTATCCGGCCCCGAGGACGATGATGCGGTGCTGCATGGCCGTACTCCTGTCTTCAGCGGATTCGCCCCTTGAACCGGGCGGCCCGCCGTTTCCTGACAGGAACCCGGTGTGAAGCACCTCACACCGGGCTCGTACCGTGGCCGGACCGGGGTCAGAAGGCCTTGAACAGGCCTTCTCCGTGGTCCGTGGCCGCCCACAGCCGGTTCGCGCGTTCGAGCTTGTCGGGGTTGACCTGGTTGCGGAACGCGGCGATGCCCTCGGCCGTGATCTCCACGCACATGACGCCGACGACCGTGCCGTCGACTACCGCGACGACCGCGGGGCCGCCGTTGGCGGTCGTGACGTGGATGTCCGGTGAGCCGCCGACCAGGGCGCGCTTGGCCTTGCTGGGCTTGAACAGGCCCCGCATGAACTTCGCGACCGCGAGAGCGCCCTCGAACGCCCTGGCGCGGGCCGGGACCTTCCCGCCGCCGTCACCGATCGAGACGGCGTCCTCGGTGAGCAGCCGCACGAGCGGCTCGGTCCGGCCGCTGGTGGCCGCCGCGAGGAACTCGTCGATGATCCGCCGGGCGGTGGCCTCGTCGACCTCGGTGCGGGCCTTGCCGTCCGCGACGTGCTTCTTGGCGCGGTGGTAGACCTGCTGGCAGGCGGCCTCGGTGATGTCGAGGATCTCGGCGATCTCCTGGTGCGGGTAGCCGAAGGCCTCCCGCAGCACGTACACCGCCCGTTCGTTGGGGGAGAGCCGCTCCAGCAGGGCGAGCACCGCGTACGAGACCGATTCGCGCTGCTCGGCGGTGTCGGCCGGGCCGAGCATCGGGTCTCCGCCGAGCAGCGGCTCGGGCAGCCACTGGCCGACGTAGGTCTCGCGCCGCGCCCGGGCCGAGGTGAGCTGGTTGAGGCACAGGTTGGTGAGCACCTTGGTCAGCCAGGCCACGGGGACCTCGATGCGGCCGATGTCGGCGGCCTGCCAGCGCAGGTACGTCTCCTGTACGGCGTCCTCGGCCTCGCTCGCCGAACCGAGCAGGCGGTAGGCGATGGCCTCCAGGCGGGGCCTCGACGCCTCGAACCGGTCCACGTCGCTCATGGTCAGGGCCATGGCACGGATCCTAACGCGCGCCCCGCGGGCCCCGGGGCCGCGTCCCCTCAGTCCTGCCCGGGCCTGGGCAGGACTGGGCAGGACTGGGCAGGTCCGCTCAGACCGGCTCCAGCAGCGGTTCCGGGCGTCGTACCGGCGCGGGCTTCGGGTCCCATGCCCTGGTGGTGCGTATGTAGCCGTGGATCACCGAGGCCGTCGCCAGGAGCAGCAGCGGTCCGAAGACCCACGGACGTGCGGCCATGTCCGTCGACAGATAGCGGTACGACAGCAGGAGCACGGTGAAGACCGCCGTGCCGTGGGCGACCAGTCGGGTCGCCGACCGGTCCCAGCCGCGTGCGTGCGAGCGCAGCGCCGCCTCGACCGTGACGGCGAACACCACGCCGACGAGGAGATCCGCGCCGTAGTGGTAGCCGAATGCCAGCGTCGCGCTGAGCGTGGCGACGAGCCAGAACGTGCCCGCGAAGCGCAGGAACCGCGGGGCCCTGCGGGAGTGCATGAAGATCACGGTGGCCCACGCCGTGTGCAGACTGGGCATGCAGTTGCGGGGCGTGAGCCCGTCGTACAGCATCGGCTGCGGGTTGCTCCTCGACGGCAGTACGTCCGGCCACACGTTGGCCAGCGCCCAGTGCTCGCCGCCGGTGCCGAAGGCGCCGGTGCCATACGCGAAGACCGGCCCGACCACGGGGAAGATCATGTATATGGCGGGCCCGAGGACGCCGACCGCCAGGAAGGTGCGCACCAGGTGGTGGCGCGGGAAGCGGCGCTCGGTCGCCACGTGGCGCAGCTGGTACAGCGCGAAGACGACCGCGGCCACGGCGAGCTGCGCGTAGACCCAGTCGAGGACGTGGGCCGGGGCCGGGCCGGCGGCCTCGATGACCCGGCCGGCCAGCCACGACGGGTCGCCCAGCGCGTGGTCGGCGGTCGCCACGTACTGGTCGAGCACCACCGGGCGGGTCTTCGAGGTGATGAGCAGCCAGGTGTCGCCCGTCTTGCGGCCGGCCACCAGCAGCAGACCGAGCCCGACGCCCTTCAGGAGAAGGACGCGTTCCGGGCCGGTGCGGCGCGTGAGGGCCATGACCCCGCAGCCCAGGATCACCCAGAGGGCACCGTTGCCGAAGGGGTGTCCCTCGGCCGCCTCGACGCCGGCCGCCCACCGCACCAGTACGAAGACGATGTCGATGCCGATCGCGGCGCCGGCCGCGATGAACCGCTCCCGCCAGGTGAGCACCACCATCATCAGCGCCATGCTCGCGTACAGCAGGGGGCCCGACTTGGGGGCGAGCACCACTTCCTGCGCCTGGGTGGTGATCGGCCCCGGCAGGCCGTAGTGACGTGCGGCAATCTCCAGCGCGACGAGGAATCCGAGGCCCGCCAGACCCACCACGGCCCAGAGTCCCGCCCGCGGCTGACGCCATGGGGAGAACGTCGTCCTGCCGGGTATTCGCGAAAGGAGCTGCAACGGCATTTATCTTGGTTTCTAGGCGATTTGCCAGGTTCTGGCCGGAAAACTGCTGATGAAGACGAGTAGTGGTTCAGGTGATGGACGGATGACCGGGTAATTCTCGCTGGTCGTCCGTCCGGTAGACAGACTCCCGCCGTAGGAAGACGGAAGGATCACAGTCCGGGTTCCGGGCAGGGGAGGGCCGGCGCGGGCCCCCGCCCGCGCGGAGCCGTGCGGAACCGGACCGTAAGAGGGCCGTCAGAGGGCCGTCAGAGGGCCGTCGGTCCCGCCTGTACCAGGCCCGTCTGGTAGGCGATGACGACCAGTTGGGCGCGGTCGCGGGCGCCCAGTTTCGTCATGGCCCGGTGGATGTGGGTGCGCACGGTCAGCGGGCTCACCGTGAGGTCCTCGGCGATCTCGGTGTTGGACTTGCCCTCCGCCGCCAGGGCCATGACCTCGCGCTCGCGGACCGTGAGCTCGTTCAGCCGTTCCGGGGAGGCCAGTTGGGCCCCGGGGGCGGGCGCCGTGAGGAACCGGGTGATGAGGGTGCGGGTCGCGCCGGGCGAGAGCAGGGCCTCTCCCGAGGCCACGGTGCGCAGGCCGGCCAGCAGGGTGTCGGCCGTGACGTCCTTGCCGAGGAAACCGCTGGCGCCCGCGCGCAGCGCCTGGGCCACGTAGTCCTCGGTCTCGAAGGTGGTCAGGATGAGGACGCGGGTCGTGGACAGCCCCGGGTCGGCGCAGATGGCGGACGTGGCGGCGAGGCCGTCCACGCCCGGCATACGGATGTCCATGAGAACGATGTCGGGGTGGTGGGCCCTGGTCAGGTCCACCGCTTCCGCGCCGTCGGACGCCTCCCCGACCACCGTCATGTCCTCGCAGGAGTCGATCAGGATCCGGAAGGTCGCCCGCAGCAGGGCCTGGTCGTCGACGAGCAGCACCCTGATGCTCATGGCTTGTCTCCTTCTACGGGATCCACGGAATCCACGGGATCCACCGGGTTCACTTGCTGTGATGGATGTACTGGATGTACTGGATGTGCTGGTGCCGCCGGTGCCGCGGGCCCGGAGGTTTCTGCCGCCCCCGGCGCCGAAGGCTGGAGCGGCAGTGCGGTGGTGACCTCGAAACCGCCTTCCGGGCGGGGGCCCGCGCACAGTTCGCCGCCCACGGAGTGGGCGCGTTCCCGCATGCCCATGACGCCGAAGCCCTTGCGCTGCTCGACCGCCGCGGCCGAAGGGGCGGCGGGGCCGTCGTTGCTGACCGTGATCTCCAGGCGGGAGTCGGCGTAGGCGAGCCGCACGTGGGCGGTCTCGGCGGCGGCGTGCTTGGTCACGTTGGTCAGCGCCTCCTGCACGATCCGGTACGCCGTCAGGTCCACGCCCGGCGAGAGCGGCCGGGGTGCGCCCTCCGTGGTCACGGTGACGGTGACGCCCGCGGTCGCGCACGCCGTCACCAGATCGGGCAGGCAGTCGAGGCCGGGCGCCGGTTCCAGCGAGGGGGAGGCGGGGTCGTCGCTCTGGCGCAGCAGCCCCAGCGTGGCCTTCAGTTCGCGCAGCGCGGAGGACGTGGTCCCGGTCAGGTCGGTGAGGATCTTCTTTGTCTGCGGCGGATCGGCGAGCGCGAGGTGGGCGGCGGTGCCCGCCTGGGCGTTGGCCAGGGCCAGGTGGTGGGCGACGACGTCGTGCAGCTCGCGGGCGATGCGCATGCGTTCCTCGGTGACGCGCAGCCGTGCCTCCTCCTCGCGGGTGCGTTCGGCGTGTTCGGCGCGGGCCTGCACGGACTGGAGATAGGCGCGTCGCAGCTGGGTCATACGGCCGGCGGCGAGGGGCAGCAGCAGCCAGAAGAAGGGGCCGATCACCCTGAGCACCAGGGAGAGACCGTCCATCGAGTCGGAGAACGTGGCCGCCAGCATCAGGGCCACCGTGGCGGTCACGCCCCAGGTACGTGTGGTCTTCCTGTCGCTGACGGTGGCGAGCCAGTAGAGCGCCGCCATGATGGGGGCCAGCAGCAGGGGGGTCAGCAGGTACCCCAGACCGACCGCGATCACCGTGCAGACCGCGGTCACGGCGAGGGAGGTGCGCGGGTGTTCGCGGTGCCTCAGCAGTGCGAGGCAGGACACACCCATGAGGATGACGGCGGCCTTGTCCTGGTCGGGCGGTTCGGCGCCCGGCATGGTGAGCGCGCTGCCGAAGGTCGCGCAGCCCATCAGCGCCAGGACCACGATCACGTCGAGAGCGCGGGGATGGCGGTCCGCGTAATACTCGACGCGGTCCGTGTAGCGCTCCAGGTTGGCACTCATCTGTTCTCCGGTGGGTGGGCTGGGTCCATCCTGTCCGCCGTCGGGGGCGAACGGCCGACAGGGCCGCCCGTGTCCTCGGCACGGGCGGCTCCTGTCGGGGGAGGCGGGCGGTCGGGTCAGGTGCGCACCGCTTCCAGGTCGGACGGGTCGGACGGGCCGGCCGGGGCCGGGACCGTCTCGGGGCGGCGGCTCAGCGCCTCGCCCTCCACGTCGACGCGGGGCAGCAGCCGGTCCAGCCATCCCGGCAGCCACCAGGCCTTGTGGCCGAGCAGGGCGAGGACGGCGGGCACGATCGCCATCCGTACGACGAACGCGTCGAGGAGGACGGCGAAGGCCAGCCCGAAGCCGATCATCTTGATCATGGAGTCGCTCTCGCCGATGAACCCGGAGAAGACCGCGATCATGATCAGTGCGGCGGCCACGACGACCCTGGCGCTGTGCCGGAATCCGCTGGTGACCGCCTCGTCGGGCGATTCGCCGTGGACGTACGCCTCGCGCATCCGGGAGACGAGGAAGACCTCGTAGTCCATGGCCAGTCCGAAGACGATGCCCACCAGGAAGATCGGCATCAGGCTCATGATCGGACCGGTCTGTTCGACGCCCAGGAGTTCGGCGCCGTGGCCCTGCTGGAAGACCAGGACGACCACGCCGAGGGAGGCCAGTACCGACAGGAGGAAACCGAGGGCCGCCTTCAGCGGGACGAGCAGGGACCGGAAGACCACCAGGAGGAGCACGATCGCCAGGCCGACCACGACGACCAGGTACGGGACCAGCGCGGCCTGGACCTTCTCGGAGATGTCGATGTTCAGGGCGGTGGTGCCGGTGACCTCGAAGGTCGCCCCGGTCTCGGACTCGGCCCCGGGGCGTTCGCCCCGGATGGTCTTCACGAGGTCCTTGGTCTTCTCGTCGGTCGGCGCGGTGGAGGGCACGACCGCGAAGACGGCGGTGTCACCGGCTTCGTTGAAGCGGGCCGGGGAGACGGACACGACGCCCTTCGTGGCGCCGATCTCCTTGGCGATCGCGTCCGCGGCGCCCTTCGGGTCGGAGTCGCCCTTGGCGTCCACGACCACGGTCAGCGGACCGTTGAAGCCCGGCCCGAAGCCCTCGGCGAGCGCGTCGTAGGCCCGGCGCTCGGTGGTGGAGGTCGCCTTCGCCTCGTCGCCGGGCATGCCCAGCTGCAGGTCGGTCATCGGCACCGCGAGAGCACCGAGGCCCACCACACCGAGGAGCAGCACGGGCACGGGGCGGCGCAGTACGAACCGGGCCCAGCGGGTGCCCCCGTTGGTCTCGGCGCTCTTCTCGACCCGGCCGCTCCCGCGGTCCCGCCGGGTCAGCACGGCGTTCGGCCAGAAGCCGAGGAGTGCCGGGACGAGCGTCAGCGCGATCAGTACGGCCACGACGACCGCGCCCGCCGCGGCCAGCCCCATCTTGGTGAGCATCGGGATGCCGACCACCGCGAGCCCGGCCAGCGCGATGACGACGGTGAGTCCCGCGAAGACGACCGCGGACCCGGCGGTGCCGGCCGCGAGCCCGGCCGCCTCCTGCGGCGTACGGCCCCGGGCGCGTTCCTCACGGAAGCGGGAGACCACGAAGAGGGCGTAGTCGATGCCGACCGCGAGGCCGAGCATCATCGCGAGGGTGCCGGTCGTCGTGGACAGGCCGAGCGCGTCCGACAGGGCCAGGATCGTGGCCATGCTCACCCCGACGCCGATGACGGCGGTCAGCAGGGGCAGTCCGGCCGCGGCGAGGGAGCCGAAGGTGATCAGCAGGACGACCGCGGCGACCGCGATGCCGATGACCTCGGCGATGCCGCCCGCTCCGCCGCCTTCCTCCATCGCGGTGCCGCCCGCCTCGACGGTCAGCCCGGAGTCCCGCGCCTCGTGGAGGGTCTCCTCCAGGTGGGTCTTGCTGGCGTCGGTGAGGTCGGTGGCCGTGACCTTGTAGGTGACGGTCGCGTACGCGGTCGTGCCGTCCTTGCTGACCGCCTTCGCCTGGAAGGGGTCTGCGGCACTGGCGACCTGCGTGCCGTCGCCGAGCTCGGTGACGGCCTTCTCGACGGCCTGCCTGTTCTCGGCGGCGGTGACCTTCTCGCCGTTGGGTGCGACGAAGACGACCCGGGCGGTCGCGCCGTCGGCCGACGCTCCGGGGAAGCGCTGCTCCAGCAGGTCGAACGCCTTCTGCGACTCGATGCCCGGCATGGAGAACTCCTCGTCGGAGGCTCCCGGGGCCTTGAGGGCGCCCAGGCCGACGGCGGCCAGGACGGCCGCCCAGACCAGGACGACGTACCAGCGACGCCGGAAGGCCAGACGGCCCATGCGATAGAGGAAAGTAGCCACGGCAGGAGGTCTCCACATCTGGTGCCGAATGTCCGTCCAGGCTGTCCGGTGGGGTGCCGTCCTGTCGTCGTGCGCCTGCCGACACTCTCCGCTACTCAGATCGCAGTACGAGCGGGCCGGCAGGTCAGCCTCGGGTACGACAGGCGCGCCCCCGGGTCATCCCCTCGTGCGGATCGCCCGCAGTACGGCCTGCGCCATGCCGCGCTCGCCGCGCTCGTTGGGATGCACGGACGCGGCGGGGGCCTGTGGGACGAGCGGCTCCACCCAGCGGGTGTCCGGCCCGGCGCACGCGTCGCGCCCGACGGAGGGGGTGTACGTGTCGACGTAGGTCGCCCCTGCCGCCTCCGCCCGCTGCCGCAGCATGGCGTTGAGCTGCTGTTCCTTCTCGTGGAGGTAGTGCGCGTCGCCCTTCGCGAGGCTCATCCGGCGGGCGCAGCCGGTGCCGTCGGCGGGCAGGATCGCCGGATAGCCGACGACGTACACGCGGGCTTTCGGCGCGCGGTGTTCGATCTCGTCGAGGGCGCCGGTGAGCCGCTTCCCCGTCGCGCGGATCTTCACCCCGACCTCGTCGGTTTCGCCGGAGAAGTACGTCGCCCGGCAGGGGGCGTCGTCCGCGCCGGGTTCGTCGCCGTCCACCAGGAGGTGACGGGCGCCCGCCACCACGCAGGAGGTGACGGTCGAGGCGAAGCCGATGTCGTTGCCGCCGATGCCCAGGGTGACCAGCCCGGTCCGGGACGACAGGGCCGACAGCTGGGCGGCGTTGACCCCGTCGTCGGTGGACTGGGGTGCGGAGAGGTCGCCGATGGTGGCTCCGCCGCAGCTCACGTCACGGAAGTCGGCCTTCCGCAGGCCCAGTTCACCGGCGACGACCGCCGGGTAGTTGCGGTCGGACCGGTCGCACCCGGGGGGTTTCCCTGCCCGGTCCGGTATCCCCGGCCCCGCGGTGTAGGAGTCGCCCAGAGCCACGTACGGCCCCTTCGGCTGCTCCACCGCCATCGAGGCTCCGCCGTCGCCGCCCTGCCCGACGGTGACCGCGGCGACCAGCACCCCGCACGCCGCCACCCCCGCCAGTCCGACCCGTAGGTACATCCCCATCCGCGCGTCCGCCTTCCGGCTCAGGGGCCCGTACGGGGAAACGCGCGCGAGCGGCTCCCGCCCGCACCGGCGGCACGCGAGCCGCTCCAGGACACGCGTGAGACGCCCTCGGCTCCGCGCCGGACGCCCGACGACGGCCGGCGTTGCGGCGCCCCAACACACCCCGGGCACCTGACCGCCGGCCTCTGTCCTTGCCCAGGCTTCCCGGTCGGGCACGGCCCGTCGTCGTGCCCGTGCAGACAATCCGGCTACTGAGACCGCAGTACGCGCTGCCGGACACGTCCTCCTGACGCAGGCCCCCGGAGCCCCGGCCGGGACTGCGCCGGTGTGCCGCGGGGCACGGCCCGGCGGTGACTGCCCGGCACCGTTATTAGACAGCCTGTCAAATTACCGAACCGTAACCTTCCGCCTGCTACCACGAGTAACTTACTCACAGGTAAGTTCCAGGCGAACTACTTCCCGGCGGCACGGCCGGACCCGCGGGACGCGTGTGCGGCACCGTGCCACCGCCCCTGTGCACCTCTCTGCCGGCCGCATCACAGGAGGTTCGCCATGCCCGCACGCAGAAGGCTTCTCGCCGTGGCAGTCACCGCCGCCGCCTGCCTCGGCACCCAGGTCCTCACGAGCACCGCCGCCACCGCGGCGGACGAGGTCGTGTCCCGAGGCGTCACGATCCCCGCGTTCTACAACCCGCCCGCCGCCCTGCCCGCCGCCGACGGCACGCTCGTCCGCAGCGAGCCCCTCCCCCTCGCCCTGAGCCTGCCCACCCTCCACGGCCCGCTGCCGGGCAGCGCGACCCGGCTGATGTACAAGTCCACCGACTCGAACGGGAAGCCCGTCGCCGTCACCGGGGCGTACATCGAACCGACGGCCCGCTGGAAGGGCGACGGCCCACGGCCCCTGGTCGCGGTCGCCCCCGGCACCATGGGGCAGGGCGACCAGTGCGCCGCGTCCATGGGCCTCGAACACCCGCTGACGTTCAACGGGCAGACGGTGTCCGTCGGTTACGAGGACCTGGCGATCTACCGCCTCCTCGCGAAGGGCGCCGCCGTGGTCGTCACCGACTACGCCGGCCTGGGCGCCACCGACCGGCTGCACACCTACGTCAACCGGGTCGACGAGGCACACGCGGTCCTCGACGCCGTCCGCGCGGCCCGCTCGGTCGACGGGGCCTCGGTCACCGCCGGCTCCCCGGTCGGCCTGTTCGGCTACAGCCAGGGCGGCGGAGCGACCGCCGCGGCCGCCGAACTCCAGTCCTCCTACGCCCCCGACGTCACCCTCGCCGGCACCTACTCCGGCGCACCGCCCGCCGACCTGACCTCCGTCACCAGGGCCATCGACGGCAGCGAACTGGCCGGCGCGCTGGGCTGGTCCCTCAACGGGTTCCTCCAGTCCGACCCCGCCCTGAAACCGATCGCCGAGGCGCACCTGAACACGGCGGGAAAGGCGGCCCTCGCCGACCTGTCCACCATGTGCGTCGGTGACGCGCTCTTCGGCTACGGCAACGCCAAGAGCACCAAGTGGACGACCGACGGCCGCTCCATGAGCGACATCATCGCCGCCACGCCCGCGCTCCAGGCGTTCCTGGACAGCCAGCGCATCGGCAGGCTGAAGCCGTCCGGTCCCGTCCGGCTCGCGACGGGTATCAGCGACAACCTCGTCCCGCACGGCCAGTCCCGGGACCTCGCCGCCGACTGGTGCCGCAAGGGTGCCGACGTCACGTACAAGGCCGTCCTCCTGCCGAACGTCGGCAGCGCGCTGCTCAACCACTTCGCACCGCTGCTGACCGACCAGGGCGACGCCGTCGACTGGCTGTCCGACCGGCTGGCCGGCAAGCCGGCCGCCTCCAACTGCCGGACCATGCCTCTGCAGCCCTGACCTGGTTCCGCTGGTTCCCAAGGGCCGCGTCCACCGGACGCGGCCCTTCCGCTCCCGGCCGCTCATCGGCAGAAACCATGCGTCCCCAGCGCGCCAATATCTGTGCCGACGAGGTGAGAATTGAGCGCGACGCGCGATGAACATTACTTACCCGACAGGCGGAACGGATTTCCTCACCGCACATGGCAGATCGCACCGTGCTACTCTCGATCTCAGTTGCAGTTGTGGTTCCCGAAATCTTGCAGGTGTCCCCACCAGTTCATTCGGGTGGGGATCCTTTATGACTCCGGTTGTTTCCGGCGGGGTGATCATCACGGCGACACGGAGTTCGCGCACTGTGAACTCCGAAACCGCCCCGAAGGAGAATGACATGGCTTCCGGTACCGTGAAGTGGTTCAACGCAGAAAAGGGCTTCGGCTTCATCGAGCAGGACGGTGGCGGCGCTGACGTCTTCGCCCACTACTCGAACATCGCCGCCCAGGGCTTCCGTGAGCTGAACGAGGGCCAGAAGGTCACGTTCGACATCGCGCAGGGTCAGAAGGGCCCGACGGCCGAGAACATCGTTCCCGCCTGACGTCGGCACGCACTTCGCAGCTGGGGCCCGCACCTTGGGGTGCGGGCCCCAGCTCGCTGCATTTCAGGGGATTCGCGACCCGCTCCCCGGGACCCTCCGTCCGCGCTCCGGCCGAAAACTCTTCGGAGCCTCCCGCACGGAATGACCGGCAATGCCGCCGGATTCGCACACCGCACCCCGGCGAAGCATCCCGCGACCACTCCCCGCCATTCGGATTCCCTATCCGATTCGGCTCCCATTTACTTCGGCTCGTTCTTGCAATTCTCTGCGCTGCTCGTTCCCCGCGGGAATTCCTTGATACGTGCCATGTCAAGGAAGGTTCCCCGTGAACCGCATGCGTACGAACGACCGCTACTCCCGCACCCGCTCCGGAAATTCGGGCTCCAGTTCGGGCTCCAGCTGGGGCGGCAACCGCTCCGGTGCCCCGCGCCGTTCCGAAGGCGGTTACAGCCGTCGACAGAGCGGCCCCCAGGGCGAGTTCGCCCCGCCGAAGACCATCACCCCGGCGCTGCCGGCCGTCGAGGCGTTCGCCGATCTCGGCATGCCGGAGCCGCTGCTCGCCGCGCTCGGCCACGAGGGCGTGACCGTGCCCTTCCCGATCCAGGCGGCGACGCTGCCGAATTCCCTCGCCGGCCGTGACGTACTCGGCCGCGGCCGCACCGGTTCGGGCAAGACCCTCGCCTTCGGCCTGGCGCTCCTCGCCCGTACGGCCGGCCGGCGCGCCGAGCCGCGCCAGCCGCTCGCCCTCGTCCTCGTCCCCACCCGCGAGCTGGCCCAGCAGGTCACCGACGCGCTCACCCCGTACGCCCGCTCCGTGCGGCTGCGGCTGACCACCGTGGTCGGCGGGATGTCGATCGGCAGGCAGGCCGGTGCGCTGCGCGCCGGCGCCGAGGTCGTCGTCGCGACGCCGGGCCGCCTCAAGGACCTCATCGACCGTGGCGACTGCCGCCTGGGCGAGGTCGACATCACCGTGCTCGACGAGGCCGACCAGATGACCGACATGGGCTTCATGCCCCAGGTCACCGAGTTGCTGGACCAGGTGCGTCCCGGGGGCCAGCGGATGCTGTTCTCCGCCACGCTGGACCGCAACGTCGATCTGCTGGTCCGCCGCTACCTGACCGACCCCGTGGTCCACTCCGTCGACCCGTCCGCGGGCGCGGTGACCACCATGGAGCACCACGTGCTCCACGTGCACGGTGCCGACAAGAACCGGACCACCACCGAGATCGCGGCCCGCGACGGCCGCGTGATCATGTTCCTGGACACCAAGCACGCGGTGGACCGCCTGACCGAGCACCTGCTGAGCAGCGGTGTCCGGGCCGCGGCCCTGCACGGCGGCAAGTCCCAGCCGCAGCGCACGCGGACCCTGTCCCGGTTCAAGACGGGGCACGTGACGGTCCTGGTGGCCACGAACGTCGCCGCCCGCGGGATCCACGTCGACAACCTCGACCTGGTCGTGAACGTCGACCCGCCCACCGACCACAAGGACTACCTGCACCGGGGCGGCCGCACGGCCCGCGCCGGCGAGTCCGGGAGCGTCGTCACGCTGGTGACCCCCAACCAGCGCCGCGACATGAGCCGCCTGATGGCCGCCGCCGGCATCACCCCGCAGACCACCCAGGTGCGCTCGGGCGAAGCGGAGCTGAACCGCATCACCGGCGCCCAGACGCCCTCGGGCATCCCGGTCGTCATCACCGCGCCGGCCACGGAACGCCCCCGGCGCAGCAGCTCCTCGACGTCCTCCGCGCCCCGTGGCCGTCGCAGCCGCGGTGGCCGGGGCCGCCCCACCGGCGACGGCGCCCGCCGCCCGGCGCAGCGCTCGTCCGCGGTCGACTCGGCCGCCTAGGCCCCTCGCGCGACCGCGGCGGTCTCCGGGCGCCGGCCACCCGACAGGGTGCCGGCGGTCCGGCGCCCCGTCCGCCGCCGTCGGGGAGCACCGCCCCGCCGCGGGCGCTCTCGGCCTGTCACACTGATTCACCCCGCCCCGCCCCGGGATCAGCCCGGTCCCTCTTCTTCCTTCACTGTGAGGCATCATGCGCTGCGTCATCGCCCGGTTCCCGTTCGACCTCACCAAGAGCGGTGTGCTGGACTCGATGAAGGGCATCAAGCCCGAGACCATCACGGGTGAGTCGGTGCTCATCGGCCGCCGCCACTACCCCGTCAAGCAGGTCGGCGAGGTCATCACCCGGCAGGACCGCCGCGACTTCACCAGCGGCGAGGTCACCCGGGCCATGACCCGGCTGGGCTTCACCTGCCGGAACAACCAGGAGATCGCGCCCGTCCCGCAGGCCGCCACACCGATGGAGACCGCGTCCGCAATGCTCGGCAGCCCCAGCCCCAGCCCTCTGGGACTGTGACGACACGTACCGGAAGCCGACCCCACAGGGCGGCGTCCGGTACCGGTACGACGACAGCGACGAAGGGCCCCGCCGACATGTGTCGGCGGGGCCCTTCGTCGCTGTCGTGGTCCGGTCGGCCGGCGCCCTCCGTCCGTGTTCCGTCAGGGTGCCGGGTACGGCGTCTCAGTGGTCGGAGTAGCTGAAGTCGCCCACGGTCCAGGCGCTTACGTCCTTGATCGCGACGCGGTACATCCCGCCGGTCTCGGGGATTCCGACGTTGCCCTGCAGGATCCGGGCGAGATGGAAGTGGAGGTGCGTGGGCGCCTCGCCACGGTCGGCGCGGTCCTGCGGCGGGTCCGCGTTGAAGACGCCCGAGAACGTACCGAGATGGTCCGAGTCCTTGAGCACCTCCGACACCCGCTCCCTCCACACGGCTTCGGGAGCGAGTCGGCCGGTGATGACAGCACCGCCGGCGACCACGGTCAGCGACATCCGATTGCTCTGCCCGGCCTCCACCATGGCGGAGATGCCGACGAGCAGTTCGTCAGGGTTCGACATGAGGCCCGATTCTATCCAGCGCGCCGCGCCCGCTCCCCCACCCCTGGAGATGACGCCAGGATTCCTGGGACTCCTGCCGAGCAAAATCTATGTTTGCCAGGGTAGACATTGGCCGAGCCTGTGGTTAGTGTTTCTCTCGTAGATGAGATCGAGCGAGACCCGACAGACACGAACTGGCGGGTAGAAGTACCTGAAGTGCGCAGGTCAGGGCGGTTGTGGAGTTCCGAAGCCAGTCGTTCGCAGGACGGTGACGGGACTGACGACCGCGCTGGGTGGCTCGCGGTTCGAGGAGCCACCGAAAGCACCACCACAGATACCGAGGAAGGACGGAAGGAGCAGACGCCATCAGGATCGCCCGGCCGAGAGCGTTCGGACCGGGTACCGCAAGACCCCGGATTGGAAGGTGGTCCCCGGTCACGCAACCGCGATCCCCGCACACCGCGCCCTCTCCCGGGCCGGTCGGCGGAAACAGAAGGTCGGCGAGACAGTAACGCCGACGGATGGTGTTCAATTTCCTTCGGGGCCCTGGTGCCGTACGGCACCAGGGCCCCTCGACGCGTTGCAGAACGAGGTGACATGACAGCAGACAGTCCGTTGAGCGATCGTCTGGAAGACGACGACTATCCCGCCTACACGATGGGGCGCGCCGCCGAGATGCTCGGCACCACCCCGGGTTTCCTCCGGGCCATCGGTGAGGCCCGGCTCATCACTCCGCTCCGCTCCGAAGGCGGACACCGGCGCTACTCGCGCTATCAGCTCCGGATCGCCGCCCGCGCCCGCGAGCTGGTCGACAGGGGTACCCCGGTCGATGCCGCCTGCCGGATCGTCATCCTCGAGGACCAGCTCGAAGAGGCACAGCGCATCAACGCCGAGTACCGCCGCGGGGCGCACCAGCCGTCGGACGGTGCCGGTTCCGCCTGAGCACGTCCGCCGAACCGGCCGGCCCGCCCCGCGCGATCACCGGCCCGGATCGCTCGTCACGCTCCGCGCGAGGGCGGCCGTCGCCGGGGCCCCGCACCCCCGGATCCCGCGGAGAACACCGGGGTCCAGGGGCACAGGAGCACAAGCACCGCCTACGGGGCGTCGATCAGCTCGTGCGGCGGCACGGTCACCGTGCGGGCACCCGGCTCACCGGCCAGGACGACCTTGCGCAGCGCGACGTTGTTCTTGTGGTCGGTCTCCTGCAGCCGGTTCTCGGGGTTGGCGATCACCTGGATGTAGTACGTGCCGTTCGGCAGGTCGGTGACGTCGAAGGACTGGCCGGGACGGTACTGGGTGTACGTGTCGCCCGATCCGACGTCGAGGACCTCACGGACCGAGATCGAGTTCTGCTGGCCGCAGGCCGTCGACAGGTCGGTGTTCTCCGGGTGCCAGTTGGCGTTCTTCACCGTGTAGTCGACGGCGTCGGTGTTGGCCAGGCAGAACGCCTCCTTGCCGCTGCGCACCTCCTTGGTCTGGTCCTCGCTCAGCAGCCGGTAGCTGGCGAAGTCCGTGAAGTGCCAGTGCTCGTGGCCCTCGCGCGGGTCCCACTCCATGGTGCCGGTGGGTGTGTACCCGACCTGCTTGCCGTCGGCGTCGTAGAAGTACTGGTACGCGTCCATCAGGTCCTTGCCCGGGGCGCGGAAGCCGTCCACGACGAGCGGGGCGGGTCCCGCGTTCCAGACGTTCGCGCTGAAGGCGAGGTAGTCCTTGCCCGCTACGTCACCGTCCTCGCCGTCGGTGATGGCGATGTCCCAGGCGGGCAGCGAACGCAGGTCGGGCTTGGGCACGTTCGCCGGGGCGCCCGCCCGGCCGGTGGGCCGCTTGGCAGCCGGCTTCAGCGCGGGCGCGATGCGCGAGCCGTCGGTGTGGCCGGGTCCGTCGCCCAGGTGGTGGGCCCTTCCGCGGTCCTCGAGCGCGTGCGAGAGGGCGGGCGGGGTGGGGGCGTCGGCGCCGCGCGGACCGTAGTGGTGGGCGGCGTCGGCGGAGGGCGCCCCGTGCCCGGCGCCGTGGCCCGCTCCGTGGTGGGCGGAGGAGGAGCGCGAGGAGGCCGCGCCCTGTCCGCTCCCGTCGCCGACGTCCCGGACCGTCACCTTGACGGTCGGCCGGTCGTCGGGGATGTCGAACAGATCGCGGTACTTCTCGGCGACCGAGACCCTGGCCGTGTACTCGCCGGCCGGCAGGTCGACGGGCTTGTCGTAGTCGATCATGCTGGAGTTGGACGCCCAGCCCTTCTCGACGCCCCACACCGAGCCCAGCGTGAACGGGTTGGTGGGACAGCTCTCCGGATAGTGCGAGGTCGCGGGGGCGTCCGGGCGCAGCCGCCCGGAGGCGTTGTTGGGGCAGAACGTGCCCGCGCTCGACGCCACCTCCTGCCCCGCCGCGTTCTCGACCGTCACGTCGAGGAAGCCGGGCAGTCCTGAGAAGTCCTTCACCAGCCCGGCCGGCAGCTTCTTCGTCTTCGTGCTTCTGCCGTCGCGGAGGATCTGCTGGGCGACGACCGGGTCCTTGTACGACTTCCGGGTCACCTTGAACTCCAGCGGCGCGTCGTCGACCGTGACGTACGTACCGAGGTCCAGGAAGACGCCGCCCTCCCCCTTCCAGCGGTCCAGCGTCACGGAGTTCGACGCGGCGATCAGTTTGAGCTTCGGCTTCCCCGCCGTGCTCGCCGGGGCCGCCCCGGCTCCGGGAGCGGCCCCGGCCCCCGTGACGACAACAGTGAGAGCGGCCAACCCGGCCAGCGTCGAACGCCTCAGGCGACTGCGGTGTTTCTGAGTGGTCATCGGTTCCTCGTCTGCGAGTGCCGTGGTCAGGCGGCATCGGACTGGACAGCTCAGGACCGGCCGGCGGCCGAACGCGCCCCCCTGCGCGCCGGCGCACCACGGCCGGAATCCATGAGCAGCCTGTGAGAGGGGCAAAAGCCGTGCCGGGGTTGCCTGTTGAGGAGGAAACGAACGGCCCGCGCAACGCGACGACCAGTCCGAAAGCTCCGCACGGCCGCCGGCGGACCGGCATCCGGGGACCAATATCCGTTCACACGAAGGAGTGACGGGTGTGACAGGGGTGTCGTTACTGCGCGTGACGTAATGGCCCCCAGCACTCGGTGGTACCCCTGCCGCGCAGGGGTACGAGTTCGGCCGGTCGGATCCTCTTATGCAGGAGCCTTGCGAATAGCTGAACAGGTTAAGCGCTTCATCGACATATGGTCAGCGAATAATCTGCACACAAGCCGTGCGGAAACCTTTTGTTCCGGCTGCCGAGAACATCCGCGCGACTAACCCACGCAAGAAATCCACGGCTTTTTCACCTTGTTGATTCCCCCGGTTTTCCGGAGTCCACACTTCACCGGTCTCTCGAAAACCGATTCGCCCGTCGAACCGGCACACACGGGGCCGGCCCGGCCCCGCGCACCCGGCACCGCCGACCCGAGAATCGGAACCACGCAGGAAGGAGGCCGGAAAGACACCGCGGGCGCCCCACCGAAGGGCGGTACCCGACAGCGGGCTCCGCTCCGGACGGTTGCCCCGTGCGAGTGATGTTCGACCCAACCGCAAGCCTGCCGCGCCGGGAGGAAGTAGAAAGCTACGTGAGGCGCATCACGGGGGGCGAGCTCACGGACCGGCCTTACCCATAGAACCGGTGAGGCAAAATCCTTCCCGGCGGGGTATCACCGGTAGCTCGCCTCCTGTCGATGGTGTTTACTAGTGAGCGGTCTGAGCCTTGGCGGGTCCAGGCCCTTTCAGGGAGGCCCCGCGGATGGTTACCGCGGGGCCTCCCGCATCTTCCCGCACACCTTCCGGCAATGCATTCGGAAGACAATCCACCAGTTGCCCGTGCAACGAATTCTGGATTTGCTTGCGATATCCGGCGGCGAATTTCCTTAATCCACGCCTTTCGATCGATGGAAATCCTGTTCCGCTTCCGTGCGCCACTCGCACGACCTTCACCACAGTTGATCTTGGGGCCTTCGGGCATGAAGAAGCCCCGCCCCCAGGGATTTGCAGCAACCCTTCTCGGGGGGTTTTACCGACGCGCCGGGGAGAGCCTCCAGAGGCTGTGTGCGCCAAGTGGGCGAGGGCGGTACGGTTCTGCTTGCAACGTCCTTGTAAGCCTCAGTCGCCCGGTCTCACCAGCCGGTCGCGCCATGTGGTGGAGAGGGCACTGGACCCGCCAACTCCTGTTCCTCGACCCGAAGGAGCTCAGACCCTCATGGCAACCGCCGTCGAGCGCGGCGTAGTTGTGCCGACCGCCCGGCCCGCCCCGGCATCGGACGACTCTGCCCCTCAGCGACCCGCTTTCCGCCCCTCACCCTGCGTGACGCCGGCGCTTCCCGCCGCCGACGCCCGTACCCGGGAGCCCGGGCGCGGGCCCACACCCGTGCCCACGTCCCGGCTGTGGGGGTGAGGACCGTGGCATCCCCGGCCCCCGACACCCAGGCCTTCAACACCATCGAGGTCCTGCACGGCCGCCAGCCCATGCCGAGGGGCAGCTTCCTCGACCATCTCCCGGCCGCCAAGTGGGCGCTGTTCGTGGCGATATGGGGCTCCGACGCCCGTACGTACCTCAAGGGCGCGGAACTTCCGCTGCGCCCGAAGGACACGAACATGTACATCGTGCTCGGCGGCTGCGTCGTCCAGGAGCGGTTCCCCTTCGGCACGAAGATCGCCCGGTTCCGCGGGGTCGGGCAGGTCCTCGGCGAGGCCAAGCTGATAGAGCCGCGTTCGTCGGTGCGGACGGTGTGCCTCGCCACCACCTGGGTGCTGCCCTGCGACACCCGGCGCGTGAACCTGCTGCTCGCCCAGGACCACGAGGCGGAGCGGGCACTGCTGCGCAGCCTCGAGGACCGCAACCGGAGCGACGAGAGGATCTACGCCACCACGAGCCGGTCACCACTGGCCCGGGTGAGCGCCCTGCTCCACCACCTCGCCACGATCGCCGGCACCAGGGACCCCGCCGACCCCACCGGGCCCACGACGATCGTCGGTCCGCGCCAGCGGGATCTCGCGGAGGCACTGCTGCTCGGCCAGTCCACCGTCGAGAGCGCCGTCGCCACCCTGCGGCGGAAACAGCTCATCGACAGCAGGTACCGCCAGCTCGTCGTCAGCGATCTGGCCGCACTCAGGGCCCTGGTCACGTCCCAGTCCTGACGGCGGGACGCGACCAGGGTCCACGGCAGCACACGGGCCACCTCACACGTCTTTCACCCGGGCACGGCACGGCTCTCCCACGACCGGCCGGGTCCCGGTTCCGAGAACGGAAAACCACAGACATGTCCCCCTTGACGACGTCGCTCGCGCAGCAGGTCAACACGGTCTGGACGTCATGGCAGGTGATCGTCTCCGGGCTGGTCGGGGCCACCCTGGTGGTCCTCGCCATCCTGACCTACCGCCTGTCCAAGCGCGTCGCCGAACGCAACCGCCGCCACCACGCGGACGATCCCGACCTCGACCGGCTCGCGGGGTATCTCGACGAAACCCTCAAGGTCGCCTGCCGGTTCGCGCAGCACCCCGCCACCGAGCTCGACTTCGAGCCGCTGCGCGAGCAGCGTCATCTGCTGGAGAGCGACGACCGCGGCCGGCCGCTCCACGACGAGCTGGAGGAGGTCGTACGGCGTATCGACTTCTACGTCGACAAGGCACTGCCGGCGTTCGAGGAGACGGCGATCCCCGACGGCTGGAAGGCCACGACGCTGCTGACGCGTGCCATGCAGCAGCAACAGGCCCTCGCCCAGCTCAAGTCGGCCGTCAAGGCGGCCCAGCAGGAGATCCACAGCCTGCGCAGCCGGTAGGGGGCCGTCCCCACGCCCTGTGGTCCGGGGCCGGACCACAGGGCCCCGGACCACAGGGCGTGGGATGTCGGCGGCCGGGGCTGGGCTCCCGGGCGGGGCGGGGGCGCGATGTCCGGATGCGCACGGCATGCGCGTGAGCCCACGGCTGAATCCGTGCAGGAGCGTCACACAGGCTGCACACAGTGGCTCGAAAGCCTCGTTAGCGTTGCTGGCCGTTCGACCCCACGTACGACCGTGACCAGGCAGCGGCCCGGCGGGTCGACGACTGTCAACCCAGGAAGACGCTGATGGACTACTGCTCCTCGTGTCGTCGGCATCTCAACGGCGCTCTCGTGTGTCCCGGGTGCGGTGCCTACGCCCCGGACATCGCCCCCGGCACCGCCCATGCCACCGCCGGCCGCCCCACCGTCCAGCCCCGGGTCACCATGGCCGCCGGCAGCGCGGCGGCGGACGCCGTCGCGGCGTGGGAGCCCGCCGCCTTCGTCCCGTGGCAGGACGGCCGTCCCCCTGAGGGGACGACAGCCGGGCCGGACTTCGACGACGCCCCCGAGGCGGACCCGTACGGCGGCTTCGAGGGTGCGACGCCCGCGCCGCAGGGACGGGCGGCACGACGTCGCCAGCGCATCCGCTGGAAGAAGAACCAGCGCCGGGCCGTGGTCGCGACCGCCGTCGCGCTCGTCGGAGGCGGTCTGAGCTTCGCCGCGCTGGACCGGCACTCGCCCGACCACGCGGAGGCCGCCACGGCGCCTCAGACCCCCGGCACGGGCTCCGCGGCGGAAGAGGCCACGCAGTACACCCGCCCGACATCGACGCGGCCCGACCGCCGGTCCTCGTCCGCTCCCGCCACGCAGTCGCCCGCGAAGGACCGGCCGCACCGGCGGGCCGCCGCCGACCCGACCTCCCTCGCCCCGGACGGCGCCCGCTCGGACGCCGTCCCGTCCGCGCCCACGACGCCGGCGTCCGACCCGCTGTCGCGGACCTCGTCCCCGTCCTCCGACGACACCGCCGACAACGCCGCACAGCAGCCCTCCGCACCCGCCACCGACGGCACGGGCGGATCGGGCAGCGGCACGGACGGGACGGGCGGCACCAGCGGTACGGGCGGGGCGAGCGGCTCGGGCGGCACGGACTCGGGCGCCGCGCAGGCGAGCCCCGCGCCGACGGCGACCTCGCCGTCGCAGCTCTGCCTGCTCGTGGTGTGCATCGGCTGACGGGCGCGGTGCGCCCGGTACGCGGGCGGTACGACCGGTACGCGGGCGGTACGACCGGTACGCGGGCGGTACGACCGGTACGCGGGCGGTGGTCCGCCCGAGCCCGTCGGCGACCACCGGCCGGCCGTCGTACGACCGGCGTCCGACGGGCCGGTGGTCGCCGTCCGGCCCGTGATCGTGCCCCGCAGCGCCGGGTCGCACGGGCCCCGGTGACGGAGTAGACATGGTGGCATGAGCGAGAGTGATGCGCCTGGTGGGAGAGCGAGCCCGGGCATCGAGAACGCCATCGACTTCGCGGAGGTCTTCCAGGCGCTGCCCAGCCCCGTGCTGCTGCTCGCCCCCGACCTGACGATGGTCTGCGCGAACCGCGCCTACTCGAAGGTCACCGGGCGTCCCCTCGAGGACCTCGTCGGCCGCTCCCTGTTCGACGTGTTTCCCGACAGCCCCGCCGACGGGGCCACCGGTGCCCGGACCCTGCGGGCGTCGCTGGAGCGGGTGCTGGCCACCGGCGAGCGGGACACCATGGCCCTCCAGAAGTACGACGTGGAGATCCCCGGCAGGGCGGGCGTGTTCGAGGAGCGCTACTGGAGCCCGGTCAACATCCCGGTCCTCGACGCCGACGGCCGGGTGTCGCTCCTCGTCCACCGCGTCGAGGAGGTCACGGCCCTGGTCCACGCCCGGCAGGCCGCCACGAAGGCACCGGGCGGACCGACGGCACCGGGCGGCACCCTCAGCCACGAGGACGCCATGACCGCCGACCTGCTGACCCGCTCCCAGGAACTGCAGGAACTCAACGAGCGGTTGCGCGAGGCCCACGCCCGCTCGCACGAGGTCGCCGTCACCCTCCAACGGGCGATGCTGCCCGGCACCACGCTGCCGCCGCGCTCCTTCGCCGCCGTGCGCTACCGGCCGGCGGCCAGTTTCCTGAACGTGTGCGGCGACTGGTACGACCTGATCGACCTGGACACCGACCGGCTGGCCGCCGCGGTCGGGGACGTCGTCGGGCACGGCCTGGAGGCGGCCGGCGTCATGGGGCAGCTGCGCGGCGCCCTCAGTACCGCGATCCGCGCCACCGGCCGGCCCGCCGCCGCGCTCACGACGCTCGCCCAGCACGCGCACACCGTCGAGGGCGCGCTCGCCACGACCGCCGTCCAGGCCGTCATCGACCGGGCCGGGCACACCGTCACCTACAGCTGCGCAGGTCATCCGCCGCCGCTCGTCGCGCACACCGACGGGACCGTCGAGGCCCTCGACGCGGCCACCGACCCGCCGCTGGGGGCGGGCGACGACGACGCGCCCAGGGGCCAGGCGACCGTCGAGTACGCGCCCGGCGCCACGCTCGTCCTCTACACCGACGGGCTGATCGAACGCCGCGGCGAGGACATCGACCAGGGCCTGCGCCGCCTGGGCGACAGCCTCAGGCGCCATCACGCCCTCGACCCCGAGCCCCTCGCCGACGCCGTCCTGGCCGACCTGCTCCCGGCTTCGAGAAGCGGCCCGGACGACGACACGGCACTTGTGGTGATCCGGCTGCAGTGAGCTCCGGCGCCTGCCGGCGGCGCCGCTCCGCACGCGCGTGAGCGTACCGACGACGCGCTCCCCACGTGGTGGAAGGGCATGCGGCGATGCCGACGCCCCGTTTACCCCGGCGGCTCCGGCTGTGATGATGCCGGTCCGGGGACACCCGTCCCACGGCCGGGGGAGGCCCGTATGGCAGAGGTGTACTTGCGCAGACTGTCCCGGTGGCAGGCCGAGCAGCAGCGGGACGCCGTCGCGGACGTGCACGTCACGGCATACCGGGGCGTGGCGGGGGAGGAATACCGTGACCGCCAGGGCTTTCTGCACCGGTTCGAGCAGCATGTGCAGCACACCGGCTTCGACATGGTGGTCGCAGACACGGCGGGGCTGGTCGGCTGCGCCTACGGGTTCCGGGTGCCCCGTACCGGCGAGTGGTGGTCGGACTTCCGCGGAGGGCTGCCCGCGGACATCGAGGAACTCACCGCCTCGGGCCGTGCCTTCCTGCTCGCCGAGCTGATGGTGCTGCCCGCCCACCGTCGCCTCGGCGTCGCCACGCGCATGGTCGAGTGGCTGCTGACGCGGCTCGACGCCGATCTGGTGGTCGCGGTCTCCAGCCGCTCCGGCGACGACGGCGACCGTGACGGCGGCGGCCCGGGGGGCGCGGTGGAAGCGGCCTTCCGTGCCTGGGGGTGGTCGAGGCTCGGGATCCTCGGTCCTCGCGCCGTCTCGGACGTCGGTTCCGGTGCCGGCACGGGCGCCGGTCCGTACGCGGTGGCGCACGAGGCATGGATCCGCAGGCCCCCGCGGTGAACCGGCGGCGCCCGAGGGCCCCCGTGCGAGCGGGTCGGGCTACACGGTGGCCACCGGCGCCGACGCGGCCGCCATCAGCGGCTCCGCGTCCACCGCGTCGATCTCCGGAGGTACGACCAGCAGGTCCCAGCGGCCCCGGCCGGGGCCGAGCAGGCGGATGGTGTGCCTGCTGTGCGTCACCGAGGACCGGTTCAGGCGTACGACGTGATTGGCCACGAGCATCCGGCCGGGCGACGTCGACCACATCGCCGTGTTCACGGTGACGCCGTCGATCTGACCCCACGTACGGGGCAACGCGCCTATCAGCAGCGGGAGTTCGGACAGCAGGTCGCGCGAGTGGGGCCACCACGCCCCGTCGATACGCCGCGGCAGGGTGCTGTGCGGGGCCAGACGCAGACGAACGAGGGGCTGGGAGGCCGGAGGTCCGAGGTCCGGGACGGTGGTCATGGGGCGCTCCTGTCTGGGGGCACGCGTGCGTGGTGCCGGTGGGTCGCCCGCGACGGGCCGCGGAACGGAACAGCTTGCTTCTGTGACGGCTCGCGCGGGCAGGGTCTCGTGCCGCTTCAGGCGCGCGTGCGGAACCGGCGGAACGTGGAACGGTTTCGGCCCTCAGGGGGGCGGGCCCTGCCACAGGCACTGAACGGCCCGGCGTCGGCATGCGCCAAGGACGAGACCGGCTTGATCACCGGTGTACGACATGCCCTCGGTTCCCCCACCGTACCTCGGCCCGCGGGCAAGGAGACTTCCGTGACCGACGGCTCGTGGGGCGGCGGTCCACGTCAACCTCCTCGTGGATCTCTCGGTTTCGGCTCCGGACAGTCCGGATTCGGTCACTCACCAGCAGAGTCGGAACGATTCGAGCACTCCCTCCGCGAATACCGGGACGGCACGGCGGGCGGACCCTCCCTGCACTAGGCTCGCCGTACGGCAGCCCGTGCCCCCGGCCCTCTCCGTGAAGTCCCGTTCCGCGCAACAGAGGCCCTGCGCAGGTCGAAGCACCGGAGAGCTCCCCCGTGGCGCTGCTCCACAGTCGGAGGAGATGGGGCGCATGGGCCCGTATCCAAGCCTGTTCGACGAATGCAGCGTGATCCGGGCACGCGGTGAACTGGACCTGACGACCACCCCGGGCCTCGTCCGGGACCTGGAGGACGTCCGCCGCGGCTCCGGGCCCCCCTTCCTCATCGTCGATCTGAGCGGCGTGACGTTCGTGGACGGCAGCGTCCTGGACCCGCTGAGCGCGGCCTGGGACGAGTGCCGCAGGCGGGGCGGGTGGGCGCGGGTCGTCTACGTCCGCCCCTGCATAGGTCTGCTGTTCCGGGCCGGCGCCGTCACGGGGCGGTTCCCCCGGTACGCGAGTGTCCAGGACGCCTGGCGGGGTCTGCTCGCCGATGGCCGGGAACAATGGGACAGCGCGGCGGACCAACCCGCGTAGGGTGACAATGCAAGCTGGTCGGCGCCTCCCCCCGGGGCCCCGGCCGCGGCGGAACGGAATCCGGTGATCAGCGACGGCATGGCCGACGTGCTCCGGTCGCTGCGCCAGGGCAGGCGCGACGATCCGGCCCGGGAGTGTGCGCAGGCACTGGGTGCCGAGGGAGTCGCGCTGTCGCTGCTCGTGGGCTTCGGCCGGACGGCGGAGCCGCTCTGGGGTCATCCCGAGGTGAGCGCGCGTTTCGAGGAACTCCAGTTCACGCTGGGCGAGGGCCCGGGTCCGGACGCGGTGCTCACCGGGACACCCGTCCTGGAGCCGGACCTGGAGTCCGTACGGCCCGAACGGTGGCCCGTACTGCTGCCGTCCGCCCGGGAGTTGGGTGTGCACGGGGTCTGCTGCTTCCCGCTCGGCATCGGCGCCATCCGGGTGGGCGTACTGACCGTGCTCTGCGACGCGAAACGCACCATGACCGAGCAGCAGTGCGTGGACGCCACGGCCCTGGCCGCCTCGCTGACCGGCACGTTCCTGAACCGGGACGGGCCCGGGAACCCGGGCGCGGACGGGAACGGCGGCGCGGCACCCGGCTGGTTCCTGGAGCGGCCGACGGGGCTGCACCGCGCGTCCGTGCACCAGGCGACGGGAATGATCAGCGTCCAGCTCGGTGTGCCCGTGGCGGAGGCCATCCTGCGGCTGCGGGCCCACGCCTACAGCAGCGAGCGTCCCCTCAGCGAGGTCGCGGACGACGTGGTCGCCCGCAGGCTCCGTTTCAACGACAACGACAACGACGCCTCCGACGGCGGCTTCGACGGCGACACGAACGGGCCGTACTCGCCCGACGGTGGAAAGGGATGATCGGCATGGCCCGCGAACAACGTCTGGCCGAGATCTTCGTAGAGGTCGCGGACTCCCTCGTCGAGGATTTCGACGTGATCGACCTGCTGCAACGGCTGTCCACCCGCTGTGTCGAGCTGCTGGACGTCTCGGCGGCCGGGATCCTGCTCGTGGACGCGTACGGCGAACTGCAGATCATCGCCGCGTCCGACGAACACACCCACCTGCTGGAGCTGTTCGCGCTCCAGCACGACCAGGGCCCGTGCGTGGAGTGCTACCACAGCGGCGCGGCCCGGACGAACATCGACCTGACGCACCAGGAGGCGGCGGCGAACTGGCCGCGGTTCGCCGCACGGGCCCGCGAGACGGGGTACGTCACCACCCACGCGCTGCCGCTGCGCCTGCGCAACCGGGTCGTCGGCGCGCTCAACCTCTTCCAGACCACGCCGCACCACCTCGGCGACGCCGACATCGCGCTCGCCCAGGCCCTCGCGGACGTGGCGACCATCGCCATCCTCCAGCAGCGCACGCTGGAGCAGTCGCATGTCGAGAACAGCCAGCTGGCGACGGCGCTCACCAGTCGCATCCTGGTCGAACAGGTCAAGGGGGTGCTGGCCGAGCGATGGAACTCCTCCGTGGACGAGGCCTTCGCCGTGTTCCGCGCCTACGCGCGAGCCCATCGGCTGCGCCTCGTGGACCTCGCCGCGCGGATCATCGCGGGCGACTTCGACACCGCGGACATCCCGGCACCGGTACCGGCCGCGTCGAAGGAGCGCTCCGACTGACGGGGTGACGACCGTCAGCCGACGCGGAAGCTCGCCTTGGCCGTGTCGAAGACCGGCCGGTACGTGTCCCACCGGGCTTCCGGTGCCGAGAGGTAGATGTCGTACTCCGTGCCGCCCTCCTCGCCGAAGCCGAAGTCGATGGCACGGAAGGCCCGGACCCGCCCCTGGAAGGTGAACTCCCACACCGCCGCGGGCTTCCCCCGGAACGTGGTGCGCAGCATGCGCAGGTTCCGGTACGAGCCGTAGTTGAGCTTGGTGTTCGCCTCGATGTTCTTGAAGTGGGTCTCGGGGTTCTCGCCCGCGGGGTTCACGGTGCCGATGGTGAGCTCGGCCAGGCCCGACCCGTCGGTGTAGGTGATCTGTTCGGCGCTCGCCTTCTTGTCGAGGCGCTTCCAGCCGTCCGGGACGGGAAAGGAGACGCCCAGCGTCTTCTCCCTGACCAGGTGGTAGCCCTCGGGCACGGCAGGCAGGCCGTCATCGGGCGCGGGGGTCGAGGACGGTGTCGCGGTGCTCCGCGTCCCGCGTCCGTCGTCGCCCGACACCGCGTAGAGCCCGCCCGCCGCCGCGGCGGCGACCAGCGTCACGGCCACCGCGCTCCGGACGAGCGCGCGCCGCCTGCGTCCGCCGCCTCCGCCGTCGGCGGGGCCGGGGCCGGCGGTCGAAGGGGTGGCGGAAGGGGCGGGCCTCGTGGCGGAAGGGGCAGGCCTCGTGGTGGAAGGGGCCGGTGCCGGCCCTGCGTCGGTGAGCGTGCCGCCCGCCTCGGTCGTCGGGCTCGTCACCGTCCCCGGCGCGGCCGACGCCCACGCGGACTCCCCCGTGGCGCCCGGCGCCGCGTCCGGTGCCCGGGACGCCACGACCCGCAGCGCCCGCTCGGTCTCCGCCACCGACGGACGCTCCTGCGGGTCCTTCGCCAACAGCATCTCGATGAGGGGTTCGAGCGGCCCGGCCTGCTTCATCGGGGCGAGCGGGTCGACGGCGATCGCGTACGCGGTCTCCATCGCCGTGGCCCTGCGGAACGGGGGCCGCCCCTCGACGGCCTGGTAGAGCGTCGCCCCCAGGGCCCAGAGGTCCGCGGCGGGGCCCGGCTTGTCGCCCTTCATCCGCTCGGGCGCGATGTAGTCGATCGACCCGATGATCTCGCCGGTCCTGGTCAGCGTCGAGGTACCGGTCGCCATGGCGATGCCGAAGTCCGTCAGCACCACGCGGCCGCCGGGGTCCAGCAGGACGTTGCCGGGCTTCACGTCGCGGTGCAGGACCCCGGCCGCGTGCGCCGCCCGCAGTGCGGCGATCATGCCGAGGCCGACCCGGGCCGCCTCCTCGGGAGGGACCGCGCCACCGCCCTTGAGCACGGCGTCGAGGGCGGTGCCGTGGACGTACTCCATGACGATGCAGGGCAGTCCCTCGTCGTCCACGACGTCATGGACGACGACCACGTTCGGGTGGGCGATGCGGGCGGCGCTGCGCGCCTCACGGCGGGTGCGTTCGTGGACGGTGGCGACTTCGTCGTCGGTCAGATGGTGCTGGACGTGCAGACGCTTGAGAGCGATCTCGCGGCTGAGGACCTCGTCCTCGGCACGCCACACGGTGCCCATGCCACCACGGCCGATCCGCTCGATCAACCGGTACCTACCGGCGATCAACCGCCCCTCGTCCGACACTGCGCGCCCTTCGCCGACCCTCTACGCCGTATCCGTGTTCGGCGAACGTCACGTTCGACCCTGGTCGACACGATAGTCGCAGGGGCCGCCGGGCACGGTGGCGGCTGCCCTGCCATGCCGCCCACCGCTCCTTCGGTGCCGGGCCCGCCGGTCAGACGCCCGCCGGGGACGGTCCGACCAGCTCCGACAGGACGTCCTCCATGGTCACGAAGCCGAGGACCTTGCCCGCCTCGCCGGTGACCGCCGCGAGGTGACTGCCCGTGGCCCGCAGCGCGGTGAGGGTGTCGTCCAGCGGGGTGTCGATGCGGACGCGGGTCACCGGGTGCAGGGCCGCCCGCGGGAAGGGACGGTCCCGGTCGGTGACGCCGAGGGTGTCCTTGATGTGGAGGTAGCCGAGCAGCGTGCCGTCCCCGCCGGTCACGGGGAACCGGGAGAAGCCGGCCTCGGCCGCCGCGCGCTCCAGCCGCGCCGGGGTCACGGTGTCGTCGACCGTACGCATCCGCTGGGCCGGGACGAGGATCTCGCCGACCGGGCGGGTGCCCAGCTCCAGGGCGTCGCGCAGCCGCTCGCCGTCGGCGGCCGTCAGGAGACCGGCCTCGCTGGAGTCGACGACCATCCGGGCGAGTTGGTCGTCCGTGAAGGCCGACTCCACCTCGTCCTTGGCCTCGACGCGCAGCAGCTTCAGCAGGGCGTTGGCGAAGGCGTTGATCCCGAAGACGACCGGCTTCAGCGCGCGGGTGAGGGCCACCAGCGCCGGGCCGAGCAGCAGGGCGGCCGGTACCGGCGCGGCGAGCGCCAGGTTCTTCGGGACCATCTCGCCGATCAGCATGTGCAGGTACGTCGCCACGGTGAGCGCGATCACGAAGGCGATCGGGTGCACCAGCCCGTCCGGGACGTGCGCCGCCTCGAAGGCGGGCTCCAGCAGATGGGCGATGGCCGGTTCGGCCACCGCGCCCAGCACCAACGACGAGACGGTGATGCCGAGTTGGGCGGTCGCCATCATCGCGGAGATGTGCCGCAGGCCCCACAGGGTCATCCGGGCCCGCTTGTTGCCCTCCTGGGCCAGCGGCTCGATCTGGCTGCGGCGCACGGAGATCAGGGCGAACTCCGCGCCGACGAAGAACGCGTTGGTCAGCAGGGTCAGCGCGCCGATGGCCAGCTGGACGGTGGTGGAGGTGCTCATCGGGACTCCCGCACGCTCTGGCCGGCCGGCGCTGCGGACGGCTCGTCGGACGGTTCGGTGATGCGGACGCGGTCGGCCCGGTGGTGCTCGACGTCGAGGACGTCCAGCCGCCAGCCGTCCAGGTCGAGGACATCGCCCTCGGCCGGGATGCGGGCGAGCCGGGTGGCGACCAGACCGGCGACCGTCTCGTACGGCCCGTCCGGCGCGCGCAGGCCTATCCCGGCCAGCTCGTCGATCCGTACACCGCCGTCCGCCTCCCACACCGCGCGGCCGTCCGGCGAGGCGGGGGCGGGCAGCAGGTCGGGCACCTCCACGGGGTCGTGCTCGTCGCGGACCTCGCCGACGACCTCCTCGACGATGTCCTCCACGGTGGCCACTCCGGCCGTACCGCCGTACTCGTCGATGACGACGGCCATCGTGCGGGCCGTCCGCATGCGTTCGAGCAGGCGGTCGGCGGGCAGGCTGTCGGGCACCAGCAGCGGTGCCGTGGCCAGCTCGGTGACGGGGGTCATGGCCCGCCTGCCGGGGTCCAGGGCCAGTACGTCACGGATGTGGACCGTGCCGACGACCTCGTCCAGGCTGTCGCGGTAGACCGGGAAGCGGGACAGGCCCGTGGCGTGCGTGAGGTTGGCGGCGTCGGCGGCCGTGGCGTGTGCCTCCAGGGCCCGTACGTCGACGCGCGGCGTCATCACGTTCTGGGCGGTCAGCTCGCTCAGGTGCAGCGTGCGGACGAACAGCTCGGCGGAGTCCGGCTCCAGCGCGCCCTGGGCGGCCGAGTGCTGGGCCAGCGCGACCAGTTCCTCCGGGCCGCGTGCGGAGGCCAGCTCCTCGGCGGGCTCCAGGCCGAAGCGGCGTACGAAGCGGTTCGCGGTGTTGTTGAGGTGCCGGATGAACGGGCCGAACGCCGCCGTGAAGCCGCGCTGCGGTCCCGCGACGACCTTCGCGACGGCCAGCGGGCGGGAGATCGCCCAGTTCTTCGGCACCAGCTCGCCGACCACCATCAGGACGACGGTGGAGACCACCACACCGAGGACGGTCGCCACCGTCGAGGACGCGCCGCCCAGGCCAGCCGCCTCCAGGGGCCCCTTGAGGAGCACGGCCAGCGACGGCTCGGCGAGCATGCCGATCACCAGGGAGGTGACGGTGATGCCCAGCTGGGCACCGGACAGCTGGAAGGTCAGTTTCCGTACGGCCTTCAGCGCGCCGTCGGCGCCCCGCTCGCCCGCCTCGGCGGCCCGCTCCAGGTCACCGCGCTCGACGGTGGTCAGGGAGAACTCGGCCGCGACGAACACCGCGCAGGCGAGCGTCAGCGACAGGGCGAGCAGAAGCAGCAGGATCTCCGTCACCGTGCCACCCCCGCTCCCGAACGCACGCGTCCCGGGCCGAAGACGGCACGGCTGATACTGGGAGGTTCACCCATGGTGTTTCCGCTGCTCCTTTGGTCGTACTCACACGCTGGTCGTACCCACACGCCGCACCCAGTGTAAAGGAATCGCAAAGTGGCGAGTGGGGTGCGGGGGACCGGCGGGGGCGGGGGACCAGCCGGAGCGCGAGCGCGGCTCTCGGCACGGCGGTCCACGCCCGGGCGGTCCGTAGCGGGCGGTCCGTGGCGGGCGGTCCGTGGGGGGCGGTCCGTGGCGGGCGCGGCCCCTGGAATCGGGTGTCGCCGCGGACGGCCGGTCCCTACGGTGGGTCCGTGCAGCAGAACCCGGGACGTGTCCGACGCGGCCGACGCGCCCGTGGGCCGGTACGCGGGCCCGCCCGCCCCGCTCGCCCTGCCGGGGCGCGGCCGGGCGCCGCGGACACGACGGCCGCAGGGGCCGGGGTCGTGCTGGAGGGCGCCGACGTCGTGGTCGCGGGGCACTTCTCCGCCAAGCGCAAGGACGTCGCCGCGCTCATGGACGCGGCGGCGGCCGACCTGACGGCGCGCGGCGCCCGGGTGGTGGGGCTGGTCGTGCAGCGCCGGGGCGTCTCGGACGGCGGGGCGCGGAAGATGCACCTGCCGTACTCCTCGCGCACGCTGATGAGTTACGGGAAGGTCCGCGAACTGGCCGCGCTGTGCGAGCGTTCCGGGGCGGACGCGGTGGTGTTCCTGAACGTCCTGACGCAGCGTCAACAGTCCGTCCTGACAGGGCTTTTCGGATGCCCGGCGGTGAGTCTGACCGAGGGTCCACCGGCCGCGGCCACCGACACCGGCCCGCACCCGGGGGCACCGGATTCCGGGACGACGGACCGCCCTTAACCTTCTACATGTACGTAGAGCAAGACCCACCCGCACATGAAGGAGTGGACCCCTCAATGGTGTTCAAAAGGCTGCTCGGATCACTCGGCGTGGGCGGCCCCACGGTGGACACGGTCCTGGGTCCGGGCCCCGTCCTGCCAGGCGGCACGCTGTCGGGCGAGGTCCGGCTCAGGGGCGGCGACGCGGACTTCGACATCGAGGACCTCACGCTCGAACTGGTCGCGGGCGCCGAGGCCGAACACGCGGACGGGGAGAGCGGGAGGACGGTCGTCTTCGACCGGTTCACCGTCGGCGGCCCCTTCCGCCTCGCCGAGGGCGAGGAGCGGACCGTGCCGTTCACCGTCACGCTCCCGTGGGAGACCCCGGTCACCGAGCTGTACGGGCAGGAGCTGGGCATCGTCCTCGGCCTGCGCACGGAACTGTCGGTGGCGGGCGCGAAGGACAAGGGCGACCTGGACCGGCTGCACGTGACCCCGCGGCCCGCGCAGGAGGCGATCCTGGAGGCCTTCGGGCAACTCGGCTTCGGCTTCCGGTCGGCGGACCTGGAACTGGGCCGGATCGGCGGCACCGGCCAGCAACTCCCCTTCTACCAGGAGCTCGAACTCACCCCGTCACCCGCGTACGCGCAGGCGGTCGACGAGATCGAGCTGACCTTCCTCGCCGCCCCCGCCGGCATGGAGGTGGTCCTGGAGGCGGACAAGCGCGGCGGCCTCTCCTCCTGCGGCCACGACGCGCTCGCACGGTTCACCGTCTCCCACGAAGGCGTCGGGCACCAGGACTGGAACACCGTGGTCGACGGCTGGGTCCGGCAACTGGTCGCGCACCGGGAGTCCTACGACCCCGACGCCGCGTACGGGCACGACCGGCACGAGCAGTCGGTCACCGGCGCCGGCACGGCGGTCGCCATGGGCGCGGCGGGGCTCGCCGCGGGCGTCGCCGGCGGCCTGATGGCGGCCGAAGTCGTGGACGAGGCGGGCGACTTCCTCGAAGGGGAGGAGTAGGAAGAGGAGCAGGAACAGGAGCAGGAGCCGAGCGAGGAGCCGGACTCAGCTCTCCGCCCCGGGGTGGTGGAGCAGTTCGCGCAGCAGCCGTTCGTCGTCCGGCTCCAGGGACGTCACGAAGCTGGCGAGCACGGCGTCCCGGTCGCGCGCGCCGTCCAGCACCTTGCGCATCCGGCGCGCGGCGAGGCCCGCCTCGTCCGAGGCCGGGGTCCAGGCGAAGGACCGGCCGTCCCGCTCACGGGTCACCGCGCCCTTGTCCAGCAGCCGGGTCAGGATCGTGATCACCGTCGTGTAGGCGAGGTCGCCACCGAGCCGCTCCTGCACCCAGCCCGCGGTGGCGGCACCGTCCGCCGCGCGCAGGGCCGACAGGACCTGCGCCTCCAGCTCGCCCTGTCCCCGCCGCGGGGGACGCTGTCGCCGGTCCGTCATGTCCTGTCTCCTTCCTTATTTTCTACAGTGCTGTAGATTCTGCACCACGACGTACGTCCGTACCAACAAGGAGATCAGCGTGGGAGTTTCCCTGTCCAAAGGCGGCAATGTCTCGCTCAGCAAGGAGGCACCGGGCCTGACCGCCGTACTGGTCGGCCTCGGCTGGGACGTGCGGACCACGACGGGCACCGACTACGACCTCGACGCCTCCGCGCTGCTGGTCGACGAGTCGGGCAAGGTCCTTTCCGACCAGCACTTCATCTTCTACAACAACCTGAAGAGCCCGGACGGTTCGGTCGAGCACACGGGTGACAACCTCACCGGTGAGGGCGAGGGCGACGACGAGTCCGTCAAGGTGAACCTGGCCACCGTGCCCGCCGAGGTCGCGAAGATCGTCTTCCCGGTGTCCATCCACGACGCCGAGAGCCGCGGCCAGAGCTTCGGCCAGGTGCGGGGCGCCTTCATCCGGGTCGTCAACCAGGCCGGTGGCGCCGAGATCGCCCGCTACGACCTGTCCGAGGACGCCGCCACCGAGACCGCCATGGTCTTCGGCGAGCTGTACCGCCACGGTGCCGAGTGGAAGTTCCGTGCGGTGGGCCAGGGTTACGCGTCCGGCCTGGCGGGCATCGCGTCCGACTTCGGCGTCGGCGTCTGACGAGCGCCGGACCCGGAGAGCAGGAACCGTATGTTCGGGCTGAGTGAACTCGCCGTCATCCTCGTCGTCGTCATCGTCGTCCTGGCCGTGAAGAAGGGCCCGGACCTGGCCCGTACCGCGGGCAGGTCGGCCCGCGTCCTCAAGTCCGAGGCCCGGGCGGCGCAGGAGACCGAGGGGGCCGCGCGGCACGGCGGGAGCCGGGAGAGCGCGGAGAGCGGTCACGAGGGGCCGACGGCCCCCCGGGTGATCCGGGGCGAGACGGTCACCCGGTCCGGCCCCGCGCGGACGGACCCGGCCCGGCCCGCAGCGGGGCCCGCAGC
>NZ_JAHRIB010000066.1 GCF_019090165.1 Streptomyces sp. BV286
CGTTGGTGAGTGGTCGTTCGGTGTTCCGGCATCGGGCGGTTGTGGTGGGCCAGGACGTGGATGGGTTGTTGGCTGGGGTGCGTGGGCTGGCGGCCGGGCAGTCGGATGCCGGTGACACGGTGTCCGGTCTGGTGTCTGGTGTGGCTGATGTGTCGGGTCGTCGGGTGTTTGTGTTCCCGGGTCAGGGTTCGCAGTGGGTGGGGATGGCGGTGGCTCTGCTGGAGTCGTCGCCGGTGTTTGCCTCCCGGTTGGGGGAGTGTGCGGCGGCGTTGGAGCCGTTCGTGGACTGGTCCCTGCTGGATGTGGTGCGAGGCGTTGAGGGCGCCGCATCGCTGGAGCGCGTCGATGTGGTGCAGCCGGTGCTGTGGGCGGTGATGGTGTCCCTGGCTGAGGTGTGGCGTTCGGTGGGTGTCGAGCCGGATGCGGTGGTGGGGCATTCGCAGGGTGAGATTGCGGCTGCGGTGGTGGGTGGCTGGCTGTCCCTGCAGGATGGCGCCCGGGTGGTGGCGTTGCGGTCGAGGGCGATCGGTGAAGTGTTGGCGGGCGGTGGCGGGATGCTCGCGGTTCAGGCCCCGGCCGATGAGG
>NZ_JAHRIB010000067.1 GCF_019090165.1 Streptomyces sp. BV286
GTGGAGGGCTGCTCCGGCTGAGCCGGTGTCTGGTCCTGCGGGTGGTGGTGCTCTTGTGGGGTGGGCTGCGACGGGTGCCCTGGTACGCGCGAAACGGTGCCCTGAGGTGTGCCCTGCGGGGACAAGCTGCCGGGGGCGGACGGTGTGGGCGGGTGCGGGGGGACGGGCGCGCTGGTCGGCTGGGGCGGTGCGCCGGCGGAGGAGACGGGGGGCGGCAGGGGTTCCGCGGAGGGCTCCGGGCTCAGGTCGGCGTGGTGCTGTGGAGATATGGAGCCCGTGGGCGGAGCGGGAGGAGCGGTCGGGGCGGGCAGGGCGGCGCCCGTGGGGGCGTCCGGCGATACGGCATCCGGCCGGGGCTGAGCGGTGTCCGGGTGCGCGCCGGGGGCCTCGTAGCCGGTCGGGTGCTCGGGAAAGGGGCGGCCCCCTGGGGAGACGGCTCCCGTGTGGGTCCCGGACGACGAGGCGCCGACTGCCGGTGCCTCCGGCCATGCGGTGCCCGTTCGGTCTTCTGGAGGGACGGCGCCTGCCCGCGAGGGCGGTGGTGGGGCACCGGGGCCGGGTTGCTGAGGCACGGTGCCGTGCCCCTGGGGCCGGGTCCGGCCGGAGGAAGGCGAGGCCGTGACAGGACCCTCGGGGCCGAACTCCGCGGGAAGCGGGCCGAGTTGGTCGAAGATCTCGATCAGTTCGTCGTCGGGCCCGGGCTCCGGCAGGAGCTCCCTGGCCGAGGCGAGCGCCTTGCGCGCTCCTGTGGCGGTGCGGAACCGGGCCTGCGGATCCGGTTCGAGCAGAGACGCCACGACCTGCCACAGAGGCTCGGGAACGCCCTTCGGGGCGCCCGGTGTGCCGTGGGCCTCGAAGTGCTCGACCAGTGCCTTGGCGTCGGGTTTGGCACCCTCCAGGAGATAGAGGGCCACCAGACCCACGGCGAAGAGATCGGCGGGGAAGTCAGGGTCGGCGCCGAGCATCTGCTCAGGCGCGAAGTAGCCGGGCGTTCCCACCACGTAGTTGGTCTCGGTGAGCCGTGGCTCACCGAGACGCATCGAGATGCCGAAGTCGGACAGTCGCAGTCGCGGACGGCTCGTGCCGGTCGCCTCCAGCAGAATGTTGGCGGGCTTGATGTCGCGGTGGACGATCCCCTCCGCGTGCACCGCGGCGAGCCCCGCCAACAGCTGGTCGAGCAGGGTGCAGACGAAGGCCGGTGGCAGGGGGCCGTAGTCCCCGATCAGGTGGACCAGCGAGCCGCCGCCGACGAGGTCCATGGTGAACAGGACCTTGTCGTCGTCGGCGGCCCAGCTGGCTGGAGCGAGCACATGCGGGTGGTCGATCCGCACCGCCTGCTCGCGCACGAACCGCAGCAGCGAGTGGGCGTCGCTCTGTTGGAGGACCTTGGCGGCCACATACCGGCGCCGCCGGTGGTCCCAGGCGCGCCAGACGGCACCGACTCCCCCGCGTCCGATCGGGTCGACCAGTTCGTACCGGCCGGCGAAGACCTCACCCATGGTCGTGCGTCGCTCCCCCTTCGGCGGTGCGGCGGCCTCTTCGAGGTGCCCGGCTGCCTGGATCCCGGCTGTCTGACGACCCGACAGGCGTCCGGAGCCGGGCTGTCCGGCGGCCGGGCGGTGGGTCAGCTCTGGTGGGACTGGTAGTGGGCGACCGCGTCCGAAGTGCGGCCGGCCCCGTACACCCGGAGGAACTCTGCCAGTTCGGGGTGGGTCGGGGCGAGAGTGTCCGCCGCGTCGATGATGTCCCCCGCCGCGGCCACCGAGCGCAGCAATGACTGAATCTCGCGCACCACGCGCTTCACCGTGGGCGCCCCGCCCGAACTGGTCGTCGACTGCGTGGTGTTGCTGAGCACCGAGCCCCCCTGCGACTTCTTGATCTCGTCCATGCGCTCAGTGGCCTCGGCGGCGCTCACGCTGCCGTCGGCGACCTGTCCCGCAAGGTCCTGCAGCAGCTGCACGCGCTGGACCACGGCGGGATTGCCGATCTTGGCTCGCTGGCCGCTCATCAGCTGGGACAGCATGGGTGCGGACAGGCCGAGCACCCCCGCCAAACGCGCCTGGTTGAGACCCAGGTCATCTATGAGCCTACGGAAGAGCGCCCCCAGCGGCTCCCCGTACCAGTTCCGCTGCAGCTCCCGGGCTCTAGCGGTCGCTTCCTGCTGTGCGGCGTCCATGCGCGTCTCCCCATCGCTTCCCCAAAAACCGTGGTTCGCTGTAGCGAACCACGCCGAGCATCTTACGGAGAGTGGTCGTACACGGGGACCCCCAATATTTTTGCGGGATACCCGGGGTGACCCGGTACTCTGGTCTGCGGTGCAGGTCCGGAAGGAGATCCTTCCGGCGTATGCATCGCTTTCGGGGCCTTAGCTCAGTTGGTAGAGCGCTGTCTTTGCATGGCAGATGTCAGGGGTTCGACTCCCCTAGGCTCCACGGAAGAACCCCCTTCAACCTGCTTTTGCGCAGGTCGGAGGGGGTTTTCTTATGGGCTGGAGGGTGTGGCCCGCCCGAAGGGCGGCAGTCGCGGAGAACTCCGGGGGACCGCCCCGGCTTGATGGCCGGAGTGCCGGACCCGCCGGGCGCCGAAGATTTTTTGATCTCGAGTGCTTTCGGGATGCGCCACCAGGTGCCGGATTGATCAACAGGGCTGAGGTAGCCGGGATTTGAGTGCCTCTCGTGAGGTGACGTGCTCTCGCCACTCGTCGATGAACCGCTTTGAGAGGTGCAGGTCCGCCACGACCTGCGTGTGCGGTGATGCGCATCACAGATACTCCGTTGCGATCTTTGCGATTGTTTTCGCAAATGCATGACGGATCCCGGGTCGTACGGACACCGTGCGGGTGGTTGCGGTGGCGTGAGGGTGGCGCGCAGGAGTCGTGAAGGCTTCTGTGAGCTGCTGTGAACGGAAATGCGTGATCGGGGCACTGCATTCCGTTAAGGAGGTCTCGGTCGGTGCGGTGCATCTGGCCCGTTGCAAACGTCATCACGGGAGGGTGGCGTGAACAGTGCGCTTACGAGGCCCGGAGGGTGGGATGTGGGCAGGGTGCGAGCGGCACAGATGCGGTGCGGTGCGGGGCGGGTGGTCCTGAGTCAGGACGTTTCCGAACGGCTTCATGCGTGGCCGCCGCCTCCGCAGTCATAGGTGAAGCCGGTTCTGAGGAAGTGGCGCCACGTCAGGCGGTCGCCACCGAGGGGAGGTTGGGCTGCAACTCGGCGCCGCCTACGCAGCAGTCGGGCGACCGGCGCCCACATCGGATGGGCGTTGTCGGTGCGCCGGCGCTGGCGCCGGCATGCGGGAGGCGGCGACGGCCGAGTGAGACGGTGCTCGTTCCACGCTGAGGGGTGTCTGTTTCACGTGAAACATGACTGTGGGGCAGGAGGGATGAGCCTCCTGCCCCACAGCTGTGCACGTGTTCGTTGTCAGCGCCTTGCGTGCCGTGCATGTCCTACGCGCAGTGCGACAAGTACCGGCCGCGTCAGCCGCGGTCCTTGTGGTCCGCAGCCTCCGCCTCGGCCTGCTTGGCCTGGACCTCCGGGTCCAGGTCTTCCTGACCGGTGCCGTCGACCGACGTCAGACGTCCGGTCTCCGGGACCTCGGTGGCGGCAGGCGGTTCGACCAGCCAGTCCGGGTTGGCCTGCTTGTCCCACCACTTCCAGGCGGCGAAGGTGCCGCCGGCCAGGATGCCCAGGACGGCAAGGCCCTTCGCGAGGCGGCCGACCCTGGCCCGCCGCTCGTGCTTGCGGACCAGCTTCTCGATCTCCTTGGCGGTCACCTGGCCGCGCAGTGCTGCCAGCGCGGCCGTGCTGCGGGAGGTGGCCTGGTCACGGACCGGCCCGGCCGCAGCCCTGGCCTGTTCGATCCTGGGTCGGGAGTAGTCCGCTGCCTGTCGGGCAGCCTTGCGGGTACGAACGGCGGCCTCGTGTGCGGCCTGGTCGACCTTCGGCGGCACATGGGTGAGTGCCTGCTCAAGGCGAGGTGCGAGATGTGCGTCGTACTGAGTGCGTGCCTGTTCGGCGGCTTGGAGAGCGGCGGACGACACCTTGGGCGCGAGCTTGACGCGTGCTTCATGCGCGTAGTGGGTGGCTCGGTCCTTTGTCGTGTCGGCGTAGGGCGCCACCACTTCCGCGGCGTGCCGCACGCTGTCCTTCGCCGACTCGGCCGCCGCGCGCACGCTGTCCTTGCGGGTCACGGGATCCTCCTCCTCGGTGGCGTACATGGGGGCTTGGGGCCGTCCCCCAGAAAGTCACAGTTCACCTTTCCACCCTTATGCGGATCATGCCTGCCGGAGCACTTCGGGGCATGCGAGGGCGGGCATCCGGGTCATGAATGCTGACTTCGGGAGTACTTGGTGCAATAACCGATCAATACGGTGCAACAGGAGCTTGCGACGACAATGCCACGGATCCCCGAACCGCGCGCCTGTTTGGGGCGAAGCGGCTGAAGTGGTCCGAACGGCGGTGACGGCGGACTGGCGGTGCGGTCCGTGCGAGGATCGGGGAGTCACAAAGGACAACGGAAGGCAGATCGTGGCCGAGCAGCTTTACGCCACCCTGAAGACCAACCACGGCGACATCGAAGTGCGGCTCCTGCCGAACCACGCGCCCAAGACGGTCCGCAACTTCGTCGAGCTCGCCAAGGGTGAGCGTGAGTGGACCAACCCGGCCACGGGTGCGAAGTCCACGGACAAGCTCTACGACGGCACGGTCTTCCACCGGGTGATCAGCGGCTTCATGATCCAGGGTGGTGACCCCCTGGGCAACGGCACCGGCGGTCCCGGCTACGAGTTCGAGGACGAGTTCCACCCGGACCTGGCCTTCGACAAGCCGTACCTGCTGGCCATGGCGAACGCCGGCCCGGGTACCAACGGCTCGCAGTTCTTCATCACCGTCTCCCCGACGGCCTGGCTGACCCGTAAGCACACCATCTTCGGTGAGGTCACCGAAGGTGCCAGCCAGAAGGTCGTGGACGCCATCGCCTCGGCGCAGACCAACCCGCGCACGGACCGCCCTGTCAAGGAAGTGGTCATCGAGTCGGTCGTCGTGGAGACCCGCTGACCGATACCCGTCGGCGAGCCCGGCCCCGGCCCTGCGCCGGAGGGCTCGCGAAGGGAACCAAACGCCCCGCCCATCCGTAAGGATGAGCGGGGCGGTGCGTTGCGTACCAAGTGCGTACAAAGGATGAGGGGACCCCATGGATCAGGCGCCAGGCAGCCCGCAGGAACCGCAGGGTGCCCCGAGCCTGCCCACCTGCTACCGGCACCCGGACCGGGAGACCGGCATCCGCTGCACCCGCTGCGAGCGCCCCATCTGTCCCGAGTGCATGATCAGCGCTTCGGTCGGCTTCCAGTGCCCCGAGTGCGTGCGGGACGGGTCCGGCACGGGACACGCGCCGAGCGCCTCCCAGCCCCGCACCCTCGCGGGCGGCACGATCACCACGGACCCCCGGTTGATCACCAAGATCCTCCTCGGGATCAACCTCGCCGTCTTCATGGTGCAGCTCTCCGTGGGTGACCGCTTCACCGACAGTTTCGACCTGATCGGCAGGGCGTTCGTGCCGCTGCTCGGCAGTGTCGAGGGTGTCGCCGAGGGCCAGTGGTACCGGATGGTCACGGCGATGTTCCTGCACGGAAGCTATATGCACATCGCTTTCAACATGCTCAGCCTGTGGTGGATCGGTGGGCCCCTGGAAGCGGCGCTCGGCCGTGCCCGCTATCTCGCCCTGTACGGGGTCTCCGGCCTCGCGGGCAGCGCACTCACGTATCTGATCGCCGAGCCGAACCAGCCCTCGCTCGGAGCCTCCGGCGCGATCTTCGGTCTCTTCGGTGCGACCGCCATCCTGATGCGGCGGCTCAAGTACGACATGCGCCCGGTCATCGCGCTGTTGGTGATCAACCTGATCTTCACCTTCGGGTGGAGCAACATCGCCTGGGAAGCCCACATCGGTGGCCTCGTCGGCGGTGTCCTCATCGGCTACGCGATGGTGCACGCACCCCGGGAACGGCGGGCGCTCGTTCAGTACGGCGCCTGCGCGCTGGTGCTGCTCGCGGTTGTGATCATGACACTCGTCAGGACCGGTCAGCTCACCTGAGTGAGCCGTTCGGTGTCCTCCGAGCCGGCGTGCCCGCGTCACCGGGCACCGGCCCGTTCAGCCCGCCCACGTCGAGGTCGGCGGGATCGCCGGGGGCGTCACAGGAAAGTCACATCGAAGCCGCGGAGAGTCAACGGAAGTCCACGTTGTCCACAGACGGTGGCGGATCTTGTGCATGCTGTTGGGGAACAAGTGTGCCCCCTGCCTCTGACCTGGGTTTCCCCAGGCAGGACAAGGGGCGAACAGACTTCCGGATCCCGGTAGGTCAGTCACACCGGCGTCAACACCCGATGGGTTATCCACAGATCTTCTGACCTTTTCCCCACTGTGGAAACCGCTGTGGATAACTCAGTGGACACCTTGGGCCAGGGATTGCGGACGAGGGCTCGCACCGCACTCGTGCAAGCCCTCGACGCCCTGCGGGGGCGCTACTTCCACTGAGTGGAAACGCCGAATCCCGCGGCGATGAAGCCGAAGCCGACCACGATGTTCCAGTTGCCCAGCGAATCGATCGGCAGGGACCCGTCCGTCACGTAGAACACGACGATCCAGGCGAGGCCGATGAGGAACAGGGCCAGCATGACCGGGGCGACCCAGGCACGGCTGTTCAGCTTGATGTTGGTCGCCTGCTTCGCCGGGGGCGGCGTGTAGTCGGCCTTCTTGCGGATACGTGACTTCGGCACGAGGGTCTCTCCTGTCGATGCGCTGCGTGGCCGCGCAGGGAACGTGGGCTGACTCCGGGCAGCGTACAAGGGGACTCTTAGCGCTCCCCCGGGCGTCCGTTAGCGTAGTGCTTCCGCGGCGCCGAAGGAGATAAGGGTACGTTGAGCAATTCTGCCGACTCTCCCCAGTCGGGTTCCAGCCCCGACCGTATCCGGCGATTCAGGCCGGTACGGGTGCTGACCGCGGCCGTCTTCGCCCTGGCCGGACTGATCTTCTTCACCAGCTTCGACACCGCCAAGGGCACCAACATCCGCACGGACGCCTCGCTGCTGAAGCTCTCCGATCTCATCCACGAGCGCAGTCACAAGAACGGGCAGCTCGACGAGAGCAACGGATCACTGCGCGACGACGTCGAGGCCCTCGCCGAGCGGGACAACGGCAGCACCGCGGCGGAGGAGGCCAAGCTCACCGCCCTGGAGAAGAACGCGGGCACCCAGAAGCTCAAGGGCAAGGCCCTCACGGTCACCCTCAACGACGCACCTCCGAACGCGACGGCCAAGCTGCCCGGCTATCCCGAGCCGCAGCCCGACTATCTGGTCATCCACCAGCAGGACCTGCAAGCCGTGGTCAACGCCCTGTGGCAGGGCGGAGCCAAGGGCATCAAGGTCATGGACCAGCGGCTGATCTCCACCAGTGCCGTCCGCTGTGTCGGCAACACGCTGATCCTCCAGGGCCGCGTCTACTCACCCCCGTACAAGATCCAGGCGGTCGGTGACCCGGAGAAGCTGCAGAAGGCCCTCTCGGCCTCGCCCGCCATCCAGAACTACATGGTGTACGTCAACGTCTACGGGCTCGGCTGGAAGGTCGAGGAGAACGGGACGGCGACTCTTCCCGGTTACTCGGGCACGGTGGACCTGCACTACGCGAAGCCCGTGGAGTAGCGAAGCGGAACCTGCCACGGTCGGACGTGGCCGGCCACGTCCGTGGAGCGGAAGCCCCAAAGGCCTGTGGAGCGCAGGCCCATGGGGTAGAAGGCTGTGAAGTAGTGGAGCAGCTGCCGCTGGGGGGCCTTGTGCCGGTGCGAGTGGTCGTCAGGACGTTCAGCGAGCTGTGCATCACGGTGGGCACCGTGATCGTGCTCTTCGTGGTCTACGTGCTGTTCTGGACGGGTGTGAAGGCCGACACCGCGATGGACGACCAGATCGCGCAGCTCCAGGACCAGTGGGCGAGGAGCGCTGTGGCCTCCGGGCCCCGGGAGACGACGGCGACGGCGAACCCTCAGGCGGCTCCCGGGAAACCCGCCGCGTACAAAGACGGCAAGCCCTTCGCCGTCATGTACATCCCGCGGCTTGGTTTCACGTGGAACAAGCCCGTCCTCGAAGGCACGAGAACGAACACCCTCAAGAAGGGCCTGGGCCACTACGCGAGCACCGCGCGACTCGGCGAGCAGGGCAATTTCGCCGTCGCCGGCCATCGCCGTACCTACGGGGACCCGTTCAAGGACTTCCCCCGGCTGCGTCCGGGAGACGCGGTGGTGCTGACCGACGGCACGACGTGGTTCACCTACCGCATCGACACCAAGCCCTACAAGACGTTGCCTCGTGACACGGCGGTCATCGACCCCGTACCGAAGAAGTCCGGGTACACGCGAGCGGGCCGATATCTGACGCTGACCACGTGCGAACCGGAATGGGGACACAGCCACCGGCTGATCGTCTGGGCGCACCTTGATGCGACCGAGCCTGTGGAGGCTGGGAAACCGGAGGCTCTACGCCGTTAGTCTGGTTGGGTACGGCGTGAGTCTTGGTGCCGTGGTGCGACGGAAGGGACGGCATGTACGGCTTTATCTGGCGGCATCTGCCGGGGAACACGTGGATCAAGGCGCTGCTCTCCATCGTGCTGGCCCTCGCGACGGTCTACGTGCTCTTCCAGTACGTCTTCCCGTGGGCGGAACCGCTGTTGCCCTTCAACGACGTGACGGTGGACAACCAGTGAGCGCACGGATTCTCGTCGTCGACAACTACGACAGCTTCGTCTTCAACCTGGTCCAGTACCTCTACCAGCTCGGTGCCGAGTGCGAGGTGCTGCGCAACGACGAGGTGGCGATGACGCACGCGCAGGACGGGTTCGACGGTGTCCTCCTGTCACCCGGCCCGGGCACTCCCGAGGAGGCCGGGGTCTGCGTGGACATGGTGCGGCACTGCGCCGCGACCGGAGTTCCCGTCTTCGGGGTCTGCCTCGGGATGCAGTCGATGCAGGTGGCCTACGGCGGTGTGGTGGATCGCGCGCCCGAGCTGCTCCACGGCAAGACGTCCCTCGTCGAGCACGAGGGCACGGGCGTGTTCGCCGGGCTGCCGTCCCCCTTCACCGCCACCCGCTACCACTCGCTGGCCGCGGAGCCGAAGACCGTGCCGGCCGACCTCCAGGTCACGGCCCGCACGCACGACGGGATCATCATGGGACTCCGGCACCGTGAACTCCCGGTCGAGGGAGTGCAGTTCCACCCCGAATCCGTGCTGACCGAGCACGGGCACCGCATGCTGGCCAACTGGCTGGTCGAGTGCGGCGACCAGGGAGCCGTTGCCAGGTCGGTGGGGCTCGCCCCGGTGGTGGGCAGGGCCACGGCGTGACCGCCCTGCGCCCCGAGCGCGACAGTGCCGCCCCGTACGGCGAGGACGCCGGGTACGGGGGCGCTGCGGCGTTCGAGGCGACGGGCGCCTTCGAGGGAGCGGCCGCCTTCGAAGCGAACCCTGACGCCGGGCCGACGGGTGACGGCCGGACGGGCGGCGCGATGCGAGCCGCCGTCGACGGGCTCGCCGACCCGCTCAGCGACCCCCTCCCGGGCCGACGCCGGCACGCGGCACCGGAGCGGGAGTGGTACGACCCGCAGGCGTACACGCGGGACTGGAGCGTCGGGCAGAGCGCCTCGTCGCCCGCGGAGCCGGTGCGTCGCGCGCACGCGGAGCCCGCGCACGGCTATTCCGAACCGCTGCCGCCGTACTCCGCTCCCCAGCCGCCCCACGTGCAACCACAGGCTTCGTACGGGCAGCCGCAGTCGCAGTCGTCCTACCCGGACGCCCGGTCGTCGTCGTACGCCGGACCGCAGCCGCCCTACGCCGAACCGCAGGCGTCGTTCGCAGAGCCGCCGAGGTCGTTCACGGAACCGCAGCCGCCGTTCGCCGCGTCGCCGAGGCCCTACCCGGAGCCACAGCCACGGACGGGCCCTGGCGGGCCCGGGCCCGCTGCCGGGTACCAGGAGGCCCGAACTCCGTACGCAGGAGCGCCAGGGCCGTCAGGAGCCCCGCAGGCGCCGTACGACGCCGCCTACGCCCCGACGGCACCCTTCCCGGCCCCTTCCCGGCGGTCCCAGCCCTCCTCGCCCTCCTCGCCGCCGTACGGCACGGCGCCCGCCGCCGACGAGACGGTGGCGCTGCCCGTCGTCGGGGCCGAGCCCATATCCGGCTTCCCGACGCCCTCCGCGCCCGCTGCGGCCCCCGTACGGCCCTTGGACGCGGAGGCACTCTCAGGCGGCCGTGCGGCCCGGCGCAAGGCCGCCAGGCGTCACGGGAAGCACGGCGGTGCCGGCGGGGCGGGTGGAGTCGGCGAGACCCACGAGGAACAGGCGGACACCGGTGCGCCCCTCTCGCGCGTGGCCGCGCGCCGAGCGGCCAAGGCGCGGAAGCCGGGCGCGGCGGTGATGGCCAGCCGGGCGATCGGCGAGGTGTTCATCACCACCGGTGTACTGATGCTGCTGTTCGTGACCTACCAGCTGTGGTGGACGAACATCAGGGCCAACGCGCAGGCCGGCAGCGAGGCGAGCAGCCTCCAGAACGACTGGGCCAACGGCAAGCGGAACCCGGGCACCTTCGAGCCAGGGCAGGGATTCGCCCTTCTGCGCATCCCGAAGCTGGACGTGGTCGTGCCGATCGCCGAAGGCATCGACAAGAAGCGGGTCCTGGACCGCGGCATGGTCGGCCACTACGCCGAGAAGGGCCTGCAGACCGCGATGCCGGACGCCAAGACGGGCAACTTCGGGCTCGCGGGGCACCGCAACACGCACGGCGAACCGTTCCGGTACATCAACCGGCTCAAGCCGGGCGACGCGATCGTCGTCGAGACGCAGGACAAGTACTTCGTCTACAAGATGGCGTCCATCCTGCCGGTGACCGCGCCGAGCAACACGGCCGTCCTGGACGCGATCCCCAAGGGGTCGACCTTCAAGTCGGCGGGCCGCTACATCACCCTCACCACCTGCACCCCGGAATTCACCAGTAAGTACCGGATGATCGTCTGGGGCACGATGGTCGAGGAACGGCCGCGCAGCGAGGGGAAACCGGACGCACTCGTCGGCTGAGCACGCGTGGGGGTTCCTGGAAGCGCATGACGGGCTTTCCGGACCACATCCCATGATTCATGGACATCCCAAGAACTTCTGAGACACCAGACGGGGAAAACGCAGTGGCAGCGACGACCGACCACGAAGAGCACACGGACGCGCCGGCGTCCTCGCCCGCGCCGCGGCGGCGGCGTGGCGGCGGCCGGATCGCGGCGGCCGTCAGCGTCTTCGGCGAGCTCCTCATCACCGCGGGTCTGATCCTCGGGCTGTTCGTTGCCTATTCGCTGTGGTGGACGAACGTGATCGCGGACCGCGAGGCCGACAAGCAGGGTGACAAGGTGCGCGACCACTGGGCCGAGGACCGCGGCCCGGTCGGCCTGGACACCAAGGACGGCATCGGCTTCCTGCACGTCCCGGCGATGGGCAGCGGCGAGGTGCTGGTCAAGAAGGGCACCTCCTCGAAGCTGCTCAACAACGGCATCGCCGGCTACTACACGGACCCCGTCAAGTCCGCCCTTCCGCAGGACAAGAAGGGCAACTTCTCACTGGCCGCCCACCGCGACGGCCACGGCGCGAAGTTCCACAACATCGACCGGCTCAAGAAGGGCGACGCGATCGTCTTCGAGACCAAGGACGACTGGTACGTCTACAAGGTCTACGCGACCCTTCCGGAGACGTCGAAGTTCAACGTCAAGGTTCTCGCGCCCGTCCCCAAGGAGTCGGGGAAGAAGAAGGCCGGCCGCTACATCACCCTGACGACCTGCACGCCGGTCTACACGTCCCGCTACCGGTACGTGGTCTGGGGCGAGCTGGACCGGGTGGAGAAGGTGAACGACGAGCGGACGCCACCGGCGGAGCTGCGCCGAGCGTGACCGATCTCCGCGAAAGGAGTTCGGTCACGCTCAGCCTGCCCGAGGCCCGAGGCCCGAAGCCCGAGGCCCGAGGCCCGAAGCCGAACGCGAGGGCGGGCGGAGAGAGCCTTCTCCCCGGATCACTCACGCCGCTGATGACTCGGCGGCCGCCCTCCGGGAATTCCACAGGCGCGGGCTTTGGGCCTCTGCCCGGTTGTCCCGGATTTCTATCCGCAGTGGAAGGCGCCCGAGTGGAACTGCGCGACGGTGCCCGTCTTCCAGATGACGGAGTCGAGCTTCACGCAGTGATTGCTCCCGGTGTGCACCTGCACCCAGCCCGCGTAATGCGCGTAATTGTCGCCGTCTTTGGAGCTGCTGTAGACGTCGTCGGACTCTTCGCACGTGCTTTTCGGCCTGGTTTCCTTGCACGCGGTCAGACTGACCGACATGTAGTTCTTGGTGCCCGCACCACCGGCGCTGTTCTTCACGGCCACGGCGCAGTTGAACCCCGATGACTCCTTCCAGTAGAGGTAGGCCGTGCCGTAGCTGGTACCACCGCTGGTCTTGACCGGGTAGCTGGCCACGAGGGAGTAGCCGGTGCAGTAGTCGGCCGCGGCGGCAGGGGCCGCGTGAGCGGCCGGTGCGAGTGCGAGCCCGCTGACAGTGAGCGAGATGACGGTTGCCACTCGGGCGGCACGCTTGGATATGAGGCGCAAGGCGGAAATCCCCCTGGATTGTTCTGTCGATCAGCTTGCATTCGTGGTCGACCGGAGAGAATAGCGGTGTGTTTGGGGGGCGACAAGGGGATTGGCGATATAGGCCACTTCTCCTGGCTTGGACCTCACCGGCACGGAAAAGCCCCTGACGCGACGAATTTCCTTTCACGCGAAAGCCCCGGCACCCTTTCCAGGGCGCCGGGGCTTCGTTCGCTCTTCCGTGGGGCCGGCTGTCAGTTCTCGTTCCGCGCAGCCGTACCGGTGACGCCTCCGAAGAGGCCGCCGTTGCCGTTGCCGCCGTTGTTCTGCTGCCCGGCGTCGATCGTGCCGAGGTTGACCCTGTCGCCGGCCTTCACCTGCTGGCCCTCCTGCGGGTTGCTGGCGAGCACGATGGCGTTGTCGTCCTGCGAGCCCTGGATGTTGCCGAGCTGCAGCTGGTTCTGTGCCAGAACCTGCTTGGCCTGGCCGAGAGTCATCTGGGTCACCTTCGGCATGGCGAACTCCTCGTCCTCTTCTTCCTTCGCCTTGCCGATCTGGATGGTGACCGTGTCGCCGGGCTCGGCCTGCGAGTTGACCGCGGGCACCGTCGCGATGACCTTGCCGACCTGGTTCTCGTCGTCGGTCTCCACGTCCGTGCAGGTGCCCGTCAGATCGTTCTGCTGCATCTGGGCCTTGGCCTGGTCACAGGACTGGCCGGTGACGTCCGGAACAGTGACCTGCTTCTTCTCCTTGGCGATGGTGAGGGTGATCGTGGAACCCTTCTCCACCTCCTTGCCCGAGATGGGGTCCGTCTTCAGGACGGAGCCCACGGGCTCTTCGGACTCCTTGGACTTCGTCTCGACCTTGAACTGGTAGTTGTCACCCTCGAGCTCGGACGTGGCTTCGTCCACGTCGTCCCCGATCACGTTCGGAACCGCCACCTTCGGCGCGCCCGTCGACACCGTCAGCGTGATCGTGTCGCCCTTGTTGACGTCGGTCTTCGCGGCGGGGTTCTGGTCGCAGACGCTGCCCTTGGGCGTGTTCTCGCACGCCTTCCGGTTGATGGTGAGCTCCAGCTCGCGGTTTTTCGCCCTCTGCTTGGCGTCGGCCTCTGTCGAGTTCACGAAGTTCGGCGCGGGGAAGGATTCGTCACCCGCGCCGCCGTTCCCGCTGAACGCCCACTTGCCGATGAGGATCGCGCCGACCAGCACGAGCACACCGGCGACGACCAGCAGGATCGTCGACGTGTTGCTCTTCTTCTGCTGCTGACGGCGCCGGCCGGCCCGGTCGTCGAAGCCGAAGCCGCCGTCGTCCGGGTTCACCGGAGGCAGCATCGCGGTGTGCTGGCCGTCCGACGAGCGCAGGGCCGTCGTCGGTTGGTCGTCCGGGTAGCCGCCGTAGCCGACCGAGCCCATGGCCGCCGTGGCCGCGACGGGCTGGCCGTCGAGGCAGGCCTCGATGTCCACGCGCATCTCGTCGGCGGACTGGTAGCGGTAGTCCGGGTCCTTGGTGAGCGCCTTCAGGACGATGGCGTCCATCTCGGGCGTGATCTCGGGGTCGAAGACGCTCGGCGGCTGCGGCTCCTCGCGTACGTGCTGGTACGCGACCGCGACCGGGGAGTCCCCGATGAACGGCGGGCGGACCGTGAGGAGCTCGTACAGCAGACAGCCCGCCGAGTACAGGTCGGAGCGGGCGTCGACCTGCTCGCCCTTCGCCTGCTCGGGGGAGAGGTACTGCGCCGTCCCTATGACCGCCGAGGTCTGGGTCATCGTCATGCCGGAGTCGCCCATCGCGCGGGCGATACCGAAGTCCATGACCTTGACCTGGCCGTTGCGCGTCAGCATGACGTTGGCCGGCTTGATGTCGCGGTGGACGATGCCGGCACGGTGCGAGTACTCGAGGGCCTGGAGGATGCCGATGGTCATCTCCAGGGTGCGCTCGGGCAGCAGCTTGCGCCCGGAGTGCAGCAGCTCGCGCAGCGTGGACCCGTCGACGTACTCCATCACGATGTACGGGATGGAGATGCCCTCGATGTAGTCCTCACCCGTGTCGTACACGGCGACGATCGCGGGATGGTTGAGCGAGGCGGCCGACTGGGCCTCCCGGCGGAACCGGGCCTGGAACGACGGATCGCGCGCGAGGTCCGCTCGCAGCGTCTTCACCGCCACCGTGCGGCCGAGCCGGGTGTCATGGGCGAGATGTACCTCCGCCATGCCACCACGGCCGAGCACGTGGCCCAGCTCGTACCGGCCGCCGAGGCGACGCGGCTCTTCCATAGCTACCTACCAGCCTTTTCCGACGGTCCGGACCACACCACGTGCGGTCCGGCGGTGTGCTGTCCGGGCATACCGTACCCGGCTCGCCTTGACTGACCTGGCCACAACCGTCACCCGATACAGGACCGGTATCGCAACGTGCACCGATGCGAGGGGGACGTGAGCGGGGTCACTTCTTGCTGTCGATGACTGCCTTCATCACGTCCCTTGCGATCGGAGCGGCCAGACCGCCGCCGGAGATGTCGTCACGGTTGGCGCTCTCGTCCTCGACGACCACCGCGACGGCGACCGGAGAGCTGCCGTCGTCGAGCTTCGCGTACGAGATGAACCAGGCGTACGGGTTCTCGCTGTTGTCGACACCACGCTGGGCGGTACCGGTCTTGCCGCCGACGGTGACACCGGACTCGTTGATCTGGCCCTTGGTGCCGGTGCCCTCCTTGACGACCGTCTCCATCATCGACTGAAGGATCTGGGCGTTCTTCTCGGAGAGCGGCTCGCTCATCTGCTCCGGGTCGGTCTGCTCGATGACGTCCAGGTTCGGCGCCTGGAGCTTGTCGACCATGTACGGCTTCATGAGCTTGCCGTCGTTGGCGATGGCCGCGGACACCATGGCCATCTGCAGCGGAGTCGTGGCGGTCTCGAACTGGCCGATCGAGCTGAGCGCGGTCTGCGGCTTGTCCATCTTCTCGGGGAAGACGGAGGCGCTGGAGCGGATCGGCACGAACTGCTCGGAGTTGAAGCCGAACTTCTTGGCCTCCTCCAGCATGTCCTCCTTGCCGACATCGACGCCCAGCTTGCCGAAGACGGTGTTGCAGGACACCCGCAGCGCCTCACGAAGTGTCGCGTTCTTGCAGGGGATGTTCCCCTCGTTCTTCAGCTCGGTGGTGGTGTCCGGGAGGGTGTACGGCAGCGGCGAGTCGGTCTTCTCGTCGGCGTCGTCGTAGATGCCCTTCTCCAGCGCCGCGGCGGCCGTGACCACCTTGAAGGTGGATCCGGGCGGGTAGATCTCGCGCAGCGCCCGGTTGAGCATCGGGTTGTCGGGGTTGTTCTTCTTCTGGAGCTTCTCCCAGGCGCTGCCGTCGACCTTGGTGGAGTTCCCGGCGAACGACGACGGGTCGTACGAGGGAGTGGAGGCCAGCGCCAGGATCGCGCCGGTCTCCGGGTCGATCGCGGCGACGGCACCCTTGCCCTGCCTCAGCAGACCCTTGTACGCGGCCTTCTGCGCGGCGGCGTTGAGCGTGGTGACGACATTGCCGCCCTCCTGCTTCTCGCCGGTGATCATGTCGAGGGTGCGGCGGAAGAAGAGCCGGTCGTCGTTGCCGGTGAGGATGCCGTCCTCGATGTTCTCCAGCTGCGTGGCACCGAAGGCCTGCGAGGCGTAGCCCGTGACGGGGGCCCACATCGCGCCGTCCTTGTAGGTGCGCTTGTACTCGAAGTCGTTGAAGTCGTCGCCGCTCGTCTTGGCGGACCCGGTGATCGGGTTGCCGTCGACGATGATGTCGCCGCGCGGTGTGGCGTAGCGGGCGATGGCGACGCGGCGGTTCTTGGGGTCCTTCTTGAGCGAGTCCGCCTGGACGTACTGGATCCAGTTGTCCCGGATGAGCAGGGCGAGGACGAGAAGGCCGCAGAAGATCGCGATCCGGCGCAGGGGCTTGTTCACGGTCGGACCACCTGGGTCATCTCGGCGTCGGGGTTGGGTGCGGGGGCCGGCGCGGGGCGCCGGGCGGTGTCGCTGATCCGGATCAGGATGCCGATGAGTGCCCAGTTGGCGATGACGGAGGAACCTCCGTACGCCAGGAACGGCATCGTCATACCGGTCAGCGGGATCAGGCCCATGACGCCGCCGGCGACGACGAAGACCTGCAGGGCGAACGCGCCGGACAGCCCGATCGCGAGCAGCTTGCCGAAGGGGTCGCGGGCGGCGAGGGCGGTGCGTACGCCGCGCTCCACGATCAGGCCGTACATCAGCAGGATCGCCATGACGCCGGCCAGGCCCAGCTCCTCGCCGAAGGTGGCGAGGATGAAGTCGGAGTTGGCGGCGAAGCCGATGAGGTCGGAGTTGCCCTGGCCCAGTCCGGTGCCGAGGGTGCCGCCGGAGCCGAAGGCCCACAGGGCCTGCATGGACTGCTCGGTGTGACCGAAGACGTTCTGCTGGCTGAGGGTGTACTCGCGCATCGGATCGAGCCAGGCTTGGACGCGCTGCTGGACGTGTGGTTCGAAGGAGGCGACGCCGACGGCGCCGGCCCCGGACATCAACAGGCCGAAGACGATCCAGCTGGTGCGCTCGGTAGCGACGTACAGCATGATCACGAAGAGGCCGAAGAAAAGCAGTGACGTGCCGAGGTCGGTCTCGAAGACCAGGATCAGGATGGAGATGGCCCACACGACCAGAATCGGGCCGAGGTCGCGGCCGCGCGGCAAGTAAAGGCCCATGAAGCGGCGGCTGGCCAGCGCGAGCGCGTCTCGCTTCACCATGAGGTAGCCAGAGAAGAAGACCGCGATGATGATCTTCGCGAACTCGCCTGGCTGGATGGTGCCCAGACCGGGAATGGAGATCCAGATCTTGGCTCCGTTGACCGCGGGAAAGAACACCGGTGCGACCAGCAGCGCGAGCGCCACGACCATGGAAATGTACGTGTAGCGCTGAAGGATCCGGTGGTCCTTGATGAAGATCAGTACGGCCACGAACAGGGCGACACCCAGTGCGGAATACATCAGCTGGCGGGGCGCTGCCTCGACGAACGTACTGCGCGCCTGTAGTCGCTGCGACTGGTCCAGGCGCCAGATGACGACCAGTCCGATGCCGTTGAGCAGCGTCGCCAGAGGCAGCAGCAGCGGGTCCGCGTACGGAGCGAACTTCCGTACGACGAGGTGGCCGACGCCCGCGAGCAGGCCGAGGCCGAGGCCGTAGCTCAGGAGTCCCGGAGGCACCGAGCCGTTGATGGCCAGACCGACGTTGGCGTAGGCGAACACCGGGATGACCACGGCGAACACCAGCAGCGCGAGCTCGGTGTTACGTCTGCTCGGCGTGCCGATCGAACCGATCGTGGACGTCTGGTGCGTCGACGGGTTGGAAGAACTGCTCATGGCGTGACAGGGCCCCTCACGGCTGCTTACTGCTTACCGCACAGCGAGACCAGCTTCTGCTCTTCGTCGGAGAGGCTGGGGCCGGGTGTGGGAGTGGGTGCGGTCGTGGACTTGGAAGGGTCGGGTGACGGCGACTGCTGCCCCGAGGAGGGCGCCGTCGGCGTCGGTGTGGCCTTGGACGCGGCGGAGGTACGTGTGGTTCCCGTGACACCGCCGGCCTCGCCCTCGCCGGTCTTCGCGTTCTGCTCGCTCTCGGCCTTGCGGCGTTCGGCGTCCTTCTTGCAGGCGGACGCCTGGGTGGCCAGCTCCTCGATCTTCGACCGGGCGTCGCTCAGCCCGCCCTCCGCGATCGTGGCCTTGACCTGCTTCTGCTGGTACGGCGGCAGGTACTTGAGTTCGATCTCGGGGTGGTCCTTCTCCACCTTTGAGAGCGAGACCCAGGCGAGGTCCTGGCTGATGCCCTGGTAGAGCGCGACGTGCTCGTCGTTGGCCCCGACGTAGTACTGCGTCTGGGTCCAGCGGTATCCGCCGTACAGGCCGCCGCCGATGATGCCGAGCGCGAGCGTGATGTAGAGGGATCTCTTCAGCCACTTCCGCCCGGAGCTCGGCTTGACGAAGTCGTCGTCGGAGTAGCCGCCGAACCCCGCCGTGGACACGTAACCGGTGGTGTCGCCGCTGCCGGGCGGGCCGAACTCACCGCCGCCGCCCTGTCCGGGCACCTGCCGGCCGAGGCTGGAGGCACGGCCGGCGGGCGTCTGCATGGCGCCGTTGTCGTGCAGCTGGTGCTGGTTCTCGGCGACCGCGCCCACGACGACCGGGGTGTCGGAGAGCTGAGCGGCGAGGGTGTCCCCGCCGTCGATGTCGAGGACGTCGGCCACGATGACGGTGATGTTGTCGGGGCCGCCGCCGCGCAGCGCGAGCTCGATGAGCTGCTGCACGGTCTCCTGAGGGCCCTGATAACTGGCGAGGGTGTCCTCCATCGTCTGGTGGGAGACGACCCCCGACAGCCCGTCGGAGCAGATCAGGTACCGGTCGCCGGCGCGGACCTCACGGATGGAGAGATCGGGCTCGACGTGGTCGCCGCTTCCCAGCGCGCGCATGAGGAGCGACCGCTGCGGGTGGGTGGTCGCCTCCTCCTCGGTGATGCGTCCTTCGTCGACGAGGCGCTGGACCCACGTGTGGTCCTGCGTGATCTGCGTCAGCACGCCGTCCCGCAGCAGGTAGGCGCGGGAGTCACCGACGTGCACGAGGCCGAGCCGCTGACCGGTCCACAAGAGCGCGGTGAGGGTCGTCCCCATGCCTTCGAGCTGGGGGTCCTCCTCGACCATCATCCTGAGCTGGTCGTTGGCGCGCTGAACGGCCGTGCCGAGCGAGGTGAGGATGTCGGAGCCGGGCACGTCGTCGTCGAGCGCGACGATGGTGGAGATCACCTCGGAGGAGGCGACCTCACCGGCGGCCTGGCCGCCCATCCCGTCGGCGATCGCGAGCAGGCGGGGACCGGCGTAACCGGAGTCCTCGTTGCCCTCGCGGATCATGCCTTTGTGCGATCCGGCGGCGAAGCGCAGTGACAGACTCATGCGCACCTCGCCCGTCGGCTCCGGGTACATCCGCACGGTGCCCACCCTCCGGTCGGGAGCGTGCCGGGGTCCGTCGTGGGGACCGCCGCTGCTCGCTCGCTCCGCTCGCGCTCATTCATGACGTGGTACTACTTCCGCAGCTCGATGACGGTCTTGCCGATGCGGATCGGCGCGCCCAGCGGAACCGGCAGAGGAGTCGTCAGTCGGGTCCGGTCGAGATACGTGCCGTTGGTGGACCCGAGATCCTCGACGATCCACTGGCCGTCACGGTCCGGGTAGATCCTGGCATGCCTGCTGGAGGCGTAGTCGTCGTCCAGCACGATGGTGCTGTCGTGTGCGCGGCCCAGCGTGATGGTCTGCCCCTGCAGGGCGACCGTCGTGCCCGTGAGGGTGCCCTCGGAGACGACCAGCTTGGTGGGAGCGCCACGGCGCTGGCGGCCGCCGCCGCTGGGCGCCGCCTGCTGGCGCTGCGGTGGTGGCGCGGTCTGGCGCGCGGTCTGCGGCGGCCTCTGGGCTTCCCGTCGCGACCCGCGCTGTGTGACGCGCGTTCCGAACAGGTCGCTGCGGATGACCTGCACGGCCACGATCACGAACAGCCACAGTACGGCCAGGAAACCCAGCCGCATGACCGTGAGGGTCAGCTCTGACATTGCCCCCGCTTCACCCTTCGGCTTGCCGGTAAATGATGGTGGTGCTGCCCACGACGATCCGCGAGCCGTCGCGGAGCGTAGCGCGGGTGGTGTGCTGCCCGTCCACCACGATGCCGTTGGTGGACCCGAGATCCTGGACGGTCGAGGGCGTTCCGGTCCGGATCTCACAGTGCCGGCGCGAGACGCCGGGGTCGTCGATCCGCACGTCGGCTTCGGTGCTGCGGCCCAGCACGAGCGTCGGGCGGGAGATCTGATGGCGGGTGCCGTTGACCTCGATCCAGTGCCGCGTGCGGCCTCCGGGCTGCGGGGCCGCGGCGGGCCGCTGTCC
>NZ_JAHRIB010000068.1 GCF_019090165.1 Streptomyces sp. BV286
CGGGTGGAGCTGCCCACCTACGCCTTCCAGCGGGAGCGGTTGTGGCTGGATGCGACGGCGGTGTCGGGTGATGTTGCGGGGCTGGGTCAGGTCGCGGTGGAGCACGCGTTGTTGGGTGCTGGTGTGGGCGTGGCCGGAGCCGGTGGGGTGCTCTTCACCGGGCGGGTCGGGCTGTCGTCGCATGCGTGGCTGGCTGATCATGCGGTGTCGGGTGTGGTGCTGTTGCCGGGTGCGGCGTTCGTGGAGTTGGTGGTGCGGGCCGGTGACGAGGTGGGGTGTGGCCGGGT
>NZ_JAHRIB010000069.1 GCF_019090165.1 Streptomyces sp. BV286
GCGTTCCCCGGCGGTCCTGGCGGTCCGGGCGGCCATCGTGCGCCCGGCGGACCCGGCGGACCCGGCGGACCGGGCGGCCACAGCGGTCCCGGCGGACCGGGCGCGCCCGGCGGCCCCGGTGCCCATGGTGCTCCCGGCGGTCCGGACGTCTCGGGATTCCCCGGTGGCAAGGGCGCCCAGAGCGGCTCCGCCTTCCCCGGCGGACCCGTCGGGACCGGCCGTCCCGGTGGCGTGATGAGCGACGACACCGCGATCCTCACCCCGCAGAAGCCCGCGCCCGAACCGGGTGGCCAGGGCTACGGCGGCGCCGGTGAGAACGTCTCGGGACACACCCTGACCAGCGGCATTCCCGTCGTGCCCCCGGCCCCGAACTCTCCGTTCGGACCGGGCGCGCACTCCGACGGACCGGTGCCGCACCAGGCCCCGAAGCTGCCCGACCCGGTCTCGCCGGCCGCGCCCGCCGCCTCGCGGCCCAAGAAGAAGAAGGGGCGCAACAAACTGGTGCTCCTGGTCACCGGAGTGGTGACCCTGGGCGGTCTCGCGTACGGCGCCGGACTGCTCATGAACCACTCCGACGTGCCCAAGGGCACCAGCGTGCTCGGTGTCGACATCGGCGGCGGCACCCGTGACGAGGCCGTCCAGAAGCTCGACGACGCCTTCAAGGCGCCTGCGGCCAAGCCGCTCCAGCTCTCGGTCGACGGCGACACCGTCGCGCTCAAGCCGGACCAGGCCGGACTCCAGCTCGACAGCCAGGCCACCGTGCGGGCCGCCGCGGGCAGCGACTACAACCCCGTCTCGGTGATCGGCTCCCTGTTCGGCAACGAGCGCGTCGTCGCCCCGGTGATGCCGGTCGACGAGGAGAAGCTCGCCGCCGCCCTGGAACGGGCAGCGGGCGGCTCCGGCTCGGCGACCGAGGGCACGATCAAGTTCGAGTCGGGCAAGGCCGTCGCCGTCTACGGCAAGGCGGGCAAGGGCATCGACATCGGCCGGTCCACGGAGGCCGTCGAGACGGCGTACCGCACACAGGTGGAGACCGGGAAGTCGGCCGCCGTGAAGGTGCCCACCACGGCCAGGGAGCCCAAGGTCACCAAGGCCGAGGTCGACCGCATGATGAAGGAGTTCGCGCAGCCGGCGATGTCGGGTCTCGTGACCGTCAAGGCGGGCTCGGCGGTGGTCCAGTTCAGCCCCGAGAACTCCCTGTGGAAGTTCCTCGGCGTCAAGGCCACCGACGGGGGCAAGCTGGTCGACTACTACGACCTGGCCGCGCTGAAGGAGCTGTACGGCGGCGCGTTCGACGGTGTGCTGATCACGCGGGGCAACGGCAACAAGACCGCCGTGACCCCCCAGGACGTGGTGGGCGCACTGCGCCCGGCGCTCGCCGGCAAGACGGCGGCGGACCGTGTCGGCGTGATCGAGACCGACCCCAGCTAGGGCCGCTGCGCCGGCTTTTCGGCCCGTCGAGGGGGCACCCGGTGATGACCGGGTGCCCTCTCGTCCTGTCCGGGCGTCCCGCCTTCCTCCGGCGGTGGCACGGGCGCTGGAACTGCCGACGGCCAAGGCGCCCCGAGGGGACCTCAGTTGAGCATCGCGCGGGCCGCGTGGGCCTGGCGGCGTACCCGGTCGGCCGCCGGTTCGTCGACGGCGGCCACGATCTCCGCGTACGAATCCAGTTCCGTGGCGCCCGTGAGGAAGTCGCCGCGCTGGACGAGCAGTTGGGCACGCTCGTAGCGGAGGCGGGCCGGGTGCGAGGGCAGCAGGAGGGAGAAGTCGACGGCCCAGAGGGCGACGTCCGAGCGCTCGGGACGGGCGGCGGCCCAGGCGCGGATGTTGTTGAGGATGCGCAGGACGACGTCGAGCGGATCGGCGGGCGACAGCATCGACGGGTCGAGCGGTGCTCCGGTGGCACCGGCCACCAGCAGGTCGGCGTCGGTCCCGGTCAGGACCCGGCCGCCGTCGAAGGGGTCGGCGAGGACCTGTTCCTCGGGCGGACCGAAGCCGACGACGAAGTGACCGGGCAGGGCGACCCCGTAGACGGGCGCCCCGGCCCTCCGCGCGACCTCCATCCACACCACCGAGAGCAGGATGGGCAGCCCGCGGCGGCGCCGCAGCACCTCGTGCAGCAGGGAGGAGTCCAGGCGCTGGTAGTCACCGGGCGTACCGCGGAACCCGAGACGGCCGCCGAGGTGCTCCGCGAGGACCGTGGCCCAGCGCCGCGGCCCGCCGGGACGGAACGGCAGCTCCCCGGCCAGCCGGTCCAGCTCGATCTGCGCCGCGTCCAGACCGGCCTCGGTCACCTCGCCGTCCGCCTGCGCGCCCACCAGCAGACACAGGGCCGACAGGTCGGGGCGCTCGGCCCGTGCCTCGTCGCCGAACCGCCGCCGCCACTCGGCGCTCCGCTCCGGCCCGGGAGGATGAAGAGGACGCATAGCTGCTTCGTGCCCTTTCACGCCGATCGATACCGGTCCGTGGCTCCGCCACGCAGTTCCCCGCGGAGGGTGTCGAGGCCTGTGCGGGGCGCGTCCGCGGGGTGGTCGGGCGCGGGAGCGTCGTGGCCGGTCGCGCCGTTCGCCGCGGCCCTCGCGGGGGCGGCCTCCTGCGGGGCCGGGGTCGGGGCCGGGGCCGGCTCGCGGTAGTGGTGGTACGCGTGGTGGGCGGCGAAACCCATCCCTGCGTACAGCGCCCGGGCTCCCGCGTTCCCGGCCTCGACCTGGAGCCAGGCGGCCGAGGCGCCCTCGTCCAGGGCGCGGCGGGCCAGGGCGGTCATGACGGTGGTGGCGAGCCCCTGTCGGCGCAGCGCGGGGTCCACCTCCACCGCGGCGAACCCGGCCCAGCGGCCGTCGACCACGCAGCGGCCGATCGCCGCCGGACTGCCCGGCAGGTCACCGGGCACGGTCGCGAACCACACCGAGGGACCGCTGCCCAGCACCTTCAGGGCCACCTCGCTCACCCCCTTGCGCTGGTAGCGGCCCAGCCACCCCTCGTCCGCCTCGCGGGACAGCACGGCCCGCCGCTCCGGTCCGGGTTCCGGGAGGTCGCCCACCGGCGCCAGCGCGCCGGTCCACAGCTCCGCCGTCACCTCGCGCACCCACCCCCGGGCCTCCAGCTCCGCGCACAGCGACTCCTGGGTGCCCTCGGCGCCCGTCGCGGTCTGCGTGTAGGCGGGCAGCCCCCGGGCCGCGTACCACTCCCGCACGCGGGACAGCGCCTCGTCCAGGGGCACACCCGGATCGCCGAGGGGCAGCACCGAGTTGGCGCGCCGGGTGAAACCGGCCGCGGCCCGCAGCTCCCACTGCCCGAGCCGCTCCCGCTCCACCGGCTGCCAGGCCCGCGCGGCGATGCGCGCCAGCTCCTCGTACGAGGCCGCGGGGCCTCTGCGCCGGGCGGGCGCGGACGGTACGACCTTGCCCGCCACCAGCGCCGATTCCGGAATCCGGACGCTCTCACCGGACCGGCGTGTGATCAGCAGCACACCGTTGTCCCATGATGTGAGAACACCGACCGTGTCGGTGAACTTCTCACTCTCGGGAGCCCCTTCGCGCAACCGTCGCACCGAGACGCGTTTTCCCACGTCAGCAGCGGTAACGCGAACCTCAAGCCGGAAGTGTGCGGAGAAATCCACAGCTCAGTCCAACCCTCCTGTTCGGATCATGCCCAGGAACGGAGATACTAGGTGCGGGCATCGACGACGCCGCGCTCCCGCGCGCCAGGTGGCGGAGCCTGAAGACGGCTCGCCAGCGCCCTATCGAGGAGGAACGACAGCGTGACCTACGTCATCGCGCAGCCTTGTGTCGACGTCAAGGACAAGGCGTGCATCGAGGAATGCCCGGTCGACTGCATCTACGAGGGCTCCCGGTCCTTGTACATCCACCCGGACGAATGCGTCGACTGTGGTGCCTGTGAGCCGGTCTGCCCGGTCGAGGCGATCTTCTACGAGGACGACACTCCCGAGGAGTGGAAGGACTACTACAAGGCGAACGTCGAGTTCTTCGACGAGCTCGGCTCGCCCGGCGGTGCCAGCAAGCTGGGACTCATCGAGCGCGACCACCCCTTCGTCGCAGCGCTGCCGCCGCAGAACCAGTAGGCGGTCCGCGCGCTCGCGGCCCCGCCCGGCGGCGGCCGGGTGAGCGCCGCCCCGGTCCCGTACGGCCACACCGCCGTGCGGGACCGCCGTGTTTGCCGCACGCGCCACACGTGCGCCCGGACGGGCCCGTCCGGGCGAGAAAGTGAGCAGAACCCGTGTCCGCAGTCTCCGACCGGCTTCCCGCCTTTCCCTGGGACAAGCTGGAGCCCTTCAAGGCGACGGCCGCCGCCCACCCGGACGGCATCGTCGACCTGTCCGTCGGCACCCCGGTCGACCCGGTGCCCGACCTGATCCAGAAAGCCCTGGTCGCGGCCGCCGACTCGCCCGGCTATCCCACGGTGTGGGGCACCCCGGAGCTGCGGGACGCGCTGGTCGGCTGGTGCGAGCGACGGCTGGGCGCACGGGACCTCACACACCGCAACGTCCTGCCGGTGGTCGGCTCCAAGGAGCTGGTGGCCTGGCTGCCGACGCAGCTGGGGCTCGGCCCCGGCGACAGGGTGGCGTACCCGCGTCTGGCGTACCCGACGTACGAGGTCGGTGCCAGGCTGGCCCGCGCGGACCACGTGGCCTACGACGACCCCACCGAGCTGGACCCGGCCGGCCTGAAGCTGCTGTGGCTCAACTCCCCGTCCAACCCGACGGGCCGGGTCCTCTCCGCGGGTGAGCTCGAGCGGATCGTCGCGTGGGCGCGCGAGCACGGCATCCTCGTTTTCGCGGACGAGTGCTACCTGGAACTGGGCTGGGAGGCCGACCCGGTCTCGGTCCTGCACCCCGAGGTGTGCGGCGGCTCGTACGAGGGGATCGTGGCGGTCCACTCGCTGTCGAAGCGGTCCAACCTGGCGGGCTACCGGGCGGCGTTCCTGGCCGGCGACCCCGCCGTCCTCGGCGACCTCCTGCAGATCCGCAAGCACGGCGGCATGATGACGTCCGCGCCCACGCAGGCCGCCACGGTCGCCGCCCTCGCCGACGACACCCACGTCCGTGAACAGCGCGAGCGGTACGCGGCGCGTCGTCAGCTCCTCCGCGACGCCCTCGTGCGGCACGGCTTCCGCATCGAGCACAGCGAGGCGAGCCTGTACCTCTGGGCGACCCGGGGCGAGTCCTGCTGGGACACGGTGGCCCACCTGGCCGCCCTCGGCATCCTGGTGGCCCCCGGCGACTTCTACGGCCCGGCGGGCGAGAGGTTCGTACGGGTGGCTCTGACGGCGACCGACGAACGCGTACGAGCGGCGGTACAGCGCCTGGCGCCTCGCTAGGGGAGTCCTTTCCGCGGGCCCCGGCGGACCCGCCGGACACAGGCGAAGGGGCCCAGGGAAGCATCCCTGGGCCCCTTCGCCGTGCCGTCCCGGTGACTAGCCGAGGGGCAGGCCCTTCAGCGGGAGCTGCTCGGTCGGCAGCCCGCCCTTGGAGACCGCGTCGGTCGGCAGGCCCCCACCGGTGGCGGATCCCGCGGTGTCACCGAGCACGTCACCCGTGGTCCCGGCGACGTCCCCGGCGGTCTTCTGCGCGGCGGGCGTCGCGGTCTTGACGGCCTTGCCGCCCGTCTTGCCCGCGGTCGGGACGGCCTTCTTCACGGCCTTGCCGCCCGTGTTGCCGGCCAGGCCGGTGGCGTTCTGTGCGGCACCGTCGACGGTGGTACCCGCGTTGTCCAGCGCGGTCACCCCGCCGAGGTCGGGGGTGGCCGGCAGCTCGGCCGCGCTCGCGGAGCCGGCCGCACCGACCACGGGCGCCACTCCCGCTGCGATGAGCAGCGCGGTACGGGCGATCCGACGGGTCAGGGGGAGGGACATGGTGCTCCTTTGACGGAAGAGAACGATGAAGTGTTCCGCCGTGCCCGGCAGTTGACCGACTGGCTGTCGGACTGCTGTCGATCGACCGGCTGTTGATCGTTCCGGGCTCGGACGCAGTGACTACCGCTCGAAGTCCGCGAAGGTTGCGGTGCCCCAACGTAAAGAGTTGGTAATGCGTCGCATTATCGGCTGTGGAGAAACCCGGGCAAAGAACACCCGGTGGGAAAGTCCGCCGAATCCCTACGGCCCTTTGTTCCCAAGGGATTTGCCGTGCACGGGACAGGAGCGGCGCAGGCCGGGGGAACATCGGGGCGAGCCGTCGACATGGCACGCCGGGAGTGACCCCAACGGGTGATCGTCCGTACTACTGCCCAGTGACGATTCGGACTTCGCCCGTGGAGTTCCGGGAGGCCGGGTCGTCGTCCCGCCACTCGCTCCGGGTGTTCCCCGCCGTCCACACCCGGCCCGCGTACGAGACCCGCTCGAGGTGCAGCGCCGAGGAGTTGGCCACCGCCCAGTGCGCGAGGGCCCAGCCGCGCTGCCGCTCCCCGCCCCCGGCGGCCGAGGTCTTCGGGACGGGCACGGTCACCGTGCGCGCACTGCTCGAGCCGCTCGCCCCGGTGGACGGGGAGGCCGAGCCGGCGGCGGACGGGGTGGCGGCCACCTCGGCGCCCGCCTCCTGGAACACCCCACGTCCGAAGTCCCGTACGAGCGCCGTGCGCACCGCCTCCGGGCCGCCGGGCCGGGTGTCCGGGCGGCCCTCGCAGGTGAGCGTGGCGGCGGCGCGCCCGGTCAGGGCCGCCGCCAGGAGCGTCGCGTCCGGCTCGTGCTTCGCGTACGCCTCCGGGTAGCCGCTGCGCTGGACACGCTGGGCGGCGACGGTGAGCGGCAGCCGCGTGTAGTCCGGCACCTTGCCCAGGTGTTCGTAGAACTCGCTCGCCGCGTACGTCGGGTCCATGATCTCCTTCTCGGTGCCCCAGCCCTGCGAGGGCCGCTGCTGGAAGAGACCCAGTGAATCCCGGTCGCCATGGCTGATGTTGCGCAGGGCGGACTCCTGGAGGGCCGTCGCGAGAGCGATCGTGACGGCCCGCTCGGGCATGCGGCGGTTGGCGCCGACCGCGGAGATCGTCGCCGCGTTCACCGCCTGTTCCGCCGTGAACTCGTACGACGCGCCGTCGCCTCTGCCCGAGACCACCGTGCACTTGGGCACCCCGGTCCCTCCGGTCAGGTACTGCACGGTGAGGTACCCCGCGACGCCGAGCAGAACGACGAGGGCCGATCCGAAACGGAGGAAGCGACCGCGGCGCACGGGGGTGGCTGGAGTGGTGGACGGCTCTGGCACCCGTACAAGGTACTGGAGAGTACTGTCGGCGCTCTGTGAGGTTGTGGACAAGCCGGCGGGGTCCGGGCCGGGCAGGCCCGTACGGCCCGGCGCGTTAGGGTCGACGGCATGGCCGACACCCCGCTTGACCTCACCCTGGACGCCGCCCGGCTCACCGCGCAGCTCGTCGACTTCCCCTCGGAGAGCGGCACCGAGAAGCCCCTCGCGGACGCCGTCGAGACCGCCCTGCGCGGCCTGCCGCACCTCACGGTCGACCGCTACGGCAACAACGTCGTCGCGCGGACGAACCTGGGCCGGGCCGAGCGCGTGATCCTGGCCGGACACATCGACACGGTGCCCATCGCGGACAACGTGCCCTCGCGGCTGGACGAGAACGGCGTGCTCTGGGGCTGCGGCACCTGCGACATGAAGTCGGGCGTCGCGGTGCAGCTGCGGATCGCGGCCACGGTGCCGGCCCCCAACCGCGACCTCACCTTCGTCTTCTACGACAACGAAGAGGTCGCCGCACACCTGAACGGCCTCAGGCATGTGGCCGAGGCCCACCCCGACTGGCTGGCGGGCGACTTCGCGGTCCTGCTGGAGCCGTCCGACGGACAGGTCGAGGGCGGCTGCCAGGGAACCCTGCGGGTGCTGCTGCGGACCAAGGGCGAGCGGGCGCACTCCGCGCGCGGCTGGATGGGCTCCAACGCCATCCACGCGGCCTCCCCGATCCTCGCGCGCCTCGCCTCCTACGAGCCGCGCCGCCCGGTCATCGACGGCCTCGAGTACCGCGAGGGTCTGAACGCCGTCGGGATCTCGGGCGGGGTGGCGGGCAACGTCATCCCCGACGAGTGCGTGGTGACCGTCAACTTCCGTTACGCGCCCGACCGCGGCGAGGAGGAGGCGCTCGCCCACGTCCGTGAGGTCTTCGCCGACTGCGGTGTCGACGAGTTCGTCGTCGACGACCACAGCGGCGCGGCGCTGCCCGGCCTGTCCCACCCGGCCGCCGCCGCCTTCATCGAGGCCGTCGGGGGCACCCCGCAGCCCAAGTTCGGCTGGACCGACGTCTCCCGCTTCAGCGCCCTCGGTGTTCCGGCCGTCAACTACGGGCCGGGCAATCCGCACTTGGCGCACAAGCGGGACGAACATGTCGAAACGGGCAAGATCCTGGCGGGCGAGGAGCGGCTGCGGGCCTGGCTCACGGCCTGAGGCGGCCTCCCGGTCCGGCGGCCGTGCCGTGGCGGTTCGTGGCGGACATGCCCGCTTCCCCCCTCCTTGACCCGCGTAGATCTACGCTGAGGAGGAACGATCGCCAAGCGGAGGGAGCGGATATGGCAACCGGCAACCCCGAGGGCAGCAAGCAGCCACCGGAGGAGCAGCGGCTGGGCCCCGTGCTGCGCAGGCGGGAGCAGGTGCAGGCGAGTACGACGGACCAGCGGCTGCTGGACGCCGGCGGACCCTCGGACTGGGTGCACACCGATCCCTGGCGGGTCCTGCGCATCCAGTCGGAGTTCATCGAGGGCTTCGGAACACTCGCCGAACTCCCGCCCGCGATCAGCGTGTTCGGCTCGGCCCGCACACCGGCGGACTCTCCCGAGTACGAGGCGGGGGTCGCGCTGGGCCGTGGACTGGTCGAGGCGGGCTTCGCCGTGATCACGGGCGGCGGCCCCGGTGCCATGGAGGCCGCCAACAAGGGTGCCTGCGAGGCGAAGGGCATCTCCGTCGGCCTCGGTATCGAGCTGCCCTTCGAGCAGGGGCTCAACCCGTACGTCGACATCGGCCTCAACTTCCGCTACTTCTTCGTCCGCAAGATGATGTTCGTGAAGTACGCGCAGGGGTTCGTGGTCCTTCCCGGTGGGCTCGGCACCCTCGACGAGCTCTTCGAGGCCCTCACCCTCGTGCAGACCCAGAAGGTGACCAGCTTCCCGATCGTGCTCTTCGGTACGGAGTACTGGGGCGGGCTGGTGGACTGGCTGAAGAACACCCTGATCGCCCAGGGCAAGGCCTCGGAGAAGGACCTGCTGCTGTTCCACCTCACGGACGACGTGGACGAGGCGGTGGCACTGGTGTCGAAGGAGGCGGGGAGGTAGCACGGCCTTCGCCCTCGCCCGTCCCGCCCACCGGGGCGTGGCGGGCGAGGGGCGGGGCCGAGGGGCCGGGCTCTACGCCAGTCCCCGCCGGGCCACCGCCGGTGGCCGGTGCCCGGCGATCGACATCACCATGTCCAGCACCTGACGCGTCTCGGCCACCTCGTGGACCCGGTACACCTGGGCCCCCAGCCACGCGGACACGGCGGTCGTCGCGAGCGTGCCGGTCACCCGCTCCTTCACCGGCCGGTCGAGCGTCTCACCCACGAAGTCCTTGTTGGACAGGGAGACCAGCACGGGCCACCCGGTCCCGACCATCTCCCCGAGCCGCCGCGTGGCCTCGAGACTGTGCCGCGTGTTCTTGCCGAAGTCGTGCCCGGGATCGATGAGCACCGACTCCCGCGGCACCCCGGCCGCCACGGCCCGCTCGGCCAGCGCCGACGTCACCCGCAGGATGTCCGCCATGACGTCGTCGTACGCGATGCGGTGGGGGCGCGTCCGGGGCTGGGTCTCACCGGCGTGCGTGCACACGAGGCCCACCCCGTACCGCCCGGCGACCTCCGCGAGCCGCGGATCGACCCCGCCCCACGCGTCGTTGAGCAGGTCTGCGCCCGCCTCGCACACGGCCTCGCCCACCTCGTGCCGCCAGGTGTCGACGCTGATGACCACGTCGGGGAAGCGGCGCCGCACCTCGGCGACGAACCCGACGGTCCGCCGCGCCTCCTCCTCGGCCGTGACCTCCTCGCCCGGCCCGGCCTTGACGCCCCCGATGTCGATGATGGCGGCGCCCTCGGCCACCGCCTGCTCCACGCGCGCGAGCGCCGGCTCGTCGCGGAAGGTGGCCCCCTGGTCGTAGAAGGAGTCCGGGGTCCGGTTCACGATCGCCATGATCACCGGCTCGTGCGCGCCGAACTCGCGCCTGCCCAGCCTGAGCATCCCCTGTGACCTCTCCCGGTAGCCGTCAGCGGATGTCGCCGTTCCGCCGCCTGTGACCCTAACCGCCGGAGCGGCATGGCACGATCGGTGCCTGACACTTTCCGCGCCGGCGCGCTCCGCGTCGGCATCGATGCGTGGGGACCTCAGAGATGTTCATGTTCCTGTTCCTGGTCGTCGCCCTCGTCGTCGTGGTCGGCGCGGTGACCCTCTCCGTGGTGGGGGGCGGTGACAGCGGCGGCCCCCTCACCGAGGTGCCGCCGGAGCGCCTGCGGGACCCGCTGCCCCCGGACCGCCCGCTGCACCGCGGCGACGTGGAGGCACTGCGCTTCCCGCTGACCCTGCGCGGCTACCGCATGACCGACGTGGACGACGCCCTGGGCCGCCTCGGTGCCGAACTGGCCGAGCGGGACGCCCGGATCGCCGACCTGGAGGCCGCGCTGGCCGGAGCCCGCTCCGCCCGCTCGATCCAGGCCGCCTCCCTGGACAAGCCCGCCGACGAGGACCACCGGTGAGCGACGCCCTGCCGGGCCCGGACGGGGCACTGCGCTGCCCCTGGGCCCTGTCGGCCGAGGACTACGTGGCGTACCACGACGAGGAGTGGGGCCGCCCGGTCCACGGCGACGACGCGTTGTACGAGCGGCTGTGTCTGGAGGCCTTCCAGTCGGGCCTGTCCTGGATCACGATCCTGCGCCGCCGCGAGGGCTTCCGCACCGCCTTCGCCGGCTTCAGGATCGCCGACGTCGCCGCCTTCACGGACGCCGACAAGGAGCGCCTCCTCGCCGACCCGGGCATCATCCGCAACCGCGCCAAGATCGAGGCGACCGTCGCCAACGCGCGCGTACTGGCCGGATGGACGCCGGGCGAGCTGGACGAACTGATCTGGTCCTTCGCCCCCGACCCGGCGGCGCGCCCGGCCCCGAAGGGGCTGTCCGACGTCCCGGCCGTGACCGACGAGTCGACGGCCCTCTCCAAGGCCCTCAAGAAGCAGGGCATCCGCTTCGTGGGCCCGACGACGGCCTACGCCCTGATGCAGGCCTGCGGCCTGGTCGACGACCACTTGGCGGACTGCGTGTCCAGGAAAGGCACCCCATAGGGGGCCGGCGCCACCTGATCCGGCCCGATCCGGCGAAGCGAAGCGTCACCGCCCCAGGTACTTCGGCTTCTCCTTGTTGACGAACGCCTGCACGGCGATCATGTGGTCCTCGGAGGACCCGGCCCGGGTCTGCAGCTCGTCCTCCTTCTCCAGGGTCTCCTCCAGCGAGTGGGCGAGCCCGTAGGCGAGGGACTCCTTGAGCGCGGCATACGCCAGAGTGGGCCCCTCGGCCAGGCCCCGGGCCACCTTCACCGCCTCGGCGGCCAGGTCGGCGGACGGCACGACGCGGTTGGCGATCCCCAGCTCGTACGCCTCCTGAGCGGTGATGCTGCGCGGGAAGAGCAGGAGATCAGCCGCACGCGAGGGCCCGACGACCCGGGGCAGCGTCCACGAGATCCCGGAGTCCGCGGTCAGCGCGACACCGGCGAACGACGTGTTGAAGGCGGCCGTGTCGGCGACGACGCGATAGTCCGCGGCGAGCGCGAACCCGAAACCCGCGCCGGCCGCGACGCCGTTGACCGCGGCCACCACCGGCTTCGCCGCCCCGGTCAGGGCCCGCACGATCGGGTTGTAGTGCTCCTGGACCGTGCTCATGACACCCCCGCCCGAGCCGGACGCGCGCGCCGTCATCAGCCCGCCGATGTGCTCCTTGAGGTCCTGGCCCACACAGAACGCCCGGTCGCCCGCCGCGGTGAGCAGCACGGCCCGTACGGAGTCGTCCGCCGCTGCCGCCTGAGCCGCCTCGCGGAGGGCGACCTTGGTCTCGTTGTTCATCGCGTTCATCGCCTCGGGGCGGTTCAGCGTGATCGTCGCGAGTCCGTCGCTCACCTCGTAGAGCACGGTGTCGGCCATGATGGTCCCCTCCGGTGTCGCGGCTCGTGCGTACCCGTCGGTACGCACTGGTCTGAGGACAGCATGGCGGAGATCACGATGACCGGCGGCGTTCGTACATGTGACCTGCGTCAAAGAATTCCGGTGCCCGAAAGTCCATGCAGTGGCGGAGTATCGCAGCCACTTCGCCGAATTGAGTGGTTTTGCTCAACTGCGTTGCGCAAGCGATGCCGACTGATGTTGGTCATCGGGTCCTGAGATGCGGGATAATGGCTGGGAAGCAATGTGTTCGATGCCGGTGACGCGTGTCCGACGGGTGGACGCGTGCCCTTCAGTGGGGCCGTCGGCGACGATGAGCTGGTTTCAGGAAGGGGAACGAGCATGGCGGCCATGAAGCCGCGGACGGGCGATGGCCCGCTCGAGGTGACCAAGGAGGGGCGGGGCATCGTCATGCGCGTTCCGCTCGAAGGCGGCGGTCGGCTCGTCGTCGAGCTGACCCCTGACGAGGCCGACGCGCTCGGCGACGCCCTCAAGAAGGTCGTCGGCTAACGCGGAACGCGACCATACCCTTCAGCTGCCCCGGCATCAACGCGATGCCGGGGCAGCTGTCTTTGGCGGGGTACAGAGCCGCCGCGTCGACCTGCGGGAGATGCGGCGACGGCGCAGGTCGGCGCAAGGTCGGTGCGGATCGATGCAGGTCAGAGTGGTTCGGAGGCGGTCCGGCGCTCGCGCGGGTGAGACCGGCTCAGCGCTTGACCGCGCACAGCAGGCCGTCGCCGACCGGCAGCAGTGAGGGGACCAGCTCCTGGCTCTCGCGGATCGTGCGCAGCAGCTCGCGCAGCCGCAGCACCTCCGTGGGCTGCGGGCCCGACTCCACCGTCCGCCCGTTCGCGAAGACGCCCTCGAAGACGACGAGCCCGCCCGACCTCAGCAGGCGCAACGATTCAGCGAGGTAGTCGAGGCTTTCGAGCCGGTCACCGTCGCAGAAGACGAGGTCGTACCCCGCGTCCGCGAGCCGGGGCAGGACGTCCAGCGCCCGGCCCGGGATGAAGCGCGCCCGGTTGCTGGCGAAGCCCGACGCGCGGAAGGCCTGGCGGGCGAACTGCTGGTGCTCCGGCTCCGGGTCCACGGTCGTCAGTACGCCGTCCGGCCGCATGCCGTGCAGCAGATGGATTCCGGAGACCCCGGTTCCGGTACCGATCTCCGCGACCGCCTTGGCGTCCACGGTGGCGGCGAGAAGCCGCAGCGCGGCACCCGTGCCGGGCGACACCGAGCGCAGCCCTGCTTCCCGGGCCCGGTCCCGGGCCCAGTACAGCGCCTCGTCCTCGGCGACAAAGGCGTCGGCGAACGCCCAGCTCGTCAGCCGGTTGCCGGTAATGGCCCTCTCCTGTCCCCGTGGTTGCCTGGGCGTGACTGTATCCGTTGCCGCCGGGAACCCGCAGATGGGACCGGGCGTTTAGAGGGGGTGGGGAACTACGCGGGGGTAGGGGATGGATGAGGACGCCGAAGAAGTGCTGACGCAGCCATATGAGCGCGTATCAATTTCTCGTAAAACCGCTTATCCGGAGCTAACGGGCGAGGTGGCTATGGTAGGGGCTCCGCTGGACACCACCAGAGCCGACAGGGGAGGTGCGGCTGTACCTGTGGATCGAGGAGGGGTGCTCCGGCGCCTGCTCAGATCGGCGGGTGAGCCGAAATCCGTGAACAACACTGCTGACCGTTCCCACACTGCCGACTCCGCGCAGACAGCGACCTTCACGTCCGACGCGGATTCGCAGGCGTGGACTCCGCCCACCTGGGAGGAGATCGTCAGCACGCACAGCGGCCGGGTGTACCGGCTCGCCTACCGCCTGACGGGCAACCAGCACGACGCCGAGGACCTGACCCAGGAAGTCTTCGTCAGGGTCTTCCGCTCGCTGTCGACCTACACGCCCGGCACCTTCGAGGGCTGGCTCCACCGCATCACCACCAACCTCTTCCTGGACATGGTCCGCCGCAAGCAGCGGATCCGCTTCGACGCCCTCGGCGACGACGCGGCCGAGCGTCTGCCCAGCCGCGAGCCGTCCCCGCAGCAGGTCTTCAACGACACGCACTTCGACGCGGACGTCCAGCAGGCCCTCGACACGCTCGCACCGGAGTTCCGCGCCGCGGTCGTCCTCTGCGACATCGAAGGACTGTCGTACGAGGAGATCGCCGCGACCCTGGGCGTCAAGCTCGGCACGGTCCGCAGCCGGATCCACCGCGGCCGCTCCCAGCTGCGCAAGGCGCTCGCCCACCGCTCTCCCGAGGCCCGTGCCGAGCGCCGCGGTTTCGCGGTCACCGGAGTGCCCGCTCTGGGGGGAGGGGGCGCGAGCTCGTGAGTGGATCACGGCTGAATCCCGCCGACGGGCCCCTTGCCGAGCAGCACCTCGGCGACCGCCTCTCGGCCCTGGTGGACGGCGAGCTCGGCCACGAGGCGCGTGAGCGCGTCCTGGCCCACCTCGCCACCTGCGCGAAGTGCAAGTCGGAGGCCGACGAGCAGCGACGCCTGAAGAACGTGTTCGCGGAGGTCGCCCCGCCGCCCCCGTCCGAGAGCTTCCTGGCCCGCCTCCAGGGGCTCCCCGGCGGAGGCGACCAGGACGGCGACAGCCCGCGGCTGGGCCGGGGATCGTTCGGAACCTCCGGGGTCTTCGACATGACGCCGGACTCCTTCGGATACGTGCCCTCCGGCCCCCACGCGGCCGCGCTGCCCTCGGAGCAGCGCGGGTTCCGCATCCATGAGATGGGCCGGCGCGAGGCCGAGCGGTCGGCCTCCCGGGGCCTTCGCTTCGCGGCCGCCGCGGCCGGTGCCGTCTCGCTCGCCGCGATCGCGCTCGGCGGGGTGTCGACCGGTGTGCCGGCGGACACCACGGACGCGCGAGGCGGATCGGGCTCCGGAAGCAACGTGACGCCGATGCGCACGTCGGGCACCGGAGGAGCGACCAACCCCGACGCACAGCGCCGCCGGTCCGTCGCGCCGCTCCTCGCACAGGGGCAGCGGTCCTTCGCCGGGGAGGGCGGCGCGCAGACCGAGATGTCCGCGCCGCTGCTGCCCGGTGTGCCGGCGCCCGGGCTCCCCGCCCCGGCCGAGCAGGGCAAGGACGCGCTGCGCACGCTGACCACTCCCGTGGTGGCGGGAGCCGTCGCCATGTCCCCGCTCATGCATCACCTCGCCCCGGCCCGGCCCGTCACACTGACCACATGGTCGTCGAGCGCGGACTTCGAGGCGTCCGTCCTGTCGGCGGTGCCGTCCTCCGACCCGTCCGCCTCACCGGTGCCTTCCTCCTCCGGCTGAACGGGCTCTCTGCGCGGCGGCCCGTGAACCTGGTTGAATCCAGGGATGGGCCGCGCCCGCCACAGTGATCCGGGCGCGGAGATCGACGTACCGCGGTGATCGCCGACGTGCCGTGCCGCGGGTCAGGTGTGGGGAGAGCATGGACGAGGGGAAGCCCACGAAACCGAAGTGGTGGAGCCGGCCACGGACCCACGTGCCGGATTCCGCTCCGGCGGACGCGGCTTCCGCGGGGGACGGGCCGAGTGGGTTTCACGGGGGCGACATGGACGGCGACTTCGAGCTGGAGAAGCCCGCGCGTGCGGGAGCGGCCACGGTCGCGGACGCCACGGTCGAGGGCGTCGCGGACAGCGACACCGGAGCCGCTTCGGGTCCGGCCGCCGGACCGGTCCCGGGCGAGGTGAGCGACGACGCGAGTGCGCCCGTGCCCGGTGACCGGCCCCGACCCCTGCACGATCCGGACCCCTACAGCACGCCGCCGTACGGCGGACCCGGCCCCTGGGCGCCCGCGCCGCCGGTGCAGCACCCCGGACCGGCTCCCGCGCACGGCACGGCGGCGGACGCCGTCGCTGCGCCCCAGGACCCCGCAGGGCGGGCCGGGTCCGACGCCACCGACCCGCAGGCGCAGGGTGTCCTCGGCCCGGAGCTGCCCGTCGGCTACCGGTCGGCGGCCCCCCTCCACCAAACCCCCGCCCCGACAC
>NZ_JAHRIB010000007.1 GCF_019090165.1 Streptomyces sp. BV286
TGCCCGGCCGTCGCGCCGAGCCTGCCCGCCATCCCCGCCTCCGCGAAGGCCGAGGTCGACCGCAACCTCGCCCTCCTCAACACCCAGATCGCCGAAGCCAACAAGCGCCTCGTCGACACCGTCGGCCAGGGCGGCCCCAACTTCGCCCAGAACGCCATCGTCGGCCCCCTCAAGGACAAGCGCGTCGCGACCATCAACCGGATCGCCACCGCCATCGGCCGCACCGCGGCCAAGCCCCAGGGCCTCGACTCCCTCGCCCCCTGCAC
>NZ_JAHRIB010000070.1 GCF_019090165.1 Streptomyces sp. BV286
GAGCGACGGCGAGCACCCCGTCCGGTCCGGCCGGACCGTCCTGTGCCGCGGCCGGCTCCGCCGCTCCCGGGGGCGCGTCCAGCAGCCGCACCGTCGCGCGGAGCCGCTCCGCCCGCGCGGCGCAGTTCTCGCACCCGGCCAGGTGCGACCGGACCGTCCGCTCGTCCGAGGCCCGCAGCATGCCGAGGGCCCGGTCGGCCAGCAGCCCGGGCACGCCGTCGTGATCGTCGCTCACCGGACGCCTCCTTCCCCTGCCGCCATCATGCGCCCCTCTCCCACGCCGGATCCGCCGGGCCGGGCGGATCCGGCGGTTCGGCCGGATCCGCCAAGGACGCGGCCAGCCTGCGCAGCGCCGACCGCAGACGGGTCTTGGCGGTGCCCTCCGGGATGCCGAGCTCGACGGCCACCTGGCGGTAGGTGCGGCCCGCGAAGTACGCGAGGTGGACCACCTCCCGCTGGGTCTGCGGGAGTTCGGCCAGCGCGGAGTGCAGCAGGAGGGCGCGTTCGCGGTCGACGACCGCCTCGTCGGGGCCGGGCCGGGCGTCCGGGATCGCGTGCAGCGCGGAGTCGTCCGTGTGGGCGTCCCTGCGCTGCCGGGCCTCGCCGCGCACCCAGTCCACGGCCCGCCGGTGCGCGAGCAGGGACAGCCAGGTGCGCAGCGAGCCCCGGCGCGCGTCGAACGCGTACGGCCTGCTCCACAGCTGGGCGAAGACCTCCTGCGCCACGTCCTCGGCGGCCGCCGGACTCTGCGTGACCCGTACGGCGATCCGCCGGACCAGCCCGCTGTACGCCGTGTACGCCTCGGCCAGCGCGCTCTCGTCGCCGTACACCAGCCTCCGGTGCAACTCCGCGTCCGCGGACGGCCGTTCGGGCGTGTGGAGAGTTGGCTCCACCGGCACCACCACCTCGTGGTGCCCTTCCTAGCGTCCTCGTCGGCCGTGCGCCAGTGGGCCGGGGAATCAGCCGGACAGGACGTCCAGCAGCCGGTCCACGTCCGCGGTCGTGTTGTACAGGTGGAAGGCGGCCCGCAGATGGCCCGCACGGTCGGAGACCTCGATGCCCGCCCGGCTCAACTCCGGCTGCCGGTGGCCGAGGCCGGGCACGGAGACGATGGCCGAGCCCGGCGCCGGGACCGGCTCCTGCCCCAGCGCGGCCAGTCCCTTCCGGAACCGGTCGGCGAGCGCGAGGTCATGGGCGCGTACGGCGTCCACGCCCAGCTGCTCGATCAGCTCCAGGGAGTGGCGGGCACCGGCGTACGAGAAGAGGCTCGGGCTCTCGTCGAACCGCCGCGCGGAGTGGGCGAGTTCCTCGACCGGCCCGTAGCAGCTGTCCCACGGGTGCTCTCCCGCCACCCAGCCCGCGAAGACGGGGTCCAGTCCGCCCAGATCCTCCGGAACGACCAGGAAGGCCACGCCCCGCGGGCAGACGAGCCACTTGAAGGCGACGGAGGAGACGTAGTCGTACGCGTCCGCGTCGACCGGGAGCCATCCGGCGGCCTGGGACGCGTCGACGTACGTACGGGCGCCGTGTTCGCGGGCGGCCTCGCGCAGCGCGGGCAGGTCGGCGATCCGGCCGTCCGCGGACTGGGCGGCGCTCACCGCGACCAGGGCGGTGCCGGGGCGCACCGACTCGGCGATCCGCTCCAGCGGCACGGTGCGCACCTTGAGGTCCCGGCGCACATGGAAGGGGTTCACCACGGAGGTGAAGTCGGCCTCGGCGGTGAGGACTTCGGCGCCCTCGGGCAGTGAGGCGGCGATCAGTCCGGTGTAGACGGCGACCGAGGCCCCGGCCGCGACCCGGCGGTCCGGCACTCCCACGAGCCGGGCGAAGGAGGCGCGGGCCGCCTCCACGTCGGCGAACATGTCCTGCGGCTGCCCGGCCGCCACGGACTCGACGCCGGCCCGGACGGCGTCGACCGCGCGGGCCGGGAGCAGCCCGGTACTGGCGGTGTTCAGATAGGTGTTCTTCGGGGCGAACTCGGCTCGGACGAGGCTCTCGAAGGTCTCCATGCGACCACTCTGCGGCTCCGGGAACTCCCCGTCCATTGCCGATTTCTACGTGGTTTCGCCAAGGAGCGCTTATAGATCCGCTCCGACCTGCGCTTTTCCCTTCGTCAGTGCTGCTGGGGCACCGCGCATCCGTCGGGGCCGCACGCCTCGGCGTCGTCCTGCTGGATGAGCTTCAGCGGGGAGTGGGCGGCCCACGCCTGCTCCAGGGCCTGCGTGAAGACCTCGGCGGGCTGGGCGCCGGAGACGCCGTACTTACGGTCGAGGACGAAGAACGGCACACCGTTCGCGCCCAGCTCGGCGGCCTCGCGCTCGTCGGCACGGACCTCGTCGGCGTACGCGGCCGGGTCGGCCAGTACCGCGCGGGCCTCGTCGGCGTCGAGCCCGGCGGCGGCGGACAGCTCCACGAGCCGCTCGTCGTCGGCGAAGACGGAGCGCTCCTCGGCGAAGTTCGCCCGGTAGAACACCCCGATCAGCTCGTCCTGGCGGCCCCGGTCCTTGGCGAGGTGCAGCAGCCGGTGCATGTCGAAGGTGCTGCCGTGGTCGCGGTCCCGGGTGCGGTACTCCAGGCCCTCGGCGGCGGCCTGGGTGCCCAGGTTCTCCTCGCCGGCCTGCGCCTGTGCCTCGCTCATGCCGTACTTCTTGGTGAGCATCGCGAGGACCGGCTGGACGTCGTCCCTGGCGCGGCCCGGGTCGAGCTCGAAGGAGCGGTGCACCACCTCGACGTCGTCGCGGTGCGCGAAGGCGTCGAGCGCCTTCTCGAAGCGGGCCTTGCCCACGTAGCACCAGGGGCAGGCGATGTCGCTCCAGATCTCGACGCGCATGTCTTCGCTCTTTCGGCTCGTACGGACGGGTACGGAGGCGGCCTCCGCTCGATACGTGAACGTTCAACGGGCTTGGGCCATTCCCGTGGCCGCGGGCTCGTTGTGAAGGGTCGCGCAGCCGGCCTCTGTCTGTCATGTCTGTCAGGGGCACGGGGAACTGCGCGACCAGCCCCCACCGGACCGCACCTGACGTCAGCGCTCGGCCAGCGCGGCGCCCAGTGCGGAGAGGCAGGCCCGGACGGAGTCCGGCGTTGCCGCCGGGCCGTAGTGGTTGACCCGGATCATCTCCTTGGCGAGGGCGCCGCCGCCCGCGGCCAGCGGAAGCGCCGGATCGGCGGCCAGCGCCCTGGCCACCAGCTCGGCGGCGTTCACCCCGGCGGGGGTGCGCAGCGTCGTGGCCACCGGCGCAGCCTCCGAGGCCTCGTGCACGTACGGCTCGATCCCCGCGCCCAGCGCGAGCGCCCCCGCCCGCGTGGCCGCCGCGGCCGCCGCGTGGCGGGACATCACGGTGTCGAGCCCCTCCTCCTCGATGCGCCGGACACACGCGTCCAGGGCCAGCATCTCCAGCTGCGCCGGAGCATGGAGAAGGGTCGTGCGGCCGGCGTCGGTCCAGCGCTCCTTCCAGTCCAGGAGGGAGAGATAGGAGCGGCGCGGAGCGTGCGGGTTCGCGGACATGCGGGCCCACGCCCGCTCGCTCACCGACACCGCCGAGACCCCGGCGGGGCCGCCCATCGCCTTCTGCGCCCCGATCACGCACAGGTCCACGCCCCACGCGTCCGGCAGCACCGGCTCGGCGCCGATCGAGGCCACCGCGTCCAGGTAGAAGAGGGCACCGTGCTCCCGTACGACCTCGCCGATCTCCGCGACCGGGTTGGTGTTCCCGGTGGCCGCCTCCGCGTGCACCAGCGAGACGAAGTCGATCTCCGGGTGCTCGGCGAAGGCCTCCCGGATCTGGGCCGCCGTGACCGCCGTGTGGAAGGGGACGGCCAGGTCGTGGACCGTCGCTCCGCAGTCCCGGAGCCAGTCGCCGAACGTCTGCCCGTACGGACCGGTGATCACGTTCAGGGCCGTCGTGCCGGGGCCCGCGGTGCCGCGGATGGCCCCCTCCAGGGGCAGCAGCGCCTCACCCTGCGTGATCACGACGTCCTGCTCGGTGGAGAGCAGCCGCGCCACGCGGTCCTCGATCGACGCGAAATGCGCGGCGCTCAGCGGCGCCAGGTCCAGGAAGGGGTGGGTCACGGCGTTGCTCTCTTCACTCACGGGGTAGGCAGCAACGAGCGTAACCGGCGTCCCAGCGCTCGCCCCACCGGCGACTTCTGAGGCCGGACAGCTCAATGGCCATGGGATTGGTTTGAGTGCCTCAAACCAATCCTTATAATCAGAAGCCACAGTTTCCCCACAGGAGGTCACCCCCGTGAACATCGTCCTCGGGCGCCGGACCCGCATTCTGGCCGCCACCACCGCGACGGCCGGGCTGCTGCTCGTCGCCGGCTGCTCCTCGGACGACGACGGGGGGAAGAAGACCACCGCGAACGGGGTCGAGCTGGTGAAGGGCGGACAGCTCACCACCTGCACGCACCTGCCGTACCCGCCGTTCCAGTCGGAGATCGACGGCAAGGTGCAGGGCTTCGACGTGTCGCTGGTCGACCTGGTCGCCAAGGACCTCGGCGTGAAGCAGGAGATCCTCGACCAGCCCTTCGAGAACTTCAAGACCGGCGGGTCCCTCAACTCCGGCCAGTGCGACCTCGCCGCGGCCGGCATGACGATCACCGACGAGCGCAAGAAGAACGTCGACTTCTCCGACCCGTACTTCGAGGCCACCCAGGGTGTCCTGGCCGACAAGAAGAGCGGCATCTCCTCCTTCGCGGACCTCAAGGGCCAGAAGGTCGGTGCCCAGGCACAGACCACCGGCGAGGAGTACGCGAAGAGCAAGGGCCTGAACCCGGTCTCCTTCGAGTCCTCGGACGCCCTCCTGAACGGCCTGCGCACCGGCCAGGTCAAGGCCGTCGTCATCGACTACCCGGTCGTCCAGGGCTGGCTGAAGGACAAGGCCAACGCCGCCGCGTTCGAGGTCGCCGACAACATCAACACCGGTGAGGAGTACGGCTTCACGATGAAGAAGGGCAACACCAAGCTCCTCGAAGCCGTCAACAAGGCACTGGCGGACGCGAAGGCCGACGGCACGTACAAGAAGCTGTACGAGAAGTGGATCGGACCGTACGACGAGAGCGCGGCGGGCGCCGCCTCGGCCTCCCCGTCCGCCTCCTCATGAGTGGGACCGACACCAAGGTCCAGCCACGCAGGAGCGGTCTGACCAGGCGCCAGAAGCGGGCCGTGTCGCAGGGCGTCCAGTACGCGGTGTTCGTCGCCGCGCTGGTCGCCCTCGGCGTCACGGCCGACTGGGGGCAGCTGCGGAACCAGTTCGCCCAGGTCGAGCTGGCCGAGCGGATGTTCCCCGACATCATCACGCTGGCGCTGAAGAACACCGTCCTCTACACGATCTCCGGGTTCGTCTTCGGCCTCGCCCTCGGCGTGGTCGTCGCCCTGATGCGGCTCTCCTCGGTCGGTCCGTACCGCTGGCTGGCCGGCATCTACATCGAGATCTTCCGCGGGCTGCCCGCCCTGCTGATCTTCATCTTCGTGGGCGTCGCCGTGCCGTTGGCGTTCCCCGGCACGGAGATCCCCGGCGGCACGTACGGCAAGGTCGCGCTCGCGCTCGGCCTGGTGGCTGCCGCGTACATGGCGGAGACGATCCGCGCCGGCATCCAGGCCGTCCCCAAGGGACAGATGGAGGCGGCCCGTTCGCTGGGCTTCTCCCACGCCCGGGCCATGGTGTCCATCATCATTCCGCAGGCGTTCCGGATCGTGATCCCGCCGCTCACCAACGAGTTGGTGCTCCTCTTCAAGGACTCCTCACTCGTGCTGTTCCTCGGCGTCACGCTGGAGGAGCGCGAACTGTCCAAGTTCGGCCGCGACCTGGCCAGCGAGACCGCCAACTCGACACCGATCCTGGTGGCGGGCCTGTGCTACCTGCTGGTCACGATCCCGCTCGGGTTCGTCGTACGCCGCCTTGAGGCGAAGGCCGGGGAGGCCAAGTGAGCAGCTCGATCAGCAAGGCCGACGTGAACGGAACGGCCGGTACGCCGGAGATCCAGGTCCGCGGCCTGCACAAGTCCTTCGGCGACAACGAGGTGCTGCGCGGCATCGACCTGGAGGTCGGCTCCGGCGAGGTCGTGTGCGTCATCGGCCCCTCCGGTTCGGGCAAATCCACCCTGCTCCGCTGCGTGAACCTCCTTGAGGAACCCACCGAGGGGCAGGTCTTCGTCGGCGGCACCGAGGTCACCGACCCCGATGTGGACATCGACGCGGTGCGCCGCCGGATCGGGATGGTCTTCCAGCAGTTCAACCTCTTCCCGCACCTGTCGGTGACCGACAACCTGACGCTGCCGCAGCGCCGGGTGCTGGGCCGCGACAAGGCCGAGGCCGCGAAGGTCGCCGCCGAGAACCTCCGCCGCGTCGGGCTCTCGGAGAAGGCGGACGCGTATCCCGCGTCCCTCTCCGGTGGCCAGCAGCAGCGCGTCGCCATCGCCCGCGCGCTCGCCATGGGCCCCCAGGTGATGCTCTTCGACGAGCCCACCTCGGCGCTCGACCCGGAGCTCGTCGGGGACGTGCTCGCCGTGATGCGCATGCTCGCCGACGAGGGCATGACCATGATGGTCGTCACCCACGAGATGACCTTCGCCCGCGAGGTCGCCGACCGGGTCGTCTTCATGGACGGCGGTGTAGTCGTCGAGTCCGGCGCACCCGCCCAGGTCATCGGCAATCCGACCCACGAGCGGACCAGGCACTTCCTGTCCCGCCTGCTGGACCCGGCGATGGCGGACGTGGAGGAGGACGGCGCCCCGTAGGACAACGCCCCGCAGGGAACGCCCCGCAGGGCGCGGGGCCGGGTCGTCGTGCGGACGCGCCGCGTGGGCGCGACCGGCCACGGACCACCCGCGGTCGCCGAACTAAGGTGCTGCCCATGAGCGATCAGCCGGTGCTGCAGGTAAAGGGACGGGTGCTCGTCGGCCCCGACGACGTCCGGGACGAACTCTGGGTCGTCGGCGGGCGGATCACGTACGAGCGCCCCGACGGCGCCCGCGACGTCCGTACCGTGCACGGCTGGGCACTGCCCGGACTGGTCGACGCCCACTGCCACGTGGGCCTCGGCCCCCACGGCCCGGTCCCGGACGACGTCGCCGAGAAGCAGGCCCTGGCCGACCGCGAGGCCGGCACGCTGCTCATCCGCGACGCGGGCTCGCCCTCCGACACCCGCTGGGCCGACGAGCGCGACGACCTGCCGAAGATCATCAGGGCGGGCCGCCACATCGCCCGCACCCGCCGCTACATCCGGGGCTTTGCGCACGAGATCGAGCCCGAGGACCTCGTCGCGTACGTGGCCGGGGAGGCCCGGCGCGGCGACGGCTGGGTGAAGCTGGTGGGGGACTGGATCGACCGCGGAACGGGCGACCTCGGCGCGTGCTGGCCCCGCGCCGAGGTCGAGGCGGCGATCGCCGAGGCCCACCGCCTCGGAGCCCGGGTCACCGCGCACTGCTTCGCCGAGGACTCGCTGCGCGACCTCGTCGAGGCGGGCATCGACTGCGTGGAGCACGCCACCGGACTGACCGAGGACACCATCCCGCTGTTCGCGGAGCGCGGTGTCGCGATCGTCCCGACCCTCGTCAACATCGCGACCTTCCCGCAGCTCGCGGCCGGGGGCGAGGCCAGGTTCCCCCAGTGGTCGGCACACATGCGGCGGCTCCACGAGCGGCGCTACGACACCGTGCGGGCCGCGTACGACGCCGGGATCCCGGTGTACGTCGGTACCGACGCGGGCGGCACGCTTCCGCACGGCCTGGTGGCGGGGGAGGTCGCCGAACTGGTGACCGCCGGCATCCCGCCCGTCGAGGCGCTTTCGGCCACCACCTGGGGCGCCCGGGCATGGCTGGGACGGCCGGGCCTGGAGGAGGGCGCGCAGGCCGACCTCGTCGTGTACGAAGAGGACCCCAGGGCGGACGTCCGGGTCCTGGCGGCACCGCGACGGGTGGTGCTCAACGGCAGGATCGTCGGATAGCCGCGACTCCCGCCGCTCGGGCCGGGCGGCGGCGAGCTGACGGAGCGTGACCGATGGGCCGCGCGTGCCCGCTCCGCGCGCCCCCGCGGGCTCCGGCGCGTCGACCGGCGCTTTCGAGCCAGTTCGGTGATCCGGGTGACCGCGAGGAACGTACGTGCCGGGTCATTCGAAGAGATGCGCGGAAACTCCACGTACGGGTGAACTCCCGTCAGCTTGCTGACTGTTCACTCTCCGTGCGTGAGGATTCCCGCATCGACGCCGCCGGACGCTCCCCACAGGTCCCCGTGCGCGGAGCCTCCGGCGGCGTCGCGTCTCCAGTTCTGTCTATGTGGGGGTCCCACCACCTTGAACAGCAACGCTTTCCGCATGCCCGCACGCAGGATGGCCGCCACCGCGGCCGCCGCCGCCCTGGCCGCGGGTCCCGCGACCCTGGCCGGTGCGGGCCAGGCCCACGCGACCGACGACCGCGGTCGCGCCGGAGCCGTCGTCCTGCGCACCGGGCTCGACGTCTCCCTGCTCGACAAGACCGTCGACGTCCCGCTCGCGGTCTCGCTCAACGAGGTCCGGGCTCCGCGGAGTGCCGAGAAGACCACGCTCACCGCGAAGTTGGACGGCGTCGAGGGCGGCAGACCGTTCACCGTTCTCGGAGCGGAGGTCGCCAGGGCGAGCGCGACCGTCACCGAGGAGAAGGCCGAGGGTTCGGTGCACCTCGCCCATGCCAAGGTGCACCTCCCGGGTCTGCCCCTGCTCTCCCTGATCGAGGTCGACCAGGTCACCGCGAAGGCGGTCTGCGCGGTGGGCGAGAAGCCGGTCGCCTCGGCCGACCCGCTGGGCGCGGTCACGGTGCTCGGCAGGAGGACCACTCTCACCGCCGGAGGCATCACCGAGGTGAAGGTGCCCGGCGTCGGTGAGGTCCGCCTCGACCTGACATCCCTGCGCACCACCTCGCGTACGGCCGCCGCGACAGCGCTCGAACTGAAGGTCTCCGTGAACCCGTTGAAGCTCAACGTGGCCGATGTCGAGGGCACGGTCACCCTGGCCGAGGCCACCTGCAAGTCACCCGCCGTGGCGGCGGCCCCGACCGAACCCGCGGCCGAGGTCGAGCCGCAGGGGGCGCCCGTCGAGGAGGCCAACCTCGCCGAGACCGGAGGCAGTTCGGCGACGCCGTACGTCGCCGCGGGGGCGGTCGCCCTGCTGGTGGCGGGCGGTGGGGCCTTCGCGATGGCCCGCCGCCGGAGGTGACACCTCCCTCCGGGGGCGGGAGAGGAGGGGCAGGGACGGGAGGGCCGGGTGTCGTCCGCGGGCCGGTGGGGGTGGGTCGCGCCGTTCCTCGCGCCCCTGAAGGGGCGGTGGGGTGGGGTGAGTTGGTCTGCTGCGGGCCGGTAGGGGCTGGTCGCGCAGTTCCTCGCGCCCCTCCGGGGGCGCTCTCGAAGTCGTCCGACCGTCGGTCAGGTGTCTCGTAGGCTCAGTGCCTGGTCCAGGGCCTGGAGGAAGCGGTTGACCGTCGGGCGGTCGCGTACCGCCAGTCGCAGCCAGGTCTCGTCCAGCCCCGGGAACGTGTCGCCGCGCCTCACCGCGAAGCCCAGTCGGCGCAGCCGGGCCCGGACCGCCGCCGCCCCGGGGAGGCCGACCAGGACGAAGGGCCCCTCGGCGGGCTCCGCGACCCGGACCCCGTCGGACGCGAACTCCTTGAGTCCCGCGACCAGATGGGCCCGGTCCGTGGCGACGCGACGGGCCGCCTGCGCCTGCTCGGCGAGGGCCCTCGGGGTCATACAGGCCTCGGCGGCGGCCAGCGCGGGCGTGGACACCGGCCACAGCGGCTGTCCGCGTTCGAGCCCGGCGACCGTCTCGGGGTCCGCGAGCACGTAACCGATCCGCAGCCCCGCGAGCCCCCACGTCTTGGTGAGGCTGCGCAGCACCACGAGCCCCGGCACGTCGGTGCGCCCCGCCAGCGCCTCCCGCTCGTCCGGCACCGCGTCCATGAACGCCTCGTCGACCACCAATGTCCGCCCGGGACGGGCGAGTCGGGCGATCAGACCGGCCGGATGGAGGACGGACGTGGGGTTGGTCGGGTTGCCGATCACCACCAGGTCCGCTTCCTCGGGAACCGCCGACGGGTCGAGCCGGAACCCGTCCTGCGGCCGCAGCAGCACCCGGTCCACGGCGTGGCCCGCGTCCCGCAGCGCCGCCTCCGGCTCCGTGAACTGCGGGTGCACGACGACGGGGTGACGGACCTTCAGCCCCCGGGCGAGCAGCACGAAGGCCTCGGCGGCTCCGGCCGTGAGCAGCACCCGCTCCACGGGCAGCCCGTGCCGCACGGCCACGGCGGCCCGCGCGGCCCGCCCGTCCGGGTAGGCCGCGAGCCCGCCCAGCGACGCGGCGATGCGATCGCGCAGCCAGGCCGGGGGAGTACCGGCACGGACGTTCACGGCGAGGTCGACGAGCGCCGAGCCGTCGTCCCGCACCTCGGCGTCGCCGTGGTGCCGCAGATCGTGCGCCCGGCCGTGCCCGCCGGGACCGGGCTCGTCAGGACCGGGACCGCCGGTGCCCCGGGAGCCGGGGCCGGGGCCGTCTCTGTCGTCGCTGTCAGTGCGCATGGGAGTGTGTGTGGCCGCCGTGGTGGTGCCCGTGGTGGTGCCCGTCGTCGTCCGGGTGGAAGTGCGGCTGCTGGGGAAGCCCCACCTTGTCCTCGAAGCCGGGCAGCGCGATCCGGTAGACGCAGGAGTCGCAGTTCATCCGCAGATCGCCCTCGACGGCCTCCCGGTAGCGCTCCATGACCAGGTCGAGCAGCTCCGGCTCCGGTCCGATGACGTCCGCGGAGACCACGTCGGTCTCCGGATGCGCCGCCGCCCACCCCTCGGTCTGCTGCCGCACCCGGTCCGGAAGGATGCCGGTGAACAGGAAGTAGGGGAGCACGACGATCCGCCGCGCGCCGAGCTTCACACAGCGGTCCAGGCCCGACGGCACGTCCGGCGCGGCCAGCGAGACGAACGCCGTCTCCACACCCGCGTAACCGCGCCCCTCCCACAGCAGCCGCGCCGCCTTGTGCACCTCCGCGTTGGCGTCCGGGTCGGTCGAGCCGCGTCCGACGAGCAGCACGGTCACCTCGGCCCGGTCCTCGGGTGTGCGCACCGACCCGCCGAGTGCCTCGTCGAGCCGTCGCTCCAGCACGGTGAGCAACGCCGGGTGGGGGCCCAGCGGACGCCCGTACGTGTACGAGATCCCGGGGTGCCGCTCCTTCTCGCGGGTCAGCGCGGCCGGGATGTCGCCCTTGGCGTGACCGGCGGACACGAGCATCAGGGGAACCGCGGCGAACCTGCGCACCCCCTGCTCGACCAGCTCGGCCACCGCGTCGCCGAGCGGCGGCGGGGACAGCTCGATGAAGCCGCCCGCCACGGGCAGGCCGGGGTTGCGGCGGCCCAGCTCCCGGACGAAGTCGCGGAACGCCTCGGCTCCGGCATCGTCCCGGGTGCCATGGCCGGCGATGAGCAGGGCGGGGGCGGGGGTGGTCACGATTTCTCCTCGGGATACGAAACGGGGTGGTACAGCAGGGCGTTGAGCGCGGCCGCCGCGACGGCCGAACCGCCCTTCTCGGACACGTTGCTGACGGCGGGCAGCCCGCTCTCGCGGAGCGCCGCCTTGGACTCGGCCGCACCGACGAAACCGACGGGCAGACCGATGACGAGCGCCGGGGCGGCGTCGAGGGTGAGCAGCTCCTCCAGCGCGGTGGGAGCACAGCCGATCACCCAGAGCGCGCCGGGCCCGACCTGCTCGTACGCGAGCCGGACGGCGTGCGCCGAACGGGTCAGCCCCGGACCGGACTTGGCGTCCTTGAGACGGCACACGGTCTCGCGGCGCGTGATGCCCGCCGCGACCATCTCCACGTCCACGACGACGGGCGCCCCGTCGTGCAGGGCCCGGTGCGCCCTCTCCAGCGCGCCCTCGTCCGTGACGAGGTCCGCCGCGTACTCCAGGTCGGCGGCGGAGTGGATCACCCGCTCCACGACGGCCCTGGTCAGCGGCGGGAAGTGCGAGGTGTCGAGGCGGGCCCGCAGCCGCCGGAAGGACTCCTCCTCGATGGGGTGCACGACCCGCGGCTGCGGGAACACCCGGCTCACCCCGGGTCCTCGGTCCACCTGGCTCACTTGGGTTCCTCCTGCCAGCGGTAGCCGCGCGGCGTCACCATACGGCCGGCGATCTCACGGGTCGCCGTGTTGCCCACGGTCACCACCGTCATCATGTCCACCGTCGCCGGGTCGAGTCCCGAGAGGGTGGTGACCCGGCTGGACTCGTCCGGCCGGGAGGCATTGCGCACGACTCCCACGGGCGTCGTCGGCTCACGGTGGTCCGCGAGGATCGTGAGCGCCTTGGGGAGCTGCCAGTCACGGCCCCGGCTGCGCGGGTTGTAGAAGGTGACCACGATGTCGGCCTCGGCCGCCGCCCGTACCCGGCGCTCGATGACCTCCCACGGAGTGTGCAGGTCGGACAGGCTGATCGACACGTGGTCGTGGCCGAGCGGCGCACCCAGGATCGCCCCGGCCGCGAGCGCGGCCGTGACTCCGGGCACCCCCACCACGTCGATGTCGTCGGACGCCTCCGCGAGCGCGGGCGACGCCATCGCGTACACCCCCGCGTCACCGCTGCCGATCAGCGCGACGGCCTGTCCGAGCCGGGCCTCGGCCACGGCCGTGCGGGCCCGCTCCTCCTCGGCCCCGAGCCCCGACTCCAGGACGCGGGTGCCCGGGCGGAGCAGGTCGCGGATCTGGTCGACGTACTGGTCGAGGCCCACGAGCACGGAGGCCCGGCGCAGTTCGTCCTTCGCGCGCGGGGTGAGGAGGTCCCGGGCGCCGGGTCCGAGCCCGACCACCGCGAGCCGCCCGCGTGCGGCCCGGCGGACGACCGCGCAGGTCGCCATCGCCGGGACCGCGGCCGACTTGCGCTTGGGTACGAGAAGTTCACCGCCGCGGACGAGCGCCGCGGCCTCGGCGACGGAGGGCGTACCGACGGCGGCGAGCGGCGCGTCCGAGGGGTTCGGCACGTCCACCTTCGCCAACTCCTCGGCGGCGTACGTCACCAGCGGCACCCCGAGCCGCTCGGCCGCCCCGACGATGCCGGGCTCACCGGCCTTCGCGTCGACGGTGGCGAGCTCGGCGACGGACCTCGCGGACAGCCCGGCATCGCGCAGGGCCTCCTCGACGAGCCCGAGCACCTCGTCGACGGGAGCGCCCTTGGAGGCACCGACACCGACGACGAGGGAAGGCGGCCGGAGAACGACCTCGCGCTCGGCGGGCTCAACGGCCCTGTCGGTCACGCGAATCGAATGCGCACCCTCGGGTGCGAGGGCCGGGAGCGGCGGCAACGGCCAGGCCAACTCGGCCTCCAGGACGACCGGTTCGCCGTCCAGCATGGCCCGTGACACCCCCGCCACGTCACCCTCGGCCGGGAAGCCGAGCGTGTCGAGACCCGGCACGCCGACGGAGTCGGTGGCGGTCGTCACGACCGGTTCGGCTCCGAGCAGCTCCGCGATTTCGTGGGCGAGTTCGTTGGCGCCGCCCCCGTGACCGCCGACCAGGGACACCGCGAACCGTCCGCCCTCGTCGACGCACACGATCCCCGGGTCGGACGCCTTGTCGGCGAGCAGCGGCGCGACGAGCCGCACCACGGCCCCCGTGGCGAGGAAGCACACGAGCTGCTCGCACTCCGTGAAAGCCCGCCGCACGGCGTCCCCGACGGGCCCCTCGTAGACGCGGGTGCGGCCGGGCCAGGCCGAGGCCACCCGCTCGCAGCCCGCCGACCCGGCGGCCGTCGCGGAAATCAGGCCGATCACTGGGTGACTCCTTCACTGTGCGCCGGAGGCCTGACGCCCCACAGCAGGAACACGGGGTTGGTCGCCGCGAGCCGGGTGACGTCCCCGGGCAGCGGCGCGAGCCGGGACGACTGCAGCAGCACGCCCTCGCAGTCGAGCCCGGCCAGGACGAGCGCGTCCCGCACCGCCGGAACCCGGTCGAGCGCGGCCATCGCCACGACGACCGACCGCCGGGCCCGCCGCGCGCAGGCCGTCACGATGGCGGGCAGCTCCCGCCCGCCCCCGCCGACGAACACGGCGTCGGGATCGGGCAGGTCGGACAGCACGGTCGGGGCGGCCCCGTGCACGGCGGTCACGTCGACCCCGTGCGCGGCCGCGTTGGCGCGCACGCGCTCCACGCCGTCCCGGGTCTTCTCCACGGCGGTCACGGCGGCCCCGAGCCGGGCGCACTCCACGGCGACCGAACCGGACCCGGCGCCGATGTCCCACACATGGTCACCGAGCCGCGGTCCGAGCCGCGCCAGCGCCAGCGCCCGTACCTCGAACTTGGTGATCATCGAGTCCCGGTGGGCGAACTCGCTCTCGGCCAGCGCCCATCGGGAGGGCGTCGGCGCCGGACCGGCGATCGTGCGCGCGGGCGACAGGAGGCGTGACTCGTCGAGGCACAGCACGACGTTCACCGCCTGACCCCAGTCGCGTACGGCGGCCTCGGCGGGCGTCACCCGCTCCACCCGCTCACCGGAACCCGAAGCCGAACCGGACCCCGAGCCTTCGCCGGCACCCGAACCCGCGCTCGCTCCCGTACCCGCACCCGAACCCGTACCCGCGCTCGCTCCCGAGCCCGAACCGAGCGCCGATGCCACCACGAGCATCCGGTCGCCGGACCGCAGTGCGGCGCCGAGCTCCGCGGGCCCGGATCCGGGGCCCGTCAGCACGGCCACCTTCGGGTGGGCCCGGCAGACGTTCACGGCGGTCCGCAGGTCCCGTCCGTGCGCGCTCACCACCACGGCGTCGTCCCATGTCAGCCCGGCCCGCGCGAAGGCGGTGGCGACGGACGACACCCCCGGGCGCACGTCCAGCCGCCCGGCCCCGAACCGCTCCGCGAGCGCCCGGACGATCCCGAAGAACCCCGGGTCCCCGGAAGCCAGCACGACGACCCGGCCCTGGCCGGCGGCCCACGCCGCCGGGTTCGTCCGGTCCGCCGTCGCCGCACTCCCTGCCGCTGCCGCCGCTGCCGCTGTCGCTGTCGCGGTTCCGGTCTGGGGCGGGGTCTCCGCCGCGGCCTGCGCCTCCGCCGCCGTCTCCGCCTTCTCCAGATACCGCTCGATCGCGTCGAGGGCGGGCGCGAGCGGGCCGAGGACGATCCGCGAGGCCGTGTCCGGGAGTGCGGCGCGGTCCAGGTGACGCCGGGCACCGACGACGAGCCCCGCTCCGCCCAACGCCTCCTCGGCGTCCGGGGGAAGGGGCGCCCCCGTGCCCGTACCGACGACGGTGATCACGGTGTGGCACCCCGCGTCCGCAGCGCCTTGCGGGCCTGGGGGTCGGCCTTGCGGAAGCCGTGGAAGTGGCCGGGGTGGTAGAGGTGCGAGCGCGTGCCGTGCGCTTCGAGGGCCGGGCCGACCAGGAACAACGTGTGCTTCCAGAGCTTGTGCTCCTTGACGGTCTCCTCCAGCGTCTCGATCGTGCACCTCACGATCAGTTCCTCCGGCCAGGTCGCCTGATAGGCGACGACGACCGGGGTCGAGGTCGGATACCCGCCCTCCAGCAGCTCCCGTACGAGCTGCCCGCTGCGGGCGGCCGACAGGAACAGGGCCATCGTGGTGCCGTGCCGCGCGAACTCCCGCACCTCCTCGCCCGGCGGCATCGGCGTCTTGCCCCCGCCGAGCCGGGTGAGGATCACGGACTGTGCGACCTCGGGGATGGTCAGCTCGCGCTGGGCGAGCGCGGCGACGGCCGAGAAGGACGAGACGCCGGGCACGATCTCCGTCTCGATACCGATGTCGGCGCACCGGTCGACCTGCTCCTGCGTGCCGCCCCAGAGCGCCGGGTCGCCCGAGTGGATGCGGGCCACCTTCAGCCCGTCCGCCGCCGCCCGCTCGTACACGGCGACGACGTCCTCCAGCGACATGGTCGCCGAGTCCAGGATCTCGGCACCCTCACGGGCGTGTTCGAGAACCTCCGCCTGCACCAGGCTGGCCGCCCAGATCACGACGTCGGCCTCGGCGATGGCGCGCGCGGCACGGAACGTCAGCAGGTCGGCGGCGCCGGGCCCGGCTCCGACGAAGGTCACCTTGCCGGTGGGGGCATCGGCCATGGAACGAGGTCCTCTCCTGGGAGTGCTGCGAGTGCCGTGGGTGTCGGGGGTGTCGGGGGACATCAGCGCACGTGTTCCCGAAGCCGAGGGGTCTCGGGTGTGCGGCGGACGTGCGTGAAGACGGTTTGATCGGATAGCAAGGGCTTATGGCGGTGTTCGTCGCGCTCGGCGCGTTCCTCATGACGCTGGCAGGCGGCTGGACGGCGCAACGCGTCACCGACCGCCGCCACCTCGTACTCGGCCTGGCCGGCGGCCTGATGCTGGGTGTCGTCGGCCTGGACCTGCTGCCGGAGGCACTCGACGCGGCCGGCGAGGAGATCTTCGGTGTACCGGCCGCGCTGCTGCTGTTCGTGGCCGGCTTCCTGCTGGCCCACATGGTGGAACGGCTCCTCGCCGTACGCCAGGCCGCGCACGGCGCCGGGGAGCACGACGGCCGCACGCCCCAGGTGGGCCTGACGGCCGCCGCCGCGATGGTCGGCCACAGCGCCATGGACGGGGTGGCGATCGGCGCGGCCTTCCAGGTCGGCGGCGGCATGGGAGCAGCCGTGGCGGTCGCGGTGATCGCCCACGACTTCGCGGACGGCTTCAACACGTACACGATCACGACGCTGTACGGGAACGCCCGCCGCAAGGCGGTCGCGATGCTCTTCGCGGACGCGGCGGCCCCCGTGGCAGGCGCCGCCTCGACGCTGTTCTTCACCATCCCCGAGCACCTGCTCGGCGGATATCTCGGGTTCTTCGGCGGTGCGCTCCTCTACCTCGCGGCCGCCGAGATCCTCCCCGAGGCCCACCACGAACACCCGGCCCGCTCCACACTGCTGTGCACGCTCGCCGGAGTGGGGTTCATCTGGCTGGTCGTGGGCATCGCGGAGTGAGGCGCGTCCGTGCGGCCCCTTGACGGATCTCACAGCTTGCCGCCGCGTCCGCCGTGGCGCCGGGCGGGCGCGATGAGCGTGGAGAGGTACGGCAGCGGGGCACCGTCCAGTTCCGCCGCGCTCCTGATCGACTCCTCGGGCAGTCCCAGCGCGGACCCCCACACGGCGTCCTCGGCCCGGCCGGTCTCCCGCAGCGCCGCGGCCACCTCCTGGGCGAGCCGCCCGAACTTGTAGGCGACGACGGTCCCGGGCCCGTTCAGCGCGTCCTTGAGCACGGCGGCCCCGGCGGTGACGGGCACGAGAGTCAGCGGTTCGGTCCCCTCGGTCAGTACCGCCCCGGACCGGGCGGCGAGGTCCTGCATGGCGGTGATGCCGGGCACGGTCTCGACGAGGGTCCCCGGCACGAGCCGGGAGACGGTCTGCGCGAGGTAGGTGAACGTCGAGTACACGTTCGGATCACCGATCGTGGCGAAGGCCACGGTGCCGTGCGCCCGCAGCAGTTCGGCCACCCGCTCGCCGGCGGCGTCCCACGCGGCCTCGCGGCGGCCCCGGTCGGACCGCTCGTTGAGCGCGAAGACGACACGTACGACCTTCTCCTGGCCCACGTAGTGCAGCACGGTGGACTCGGCCCGCCCGGGCTCACCGCCGTCCCTGCCGTCGGGCGCGGCCATGACGGGCACGACGACGACGTCCGCCGCCCGGAGGCGGCCGACCCCCTTGACGGTCACGAGCTCGGGATCCCCGGGTCCGACCCCGACCCCGATCAGCCTGCTGTTGCTCATGACGCGACACACCTCTCGACGAACCGGCGGGCGACACCGGGAGCGGACGCCCAATGCGTGTGCAGATAACTCGCGTGCACACCCTGCTGTACGAAACCCTCGACCCGCCGTACGGGGGTGCGCAGCCCCCAGGCGGGAGCCGGCCCGGCCCCCGGGTCCATGACGGTCCGGTGGAACTCGTGTCCTCGCATCCGGCTGCCCGCCTGTGCCAGGACGCTGTCGGAGACCGCCACGGCGTCCCGGTATCCGAGCGTGAGCCGCTCGTCCATCCGTGCCACGGCGTCGACGACACCGCACATCGGCAGGCCGTCGAGCTCACGGGAGAGGTAGAGCAGCCCCGCGCACTCGGCGGCGACCGGTGCCCCGCCCTCGGCGAGCGCGGCCACGGCCTTGCGCAGCGGCTCGTTGGCGGACAACTCCGGCGCGTACACCTCGGGGAACCCGCCCCCGATGACCAACGCCCTTGTCCTGTCCGGAAGGTGCTCGTCCCGGAGTGGATCGAAGGTGACGACCTCGGCTCCGGCGGCGGTGAGCAGTTCGGCATGCTCGGCATAGGAGAAGGTGAAGGCCGGCCCGCCGGCGACAGCGACGACGGGCGCGTGTTCCCTCGGCCCGGCCACGGCCTCGGCCGCGTCCCACGTGTCACCGGACAGCGACCCGGCGCCACGCGCCAGCGCGAACAGCGCATCCAGATCGCACCCGTCCCGCACCTGCGAGGCCATGGCGTCGACCGCCGCGACCGCCCCCGCCCGCCGCTCGGCGACAGGCACCAGCCCGAGGTGCCGAGAAGGCGTGTCCACCTGCGGAGCCCGCCGCAGCACTCCCAGTACGGGCACCCCGGACTGGTCCAGAGCCTCCCGCAGCAACTCCTCGTGCCGAGCGGACGCCACCTTGTTGAGGATCACTCCGCCGATCCGCACCTCGGGATCCCACGATGCGAAACCATGCACCAGCGCGGCCACGGACCGCGACTGCGAGGAGGCGTCCACGACCAGCACCACGGGTGCCCGCAGCAGCTTGGCCACGTGCGCGGTGGAGGCCAGCTCCCCTTCCCCCGCGGCCCCGTCGAACAGCCCCATCACGCCCTCGACCACGGCGAGATCACACCCGCGTGCGCCGTGCGCGAACAGCGGCGCGATCAACTCCGCCCCGCACAGGTAGGCGTCGAGATTGCGTCCCGGGCGCCCGGTGGCGAGCGCGTGATAGCCGGGATCGATGTAGTCCGGCCCCACCTTGTGCGGGGACACGGCGAGCCCCCGCGCGGCGAACGCGGCCATCAGCCCGGTGGCGACGGTGGTCTTGCCGCTGCCCGAGGAGGGCGCGGCGACGACCAGCCGGGGGACGCGGGACATCACCACTCGATGCCCCTCTGCCCCTTCTGCCCGGCGTCCATCGGGTGCTTGACCTTCGACATGTCGGTCACGAGGTCGGCGACCTCGACGAGCTTCTCGGGAGCGTTGCGCCCGGTGATGACGACGTGCTGGGTGCCCGGCCGGTCCCGCAGCACCGCCACGACCTCGTCGACGTCGACCCAGCCCCAGTGCATGGGATAGGCGAACTCGTCGAGCACGTACAGCTTGTACGTCTCGGCGGCGAGGTCCCTCTTGACCTGCTCCCAGCCCTCGCGGGCCTTCTCCTCGTTGTCCATCTGGGAGTCGCGCTGCACCCACGACCACCCTTCGCCCATCTTGTGCCAGTCGACGGACCCGCCCTCACCGCTGGCGCCGAGGACACGCAGGGCGTTCTCCTCGCCGACCTTCCACTTCGCGGACTTGACGAACTGGAACACCCCGATCGGCCACCCCTGGTTCCAGGCGCGCAGGGCGAGCCCGAAGGCGGCGGTGGACTTGCCCTTGCCGATCCCGGTGTGCACGACGACGAGCGGCCGGTTCCGTCGCTGACGGGTTGTCAGACCATCGTCCGGCACGACACTCGGCTGTCCCTGCGGCATTACGCGGCCCTCCTGCTGTTGCCCTGAACGTCCCTGACCAGACCGGCGATCGAGTCGGCCCGCAACTCGTCCAGCGTCACCGCCGTACCGCCGAGCTCACCCGCCAGCAGCCCCGCGAGCCCGAGCCGCACGGGCCCCGACTCGCAGTCGACGACGACGGACGCGACCCCGTCGGCGGCGAACAGCCGGGCGGCCCGACCGGCCAGGGCGACAGGCTCCGGCCCGCCGGTGGCCCGCCCGTCGGTCACCACGACCACGAGCGCCCGGCGCGCCGGATCCCGCAGCCGCTCCACCCGCAGGACGTCGTGTGCCCGCAGCAGCCCGGCGGCGACCGGCGTACGGCCACCGGTGGGCAGCGACTCCAGGCGCACCGCGGCCGCGTCGACCGAAGAGGTGGGCGGCAGCGCCACCTCGGCGGCGGACCCCCGGAAGGTCACGAGCCCCACCTTGTCCCGCCGCTGGTAGGCGTCGAGGAGCAGCGACAGCACCGCGCCCTTCACGGCGCTCATCCGCTGCCTGGCCGCCATCGACCCGGACGCGTCCACGACGAACAGCACGAGGTTCCCCTCGCGGCCCTCCCGCGTGGCCTGCCGCAGGTCGTCCCGCCGTACGACGAGACCGGGCCCGGACCGGCCGCGCGCCCGCTGGTGCGGGGCCGCGGCCTGCACGGTCGCCGCCAGGTGCAGCTTGGTGAGCGCCCCGCGCGGCCGGCGCGCCCCGGTGGTGCGGCCGTGCTCGGTCCGGGCCCGGGACCGCCGGCCGGCGGCCCCCTCGCCGAGACCGGGCACGCTCAGCACCTTCGTGCGGAAGGGCTCGGCGGCCCGTACGGGGGACTGCTCACCCGCGCCGGGCGACGGGGCCTGCCCGTTCTCGTTCTCGGAGGGCGTGCCCTGCGCGGGCACCTCGCCGGAACTCTCGCCGCCGTCACCGTCGTTGCCGTCGTCGGGCCCGTCCTGCGGGGGCCGCCCGCCACCGGGCCCGTCCGGATCCGGGTCGTCCTCGTCGGAGCCGTCGGAACCGTCGGAGTCCTGGGAGCCGTCAGGGCCGCCGGTGGCGTCGGAGCCCCCCGCGTCGTCCCCGCCGCCGAACTCCTCCAGGGTCTCGTCGAGCCTGTCCTCGTCGAGGCCCGGCGCGTCGAAGGGGTTGCGCCTGCGGCGGTGCGGCAGCGCGAGGAGCGCGGCCTGCCGTACGTCCTCTGCCAGTACGTCGGTGCGTCCGGACCACGCGGCCAGCGCGGTCGCGGTCCTGGCCATCACGATGTCGGCCCGCATGCCGTCCACCTCGAACGCGGCGCAGGTCGCCGCGATCTGCCGGAGCGCGCCGTCGCCGAGCCGCACCGACGGCAGCAGCTCCCGCGCGGCCACGATCCGGGCCCGCACGGCGGACTCCTCGTCGGCCCAGCGCGTCGCGAACCCGTCCGGGTCGTCGTCGTACGCGAGCCGCCGCCGCACCACCTCCACCCGCTGGTCGGGCTCACGCGAGGCCGCGACCTCGACGGTCAGCCCGAACCGGTCGAGCAACTGCGGCCGCAGCTCACCCTCTTCGGGGTTCATGGTCCCGACGAGCAGGAACCGAGCCGCATGCCGTACGGAGACGCCCTCGCGCTCCACGTACGAGGCACCCATCGCGGCCGCGTCCAGCAGCAGGTCGACCAGGTGGTCGTGGAGGAGGTTGACCTCGTCCACGTACAGGAGTCCGCGGTGGGCGTCGGCCAGCAGCCCCGGCTCGAAGGCCTTCACGCCCTCCGCGAGGGCCCGTTCGATGTCGAGGGCGCCGACGAGCCGGTCCTCGGAGGCGCCGACGGGCAGTTCGACCATGCGGGCCGGCCGGGACACCCCCGGCCCCGCCTCGTGGGGGCCGTCCGGGCACGCCGGATCGGGGGCGGCCGGCGCGCAGGAGAAGCGGCAGCCGGCCACGACCTCCACCTGCGGCATGAGCGCCGAGAGGGCGCGCACGGCCGTGGACTTGGCGGTGCCCTTCTCGCCGCGGACGAGCACACCGCCCACCGCGGGCGACACGGCGTTCAGCAGCAGCGCGAGCCGCAGGTCGTCCTGGCCGACCACGGCCGTGAACGGGAACGGGGTACTCACTGGTCGTCGCCCTCCAAGTCGCCTTCGAGCTCCAGATAGGTGGCCCGCAGCCTCTCCAGCGTGTCCGCGTCGGGCTCGGCCCACAGCCCGCGCTCGGCGGCCTCCAGGAGCCGCTCCGTGATGCCGCGCAGGGCCCACGGGTTGGACTTCTTCATGAAGTCCCGGTTCTCCGCGTCGAAGACGTACTCGGCGCTGAGCTTCTCGTACATCCAGTCGTCCACGACCCCGGCGGTGGCGTCGTACCCGAAGAGGTAGTCGACGGTGGCCGCCATCTCGAAGGCGCCCTTGTAGCCGTGCCGCCGCATCGCCGCCATCCAGCGCGGGTTGACCACCCGGGCGCGGAAGACCCGGTGGGTCTCCTCGCCGAGGGTGCGGGTCTTGACCTGGTCGGGAGTGGCGGAGTCACCGACGTACGCCTCGGGGGAGGTGCCGGTCAGATGCCTGACCATGGCGACCATGCCACCGTGGTACTGGAAGTAGTCGTCGGCGTCGACGAGGTCGTGCTCGCGGGTGTCGACGTTCTTGGCCGCGACGGCGATCCGCCGGAACGCCGTCTCCATGTCCCCGCGCGCCGCCCGCCCTTCGAGCCCGCGGCCGTACGCGTAGCCGCCCCACACCGCGTACACCTCGGCGAGGTCGGCGTCGGAGCGCCAGTTGCGCGCGTCGATGAGCGGGAGGAGTCCCGCCCCGTACGCGCCCGGCTTCGAGCCGAAGATACGGGCTGTCGCGCGCCGCCGGTCGCCGTGCTCGGCGGTGTCCTCGTCGGCGTGCGCGCGCACGTAGTTGCGGTCGGCGGGCTCGTCCAGGTCCGCCACCGCCCGCACCGCGTCGTCGATCAGCCCGACCACGTGCGGGAACGCGTCACGGAAGAAGCCGGAGATACGGACGGTGACGTCGATGCGCGGCCGGCCCAGCTCCTCCAGGCCCACGACCTCGAAGCCGGTGACGCGCCGCGACGCGTCGTCCCACACCGGCCGGCAGCCCAGCAGCGCCAGGATCTCCGCGATGTCGTCGCCCTGCGTGCGCATCGCGGAGGTGCCCCAGACCGTCAGGCCGACGGACTTCGGGTAGTCGCCGGTGTCCTGGAGGTACCGCTGCACCAGCGAGTCCGCGAGGGACTGCCCCACCTCCCAACTCAACCTGGACGGAATGGCCTTGGGGTCGACCGAGTAGAAGTTGCGCCCGGTCGGCAGGACGTTCACCAGTCCGCGGGTCGGTGAGCCCGAGGGGCCCGCCGGGACGTAACCGCCGTTCAGCGCCTTGAGGATGTGGTCGATCTCGTCCGTCGTACGGGCCAGCCGCGGTACGACCTCACGGCACGCGAACTCCAACACCGCGACGGCGTCCGGGAGTTCACCGCCCAGCACCTCGCGCACGAGGGCGGGGACGGTACCGGCGTCCCAGGCGCGCTCCTCCATGCCCTCCGCGAACCGGCGGCACAGCTGCTCAAGCAGGTCGATGGCGTCGGCCGCTGTCCGTGACGGCCCCTGGACCAGGTCGCTCAGCTCGACCGGCACCTTCAGCGGCGCGCCGGGCTCGGCCAGCAACTCCTTCTCGACCAGCCCGAAGTGCTCGGCGAGACAGGCCCGCAGACCCGGCAGCGCGTTCGCCGCGCCGCCCCACACCTGCGAGGCCCGCAGCACGGCCAGCACGAGGTTCACGCGCGGCTCGGCCTCCGGGCCGCCGCCGAGAATGTGCAGACCGTCCCTGATCTGCACGTCCTTGATCTCGCACAGATAGCCGTCGATGTGCATGACGAACTCGTCGAAGGCGTCGTCGTCGGGCTGGTCGTCCACATGCAGGTCGTGGTGCAGCTCGGCCGCCTTGACCAGCGTCCAGATCTGGGCCCGCACGGCCGGTGCCTTCGCCGGGTCCAGGTCGGACACGAGCGCGTACTCGTCGAGGAGCTGCTCCAGCTTCGCGAGGTCGCCGTAGGTGTCCGCGCGGGCCATCGGCGGTACGAGGTGGTCGACGACCGTGGCGTGCCCGCGGCGCTTGGCCTGGGTGCCCTCGCCGGGGTCGTTGACGATGAACGGGTAGACGAGGGGGAGTTCACCGAGGACGGCGTCCGGCGCGCAGCCCGCGCCGAGCCCGAGTCCCTTGCCCGGCAGCCACTCCATCGTGCCGTGCTTGCCCATGTGCACGACGGCGTCCGCGCCGAAGCTGTTCTCCAGCCAGCGGTAGGCCGCCATGTAGTGGTGCGACGGCGGCATGTCCGGGTCGTGGTAGATCGCGATCGGGTTCTCGCCGAAACCGCGCGGCGGCTGGATCATCACGACGACGTTCCCGAACTGCAGGGACGCCAGCACGATGTCGTCGCCGTCCACGTACAGGCTGCCCGGCGGCTCACCCCACGCCTCCAGCATCCCGTTTCGCAGATCCGGGTCGAGCTTGTCGAACCAGGCCCGGTAGTCGGCCAGCGGCACGCGCGCGGGGGCGGACGCCAGCTGCTCCTCGGTCAGCCACTCGACGTCGTGGCCGCCGGCCGCGATGAGCCGGTGGATCAACTCGTCGCCGTTGTCCGGGTATTCGGTCAGGGCGTAACCGGCGTCCCGCAGCGCGTCGAGGACCCGTACCGCCGAGGCGGGGGTGTCGAGCCCGACCGCGTTGCCGACCCGGGAGTGCTTGGTCGGATAGGCCGTGAAGACGAGCGCGAGCTTCTTGTCCGCGTTGGGCTTGTGCTTCAACCGGGCGTGGCGCACGGCGATTCCGGCGACCCGCGCGGCCCGCTCGGGGTCGGCGACGTACACGGGCACCTCGTCCGGGCCCTGCTCCTTGAACGAGAACGGGACCGTGATGAGGCGGCCGTCGAACTCCGGGATGGCGACCTGCATCGCCGCGTCCATGGGGGACAGCGCCGCGTCGGACGCCTCCCAGACCGCCCGGGAGGAGGTCAGACAGAGCCCTTGCAGGACGGGGACGTCGAGGTCGGCGAGCGCGCCGATGTCCCAGGCCTCCTCGTCACCGCCCGCGGACGCCTGCGAGGCGTGCGTGCCGCCGGCGGCGAGGACCGTGGCGATCAGCGTGTCGGCCCTGCCGAGGATCTCGTACAGCTCCGCGTCGGCGCCGCGCAGCGAACCGCAGTACACGGCAAGGGCGTTGGCGCCCCGGGCCTCGATCGCGTCGCACAGTGTGTCCACGAAGGCGGTGTTGCCGCTCAGGTGGTGGGCCCGGTAGAAGAGCACGCCCACGGTCGGACGGCCCTCGACGTGCGTGCGCCCGCCGTGGACTCCGTACTCGGGCATCTTCCGCGGCTCCTCGAAGCCCTCGCCCGTCAGCAGCACGGTGTCGGAGAGGAAGCGGGCCAGCTCGGCCAGGTTGTCCGGGCCGCCCTCGACGAGGTAGCGCAGCGCTTCCGCGACGACACCCGCGGGCACGGACGACTCGGCCATCAGCTCCGCGTCGGGCACGCTCTCGCCGCCGAGCAGCACGGTCGGAATGCCGGACGCCTTCAGCGCGGCGAGCCCGTCCTCCCAGGCGCGCTTGCCGCCCAGCAGCCGTACGACGGCGACGTCCGCGCCCCGGGCCAGCGCGGGCAGCTCCTCCGCGACGTCCACGCGGGTCGGATTGCCGATCCGGTACGCGGCGCCGGAGGCACGCGCCGCCAGCAGATCCGTGTCGGCGGTCGACAACAACAACACTGTGCTCATGCGGGCGCTCCCGGTGGAATGAAGGGCAGTCCTGAAGGCGCGCCGGACTCGATGAGCCGCCACAGCGCGTCCGTGTCCGCGTGTTCCTCGATCAGATCGCCGAGCCGGTCCAGCTGCTCCTCGCGCAGCCTTGCGAACGACGTGTCGGCGGCCGGTACGAAGCGGCGCCCCGCGGCGGCGGCCACCTCCCGCAGGAAGGCGCGGCGGAAACCGTCCGACTCCAGCGAGCCGTGCCAGTGCGTGCCCCAGACCTCGCCGACCCGGCAGCCGTCCAAGAAGGGTTCGCCACCGGTCACTTCGGCGACCCCGTGATGGATCTCGTACCCCTCGACGGGTTCGCCGAGGGCCTCGCCGACGGGACGGGCGAGGGTCTTCTCCCGCGCGAACCGCACGCGTACGGGGAGGAGTCCGAGCCCCTCCACCCGGCCGGCGCGCGACTCGACCTCGTCCTCGATGTGCTCGCCGAGGATCTGGAAGCCACCGCAGACACCGAGGACGGGACGGCCCTGCGCGGCCCTGGCGGAGATGGCGTCCGCGAGACCGCGCTCCCGCAGCCACTCCAGGGCCTTGACCGTGCCCCGGGTGCCGGGCACGACGACCAGGTCGGCGTCCACCAGTTCCTCGGCCCGGTCCACGAACCGCACGACGACGCCCGGTTCGGCGGCGAGGGCGTCCAGGTCCGTGAAGTTGGACATCAGGGGGATCGCGCAGACGGCCACCCGGAGGATGTCCTCGCCGACCGGGGAGGAGACCTCGGACTCACGGACCGAGCCCCGCAGGGAGACCCTCAGTCCGTCCTCCTCGTCGATGCCGAGCCCGTGCCGGAAGGGCAGGACGCCGTACGCGCGCCGCCCGGTGAGCCCGTGCAGCATGTCGAGGCCGGGTTCGAGCAGCGAGACGTCCCCGCGGAACTTGTTGACGAGGAACCCGGCGACGAGCTCCTGGTCCTCGCGCGACAGCAGGGCCACCGTCCCGAAGAAGGAGGCGAAGACACCACCGCGGTCGATGTCCCCCACCACGAGCACGGGCAGGCGCGCGTTGCGTGCGATCCCCATGTTCACGATGTCCGTCCGCCGCAGGTTGATCTCGGCGGGACTGCCCGCCCCCTCACAGATCACCGCGTCATACGTGCCCCGCAACTCGGCCAGACAGTCCAGCACGGTCCCGAGCAACGCCTCCTGGCGCCCGCCGTGGTACCCGCGCGCACTCATCTCGCCCACCGGTCTGCCCATGAGGACGACCTGGCTGCTGCGGTCGCTGCCCGGCTTGAGCAGCACGGGGTTCATGAGCGCGGTGGGTTCCACGCGGGCGGCCTGCGCCTGCATGGCCTGCGCCCGGCCGATCTCCGCGCCTTCCTGCGTGACGAACGAGTTCAGCGACATGTTCTGCGCCTTGAACGGTGCGACCTTCACACCCTGCCGCACCAGCCACCGGCAGATCCCGGCGGTCACGACGCTCTTGCCCGCGTCGGACGTGGTGCCGGCGACGAGGAGTCCCCCGCTCATGTCGTACGCCCCTTCGTGAGAAGCCCCCCGGCGAGCAGCCGCCCCGCGACGCTCGCACCCAGCGCGAGCAGACTCACGCGTCGCGAGAGCCGGACGGCCCGCTCGATGTCCGCGACCCGTACGGCCCGCCCCGGCCCGTTGAGCACGGGCCGGTGTTCGACCCGCCCTCCGTACGAGAGCGTTCCGCCGAGCCGCACCCCCAACGCCCCCGCGAACGAGGCCTCGACGGGTCCGGCGTTGGGACTGGGATGCCGGCCGGCATCCGCCCGCCAGGCGCGGACCGCTCCCCGCGGGTCGCCTCCGGCGACGGTCGCGAGGACGGCCGTCAGCCGGGCTCCCGGCCACCCCGCCACGTCGTCGAGCCGCGCGGAGGCCCACCCGTAACGGCGGTGGCGGGCCGATCTGTGTCCGACCATGGCGTCCAGCGTGTTGACGGCCCGGAACCCGACCAGACCGGGCACGCCGGCCACGGCGCCCCACACCAGGGCGCCCACCACGGCGTCGGAGGTGTTCTCGGCGACCGACTCGACCACGGCACGGGCGATCCCGTCGGCGTCCAGCGCCTGCGGATCGCGCCCGCACAGGTGCGGCAGCCGCTCGCGGGCCACTTCGACGTCCCCGGCGTCGAGCGCCCCGCCGATGGCCCGGGCCTCACGCCCGAGTGAAGTCCCCCCGACGACGGCCCAGGTGGCGGCGGCGGTCAGCGCGACGGAGGCGGTACGAGAGGTACGTACGGAACGGTCGGCGGCCACGGCGAGGGCCACGGCGCCGCCCGCGCACACGGCGGTGTGCAGCGCACCCCACCCGCGGTGGTCACGCCACAGGACGCGCTCCACGGCGCCCGCGGCCCGGCCGAACGCGGCGACCGGATGCCCCCGGCGGGGATCGCCGAGCAACAGGTCACCGAGGAGGCCGGCGGCGGCGCCGTACGCGAAGACGCGGTCGGCACACATCGGTTCAGCCCGCCGTTACGCGAGACGGAAACCTCGTACTGGGCACACTGGTCCACAACAGGCAGCCGCGCATGGCGATATGTCCTCACTCAGGGTGTCCACGCCCTGGTTCGACGAGACCGACGGCGAGAGTTCCTGGCTCCCGGGGGATGGATTCCCCGGTAACAGTGGCGGGACCGCGCCGGATTCGCACCGGCTTCCTCTTCTGCCGTCGTACATGGCTCCGGCAGTCCACCACGGCCCGAGAACACCCGTCAACTTGCTGTTGACCTGCGAAGGGAGAGTGTGCTGAGCCCCACACGCGGACGCGGGACGGCCCCGCCGACCAAGGGGTCGACGGGGCCGTCCCGTACCGAACGGACGTGCTGCGGGGTCAGGCGACGATCAGATAGATCCCGTACGTCACGGCTGCCGCGCAGGCCGCGAAGCAGGCGTACGCGCCGGTGACCGCGAGGGTCGCGGAGTTGCCCTGGGCGGAGGCCGACTCCCTCTTGGAGAGGCCGACGATGCCGAGGGTGAAGAGGCCCACGAGGGCGACGGTGACGATGAGGCTGGCTCCGAACACGGAACCGAGGGCTGCCCAGTCGATTTTCATGCTGTTCGTTCCTTACACCGTGGCCGGACGGGCGGGCTCGGCGTCCGGGCCCGGGATGGTGGTCTTCAGGTCGTCGGCCGCGGCGACCACGCCCACGGGGGGCGGGGAGACGGCGGCGATCGCGGTGGTCACGACGCCCGCGGGCTCGCCGTCGACGTCGTTGACGTTGTCGACGGTGACGGGCTGGCGGCGGGACAGGATCCAGATGACCGCCGAGCCGGCGACCAGCAGCGTGCCGGTGAGGACGATGCCCCAGGTGCCCTGCTTGGTGAGGAACTCGGCGCCCGCGCCGACCAGGCCGGCTGCGGGGAGCGTGAGGCCCCAGGCGACGAACATCCGGGTCGCGGTCGACCAGCGGACGACGCCGCCCTTGCGGCCGAGGCCCGAGCCCATCACGGCGCCGGAGCAGGACTGGGTCGTGGAGAGGGAGAAGCCGAGGTGCGAGGAGGCCAGGATGACCGTCGCGGCGCTGGTCTGGGCGGCGAAGCCCTGCGGCGGCGCGAGGTCGGTGAGGCCCTTGCCCATGGTGCGGATGATGCGCCAGCCGCCCAGGTAGGTACCGAGCGCGATGGCGATACCGGCCGAGACGATGACCCACATGGGGGGATTCGACCCGGGCGCGATCGCACCGCCGGTGACCAGGGCCAGGGTGATGATGCCCATGGTCTTCTGCGCGTCGTTCGTGCCGTGGGCCAGGGAGACCAGGCCCGCGGAGGTGATCTGACCCGCGCGGTAGCCCTTGGAGGTCGCCTTCTCACCGGCCTGCTTGCTGATCCGGTACGTGAGGCGCGTGGCGAGCATCGCGGCGAGTCCGGCCACCAGCGGCGCGGCCACCGCGGGGATCAGGACCTTGCTGATCACGGTCGAGCCGTTCACCGACGACCAGCCGGCCGACATGACCGCGGCGCCGATCAGGCCGCCGAAGAGTGCGTGGGAGGAGCTGGAGGGCAGACCCAGGAGCCAGGTCAGCAGATTCCACAGGATGGCGCCGACGAGCGCCGCGAAGATCACCTCTGTGCGGATGCCCTCCTCGTTGATGATGCCCCCGGAGATCGTCTTGGCGACCTCCACGGAGAGGAACGCACCGACGAGGTTCAGCACGGCGGACATGGCCACCGCCGTCTTGGGCTTGAGAGCGCCGGTCGAGATGGTCGTCGCCATCGCGTTGGCAGTGTCGTGGAAACCGTTCGTGAAATCGAACACGAGAGCGGTGACGATCACGATTCCGAGGAGGAGCGTGATGTGTTCCATTTACCCAGGCTTCTGTTGGACGACAGTGGCATGGGGAACGTAGGCAACCTGGATGAACGGAAGATGAACTGAGTCGGGCGATGGGGTGACCCGATAGAGGTGCCGCCGTTCCGCTTGTGTCGGACCGGCGGCGGAAACCCTCGAACACAGGCGGAACAGAGGCATCCGCTACCCCCTCGCGAACCTCTTCAGCTGGGACTGTGACCCGTTGAAGAGATTCTGGTCACCCGGCAGACTGCCGCTGTTGTCGTACTGCCAGAACGTCCAGAACTCCCAGCCCGCCGGCAGCGGCCCCGCGGAGGTGCTGTAGCGGGCCAGCCACAGCGGATGGTCGGCGAAGGCGGAGCTGTCGCCCGTGCACCTCCTCCACCAGTCGCGGTTGGTGTAGACGACCGGCCGGCGGCCTGTCTGCCGCTTCACCTCGTCGCTGAAGGCCCTGATCCAGCCGACCATTCTGGCCTTGCTCAGGCCGTAGCACTTGTTCTCGCCGTACGGGTTGTACTCGATGTCCAGCGCGGGCGGCAGCGTCCAGCCGTCCGCCCGCCAGTCGCCCCCGTTGCGCAGGAAGTAGGCGGCCTGGGCCGTTCCCGACGACCGGTGCGGCAGGGCGAAATGGTAGGCACCGCGGACGATGCCCGCCTCGCGGGCGCCGTTGTACTGCCCGTCGAAGTACGGGTTGCGGTACGTGGTGGACTCGGTCGCCTTCACGTAGACGAACGCGGCGCCCTTGCTCTTCGCCGCCGGCCAGTTCACGTTCTTCTGGTGCGAGGACACGTCGTGTCCCCTCGGCCGGTCGGCCGCCGAGGCCGGCACCTCGGCGAGAGCCGTACCGCCGAGTGCCACCGTCGCCACGGAGGCCGCGACGAGGCGGGCGCGGTGACGGGACGGTTGGTGATCACGAGCCATGTTTCCCCCGGAATGGCAGCACACACGAAAAATCTCCCAGAGGTTACTGGAAAATCACGGAAAGCAAGTCATCGGCCGGGCATGGACACTTGACGACCTGTTCGTTCCTGTTCGCGGTGCTTCTGTTGCTCGATTCCGCCCGCCTGCGCCCTCGCCGGCACGGACTTTGGGCGGGCTGCTGGCAGGATCACGGCATGGCCGAGCGGCGGCGGGACACGGGAGACGGACGGGGCGCGGAAGGGCCGGGCGCGCCCGGGGCGGGGGAGGAGCTGGCCCGCGCGTGGGGCGAGCTCGTGGCGACGGCCCGCCGGACGGTGGCCGAGGGCCTGGTCGTCGGCACGTCGGGCAACGTCTCGGTGCGGGTGGGCGACACCGTCCTGGTCACGCCGACCGGGGTCCCGTACGACCGGCTGACACCCGAGGACGTCTGCGGGGTCTCCCTCGACGGCCGGCAGGTGCTCGGTCCGCTCGTTCCGACCAGCGAGACGCCCATGCACCTCGCCGTCTACCGGGCCACCGACGCACGCGCCGTCGTCCACACCCACGCCGTGCACGCGACGGCCGTGTCGACCCTCGTCGGCGAGCTGCCCCTCGTCCACTACATGGCCGCCGACCTCGGCGGACCCGTCCGTGTGGCCCCCTACGCGACCTACGGCACGGAGAAGCTGGCCGAGAACATGCTCGGGGCCCTGCGCGACCGCACCGCCTGCCTCCTCCAGAACCACGGCACCCTCGCACACGGCGCCACCCTCGCCCAGGCCTACGACCGCACCGCGCAGCTCGAATGGATGTGCCGCGTGTGGCTCACCGCGTCGTCCGTCCCCGGCCTCACCCCCACCCTGCTGACCGAGGCCCAGGTGGCGGAAGCGGGGGAACGCCTGAAGGGGTACGGCCAGCCGCGGCCCTGAGCGGCCGCGCCGGGCCACGCAGGACCACGGCGGACCGGGCAGGACCACGGTGGACCGCGCCGGACCGCGCAGGACCGTGCCGGACCGCGCCTCGGCCCAGCCGAGGGGCGGGGCTCGCGGCTCCCCAGGAGCGGCGCCGGGCCATCGGCGACACCCAGTGGGCCAGGCGGCAAGGGGCGGCACGGGCCTCTCGGGCTCCAGCGCCGAGACGGCGACGGGAAGCCGGGCCGACGGCTGCGCAGACGCGGCGGCGGTTCGGAGGGGGCGCAGGGGCGACACCGGCCTCCGGTCCTCGCTACGCCGAGGCGGTGCCGGGACAGCGCCGAGTGGAAGGGCTCTCGGCTGCGCAGGCCCCGTACCGGCCTCGAGGGTTCCGAGCTGCCGGGGACCGGGCCCCCCGCTGCCCCCGGCTGCACCGGGCGGTGCCGGGCTCGCGGGCAGGGCAGAGACGGCACCGGGCCCTCGCGCTCCGCAGGTACAACGCCGGGCCCCCGCGGTCCGTAGGTACGGCACCGCAGGGGTCCGTAGGTACGGCACCGGGCCCTCACGGTCCGCAGGCACGGCGGCGGGGTCCTCCTCCCGCCGTGCGGCGCCGACCGGGGCGGCGCGACAGGGGGGCGTGCCCGCGCGGGGTGCCGAGCGGGGCGTACCCGCGCGGCGTGCCGGGCTCACCCCTGCCGCCCTGTCCACTGGCCGACAGCGGGCTCCGTCAGGAGACTGGACCCGTGCGCACCGTGAAGCCGACGACCGCAGCCCTGTCCACCGCCGTCACCGTGGCCATGGCCGGCGCGGCCGCCGTCGCGGCCGGCCGCCTTGCCAGCGACGCCGCCCTGAAGGCGCCGCCGGGCAGACCGCTGCCCACCGAACCCCGGCTCACCGTGCACGCCACGGCCGCGGGCCGGATCGCCCTGACCCGCGCCCTGGCCTCCCAGCGCCCCGGCGTCTACGGTCTCAGCGGCGACGGCAGCCACGCGGTCGTCGGCCCGCTCATGACCGGCGCCCCGCACACCGCCGACACGGTGGTACGCCGCCTGGAGCGCGTCAGCCACGGCACCCTGGAACCCGGCGACAAGGTCTGGTTCACCCCCGGCCTGCACATCGGCGACCCGGGCGCAGCCCTCGGCCTCGACCACGCCGACGTGGACGTCCCCGGCGAACTGGGCCCTCTGCCCGCCTGGTTCGTGCCGGCCGCCCGCGACACCTGGGTGATCACCGTGCACGGCCTCGGCGCCACCCGCGAACACCCCATGAACGTCATGGAGTTCCTGCACCGCCAGCACTTCCCCGTCCTCGACCTCGCCTACCGCGGGGACCTCGGCGCGCCCCGCCCCCGGGACGGCCTCAGCCACCTCGGCGAGACGGAGTGGCGCGACCTGGACGCGGCCATCCGCTTCGCCGTGCGGTACGGCGCCGAACGGGTCGTCCTGTACGGCTGGTCCACCGGCGCCACCATGGCGCTGCGCGCCGCCACGCACTCCCCGCTCCGCGACCGGATCCGCGGCCTCGTGCTGGACTCACCCGTCCTCAGCTGGGAGACCACGCTGCGCGCCCTCGCCACGGCCCGCCGCACCCCCGGTGCCCTGCTGCCCCTGGCCGTCCGTGCCGCCCAGGGCCGCACGGGCCTGCACGGCGACCGCGTCGAGGACGCCGCCGCCCCCGGACGGCTCAAGGTGCCTGCCCTCGTCCTGCACGGCCCCGACGACACCGTCGCCCCCTGGGGGCCCTCGCGCCGTCTCGCGGCCCGCCGCCCCGACCTCGTCACCCTGCACACGGTCCACGGCGCACCGCACGGAGCCATGTGGAACGCCGACCCGGCCGGCTACGAAGAGGCCCTCCGCCGCTTCCTCACCCCTCTGATGTAACCGCCTCACGCCCCGGCGCGGGAGCTTCCGTTTAACCGTGTACCAGCAGGTCGCACACACCCCGGGGGCGTCCGCCGGAACCGGTGCGCGGACCGCCCCCACGGCCCCGCGCGGCATTCCGTTTGGGTTTTCGGACCGTCAACCGGAAGACTGCCCCCGTGACGTCCCGTATCCCGCGCGACTCCAGGCTCCGACTCGTCCGCCCGCGAACCCTGGCCGCCGCCCCCCGAGCGATGACCCAGCGGCCCGCCCGCCGACCTGCGCCCCGCCCGCCGGAGGGCACACCGGCACCGGCGGAACTCGCCCGTATGGCGCGCGCCGTGCTCGCCGGCGCGGCCCGGGTCGCCCGCTGGGCCGACGCCACCCTGAGCTCCGGCCGGCACCGCGACGGCACCGCCTCCGGTGGTACTGACGACGGAGGTTCGGAGGGCAAGGGCACGCTCTCCGACGCCACCGCCCAACGGGCCGCCACGGACCTGTCCCTGACCCCGGACCAGGTCCGCGCGGACTGGGACATCGCCCGGCTTGCGGGCCTCGTCGAGGTGCACGGGGGCACCGCACGCCCCGGCTGGCGGCTGCGCGCCTGGAACCGCGACGACAGCGCCGTACTGCGCGGCTGGGTCGCCTTCTTCGACGCCTGGTCGCTCGCCCACCCCGGCCCCGACGGACGCGAACCCGCCGCCGTCGCCGAGGTCGTCTCGGCGATGCCGCAGGTCCTCTCCTTCCTCCAGCTGTCCGCCGGCCCCGTCCCCGTGCCGCAGCTCCTCGACCTGCTGGAGCAGCGCGTCACCGAACTGCGCACCGAGCGCTGCGAGATCCCCTACGGACCGCAGCCCGAGCCCGTGGAGAGCCCGGCCGAGGACACCCCCCTCGCGCCCCTGCTCGACTGGGCCCTGCACGCCCTCGCGGCCGTCGGCGCCCTCACCTGCGCCGACGGTCAGGCCACGCTCACCCCGCTCGGCAACTGGGCGGTCTGGGTCAAGCTGGAGCAGATCTGCGTGGCCGCCCAGAGCCCCGCCGGGAACATCGAGCAGGGCGCCGAGGACATGCTCCGCGGCTGCGCCCAGCTGCGGCCCAACGCGGCCCGCGCCGAGTACCGGGCCTGGCTCGCCGCCCGTCCCGTCGGCAGCGCCGTCACCGAACTGCTCGGCGCCGCGCGCGGCGAGGACGCCCTCCTGCGCGGGCTGGCCTTCGAGGCGCTGCGCGTGGTCGGCGCCCCCGCCGAGCCGGACGTCCGCTCCGTGGCGGACGAGAGCTACCTGCGCCCGTACGCCCTGCTGTGGCTCGCCGAGCACGACGGGCACGACCCCGAGGACGCCCACCTGGTGCTCACCCGCGAGGAGGCCACCTGGCTGTGGGTCGACACGGCCGCGGCCGTCGCCGACCACGGTGAGGCCCCGCTCCTCGTACGGCACCTGGAGTCCGCGGTGCAGCCGACCGTCCCCGCGCTCCTCGACGAGGTACGCGCGGTCGGCCACCCCCGCACCGTCCAGGTCCTGGTCGCGCTCGCCGCCGCACACCCCGACCCGGCCCTCGCCAAGGCCGTACGCCGTGCCGCCTTCCAGGTCCACACCGGCGGCAACTAGACCGCCGGACAGGACGGTTGGACGGACGAACGTCTGATCTGTCAGCCGGTCAACCGGTCAGCCGGTTCGTCTGGCTGGCCGGCCGACTGACGGCCCGGCTCCGGGGCGGCCGGGCAGGGGCCGGTTCGTCAGACCCGGGTCTCCGGGGCGTACGTGCCGAAGCTCCAGATGTTGCCCTCGATGTCCCGGGCCATGTAGTCCCGCGACCCGTAGTCCTGGTCCGTCGGGGGCATCAGGATCTCCGCCGCGTGGTCCACGGCCCGCTGGTGGTGTGCGTCCACGTCGTCCACGACGACGTACACCCCGGTGGGCCCCGCGCTCTTCATGGCCTCGTCGAAGCGGCTGCCCGTGCCCTTGGAGCCCAGCATCACCGCGCCGTTGCCCTGCACCAGCTCGGCGTGCACCACCTTGCCGTCCTCGTCCTCGTACACCGAGGCCTCGGTGAAGCCCAGGGCCTCGGTGAGCTGCTTGATCGCGGACTTGGCGTCCGCGTACAGCAACGTCGGATAGATGCTCGGGCGCCCGCCGTCCGTGCCTGCCATACCGATCACTCCCTCTGGTCCCGCTGTCCCGCCCGCTGCCGGAACATCGCCTGAATGTGACCTGCCCCACAGTCTCGCACCCGGCACCGACAACGCCCTGCCGGGCAATGAGCGTCACAGTCCCGAACACCCGCACGCAGGAAAAGTGGTTGCATCGCCCCGTTAGACTTGGCCCATGGCCATTCTCCTCGCGCACTAGACGGCGTGAACGACCACAGCCGCCCGCCCCGTCACCAACCCTGCCCAGGAGTCTGTCCGTGATTTCCGCTTCCGGTATCGAGCTACGTGCCGGTGCCCGCGTCCTCATCGAGTCCGCCACCTTCCGCATCACCAAGGGCGACCGCATCGGCCTGGTCGGCCGCAACGGAGCGGGCAAGACCACGCTCACCAAGGTCCTCGCCGGCGAGGGCACCCCCGCCGCGGGCGCCGTCACCCGCTCCGGCGAGGTCGGCTACCTCCCCCAGGACCCGCGCACCGGCGACCTCGACATGCTGGCCCGCGACCGCGTCCTGTCCGCGCGCGGCCTGGACACCCTGATCCGCAAGATGCGCGAGAACGAACAGCGCATCGCGAACGGCTCCGGCGCCACCCGCGAGAAGGCGATGCGGCAGTACGAGCGCCAGGAGACCGAGTTCCTCACCAAGGGCGGGTACTCCGCCGAGGCCGAGGCCGCCACCATCGCCGCCGCGCTCAACCTGCCCGACCGGGTGCTCGGCCAGCCCCTCCACACGCTCTCCGGCGGTCAGCGCCGACGTATCGAGCTGGCCCGCATCCTCTTCTCGGACGCGGACACCCTGCTCCTCGACGAGCCGACGAACCACCTCGACGCCGACTCGATCGTCTGGCTGCGCGACTACCTGAAGACGTACCGCGGCGGCTTCATCGTGATCTCCCACGACGTCGACCTGGTCGAGACGGTCGTCAACAAGGTGTTCTACCTGGACGCCAACCGCGCCCAGATCGACGTCTACAACATGGGCTGGAAGCTGTACCAGCAGCAGCGCGAGGCCGACGAGAAGCGCCGCAAGCGCGAGCGGCAGAACGCCGAGAAGAAGGCCTCCGCCCTCCACTCGCAGGCCGACAAGATGCGCGCCAAGGCCACCAAGACCGTCGCCGCGCAGAACATGGCCAAGCGCGCGGACAAGCTCCTCGCCGGTCTGGAGGCCGAGCGGAAGTCCGACAAGGTCGCCAAGCTGCGCTTCCCCGAGCCCTCCCCGTGCGGCAAGACCCCGCTGATGGCCGAGGGCCTGTCCAAGTCGTACGGCTCGCTGGAGATCTTCACCGACGTCGACCTGGCCATCGACAAGGGCTCCCGCGTCGTCATCCTCGGCCTGAACGGCGCCGGCAAGACGACCCTGCTCCGCCTCCTCGGCGGCGCCGAGAAGCCCGACACGGGCGAGGTCATCGAGGGTCACGGCCTCAAGCTCGGCTACTACGCGCAGGAGCACGAGACGCTCGACCCCGAGCGCACGGTCCTGGAGAACATGCGCTCGGCCGCCCCCGACCTGGACCTCGTCGAGGTCCGCAAGACGCTCGGCTCGTTCCTCTTCTCCGGCGACGACGTCGACAAGCCGGCCGGTGTCCTGTCCGGCGGCGAGAAGACCCGCCTCGCGCTCGCCACCCTCGTGGTCTCGTCGGCGAACGTCCTGCTCCTCGACGAGCCGACGAACAACCTCGACCCGGCCAGCCGCGAGGAGATCCTCGGCGCCCTGCGCACCTACAAGGGCGCGGTCGTCCTCGTCACCCACGACGAGGGAGCCGTCGAGGCGCTCCAGCCCGAGCGGATCATCCTGCTGCCCGACGGCGTCGAGGACCTGTGGGGCGCCGACTACGCGGATCTGGTGGCCCTCGCCTGAGCGGCCGAACCGGCGGCCGGTCCACGCGCGTTCCCCGTACGGCCCCCGTGCGGTTCCACGCGCCGTCCGGGTGCTTGATCGAATCACTGATCCACTTCGTATGGATCATTCGGCCGATCCGTGATCCATCATCTGTGTGAGATCTCCTCGTACCGAGGTGTGTCCTACATCGATTTCGCGGCCGGGCTCCTCCTTCCCGAGGGCCCGGCCGTCGCGCGTCGCTGACCTGGACATTCACGGCCGACCTCGTTCGGCCGTACGGACAAGGACGGATGGAATCCATGATTCCGCTCGTGGTGACGGGCTTCCGCGGCACAAAGCTTGTCCTACCGACCTTGCCGAATGGGTGGCCAGGAAGCTCTTGAGGGGTGATCATGAGAAGTCCAGAGCGCACTTCCTTGAGGAGGCACGGGTGGCCGAGACTCTGAAGAAGGGCAGCCGGGTAACCGGCGCCGCGCGCGACAAGCTCGCGGCAGACCTGAAGAAGAAGTACGACTCCGGTGCGAGTATCCGGGCGCTGGCCGAAGAGACCGGCCGCTCGTATGGCTTCGTGCACCGGATGCTCAGTGAGTCGGGCGTCACGCTGCGTGGGCGTGGCGGAGCGACGCGGGGCAAGAAGGCCGCGTCGGCCTGACGCCGGGCGGCGCCTCGTTCTCCGATGGTGACCACCCGGTCGGTCGATCGACCGCCCGGGTGGTTACTGTGCAGTCACTTAAGGGTGTGCTTCCACGGCACCCGCTCTGACCGCACCCATCGGAGGCGCCCCATGGCTTCGTTCGACCCGCTGCTCGACAAGGACGGCGTACGGCTCACCGTCGACGACGCGATCGCCACGGTGACGCTGACCAACCCGGCCAAGCGCAACGCGCAGAGCCCCGCTCTGTGGCGGGCGCTGGCCGAGGCGGGCCGGCTGCTGCCGGGCACCGTCCGTGTCGTCGTGCTGCGCGCCGAAGGCAAGTCCTTCTCCGCGGGGCTCGACCGGCAGGCGTTCACGCCCGAGGGGTTCGAGGGCGAGCCGTCCTTCATCGATCTCGCGCGGGGAACCGACGCCGAGCTCGACGAGGCCATCGCCGGATACCAGGAGGGTTTCACCTGGTGGCGGCGGAGCGACATCGTGTCCATCGCCGCCGTGCAGGGACACGCCATCGGGGCGGGCTTCCAGCTCGCGCTCGCGTGTGACCTGCGCGTCGTCGCGGACGACGTGCAGTTCGCCATGCGCGAGACCGGCCTCGGCCTCGTCCCGGACCTCACGGGCACGCATCCGCTGGTGGGACTCGTCGGCTACGCCCGGGCGCTGGAGATCTGCGCCACGGGCCGGTTCGTGCTGGCCGACGAGGCCCAGCGGACCGGGCTCGCGAACATCGCCGTACCGGCCGGCCAGCTCGACGACACGGTGGGTGAACTGACCGCCGCGCTGCTCGCCGCGCCCCGTGACGCCCTCATCGAGACGAAGACCCTGCTGCAGGGTGCGGTGAGCCGTACGTACGAGGAGCAGCGGACCGCCGAGCGCGGCGCCCAGGGGCGGCGACTGCGGGACCTCGCCGGGGTGGGCGACTGAGGCCGTCCCGAGCGGGCGAAGGCGCGGGGCCGGGCGCCCGCTACGGAGCCGTATGACGTTCCTGGCCCCGAGCGCCTAGGAGCCCGGGCTCACCGCGGTCACCAGGACAGCCACCGATGGGTGATCGGGAAGCGCCTCCGTGACCTTCGCGCGGACGGCCCGGGCCACGTCCAGTGCGCGCCCGGCCGTCCCGACCCTGATCTCCACGAGGACGTGACGGCGGGGGAGGGCCGTGTCGGCGTGGCGCTCTTCGACGCGGGCCTTGCGGCTCAGGGCGGTCACGCCCGGGACGGAGAGGGCCGCGGCGCTCACGCGCGCCTCGTCCGTGTCGGGAGCGGGGTGCGGTTCGTCGGGTCGTGCGTCGTCGGGCTCGGCGGGCAGCGCGGGGTCCGCGCCGTCCTCCAGCAGACCCGTCACCCGTAGGTCCACCTCCGTGACCGACAGACCCAGGCGGTCCGTCGCCGTCGAGGCGAGGGCCGCGCGCAGGCGGGACGCGGTCATGGGGAGGGGCTCGTCCGGGGTGAGCGGCGCCGCGAACTCCGCGGTGATCCGCAGGGGACCCGGTGGCAGCGCGCTCGGCGGCGCGGGCACGGCGGGCTCGGACGCGTCGTCCGGGTCGGTGAGAGACAGGCGCAGCGCGTCGAGACGTACGCCCGGCACTTGACGCACCGCGCGGCGCAGCACGGAAGTGGCCGCCGCTTCAGTGATCCACGCGCCGTCGTGAGCGCCGCCCAGCGGCAGCAGCCTGCCGAGGCCGATCTGGTGCCGTACCGCCTGGGTCCATCGGTCCGCCGTCATTGCTCCAGCCTGCCGCATCCCCGGCGCGCGACGCGGCAACCCGACTTAGTGTGGTCGAAGAGGCCTACCGAAAGGGATGCACGGCGATGAGCGACATGACGCAGCGGAACCGCCCGGAGAGCCCCGAGGTCGAACAGACGGACCCGCAGCAGACGAGGAAGACCGGCGTGACCAAGCGCGGGGGTGGTGACCCGGCCGCCCGGGGGCGCACCACCATCGCCGACGGCGTCGTCGAGAAGATCGCCGGGCTCGCCGCCCGTGACGTCCTCGGCGTGCACGCCATGGGCAGCGGGATCTCGCGGACCTTCGGCGCCGTACGCGACCGGGTACCGGGCAGCGGCGCCAAGTCCGTCACCCGTGGCGTCAAGGCCGAGGTCGGTGAACTGCAGACCGCACTCGACCTGGAGATCGTCGTCGACTACGGCGTGTCCATCGCCGACGTCGCCCGCGACGTCCGGGAGAACGTCATCGCGGCCGTCGAGCGGATGACGGGCCTGGAGGTCGTCGAGGTCAACATCGCGGTCAGCGACGTCAAGCTGCCGGACGAAGAGGACGAGGAACCGGAGTCCCGGCTCCAGTGACGCCGCACCGGTGAACCGCCGGTGCCTGTTGAGTGACCTGCTGAGGAGCGCACCATGAGCATGGCCGTGATCGGCATGATCGCCGGAATGGCGCTGGGCTTCGCCGGGTACTTCGGCGGGTTCGGTGCCTTCCTCCTGGTGGCGGCGCTGGGAGCCATCGGCTTCGTCGTGGGCCGCTTCCTGGAAGGAGACCTCGATCCCG
>NZ_JAHRIB010000071.1 GCF_019090165.1 Streptomyces sp. BV286
GGCGTGCCCCCGCCGCGCGGGCGGCGCTCGGTCTGGCGGTGACCGGCGGCCTGGTGTCCGTCGCCGCGGCGGGCGGCGTGCTGCGCACGGTGCTGCCCGGCGCGTGGACGGTTCCGGCCTGTCTGGCCTGCGGGGCCGCTCTGCTCCTCGTCCGCGGTACCTGGCTGCCGGAGACCGTTCGCCGGGGCCTGTGGTGGTCCTCCGCGAGTGTGCAGGCCCTGGCCGTGGCGTGGGCGCTGCCCCTCGTCACCGTGGTCGCCGTCGGTCCGGCCGGCTGGGCGGCCCGCGTCTGGAGCGGATCGCCGCCGGGCGCCCGGGACGCGGTGACGGTCGACACGCCCTGGCCGTCGGGTACGGAGACGGCTCCGCTGGTACTTGCCGCCGTCGCGGTGGCTCTCGCGTCGGTGTTCCGCTCAGGACCGCGCCGCGCCGCCGCCCTGAGCGGTGCGCTCGTTCTGGCCTGGGCAGCCGTCCTCGTCCTGTCCGCGACGCTCGGACTGTCCTACTCCGCGGGCCTGTTGACGCAGGGTGTGATCACGGCGGCCGCGCTGGCGGCCACGGCGTACAGCCGTGACCGGCACCTCACCGGTGACGGCCCGGCAGTACCGCCCGTGCCCCCACTTCCGGCCGGCACCCGGCCCTCCCCCGTGTCACTGACCGCCCTCTGCCTGGCGCTCCTCACCTCTCTCCACCTCGTCGCGCTCTCCCTCGCAGCCGAAGTCGCCACTCTCGGTGTCCTCGCGAGCCTGACGGCCCTGTTCGCGGCGGCCGCCGTCCGGCTGAAGCAGGAGTCACGGGCCGTCACGGCCGCAACGTCCCTCGTGTACGCCGGCGCGCTGGCCTGTGCCACGGGGGCGTCCCTGGACTGGCAGCCGCACCACGTCGCGCTGCTCGTCCTGGTGGTCCCGGCCGCGGCGGCACTGTTGGCTCCCCGGACGGGGGACACGGCAACGACGGTGTCCGTCGAGGCGGCAGGAGCCGTGGCGGCTCTGGTGGCGATCGGTCTCGCGCTCGCGGAACCGCCCACGCTCGCCCTCGTCCTGGCCCTGTGCGGCGTGATCGCCGCGGGCACCGCGGTGCGCGTCGACCGCAGGCAGGCCGGCTACGCGGCAGCGGCCCTGTTCGTGCTGGCCACCTGGGTACGGCTGGCGTCCTGGGAGGTCGTCTCCCCGGAGGCGTACACGCTGCCGGTGACCGTGCCCGCGCTGGTCGTCGGTCTCGTCCGCAGGCGCCGTGACGCGCAGGCCTCGTCCTGGACGGCGTACGGGCCCGGCCTGTCGCTGACGCTGGTGCCGAGCCTGATCACGGCCTGGGGCGACTCCGGCTGGCCGCGCCCGCTGCTGCTCGGCGCGGCGGCGCTGCTGGTCACCCTCGCCGGTGCCCGGCAGCGCCTCCAGGCACTGCTCGTCCTCGGTGGCGGCACGCTCGCCCTGGTCGCCCTCCACGAGCTGGCCCCGTACATCGCCCAGGCCATGGGCGCGATTCCGCGTTGGGTACCTCCCGCGCTTGCGGGTCTTCTGCTGCTGGCGCTGGGCGCGACGTACGAGCAACGGCTCCGGGACGCCCGCCGGGTGCGGGAGGTACTGGGAAGGATGCGCTGACGTCGGGCGCCCTCGGGGGCGGGGGAACCGCGCGACCGGCCTCGGGGCCGCGCGGTCACCCCTGCCCTCAGCGGGGTGTCACGGCATCTTGTCTCCGACGAGGGCCAGGTTCTGGATGGCCGCCAGTCCGTACAGCGCCGTCGTGTTCGTCGACACCCACGGCGCCTCGCTGCCCGGGACCAGGCCGGTCGGCCCCTCGACCTTCTTCGTGGACCAGTCCGTCGACTCCTTGTAGTCCCACGCGTCGGCGCTGTTGTAGAACTGCCGCCATGCCCGCGCGGCCAGCTTGTCGTCGCCCAACTCGACGGCCGCGTAGGCGTCCTGGCGCGAATGGCCCTGGAACAGCAGCAGTGAGCCGAAGTTGGACCCGTACCGGGCGGCCTGCTCGGCCTTCGTGGCGTTGAAGTAGCGGCAGTAGTCGAGCCACGCCTCCTTGAACTTCGGCATGTCGATCTGGTCGAGGAGTTCGGCGTTGAGCTCGACCAGGCCGAACATCGCCGAGAGGTGCGAGACCCCCACCACGGCCTTGTCCGCGACGGCGAACTTCCCGGTGTCCAGGTCGTACAGGGCAGTGCCCTGGACGAACCCGTTGGGCTGCGCGGCGATGGTCTCCATCGTCGACAGGACCCGCGCCTTGGCCTTCTCCCACTTGGGGCCGCGCCGCTCCCACTCGGTGAGCCACGCGGACACCAGGCCGCTCCAGTCGGTGCCGAAGCCGATCGACAGGGCGTTGCGGTCCGGCTCGTACGGCTCGGTGCGGATCTTGCGGATCGGGTCGAGGACGAGGAACGTCTCGTCGGAGTCGACGTTGGCGTGCATGAGGTCGCCGACGCGTTCGTCCGCCGTGAGGAAGTAGTAGTAGCGGCGGTAGGTGGTGTTGGCGATGCGCTGCTGCTTGGCGCTGTCCGCGTAGTGCTGGACACCGTGCCGGGTGCCGAGGCCCGCCCACTTGCCCAGGTGGTAGACGTCGACCTCGCCGGTGTGCCGGGTCATGGCCTCCGCGAACCGGAAGATGTCGGCGCGGCCCGAGCGCATGTACGCGAACCAGAGCCACAGGTCGGGCGAGAGCTCGGAGTTGTCCCAGGCGTAGCCGCCGACGTCGTAGCACCACTGGTGCCGGCTCGGGTCGTACGTGTGCATGATGTCGCCGTAGTCCCAGAAGCCGTACCAACGACGCATCTCCACCTGGTCCTTGTAATAGGTGAAGAGGAAGTCGAGGTGGTCCTCGATCTTCGCCTTGGCGGCGGTGGAGCGGTCCGGCTCGGAGAACAGTTTGCCGAAGACACCGGCCTTGATCAGGTGCTTGGGGGGCGCGGCGAGCTGCGCCGGGGTGCGCACGGCGTCCACCTGCTTGGCCATCGCCTCGGCGCTCGGCGTCGACTCGTGGGCCCAGAAGAGGAGTTCGCTGGTACGGGCTATGCCGTACGGGGTGCCGAAGCCGGGCTCGTAGTCCTCGTAGGTGATGTTGAGGCCCTCGAGCTGTTCGGGGTACGTGTCCTGGCCCATGCCGTCGTGGTAGAAGCGCAGGTCCATGGGCTGCGACTCGGGCGACCAGAGCCACATGGTGACCTCGGCCTCGTCGGTCTGCGCGTCGCGGATGTCGAGCTGGGCGGGAAACTTCTCCCAGAAGTCCCGCAGCCCGAAGGCCAGTCCGCCGCTCGCACCGCCGACGTACCCGAAGCCGCTCGCCCGGCGGCCACCGCCCGCGCCGATCCAGCCGTGGCCCTTCTTGGTCCGCTTGCGGACCGAGAACCCGTCAGCGGACAGCTGGGAGAGGGTGTAGTCGCCCCACTCGGGGATGTACTGGAGGCGGGTCGTCACCCGCTGGTCCCAGGTCGACGGGTCGGGCAGCTTCTTGCCCTCGAACTGGGCCGTCCGCACGGCGGCGCCCGGGTCGCGTCGCAGACCGGTGACGCCCTTCACCGCCTCGCGGAGCAGACCGGTCCCCTCACCGCCGATACGGATGTGCCGGTCGTACGCGGCGTCGCGCATCGGCACCTTGAAGCGGACACCGATGCCGCGGATGAAGTCTCCGCTCGCCTTGCCGGGCTCCTGGGTGCCGTCGAAGGTGATCGTGTGCACCATACGGAAGGACTCGGCGCCCGCGTAGAAGTAGAGCCGGACCGAGAAGGGCAGCCAGCTCCGGCTGCCCTTGCGGTGCTTGCCGTCGATGCGGACGACCGCGCGGACCGGTCCGTCCTGCTCGACCTCGGTCTTGGCGACGACACTCTCGAACCGTTCGTACTTCTCCGTGCCCTGGTCGCCGTCCTCGATCTCGGGCTGGCGCAGCAGCACGAGACGGCCGTCCTTGGCGATCTCCGTCGAGCCGCGCAGCACGGACTTCACCAGCGTGGAGCCGCTCTTGCCGATCCTGGCGGTGATGACACCGGTCGAGACGGTGATGGTGCCGCCACGCCCGTCGACGGTCACCTTCTTCGCGGGAGCCGCGGGCGAACCCGCGTCGAGCGTGAGCTTCCCGTTCCCCGCCTCCGGGCCGACCGCGTGTGCCGTCCACTTGAGGGAGCCGTCCGGCCAGTAGCCGATCGGCCAGGACTGGACGGGCACCTCCTTGCCGTCGGCGTCCTTCAGCGCGAACGTCTGGTCCTTCTCGTACGTGCCCTTCGGCCAGGGCACGCCCACGGTCGAGCCGGGAGCGGCGCCGAGGCCGCCGTCCTCCAGCCAGTCCAGGGTCACCGGGTCCGCGTCGGCGGCGTCGGCTCTCGGCGCGGCCTGTGCGTCCTTCGCGCCCAGGGCCCAGCTGAACTGGGCGGCGGCTCCGGCGACGGCGGCCGCCTTGAGGAGGGACCTGCGGGGGATGGGAGACATCAGGGCTCAGCCTTCCTTTCCGTACGGGGAAGTCAGGGGCATGACAGAGAGAGGTGCGACGCCGGGGCGCCGACCTGGTGCGGCCGGTCAGCGGCGCCGGCCACGCTCCTCCACGGCGAGGGCCGCCGCCGCGACGGCCCCGAGGACGGGGATCGCCAGCGGCGGCACGAACCAGGCGGAACAGGCCACGACGGCCAGTCCGCCGACGAGCAGGAAGGACCCGGCGGGGTCCAGGACGGTGCGGCGCCCGGCGGCGGCCAGCAGCTCCCGCCAGGAGGCACCGGGCTCCCAGACCGCCGCCGCACGCAGCCCGGCGACGGCCAGTCCGATCAGGGCGAACAGCCCCACGGCCCCGACGAGCGGGCCGCCGGGGATCCCGGCGCGTACGGCCTGGACGTCGACCCACACCGCGAGGGCCGCGGCCCAGCCGAAGAGCCCGGCGAGCCAGCCGCCGCGCACGGCCGCACGGAAGTCCGCGACGAACTCCCGCCAGCCGCCGCCGACGTGGGCGGTGCGCCGCCGCAGGTGTCGCGATCCGGCGGCGAACGCGGCGGGATAGGTGACCACCGGCAGCGAGGCCAGGGCGATCCACACCCCCGTGAGCAGGCACTCGGCGAAGAGTGCAAACCGCTCGGCGAAGGCGGACTCCCGCTTCGGCGGCTTCCGGACGGACGCCGGCGCCGGTGCCGTACGAGCCTTCATGTGTGCCTCAGCCCTTCAGCCCGGAGGTCGCCATACCGTCGATCAGGTAACGCTGGAAGGCGAGGAAGAAGGCCAGCACGGGCAGCAGCGCCACCAGCGACATGGCGATCATGCCGCCGTAGTTGGCGACGCCCTCCTGGTCGCGGAACATCATCATGCCGAGGGAGACGGTGTACTTGGCGGGCTCGTTGAGGTAGATCAGCGGGCCCATGAAGTCGTTCCAGGCGTTGATGAAGGTGAAGATCGCGCTGGTGATGAGGGCCGGCCGGCAGAGCGGCAGCACGATCGACCAGTAGATCCGCAGGTGTCCGCAGCCGTCGAGCCGCGCCGCCTCGTCCAGCTCCTTGGGCAGGTTCCGCATGAACTGCACCATGAGGAAGACGAAGAACGCCTCGGTGGCCAGGTACTTGCCGATCAGCAGCGGCACGTACGTGTTGATCAGTTCCATCTTCTGGAACATCACGTACTGCGGGATGAGCAGCACGTGGTACGGCAGCAGCAGCGTGCCGATCATCAGCGAGAACATCAGGTTGCGTCCGGCGAACCGGATGCGGGCGAAGGCGTACGCCGTCAGCGAGCAGGAGATGAGGATGCCGATGACGGAGCCGAGCGCGTAGAAGAGGGAGTTCTCGAAGAACGTCGCGATCGAGATGTCCGCGATGCCGTCGGCGAGGCCCTTGAAATTCTGGAGGATCGGGCTGGTCGGGAAGAGCTCCAGGCTGCCGATGATCTCCCGGCTGGGCTTGAACGAGGCGCCGAGGACCCAGATGACGGGATAGAGGACGACCGCGAGGACGAGCAGGGCGCCGATGTGCCAGGCGAGTGATCCGCTGCTCTTCCTCCCGAGCGCCAGGGACCTGCGCGGCGGGGTGACGTTCGTACCGGTGCTCGTACTCGTGGATACGCCGGTGGTCGTGGTGGTGGTGCTCATCGGGAGGCCTCCTCGTAGTGCACCCATCGCTTCTGGGACCAGAAGAGGACAACCGTCACCAGCGCCACGGCGAGCAGCAGCATCCAGGCCATCGCGGAGGCGAAGCCCATCTGGGCCTCCTTGAAGCCCTTCTGGTACAGGTAGCAGGTGTAGACGAGCGTGGAGTCGGCCGGTCCGCAACTGGTGTTGGAGACGACGTACGCCGAACCGAAGATCTGGAACGAGTGGATGGTCTCCAGCAGGACGTTGAAGAACAGCACCGGCGAGATCATCGGCAGGGTGATGCTCCAGAACCGCTTGAACGGCCCGGCACCGTCCACCTCGGCCGCCTCGTACAGCTCCTTCGGCACCTGTTTGAGACCGGCGAGGAAGATGACCATGGGGGCGCCGAACTGCCAGACGGTCAGCGCCACCAGGCTGTAGAGCACCCAGTCCGGGTCCCCGACCCAGCCGCCCACGTTCCAGCCGAGGAACGACTGCGTACGGTTCACGATGGCGTCGTCGGAGAAGAGCGCCCGCCACACGAAGCCGACAGACACGCTCGCGCCGATCAGCGACGGAGCGTAGAACGCGGCCCGGTAGAAGGCCTGCCCGCGCCTGCTCTGCGCGAGCAGCAGGGCGACCCCCAGCGCGAGCAGCAGCTTCAGCGGGGTGCCGATGACGACGTACTTCGCCGTCACCTCCACCGACTTCTGCCACCGTGGGTCGTCGAGCATCCTGGTGAAGTTGTCGAAGCCGATCCACTTCGGGGAGTCGAAGAGGTTGTAGTCGGTGAACGCGAAATACAGCGAGGCGGCCATGGGCCCCGCGGTCAGCAGCAGAAAGCCCGCGATCCACGGGGACATGAAGAGATAGCCGGCCAGATTCTCCCGGCGCCCCCGCCGCCTCACGGCGGCGGGGGGACCGGGACGCTTCTCCGGAGCATCCGGCGGAGAGTCCTTGATGAGCGTCGTCACGGCTGTTCCCATCAGGCGGCGAGGGCGGTCTTCGCCTCGGAGAAGAACTGCTTGACCGCGTCGGAGACCTTGGTCTTGCCCGTCGACATGTCACCGGCGATGCGCAGAAACGCGGCTTCGACGGTGTCGGCGCCCGCCGGGTGCGGGGTGATGGTCCCGAGAACCCCGGCCTTGGCGACGTCCTCCTCGTACTTCGCGATCGCCTGGTTCGGGGCGTCGGTCGGCTTGTACGCGTCGAACTGTTCGGTGGTGGCGAGGATGCCGCGGTCGTAGCCCATGATCTTGCCGACCTCGGGGTCGTGCACCATGAAGTCGATGAACTGGGCGACCTCCTTGGGGTGCTTCGTCCGCGCCGAGCCGCTCAGCATGAGCGAGGAGAGGTACTGGCCGGTCTCCTTGCCGTCGGTCGTCGGGATCGGCGCCAGCCCGTAGCTGCTGTCCCCCTCCGTGGTGTAGCGCACGGTGAAGTTGTCCCAGGTGAACTCGGACGCGCCGTCACCGGAGGCCAGCGCCGACTTGGGCTTGAGCTGCTCGACCTTCTTCGGGTCGGTGATGATCCCCGCCTTGACGCGGTTGTACCCGTCCTGCCACCACTCCGTCAGATCGGCCTCGTCGAAGCCGAGACCCTCCTCCGTGAAGAACGCCTTGCCGTTCTGCCGCAGGTAGAGGTCGTACAGGTACATGATCCCGAAGTAGCCGGTGTCGCCCGCCACCTTCTGGGTGTCGTGGATCTTCTTGAGGGCGGCGAAGTACTCGTCCCAGGTCCAGCCCTGCTTGGGCTTGATTCCGGCCTTCGAGAAGACCTTCTCGTCAATGACCAGTGACATGGTGTTGGAACCGACGGGTATGCCGAGCAGCTTTCCGTCCACCTCGCCGACCTTCTCGACACCGGCGCGGAAGTTCTTGAGGTTCAGATTTCCCGCGTCGACTTGGGGCTTGAGGTCGAGCAGGACACTTCTCTTGTCGTACTTCCGCAGAAAGGCGACGGCGTTCTGGAATACGTCCGGCGGATTCCCGCCCGCGGCCTGGGTCTGGAACTTCTCCCAAAAGGCCACGTAATCCTGGAAGTCCGTCTTCACCTTGATCTTCGGGTACTTCTTCTCGAAGAGCTTGATGGACTGGTTGATGCGCTTGGCCCGCTCCTCCGCACCCCACCAGGCGAAGCGGATCTCGACGCTGCCGTCCCCCGACCCGCCGCCGTCTCCCCCGCAGGCCGTCGTCGCGGCCAGCCCCAGCGTGGCCAGCGACGCTCCGGTCGCCTTGAGGACCGTCCGCCTCTCGACACTCCCGTTTTTACCCATAGTCGGGCCTCCCCGCGACGTCACTGTCCGCTGCCATGAATCGTTTCAAGTAAGCGCTTGCTGGCACAAGGTACGGAGGCCCTCAGCGGGCGTCAATGATTCGGACAGGAATTGATGTGAACCGGGCCGCCCGCGCGAGCACGCGAACTGGCTTGAAACCGACCGGGAGTTGGATGATTCCGCAGGTGGGGAGGGGTGTGTCGGGTGGTCGAACAACGCGGCGGAGGAGGGCAGTTGAAAAGATGACGGCCGAAATCGAGGGGCGCAGGGACGCCGGAGTGACGGTGGGTGGCGACCACGGACGTCAGCGGCCCCCACCATCGGTCCATCCAGCCGACCCGTCCAACCAGCCCGTCCAACCTGCCCGCCCAACCTGCCCGTCCAGCCTCCGTCCAGTGGGTCCGAACCGACGGCTGCGACAGCAGGGCGCCGATGACGGGGCAAGGTCGGCACACGGCCCCGGGAGACGGCCGACGTGCGTGAACGGGCGCAGGCGGGGTGAGTCGACGAAGCGGGGAGAGCGGCGATCGAGGCTCCCGGACACCCTCTCCCGCCGGGGCGCGGGCCGCGGCAGCACCGGGCCGGCCACGGGGTGGCCGACGGAGGGACCATCGGAGCGGCCGGCGGGCCGGCAGCGAGCGACCCCAGGAGCCGACGACCCCATTCCGATGTCGAGCCCTCTCGGCGCGGAACGCCTGGTCAGGACCGTGAAGCATCCCGGGCGGAACGGCTTCGATTCCCGGAGTCCGGACACCCAGAGTCTGCGGAACGCCGACAGGCGGCTCGGGTCCACGTCATCCGTGGACCCGAGCCGCCTGTCGGCAACGTGGGCGATACTGGGATCGAACCAGTGACCTCTTCGGTGTGAACGAAGCGCTCTCCCGCTGAGCTAATCGCCCGGGCGCAGACAGTAGATTACCCCATGTCAGAGGGTGGTCCGACCGGACACAGGAGCCTGCCCACGAGCACGCGGAGGGCCGTTACTCCTTGATGTTCCACGGCATCGCGAGGCCGAACTTCCAGACGTAGACACCGACCAGCACGGCGATGATCACCAGCCCGACGGTCGTCAGGATGATGTTGCGGCGCCGGACCTTCGGGTCGAGAGCCTTCTGTGTCGCCTCGGTGACTTTGCGTTTCGTCCAGCGGAGCGCCAGCTGCGCCCAGACGAACTCGGTCGCCCAGATCGCCATGCCGCCGAAGATCACCAGCCAGCCCGGGCCGGGCAGGGGCAGCATGATCACGCCGGCCACGACGACCGCGAGACCCACCACGAACACGCCCACCTGCCAGCTCAGATGCAGCATGCGGCGGGCCTTGATGAAATGCGGCGCCCGGGATCCGAGCGCCGGCTCGCCCTTCGTTTCGTCGGCCGCCATGGCGACCTCCCCCGATCCGTCACTCCCCGTATTCATACGGCCAAACCCTACCGGACGGAAACCAGTCACCGAAATGGTCGTACTACGCGAACGAGCACTCGGCCGGATGAGGTACCTAAAGACACGCAAAACACTCAGAGGGGTTTACAACGGCACCGTAGGTGGCATGTCGATTTCGCCGACGTGCGAATCCCCGAGCGCACACTGAGCGAAAGGCCCTGGCGCTTATGAACACCACGGTCAGCTGCGAGCTGCACCTGCGCCTCGTTGTGTCGAGCGAGTCCTCTTTGCCTGTCCCCGCAGGCCTGCGGTACGACACGGCCGATCCCTACGCCGTGCACGCCACCTTCCACACCGGAGCCGAGGAGACGGTCGAATGGGTGTTCGCCCGCGATCTCCTCGCTGAGGGTCTCCATCGGCCCACCGGTACCGGCGACGTCCGAGTCTGGCCGTCCCGCAGTCACGGTCAGGGCGTCGTGTGCATCGCCCTGAGCTCCCCGGAGGGCGAAGCCCTGCTCGAGGCCCCGGCGCGGGCCCTGGAGTCGTTCCTGAAGCGAACCGACGCCGCCGTGCCCCCCGGCACGGAACACCGGCACTTCGATCTCGACACGGAGCTCTCTCACATCCTGGCCGAAAGCTAGGACGAGGCTCCGCACCAAGCCGCCCGGCGCCGTCCACTCGGGGAGACGGCTCGGGCTCAGACAACCGCATAGGGCACACATGGGCGCCGTCTCCGCGAAGCCACGCGGGGGCGGCGCCCGTGCGTGCACCCCCGGGGACGGGCCCCTGGAGGGCGCAGGCTCACCTCGCGCCCGTACGGCCGTCCGGGCGCCCGGGGTGGCCGGGGTGGCCGGCGAACCGTCCGCGACCGCGTGCGGGCCGCACACGGCATCCTCCCCGCGGCCGGCTCCGGGTCACCCGCGCCGGGGAGCCGCTAGCATCGGCCAGCATCGGCGGGCGTCCGCCCGACCCCCAGGCCAGGGAGCGAAACGTGCTGATCACCCACGACACCCGGTGCGCCCTCGACACCGTGGTCGATCTGGTGAACACCGCACCGGAGGACGACACGACGGACGGACTGGCGAACCTCGCGGCGCTGCTCGAGTTCGTAGGAAAGCACGACATGAGCGATGTCGGGACCCTGACCGAGCTCGACCTCTCTGCGGTGCGCAGGATCCGCGGGCGCTTCGCGGGGGTCTTCGCGGCTCCCGACGCCCGGGCCGCCGCCGTGCTCATCAACGACCTGGTCGCCGCCGCGGGCACCACTCCCCGCCTCACGGACCACGACGGCTACGACTGGCACGTGCACTATTTCGCGCCAGGTGCGTCCGTCGCCGACCACCTCGCCGCGGACTGCGGCATGGCACTGGCCTTCTTCGTGGTGGCGGGGGAACAGGAGCGGCTGCGCCGCTGTGAGGCACCGGACTGCCGACGCGCGTTCGTCGACCTCTCCCGCAACCGTTCCCGCCGCTACTGCGACAGCCGGACCTGCGGAAACCGTCTGCATGTGGCCGCCTACCGGGCGCGACGCAAGGAGGCGGCGGGCTGACGGAGTCCTCGGCGGGTGACGCCAGGGACTCCGCGTACGGCTCAGAGCAGCAGCAGATCGTGCAGCGAAGCCATGAGCAGCAGACAGCCGATCACCGCAAGGAAGATCATCAGCGGTGGCTGGGAAAGCGCGAAGAGACAACCCCGCCGTTCCTCGGAAGGAACCACGGTGTCGCTCTGGGTTGTGTCCAGCATCTCGCGGCGATGATGACGCAGCCGGGACTCCCGAGGCGATCAACACGCCCGGAATATGGGGGAGTTAGCCGAAATCCGTGACACGGCGGTCCACGATCTGGGATAGGCCCTCTCGCCCGTGCCCGGGTCGCGTGTCCGCCCGGTCCGGCGGGTCGGCGCGCGATGCCCGTGCTGCGGTTTCCTCAGATCCCGTGCTTCTTCAG
>NZ_JAHRIB010000072.1 GCF_019090165.1 Streptomyces sp. BV286
GCCGGGACGACCGTCGTGACGGCGAGCGCGGTGGCGACCGTGGCGGGTTCCGTCGCGACGACCGTCCCTCGGGCGGCTTCAACCGCGACCGTCGTGACAACGACCGCCCGTCGGGCGGCTTCAACCGCGACCGCCGCGACGACCGTTCGTCCGGTGGCTTCAACCGTGACCGTCGTGACGAGCGTCCCTCCGGCGGCTTCCGCCGGGACGACGAGCGTGGCGGCCGTTCCTTCGACCGTCGTGACGAGCGCCCCTCGGGTGGTTTCCGCCGGGACGACCGTCGTGACGGCGAGCGCGGTGGCGACCGTGGCGGGTTCCGTCGCGACGACCGTCCCTCGGGCGGCT
>NZ_JAHRIB010000073.1 GCF_019090165.1 Streptomyces sp. BV286
GCCGGCCGGTGGCGCGCGGGCCCCGGGACCTCGGTGGCCGTCCCCCCGGTTCCCCGCACCTCCTCGGCCCTCTCCAGCAGGCGCGCGGCCGCCGTCGTCGCCGGGGTGAGGGCCTCCGGGGAACGCAGGCGGACCAGCAGGGCCAGGCTCTGGCCGGTGGGTTCCCAGGGGAGGGCGCACAGGGCGGTGGCCCCCGGGATGGTGCGGACGGACGGGGTGTCGTCGGGGTCGGCCGACGGCCAGGGGGCCACACAGACCAGCGTGTGGAGGCCCTCGCCGCGGGGCCCGAGGGCCGTGCGCAGTTCCGTCACCGCCATGTCCCGCTGCCACCCGCTCCCGGCGGTGAGGACGGCGCGGAGCTCGCGGCTGAGGTCCGCGCCCGCCTGGGCCTCGTCCGCGAGGAGGTCGCCGATGCGCGGCGTCACCTCCATGGCCGCGGCGAGCTGGCGCTCCGTGGGGCCCGGCTCGTCGGCCAGGAGCCACACATAGCCGAGGGCGACCCCCCGATGGCGTACCGGGAGGCACACACGGCCCCGGTGGACGCCCGCCTCCGGGGTCGGCGGGATGCGCACCGGACCGGTCGCCCGCGTGATGCCGAAACTCTCGAACCACGTGCGGACCGCCGCCGTGGAGCGGCGCGTGAGGATCGAGCGGGTGCGCACGGGGTCCAGCGCGGAGGCGTCGAGCTCGCCCTCGCTGTCGTACGCGCCGAAGGCGATCAGCTCGAAGTCGCGGTTCTCCAGCGTCGCGGGGGCGCCGAGGAGCTCCGAGATCTCGTCGACCAGTTCCTGGTAGTCACCTTTGTGTTCCGGCGTCACCCGGGCATTCTCCCCCATTTTCCCGCGCCTTCGTACATCTGTCTGAGATCCAGGGCACGGATGCGTGACAGCTGTCGATGGCCGACGATCGGAGCGATCCTTAGGTTTCACGGTGGTTCTCCGTGCCGTATCCGACCGCCGCACATGGCGGGTACGGCCTTCCGCCGGCCTTGTTGTGGAGGTGCCCCGTGCTGGGACCCGTGATTCTCGCCGCCTCGCGCAGCGACCGGATGCGCCGTCTGATCTCGGCGGCCCCGGTGACCGGGCCGGTCGTCGACCGCTTCATCCCGGGCGAGAGCGTCGACCAGGTCGTGCCGATCATCCAGGACCTCGCGGGCCGGGGTCTGGAGCTCACCATGGACGTCGTCGGCGAGGACATCACCACGCCCGAGCAGGCCTCCCTCGCCCGGGACGCCTATCTGGAGCTCATCGACCGTCTCAAGGGGCTGGACCTCGGGACGCGGGCCGAGATGTCCGTGAAGCTGTCCATGTTCGGGCAGGCACTCCCCGGCGGTCACGAGATCGCCCTCGCGAACGTCCGTCCGGTCGTCGAGGCCGCCGCGGCCATCGGTACGACCGTCACGCTCGACGCCGAGGACCACACCACCCTCGACTCGATGTTCGCCATCCACGAGGAGCTCCGGAAGGACTTCCCGGAGACCGGCTGCGTCATCCAGTCCTACCTCTTCCGCACCGAGGCCGACGCCCGCCGCCTCGCCGCGAACGGCAGCCGCGTACGGCTCGTGAAGGGCGCGTACAAGGAGCCCGCCGAGGTCGCGTACCAGCGGAAGCCGGAGATCGACAAGGCGTACGTGCGGGTCCTGCGCATCCTGATGGAGGGCGACGGGTACCCGATGGTCGGGTCCCACGACCCGCGTCTGATCTCCATCGCACAGGAGCTGGGCCGGCGCGCCGGCCGCAAGCCGGACGAGTACGAGTTCCAGATGCTGTACGGGATCAGGAGCGACGAGCACCTGCGGCTCGCCGCCGAAGGGCACCGGATGCGCGTCTACACCGCGTACGGCACCGACTGGTACGGCTACTTCATGCGCCGCCTCGCCGAGAAGCCGGCCAACCTCCTCTTCTTCGGACGCTCGATCCTCACCAAGAGCTGACCACCAGAGCCGAGAACAAGGGCACGAGCCCCGAAACACCCGCTCACTAAGGAGTCACGGAACTCATGGACGCCGTCACCCAGGTCCCCACCCCCGTCAACGAGCCGGTGCACGGCTACGCCCCCGGCTCTCCCGAGCGCGCCCGCCTGGAGGCGAAGCTCAAGGAGCTCGCCGAGAACCCCGTCGACCTGCCGATGACCATCGGCGGCGAGAAGCGGATGGGCGGCGGCGAGCGCTTCGACGTCGTACAGCCGCACAACCACAAGGCGCGGCTCGGCACCTACGCGAACGCCACCCAGCAGGACGCCCAGGACGCGATCGACGCGGCCCTCGCCGCCGCGCCCGCCTGGCGCGCGATGTCCTTCGACGACCGCGCCGCGATCATCCTGCGCGCCGCCGAACTGCTGGCGGGCCCGTGGCGCGAGACCCTCGCCGCCTCGACCATGCTCGGCCAGTCCAAGACCGCCCAGCAGGCCGAGATCGACTGTCCCTGCGAGCTCGTCGACTTCTGGCGCTTCAACGTCAAGTACGCCCGTGACCTGCTCGCCGAGCAGCCGCCGGCGAACTCGCCGGGCGTGTGGAACCGCCTCGACCACCGCCCGCTCGAAGGCTTCGTCTACGCGATCACGCCGTTCAACTTCACGGCCATCGCGGGCAACCTGCCGACGGCCCCGGCTCTCATGGGCAACGTCGTCGTCTGGAAGCCGTCCCCCACGCAGACCCACGCCGCCGTGCTGCTCATGCAACTCCTGGAGGAGGCGGGCCTGCCGAAGGGCGTCATCAACCTCGTCACCGGCGACGGCATCGAGGTCTCGAACGTCGCCCTGGAGCACCGCGACCTCGCCGGCATCCACTTCACCGGCTCCACGAAGACCTTCCAGTACCTGTGGAAGACGGTCGGCAACAACATCGAGAAGTACCGCACGTACCCGCGCATGGTCGGCGAGACCGGCGGCAAGGACTTCGTCGTCGCGCACCCGAGCGCCGACCGTGCGATCCTCAAGACGGCGCTCACCCGGGGCTCCTTCGAGTACCAGGGCCAGAAGTGCAGCGCCACCTCGCGCGCCTACATCCCCGCCTCCATCTGGAACTCCGGTTTCAAGGAGGAGTTCGCGGCCGAGATCGACGGCATCACGATGGGTGACGTCACCGATCTGTCGAACTTCATCGGCGCGGTCATCGACGAGCGGTCCTTCGCCAAGAACAAGGCCGCGATCGACCGGGCCGTCGAGGACCCGAGCTGCACGATCGTCGCGGGCGGCACGTACGACGACTCGGTCGGCTACTTCGTCCGCCCGACCGTCGTGGAGTGCTCCGACCCGGCCAACGAGGTCTTCACCACCGAGTACTTCGGCCCGTTCCTCGCCGTGCACGTCTACGAGGACGACCAGTACGAGGAGATGCTGACCCAGATGGAGTCGGTGTCGGACTACGCGCTCACCGGCTCGGTCGTCGCGGGTGACCGCGCCGCCGCCGCGTACACGATGGACAAGCTCCGCTACGCGGCGGGCAACTTCTACATCAACGACAAGTCGACCGGTGCCGTCGTCGGCCAGCAGCCCTTCGGTGGCGGCCGCGCGTCCGGCACCAACGACAAGGCGGGCGCCCCGCAGAACCTGATGCGCTGGACGCTGACCCGCGCCATCAAGGAGACGCTGGTCCCGCCGACCGACTACCCGTACCCGCACATGGGCTGAGACGTCCCCGAACACGGGCAGACGTCTCACTGAACCGCCCCCGCCCCGGACGCATCCCTCCGGGCCGGGGGCGGCGTGCGTGCGCGACCGCCCCCGCGCGAGCCCTGGCCGAAACCACCGGCGCCCCCGCGCGGGCGTTCCTTCGCGCGGGGGCGCCGGTCGGGCGGGCGTCAGCGGTCGCAGCTCGTGCGGCCCGGGTACCAGCGGCAGGCCAGCGCCGCGAAGCCCCCGTCCGCCACCACCGGCACGGTGAGGGTGCCGCCGCCGCGGACGACGTGCGGTGCGCGGACCAGCCCCGACGGACCGTCGGTGACGGTCTCCACGAGCCACCTTCCGGCCCCCAGGCGCATCGGTACGTCCACACTCCGGGCCGCGCCGGCGATCGTGCCGCCGACGAACCAGCGGCCGTCGGACGCTCGGCGGGCCAGGACGGCGGAGCGCCCCGGGTCGCCGGTGAGCAGGCGTGTCTCCTCCCAGCCGGTGGGCAGTTGCTCCAGGTAGCGGCGGGCCTGAGGCCGGGCGTCGTACGACTCCGGGGTGCCGGCGAGGTTCTGGATGCCGGACTCGTAGAGGACGGTCAGGCCCAACTCACCCGCGTCGGAACCGGCGTTGGGGCGGAACGGACGGTGGAAGGCGCCCGGGGTGAAGTCCATGGAGCCGATGACGTTGCGGGTGAAGGGGAGCACGGCGAGCTGCTCGGCGGTGTTGTTGCGCTTCTCCTCGCCGCCGACGCCCTCCAGGGTCATCACGTGCGGCCAGGTGCGCTGGATGCCCTTCGGGATCGTGGAGCCGTGGAAGTTGACCAGCAGGTGGTGCTTCGCGGTGGCCGCGAGGATGTCGTCGTACCAGGCCATCCGCTCCTGCGACTCCGAGTCCATGAAGTCGATCTTCACGCCCTTGACGCCCCAACGCTCCAGCGTGGACAGCCACTTCTCCCGTTCGGCGGGGTCGGTCAAGAGGGTGTAGTGGAGCCAGACGTGGATGCCGACACCGCGCTCCTCGCCGTGGCGCACCAGGTCGGGCATCCAGCTGTTCGTCTGCCAGTCGGGGTCGATGACCTCCCACTCGCCGGGCTTGAAGTACCAGCCCGCGTCGACGACTTCGTACGGCCAGTTCCGCTCGGCCGCGTAGTCGACGTACTTCTTCTGCGCCGCCAGACTCTGGCCCGCCTCCTTGCCGCCCGCCAGCCATGTCCACAGGGCCGCGCCGGGCTTGATCCACGAGGTGTCCCGGACACGGGACCCCGCAGCGAGGTCGTCGGTGAACGTCGACTCGGTGACCGTCGCGAGATCGCCGGTGACCACCGCGCGCCAGGGGGTCGTGAGCCTGCCGGACACCTGGACCGGTTCGTCGTTCCACAGACCCACGCCGAACGTCGGCGAGCCTGCGGTGTGGGTGAGGTGGGCGCCCGCGTAGCTGCCGGAGAGGTCCGACTCGGCGATCAGCGCGTGGCCGCCGTCCGTCGTGAACAGGGCCTGCATCGAGTACGCGCCCGCCGGCGCCGAGGCCGCCGACGGGTAGCGGGTGAAGGGGAGTTCGTTGTCCGCGCGGTAGCGGCTGACGACCGCCTCGGCGGTGGCGGGGAGGGTGAAGGCGGAGGCCTCCCGGACCACGTCGCCCTGGTCGTCGGGCAGGACGTAACGGTAGGCGACGCCGTCCCGGGCGACGCGGGTCAGCAGGTCCATGCGGGCTCCGGCCGCGGTGCGGAAGCGGAAGCGGGACTCGGTCATCCGCACCGATCGCTCGCGGGACTTGCCCGTCGGGACGGTGTAGCGCTCGGTGACCGTCCGGTCGGAGCGGCCGGTGAGGGTCAACCCCCGGGAGAAGTCGGCCCGTTCGGTGACCAGGCCGAGGGGGGACGGTTCGAGGACCGTGCGGCCGGCACGTCCCACCGCGAGGGCCGGGCGGCCGTCCGCCGGGTCCAGGGAGACCACCGCCGTGGGGGAGCCGTGGGGGCCGCGGACCTCCCAGGAGGTGGCGGGCGCCGCGTTCTCCGCGCGGGCCGGGAGCGTCGCCGCGGCGGTGGCGAGGAGTGCGGAACAGAGCGTCAGTGCGATCGTGCGGGTCCGGGATGGGACCGCCATGTGGAACCCCTCCTGTCGAAGTCATCCGATGACTGACCGGTGAATGTGAGAGTGGAGGGGGTATTGGGGCATGTCAAGGAATCCGACAGCATCAGACATCGGATTGCTGATGCATCGTTCAGTAAGAGGGGAGGTAAGGCGGGTCGCAGGCTCCCCTTCGCGGCTTCCCGCGTGGCCGAGGGCGAGGGGCAGTGCGTCCGCGATGGTGGAGCGGCCGACCGCTCCACACCGTAAGCGCAGGTCAGAGCGGTGTGACCCAAGTCGCCGTCTCAGATAGTAGGAAGTCCGAGTAACTGTGCAGACAGATGCGCGGTCCTCACCTAGCTTTGTAGGAGCCGAACGTCTCGCTAGACCAAGCGAATGGCGGTCGTGAGCCGGAGCCCCTGGCAGGCAACCCCTGCGGCACCGCTCCCCGCCCCATCCGGCGTCTCGTAAATCCCTCATCGCACTTCCGGCGGCCGCTGCCGGAGGCAAGGAGTCGATTCACCATGGCCGAGACGACCGTCCGCCGAGTCCGTCACGTCTCCCGTACGAGCGAGTCCGACCGCAAGAACGCCGCAGCGGCGCTGCAGCGCGCCCTCGACCGCAGGGACAACGGCGGTTCGACGGGCCACTGAGCGCCGTCGGCCACTGCCGCAGGAGCCGGGAGCCGCACCCGCACGGGGTGCGGTGCGGGGCCTCACGCCCCGCGCCGCACCTCGAAGTGGTCGATGCGCCTGCCGCTCTCGGCGAGCGCCGACACCTTGAGCCGGGGAGCCGGTCCCGTCTCCGCCTCCACGGAGAGGAACGAGTAGCCGGTGTACCGCACCCGTGACCACTCCACGGTGTCCGGGTTCTGGTCGCGCGACCTGGTCCAGTGGTAGGTCTCCACGGACTCCCGGTCGGCGATCTTCCCCTCGTGGCTGTCCTTCACCCCCGAGGGGAAGCTGTACAGGCTCTTGCCAGCGCCGCCGGCCGTGACGTACACGATCCCGTCCCGCGTCGGATCGGTCGACGCGCCGACCGGCACCGGCCTGCCCACCGCGCCGTTCCTGATGGCGTCGGTCCGCTCGTACACGTGGTTGTGGCCGTTGATCACCAGGTCCACCTGGTGCTTGGTGAACAGCGGCAGCCACGCGTCCCGTACGCCGCCGTCCGAGGCGTGCGTCGACGTCGAGTAGGCGCAGTGGTGGAAGAAGACGACCACGAAGTCCACCTCCTTGCGCAGTTCGCCGAGCCGCCTGTCGAGCCACGCCGTCTGACGGCCGTCCGAGTAGCCCTTGTTGGCGGGAATCTCGTACGACACGTCGTTCGCGTCCAGGGCCACGATTCCGACGTTGCCGTAGGTGAAGGAGTAGACGCCCGGGGCGTTCTTCGCGTCGAAGCCGTTGTCCGGGAGCGAGAAGCGCGCCGACTGTCCGCCGTACCCGTTCGGCGAGTACCACGCCTCCATGTCGTGGTTGCCGGTCGTCACCATCCACGGAACCGTCTTCGCCACCGTCTCCGTCTGTTTGAGGAACAGGTCCCAGGCAGAGGGGTCGTAGCTGTCCGACTCCTTGCCGTGGCCCGTCACGTCCGCGTAGCAGATGTCGCCCGCGTGCAGGTGGAAGGCCGGTTCCCGGCCGAGGATGAGCTTGTCGTTGGCGAGCGCGTCGGGCGTGACGCCCTGGTCGCCGAACGCCGTGAAAACGAATTTCTCCGCGCGGGCCGGGGCCGTGGTGAACGAGCCGACCGTGGAACGCCGTTCCCTGGACGCCGGGTCGAACCCCTCGTGACCGACGCCGTAGTAGTACGTCGTCCCGGGCCGCAGGCCGTCGAGTGCCGCGTGCAGGTAGTACTGGTCGAGGGCGAGCCGTATGCCTTCGAGTCCGGGCGTGTGCAGGCCGCGGACCTCGGCGTCGATCTTCCGGCTCAGCTCCGAGGGCCGCAGCCCCACCCGCACGTACGGCTTCCTGACCGCGAGCGGCACCTGCCAGGAGATCCGCATCTGGGTCTTCGGGTCCGCGCCGAAGGCGAGATGACGGCCGAAGGGCATGACGACCGCTCCGTCCACCCGCTCGGCGGAAGAGGCCGAGGTGGACGAGGGAGAGGCCGTCCGGCGCGCCGTGTCCGTACCCGGGGCGGAACAGCCGGTCAGCAGCCCGCCGGCCACCGCGCCCGCACCCACCAGGGCGCGGCGGCGGGAGAACTTCGTCCGCAGGTACTCGTACTGCTCCGCCATGCTCATCCGGCGTGCGAGACGCGGCGGGATGCCGACGTCGGGGACGGGGGGTCCGGGGGGCGTCCCCCAGGAAGGCGCGGTCATGACGGTGAACTTCCCAGCACGCCCCAACAACCGCCATACGTACAGGTGAACGGGAACCGACAGATTGATGCGCTCCCCTCGGGCGGACGCCCGGCGATGTCCGTATGGCGGACGCACCGTGTCATCCCGTGGGACGAGGAGTAGGGTGCCGACATGTCTCGCAGCATCAATCTCGCAGTGATCCCCGGTGACGGCATCGGCCAGGAAGTCGTGGCCCAAGGCCTGAAAGTCCTCTCGGCCGTCCTCCCGCAGGATGTGAAGCTGGAGACCAAGGACTTCGACTTCGGTGCCCAGCGCTACCACGCGACCGGTGAGACCCTCACCGACGCCGACCTGGACGCCCTGAAGAAGCACGACGCCATCCTGCTCGGCGCGATCGGTGACCCGTCGGTCCCGTCCGGCGTCCTGGAGCGCGGTTTCCTGCTCAAGCTCCGCTTCGCCTTCGACCACCACGTCAACCTGCGCCCGTCGAAGCTCCTGCCGGGTGTCGCCACCCCCCTCGCGGGCCAGCCGGAGATCGACTTCGTCGTCGTCCGCGAGGGCACCGAGGGCCCGTACACCGGCAACGGCGGCACCATCCGCAAGGGCACCGAGCACGAGGTCGCCACCGAGGTCTCCGTTAACACGGCCTTCGGTGTCGAGCGCGTGGTCCGGGACGCCTTCGCCCGCGCGCAGGCCCGCCCCCGCAAGAAGCTCACGCTGGTCCACAAGAACAACGTGCTGACCTTCGCGGGTCACCTGTGGACGAACGTCTTCAACAAGGTGGCCGAGGAGTTCCCCGAGGTCACCACGGACTACATCCACGTGGACGCCGCGACGATCTACCTCGTCACGGACCCCGCCCGCTTCGACGTGATCGTCACCGACAACCTCTTCGGCGACATCATCACCGACCTCGCCGCGGCCGTCTCCGGCGGCATCGGCGTCGCCGCGTCCGGCAACATCAACCCGAGCGGCGAGTTCCCGTCGATGTTCGAGCCGGTGCACGGCTCGGCCCCGGACATCGCCGGCCAGGGCAAGGCCGACCCCAGCGCCACCGTCCTGTCCGTCGCCCTCCTGCTGCGTCACCTCGGCTTCGAGGCCGAGGCCGCCCGCATCGAGGACGCCGTCTCCGTCGACCTCGCGGAGCGCGGCACCACGGCCCGCACGACCGAGGAGATCGGCGACGCGCTCGCCGCCCGAGTATCCGGCTGACCCGCCGGTACCACCCCAGCCGCCGGGTCGCATCCGCACCCGGCGGCTTTTCGTATGCCTCGCCGGGTGCCACCATCAACCCCTGGGCCGCATTCACACCGTTTCGCCCCCCGAGGCCTCCATGGCACGGGTGGTGACCCCATTCGGCTCGTCTCGCGCGATAATCGAACGCGAAGCCGCGGAATGAGGGAATGCTCGGACGTCCTAACACTGGCCACTGGCAGTACAGGCGTGAGCGCGGCCCGACACACACAACCGGTGAAGGACACCACTCATGACGACGCCCACGATCGAGCTCAAGCCCTCCTCGACCCCGCTGTCCGAAGCGGACCGCGAGGCGATCCTGGCCGGCCCCGGATTCGGCCGCCACTTCACCGACCACATGGTGACGATCAAGTGGACGGAGGGCCGCGGCTGGCACGACGGCCAGCTCGTCCCGTACGGCCCGCTCGCCCTCGACCCCGCGACGAGCGTCCTGCACTACGCGCAGGAGATCTTCGAGGGCTTGAAGGCCTACCGGCAGCCCGACGGCTCCGTCGCCACGTTCCGTCCGGACCGCAACGCCCTGCGTTTCCAGGCGTCCGCCCGCCGGCTGGCCATGCCCGAGCTGCCCGTCGAGACCTTCATCGAGGCCTGCGACGTGCTGATCCGGCAGGACAGCGCGTGGGTGCCGGCGCACGGCGGCGAGGAGTCGCTCTACCTGCGCCCGTTCATGATCGCCACCGAGGTGGGCCTGGGCGTGCGGCCCGCGAACGAGTACCTCTTCCTGGTCATCGCCTCTCCCGCGGGCGCCTACTTCCCCGGCGGCGTGAAGCCCGTCTCCATCTGGCTCTCCGAGGACCGGGTGCGCGCCGTTCCCGGCGGCATGGGCGACGCCAAGACCGGCGGCAACTACGCCGCGTCCCTGCTCGCGCAGGCCGAGGCGGCGGCGAAGGGCTGCGACCAGGTCTGCTACCTCGACGCCGTCGAGCACAAGTGGGTCGAGGAACTGGGCGGCATGAACCTGTACTTCGTGTACGGGGACAGGATCGTCACGCCCACCCTCACCGGCTCCATCCTGGAGGGCGTCACCCGCGACTCGCTCCTGTCGGTCGCCCGTGACCTCGGCTACCGGTCGGAGGAGGCCCGCGTCTCCAGCGAGCAGTGGAAGCGGGACGCCGAGAACGGCACGCTCACCGAGGTCTTCGCCTGCGGCACCGCGGCGGTCATCACCCCCGTCGGCACCGTCAAGAGCCACGCGGGGGAGTGGCAGCAGAGCGGTGGCGGACCCGGCGAGGTGACGGTCAGGCTCCGCGAGGCGCTCCTCGACATCCAGCGCGGTGTCGCCGAGGACAAGCACGGCTGGATGCACAACCTGGGCTGACCTGCCCCGAAGCGCTTTCCCGCCCCCGCCCCCGCCGAAACGGGGCGGGGGCTCTTTCCACGGCCCGGCAGGACCGCCCGGCACAGTCGGGTAGAACGTACGAGTGAACGAAATATCCTGTGCCGCCTGCGGGCGCCGGCTGACCGCACCCGTCCGGCGACTCGACGAGACGCCCGAGCGCCAGGCCTGGGACGGCGAACCCGACGCGGAAGGACGCCGGCACGGTCCGGCGACGGTGCCGCGCGGTACCTACGTGGTCGATCCGCAGCCGTTCGGGGCGCCCTACGAACCGTACGAGGGCGACGAGGACGCGTACGACGGGGTCGTGCCCGGCGGCATGTGGATGTCCGACGAGCGGGGCTCGCTGATCTCCACCGGACCGCGCGACACGTACGTCCTGCACCCGCTCGACGTGGTCGACCTCGACTTCCACCCCGACACCTCCCGATGGGGCGGCTGCTGCGGCGCGAGCCCCTTCCTCGGGGTCAACCGCGTCTGCTCCTGCGGCGCCGAGGTCGCCGTCGAGGCCAGTGACTGCTCCGGCGGCTACGAGACCCGGCTCGTCCCGGACGCCGTCCGGGTGGAGGCCGCCGGCTGATCGCCCGCCGACGCGACACCGGTCGTCCCGCCGGTATTCGATGGCCGCCGGCCCTCCCGGACGCCTGACACCCCGTCCGGGTTGTACTCAATCCGACCGATTGACCCGTCCGCTCGTGGTGCGTTTGCATGGCCGTGGGCCCCGGCTTCGGGCCGGGGGAGAAGTGACCACGGGGAACACGGGGAGAACCATGACCACTGCACAGAGGGCCGCGCTCGGCGCTGCCCTGATCATCGGGCTGACCGGCGTCGCGCTGCCCGCGTCCGCCGCGCCGCAGCCCGCGCCGCGCACCGAGAAGGCCAGCGTGGCCCCGGACGGCACCGACGGGGACGGCTGGTCGACGGCCAGGGGGCTCAGTGCCGACGGACGGTACCTGGCCTTCGTGTCGCAGGCGGCCAATCTCGTCGCGGACGACACGAACGGCGAGAGCGACGCCTTCGTGCGGGACCTGCGCACCGGTGTCACCCGGCGGGTGAACACCACGGCGGGCGGCGGCCAGAGCGACGCCCGCGTCTTCGACCTCTCACTCAGCGCCGACGGCCGCTACGCGGCGTTCGGTTCGGACGCGACCGACCTGGTCCCGGGCGACACGGGCGGTCGCTCGCACGTCTATGTGAAGGACCTCCGCACCGGCGCGATCGAGCGGATCGAGGACGGGTTCGCGCCCGGCTACGACACCGCCGGGGCCCCCGTGATCAGCGCGGACGGCCGTTATGTCGCCCTCGTCGCGAGCCGCTCGGAGCTCTCTCCGGAGGCCGACGGGGACGGCCGGGTCTACCGGGTCGACCGCAGGACGGACACGGCGGTCCGGGTCAGCGAGGTGCCCGACCCCGATCGGCGCAGGTCCGTCACGAACCTCTCGATCAGCGCCGACGGCAAGCGGGTCGGCTACCAGTTCTTCGTGCCGTTCCCCTCCCGCGGGGACTGGAGCGACATCCACGTCCGCGACGTACCGAGCGGGAAACTGTGGCAGGTGGACAAGGCGCCGGACGGTGCGGTCTCCGACGGCCAGTCCGAGTACTCGTCCCTCAGCGCGGACGGCCGCTACGCGCTGTTCCGCTCGCTCGACTCCCAGCTGACACCGGGCGACACCAACGGCACCCAGAACGCGTTCATCCGCGATCTCAAGACGGGTGACCTGCGGCGGATCGACGCCGCCGACCCCGCGGAGGCGACCGGCTCCGCCGCGCTCAGCGCCGACAACCGGCATCTCACCTTCGTCGCGTCGGCACCGGCCGCCGGTGACCACACGACCCACGTGTACGTACGCGATCTGCGGACCGGCGCCACCGAGCTGGTCAGCGCCGACACCGAGGGCGGACCGAACGACGACGAGGCGCACTCGCCGGTGATCGACGCGCAGGGCCGCCGGGTGGCGTTCAGCTCCTCCTCGGCCGACCTGGTGCCCGGAGACAGCTACGACCACCAGCACGCGTACGTCCGCCACCTGCGCTGAGACGGGCCGCGCCCGGCGGACGGTCGCGCCGAGTGACGTGACGTTCGCATACTGAGACACCCGTGGGCGCGGGGGCGGTGCTGTGCCAGACTGCCTCCGTGCTCTCGTTCGCCACGATTATTGGCAGCAGGCGCGCCGGTCCGCAGTGACCGCCCCGTACGACCACGTACAGGCGGCCACCCTCGCCCTGACCCGCGCGCAGACCTCTCGCACCCGCGAGAGGTTTTTCTGTTTCACGGCCCACCTTCAGCCGGAACCGGAGCGCGAGAGATCATGGACGGTGGAGCCGGTCATTCCGGTAGACCGAATCCGATACAGGAGCCACAAGAGATGACGGACGCAACCGACGAGAATCGCGACTCCTCCCGTCGCGGTCCCTCCCGCGTCGACGACGACTTCCACGTCTTCGACACGACGCTGCGCGACGGTGCGCAGCGAGAGGGCATCAACCTCACCGTCGCGGACAAGCTGGCCATCGCACGGCACCTGGACGACTTCGGCGTCGGCTTCATCGAGGGCGGCTGGCCGGGGGCCAATCCGCGCGACACCGAGTTCTTCGCCCGCGCCCAGCAGGAGATCGACTTCCGGCACGCCCAGCTCGTCGCCTTCGGTGCCACGCGCAGAGCCGGCGGCAAGGCCGGCGAGGACCCGCAGGTCAAGGCGCTGGTCGCGTCCGGCGCGCCCGTCGTCACGATCGTCGCCAAGTCCCACGACCGGCATGTCGAGCTGGCGCTGCGCACGACCCTCGAGGAGAACCTGGAGATGGTCCGCGACACCGTCTCCTACCTCCGCTCCCAGGGCCGCCGCGTCTTTGTCGACTGCGAGCACTTCTTCGACGGCTACCGGGCGAACCCGCAGTACGCGAAGGCGGTCGTCCGGGCGGCGTCGGAGGCCGGCGCCGACGTGGTGGTGCTGTGCGACACCAACGGCGGCATGCTGCCCGCCCAGATCCAGGCCGTCGTCGCCACCGTCCTCGCCGACACCGGCGCGCGCCTCGGCATCCACGCCCAGGACGACACGGGCTGCGCCGTCGCGAACACCCTCGCCGCCGTGGACGCGGGCGCGACCCACGTCCAGTGCACGGCGAACGGCTACGGCGAGCGCGTCGGCAACTCGAACCTCTTCCCGGTCGTCGCGGCCCTTGAGCTCAAGTACGGCAAGAAGGTCCTTCCCGAGGGCGCGCTGTCCGAGATGACCCGTATCTCGCACGCGATCGCCGAGGTCGTGAACCTCACCCCGTCCACGCACCAGCCGTACGTCGGAGTCTCGGCCTTCGCCCACAAGGGCGGCCTGCACGCGTCGGCCATCAAGATCGACCCTGCCCTGTACCAGCACATCGACCCCGAGCAGGTCGGCAACACCATGCGGATGCTCGTCTCCGACATGGCGGGCCGCGCCTCCATCGAGCTCAAGGGCAAGGAACTGGGGGTGGACCTGGGCGGCGACCGCGAGCTGATCGGCCGCGTCGTCGACCGGGTCAAGGCACGCGAGCTCAAGGGCTACACGTACGAGGCCGCGGACGCCTCCTTCGAGCTCATGCTCCGGGAGGAGGTCGAGGGCAGGGCCCGCAGGTACTTCGAGGTCGAGTCCTGGCGCGCCATCGTCGAGGACCGTCCCGACGGCAGCCACGCCAACGAGGCCACGGTCAAGCTCTTCGCCAAGGGCGAGCGGATCGTCGCCACGGCGGAGGGCAACGGTCCCGTCAACGCCCTCGACCGGGCCCTTCGGGTCGCCCTGGAGAAGCTGTACCCGCAGCTCGCCAAGCTGGAGCTGGTGGACTACAAGGTCCGCATCCTGGAGGGCAAGCACGGCACGCAGTCCACGACGCGGGTCCTGATCTCCACGTCCGACGGCGCGGGCGAGTGGTCCACGGTCGGCGTCGCCGAGAACGTGATCGCCGCGTCCTGGCAGGCACTTGAGGACGCCTACACGTACGGGCTCCTGCGGGCCGGGGTCGAACCGGCCGAGTGACCCGGTGCCGGGTGCCCCCGGGGCGGGGGATCGCGGACGGTGTCCCCGAGCGGTGACGGAACGGCCGGTGGCGGCGAGGGCGGCGGGGGCAGGGCAACCCCCGCCGTGGCCCGCGGCGTTCACAGGTTGAACGACAACCGGCCGGATTCCGGCGGGAGTTGCCGTCGAACCGGTTCTGGCGTGAACTCTTGACGGCTCCTCGGGGCACCAGTTGACTCACGGCGTGATCTAAGTCGTACGAGAACTCAGACATGAGGCAACAAGACTTACGAGAGCCGAGGGAAGGTCCATGCGAAGAACCGCCCTGCTCGTCTCCGCCACCCTGCTCACCGGTCTGCTCCCGTTCGCCACTGCGGCACCCGCCGCCGGAGCGGCCGACCCGGCACCCACCCCCGTCGACAACTTCGAGGGCGAGGTGCCGTTCGCGAACCCGCCCGCCGAGGGCATCTTCACCTGGGGCAGCGACACGGACGACCCGCCCACCCTGGAACTCGCCGCCCGCGACGACGCCCCGCAGGGCGACAAGGTCCTCGCCGGCACGTACGACATCAGCGGCTACGGCGGCTTCACCCACGACTTCGCCTTCGACGCGCCTGCCCACGACTGGTCCGCGCGCAAGGGCATCCGCTTCTGGTGGGACGGCCGCGACAACGGCAAGAAGGTCAACTTCGAGCTCAAGGACGGCGGCGCCAACGGCGAGGCCTCCGAGCTGTGGACGACGTCCTTCACCGACGACTTCACCGGCTGGAAGCAGCTGGAGATCCCCTTCACCGACTTCACCTACCGTACGGACTACCAACCCGTCGGCGGCATCGACCAGGTCCTCGGCCTCACCGAGATGTGGGGGTACGCGCTCACACTCCCGGTCGGCGTCAAGGACCGGTTCGCGATGGACGGCGTGGAGCTGTACGGCAGGGCCGACCAGTCGCTGCGGGCCAACGTGGTCACGGACGCCGCCGTGTACCCCGTGAAGGAGGGCCGCGCGGCCTCGGTGAAGATCACCGTCGCCACCACCGGCTCCGCGCCGATCGAGGAGCCGGTCACCGTCGCGTACGAGACGGCCGGCGGCACGGGGGAGCCCGGCAAGGACTTCACCCCGGTCGAGGGCGAGCTCACCTTCCCCGCGGGCACGGCCTCCGGCACCTCGCGGACCGTGACGGTGGCGACCCTGCGCGACGGCGCGGACGAGTCGGCCGAGACCGTCCCGCTGAAACTGACGGTCACCGGCGCGAAGCCGCCCGCCGAGAACCCGCAGGTGGTCGTCGACGCCCACGGACTGCCGTATCTGGACGCCAAGTTGCCCGTGAAGAAGCGTGTCGCCGACCTCCTCTCCCGGATGTCCCTCGCGGAGAAGGCCGGGCAGATGACCCAGGCCGAGCGCGGCGCGCTCACCGCGCCGGGCGACATCGCCGCGTACGACCTCGGCTCACTGCTCTCCGGCGGCGGCTCCACGCCGACCCCGAACACGGCCGGGGCCTGGGCGAAGATGATCGACGGCTTCCAGCTCCGGGCGCAGGCCACACGGTTCCAGATCCCGCTGATCTACGGCGTGGACGCGGTGCACGGCCACAACAACCTCGTCGGCGCCACGATCATGCCGCACAACATCGGCATCGGCTCGTCGCGCGACCCCGAACTCGCCCACGAGACGGGCAGGGTGACCGCCGCCGAGGTCCGCGCCACCGGCATCCCGTGGGACTTCGCGCCCTGCCTGTGCGTGACGCGCGATGACCGCTGGGGCCGGACGTACGAGTCGTTCGGCGAGGACCCGGCGCTCGTCGAGTCCATGGAGACCGTCATCCAGGGCTTCCAGGGGGCGCCCAGCGGCAAGGACCTCAAGAGGAACGACAAGGTCCTCGCCACCGCCAAGCACTTCGTCGGTGACGGCGGCACGGAGTACGGCTCGTCCACGACCGGCACGTACACCATCGACCAGGGCATCACCAAGGTCACCCGCAAGGAACTGGAGGCCGTCCACCTCGCGCCCTACCAGGACGCCGTGGACCGGGGCGTCGGCACGGTCATGCCCTCCTACTCCTCGCTCGACGTCCTCGGCGACGCCGAGGGGCCCGTGAAGATGCACGCCGACGCGGCGATGATCAACGGCGTGCTGAAGGGCCGCATGGGCTTCGACGGCTTCGTGATCAGCGACTGGCAGGCCATCGACCAGATCCCCGGCGACTACGCGAGCGACGTCCGTACGTCGGTCAACGCCGGCCTGGACATGATCATGGTCCCGTACGCGTACAAGGACTTCCACAGGACGCTGACGGACGAGGCGACCGCGGGCCGGATCACCGGGAAGCGGATCGACGACGCCGTGTCCCGCATCCTCACGCAGAAGTTCCGGCTCGGCCTCTTCGAGAAGCCGTACGCCGACACGAGCGGGGCCTCGGCGATCGGCTCGGCAGAGCACCGGGCCGTGGCCCGGGAGGCGGCCGCGAAGTCGCAGGTCCTGCTGAAGAACGCGGGCGGAGTGCTGCCGCTGAAGAAGTCGCAGAAGGTCTACGTCGCCGGGTCCAACGCCGACGACATCGGCAACCAGAGCGGCGGCTGGACCATCACCTGGCAGGGCTCGTCCGGGAAGACCACGGACGGGACGACGATCCTGGAGGGGATGCGCAGGGCCGGGGGCCCGGTCACGTACTCCAAGGAGGCGACCGCGCCGACGGACGGTCACGACGTGGGAGTCGTGGTCGTCGGCGAGACCCCGTACGCGGAAGGCGTCGGAGACGTCGGCAACGGCCACGACCTGCTGCTCTCCGCCGCCGACCGGGCCGCCGTCGACACGGTGTGCGGCGCCATGAAGTGCGCGGTGCTCATCGTCTCCGGCAGGCCGCAGCTCGTCGGCGACCAGCTCGGCGACATCGACGCCCTGGTCGCCTCGTGGCTCCCCGGTTCGGAGGGCGACGGCGTCGCGGACGTCCTCTACGGGAAGCGGGCCTTCAGCGGACAGCTGCCCGTCACCTGGCCGAAGTCGCAGGCCCAGCTGCCCATCAACGTCGGCGACGCCTCGTACGACCCGCAGTTCCCGTACGGGTGGGGCCTCACGACACGGACCAAGGTGCCGGAGGGCGGCCGGACCACGCTCAAGGCCCTCGCCGTCGCCGCGGCCCTGGCCGAGAGGACCGGCTCACAGGAGGCGGGCCGCGTGATCGTCACCAAGGCACGGCTGCTCGTCCAGCAGAAGGTCGGCCAGGACATCACGGCCGCGGTCGCGAAGCCCTTCGCCGATGCCGACCACCTGCTGCTCACCGGGCGGTACGGGGAGGCGGTGGCGAAGCTGACGGCCGCGTACTCGGCGGCCTGACCGGGCTCCCGGTGGGTGCCGCGCACCGCGCGGCGCGCGGCACCCACTGGGCCGGAGTCCTGACAGGGGCAGGCCCGCGGGGGCGGCGGCGGAACGGACAGGAGGGGCGGGCCGCCAAAAGCGGCGGCCAGGAGTAGCTTCGAAGGTATGAAGGCCGCACTGACACGAGGACTGTCCGTACTCCTGATCGCGTTCGCGGCCTTGGCGGTGCTGTCCGTCGGGGCCACGGACGCCCGCGCCGCCACGGACGTCTCGACGGTGGCGGACGCCCTGCGGGAGAGTCCCGTGTACGTCGATCCGTCCCTGTCCGGGCAGCTGTCCGACGCGGACGCGGACGCCCTGGCCGAGAAGATCGAGCGGGCGGACAAGCCGGTCTTCGTCGCCGTGCTCCCCGCGGACTTCCCCAAGGAGAACCTCTTCCGGAACCTGCGCACCGCCACCGGCATCACGGGCCTGTACGCGGTCCGGGTCGGCGACGACTTCGACGCGAAGGCCGACTCCTCGGTCCTGCCGGTCGACGGCGTACGCAACCTTGTGACCAGCGTCCAGGGCGAGAGCACGAAGGCCCAGCTGGACGACTTCACGGACCGGGCCCTCGCCAACGTCGGCGGCTCCGCGCCCAGCGGCTGGAGCGAGGGCGGTGGCGGCGTCGACACCGGCGCCCTGATCGGGGTCGGCGCGGTGGCCCTGGCGGGCGGCGCCGGCGCGTACACCCTCGTGCGGCGCAACCGCCGCAGGAAGGACGCGGAGCGGCGGGCCGCGCTCGACAAGCTGCGGGTCGTCGTGGACGAGGACATCACCGCTTTCGGCGAGGAACTCGACCGGCTCGACTTCCACCCCGCGGAGCCCGGCGCGGACGACGCGATGCGCGCCGACTACGAGCGTGCCCTCGACGCGTACGACAAGGCGAAGTCCTTCATGGCGGCGGCCACCCGCCCCGAGGAGGTGCGGGCCGTCACCCAGTCCCTGGAGGACGGGCGCTTCTCCCTCGCCGTGCTCGCCGCGCGCCGCGAGGGAGCGCCCGTCCCCGAGCGGCGGGCGCCCTGCTTCTTCGACCCGCGCCACGGGCCGTCGGTCGCCGACGCCACCTGGACGCCGCCGGGCGGGGCCACCCGCGAGGTGCCGGTCTGCGCCGCGGACCGGACCCGGCTGGACGACGGCCACGACCCCGCCGTCCGGGAGGTCGACACGGACGCGGGCCGCCGCCCCTACTGGGACGCGGGCCCGGCGTACGGCCCCTGGGCGGGCGGCTACTTCGGCGGAGGCATCCTGCCGGGCCTGCTCGTCGGCACGATGCTCGGCTCCATGATGGCCGGGCCGGCGTACGCGGCCGACTACGGCTCCGGGTACGGGGACTTCGGCGGTGGAGGGTACGAGGGCGGGGACACGTCCGGTGCCGACTTCAACTCCGACGACTTCGGCGGAGGGTTCGGCGGAGGCGACTTCGGGGGCGGCGGAGACTTCGGCGGGGGCGGGGACTTCGGCGGGGGTTTCTGAGCCCTCCCGCATCGGCCCGGCGGTCCGCGACTCGGGCGGCCGGAGTACGACACGCCTTCGGGCCCGGCGCGGTTCTGGCGCCGGGCCCGAAGGCGTCGTGGTCATTCAGCTGAGCTGAGCTGAGCTGAGCGGGACGGGGCTCGGGGTGCGAGGCGTATCGCGGCGCGTCCCCCGCGCCCCCGTCCCGGGGGTCAGAGTGTGGCTGCCGCCGACGCGATGGCGGACGAGAAGGTCGAGACCTCGCTGTAGACACCGGGGGCATTGGCCCCGGCGCAGCCTATGCCCCAGCTGACGATGCCGACCTGGACCCAGGCGTTGGCGTTGTCCTTGCGGAACATCGGGCCGCCGGAGTCGCCCTGGCAGGTGTCCACGCCGCCCGCGGCGAACCCGGCGCAGATCTCCTCGTTCGCGACGAGACCGCTGTACCCGCTGTAGGAGCGGCAGGTGGCGTCGCTGACGAACGGCACGTTGGCCTTCAGCATGTAGCGCTGCTGGGCGCCGCCCTCCCGGGCCGCACCCCATCCGGCGACGGTGAAGGTGCCGGTGTTGTACTGCGTGGTGGTGGCGATCTTCAGCGTCGGCAGGTTGATGGGCTGCGCGAGCTTGATGAGCGCCCAGTCCTTGCCGGTGCCGTTGTAGCCGGGGGCCCGGTAGATCTTGGTGGACCTGACCTGGACCCGGCCGGCGGTGGACTGGAGGTCCACGACGCCGGCGGTGGCGGTGATGCTCGTGTTGTTGCCGGTGGCGCCCACACAGTGCGCGGCGGTGAGCACGATCTGCTGGGTGTAGAGCGCGCCGCCACAGCCCATGGAGAGCCGGACCATGAACGGGAACTCGCCCTGCGCGGCACGGGTTCCGCCGACGACCGGCGCCGGGGCGGCCTGCGCGGGGGAGACGGGCTGAAGGCTGACGACCGCGAGGGCGGCCGCGCCGGCGACCGCGCATCTCTTGAGCGTCTTGAGGAGGTTCTTCAACGTGATGCCTTCCGTGGGGGGTGGAAGTGACAGGCGCATGCCAAATCCAGAAGAAAAAGTCACGTCGTACCTGGCATGAGCCGGTCATTTTCTGTTGAGGGATTATGCGAACGCTGTGAGCGCCGCCACAAGGGGTGGGAACCAGCCGCTCCTATCCGGTCAGCCGGTGCTCCCCGACCGCGGCACGACCAGACCCGTCTCGTACGCCATGACCACGGCCTGCGTCCGGTCGCGCAGTCCGAGCTTCGCCAGGACCCGGCTGACGTGGGTCTTCACCGTCTCCTCGCCCACGTGGAGGCGTCCGGCGAGCTCGGGGTTCGACAGCCCCTCGGCGAGCAGTCGCAGCACCTCGGTCTCGCGGGGGGTGAGGGCGGCGAGCGCGTCCCCGTCCGGCCGGTCCGGCGCACGGGGTCTCAGCCGCGCGAACTCCGCGATGAGCCGGCGGGTCACGGCCGGCGCCAGCAGGGCATCCCCGGCGGCGACGACCCGCACCGCGTCGAAGAGCCGCTCCGCGGTGACGTCCTTGAGGAGGAAGCCGCTCGCCCCGGCGGTGAGGGCGTCGTACACGTGCTCGTCGAGGTCGAAGGTGGTGAGGATCAACACGCGGGGCGGGTGGGCGGGTTCGGCCCGGCGCATCAGCTCCGCGGTGGCCTGGATGCCGTCCGTCACCGGCATCCGTACGTCCATCAGCACCACGTCCGGCCGCTGTTCGCGGCACACGCGGACCGCCTCGGCGCCGTCCCGGGCGGTGCCCACGACCTCGAAGTCCCGCTGGGTGGCGAGGAGTCCGGCGTATCCGGCCCGGACGACCTCGTGGTCGTCGGCGACGACGATGCGCACGGGCCCGCCCTCGGTGGCCGGTCCGGGAGCCTCGGCGGCCGCTCCGGAATCCGGCGGGGCGGCTGCCGCGGAGCCCGGCACGGCGGCTGCCGTGGAACGCCGCGCGGTGGTTCCTGCGGGGTCTGTCACGCCAGGGCCTCCGCCCGTGTCGGGAGCCGTGCCTCGACCATGAAGCCGCCACCGGGTGCGGGCCCGGTGCGTAGGGTGCCTCCCACGGTCGCCGCCCGCTCCCGCATGCCGAGGAGGCCGTGCCCCGCCCGGTCCGCGGCGTGGGCGGGACCGGACCCGGGACCGGCGCCGGGCCCGGGGCCCGGGCCGTTGTCGCGCACACGGATCTCCAAGTCGTCTTTTCCGTAACGGAGTTCGACGTCGACGGCGGCTCCGGGAGCATGCCGGCGGACGTTGGTCAGCGCCTCCTGGACGATACGGAACGCGGTGACCTCGATCCCCGGGTCGAGCGGCGCGACCGTGCCGCTGACGATCAGCCGGGTGCCGGAACCCGCGGCGTCCCGGGACTCGTCGATCAGCTCCATCAGCTGGCGCAAGCCCGGCTGGGGGCGTCGGGTGACTCCCGCGTCCGCGTCCTCGCGCAGCACCCCGAGCAGCCGCCGCATCTCCGTCAGCGCGGCCCGCGCGGTGTCCCCGATGGCCAGCAGCCGGGTCGCGCCGTCGGCGGGCATCCCCTGCGTGGTCAGCCGTGCCGTCTCGGCCTGCACGGCGATCATCGAGATGTGATGCGCGACGACATCGTGCAACTCCCGCGCGATACGGGCCCGTTCGCCCCGCGCGGCGTGCTCGAGGAGCGTGTCGGCGAAGGCCTGCTCCGTCGCACTGTTGGCCTGTGCCGTGGTCCGTACGTGCCGGGTGATGCCGGTGGCCGCGGCGGCGGAGCCGAGCGTGGCGAGCAGGACGGTCACGACGCGGACGGTGGAGCCGCCGGAGCCCGCGGCGGCCGCCACGGCCAGGCCGACGTACGGGAGTACGAGGAGGCCGCTGAGCAGGGAAGCCCCGGCCCGTCCGAGCAGGTGGACGGCCGCCAGCTGGGCCACCGATCCCGAGAGGGTCAGGACGTGGAAGGGTTCCAGGGCCAGGACGCAGGCGGTCGTGAGCGCGATCGCGGCGGCGTTGCGGGTGCCCGCACCGCGCTCCGGCGCGAGGAGGAGGCCCACCGGCAGGGTCGTGCACAGGGTGAGCAGCACGGCGAGCGCGAGGTTGCCGCGCAGGCCAGCGGCTCGTACGAGGATCTCGACGCAGGCGAGCAGCGCGAGACCGGCGGAGAACACGAGGGGGGAGAAGGGGGAGAGGGGCCCCGGACCGGCGGAGGGTCGGGGCACGACGGAGAAGCGCCCGGCGAAGGAGACGAAGGAGACGAAGGAGACGAAGGAGGCGAAGGAGGCGAAGGAGGCGAAGGCGGTGGCCGAGGCGGTGGAGGAGGCGAGGGCGGGGGTGCTCGTGCCGTGGGAGGCGTCCCCCGGGGCGCGGGCGGCACGGGCCGTTCGAGCGGCACGGCCGCGGGCGGGGAGCCGACCGCCGCCGGACGCCCTCCGACGGAGCGGTACCAACTGCCTCACTCTGCCCGCGAGTTCCGCGGAATCCGGGACCGCCCTCGCCGCTCTCACCTCGTCCTTCTCGTCCACGCCCGCCATTGTGCCGTCGTCGGCGCCGGACCGCGTCCCCCTGGTCAGCCGTGCGCGAGTCCCCCACACGAGGGATACCGTCCCCCGGGCCGGGGGCGGCGAAGACCGCTCGCGGCCGGGACGACGCCACGAAGGACGGTCCCTAACCTCGCTGAGCATGGACGCAACCATCGAAGTCCTCGACCTGCACAAGAGGTTCGGGCGGACCGTCGCCGTCGACGGGCTCTCCTTCACGGTCGAACCGGGCCAGGTCACCGGCTTCGTCGGCCCCAACGGGGCGGGCAAGTCGACGACCATGCGGACCGTACTCGGTCTGGACGCCCCCGACACGGGCACCGCCCTCATCGGCGGCCGCCCCTACCACGACCTGCGCGCCCCCCTGCTGGAGGTGGGCGCGCTGCTCGACGCGGCCGCACTGCACCCGGCCCGCCGGGGCCGCGACCACCTGCGGTGGCTGGCGCACTCGCACGGCCTGTCCCTGCGCCGGGTCGACGAGGTGCTCGAACAGGTCGGCATGGCGCAGGGGGCGCGCCGCAAGGCGGGCGGCTACTCACTCGGCATGCGCCAGCGCCTCGGCGTGGCCGCCGCGCTCCTCGGGGACCCACCCGTCCTCCTGCTCGACGAGCCGGTCAACGGCCTCGACCCCGAGGGCATCCAGTGGATCCGCGGCCTGCTGCGGAGCCTGGCTGCCGAGGGCCGGGCCATCCTCGTGTCGAGCCACCTCATGAGCGAACTGGAGGACACCGCCGACCACTTGGTGGTGGTCGGCCGTGGCCGCCTGATCGCCGACACGGCCGTCGCCGACCTGCTGGCCGCGGCGTCCGGCGACCGCGTCGCCCTGCGCACGAGCGCGCGTACCGAGGCGATGGAACTGCTCACCGGCCGGGGCGGCACGGTCGCCGTCACCGGCCGGGACACCCTCACCGTCACCGGGCTGCCGTCGGAGCGGATCGTGGCACTCCTCGCCGAGGCCGGGATCCCGTTCGCCGAAGTGGGCGCCCACCGGGCCACCTTGGAGGAGGCGTACATGGAACTGACCCGCGACGCCGCGGAGTTCACCTCCACCGCGAACGGCGGGGTGGCACGATGACCGCGCCTGCTACGCACGCCCCCTACCGTTCCCGGCTCCAGCCGGGCCGGGCCGGGTTCGTCCGGCTGCTGCGGGCGGAGTGGAGCAAGTTCTGGACCGTGCAGAGCTGGCTGCTGATCCTCGTGCTGGCGGTCGCCGCGACCGTCGGCATCTCGCAGCTCGGCGCGAGCGGCACCACCGACGACCCCAACGGCGGGCCCAGATCAGCCTTCGCGCCCGACGGCACCCGCGTGGACGACAGCTTCCGCTTCGTCCACCGGCCGCTCACGGGGAACGGCAGCGTCACGGTCCACGTGTCCGGCGTCGAGGGACAGGCGGACCGCTCTCCCGAGCCGTGGGCGAAGGCCGGCGTCATCATCAAGTCGAGTACGGAACCCGGCAGTTCGTACGTGGCCCTGATGGTGACGCCGGACCACGGCGTCCGCATGCAGTGGGACTTCACCCACGACCGGGCAGGGTCGTCCGCCACCGCTCGCTGGCTCAGGCTGACGCGTTCGGGCCAGGAGCTGACCGGCTACGAGTCGCCGGACGGCCGCAGGTGGACGAAGATCGCGACCGTACGCCCGGCGGACCTTGCGAAGACGGCCCGCGCGGGTCTGTTCGTCGCCACCCCGGCCCATCGCACGCTGCGCCGCTCCTTCGGAGGCACCTCCGAGACCGCGGGTAGCGCGACCGCCACCGCGGCCTTCGACCACGCCGGGCTGCGCGGCGCCACCGCGGGCACCTCCTGGACCAGCACCGACGTGGGCGCCCCCGATCCGGAGGACCCGGACCTCCCGGAGTCCGGCCCGGCCCGGCCGGTGCCCGGCAGCACACAGATCACCGGCGGCGGCAGCTTCACGCTCACCGGGCAGGGCGACATCGCCCCGGACCAGACCGGTGGTGACACCGTCCAGATGAGCTTCCAGGGCGTCTTCGTCGGCGTGCTGTTCATGGTGACGCTCGGCGCGCTCTTCCTCACCGCCGAGTACAAGCGGGGCATGATCCGTACGACGTTCACGGCGAGTCCGCGCCGGGGGCAGGTCCTGGCGGCGAAGGCCCTGGTGATCGGGGGAGTGACGTTCACAGCGGGGCTCGTGGCGGCGGCCCTGTCGTTTTCGCTCGCGCAGGACCGGCTGCGCTCCAACGGGTTCAGGCCTCCCGCGTACCCGGACCTCTCCCTGCTGGAGGGACCCGCCGCCCGGGCGATCGTCGGCAGCGCGATCCTGCTGTCGCTGGTCGCGGTCCTCGCCCTGGCCCTGGGTGCGGTACTGCGCAGCAGCGCGGGGGCGATCACGGTGGTGGTGGTCCTGGTGATCCTCCCGCAGATCCTGGCGTTCGCTCTGCCCCTGCCGGTCGCCGAGTGGCTGCTTCGGCTGACTCCCGCGGCGGCGTTCGCGATCCAGCAGGGGGTCACCTACTACCCGCAGGTGGCCCACAACTGCCTGCCGGAGAGCGGCTGTTACCCCCTGGATCCCTGGAACGGCCTGGCGGTGCTGTGCGCGTACGTGGCGGTGGCGCTGGCGCTGGCCGTTCGGCGCCTGCGCGGGAGGGACGTGTGAGCCGCCCGGCGGTGCTCGGGCCGCTCCACGCCGAGTGGACCAAGTTCCGTACAGTGCCCAGCAGTTGGTGGCTCCTGGCGGCCACCGTGGCTCTCACGGTCGCGGTCGGTGCGGCCGCGGCGGCCTCCGTCGGCACCGGCCTCTGCGCGTCGGCGGAGGCCTGCCGCGAGGACACGGTGAAGCTGAGCCTCACGGGTGTCTGGCTCGGCCAGGCGGCGGCCCTGGCCCTCGGCGCGCTGTCGATGGGCGCGGAGTACGGCACCGGCACGATCCGTACGACACTGACGGCCATGCCGCACCGGGTGCCGCTGCTCGCGGCGAAGGCGGCCGTCCTGGCCGCCGCGACCGCGGTGGCCGCAGCGGTGGCGGTCCTCGCCTCCCTCTTCCTCGGCAGGCTCCTCCTTCCCGGTGACGTCTTCACCGCGGAGTCCGGCTACCCGCTGCCGTCCCTCGCCGACGGACCCACCCTCCGCGCGGCCTTCGGTTCGGTCCTCTGCCTCACCCTGATCACCCTGCTGGGCCTCGGGCTGGCCGCCCTGCTGCGGGACAGCACCGGCGCCGTCACCGCGGGCCTCGGCCTGCTGTACGTGGTCCCGGTGGTGGCGGACCTCCTGAGCGACCCGGCCTGGAGCCGTCGTCTGGAACGCTGGGCGCCCATGCCGGCCGGCCTCGCCATCCGGGCCACGAAGGATCTGTCCCGTTTGCCGATCGGCCCGTGGCCGGGCCTCGGCGTCCTGGCGGCGTACGCGCTGGGCACCCTCCTCGTCGCGGCGGCGGCGTTCAGGGCCCGGGACGCGTAGGGGAACGTATGGCCGGGAGCCGGACGGAGCCGGGAGCCGGTGTGCGTGCCGTCGTCCGTGCGGGCGTCGCGGCCCGGGGAGGCGACAGGTGTGGGCCGGGGGTCCGTCAGGTGTGGTCCGGCAGGGCCAGCCACTCCTTCCACGACAGGTCCCGTCCGATGAACCGCGGTCGCTCGAAGGGCCACGCCCCGGCGATCCACCGCGGCACGAACGTGTCCAGGTCCCGCTCCAGCGAGGTCCCCACCTGGTCGTCGACGACCCACCAGGAGATCTCGGCGTCGGCACCGGCCTTCTCCGGCGGATCGATGTAGACGCACCCGTACTCGGTGGTCTCCGCCTCGTCGAACAGCACGTAGTTGAAGGACTGGTGAGCGGCGATCTCGGCCTCGTGCCGTTCCAGGTCCGCCCGGTTGGCCTCGAAGGTGATCGTGGCGGCGGGCCAGCCCCAGGCCTCCCCGAAGACCGACCACAGCCGCTCCCGGGATCCCATCACCGTCGGGTAGTCGATCGCGGCGTCCGCCCCGGTGATCGGGCGGAGGTGATGCCCACCGGGCACGTCGACGCGCAGGGGATGGACGAAGTCAGCGGGCAGCCAGGTCATGCCCGGAGGCTAGCGCCCGGCCCACCGGCCCCGCACCGGGATATTCCCGCCGGGGCCGGGGCCGGGGCCGGGTCCGGGTCCGGTGCGGGCCGGGTCCGGCAAGGGAGCCCGCCCACGCGCGTACCGCTCCCCGGCCGCATGCCACCAGCCGGGCGGCGAGGTCCCGTCGATCCGGGAGGCTGCCTGCCGGGGATGCAGTCCGAGCCGCCCCAGGGCGTCCGCCGCCACGTACACGGTGAACCACCCGCGCGGGCGCCCGTCCTCCCCGCGCCCGCACGTGTGGTCCCACCGCACCTCGTCCGTCACGAACGGCATCCAGTCGACACCGCGCTCCCGCAGTCAACTCCGCACGGCGGCAAGGGGCTGAGGGCGCCCGGGCGCGTTCTCGTACGCGGCGACCCTGATCCATTCGTGGGCGTCGTGACCGCTCATACGGTCCATGATGCCCGAGCCGGCCCGACGGCCCTCCGCCGTAGGCCCGTGACGCCCACGGCCAGGGCGAGCCCCACGAGTGCGGTACTGACCCACACCGGAGACCGGTAGCCGAGGCCCGCCCCGATCACGACACCGCCGAACCAAGGACCCAGCGCACCACCCACGTTGAACGCGGCCGTCGCGAACCCGCCCGCCAGGGTCGGCGCCCCGGCCGCCGCGTACAGCACCCGCGAGATCAGCGTCGAGCCGACGCCGAACGACAACGCGCCCTGTACGAAGGCGAGTACGACCGCCGCCACCGGGTTCCCGGCGGTCAGGCCGAGGACGGCCCACCCCAGCAGCAGCGCGACCCCACCCCCGGCGAGGACCGGGCCGGGCCGGGCGTCGGCGATCCGCCCCGCGACGGCGACCCCGGCGAACGAACCGAGCCCGAAGAGCGCCAGCACGAGAGGTACCCACCGCTCGCCCAGCCCGGTGACGCCGGTGACGAGCGGCGCGAGATAGGTGAAGGTGCAGAAGGTGGCCCCGTTCACCAACGCCCCCAGGAGCAGCGCCACTTGGAGGCGAGGCGCTCGCAGGACCCGCAGCTCGCTCCGCACACTCACCTGCGCGGCAGCGGGGGCCCCGCCCGGCACCGACCGCACGATCGCGAAGAGGGCCGGCACGGACAGGACGACCACGGCCCAGAACGCCGACCGCCATCCCCACAACTGCCCGAGAAGAGCGCCGCCGGGCACGCCGGCCACGCACGCGACCGTCACCCCGCCCAACAGCACCGACGTGGCCCGCCCCTTGGCGTCGGCCCCGACCATGCCGACGGCCGTCATCACGGCCACCGCCAGGAACCCGGCGTTGGCGAGCGCGCCCACGACCCTGGTGGCCAGCAGCACCGCGAAACTGTCGGTGACCGCGCCGACGACGTGCACGGCCAGGAAGGCGCCCAGGAACCCCAGCAGCGCCGCACGCCGCGACCACCGCCGGACCAGCACGGCCATGAGGGGCGCCCCCACGACCATCCCCACGGCGAACGCCGAGGTCAGCGACCCGGCAGCCGGTACGGACACTCCCATGTCCCGCGCGATGTCCGGCACGAGCCCGGACAGCATGAACTCCGAAGTCCCCTGAGCGAAGACAGCGAGCCCCAACAGATATAGCCCCAATGGCATGACACGACTCCGCACACACGTAACACCCGAAAATGGACACGGCACGCTGCACGGCGTTCCGGTGACGGTGACAGTGGCGGGGGCCTGGACGCGCTCGACCGCGACGCTTCAGCCCGACATCCCGAACAGCCACCGGAGAGCCGGTGGCCGGAGTCTTGACGCCTCGGGGCTGGACATGAGGGGCAGGTTAGTCACCCCCGGCCTTGCGGGGCCACCCGATTACCGGAGCGCTCCGACCACCGACGCCCTCCGACCACCGACGCCCTCCGACCATCGATGCCCTCCGTCCACCGGCGTCCTTCGATTACCGGAGCCGACCCGATGACGGAGGATCCCGGTCACCGCCGTGTCCGGCGCCCCGGGACACCCGGACGGGCGGGGCCGCAGGGCGTCCGCAGGCTCACGCTCCCGGGTCCGACCGGTCGAGGGACCACCGGCCCGAGTGCCCCGGCGGAAGGGCCAGGTCGCTGCGGACCGCCACGTAGTACCGGTCCCGGGCCACGCGCTGACGCGCCAGCAGGTCCGACCAGCCGTCCGGGTCGTGGACGCCGGCCTCCAGGAAGCGTTCCATCTCGATGGCCGCGAGGACCCACTCGCGCGCCCGGTCGACCACGTCGGGCGCACCGAGCATCAGCAGGGCCTCCCAGGCCGGATCGCGGGCGTCCAGGGCGGCCGCCAGCTGCGGCGCCGCGTCCTCGGGGCTCAGGGGGTGCCGGTTCGGGTCGTTGCCGAGGTGGGCCGCGACCCGGTAGTTCAGGGTGATGGTCTTCTTCAGCGTCCGGGCGTATTCGGAGTACACGGCGAGGCGCCGCTCGTCCCACCGCGCCGTCTGCTCGCGCCGGAACCTGACCCGGTCGCCGCGCACGATCGCGAGATACGAGCCCAGGGCACCGATGACCACGCCTATCAGGGCCGGGAGTTGCTGCATGAACGAGGACACCGGCGCACGGTAGCGCCGACCTCCCGCACGGCCAACCCGACCCGTTCGGAAGACCATCCGGCCGACCATCCAGCCGTCCGGGCCATCTAGGACAGGAACTGTCCTACTGCCGTCCTACTGTGTCCTCATGGATGACACCCTCGGCAGTGCCGGCACGATCGACGGCGTGGAGATCAGGACCTTCACGGACACCGCGCAGCTGGACGCGTGGGTGTCCGCGCATCCGGGCCTCAGGGGCGGTGTCTGGCTGAAGATCGCCAAGAAGGGCTCCGGCCTGCAGTCGATCACGGTGACCGAGGCCCTCGACGTGGCTCTCTGCCACGGGTGGATCGACGGCCAGCGGCGGGGCCTCGACGCTTCGTACTACCTCCAGAAGTACACCCCGCGCAGGCCGGGCAGCCTCTGGTCGATGGTCAACGTGCGCAAGGTGGAGGCCCTCACCGCGGCCGGCCGGATGCGTCCCCCGGGTCTCGCGGAGGTCGCCGCCGCCCAGGCGGACGGCCGGTGGGACGCGGCGTACGAGTCGCAGCGGAACGCGACGGTCCCGGACGACCTCGCCGCCGCACTGGACCGCAGCCCTCGCGCGAAGGCCTTCTTCGACGGCCTCGGCAGGACGGACCGGTACCTGGTCATCGTGGGCCTGCTGAAGGCGAGGACCCCCGAGGTGCGGGCCGCCCGGCTGGGGAAGGCGGTCGCCGGGCTGGAAGCGGGGCGGCCGGTGAGGTGACCGGCCCCGCCACACCCGTCTCCGCTCCGGGCCCGTCCCGCCCGCCTCGGACCTGCCTCGGCCCCGCCTCGGCCCCGCCTCGACGGTCTCCGGGCCGGCCCTTCACGGCCGAGCGCCCGCCTTCCGCTCACAGGGAGCCGGAGGGCGGGCGCACTCGACGGGCGGGAGGAGGCCCGGCAGTCGGACCGGTCAGGTACGGGGATCAGTCGGCGTTCCGGATCGCCGAGATGTCGAAGCTCAGCTTGATCTTGTCGGAAACGAGCACGCCACCGGTCTCCAGCGCCGCGTTCCAGGTCAGGCCCCACTCGGAGCGCAGGATCTCCGCCTTGCCCTCGAAGCCGATCCGCTCGTTGCCGAACGGGTCCTTCGCGGCGCCGTTGAACTCCAGGTCGATGGAGAGCGGCCGGGTGGTGCCCAGAATCGTCAGGTCACCGGTGATGCGGTAGTCGTCGCCGCCGAGCGCCTCCGCCTGGGTGGAGCGGAACGTCATCGTGGGGAACTCCTCCGTCTTGAAGAAGTCCGCGCTCTTCAGATGACCGTCACGGTCGGCGGAACCGGTGCTGATGCTGTCCATCTTGACGTCGATGCTCGCCGTCGACAGCGAGGGGTCGCCACCGTCCAGGTGCAGGCTTCCGACGAAGTCCTCGAAGCCGCCCTTGACGTTCGTCACCATGGCGTGACGGGCGACGAAGCCGATCGTCGAATGGGCCGGGTCGATCGTGTAGTCGCCGGTCAGGGCGGCCAGGTCGGGGCTCACGGCGGTGGTCGCCGCGGCAGCGGTGTCGTTCGTGTCCTTGCGGCCGAAGATGCCCATGACTAGCTCCTTTGGGGACGTGCCCCGGCTCTGCGCCGAAGCTGTTTAACGTTCAACTACGACGACCATAGACCTATTCCATACGGGTTTCAACCTTAACCGAAGAGTATCCGTCCGGTTACTCCCGGTCGCCATTGGTCTACACCTAAGGTCGTCCGGCGGCCCCCTGGTGGACACGTGCGGCGCTCGTGCACCATCGCCTTGCCCCACCTGCACCGCCGTCCCACAGGCAGCACGGTCAACCGCAGGAAGGACCCGCATGAAGCTCCGCTCCGGGACTCCCACCCGCCGTAGGTTCCTGCTGGCGGCGGCGCTCACGTCGAGCGCTCCGCTCCTGACGCCCGCCGTCCCCGCCCGCGCGGCGAACGACGACGCGTACGACACGCTCCGGCGCCGCTGGCTGGAGATCGCGCTCGGCGCCGGCTACGACCCGGCCGCCGAACCGTACGCCTCCCGGCTCGCCGAGACCGGTGAACTGGCCCGCGGCTTCCAGGAGTCCATGGCCCCGACGGCCGCCTCGCTCTGGCCCGGGCAGCCCTACGACCCGCCGACGGGCATCACCCAGAGCTACAGCAGGCTGTGGACGATGACGCAGGCGTACGTCCAGGAGGGCACCGGCTCCACCGGCGACCCGGGCCTGCGCGCCGACCTCCTGCGCGGCCTCGACCACCTCTCCGCCACGGTCTACAACCCGGCCACCACCCGGTACGGCAACTGGTGGGAGTGGCAGATCGGCAGCCCCCGCCTCCTCACGGACATCGTGGCCGCCCTGTACGGCGAGCTCACCGGCACACAGGTCGCCGCCGCCTGCGCCGCCGTCGACCACTTCGTCCCCGACGCGGTGCTCCGCGACTACACGGGCATCTCGACCGGAGCCAACCGCGTCGACCTGTGCCGCTCCGTCGCCCTGCGCGGCATCGTCGGCCGTGCCCCGGAGAAGATCGCACTCGCCCGGGACGCGCTCTCGCCCGTCTTCCCGTACGTCACGAAGGGCGACGGGCTCTACGCCGACGGGTCGTTCGTCCAGCACACCTGGGTCGCGTACTCGGGGACGTACGGACAGGTCCTGCTCGACGGCCTGGGCCGCCTCTTCGCGCTGCTCGCAGGTTCGCCCTGGGAGGTGACCGACCCCGCCCGGCAGATCGTCCTCGACAGCGTGGAGAAGGCCTACGCGCCGCTGATCCACGACGGGTTGATGATGGACAGCGTCAACGGACGTGCCATCAGCCGTGGTTACCTCAAGAGCGACGACCGGCGGATCATGCGCAGCGACCACTTCCACGGCCAGGCGCTGATCGCGGCCATCACGCTGCTCGCCCAGGGCGCGAGCGCCCAGGAGCGGGACCGCTGGCACGGGCGGATCAAGGGGTGGATCGAACGGGACACCGTCACGCCCATCCTGACGGGACGTCAGTTCGGAGTGGCCGATCTCGCGCGGCTGCACGCCGTCGCGGGCTCGGCGGTCCCGCCCGCCCCCGAACCGGCCGGTCACCATCTCTTCGCCGCCATGGACCGGGCCGTGCACCGCGGCCCCGGCTTCACTGCGAACATCGCCATGGCCAGCGAGCGCATCGCCCACTACGAGTGCGGCAACGGCGAGAACCCGCGCGGCTGGCACACGGGCGCCGGAATGCTCTACTGGTGGGCCGCCGGCCAGGCCGACCGGGCCGGCCGGGCGTACCGGGCCGACCAGTACACCGACTGGTTCTGGCCGACCGTCGACTGGTACCGGCTCCCCGGGACGACCGTGTCCACCAAGCGGCTCGCCGACCGGGCGGGCGGCGAGTGGGGCGAGCCCAGGCCCGCCACGCGCTGGGTCGGCGGCACGACGGACGGGGAACTCGCGGCGGTCGGACAGCACCTGAAGGGCCTCGGGTCGACCCTGGAGGCCCGCACGTCGTGGTTCTGCCTCTCCGACGCGGTCATCTGCCTCGGCGCGGGGATCACCGCCACGGACGGCGTCCCGGTCGAGACGGTCGTCGACAACAGGAACCTCGGCGAGGGCGGCACGCAGACCCTCGTACGAGGTCCCGGCTGGGCGCATCTCGAAGGCCACGGCGGATGGGTCGTCCTGGACGGAAAGCGCCTGCGGACCCTCCGCGAGGACCGCACCGGTTCCTGGTCCGACATCAACACCACCAGCACCACCGAACGCCGGACCCGCCGCTGGCAGACGCTCTGGCTCGACCACGGCACGGACCCGGTGGACGCCACGTACGCGTACGCCGTGTTCCCCGGGGCCTCGCCCCGCACCGTCGCGGTCCGTGCGGCGGACCGGCGCCGGCTGTCGGTCATCTCCAACGACGCCGGCTGCCAGGCCGTGTCCGCACCGGCGCCGGGGCTCCTCGCGGCCAACTTCTGGCGGCCGGGCGCGGTGGGCCCGCTCGCCGTCTCCGCCCCCGCGAGTGTGCTCGTACGCCGCCGGGGCCGTACCGCCACCCTCTGCGTGAGCGAGCCGCCGCGTACCGGAGAGGCCCTGGAAGTCGTCTGGGACCATCCCGTACGCCGGGTCGTGCGCGTCGGTCCGGGCGTCGAGGTGCTCGCCGCCGGCCGCCGGCTGAGGCTGCTTGTCACCCCGGGGACGGCATGCGCCACCCATGAATGTGAGGTGACTCTCAGCTGACGGCTTTGTGTGACTCCTACAAGCCGCAGACCCCCTGAGCAGTCGGATCGCCTGCACGCCGCCGGGGTTCTGTTCAGGGGTACCAGTAAAACGGGCCGGAGACTGTACGGAGTCGACGGCCCGCTTTGCTTGGTGGACTTCGTAAGGTCGCTACATGACCGTTTTGGACGAGACCGAATCCTCGGCCGGTGAACCCGCGGACGCCCGTGGGCGTGTGGCCGAGCTGCAGGCGATCCGTGCGGAGGCTCTTCGCGGCCCCAGCGACAAGGCGACCGCGGCACAGCACGCCAAGGGCAAGCTGACCTCCCGGGAGCGGATCGAGCTCCTGCTGGACGACGGCTCGTTCAACGAGGTCGAGCAGTTGCGGCGGCACCGGGCCACCGGCTTCGGCCTGGAGACCAAGAAGCCGTACACCGACGGTGTCATCACCGGGTGGGGCACGGTCGAGGGCCGCACGGTCTTCGTGTACGCGCACGACTTCCGCATCTTCGGCGGCGCGCTGGGCGAGGCCCACGCCACGAAGATCCACAAGATCATGGACATGGCCATCGCGGCCGGAGCGCCGCTGGTCTCGCTGAACGACGGCGCGGGCGCCCGCATCCAGGAGGGCGTCAGCGCGCTCGCCGGCTACGGCGGCATCTTCCAGCGCAACACCCGCGCCTCGGGCGTCATCCCGCAGATCTCGGTCATGCTCGGCCCCTGCGCGGGCGGCGCGGCCTACAGCCCCGCCCTCACGGACTTCGTGTTCATGGTCCGCGAGACCTCGCAGATGTTCATCACCGGCCCGGACGTCGTGAAGGCGGTCACGGGCGAGGAGATCACGCAGAACGGCCTGGGCGGCGCGGACGTCCACGCCGAGACGAGCGGCGTCGCGCACTTCGCGTACGACGACGAGGAGACCTGCATCGCGGAGGTCCGCTACCTCCTGACGATGCTCCCGCAGAACAACCGCGAGAACCCTCCGGCCGCTCAGTCCGAGGACGCGCCCGACCGCCGCTCCGACGTGCTGCTGGACCTGGTGCCGGCGGACGGCAGCCGGCCGTACGACATGACCAGGGTCATCGAGGAACTCGTCGACGACGGCGACTTCCTGGAGGTCCACGAGCGCTGGGCCCGCAACATCATCTGTGCCCTGGCCCGGCTCGACGGCCAGGTGGTGGGCATCGTCGCCAACCAGCCGCAGGCCCTCGCGGGCGTCCTGGACATCGAGGCGTCGGAGAAAGCTGCGCGTTTCGTCCAGATGTGCGACGCTTTTAACATCCCGATCATCACGCTGCTGGACGTCCCGGGCTTCCTGCCCGGTGTCGACCAGGAGCACGGCGGGATCATCCGCCACGGCGCGAAGCTGCTGTACGCCTACTGCAACGCGACCGTGCCGCGGATCTCGCTGATCCTCCGCAAGGCCTACGGAGGCGCGTACATCGTCATGGACAGCCAGTCCATCGGCGCGGACCTCACCTACGCATGGCCGACGAACGAGATCGCCGTGATGGGCGCGGAAGGCGCGGCGAACGTCATCTTCCGCCGTCAGATCGCCGACGCGGAGGACCCCGAGGCCATGCGCGTACGCATGGTCAAGGAGTACAAGGCCGAGCTGATGCACCCCTACTACGCGGCCGAGCGCGGCCTGGTCGACGACGTCATCGACCCGGCGGAGACCCGCGAGATCCTCATCCGCTCGCTCGCCATGCTCCGTACCAAGCACGCGGACCTGCCCTCCCGCAAGCACGGCAACCCGCCGCAGTAGTAACCCGCCTGACCCGTCGCGGCAACCCCGCGGACCTCTCTCTCACGGAGACTGACACCCATGGACATTCCTGATATCCGCGTCGAGAAGGGCCACGCCGAGCCCGAGGAGGTCGCCGCTGTGACGGCGATCCTGCTGGCTCGCGCCGCCTCCGCCCCGGCTGACGCCCCCGCCCACCGGGGCCGCGCGAAGGCCGGCTGGCGCCGCCTCGAGCGCGAGCCCGGCTTCCGGGCGCCCCACAGCTGGCGCTGAGCCTCACCAAAGGGCTCCCTCTGCGAAGAGGGAGCCCTTTGGCATGCCTGCGGGCGCCAGTGGGGCGTGGGGGCCTTCTTCGGCCGCGGGTCCGTCGTGGCCGGTCGCGCAGTTCCCCGCGCCCCTGAAGGCGGGGCTCTTGTCTTTGAGGGGCGCGGGGAACGGCGCGAGCAACCACGACGGACCCGCACTCGACACGGGGCTCTTGTCTTTCAGGGGCGCGGGGAACTGCGCGAGCAACCACGACGGGACCCGCACTCGACGACGACTCGACGCACGACGGTGCCGAGCACACGACGAAGGGGGCCCTCTGCCAAAGAGGGCCCCCTTCGTACGGCTGAAGCGCCGCGGGCTACCGCAGGCGCGCCATCAGCGCGTGCTCCACGAGCGTGATGAGCGCCGACTTGGCGTCGGCCCGGTGCCGCGCGTCCGTCGTGATGATCGGGGTGTCGGGGCCGATCTGGAGCGCCTCCCGGACCTCGTCCGGGTTGTACGGCTGGCTGCCGTCGAAGCCGTTGAGGGCGATGACGAACGGCAGGCCGCTGTTCTCGAAGTAGTCGACCGCGGGGAAGCAGTCGGCGAGACGCCGGGTGTCGACCAGGACGATCGCGCCGATCGCGCCGCGCACCAGGTCGTCCCACATGAACCAGAAGCGGTCCTGGCCGGGGGTGCCGAACAGGTACAGGATCAGGTCCTGGTCCAGGGTGATACGGCCGA
>NZ_JAHRIB010000074.1 GCF_019090165.1 Streptomyces sp. BV286
CATCCCGGTCCCGACGCATCACGGGCACGCACGCCACATCCGAGTCCTCCGCCAGCGACTCACGAGCCATCCCACTGAGCACACCGTCCGGACCCAACTCGACGAACGACGACACACCAGCGTCCAGAAGAGCCTCCACACCGGAGCCGAAACGCACCGCCTCACGGACATGCCGCACCCAGTACCCGGGTGCGCAGAGCTCCTGCGCCGAAGCGATCTCCCCGGTCACGTTCGACACGACCCCGAGAGCCGGCGTGTTGAACGTCAACCCCTCCGCCACAGCGGCGAAGTTGTCGAGCATCGGCTCCATCAACGGCGAATGGAAGGCGTGACTGACGTTCAGCCGCTTCGTCTTCACCCCACGCTCGCGCAGGGCCTCCACCACCGGCAGCACCGCGGCCTCGCTGCCCGAGAGGACCACCGCACGCGGCCCGTTCACCGCCGCAATACCGGCGTCCTGCACCCCGTCCAGGAGTTCACGCACCTCATCCTCGGTGGCCTGGACCGCCACCATCACCCCACCCGCAGGCAACACATCCATCAACCTGCC
>NZ_JAHRIB010000075.1 GCF_019090165.1 Streptomyces sp. BV286
CCATGACTGGAGCGAGGACCGGGCCCGGAGCTACCCAGAAGTTTTTTCCATCATCGAAAGGGACGTGAAGCCCGAACGACTCAAGAACAACCGCAAGAGCTATCGTGACTATTGGTGGCAATACGCAGAAAAGAGACCGGCTATGATCAGCGCGGTCAAAGGGCTTGACCGTGTCCTGGTGGTAGCGCGGGTGAGTAAGACTGGGCTGCCGGTCTTTGTGCCCACTGGTCAAGTCGTCAGCGAACAAACTGTGGTCTTCGCAACTGATCAGCTTGCGGACCTAGCGTTGCTCAGCAGCGGTATCCACTACTCCTGGGCGATTGCGCGAGCGTCGAGCCTCAAGGGAGACCTTCGATATACGCCGTCTGACGTATACGAGACTCTGCCTCGGCCAACTGCGACAACAGCAATGGAAGATGCCGGGCAGACGCTCGATGATATGCGTCGAGAGATTATGACTGAGAGGAAGCTAGGACTGACAAGCTTGTATAAGATCGTCCACGATCCGACGGAATCTAGCAGCGACATTCAAGCCTTGCGTAGCAGTCACCGGCAAGTCGACGAGGCGATCGTGCATGCTTACGGCTGGTCTGATCTCGAACCGAATCACGGATTCCATGAAACTCGCCAAGGTACTCGCTTCTTGATCAATCCGACTCTCGGAAGGGAAATAATGGATCGCCTCCTGGAGCTCAATCATGTGCAACACGGGCGTGAGGCTGCCCTACGATCCCCCCGAGTCGGCGGAAGGGTGCGCGCGGCGCAATCAATCGAAGTAACAGGGGATGGCCTACTGTTCTGATTGAGGAATCAGAACAGGACCGAATCTTGGGCGCCTCCGTCTGCCTTGTTCGCCCGCCGAGCGCTACTTGCGTTGTCACCTTCACTGATCGCCAGGGCGCGGGCAGAGGCAACTTGCTTGTGATTCAACTCCAGTAGTCTGTCAAGAGTCTCGATTCGAGTGGAAGCGCTGATGCCGTACCGATATCCTTGATAGGTCTCATAGAAGGTGTGGCGAAAATCAAGATCATCCCACCCGTACGCCTCGGCCGTCACTTCGTCGATCTCTTCGTGAATTCTCCGCAGATTCACGATGTCGACATCATTGACCACAGGGTCGTGAATCATGTTGTACAGTTTCGTTAGTCCCAGAATTCTGTCTCTCATGACATCTGCGCGCAGTCGCTCCAGAGCTGCCCCTGCTACTTTCATTCGCATTGTGGGAGTAGGGTAAGGCAGAGTCTCGAAAACGTCGGAAGGTGAATAATTCAGGTCGGCTTTCATTGTTGATGAGTTTCGCCAAGCCCAGTTCGAGTGGATCGAACTTGAGAGTAGAGCAAGGTCGGTATCATCTGCCGTGACGAAGACTCCCAACTTATGCGAGAGAACTTGCCGACTGGCCACACGCGCTGGCATCACCGTTCTGCTGACGAGTGCTACCACCAGGACACGGTCCAAGTTGGAGATGGCACGGTAAAGATCCATTGCAGGACGAGTGAACCGCCACCAGATCTCGCGCCGTTGACGGTTGTTGTTCTTGAGTCGTTCGGGCTTCACGTCCCTTTCGATGATGGAAAAAACTTCTGGGTAGCTCCGGGCCCGGTCCTCGCTCCAGTCATGG
>NZ_JAHRIB010000076.1 GCF_019090165.1 Streptomyces sp. BV286
GCCGGACGTGTGTGTCGTGCGCCCACTTGTGGCCCCTTCACGCCTTCCACGCGACCCGGTGTTCCGAGAGATGGGACAGCACCGCGTGGTTGGCCTCCCAGCCGTCCGGGCTGTATCCCTCTGCCGCCTCCGGCGGCGGGCCGGACTCCGTCCGGCGGCCGGGTCTCCGGGGCGTACCAGTGCTCTCGGGGCCGGGCGGCGCCCTCGTGGCGTGGACACGGCGCCGGACGTGTGTGTCGTGCGCCCACTTGTGGCCCCTTCACGCCTTCCACGCGACCCGGTGTTCCGAGAGATGGGACAG
>NZ_JAHRIB010000077.1 GCF_019090165.1 Streptomyces sp. BV286
ATCGGCTCCGCCCTGGGGTGGGGCGGAGCCGATGGGGTGGTGTGGGGTCAGGCGTGGCTGCGGCGGCGGTTTCCGGTGATGACCCGGTAGAGGGCGAGGAGGATGACCGAGCCGACGATGGCGGCGATCCAGGTGGAGATCTCGAAGAAGCCGTCGATGGAGTCGACGCCGAAGAGGGCCTTGCCGAGCCAGCCGCCCAGGAGGCCTCCGGCGATCCCGATGAGCATCGTGATGATGATGCCGCCCGGGTCCTTGCCCGGCATGAGCGCCTTGGC
>NZ_JAHRIB010000079.1 GCF_019090165.1 Streptomyces sp. BV286
CCCGCGGCTCCCGCGCCGCCGGGACCCGGACCGGCGACCGGCGCCGCCCTCGGGTTCGGCGCCCTCGTCCGACGGGTCGTCGCGCTCGCCGCGCTCGTCGCGCTCGTCGACGTTCTCACGATCGTTCAGGGAAGCCGCGTACTCCCGGCACGCTTCGGCCGATGTACCGCACCCCGGGCAAGCGAGGGCGCCATTGAGGTGCCGTTGGCACGGGTCGCAGTAGTCCATGACGCCGGAAGACTAAACTCCGCGCAGGTCACGTTCACAGGCGGCCCTGTGAAAGTTCTGTGGCGAACCGCCCGTTCCGGCGCGGCGAGTTGAGGACACGCCGGACCATTCGCCGCCTTCTCAGCGCATCGCGTCGAAACCGTTATGTGTTCGACCCATTGACACTGCCACCGCCTCATCCTTACTGTCACGCCAGGATTTCGAACGTGTGACGAAATTTCGAACAGGTCCGAAGAGTACAAGGGGCAATTTCAGTGCGCATCACCGGAATCAGCACACACGTGGTCGGGACGCCCTGGCGCAACCTGACCTATGTCCAGGTGCACACCGACGACGGCATCACCGGCATCGGTGAGACCCGCATGCTGGGGCACACCGACGCGCTGCTCGGTTACCTGCGGGAGGCGGAGGTCAACCACATTCTCGGTTCCGACCCCTTCGCTGTCGAGGACCTCGTGCGCCGCATGAAGTACGGCGACTACGGGCGCGCCGGCGAGATCGTGATGTCCGGCATCGCCGTGATCGAGATGGCGTGCTGGGACATCAAGGGCAAGGCCCTCGGCGTACCCGTGTGGCAGCTGCTCGGCGGCAAGGTCACCGACCGCGTGAAGGCGTACGCGAACGGCTGGTACACCACGGAGCGCACTCCGGAGGCGTACCACAAGGCCGCTCAGGGGGTCATGGAGCGCGGGTACAAGGCGCTGAAGATCGACCCGTTCGGGACGGGCCACTACGAGCTCGACCACGAGCAGTCGCTGTACGCGGTCTCGCTGATCGAGGCGGTCCGTGACGCGATCGGCCCCGAGGCCGAGCTGATGCTGGAGATGCACGGCCGCTTCTCGCCGGCCACCGCGATCCGGCTCGCCCGCGAGCTCGCGCCCTTCAAGCCGGCCTGGCTCGAGGAGCCGGTCCCGCCGGAGAACCTGAAGGCCCTGGAGAAGGTGGCGGCGAAGGTCGACATGCCGGTCGCGACCGGTGAGCGCATCCACGACCGCATCGAGTTCCGCGAGCTCTTCGAGAGCCAGGCCGTGGACATCATCCAGCCGGACGTCGGCCACATCGGCGGCATCTGGGAGACGCGGAAGCTGGCGGCTACCGCCGAGGCCCACTACGTACTCGTGGCGCCCCACAACGTGGGCGGCCCGGTCCTGACCGCCGCCTCCCTCCAGGTCGGCTTCACCGCGCCGAACTTCAAGATCCTGGAGCACTTCAACGACTTCGCGGACGCGGACATCAAGAAGGTGATCAAGGGCGCCCCGCAGGTCGTGGACGGCTACTTCGAGCTGTCGCACGAGCCCGGTCTCGGCGTCGAGCTGGACACGGACGCGGCGGCGGAGTTCCCGCAGCAGCAGGCCCGCTTCGACCTGTGGGCGGACGGCTGGGAGCAGCGCAAGCCGAAGGGCGGCGACAAGTGACGGCGACCGCCCGCGGCACGGATCACGCGCCGCACCGGCCTCGCGCCGCATCGGCGGACCTGAGGGGCCACCGCCCCTGCGGCGCCGCGACCCGCCTCACGGACACGGAGCCGTCATGAGCGCCGCAGCACAGGCCGTGGTGATCGAGGGGCCGGGCGAGCACCGGCTGGCCCCCCACGAGCCCACGGCGCCCGCGGCGGGCGAGGCCCTCGTACGGGTCCACGCGAGCGGGATTTGCGGAAGCGACCGCGAGGTGTACCAGGGCAACCGCCCCGAGGGGTACGTCCGTTACCCGCTGACGCCGGGCCATGAGTGGTCCGGCACGGTGGAGGCGGTCGGCACCGGGGTCCCCGAGGGCCTGGTGGGCCGCAAGGTGGTGGGCGAGGGCTTCCGCAACTGCCAGGTCTGCGACCGCTGCCACGAAGGCGAGACAACGTTGTGCACGGCCGGCTACGAGGAGACGGGCTTCACCCAGCCCGGCGCCATGGCCACCACGCTCACGCTGCCCGCCCGGCTGCTGCACGTCCTGCCGGAGGACGCCGACCTGACCGCGGCCGCGCTCCTGGAGCCCGCGGCCTGCATCGCGGCGGCGGCGCTCAAGGCGAACGCGCGGCCGGGTGAGCGGGTCGCGGTCGTCGGCACCGGAACGCTCGGCATGTTCGCCGTGCAGTTCCTGAAGGCGGGCTCGCCCTCGGAACTCCTGGTGGTGGGCACCCGCCCGGACCGCGAGGAGCTGTCGAGGACCTTCGGCGCCAGCGACTTCCGAACCCGGGACCAGGAACTGCCCGACGACTTCGACGTGGTGATCGAGACCGCCGGGTCGGCGACCGCCGCGACGACCGCCGCCTCCCTGCTCAGGCGCGGCGGGCGGCTCGTCCTCACGGGCATCCCCGCTTCGGGCGCCGAGGGCCTGGACCCCACCGACCTCGTCGTACGGCAGCTGGAGGTGCACACCGTGTTCGGTGCACCGCCGGAGGCCTGGGCGCACACGGTGCGGGTCTTCGGCGCGGGTCTCCTCGATCCGCTTCCGCTGGTCACGCACGAGCTGCCGCTGGACGAGTTCGCCCACGCCATCGAGCTGGTGGGGTCCGGCGATCCGAAGGTCGGCAAGGTACTGCTGCGGCCCTAGGGCCCCTGCCGCCGACCCCCGATGCGTACGCCGGTACGGAGTACCTGACGACTCCGTACCGGCGTACATCCACCGCCACGAACCACGTCCGGCATGTCGAACACCCACATACTTCGCCAGAGCTAAGGAAAGCCAGTGACCGACGCTTCTCCCAAGGCGGCCCGTCGACCCGGTGAGCAGGCGCTCGCCGCGCTCGGCCTGGGCGCGCCCGCCCTGTCCCCCGCCGACGCCTCACCGCACGCCTTCCCGGAGGGCGGCCGCTGGCGCACCGAGATCCCCTCGTGCGAGGGGCCCGAGGCACTGGCCGTGGTCCTCAAGGAGGCCTCGCGGCTCGACGTGCCGATCCACCGGATCAGCCAGGGCAGCGGCGTCTGGATGCTGACCGACAACGAGATCACCGAGATGGTCGAGTCCACCGCGGAGCGTGACATCGAGCTCTGCCTCTTCACCGGCCCGCGCGGCACATGGGACATCGGCGGCTCGACCCGTACCGACTCGCGGGGCGGCGGTCTGCGCGCCCGCGGTCACGATGCGGTGGCCGGCTGCGTCGAAGACGCCATCCGTGCAACGGAGTTGGGCGTAAAGTGCCTCCTCGTGGCTGACGAGGGCGTGCTGTGGACTCTGCACAGGGCCCGTGTCGCCGGGATCATCCCGGCCGACACCACGCTCAAGGTCTCGGCGCTCATCGGTCCGGTCAACCCGGCCGCGTACGCCGTGTACGAGCAGCTCGGCGGGGACTCCATCAACGTGCCCAGCGATCTCACGCTGGACCACCTGACGGAGATCCGCAGGGTCAGCGCAGCCCCCATGGACATGTACATCGAGGCGCCCGACGATCTTGGAGGCTATGTACGCATGTACGAGGTCGCCGAGCTGATCCGCCGCGGCGCGCCGCTGTACCTGAAGTTCGGGCTGTCCAAGGCTCCCGGGCTCTACCCGTACGGCCACCACATGAGGGACGTGACGCTGTCCACGGCACGGGAGAGGGTGCGGCGCGGCCGGCTCGCCCTGGACCTGCTGGCCCGGCACGGGGCGGACGGCGACATGGCGCCGCTCGGCTCGCGCCTGCCGGGAACACTCCAACGGTTTGACATTCCCTCATAACGTTCCGAACACACCCCCTTCACAAAAGACGACGCGGCCGAACACAATCCCACACACCTCTCTCGGTCGTTCTTCGCTCCACTCCTCGCACCTCCAGAGACCGAGCCCCGTCCAGAGCATCAAGGAAGATGATCATGCGCAATCGCAAGGCAGCCCTCTCCGCCATAGCCGCGGCAGCGTCCCTCGCCCTCACCCTCTCCGCCTGTGGGCAGGACAGCGAAGGCGGCAGTGGTGACGGCGACAAGGCGGACACGAAGGGCTCCACCGTCGGTATCGCCATGCCCACCAAGTCTTCCGAGCGCTGGATCGCCGACGGCGCCAACGTGGAGAAGAACCTCAAGGCGGCCGGCTACAAGACCAAGCTGGCCTACGGCGAGGACGACCCGGACACCCAGGTCTCGCAGATCGAGAACATGATCACGCAGGGCGTCTCCGCCCTGATCATCGCGGCGATCGACAACAAGTCGCTCGACAACGTTCTCCAGCAGGCCAAGGAAGCCGACATCCCGGTCATCTCCTACGACCGCCTGATCCTCAACTCGCCGAACGTCGACTACTACGCGTCGTTCGACAACGAGAAGGTCGGCGAGCTGCAGGGCGGCTACATCGTCGAGAAGCTCGGCCTGAAGGACGGCTCGAAGAAGGGCCCGTTCAACGTCGAGCTCTTCGCCGGCTCGAACGACGACAACAACACCCAGTACTTCTTCAAGGGCGCGATGAACGCCCTGCAGCCGTACATCGACAAGAAGCAGCTGGTCGTCAAGTCCGGCCAGACGAAGCTGAACCAGGTCACCACCCTGCGCTGGGACGGCGGCACCGCCCAGAAGCGCATGGACGACCTGCTGACCTCCGCGTACAAGAGCGCCAAGGTCGACGCGGTGCTCTCGCCGTACGACGGCATCTCCATCGGCATCCTCTCCGCGCTGAAGTCGGACGACTACGGCTCCAAGAGCAAGCCCCTGCCGATCGTCACGGGCCAGGACGCCGAGGTCGCCTCGGTGAAGTCGATCATCGCCGGTGACCAGACGCAGACCGTCTACAAGGACACCCGCAAGCTCGCCGAGGTCGCCGCGAAGATGGTCGACGCGGTGCTGAACGACAAGAAGCCCGAGACCAACGACACCAAGACCTACGACAACGGCTCGAAGGTCGTTCCCGCGTACCTGCTGGAGCCGGTGAACGTCGACAAGTCCAACTACAAGGAAGTTGTCGTCGACTCCGGCTACATCAAGGAAAGCGACCTCAAGTAACCGCCGTTTTCTAAGGATTGGAAGGCACGACCATGGCGGGACCCGTCCTGGAAATGCGCTCGATCGTCAAGACCTTTCCCGGCGTCAAGGCGCTGTCGGACGTCTCCCTGAGCGTCCGACCGGGCGAGGTCCACGCCATCTGCGGGGAGAACGGCGCCGGAAAGTCGACCCTCATGAAGGTCCTCTCCGGCGTCCACCCGCACGGAACCTACGAGGGCGACATCCTCTTCGAGGGTGAGCCCTGCCAGTTCAAGGACATCCGGGCGAGCGAGCAGCACGGCATTGTGATCATCCACCAGGAGCTTGCCCTGGTGCCGTACCTGTCCATCGCGGAGAACATCTTCCTCGGCAACGAGCACGCCACGCGCGGGTTCATCAGCTGGAGCGAGACGCTGAAGCACGCGACGGAGCTGCTGCGGCGCGTCGGGCTGAGCGATCACCCCGACACCCGCGTCGCCGACATCGGCGTGGGCAAGCAGCAGCTCGTCGAGATCGCGAAGGCGCTGTCGAAGAAGGTGAAGCTGCTGATCCTCGACGAGCCGACGGCGGCTCTGAACGACGAGGACAGCGGCAAGCTCCTGGAGCTCATCCTGGGTCTCAAGGACCAGGGCATCACCTCGATCATCATCTCGCACAAGCTCAACGAGATCGAGACGGTCGCGGACTCGGTGACGATCCTGCGCGACGGGCGGTCCATCGAGACCCTCGACGTGAAGGCCGCGGAGACCACCGAGGACCGGATCATCAGCGGCATGGTCGGGCGCGACCTCGACCACCGCTTCCCGGAGCGCACCCCGCACGACACGGAGGTGGGCACGGCTCCGGCACTGGAGATCCGCAACTGGACCGTCCACCACCCGATCGACCAGCAGCGCAAGGTCGTCGACGACGTGTCGATCCAGGTGCGCCGCGGGGAGATCGTCGGTATCGCCGGGCTCATGGGCGCCGGGCGCACCGAGCTCGCGATGAGCGTCTTCGGCCGCACCTACGGCCGGTACGCGGGCGGCACCGTCCTCAAGGACGGCACGGAGATCCGTACGAAGACCGTGCCCGAGGCGGTCGGCCACGGGATCGCGTACGTGACCGAGGACCGCAAGCACTACGGCCTCAACCTCATCGACACCATCAACCGGAACATCTCCCTCAGCGCGCTGGGGAAGGTCGCCAAGCGCGGTGTCGTCGACGAGCACGCGGAGCGGCAGGTCGCCGAGGGCTTCCGCAAGTCGATGAACATCAAGGCGCCGACCGTCTTCGAGCCGGTGGGCAAGCTGTCGGGCGGCAACCAGCAGAAGGTCGTCCTCAGCAAGTGGATCTTCGCGGGTCCGGACGTGCTGATCCTGGACGAGCCGACCCGCGGGATCGACGTGGGCGCCAAGTTCGAGATCTACACGGTCATCGACAAACTGGCCGCCGAGGGCAAGGCGGTCGTCTTCATCTCCTCCGAGCTGCCGGAACTGCTCGGAATGTGCGACCGCATCTACACGATGGCCGCCGGTCGGCTGACCGGAGAGGTCCCGCGGGCCGAGGCCACGCAGGAAGTGCTGATGCGCCAGATGACGAAGGACAAGAGGTAAGACCGATGAGCACGAACGTGACCGCCAAGTCCCCCGCGCCGGCGCCCGCCGGCAAGGGCGACTCGACCGGGGGCGACGGCCTGCTTCAGCTGATGATCGACGGTATGCGCCGCAACATGCGGCAGTACGGCATGCTGATCGCTCTCGGTCTGATCGTGGTGCTGTTCGCGGTGTGGACGGACGGCGACCTGCTGCTGCCCCGCAACGTCTCCAACCTGGTGCTGCAGAACAGCTACATCCTGATCCTCGCGATCGGCATGATGCTCGTCATCATCGCGGGCCACATCGACCTGTCGGTCGGATCCCTCACCGCCTTCGTGGGCGCGGTGGCGGCCGTACTGATGGTCAACCACGACGTCGCCTGGCCGGTGGCCGTGGTGCTGTGCCTGCTCCTGGGCGCCGCCGCGGGGGCCCTGCAGGGGTTCTTCATCGCCTACCTCGGCATACCGTCCTTCATCGTCACCCTCGCCGGCATGCTGCTCTTCCGCGGTCTGACCGAGATCTTCCTGGAGGGCCAGACCATCGGCCCGTTCCCCGAGGGTCTGCAGAAGGTCTCCAACGGCTTCCTTCCGGAGGTCGGCCCGGACACCAACTACCACAACCTCACGCTGCTGCTCGGCTTCGCCGTGATCGCGTTCGTGGTGCTGCAGGAGGTCCGTGACCGCAGGCGGCAGCAGGAGTTCGACCTCGACGTGCCGCCCGCCAAGCTGTTCCTGCTGAAGCTCGTGGCGCTGGTCTCCGCCGTCCTGACCGTGACGCTGATGCTCGCCAGTTACAAGGGCGCCCCGGTGGTACTGATCATCCTCGGTGTCCTCGTCGTGGGCTTCGGCTACGTGATGCGCAACGCCGTCATCGGCCGCCACGTGTACGCGATCGGCGGCAACCTGCCCGCGGCGAAGCTGTCCGGTGTCCGGGACAAGAAGGTCACCTTCCTGGTCTTCCTGAACATGGGCATGCTCGCGGCGCTGGCCGGTCTGGTCTTCGCGGCCCGCTTCAACGCGGCCTCGCCGAAGGCAGGTGTGAACTTCGAACTGGAGGCGATCGCCGCGTCGTTCATCGGCGGCGCGTCGATGAGCGGCGGCGTGGGCACGGTCCTCGGCGCGATCATCGGTGGTGTCGTCCTCGGTGTCCTCAACAACGGCATGAACCTCGTCGGCGTCGGCAGCGACTGGCAGCAGGTCATCAAGGGCCTGGTGCTGCTCGCGGCGGTCGGCTTCGACGTCTGGAACAAGCGCAAGGTCGGTTCGTAACAGGCGGACGGGGCCCCGCGGACACACGGTCCGCGGGGCCCCGTTTTCTGTGTGCGCGACAGGAACCACCCACGTCTCGGGAAGAGCAGGAACCGGTGAAAGAACTCTTCGGCGAACTCTCCGACGGAACGAAGGTCCACCGCTGGTCGCTGGAGAACGGCGGCACCCGGCTGAAGGTCCTCTCGTACGGCGGCATCGTCCAGGCCCTGGAACTCCCCGACCGGCGCGGCCGGTACGCCAACGTCTCGCTGGGCTTCGGGACCGTCGAGGCGTACGAGACGTCCAGCCCGTACTTCGGCGCCCTCGTCGGCCGGTACGGCAACCGCATCGCCAAGGGCCGGTTCACCCTCGACGGTGAGGACCACCGGCTCCCCGTCAACGACGGCGACAACAACCTGCACGGCGGGCCCGAGGGATTCGACCGGCGGATCTGGGAGGTGGAGGAGTTCACCTCCGCCTCCGACGTGGGCCTGGTCCTGCGCCGCACCAGCCCGGACGGCGAGATGGGCTACCCCGGCACGCTGACGACGAAGGTCACCTACACCCTGACCGCGAACGGCGACTGGCGCGTCGACTACGAGGCCACCACCGACCGGACCACGGTCGTCAACCTCACCAACCACGTGTACTGGAACCTCGCCGGTGAGGGCGGCGGCTCCGTCCACGACCACGAACTGATGATCGCCGCGTCCCGCTACACGCCGGTCGACGCCGCACTCGTCCCGACCGGCGAACTCGCCGACGTCACGGGCACCGCCTTCGACTTCCGTCGGCCGAAGACGGTCGGGGCGGACCTGCGGCAGGCGGATCCACAACTCCTGTACGCCAAGGGCATCGACCACAACATGGTCCTCGACAAGGGACTCACGCAGCTGCCCGAGCACGTCGCGACCCTCCGCGAGCCGGTGTCCGGCCGCACCCTGAAGGTCGCCACGACCGAGCCCGGCCTGCAGTGCTACTCCGGCAACTTCCTGGACGGCACCCTCGTCGGCCCCGGCGGCCGCACCTACCGGCAGGGCGACGCGCTGTGCCTGGAGACCCAGCACTTCCCCGACTCGCCGAACCGCCCGGAGTTCCCGACGACCGTGCTCAGGCCCGGCGGAACGTACCGGTCGACGACGATCCACTCGTTCAACCTGTGACCGTCCTTCACAGCCGGTTCACAACTTCCACATCGATACACAGTCGTTGAACAGAGACACACAGCCGCCCGTACTAAGGAGCGGCCCGCGTATCCCCGCTCGGGCCGCCCCTCAAGGACGGAGGGTCCATGGCCGACAATGTCACCTCGCTGTTCCGCACCGGCGCGCACAGCCCCTCGATGGCCGCGCTGGCACGCGAGAGCGGGGAGGCGGGTCCGCTGGACTTCTGCATCCCGTGCAATCCGTACTTCCCCACGCCGGCGATGTTCGACGAACTGACGCACCGGCTGCGCGACATCATCACGTACTACCCGAGCAGCGCGGACACCATCACCGGGGAACTGTGCAACCTGCTCCAGCTGCCGCCCCAGTGCGTGGCCATGGGCAACGGGTCGACCGAACTCATCACCTGGATCGACCACCTGCTGGTCCGGGAGTCCCTCGCCATCCCTGTCCCCACCTTCGGCCGCTGGACCGACCAGCCGCTGGAGACGGGCAAGCGCGTTGACATGTTCCCCCTCCAGGAGAGCAACGGCTTCGCCCTCGACCCGGCGCAGTACATCCAGTTCATCCGCTCCCGCGGGACCCGCGCGGCCGTCATCTGCAACCCGAACAACCCCGACGGCGGCTTCCTGCCCAAGCAGACGATCCTGGCCTTCTGTGACGCGCTCGCGGACCTGGACCTCATCGTCATCGACGAGTCGTTCCTGGAGTTCGCCGACGCGGAGAACGAACCGAGCGTCGTCGAGGAGGCGGTGATGCGCCCCAACGTCATCGTGCTGCGCAGCCTCGGCAAGAACTTCGGACTGCACGGTGTGCGCTTCGGCTACATGGTCGCCAACCCCGGTCTGGCCGGCCGCATCCGCTCGATGCTCCCGAAGTGGAACCTCAACGCCTTCGCGGAGACCGTGGTGTTCATGCTCAGGGACCACGGTCCCGAGTACGTGGAGAGCCTGCACATGGTGCGCCGCGACCGGCTCGACATGGCACGCCAGCTCTCCACCCTGCCCGGCCTCACCGTCTACCCCTCGCAGGGCAACTTCCTCTTCGTGCGCCTCCCCGTGGGCGCCGAGGGCACCGTGGTCCGGGACCGGCTGCTCACCGAGCACCGGATCCTGGTGCGCGAGTGCGGCAACAAGATCGGCTCTTCCAGCCGCTTCCTGCGGCTCGTGGTGCGCCCCCAGGTCGACGTCCGTCGCCTGGTGTCCGGCCTGGAATCGGTGCTCTACGGGACCAGGAGGGGAGCCGCCGTGCCCGAGTTGAGCACAGGGACCAACTACAGCTCGGGTACGGCGGCGGTCGACCGCCTCGTCAGCTCGACCAACGGCCAGGGATACCCGGGGCTCGCCGCCGCGGCGAACGGCATGGCAGGCCAGCCCCAACCGCTCACGGCCGCGGCGAACGGGATGCCCGGTCAGCCCCAGCCCCTGGTCGCCGCCGCGAACGGCATGGCAGGCCAGCCCCTCGCCCCGGCAGCCAACGGGATGGGTAACGGCATGGGCAACGGGATGGGTAACGGCATGGCCGGGCAGCCCCAACCGCTCGTCGCGGCGGCCAACGGGATGCCCGGACAGCAGCCCTTGGTCGCCGCCGCGAACGGGATGGTCGGTCAGCCCCAGCCGCTGACCGCCGCCCAGACGCGCGGCACGACGGGCATGCCCGGTGGGCTGACCGCCGTGACCCCCCAGGGCCAGCCCCAACCGCAGCCACAGGGGTACCCCCAGCCCCAGATGCCGCAACAGCAGCAGATGCCCCAGCCGGTGCCGCAGCAGCCCACCGGCTGGCCGAACGCGCCCGCCGCCGCCTCCAACGGCGCCGGATGGCCGGCGGCCGGCGCGGTCAACCGGGTCGGCTGACCACCGCCCGCCTCGGGGAACCAAGCGGGCCCGCGCCCGGAGGGGAGGCGCGGGCCCGCTCCCCACTTTTCCGGGGGCGCGGGGAACTGTGCGTCCAGCCCCCGCCCACCCGCACCGCGCCGACCGTCAGGCCGCGTTGAACCGCCACTGCTGGCACGTGTTGTTCAACCACGTCCACTGCCGGACGTCCGCCCCGTCGGCCCCGGAACAGTCGGCGACATCCGCGACCTTGCCGGTGGCCTGGTTCACCACCCGCACGTAACCCCCGCTCGTGGCAAGGAACCGGAACCGCTGGCAGGTGTTGTCCAGCCAGCTCCACTGCCGCAGATCGGCCCCGTCGGCGGACGAGCAGTCGGCCGTGTCCAGCACCTTGCCGGACGCCACGTTCACCAGCCGGCTCGTGTCGTCGCCCCGGTCCTCCACCCGCCACTTCTGGTGGTTGCCGCCGTTGCAGGCGTACTGCTGGACATTGGCCCCGTCGGCACCCGAACCCCCCGCCACCTCAAGGCACTTACCGCTGTTGCGGTTGGTGAGCGTGTACGTCGTGGACGTGGCCGAGGGCTCCCCGGACGGCCCGGCCATGCTCGTCCCGAGCGCGACCGGCGAACCGAGGTTCGGCGAACCGTCGGCGTTCCAGGTGAACTTCTGGGCCCGCGTCGTGCGCCCGTTGTCGCAGCCGTCGCCCGCACTGTCGTTGGCGTGGTAGACGATCCAGCTCTCGGTGCCGTCCGGCGAGTTGAAGAAGCCGTTGTGGCCGGGCCCGTAGACCCCGGCGGCGTCGTTGCGCTGGAAGACCGGCGTGGACTTCTTCGTCCAGGAGGACGCGGCGAGCGGGTTCGAGCCGGTCAGGGTCAGCTGTCCGAGCTTGTAGTCGGGCGTCCAGCATCCGCTCGCCGAGTAGATGATCCGCGTCACGCCGCCGCGCTGCAGGACCTCCGGCCCCTCGTTCACCGTCCCGCCCGACTTCTCCCAGTCGTACGTCGGTGTCGAGATCGTCGAGAAGGACCCTTGAAGCGTGTACGGGTTGGACATCGGCGCGATGACGAGGTTCTGGGTCCCGCCGCCCATGGCGCTGCCCAGCAGATACAGCTGCCCGTTGGCGTTCAGGACGCTCGCGTCCAGCATCCAGGCGCTGTTGAGCTGGTTCTTGTACGTGTACGGGCCCATCGGGTCGGAGCCCGCGCTCTCCAGGACGTGGGTGCGCTGCGTCTGGTTGTAGTCGGAGACGTTCTGCCCGGCCACGAAGTACAGGTACCACCTGCCGCCGGAGTAGAAGAGCTCGGGCGCCCAGATGTTGCAGCAGCGCGAGGCCGCGTCCCCCTTCCACACCTGCACGCTGGGCGCGGTCGACAGCCCGGCCAGTGTCGGCGACTTGCGCATGGTGATGACGTCGGTCCAACTCGTCGTCACCAGGTAGTAGTTGCCGTCGTGGTAGGAGATCCAGGGGTCGGCGCCCTTCACCGACTTGACCGGGTTGGTGAAGGTGGCCGCGCTCGCCGAGGACTGTCCCAGGGACAGGGCGAGCAGCAGTGCGGCCAGCAGGGTCAGTAGGCGACGGGCCATCCGCTGCTCCAGTTCAGTAGGTTGATGCCGAGTCGGGGAGTCCCGTTGTCCTGGCCGTCGTAGTAGTGGTAGACGATCAGGTCGCCGTCGGAGTCCGCCAGGATCGACTGGCCGCCGGGGCCGATGTACCGGCCGTGCGACTCCAGGACGGGCGTGCCGCCGTTGTTCGTCATGGCGACGCCGTTCTTGTCGTGGTACGGCCCGGTGACGCTCGTGGCCCGGCCCACCTTGACCTTGTACGTCGAACCGGCGCCGGCACAGCAGGTGTCGTACGAGGCGAACAGGTAGTAGTGGCCGCCCCGCTTGACGATCGTGGGGGCCTCGACCGCCTTGGTGCCGGTGGGGCGGGAGGCGATCGAGCGGCGGACGGTGTCCGAGGCGAGCTGCTTGCCGGTCGACGGGTCGAGCCGGATCAGCTTGATCCCGGTCCACCAACTGCCGAAGGACAGCCACCACTTGCCGTCGTCGTCGACGAAGAGGTTCGGGTCGATGGCGTTGTGGTCGCTGGAGGTGGTGGACGTGTGGACGGTCCCCCGGTCGCTCCAGGATCCCGGCAGTCCGGTCGTGGAGGTGGCCAGCCCGATGGCCGACCTGTTCGAGCCGAAGGTCGAGACGGCGTAGTACATCAGGTACCTGCCGCCGTGGTACGAGATGTCGGGCGCCCAGGCCTCGGTCCCGTACTGGGACCACCAGCCGGGCTTGGTACGGAAGGCGTCGGCGCCCGCGGCGAAGGCCGTCCGGTTGCCCGACGTCCTGTGGGTGAGGCCGCCGCCGGTGGCGTACAGCAGGTACTGGCCCGTCGGGGTCCGGATCATCGTCGGGTCGTGGACGACGGTCGCCCCGGTGACGGTGCCCGGGTTCGGGTACGCGGAGGCGGTGCCGGGGACGAGGGCGAGCAGGATCGCCACGGGAAGGGCGAGAAGCACTGTTCCGCGGCTCGCGCGGCGGGGGTTGTCGGAGGTGCGGCTCACGCGAGGCCTCCTGCGCATGGGGGGAGTTGTTCGATATTCCGTACGATGGTCATGACTTCGAACGGGACCGTAGAATCGAACCCCTTGCGCGTCAATGGTTCGCGCGGCATCCCGCGCCCCGGGAAGCATCGAAAGTGTTTCGACGCCCCGGCTGTCTCACAACGGACTTGACGGACCGTCATTTTGCCCAACTCACAGCGCGTCGACAGATTCCGCTTCTACGGTGCCGTGTTCATGACAGACGCATCGATCGGACGCAGAACCCTGCTCGTCGCCACGGGCACCACGGCGGCCGCACTGGCCGTGGGAGCCACCACCCACGAGGCCTCCACCGCCGCCGACCAGGCACCAGCGGCCGCCGCGGCGGTCTGCACCCTCACCAAGGAGATGACCGAAGGCCCCTACTACCTCGACGGACAGCTCGTCCGCGCCGACATCAGCGAGGACAAGACCGGCATTCCGCTTCAGCTCACGCTCACCGTCGTCGACGACGACACCTGCGCCCCGCTCGCCAACGCGCTGGTGGAGATCTGGCACTGCGACGCGCTCGGCGAGTACTCCGGGTTCGTCGGCGGGAACGGGCACGACGAGCCGGACAACGGCACGTTCCTGCGCGGCGGGGTCCTCACGGGCTCCGACGGCGTCGCGAGGATCACCAGCGTCTACCCGGGCTGGTACCGGGGCCGCTGCATCCACATCCACGTGAAGGTGCACACCGACGTCACCCTGACCTCTGACGGGTCCTTCGAGGGCGGTCAGGAGCTGCACACCGGGCAGCTGTTCTTCGCCGAGAGCATCACCGCGAAGGTGGCACTGGTGCCCGCGTACGCGGTCAACACGGTGCCGCGGACGACCCTCGCGCAGGATTCCATCTACGACGAGGGAGGGGCCGCCTCCGGACTGCTGACCCTGACCGCGCTGGGCAGTTCGACGACGGCGGGCTACGCGGGCACCCTGACCCTGGGCGTCGAACCGAGCTGAACACGCCGGTCACCGGCTGTCCCTGGAGGACAGGGTCACAGCCCTGTCCTCCAGCGGCGTGGGGACAGGGGCGCAGCCCCGTCCCTCAGGGGCGCGGGGAACTGCGCGATCAGCCCCCACCGGGCCCGCGGCGAAGTCACCGAACCCGTACCGTCCCGGACCCGACACCGGCGGTCCCCGAACCGGCCGTCCGACTGCGGGAGTCGGCAGGCCGGCTGCGGGAGTCGGCAGGCCGGCTACGGGAGGCGACACGCACACCGCAGGCGTCCACGACACGCATCTGGAGCGAGCCGCACCCACAGCGGGTCCACACGGTGAGGCCGGCCCCCGTGCCGTGCCGGGACAGCACCTGGAAGGGCTCGGCACGGTCAGGCCAGCCGCAGTGCGGGCACGCGTCGCCGTCGGGCCTGCCATGGGCGTGGACGTGGGCTGTGCTGGTCATCTGTGTGCACCTCTCGTGCGGAGTGGCCGGGCGGACCGTCGCGACACCTCCAGCGTGTATCGGCACCACCGTGTACGTCCAGGTTGACTTTCTGGACCTGACCTTGAAGCGTGGACTGCATGATTGATCTGCGCCGGCTTCACGTCCTGCGGGCCGTCGAGCACTACGGCACGGTGACCGCCGCCGCCCGCGCCCTGCACCTCACCACCTCCGCCGCCTCGCAGCAGGTCCGCCAGCTCGCCCGTGAGCTGGGGGTCGACCTGCTGGAGCCCCAGGGGCGTGGCGTACGGCTGACCCCGGCCGGGCGGAGCCTGATCACGCACGCCGACGCGATCCAGGCCCGCTGGGACCGCGCGGAGCTCGATCTGCGGGCCGACCACGCCGTTCCGGCCGGGCTGCTGCGGGTGAGCGGTTTCCCGATGGCGATCTCGGTGCTGCTCGCCCCGATGGCGGCCCATCTGCGCGAACGCCATCCCCGGCTCGCCGTCGGGATCCAGGAGGCGGAGGTCCCGGAGAGCTTCGACCTGCTCTTCGAGGGCGAGACCGACCTCGCCATCGTCGAGGCGACCCCGCGCAACCCGCCGCTCGGAGACGCGCGCTTCGACCAACAGCCGCTGCTGGACGACCCGTTCGACCTGGTCGTGCCCGACACGCACCGGCTGGCCGGGCGCGGCCGGGTGGACCTGGCGGAGGCCGCGCGCGAGGACTGGATCGCGCAGGTCCCGGACAGCCCCTGCCGCCCGCACGTGCTGTCCGCGTGCGGCGCCGCGGGCTTCACCCCCGACGTCGTCCACCAGGCGAGGGACTGGAACGTCATGGCCCACCTCGTCGCGCACGGCCTCGGTGTGGCGCTCATCCCGCGGCTCGCCCACCTGACCCCGCACCTGCCGATCACCCGTGTGCGGTGCACCGGCGACCCGCACCGCAAACTCCTCACCTGCACCCGGGCCGGAGGCCACGAACGCCCGGCCGTCGCGGCGGCGTTGGACGAACTGCGGAAGCTGGCACCGACCGCTGTGGCATGAACGCCACAGGTCGGCCTACTAGGGTGCCGCTGTCGGACGGTGGACGCGGTGCCGGGAAGGTGAGTGCGGCTGTGGAGGTGCTGGGACACGGGGAGGCGCTCGACGAGTTGCTGCGGCTCGTGCGGCGGCAAGGGACCCCGGCTCAGGTGCTGGGCCTGCTCGCCCGGCGGACCGGGGCACAGGCCGCGTGGATCGGCCCCGGCGGCGCGGTCGAGACGGCCACGGCCGGGTATCCCCTGCGGATGACGGGCGCGCTGACGGAGCACGTGGAGCGCCTGGCCGGCGGGCGGCTGGCCGCGGCCACGACGCGGGTCGGCGAGTCGGAGGTACGCCTCGAAGCGTTCGGCGGGCGCGAGCCGCGTCCGGTGCTCGTGACCGTCAGCGCGTCGGCGCTGTCACGGGAGGCGGCCGCACTGGCCTCGCAGGCCGGCGGCCTCATCGACCTGCTGAGCCGCGCGTCGGAGGCCGACACCGGCGCACGCGGCTACGAGGCGAAGGCGGCCCAGCTGCGGTTCGCGGTCCTGACCGCGCTCCTGGCCGGGGACGTCACCCTGGCGCGCCGGATGACCACGGGTGACGTCCCGCCGCTGCTGAACGCGGAGCGCGTACGGGTCCATCTCCTGCACTGCCCGCCCGCCGACCGCGACCGGCTGGCCCGGACCTATCTGGACCCGTCGGGCTACCACGGCCCGGGTCTGATGGTGAACTGCCCGGTGTTCAGGGAGCAGTTGATCTGCCCCGTCTCCGACGACCCGGATTCCGGCGGCCATTTCCAGCAGGGCGAGATGCTGCGCCGGTTGGTCAGGGAGAACCCCGGGTACGCGCTGGGCGTCAGCAGACCCCACCCGCTCGCCGCCACGGCCGAGGCATACGGCGAGGCCGTGCACGCCCTCGCCGTCGCCCGCAACTCACCCGGCCGGCTGGCCGCCTACCGGGGGCGGCCCTCCCTGGCGCACGTCCTGCCCCACCGGGCGGCCCTCGCCTGGGCGCGCGCCTACCTGGAGCCGCTGCAGGCCGCCCCCAAGCCCACCGTGGACGTCGTCCGCCTGGCGGTGACGTTCTCCCGGTCCGGCGTGGCCCGGCTGCTGCACCTGAGCCGCACCACCGTCACGGCCCACTGCCGCCGGGCGGAGGAGGCGCTGGGCATCGACCTCGGCGAGGTCCGCACCCGCGCCACACTCGACCTGGCCCTGTCCCTCACCGCCCCGCAGGCCGACCCCGCCGACAGCGTCCAGCTGGTCGCGCCGCCGCTGGACGAACTCCTGCGCACCTCCCCCGCCACGGCCTGGGCGGAGTCCTTCCTGCACCCTCTGCACGACACCCGGCACCGCGACCTGTACCTCACGGTGACGGCCTGGCTCGACGCCAACACCGACGCCCAGCGAACGGCCGCGCACCTGGGCCTGAGCCGCAACACGGTCCGCGCCCACCTGCGCGCTGCCGAACGCCTCCTCAACCGCGACCTGTTGACCACCGGTTCGGGCACCCACGACCTCGTCCACGCCCTGCGGGTGACAGCTGGACAGCGTGCACACCCGCCGGCCGAATCTGATCACCGTGCACGGTGGTCCTCGAAGGGCGTCGCCTCCTAACGTGCTCAAGGAAGGAAGGCCACCCCGATCTGTCGACACAGCGACAAGCGGGCCGCCCCGCCTTCCGTACGGTGCGGCGGCGAATGGTCCACGGGGGAGACCATTCGCCGCGCCCACGAAGGACGCGGGGCGCGCCCTTCGAGGACAGCTCGGAGCGCGCCCGGCGAAAGACCCGCGGCTCCCGAACCCCGCCGTCAGGCGAGCCGGATCACGTTCCAGGACAACGGCTGCAGAACCGCGCCCAGGGTGCCGTCCTGCAGCGTGGTCCCCTCGACGACCCGCGGAGCGACCCGCTCCGGCTCGTCGAGGGTGTTGCGGGCGTCGGGGTCCGCGTCGGCCAGAACACTGTGCTCCACGACGGCGGTCAGGCCCATCGAGCCGAGCGCCACTTCGAGGGGCAGCGCGTCGGTCCGGCTGCGGTTGACCGCGAAGACGGTGACCGAGCCGTCCCCCGCCCGCACGGCGGTGGCGTGCAACAGGTCGGCCTCCCCGTACTTCTTCGTCTCGTACGTCGGCGACTCGACGCGCACGTCGAGGACCTGCCCGCGCCCGTACCGCGAGGCCTGCGCGAAGGGGAAGAAGGTCGTCTGCCGCCAGGCGGGGCCGCCCGGCTCGGTCATGATCGGCGCGATGACGTTGACGAGCTGGGCGAGGCAGGCGACGGTCACCCGGTCCGCGTGCCGCAGCAGTGCGATGAGGAGCGACCCGAAGACGACCGCGTCCATCACGCTGTAGTTGTCCTCCAGCAAGCGGGGTGCTTCCGCCCAGTCCCGCTCGGCGGAGTCCTCGATCGCGTGCCACCCCGACATGTACCAGACGTTCCATTCGTCGAAGGAGAGGTTGATCTTCTTCTTCGACTTGAGCTTCGCACCGATGTGGTCACAGGTGGCGACGACGTTCTCGATGAACGACTCCATGTCCACGGCGGAGGCCAGGAACGAGTCGACGTCGCCGTCCTGCGGCTCGTAGTAGGCGTGCAGGGACACGTAGTCGACGAGGTCGTACGTCTCCGCCAGGACCGTCGCCTCCCACTCGGCGAAGGTCGGCATGGACTGGCTCGAGGAGCCGCAGGCGACCAGCTCGACGGAGGGGTCGATCTGCCGCATCGCGCGGGCGGTCTCGGCGGCGACACGGCCGTACTCCGCGGCGGTCTTGTGGCCGGTCTGCCAGGGCCCGTCCATCTCGTTGCCGAGACACCACATCTTGATGTCGTACGGATCCTTGTCGCCGTGGGACGCCCGCAGGTCCGAAAGCGCGGTTCCGGAGGGGTGGTTGGCGTACTCCTGGAGTTCCAGCGCCTCGGCCACCCCCCTGGTGCCGAGGTTGACCGCCATCATGGGCTCGGCCTGGGGGCCTATCTTCTTCAGGAAGGCGATGTACTCGGCGAGCCCGAAGCGGTTGGACTCCGTGGAACGCCAGGCGAGGTCGAGACGACGGGGCCGCTCCTCGGCCGGGCCGACCGAGTCCTCCCACTTGTAGCCGGAGACGAAGTTGCCACCGGGGTAGCGGACGGCCGTCACGCCGAGCTCGCGGACGAGTTCCAGCACGTCCGTGCGCAGCCCCGCCTCGTCGGCGGCGGGATGGCCCGGCTCGAAGACGCCGGTGTAGACACAGCGTCCGAGGTGTTCGACGAAGGATCCGAAGAGACGGGGGTTGACCTCGCCGACGGTGAAGGCGGGGTCGAGGGTGAAGCGGGCGGTACGCATGGTTTCCCTTCGGATCGGAGCGCACTGTTCGGCATATCGATTACTGATCGCAACGCCGAACGGACCGTAGGCAGAAAGCTCTTTCCCGTCAATGGGTCGCTCCGCACCTCGGCGGCCCTGCCCGGACCCCCGCGCGCTCTCAGACCATGAGGCCGGGCCCCTGCTCGCCGAGCTTCTCCGCCTTCGGACCGTACTCGTCCATCGCCCGGCCGACCTGGTTGTTCGTCGGCAGGCACTTCCTCCCGAGCGCGATGCCGTCCCGGATCAGGCCGACGGCGTCCACGTGCTCCTGCGGGGTGAGCTCCTCGCCGCACCGCTCCAGCCAGCGGCAGCCGTCGCGGGCGAGCACGACGAACGCGTGCGGCGCCGCCTTCTTGTAGGTGGTGGCCACCTGGGACAGGTCGCGCACGGCACGGACCGCCGCCCTGATCAGGGTCCGGTCCGCCGGTACCTGCATCGAGCGGCGCAGGCGCACCTTGGCGTCGGCGGTGACGACGAGCCGGTCGTCGGCGCCGTCGGGGCAGCCCTTCGCCGCCGCGAGATGGTTCGTGGCGAGATCGAGCCGGCCCTGCTCGGCCTCGTACTCGGCACGCTGCAGCCAGTAGTGGTGGTCACGGCTCAGGAACGTGTGCGCCCCGTCGTAGATCCGCCGCACCGCCTCGACCGTCAGGCCCAGATCGCGCAGGGTGTTGTGGTTGAGCAGCTTGATCATGGCGCTGCGGTCACGGTGCTGGTTGTCCGTGATGTGCCAGGAGCGTCCCGCGTAGAAGAGCAGCAGCTTGGCGATGACCAGTTCCAGGTCGTCCTTGCGGTGGCGCAGCACGGTCTGGACGAGGGTGTCCGCGATGGTGCGCTGGCGGCAGCGCAGCCGGCCGTCGGCGGTGCGCACCAGCAGTTTCATGTCCACGAGCTCGTTCACCGCGTCCCAGTGGCTCCGGCCCGGCGGGTCCGGATGGGAGACGATCTCCACCAGGTCCGCGGCGTCGATGCCGCGCTGCTGGAAGACCAGCGAGGAGTCGGAGAAGGACACCACCGCGTACGGGACCCGTGCCGGCTGCTTCAGCGCCTGGAACTCGCTCGCCACCTTCTCCTTCAGGGACTCGCCGCTCACCGCCTCGATCATCGCGGCGAGCAGTCCCTGATCGCACCTCTCCCTCAGCTTCGCCACCCGCTGGTGGAGGAACCGGGGCTGGTTGAAGTCGCCGATGACAGGGCTCTTGTCGAGCACTTTGATGATCTTCTTGAGGTCCTTGTCGCTCAACAACCGGTCGGCGTCGACCCCTTCGGCGGGGAAGTCGGCGTCGATCTCCGACCTTGCGGTCACCCTGATCGCCGCCACCACCAGGGTGCGGGCGTCGTCGCTCAGGCTCTTCATGAGCGAGGTGGCACGGCGCGTGAACATGTCGACGTCGTCGAGGAAGATCGCGTCGAAGTGCTGGCTGCGCGCCTGCTGTTCGATCTCCCGGGGCGACAGGGACGCGCCGCGATCCACCCAGCCGACGTTCATGCCCTTCTTCTGGAGCCGGTAGGCGACCTGCATCAGGGCCGTGGTCTTGCCGGAACCGGCGGTGCCGTTGACCAGGATCATCTGCTGCCGCTCGCCCTCGACGGACTGGGCGCGCTCCTCGATGACGTCGGCCAGCGCGAGCTGGGCCACGATGTTCTTGTCCTTGATGTCGCCCCACGTCGGGTCCCGGCCCAGCAGGAACTCCCAGGTACCGGCGGGTGCTTCGTCCACCAGCTTGGAGACCCGCACGATGCCCACCCCGTCGCGGGTGCCGGCGTACTCCTCGGTGAGGACCCGCCGCCCGTCGGTCAACGCCTGGTTCCCGGCCCGCAGGCGGTCCCGTACGAACTCGGCGGGTGTCGTACGGATGTGCCGCAGCCCCGCCTCGCGCAGCCGGGCCCGGTCCGCGCCCGTGCCGTCCGGCGTGACGAGGAAGCCGGGGAACTCACGCTCGCCGGAGGCCCGGCCGGCCATCCGGAGGGTCTCCCACAGGGCGGGGCTGCTCGGGGAGAGAGCCAGGAAGAGCACGGGCCGCGTCAGCAGCTCCGCGCGAAAGCGCCGGAACCACAGGCTGCGCGCGTCGGTCGGCGGCACGGACCACGCGTCACCGAAGTCCTGCGGGACACCGCCCTGGGGGCGGCCGTGCATGGCGATGACCTCCAGGGCGCCCCGCTTGACGGTCGGCGGCTCCTGACAGGCGTCGACCAGGGACACGGTGTCCGCCAGCCGGGCGTCGCGCACGACGGAGACCGCGTCGCTGCCGGTGAAGTCGTAGAGCCGGGACCAGGGGGCGCGCAGCAGGCCGAACACCGTGTGCTCGTCGTGCCCCGGCGGGACGGACAGGGCCTTGAGGTGCTGTTCCAGCTGTTCGGGGGTGAGTCGTCGGCGTGCGGCGGCCCAGGTCTCGTGGAGGGCGGGCTCCGACCGGGGCATGGCGCCGAAGGCGGCCTCGGCAAGCCTGCGGTTGAACTCGTCGCTGTCGACGGCGCCGTCCTCGTCCGGCCCCGAGACCAGGGCGAGGACCATCTGGCCGGTCGACAGATGCCGGTAGAAGTCGTTGAGGAGCGGGCCCTCGTCGTAGGGCTCCTCCGGTCTGCGGGCGGTCGGCACACCGGGCGCCACGGTGGACGTACGGACGCGGACGGTGGTCGGCAGCTGCCTGCCGGTGGCGATGTCGACGACCACCGGCCGGTCGGCCCCGAGGTCGGCGCGGAGCAGGAGATGTGCCGGAGCGGTCTCGCCGAAGGGCAGGTGCCAGCCCCTGCTGTCCCGCTCCCCGCTCCCCGCGAGGGCCAGCAACGGTGCGGCCGCCCCCGGCAGTTCGGGGAGTGTGCCGGTGCGGCCGGCCAGCAGCAGGGTCAGGTCGTTGCGTCCGGCCCAGTCCGCGAACGTCCCGTCCACCGCGTGGTCGAGCTGTTCCTCGAAGCATCCCGCGAGAGCGGGGGTGGCGTCGTCGGCCACCATGCGGAAGACGGTGTTCACGCAGACCAGGCCGACCGTCCGCTCGCCCACCGCATGGTGCAGGGAGCCGTCGCCGGGCAACAGGCCGGGATGCCAGCCGGTCCGGGAGGACGCGCTGTCCTCGTCCCAGGCGACCAGTTCGGGGAAGACCTGGGTGCGCAGCGGCTGGACGATGTCCTCGGTCATCTCGCCGCGCCACAGGTCGGAGGCGACCTGGTCCCAGTTGCCCGCCAGGTCGCGGGCGAGTGACCGCTTGGCGGGCATGGTGCGTCGGTCGGCCGGCCCGGGGACGGAGGTGACGAAGGGATCGTCGCCCCGCTCCAGGCAGGTGAGCTGCACCTCCGTCACGAGGTCCTTGGCCACCGCCGGGTCGCCCGACGTCCCGAGGACGATGATTCCGTCGAGCCGGTGCCCCGCCTCGTGCAGCTTCGCGAGGTCGGCGAGCACGGCGGCGTGCGGGCCCACGCCCTCCGGGGCGCTCGTGGGCAGCGGCCCCAGGACCAGGAAGTGTGCGCTCGTCTCCGGCTCAGGCATCCTGCCACCTCACGGCCCTGATCTTGCCGCGCGGCAGGTGCAGCGTGGCGCCCCGCACCTCGCAGACGTCCGGGGCGGGTTGGATCTCGACGAACGACGCGCTCAGGGAGTCCTTGACGATCTTTCCCGTCACCTGCCCGGTGGCGGCGCTCTCCTTCGAGCACAGGGCTTTGAGGGCCGGCGCGTAGGACGGGTCCAGGACGACCGTGCCCCGGGCGGTCTCGCGTACGGGGTCGGTCAGGACCGTCGTCGCGAAGGTGAGGACGCTCAGCGCGACCGCCACGAAAGCGGTCCGGTTGGCCCGGGTCTGGCGCTTGTCGATCTCCTTGGCCTCGTCCCGCACCTTCCTGATCACCCGGTCGAGGAGCGCCTGGCGGGACGCCACCTTGCGTTCCTTGTCCGGGTCCTCGGGGACGGGCGAGGCGACGGCGTAGAGGTAGAGGACCGCCGCCACGAGCCAGAGCGTCACGGACGCGATGCCCATCCAGCGGGTCGGCAGGGGACGGTTCGCAAGGGCGGTGACGCTCAGTGCCGCCATGAGTCCGCCGGCGAAGAGGGTCACAGTGGACTGGGCGGCCTGCGCACGGCCCCGGGCGACGCTGACGGCCTGGACGAGCTGTGCGTAGTAGGACTCCGACACCGAGGTGACCACGGTGTCCAGGACCAGTTCATACTCCTGGCGCTCCTGGGCCGTGTCCGGGTCGGCGCCGGTCTCCCGGACCGGATGTCCCGCCGCCCCCTGATCCACCGCCAATGAGTCCCCCCACCGCTCAACAGACCGTGAAAGTACCAGATTTCACGGTCTGTCAGCGGTGGATCGTCAGCCTGCGAACGCGGGCTGCACGAGGCCCTTGCCCGCGCCCGGGACCACCAGGAGCGAGCCCGACAGCGGGTGCGGGGCGTCGAGGCCCGTGCGGGCCGTGGTGATGTACAGGTCGGTGAGGTCCCGGCCGCCGAACGCGCACGCCGTGGGGCGGGAGGTGGGGAGCTCCACGACGCGGTCCAGCTTGCCGGCCGGGGTGTAGCGGCGGACGGCGCCGCCGTCCCACAGGGCGACCCAGACGCAGCCGTCGGCGTCGACCGTGAGGCCGTCGGGGAAGCCGTCGCCCTCCTCGATGCCCGCCAGTGGGCGCCTGTTGGTGATCTGCCGGCCGTCGAAGTCGAAGACGTCGATCCGGCGCGTGGGTGAGTCGATGTAGTACATGAGGCGGCCGTCGGGGCTCCAGCCCGTGCCGTTGCTCACCGCGACGTCGTCGAGGACGGTCACGGTCGTGCCGTCGGCGTCGACCCGGGAGAGCGAGCCGCCGCCCGGCGCCTCGTCGTAGCGCATGGTGCCCGCCCACAGTGCCCCGTCGGGCGCGACCGCCGCGTCGTTGGCGCGCCGGCCGGGGACGGCCTCCCGGTGCAGCCACCGGAATTCCCCGAAGCCCGCGGCGGGGTTCCCGCCCGGGCCGGAGGCCGGGCCGGGTGCGGGGTCGTAGAGGCCCACTCCGTCGCGGAGGTTGACGACCAGGCCACCGCCCGCCCGCGGCTTGGCGGCGCCCACGTGCTGCTCGGTGGCCATGACCGTGCGACGGCCGGAGACCGGGTCGTACGTGAAGACCCTGGACCCGAGGATGTCGATCCAGATCAGCCGCTGGGCGTCGGCGTCCCAGGTGGGGCCTTCGCCGAGGGCCGCCTCCGCGGGGACGGCCACCTCGTAGGGGTGTGTCATCCGACGCTCCGGTGTCCGAGCCGCTCCGACAGCTCGGCGGCGCCCTTCGCGGCGAGCTGCTCCAGCTCGGCCCGGTGGTCCTCGCTCCAGCGGATCATCGGTACGGAGATGGAGAGCGCGGCCACGACCTGGCCGGTGCGGTCGCGGACCGGGGCGGCGACACAGCTGACGTCGGGGTTCGACTCGCGGTTCTCCACCGCGACACCGCGGGCGCGGATCTCGGTGAGGGCCTCGCGCAGGGCGGCCGGGTCGGTGATGCTGTTCGGCGTCATCCTGACCAGGTCGGCGTCCTCGGGGATCCGCGAGGTCAGCTCGGGCTCGGACAGCGAGGCGAGCAGCATCTTGCCCACGGAGGTGCAGTGGGCGGGGAGCCGGCGGCCCGCGGCGGACACCATGCGGACGGCGTGCGTGGAGTCGACCTTGGCGATGTAGATGACGTCCGTGCCCTCCAGGATCGCCACGTGCACGGTCTCGTCGCAGGTCTCCGCGACGGACCGGGCGACCTGCTGGCCCTCGGCCGCGAGGTCCAGCTGCTCGGAATAACGGCTGCCGAGCTGGTACGGGCGCACGCCGAGGCGGTAACGTCCGGGCTGACCCGGTACGGGCGTGATGTACGAGCGGGCGGCGAGCGTGGTCACCAGTTCGTGCACGGTGGTGCGCGGCAGCTGGAGCCGGCGCACGATGTCGGGGGCGGAGAGTGTGCCGTCCCCGTCGAGGAAGAGCTCGAGTATGTCGAGAGCCCTGGTTACGGCAGGTACGAGGCGTCCCACAACTGGCCCCCTCCCTTGTGTTCGAAATTTCAACAGCCGATCGGCATAGCGAACACAGGCTACTCATACCGCTCCGACCGGGCAATGGGCGTGCGGTCACGGGTGGGAAAGCGGTTGCGGGCGGGGAGGTGCGGAAACCTCAGCGCCGCGCGCGGGGGTCGCCCAGCTCTCCCCGGAGCCGCTGGGCCCTCAGCACCAGTTCGAGCTCGAAGCGCCGGTCGGGGTCGTCGACCTCGTCGCCCCACAGTTCCCGGATCTGCCTCAGGCGGTACCGCACGGTCTGCGGGTGGACCCCGAGCCTGGCGGCCACCTCGGGGGCACCGCCCCGCGTCTCCAGCCAGGCCAGCAGTGTCTCGGCGAGCCGGCGGCCGTGCGTGGGACCGCAGTGGGCGAGCGGCTCCAGACACCGCAGGGCCAGGTCGTCGATGAGCTCCTCGGGCTGCAGCAGGACCAGCGCCTCGGTGTGCTGGGTGCAGTACAGCACCTCGCCCGCCGGCAGCAGCCCGCGCTCCATCAGCCGTACCGCGGCCTCGGCCCAGCGCAGCGACTTCGCCGCGTCGGCCAGCGGGACCGGCGGGCCGATCGCGCCGGCCCATCCCGTGAGCGCCCGGTGCAGCAGCTCCGGGCGGCCGGCGGCATCCGGCTCGGGCACGACCATCCGGGGCTGCTCGCACTCCATGTCCAGCAGCACGCCCTGGCCCACGGCGGGGGCGACGGCCTCCCGGGCTGGCCGCAGCAGGACGCCGACCGCGACCTTGTCCGGCAGCGGCCAGCCGATCCGCGCGGCCCGCTCGGCGAGGGCCTCGGCCGGATCGCCTCGGTGGTGCTCGGCCAGCAGCAGTTCCATCAGCCGGCGCTGCAGGCGCAGCCGCTCCCCCGCCTGCCGGGCGGCGGCCTCGGCGTAGCCGCGGACGGACTGGTCGACCAGTCCGTCCAGGTACTCGTAGCCCGCGTCGACCAGTTCGTACATGGCGGGCGGCGGGATCTCCACGCGCTGCCCGATCTCCGCGAAGCGGCGCCAGGCCAGCCGCACGCCGAGCCGGTAGATCGCCTGGAGCGAGTCCAGGCTGCGGCCGTTGAGCCCCTCGCCGCGGCCGAACTCCTGGAAGACCTCGGGGTGGACGCGCGGTCTGCCCTCCGCGTTCTCCAGGTGCTGGACGAACACCTCGATGGCCCGGCGGATCCCGACGAGCGCCATCGGCTCGCCGGAGTCGTCGAGCACGACGGGCAGGTGGGGATACTCGTGCCTGATCTCCCGGAGGATCTCCTCGGCGAGCGCGGGGGCCTCGGCCATCGCGAGCGCGGCGAACTGCCGCACCTGGACGCGGGGGACGTCGTGCCAGGCCGAGCGCACCGTGACGGGTCCGGGGCGTAGGGCCATGGTCAGCGCTCCCGGCCGGCCGTCTCATAGGTGATGAGTGGCGTGTTCGGCTGGTCCGGGGTCGCGTCGAGCAGCGCGACGATCCCGAGGGCGGCGCCCACGGCGAGCAGGGCGGCGGCGGCCACGGTCAGCAGGGCGGCGAGCAGTCTGGGCATCGAGGGTCAGCCTCTCTGTCGGAGGTCGTTCCCACCCGAGCACTCCGCTGGGAGCTCCAGCCGCGATCCGCGGCCCGTACGTGGCCGATGGCGCCCACGTGGCGGAGCCGCACATGCCACCGTCCCGCACCCCTTCAGGCGCGGTACGTCCCCTTTGTCACCCGGTCCAACCTCGCCCCGTCCGGCGAGCCCCCAGTCTCGACAACGCATTGACACTTCGTCAAGGGTGCGCCTACGGTTCCCGGCCCATACCGCACCTGCACCCTCCCCCACCGTGCCGGCACACCCGCGTGCCGCGTCACCACGAGCCCTTGGAGTGCCCGGATGCGCCGTACTGCCACACCCTTCTCGCTGGTCATCCTGGGTCTGGGCGTGTTCCTGCTCGTCCTGTCCCCGCTGCTCGCCTGGTACGTCGAACCACGTGCGCAGCGCACGCCCGTCGACATCGACTCGACGACCGTTTTCACCGGTAAGGGCAGCTATTTCGACACCGACGAGATCGAAACCGTCCGTAACAAGAAGATCACCATCACCCGGCAGGTCCGCGGCGACGTCGCCGACAGCGAGAAGAGCGGCCGGGCCGTCTGGGACGTGTCCACGTCCGTCGACACCGACAAGTCGCTGCCGGCGGCCGACCCGCACGACTCGCTCCAGTGGACGATGGAGCGCTGGGTGACCGACCGGAAGACGAACAAGCCGGTCCACTGCTGCGACGAGAAGCCCTACTACGAGGGCGAGGCGTACCTGAAGTTCCCCTTCGACGTGCAGAAACGCTCCTACATCTGGTGGGACAACACCCTCGGTTCGACCGTCACGCTGAAGTACCAGGGCAAGAAGAAGATCCAGGGGTACGAGGGCCTCCGGTTCACCGGCACGGTGCCCGCCACCAAGACCGGCAGCCGACTGGTGCCCGGCACCATCGTGGGCGAGAAGGACGCAGGTCAGGTGCTTGCCGAGGAGTGGTACGCCAACCACGGCATCGAGCTCGTCGCCGACCAGCGGACGGGCCGGATCATCTACGCGGCGATCGGCCCCCGCAAGACGCTCCGGGCGCCCGGGGGCGAGAAGGACGCCGTCGTCCTGCTCGACAGCGAGCGGATCGCGTTCACCCCGGAGACCCAGAAGGAGCAGGTGGACCTCGCCGACACGGACAGCGGCCTGCTGCGCATGGTGGGGCAGACGCTGCCGCTGGGGACGGGTGTGGCGGGCCTCGTCCTCGCCGTCGTGGGTGCCGTTTTGGTCGTACGCGGGCGTCGGCATCCCGATTCGCCCGAGAGTTCCCAGCAGCCGCTCACAATGTGATGAGACGTCAGCCCGACAATCACCGAACTTGTCACTTCGGTGAGTAGCCGCATCGAACCAGCGGGCGAAAACTATCCACCCCACCCGAACACAGCACACCCACAAGCCCGTCACAGCCCGACCCCGTCACCACCACCACGACACAGCCCCACAGAACGGCCGCGCCGACAGGTCGCACCGTTCCGCACGGACCGCTCCACCGATCCATACGGATTCTCGCCGCGGGAATTTCAGGTTCCCGCACCGGAACGCACCCAAGGCGCGGGGATTCGCCCGACGCAAAACCGGAACCCGGAACGCACCGGGCCGACAGCCCCGCACCACGGGAACCGACAGCTCCACAGCGCGATCTCCGTACGACCGCACGGCGGCGGGCCCCCCACAGGCCCCGTGCCGCACCCCGACCTCGACCGATCCGCACCGGGAGACCGTCACCACCGACGCACTAAGCCGTACCCGCCCCCACCCCCACGCTGGATCCGCACCCCGAGACGAGTTGGAGCACCCATGCCCCAGCACGTGCCTTCGTCGTTGCGCGACGCCTTCCCACGCGCCGCGCAGCGACACCCGGCGCTCCCCCCACAGCCGCGCCGAATCGTTTTCCTCGCCCGTCGTGACTTCGGCAACGAAGCCGCGGGCGGCTCCGAACTGCTCGTCGACAGACTCGCCGAAGGCCTGACGCACCTCGGTCACCAGGTGACCCTGCTGTGTGGCGGCCCCGCCGCGTACCGCGACTACCGTGTCGTGTCGGCGGGCGGCGACCTCGGTCACTATTTGCGTGCCAGATCGGCCTTCCAGCGCCAGGTCGGCGACTGCGACCTGCTCGTCGAGGTCTGCAACGGCATGCCGTACCTGGCGCCGCTGTGGCACCGGGGGCCGACCCTCTGTCTGGTCAACCATGTACACACCGACCTGTGGCGGATGCGGTTCGGCGGACCGCTGGCACCCGCCGCCCGGCTCGGCCGAAGACTCGAACACTGGGCACTGGCAGGCGCTCAGCGCCATGGTCTGCTGGTCGCCGTCTCCCCGTCCACGGCACAGGCGCTGCGCGCGATCGGGGTCGACCGCGACCGCATCCGGGTCGTGCACAACGGCGTGGAGGAACCGGGCCCGCCCGCCGAACGCTCGCCGGAGCCGATGTTCCTGGCCATGGGCCGGCTCGTCGAGTACAAGCGGATCGACCTGCTGCTGCGTCTGTGGGAGCGGGTCCGCCCGGTCACCGGCGGCCGGCTGGTGATCGTCGGCGACGGACCCGAACGGGAACGTCTCCAGCAACTCGCGGGTCCCGGCGTCGAGTTCAGGGGCCATGTCTCCGAGGCGGAGAAGCACCGCCTGCTCTGTTCCGCCTGGCTGCTGCTGCACCCCTCGGCCGTCGAGGGATGGGGCCTGGTGGTCACGGAGGCGGCGGCCCGCGAGACCCCCGCGATCGCCTTCGACGTGCCCGGCCTGCGCGACTCGATCGTGGACGGCGAGACGGGCCTGCTGGCCCGCGGCGAGTCCTCGTTCGCCGCGGCCTGGTGCACCCTCGCCCTGTCCGCCCGGCGCCGCGTCCTCATGGGCAAGGCGGCCGGCGACCGTGCCGCCCAGTACCGATGGCACCGCACCGTACGTCAGTTCAGGACGGTGGCGACCGAGGCGGTGCGGAGCTGGACGCCATGACCTCTCGGCGGAAGAACCCGACCCCGGGGCCGGGCACGGGCTTCAGGGACCCTTCGCTGCGCCGCTCCCTCGCCCTCTTCCGCGCCTTCCGCCACGAACAGGACGACCCCGAGGGCTGCTACTCGCTGCTCGCACGGGACGCCGCCGACCAGGTGGAGGCGTACGACGGTCCGGTGAAGGGCCGGACCGTCGTGGACGTGGGCGGCGGAGGCGGCTACTTCACCGAGGAGTTCCGGCGGCGTGGCGCACACGGCTATCTCTTCGAGCCGGACATGCACGAGCTCGGCCCGAAGCCGCCGGAGGGGTCCGTCGTCGCCGACGGGTATCTGCTGCCCCTCGCGGACGGTGTGGCGGACGTGTGCTTCTCCTCGAACGTGCTGGAGCACGTCGCCGACCCGCAGACCTTCCTCAGCGAGATGGTCCGCGTCACCCGCCCCGGCGGACTGATCTACATGTCGTTCACCAACTGGCTGTCCCCCTGGGGCGGTCACGAGTGGGCGCCCTGGCACTACCTGGGCGCCGACCGGGCCCGCGCCCGCTACACGCGCCGCACGGGCAGGCCCGCCAAGCACACCCTCGGCGAGAACCTCTTCGCCGTGCACATCGGACCCACCCTGCGGCAGGTGCGTGCCCGGGACGACGTCACGGTCGTCTCGGCGCGCTCCCGCTACTGGCCGTTCCTCGCCCAGGCCGTGACCAGGGCGCCGGGACTGCGTGAGTTCGCGACCTGGAACCTCCTCCTCATCCTCCGGCGGTGTCCATGACCAGCACGGTCCAGGCCCCTCCCCCGGCGACGACTCGCCCCCTCGCCCCGGACCCCGGCCCTCCGCAGGGGCCCCGGTCGCGGCGGTGGCTGCTGGGATTCTGGGCCGTGGTCCTCGTGCTGTTCTTGGCCGTGGACCCGGGCAGGCAGACCTTCGACACCAAGCTGGGGGTCGCGCTCGACCCCTGGCAGTTCCTGTCGGACCTGGGCCAGTTGTGGCACGACCGGGGCGGCTTCGGCGGGATCGCGGACCAGTACGTCGGTTACGCGTTCCCGATGCTGCCGTACTACGGCCTGACCGAGCTGATCAACCTGCCGGTGTGGCTGGCCGAGCGGCTGTGGATGTCACTCATCGTGACGGTCGCCTTCTGGGGTGCGCTGCGGCTCGCCGAGCGGCTGGACATCGGCAGCGGCGCGTCCCGGCTGCTCGGCGCGGTGGCGTACGCGCTGTGGCCGGTGTTCACGGTCGTCGTCGGCTCGACCTCGGCGGCCGCGCTCCCCGGCGCCTTCCTGCCGTGGGTGCTGCTGCCGCTGACGAACGAACGCCACAGCGCCCGGGTCGCCGCCCTGCGCTCGGCGCTGGTCATCCCCTTCATGGGCGGCGTCAACGCGGCCTCCACGCTGGCCTCCCTGCTGCCCGTCGGTCTCTACCTGCTCTCCCGTCCGCGCGGACCCCGGCAGCGCAAGCTGATCGCCTGGTGGGTGCCGGGCGTGCTCCTCGCGACGCTGTGGTGGGTGGTCCCGCTGCTGATGCTGGGCATCTACGGCGAGAACTTCCTTCCGTACGTGGAGAGTTCGCAGACCACGACGGACACCATGTCGGCGACGGAGACCCTGCGCGGGGCCGGCAACTGGGTCGCGTACCTGCACTTCGGCGAGGCCTGGCTGCCCGCGGGCTGGACGGTGGCGGCCTCGGTGGTCGTCATCGTCTCCTCGGCGCTGGCGGCCGGACTCGGCCTGGCCGGGCTGGCCCGGCGGGACATGCCCGAGCGGCGCTGGCTCGTACTGACCGTGCTGTCGGTCGCGCTCATCACCCTCGCCGGTTACGGCGGTTCGTTCGGCGCGCCCTTCCACGGCGTGGTCCAGGACTGGCTGAACGGGGGACTCGTCCCCTTCCGCAACATCTACAAGTTCCAGACGGGGCTTGCCCTCGCGCTGGTCCTCGGGCTGATCCACCTGGTCGGTGTCGCCTCCCGGCCCCAGGGCGCCCGTCCCGTACGCGGCCGCCGGTTCGCCGCGCTGATCGCGGCGGTCCTCGTACTCCCCGGTCTCGCCTGGCCCTATCTCAACGGGTCGATCCTGCAGCCGGGTTCGTTCCAGCAGCTCCCCACGTACTGGTCGTCCACGGCCGACTGGCTGAAGAAGTACTCGCCGGACTCGCGCGCCCTGGTCGTACCGGCCACCGCGCACGGCATCTACACCTGGGGCTCGCCCATCGACCAGCCCCTCGACGTGCTCGCCGACTCCCGCTGGGCCCAGCGGGACTACGTGCCGTTCGGCACCGCGGGCAACCGGCGGGCGATGGACGCGGTCGAGCAGTCCTTGCTGACGGGCGGTGAAGTCCCGGGCCTGGCCGACTACTTGAGCCGGTCCGGCCTCCACTACGTCGTCGTGCGCAACGACCTCGACCCGGACCAGCTCGGCTATGTGCCGAGCGCGACGGTGAAGCGGACCCTGGAGGAGTCGGGCTACCGCCGGGTGACCGGCTTCGGCCCGGTGATGACGGGCGGCCGCATCCCGGAGGGCACCCCCATACAGATAGAGGGGCTGTATCCGCGGCAGCGGGCCGTCGAGATCTACGAGCCGGCGAGCCCGGACGTGGAGCGGCCCGGACAGGCCGGGCTGAAGGCCGTCGCCGACACGGCCGTCGTGTCCGGCGGGCCCGAGTCGCTGCTGCCGCTGTCCGCCGACCCGACGATGCGGGACCGGGCGACCGTGCTGACCGGAGACAACCATCCCGGTCTCGGTGCCCCCGACCTCCAGGTGCTGGGAGACGGGCTGCGGCGCGCCGACACCCGGTTCGGCCTGGTCAACGCCAACACGTCGTACACGTACACCCGCGACGAACGCAATCACTCGGACAGCTTCCAGAACCCCGGGGAGAAACCGCACCAGATCCTGCCGACGGAGGGGATCGGGCACCAGACGGTGGCCGAGCTGCGCGGGGCGCGTTCGGTGACCGCCTCGTCGAGCGGCAACTGGCTGTTCCACCTGCCGCAGTACGACCCGGTGAACGCCTTCGACGGAAACCCGGACACGGCGTGGGCCGAGGGCGCGGCGGGCTCGGCGGACGGCGAGTGGCTGCGGATCGACTTCACGGACGAGACGGAGATCCCCGACTCGATCCAGGTCACCCCGCTGCCGCAGGACAGCGTGCGTTCGGCGCCGACCCGGGTGCGGGTGGAGACGGAACGCGGTTCCGAGACGAGCACCCTCCAGGCCAACGGCCAGCGGCAGCGCATCAAGGCCCCCGAGGGGGCGAGCGGCTGGCTGCGGATCACCGTCGTCGACTCGGCGGCCCGGCACTCCGGGCTGTCCGGCGCCGGCTTCTCCGAGGTCTCGATTCCCGACGTCCAGGTGACGCGCATGCTGCGGCTGCCGACGGACGCCGAGCGCAGCGACGCGGCCGCCGAGGTCGTCTCGCTGCACCGGGCGACCGACCCGGGCGGCTTCTCCCCGACGGGCACGGAGGTCGGGCTGCACCGCCGCTGGACCTCGGAGTCCGCGGGCACGTACGCGCTGAAGGCGAGCGCGATCCCCGTGCCGAGTGACGCGCTGGACGCGCTGCTGTACGAGGTCGCGCCCGACCAGCAGAACCGGATCCTGGCGACGGCCGACTCGACGGCCCTCCTGGGCACCGGCCTGTCGCCGCGCAACCTCACCGACGGTGATCTGACGACCGCCTGGATCGCCGGGGACAAACCGACCATCCATCTGCGCTGGCCGGCCGAACAGGCGGTGGGCGAGATCGTCCTCGCCCCGGCCGGAGGGCTGTCCGCGCGGCCCACCGAGGTCAACATCAGCTCACCGAACGGCTCGACGATCGCCGGTGTCGACGAGAACGGCAACATCCGCTTCGACCCGATCACCACGGACCGGCTCGACATCACCGTCACCGAGACGGCCCCGATGACCGTCCACAACCCGCTCGCGGACGAGGACCTGCAGCTGCCGGTCGGCCTCACCGAGGCGTACGTCCCCGCGCTGGACGAGTACCGCACCCCGCAGCCGAGGTCGTCGCGCACCTTCGAGCTTCCCTGCGGCAAGGGTCCGACGCTCGCCGTGGACGACGAGTTGTACGAGACGAGCGCCAAGGGGACGGTACGGGACCTCGTGGACCGGCGCCCCGTGGAGCTGACGCTCTGCCAGGAAGGCCGCGACGACGCCGAGTTGTCGCTCGGGTCGGGCTCCCACCGGGTCGAGGCCGGTGACGCCGGGCCGCTGGCCGTCACCGACGTGACGCTGACCCGCGGCACGGTCACCGCTCCGGCCGCGCTCGACCGCGAACTGGGCATCAAGGACTGGCTCGGCGACCGCCGCGAGGTGTCCGTCGGCTCGGGCGCGGCCTCGTACCTGACGACGTACGAGAACTTCAACGACGGCTGGAAGGCCACGCTGAACGGCAAGGAGCTCAACCCGGTACGGCTCGACGGCTGGCAGCAGGGCTGGCGGATCCCGGCGGGCGAGGGCGGCACCGTGAAGCTCTCCTACGCGCCGTCCACGCTGTACGAGGCCGGGCTGATCGGCGGCGCGGTCGCCCTCCTGCTGCTGGTGGGGCTCGTGCTGTACCGGCGGGACGCCCCCAACCCCGACGAGGCGTCGCCGGAGCCGCCCCCGCCCGGGCTGATCCTGGGCACGGTCGTGCTCACCCTGGTGGGGATCGTGATCGCCGGGTTCTTCGCGCTGCTGGTGCCGGTCCTGGCGCTGCTGGCCCGGCGGCGGCACGCGCTGCTGGTGCCGATCGCGTTCCTCGCGCTCGCCGGGGCCGGGATCGTTGCCGCGACGGGCTCCGGGGAGCCGGTCGGCGAGGGCGTCGGAGCGTTCGGGCACACGGCCCAACTGCTGGCACTGATCGGGCTGTTCGCCGGCCTGGTGTCGGTCGGGGAGGCCTCGTACGGGACACGGGGCGGCGCCGGCCGGAGCGCCGGGCATCCCGGCGCGGGCACGCTGCCGCCGCCGGGGTCCGGGGCGCCGACGGGGATCCTGCCGCGCCGGCGGCGGGGGGAGAACGCGGGACCCGGGGCGAGTGCCCCGGCCGGGACGCCGTCAGGGGCACCCGGGGCGCCGCCGCCGCCCTTCACGCCGACCGGGCCCCCGCCACCCGAGTCCGGCCCGACCGTGTCGGCCCGCGGGCCGGGGTCCGCACCGGCCGAGGCCGACCCGCCGACCATGCGGATGCCGCTTCGCAAGCGGGGGGACGAGGAGACGGGGGCCGCACAGCCCGAGGACACCAGGGCGGCCCGCCGTGAGGAGAAGGGGGAAGGCGAACCCACATGACCACCCTGGACCACCCGGCCCGTGACGGCACGGGCGGCCCCGCGGGGCCGCCCGCCCGCATCCCGTTCCCCGTCGTGGACGAGGTCGCCCGCCACTGTCTCCAGCAGCAGGAACCGGAGACCGTCCACATCGAGGTCCACCTGCCGGGGCGCCTCGATCCGGACCGCCTGCGCAGGGCGTTCGCCGGGGCCCTGCACCGCCACCCCCGGATCCTGATGCGCGAGGCGGCGCGCCCCTGGTACGGGCGGCGGTACGAGTGGGAGCTCACCCCCGACGCCGACGTGGAGGCCGTGCTGTTCCCGGAGCCGGACCGGGACGCGCTGAAGCACGCCCGGGACCGGGCGCTGCGCGACGCCCCGCCCCTCTCGGCGTCGCCGCCGATCCGCCTGGAGGTCGTCCGCGATCCGCAGGCCGACGACACGGTCCTGTTCCTCACCATCAACCACACCGCCCTGGACGGTCCGGCGTGTCTGCGGGTCCTGGCGACCGCGGCGGAGCTGTACGGCGGCCGCGACAACTCCCCGGCGGCGCCCCCGAAGCGCACGACGGCCGAGACCCCGAGCGCCGTCGACACCCCCTCCACCTGGGCGCCGCCCGCCCGGGTGGCGCACGGCGCCCCGGAGCCGTCCCCCGGAAACGGGCTGCTCGTCGCCGAGTTCAACGTCCCGCACCGGCCCAAGGGCTCCCCCTACACCGTGAACGACCAGCTCATGGTCGCCACCGCGCTGATGATCGCCCACTGGAACCGGGAGCACGGCGCCCGCCCGCGCCCGCTGCGCATCACGATGCCGGTCGACGACCGCACGCGCGGCACGGACATGCCGATCGGCAACGGCACCCGTCTGGTGGAGGTCCCCTTCGCCCCCGAGGAGCTGGACGCCTCGGACATGGCCGCGCTGCTGCGTCGTACGGCGGACCGCACCCGCGCGCTCAAGGCCCAGCCGCGGCCACAACTGGGCCATGGCGCTTCCCTGTTGACGGCTCCGGTGGTCCCGGTGGCCTGGCGGGCCGCGTTCACCAGAGGGCTGCGGAGAGCCGCCGGGCCCTGGACGTCCACCACCCTGCTCAGCAACATCGGCCGCGTTCCGTACGCCCTCGACTTCGGCGAGGAGGCGGGGCGGGCGCACGCCGTCTGGTTCTCGGCGCCGGCCCGCATGCCGCGGGGCCTGACGGTGACGACGGCCTCCACGGCGGGCCGCCTGCACGTGGCGCTGCGCTGGTCCCGCGCCCTGCTGAGCCACGGTGACGGCTGCCACCTGCGTGACCTCTTCGAGCACTACCTGCACGCGACGGAACACGCCACGGAGAGTGCCCCATGACCACGGCCCCGCCCCGCCGGCCCCCGCACGGCCTGCGGGACTTCTACGAGGATCCGGCCGTCCCGGTCGCCTCCGGCACGCCCCGGAGCCTGCGCCAGGCCCGGATGCTCGCCGCCGCGCTGGGCCCGGCCACGTCCGGTCCGCGCACGGTCATCGACATCGGCTGCGGCGACGGCTCTGCGGCCGCGACGGCCGCACCGCTCCTCGCCGGCCACCGCATCGTCGGCGTCGACTGGTCCCAGGACGCCCTCAGACGCGCCCACGCGCACCTCCCGTACGCGGTACGCGGCGAACTCACCGACGGCGGGCTGCCGTTCAGGTCCGCCTCCGCCGACGCCGTCCTGTTCAGCGAGGTCGTCGAGCACCTCGTCGATCCGGACGCGGCACTCGACGAGATCCACCGGATCCTGCGCCCGGGAGGTCATCTCATGCTCTCCACACCCAACCTGGCCGCCTGGTACAACCGCGCCCTGCTCCTCGCCGGTGTCCAGCCCGTCTTCTCCGAGGTGAGCCTGCGCGCGATCCACGGCCGCCCCGGCTCGGAGGTGGTGGGCCATCTGCGGCTCTACACGGCCCGCGCGCTGCGGGAGTTCGTGAGCGCGTCGGGCTTCGAGGTCGCGGCGCTGCGGGGCGCGCCCTTCCACGGTGTGCCCCGGCCGCTGCGACCACTGGACCGGCTGGCGTGCCGCGCCCCGTCGGTGGCCTCGATCCTCCTGCTGCACGCGCGAAGGACGTAGACCATGTGGTGGGGGGTGGCCGCGGCCCTGCTGGCGAACCTGTTGTACAGCGCCGGATTCGTGCTGGAGAAACGGGCGTTGGCGGCACTGCCCGAGGTGAGTGTGCGACAGCCCGCCCGCCTCCTGCGGCTGGTCCTCGGCAGCCCGTTGTGGATCGGCGGGTCCCTCTCCCTGGCGTCGGGCTTCGGCGCGCAGCTCGTCGTCTACCGCACCCTGCCGATCGCCGCCGCGCAGGGCATCTTCGTCTCCGGCCTTGTCATCCTCGTCCTGCTCTCGTCCGTGCTGCTCGGCGAGGAGACCTCGGGCCGCGAGCGGTACGCGCTCGGCGCGATCCTCCTGGCGCTCCTCATGGTGGTGCTCTCCCTGAAGGAGGGCTCCGACACGGTCAGCCGCAGCGCCCCCGCCCCGCTGATCCTGCTCGTCTGCGTCCCGTCGCTCGCGCTGGGGGTCTGGCTGTACGGATCGGCCGAGCGCCGCGCCCGCCACCGGCACCGCATGCCGACGACGGGCGTCGAGTACGGCGTGGCGGTGGGCCTGCTGTACGGGGTCAGCTCGCTGGCCATCAAGGGCGTGTCGAGCTATCTCACCGCGAGCGGGTTCGGCGGCGCGGTGCTCGGTCTGCTGCGCTCCCCGTACCCGTATCTCCTGCTCTTCACCGGTGTGTTCGGCCTGGTCATGTCGCAGGCCGCGCTGCAGCGCTGCCGGGCCTCGCTGATCGTTCCGGTGTGCACGACGGTGACGTGTCTGTTCACGGCGGTTCTCGGCACGCTCGCGTTCGGCGAGGCGCTGCCGGAGGACCCGGTGCGGCTGGCGCTGCGGATCGGCGGCACGGCGCTGGCGGTCTCCGTGCTCCTCGCGATGCCCAAGCACGACCCACCGGCCAAGTCGCAACCCTCGCTACCCAAAAGGGAGTTGATCAGTGATGAATCCGGACGACCCGCTGCTGAGGATACTGGCGTGCCCGCTGGACAAGGGGCCGCTGCATCTCCTCGAGAAGGAGACGGTGAGCGCTGAGGGCGCCGAGAGCACGGAGGGCGCCCTCTACAACCCGCGTCTGCGCCGCCGTTACCCGATCGTCGACGGCATCCCTCAGCTGCTCCCGTCCTCCGGCGAGCAGGTGACGGACACCGAGCACGAGGCGCTGCTGCTGCGCATCACCGGGGACGGCGACGTCAGCGGCTCCCCCCGCGACCCCCAGAGCCCCGGGATGGTGACCCCATGACCCTGGCAGCCCGCGTGGCCCCCTTCGTGCCGGTGCGCCTGGTCGCCGCGGCCGCCCGCTTCGTCTATCCGCGCTTCGAGCCCGAACTGGCCCGGCTCAGCGACCTCTGCCCGCCCGGCTGCGGTACCGCGGTGGACGTGGGCGGCTGGTACGGCCCCTGGACACGCCGTCTGTCGGACCGGGCCCGCCGCGTGGTGACGGTCGAGCCGGTCCCGCACCTGGCCCGGCTGCTCGCCGCCGCGACCCCCGGGAACGTCCGGGTCGTCCACGCGGCCGCGAGCGACCGGTCCGGCACGGCCCACCTGTGGCTGCCGGCCGGTGACCAGGGCGACCGGGGCGTCTCGTCCCTCGTCCGGCGGGACATCCACGCCCAGTCCGTGGACGTCCCCTGCCTGACCCTGGACAGCCTGAACCTCCACGACGTCGGATTCATCAAGATCGACGTGGACGGCAACGAGCTCGCGGTGCTGCGCGGGGCGAGAAACCTGCTCACCCGCGACCGCCCGGCCCTGTTCATCGAGCTGGAGGCGCGCATCCAGCCCATCGACCCGGTGGTGTCCCACCTCGCCGAGCGGGGTTACGAGGGCTGGGTGCTGCCCGGCGACACCTGGGTGCCGCTGTCCTCCTTCGACCTGGAGGCCCACCAGGCGCGTACCTCGCACGTGGTGACGCATGGCCTGCTGCGCAGGGTGCTGCCCTTCCGGGGCTCCGGATACGTCCGGTACGTGAACTCGGTGCTGTTCCTCCCGGACGGCCGGCGCCCGGGCGAGCGGCACGCATGGCGGGTACGACACGATGGGGCGCATGCCCCCCGCGAAGCGACCGGCTAGCCCTGGCCCGTTCACCCCGCTCGACTTCCAGCTCGTCCTGCTGCGCCGCATGGCCGACCACAACCCGGACCTCGTGGAGGACGCCCGTCACGCGCTGGGCGTCTCCGTGGCGCAGATGCGTGAGGCCAACCGTCGTTGGCAGGCCATGCGGCACGCGCCGCGGAGCCGGGGCGCGGTCTCCCGGTACCGCTCGATCCTGGGCGAGGCGGAGTCGGTGGCGCCCCGGCGGATCGGCGACCTGTCCTGCGAGGCGTTCCTGTGGCCGGTGCCCCTCTGGCCGGACCTGCGCTTCGAGGTGCTGGTGGCCCCGGGCGGCGTCGCCTGGAACGAGTGGCTGGTCCGCGCGCCCGGTGCCGCCGGTCCCGGGATGCGCACGCTGGAGGACCTGACGCCCTGGTCCTGCACGGTCGACGAGGCCGCCCGCGCCTTCGCACCGGCGCGGCCGCTGGAGGGGACGGCGCCGACGCGGTGGGGGCTTGCGTTCACGGCGCCGGACGGCTCGGGCGTGCGGCGGGACTGCGTGGCGGAGTTCGCCTGGGGGCTGCTTCAGCGGGTGACGGTCGCCGGGCCGTGACCCCGGACCGTCACCGGGCGGCGGCTTTGACGACCGTCTCGGCGACGACCGGCACGGAGGCCTCGTGCAGGAAGAGGAAGAGGTTGGGCTCGACGAGTTCCAGCTCCATGACGCGCGGCGCCCCGTCGTCGCCGTCCACCAGGTCCACGCGGGCGTAGAGCAGCTCCGGCGCACCGGGCACGGCGGCCAACGCCCGCTCGGCGACGGCGAGTTCGGCGGCGCTCGGCTCCCAGGTCCGCAGGTTCGGGTGCGGGACCTTGTCGTCGTCGTACGCGGTGCCCGGTTCGAGGACGGCGCCCTTGCGGATGGCGTGGAGGAAGCGCCCGCCGAAGAACTGGAGGGCCCGTTCGCCCGCCGTGTCGATGCTCCGTACGTACGGCTGCACCATCGCGGTCAGCCCTTCGGCGTGCATCCGCTCCAGGTGCCGTACGGCGCCCTCGTGGTCCTCGGAGGTGTAGCGGGCCGCGTACCGGGCGCCGGCCCCCGAGGTCGGCTTGACGACGTACTCGCCGTCGGCGGGCAGGTCGGCCGGGTCGCCCGGAGCGAGGTAGCGGGTCTCGACGACGGGCACCCCGGCGGCCGCCAGGTCGCCCAGGTACCGCTTGTCCGCGTTCCACCGCACGACCTGAGGCGGGTTGGCCAGCGTCGTCGCGGCCCCGCAGCGGTCGGCCCACGCCAGGAACTCGGCGGCCCGCCAGCTGTAGTCCCAGGTGGACCGGATCACGGCGAGGTCGAAGCCGCCCCACTCGACGCCCGGGTCGTCCCAGCACACCACGGAGGTGTCCGCGCCCGCCCGCCGCACCGCGTCCGCGAGGACGGGCAGGTCACGGTCGTAGCCGGACTCCCGCACCTCCCGGCAGGTGACCAGTGCGATGCGGGCGGTGGTGCGTGCCACGGCAGGCTCCTCAGGGTGTGTCGGCTCCGGTGGTCCCGCTCGCAGGTTAACAACCGGCCCGGGAACCGGAACGGGCCGCTTGACCTTCACCTTCGGTGAGGCCACAGCATCGGTGGCACGACAGGGAACGGCAGACCGACTGACCGGCCGACCGACCGGCCGGCCGCTCACGGGGGTGCGCGCATGGAGATGCTGACGATCGGAGCCTTCTCGAAGGCGTGCCGGCTCTCACCGAAGGCGCTTCGGCTGTACGACGAGCTGGAGTTGCTGCGCCCCGCGCGGGTGGACCCGGAGACGGGCTACCGCTACTACGCGCCCGAGCAGCTGGAGCAGGCGCGCCTGGTGGCGTGGCTGCGCCGGCTGGGCATGCCGCTGGCCGAGATCCGCGAGGTCCGCGCACTCGGTCCACAGGCCGCGGCGCGGGAGATCCGCGCCTTCTGGTCACGGGTCGAGGCGGAGACCGCGTCCCGCCGCGACCTGGCTGCCTTCCTCGTCGACCACCTCACGAGATCCACCCCGAGCAGGGAGACCACCATGCTGGAACTCCGCTATGCCGCACTCTCCGACACCGGCCTCGTCCGCCCCGTCAACCAGGACACCGCGTACGCGGGCACCCGCGTCCTGGCCGTCGCGGACGGCTTCGGATCCGGGGGCGCCCCCGCGAGCGTCGCCGCCGTCGAGGCCCTGAAGTTCCTGGACGACGAGCCGCTCCCCGCCGGCAGCGTCCTCAACCTCCTGGAGGACGCGGTCCAGGGCGCCACCGCGGCCGTCCGGGAGGTGGCCGGCCCGGCGGACGACATCGGCACGACCCTCACCGCGATGGTGTGGACCGGCTCCCAGCTGGCCCTGGTCCACATCGGGGACTCCCGCGCCCATCTGCTCCGCGACGGCGAGCTCTTCCGGATCACCCACGACCACACGATGGTCCAGTCGCTGCTCGACGAGGGCCGCCTGACGCCGGAGGAGGCCGCCGCCCACCCCCAACGCGCCCTTCTCCTCAAGGCGTTGCCGGGCGGCGGCTCCGGTACGGCCCCCGACCTGCGTCTCCACGACGCCCGCGCCGGCGACCGCTACCTCCTGTGCTCCGACGGTCTGTCCGCGGTGGTGCCGGAGGCCACCGTCAAGGAACTCCTGTCCTCGGCCCCGGAACCGGCCGAGGCGGCCCGCACCCTGATCGCGGCGGCGAACGACCGTGGCGGCCCGGACAACGTGAGCTGCGTGGTGGCGGACGTGGTGGGGACGGGGCCGGCGGAGGACGCGTCCTAGATCCCCGGCAGGCGGCGCGGCTCCACGCGTTCCTCCGTGGCCGCGTCGCCGTCGCGGGTCACGATGTACGCGCCCTTGCCGGGGATCTCGGTGACGGCCTCGACGAGGTCGGTGCCGCGGTAGACGAGGCCCACCCCGTCGTCCGTGCAGTGGGTGGTGGGGAGGGTGCCGTCGGCCACGAGGTCGTGGATCAGGGGGCGGCGGCCCTCATCGGTGTCGTAGTGGACGCCGTTGCCGTAGGGGAGAAGGCCCAACGCGTTGGTCACGGGCCGCAGTTCGGGGCCGAAGGAGTCCGTGGTGCCGCCCTGGAACCAGCAGATCGAGCCCGCGCTGACACCGCTGAGGACCACCCCGGAGTGCCAGGCCCTGCGGAGGATGTCGTCGAGGCCGTGCACCCGCCAGACCGCGAGCAGGTTGGCCACCGAGCCGCCCATGACCCAGACGACGTCCTGGTCGAGGACGGTGCCCTCGATGTCCTCGAGGTTGGGCATCGGGAAGAGCTGGAGGGGTGTGAGGTCGAAACCCGCCACGCGGGCGGCCTCGCCCATACGTGCCGTGAAGTGTTCCGCGTCGCCTATCGCCGTGCCCACGTACATCACGCGAGGGCGGCGGCCGTGGGCACCGGACAGCTCGACCGCATGGTGCACGAGGGCGTCGAACATCACCATGGTCCGGCCTCCGGCACGGTGACCGCCGGAGGTGGCGAGCACGGTCGGCTCCCGCCCGCCTGCCGGGGACGGGAGCGGCGGCGGGGACGTGGTCGGCGCGGGGGTGTGCGGGCTCATGGCACGGGATCCTAACGAGCCCTGTCACCCGCCCTGTTCGTCGTTCCCGTCCGGGTCCCAGGCCAGCAGCCGTACCTTCGCCACCGTCTGTACGTGCCTGCGCATCGCGGCGGCCGCCCGGCCCGGCTGCCGGGCGACGATCGCGTCGAAGATCGCGCGGTGCTGCGTCAGGGAGCGGGTGGGGCGGCTCGGCTGGCGCAGCGACTCGTGGCGGCTCTCGGTGATCTGGTCGGCGATGGAACGCATGAACTCGGCGAGGATGGTGCTGTGGGCCGCCGCCGTGACCGCCGCGTGGAAGAGGCGGTCGCCCTCCACGCCGTGCCCGCCCTCCGCGATCTCGGCCTGCATCCGGACGAGGGCGGAGTCCATGGCCGCCACGTCCTCGTCGGTGCGCCGCTCGGCGGCCAGTTCGGCGAGCTTGGTCTCCAGGGCCTCGCGGGCGTCGAGCACGTCGGGCAGCCTGCGGCGGCGCTCGACGAGCTGCTCCACCGGTTCGGCGTCGAGGGTGTCGCGGACCAGGTAGGTGCCGCCGCCGTGGCGGACCTCGACCAGACCCTGGACCTCCAGGACCACTATGGCCTGCTTCACGGAGGCGCGGCTGACGCCGAGCCGGGTCGCCAGGTCGCGCTCGGGCGGGAGCCGGTCGCCCGCGCCCAGGCCGCCCTCGGCCGCGTAACTGCGCAGCCGGTCGAGGACCTGCTCGTACAGGCGGGGCTTGGCCGCCATCGGGCGCAGCGCGTCGCTCATGCCCGTCCCCCTTGTCCCCTCTTGCGCGGTGTTCGTCCCCCGCCGCCGCAGCGTAACACCGGGGACGCCCGAGCCAGGCGGCCAGTGGACAAGTGGCCCAGTGGATGAGTGGCTGAGCCAATTTACGTCTGATCCCTTGACGCTCCCTATCCCCACGACCCAATGTGGTCCAGCCACTTGGCCAATCCGCGATCCGGTTCCGAGTGGCTCAGCCACTCAGCCACTTCTCTCCGTCCCCAGCTCCTCCCCATCCGCCCGCCCGCTCGACAAGGGACCCAAAGACGGGAGCCCGCATGTCCGCCGAACTGATATCGATCCTCGTGCTCGTCGTGGTGTTCGTGATCGCCACCACCCGCTCCATCAACATGGGCGCCCTCGCCTTCGCCGCCGCCTTCGGAGTCGGCGAACTCGTCGCGGACCTCGACGCCGACAAGATCTTCGCCGGCTTCCCCGGGGACCTCTTCGTCGTCCTCGTCGGTGTGACGTACCTGTTCGCGATCGCCCGCGCCAACGGCACGACCGACTGGCTGGTGCACGCCTCCATCCGGCTCGTGCGCGGACGGGTGGTGCTGATCCCGTGGGTGATGTTCGTACTGACCGGCGCGCTGACCGCGATCGGTGCGGTGAGCCCGGCCGCCGTCGCCATCGTGGCGCCGATCGCCCTGAGCTTCGCCGCGCGGTACTCCATCAGCCCACTGCTGATGGGCGCCATGGTGGTGCACGGCGCGCAGGGCGGCGGCTTCTCCCCCATCAGCATCTACGGGTCGATCGTCAACGGCATCGTCGAGCGCGAGGGTCTGCCCGGCAACGAGGTCGCCCTCTTCCTCGCCTCGCTCATCGTCAACCTCGTGATCGCGGGCGTGGTGTTCGTCCTGTTCGGAGGGCTGAAGCTGAGGGGTGACGGCGTCCTCGTGGAGACGGCCACGGCATCGGGGAAGGCGGGCAGGGTCGCGAACGGCTCGGGCGCCGGAGCTGGTTCCGCCGCCGCCACCACCACCGGCACCGGCACCGGCACCGGCACCGGCACCGATGAGAACGCGCGCGAGCGGGAGCGCGGGAAGGGCACGTCCGAGGAGACCGACGAGGAGACCGACGAGGACACCTCCCGTCTCAACCCGGCCCGCACGGCCACCCTCGCCGCGCTCGTCGCCCTCGTCGTCGCCGTGCTCGCCTTCGACCTGGACGCCGGTCTCACCTCCATCACGCTTGCCGTCCTGCTCAGCACCTGCTGGCCCGAGGACAGCCGCAACGCCGTCACCCAGATCGCCTGGCCGACGGTCCTGCTGATCTGCGGTGTGCTGACGTACGTCGGTGTCCTCGACCAGATGGGCACGATCGACTGGGCGGGTGAGGGGGTCAGCGACATCGGCGTCCCGCTGCTCTCCGCCGTGCTGCTCTGCTACATCGGCGCGCTGGTCTCCGCGTTCGCCTCCTCGGTCGGCATCATGGGGGCGCTGATCCCGCTGGCCGTGCCGTTCCTCGCGCAGGGTGAGATCGGGGCGGTCGGCATGGTCGCGGCGCTCGCGGTGTCGGCGACCGTGGTGGACGTGAGCCCGTTCTCGACGAACGGCGCCCTGGTCCTGGCGGCGGCGCCCGACGTCGACCGGGAACGCTTCTTCCGGCAGCTGATGATGTACGGAGGGGTCGTGGTGGCCGTGGTCCCGGCCGTGGTGTGGCTCGCCCTGGTGGTACCCGGCTGGGGGTGACACCGACGCCCGCGACCCGTCCCACGGCACGACGCCCGGCACGACGCCCGGGACGGCGCCATGCCCCGACACCCCGCCCCAGGCGCCCGCCGCCCCTGATGACCAGTGAAACTGACAGTCGACGAACGACGACCGACGACCACGTCCGACGACCAAGGAGTACGCTCGCGTGTCCCCTCTCTTCCCGGCCCTGACCGAGGCACTGGCGGACCCGGACGGCACCGCCGCGCACCGGTCGGCCCTGCGCTTCGGCGACCGCTCCCTGACCTACGGCGAACTCGCGACGGCCGCCGCCCCGCTGGCCGCCCGTATCGGGGAGGCGGGCCGGATCGCCGTCTGGGCCACTCCCACCCTGGAGACGGCGGTCGCCGTGGTCGCCGCGCTGCTGGCCGGTGTCCCCGCCGTGCCGCTCAACCCGAAGTCGGGCGGGAGCGAGCTGGGACACATCGTGGCGGACAGCGCGCCGACGCTGGTGCTCGCATCGGCGGGCGACCAACTGCCGTCCGCCCTCTCTGCGTTGGAGCGTGTCGACGTGGACGTCGACGTACGTGCCGCGCGGGCGGCGGCAGCCGCCGCCGAGGTCCTCGCCCCCGGCTTCTCCCCGGAGGCCCCCGCCCTCGTCGTCTACACCTCCGGCACCACCGGCCCTCCGAAGGGCGCCGTCATCCCCCACCGGGCCGTCGCCACCACCCTGGACGCCCTCGCGGACGCCTGGCAGTGGACCGGCGACGACGTCCTCGTACACGGCCTCCCCCTCTTCCATGTGCACGGCCTGATCCTGGGCATCCTCGGCCCGTTGCGCCGCGGCGGCTCCGTACGGCATCTCGGGCGCTTCGACGTCACGGGCGTGACCAGGGAGTTGAGTGCGGGCGCCACGATGCTGTTCGGGGTCCCGACCATGTACCACCGGATCGCCGAGACCCTGCCCGACGACCCGGCTCTCGCGAAGGCGCTGGCGCGGGCGCGGCTGCTCGTGTCGGGATCGGCGGCCCTGCCGGTGCACGACCACGAGCGGATCGCGGAGGCGACGGGCCGGCGGGTCATCGAGCGGTACGGGATGACGGAGACGCTGATGAACACCAGCGTCCGTGCGGACGGCGAGCCCCGGGCCGGCACGGTCGGCGTCCCGCTGCCCGGCGTCGAACTGCGGCTGACGGAGGAGGACGGGACGACGGCCCTGGCGGCGTACGACGGGGAGACCGTGGGCGAGATCCAGGTCCGCGGGCCGAACCTCTTCACCGAGTACCTGAACCGGCCCGACGCGACGGCGGCGGCCTTCACCGAGGACGGCTGGTTCCGCACCGGCGACATGGCGGTGCGCGACCCCGACGGGTACGTGCGCATCGTCGGCCGCAAGGCCACCGACCTCATCAAGAGCGGCGGATACAAGATCGGGGCGGGTGAGATCGAGAACGCCCTCCTGGAGCACCCCGGCGTGCGGGAGGCCGCGGTCACGGGCGAGCCGGACCCCGACCTCGGGGAGCGGATCGTGGCGTGGATCGTCCCCGCCGACGCCGAGAACCCCCCGCTGCTCGCGGAGCTGGCCGACCACGTGGCCGTCCGTCTCGCGCCCCACAAACGGCCCCGGGTCGTCCACTGTCTCGGCGCCCTGCCCCGCAACGACATGGGCAAGATCATGAAGCGTGCGCTGACTCATGACTGAGGCCTCCCGGCGGTTCACGGCCCGAGAGGCGATCGGTCTCCTCACCGCCGACTTCACCGACCTGCCCGTTCCCGCGGGCACGCACCGGCCGGACGGCCCGCTGTCCTGGCAGGGGTACGACGCCTCGCGCGCCCGGGCCGCGGACCGCACCGGCGAGGAGGAGTCCGTCGTCTGCGGTACCGGCACCGTCGGTACGGCTCCCGCCGTGCTGATCTCCTTCGAGTTCGGCTTCCTCGGCGGCTCGCTGGGCGAGCGGACGGGTGACCGCCTGCAGGCCGCGTACACGTACGCGCGTGCACACCGCCTGCCGGTCGTCTCCCTCGTCGCGACGGGCGGCAGCCGGATGCAGGAGGGCATGCGCGCCCTGGTCCAACTCCAGCGCGTGGCACGTCAGTCGGCGCTCACCCGGGCGGCCCGCCTGCCCCAGGTCGCCGTGCTGCGCGACCCGACGACGGGCGGCGGCTGGGCCACCCTGGGCGCGGGAGCCGACGTGATCCTCGCGCTGCCCGGAGCACAGGTGGGTTTCGCGGGCTCACGGGTCCGCCCGCCCGACGCGGACCCGGCCGCGTACACCGCGCAGGCGCAACTGGCGGCAGGAGCGGTCGACGCGGTGGTGCCCGAGCAGGAGCTGCCGGGGACGCTGGCACTCTGGCTGCGCCTGCTGAGCCACCCGTCGGCCGACCCCGTCCCCCCTCCCCCGGCCCTGGCCGGCACCGCGCTCCCCGACACCGGCTGGCAGGCGGTGCACAACGCGCGGTCTCCCCAACGACCCCGGGCGCAGGCCTACTTGGACGCGTACTTCGCCGAGCGTGCCCCGATCAGCGGCGACCGCTGCGGCGGCACCGACGACGGCATGCTCTGCGGTGTCGGCGTACGGGCGGAGGACGGCCGGGTGGTCGCCTACGCCGCCCAGACGGGCACGGCGACCCGCCCCGCGGGCTACCGCACCGCCGCCCGGCTGATCCGGCTCGCGGACCGGCTCCGTATCCCCGTCCTGACACTCGTGGACACTCCGGGGGCCGCCAACGACGCGGAGGCGGAGCGGCAGGGCGCGGGCGCGGCCATCGCGGACCTGTTCGGAGCCGTGGCGGCAGCGGAGACCCCGGTCACCACGTTGCTGATCGGTGAGGGCGGCTCGGGCGGCGCGCTGGCCCTCGCGGCACCGGACAACACGTGGGCCACGCCGGACAGCTACTTCTCCGTCATCGCCCCGGAGCTGGCGGCCGCCATCCTCAAGCGACCGCCGCAGGAGGTGCGCGCCACCGCTGACCAGCTCCGCATCCGCCCACAGGACCTGGTGGACCTCGGTGTCGTACGCGGCATCGTGCAACCGGTGAGGTACCCCGGGTAGGCGGTCAGGGGCGACGCCTGCCGCCCCGGCCACCACCACTCGCGGAGCCCGTCACCACTCGCGGAGCCCGTCATCACCCGGGTCCCGGCACCACCCGGCCTCCGGCCCTCCGCCCGGGCCCCGGGCGCCACCACCCGAGCCGGCCCGTCACCTGATCGCCCGTCGCCTCCGAAGACCACCCATCCAGCGGCACCCCGCCCGGCCCACCCCGAAAGGCGACACCCCGTCAGGTCCCGCACGATGCGTAGGAGGACCGCCGCCCGGCCGAGTCCCACCGTCCGTGCTCTCGGGAGGACCCACGATGACCGCCAGCCTGGAGCAGTTGCGCCGCTGCCATTTCGCCGTAGACATGGGGGCGGCGAGGACACGTGTCTTCGTGAAGGGCGCCGGGCTCGTCGTGGACCAGCCGAGCGTCGCCGCCGTGAACACGAAGACCGGCGCCCTGATCGCCGTCGGCGAGTTCGCGGAGAAGATGACGGGCCGTACGCCCGACTACATCCGCGTCGTGCGGCCCGTCTCCGGCGGCACGGTCGTCGACATCGAGATGGCCCAGCGCATGCTGCGCCAGCTGCTCGGCGACAAGGTCCGCCGCGCCCTGCGCCGCAAGCCCCGGCTGCGGGCCGCCATCTGCACCCCGCACGACGCCGACCCGCTCGCGGAGCGCGCCGCCGTCGAGACGCTCGTCGGACTCGGGGCGCGGCGCGTCGAACTCGTCGACACGCTCATCGCCGCCGGTGTGGGCTGCGGACTGCCCGTGGAACGGCCCGAGGCCACCATGATCATGGTGTGCGGGGCCGCCGCCACCCAGGTCGCGGTGCTGTCCCTCGGCTCGATCGTGACCGCCGCACGCATCCCCGTCGGCGGCGAGGCAATCGACCACGCCATCGTCCAACACCTGCGCCACCAGCACGAGTTGATGCTCCCCTCACAGTCGGTACGCCCGCTGCAGCTCGCCCTCTCCGGGAACGGGCTCACCCCGCACGGCCCCGCCTCCACCGAGATCCACGGCCGGGACGTGGCCACCGGCCTCGCCCGTTCCGTGCAGGTCGACACGGCCGCCGTGCGCGACGCGATCCAGACGCCGCTGACCGCGGTACTCGACGGCATCGGCAAGGTGCTGCGCGTCTGCCCGCCGGACCTGGTGGCCGACCTCGCCGACCGCGGGATCATGATGGTCGGCGGCAGCGCCCTGCTGCCGGGCCTCGACCAGATGCTGCGGCACGCGACGGGCATGCCGGTACACATCGCCGAACGGCCCGACGTGTGCGCCGTCCTCGGCCTGGGCGCGATGCTGGAGGGCAGGATCGAGCCGCTGGTCCTCGACACGTCGACCGCCTGAGCGCCCGTACGGATCGGTACGCGCAGAGCCCGCCCCCGCCGCCCCGCATGACGGAACCCACCGGCCCTACTGGCCCCACCGGCCCCGCCGAGCGCCCCGCCCAGGCGCCGGCTCCCCGTCCCTCCCTCGCCCTCCCCCGCCTCCTCGAAGCCGTCCTCGGTGTCGGCAGCGATCTGGAACTGCGCGCCACGCTCCAGCGCATCGTCGACAACGCGGCCGGACTGACCGACGCCCGGTACGCGGCCCTGGGGGTACTCGCCCCCGGGGACCACGGCCTGGCGGAGTTCTGCACGACCGGGCTGCCGGATGCCGAGCGGGCACGCATCGAGCATCCGCCGGACGGACGCCGGGGCCTGCTCGGCGTGCTCGTCCGCGAGCCCGCTCCGCTCAGGCTCACCGACCTGACCGCCGACCCGCGCTCGTGCGGCATGCCGTCCGGGCACCCCAGGATGCACAGCTTCCTCGGCGTTCCGGTGCGCGTGGAGGACGAGGTGTACGGCAACCTCTATCTCACCGAGAAGCGCGGCGGCCCGTTCACCGCCGAGGACGAGCAGGTGGCACGCCTGCTCGCCACCCAGGCGGGCATCGCCATCGGCAACGCCCGCCTGTACGAGACGGCCCGCCGGCGGGAACGCTGGATCGAGGGTGCGGCGGCCGTGACGACGGCGCTGCTCACCGGTGAGGCGGCGGCCGACGCGCTGATGACGGTCGCCGAGCGTGCCCGTGTCCTCGCCGGCGCGGCGGCCGGCGTGATCCTCCAGCCCACCGACGAGGGCGGTATGGAGATCGTCACCGCGTCGGCGCCGGACGGCCGGGGCGGCCTGGTCGGCACCACCATCGCGCCGGGCAGCTCCGTGCTGGAACAACTCCTCGGCGGGGAACCGGTGTTCGTCGAGGACTCGGCGACCGACCCGCGTATGACGACCCCCGTACGGCACCGCTTCGGGCCGAGCATGCTGCTGCCGTTGCAGACCGCGGGCCGGCTCATCGGCACCCTCGCCCTCCCGCGCCGGCGCGGCGACCCTCCGTACACCCCCGCCGAGAAGCTGCTGGCCACGCAGTTCGCCTCCCAGGCCGCGCTGGCGCTGGTGCTGGCCGACGCACAGCAGCGCCGGGAGCGGCTCGCCGTCTTCGAGGACCGCGACCGGATCGCCCGTGACCTGCACGATCTGGTCGTCCAACGGCTCTTCGCCACCGGCATGATGCTGGAGTCCACACTGCGCCGCGCGGCCGCGGAGGAGCAGGACGCCGGGGTCCACGCGACGCTCGGCCGGGCCGTCGACGAACTCCGGTCGACCGTCCAGGAGGTCCGTACCGCGATCTTCGCCCTGCAGCAGCCGCCCGCCGACGCCCCGACCAGCTTCAGGGGCAGGGTGCTCCGCGAGACGGCGGGCGCCGCGCCGGTCCTCGGCGCCCAGCCGTCGGTCCACTTCACCGGTCCGGTCGACACCCGTGTGACGGACACGGTGGCCGGGCACCTCCTCACCGCCCTCCGGGGCGCCCTCACCACCATGTCCCGGCGCCCCGGCACGACGCGGGTCGCGGTCACGGTCGACGCGACGGCAACACTCCCGGACGGCCGCCCCGGCGTACGGCTCACGGTGTCCGACAACGGAACCCCGGACGGCGACGCCCGGGCCAAGGACACGATGACGTGGGTGTCTCCCCTGTAGACGGGCGAGGCTCCACCCCACGTCCCAAGGTGACGCCTCGGGCCTGTTTCCGCGGTGCAGACGTCTCGCCCGCCTCGGGCAAAGAGCCCTGGCACGCCGGGCGTCGCCGACGGCCCCGAACGCCCCGCCCGCCCCACGTCGGATCAGACCGTGAACTCCCGGATCACCGTGTTCCGGAACACCGCCTGCCCGTCGATGGTGAACAGTGCCAGCCCCGTGTCGGACGGGTCGGGGAAGGCCTCGGTCGAGTGCACGTACCGGCCGTCGCCGACGAACATCTCGACGGACGTGCGGTCGACGAGGATGCGCAGGCGGACCGTGCGGGCGGACAGGTCGAAGGGCGTCCGGCTCTCCTGCCAGCGGCCGGAGGTGTCGGGGCTCACGGTGTAGCCGCGGTTGACGAAGGCGTAGTCGCCGTAGACCCCCGCGTCGATGTGCCGCCCGCCGTCCGACGACCGCCGCAACTGGAGCCCCGCACCGGTCAGTTGGTCCCAGGTGATGTCACAGGTCAGCTCGTACGCGGTGCCCGTGTACGCGAGCAGCCGCGTGCCGTCGACCGTGAGGTCGCCGAGGTCCACCGTGCGCGAGACGTGGTCGTCCAGGGCCGCCACCGGCTGGGACGCCAGGTAGTACGCACCCGATGACGCGCGCCGCAGCCGTATCTCGCGGACGATCGAGTCGGTGCCGTTGAAGCCGTCGCACTCCATCGTGGGGGTGGTGCCCGCGTAGTCCCAGTGGTTCATCCACCCGATCGCGTACCGTGCGGCCGGGTCCAGGACTCCGTTCGTGTCGCGCTTGTCGAAGGTGACCGCCGCGTACCAGTCCCAGCCGTGGTCCAGCCACTGGGGATCGGACACGTCGGCGGTGAAGGCCGTGCCGTCGAAGGAACCCGTCCAGTACGCGAACGTGCTCGGCCGCCCGGAGCCCTTGCCGTTGGCGCTGACGCCCAGGACCCACTTCCAGGTCCCGTCCTGCGCCCGGATGCGGAACAGGTCGGGGCACTCCAGGACGCCGATGCCGCCCCTGATGAAGCCGCCGACGTACGTCCACGCCTTGAGGTCGGCGGAGTGGTAGAAGCCGACCTTGTCGTTCTCGGCGAGCAGCATCACCCACCGCCCGCGCTCCTCGTCGCGGATCACCTTGGGGTCGCGGAAGTCCCGTACGCCGGGGTTGGCGAGGACCGGGGCGGTGCCGTGGTGCGTGAAGGTGCGGCCGTTGTCCGTCGAGTAGTACAGGTACTGGGCCTGGGTGACGTCGTCGGGCGCCATGGTCGCGAGGACGATCACCGCGCCCGCGCCGAAGCCCGCCGTGTCGTCCGTGTCGATGACCGCCGAACCCGACCAGACATCGCCGTTCGGGGTCGTGTTCTTCGGCACGGCGACGCCCCGGTCGGTGAAGGAGACGAGGTCGGTGCTGGTGGCCAGGCGCCAGGCGGTGCCGGCCGCCGTGCCGCCCGTCGAGTAGTCGGGGTTGTAGAGGTAGTAGTAGTGGTACTCGCCGTCGATCCAGACCGGACGCTGCGGGTCGTTCATCCACTGGTCGGGGACCGTGAAGTGGTACGCGGCGCGGTAGCTGCCCGTGCACGCGGCCGCCGTGGCCCCGGCGGGCGCCGCCATCGCCGGTCTCACGAAGTCCGGAAGCAGAGCACCGGCGGCACCGGCGGCCGAGGCCGCCAGCAGCGACCTCCTGGACAGAGTCCCCCACGGACTCAGCGAACTCCTCGGCATGTCACGCATCGTGCGGCTCCCTTCCCCGACATCGCCGTCGGGACGCGGCTCGTGTGACTCAGGTGGCCGGAACCGTATACCTAACTCGTTAAAGGTCAACCCTTCACACACATTCCGTTCACGTGACTCCCCATCCGTCCCCACCCCTTGACAGAGCCACAACGGGATTCTCATCATCGGGGAATCAACCTCGACTAACACGAGTTAGGCTCGCCGATGACCGACTCGCTCCTCTCCCGCCGGGGCCTGATGCGCTACGGCGCGTACGGCGCCGGAGCCGCCGCTGTCGCCGGTGTCGCGGCCGGCTGGGACCGCCTCACCGCCGCCGACATCCCCGGTCGCGACGACGGCTCGCTCGTCATCGCCACCCTGGGCTCCGCCTTCAACCCCGACGCCCAACGCGCCCTGCGCGACGGGTTCCGCGAAGTCCACCCCGACATCAGGATCCGTATCAACCCCGTACAGGCCTACGACTGGTCGGACTTCTTCTCCAAGATCCTCACCCAGATCGCCGCGGGCACGGCGCCCGACCTCGTGTACGTCGCCACCGAGGGCGTGCAGCTCTTCGCCCAGCGGCTCGGCGTACCGCTGGACCGGTGGGCGAAGCGGGACGCAGCCGAGCTGCGCTCGTACTTCGCCGACGTCCATCCCTCACTGGTCGAGTCGATGATGTACGAGGGAAGCCTCTACCAGCTGCCGGTCGAGTTCAACGCGGCCGACATGTACCTCAACACCCGGGTCCTGGAACGCGCCGGCGCCGGCCTCCCCGACAACGACTGGACCCACGACGACTTCACGACGCTGCTGCGCGCGATGAAACGCAGCAACGGCGCCGGATTCACCCCGTACTTCTGGACCAACCGGCTGTGGGGCGGCGTGGTCCCCTGGCTGTTCGCGGGCGGCACCAACCTCCTCGCCGAGTCCAGGGCTCCCGGGGGCGACTGGCTCTGGAACTCCTTCTACCCCGAGGCACAACGGCGCGGCCGGGGCGGCGGCTACCGGTGGACGACACCCCAGGCCGACTCCGACCGCGTCGCGGAGGTCTACGACTATCTCGCCTCCCTCATCCAGGAGGACCTGTGCACCCGGCCGGAGGGCGGCGACGGCCGCAACCTCGTCGGCGTGTTCTCCACCGGCCGCGTCGGTGTCACACCCGCGGGCGGCTTCTGGGCGGGCGGCCTGCACGAGGCGGGCATGAAACCGGCCGACTACGACGTGCGGCACTTCCCCCGCTGGCGTACCCGGCGTCACCAGTTCGGCGCCGCCGGGTACGCGATGCTGCGCACGTCGAAGATGCGGGACGAGGCCTGGGAGTTCATCAAGTACGCCGCCCGCAAGGACGTGATGACCCAGCTCTTCGCAGCCAACCAGACCACTCCTGCCCGCCGTTCCATGGTCGACGAGGCCCGCTACCGGGAGACAGGACCGGCCCACTGGCAGGTCTTCTACGACACCCTCGACAAGATCCCCTCCACCGGCCCGATCCCGGCCCCGCCGCAGGTCAACGAAGTCGAGCAGCTGCTGATCAAGCACACCGGAACCGCCCTCGCGAGCCCCGGCGCGGTGCGCCCCGCGCTGCGCCGGCTGCAGGGGGACCTGGAGAAGGCCATGGAGCGTGAAGTGTGACGAACACCGAGATCAGGCCTGCCCGGCCGGAGCCCGCCCGTCCCCGCAGGGCCCGCGGCGCCCGTAAGGCATCCGGGCCCGCGGCCACGACCGCCCGCACCCGGGGCACCCGTCTGCTCGCCGTACTGTTCCTCGCGCCCACCGTCGTCGGCATCGTCGTCTTCACGGTCGTACCGATCGTCGGCTCGGTCGTCCTCAGCCTCTTCCAATGGGACGTGATCGACGACCCGCGCTGGGCCGGAGCGGCCAACTACCGTGAAATCCTTACTGACTCAACAGTCCTCGTCTCCTTCCGCAACACGCTCGTCTTCATGGTGCTCGCGGTCGCACTCCAGCTGCTGATCGCGCTCGTGCTGGCGATCGCGGTGAACGGCCGGATGCCCAAGTGGCTGCGGTCCGTGTTCCGTTCGGCGTTCTTCTTCCCGCTGGTGCTGTCCGCCGCGTCCATCTCGGTGGTGATGAAGTACCTGTTCAACCAGGACTTCGGCCCCGTGAACTGGCTGCTTGGCACGGTCGGCATCCCCTCGGTCCCCTGGCTGACCTCGGAGAACGGGGCGATGGCGGCCGTGGTCCTGGCGTACGTCTGGCAGCAGTTCGGCTTCTCGTTCCTGCTGTTCGTCGGCGGCCTGAACAACATCCCGAAGGAGGTGCACGAGGCGGCCGCCCTGGACGGCGCGAGCGGGGTGCGCAAGCACCTCGCCGTCACCCTGCCACTGCTGTCGCCCACGCTCCTTGTGGCGTCCGTGGTCGGCATCATCAACGCCCTCCAGGTCTTCGAGCAGCCGTACGTCCTCACGGCGGGCGGCCCCGGCGACTCCACCCGCACGGTCGTGATGGTCATCTACGAGACGGCCTTCGAGCAGCTCCGCTTCGGCGAGGCGTCCGCCGTGGGCGTCCTGCTGTTCGTTCTGATCATGGCGGTCACCGCACTCCAGTTCCGGCTCAGCCGGCGTTACGTCCACTACCAGTGAGCCGGGTGAGTCAGTTGAGTACGAGTTCCCTCTCGAAATCCCTGCCGGGTTCGGCACCGGGTGCGATGCCGGGTCCCCGCACGAGCCCCACCGCGTCACGCGTACGGCACGGCCTGGCACCCTGGGGCCGGATCGCGGGCCTGGCGCTGTGCGCCCTGCTGACGCTCGGCCCGGTCATCTGGACGGTGTCGACATCGCTGCGCACACCGGCGGAGTCCTTCGACCTGCCGCCGAGGATCATCCCCACGGACCCCACCGTCGACGCCTACCGCGGGGTCTTCGACCAGATCGACGTCTGGCTGTACGCGCTGAACTCCACGCTGGTGACCGCGCTGATCGCGGCCGGCCAGATGATCACCGCGGGCCTGGCGGGCTATGCCTTCGCCCGCCTGGAATTCCGCTTCAAGAAGCCGCTGTTCGCGCTGGTCCTGGCCACGATGATGGTGCCGTTGCAGGTCACGATGGTCCCGGTCTTCCTGGAACTGAAGACGTTGGGCCTGACCGACACCCTCCTCGGCCTCATCATCCCCGCCTTCCCGACGGCCTTCGGCACCTTCCTGATGCGCCAGTACTTCCTGGGCATGCCGAAGGACCTGGGCGAGGCGGCGATGATCGACGGCGCGGGCCCGTGGCGCGTCTTCCGGTCGGTGTACGCCCCCTTGGCGGCCCCCGGTCTCGCCATCGTCGGCGTCCTGGCCTTCAACTACCACTGGAACGAGTTCTTCCGGCCGCTGATCCTCGAAACCTCCACCGAGAACCTGACGCTGCCCCTGGGCCTGGTCTCCCTCCAGGGCAATCTCGGCACCGGCTCGATCTCCGTGGTCCTCGCCGGAGTCGTCCTCTCCATGCTCCCCGCCGTCCTCGTCTTCGTCGTCGGCCAGCGCCCTCTGCGCGAGGGCATCACATCCGCAGGAGTCAATCGTTGAGTTCCGTGAGCCGGCCGACCGACGCCCACAGCCCGCGCTTCCGGGTCCGGCCGCCGTCCAACTGGATGAACGACCCGAACGGCCCCGTGCGCTGGGGCGGTCGGTACCACCTCTTCTACCAGCACAACCCCGACGCACCCGTCCACGCGAACATCCACTGGGGCCACGCCTCCAGCCCCGACCTCGCCCACTGGGACGACCACGGGATCGCCCTGCGGCCGACGCCCGGCGGCCCGGACGAGGCGGGCTGCTGGTCCGGCTGCGTGGTGGACGACCAGGGCGTACCGACAGCCGTGTACTCCGGGATCGACCGCGACCACCAGGGCCTGAGCGCGGTCTGCCTCGCCGTGGCGGAGGACGACGACCTCCAGCAGTGGAAGCAACTGCCGGTCCCGGTGGTCGCCGCCCCACCCCCCGGCCTGGACGTGACGATGTTCCGGGACCCGTTCGTCTTCCGCTTCGCCGGCCGCCGCTGGGCACTGATGGGCGCCGGCCACGCCGACGGCACCCCGTCCGTCCTGGTGTACGACTGCGAGGACCTGTACGACTGGCGGTTCGCCGGGGTCCTGCTGGACGGCCGGGACGCGGCGGCGGCCCGCGCCTTCGGTACGCGGGCGATCGGCTGGGAGTGTCCGCAGCTGTGGGAGACGGCCGGGGGCGACTGGGTGCTGGCGGTGGCCCTGTGGGACGGCGACCCGCTGAGCACCGCGTACCTGACGGGTCATCTGGTGGAGGAGCCGGACGGTGGACCGAGGTTCGCGGCCGGTCCGGGCGGCGGCCCGCTGGACCTCGGCCGTGACTTCTACGCCCCCTCCGTCCTCCAGGACACGGTGTCCGGCCGCGCCCTGCTCTGGGGCTGGTCCTGGGAGTCACGCCCGCCGGAAGAGGTGGCCCGCGCGGGCTGGTCGGGAGTCCTCACCGCACCACGCCTGATGGACACCCACGAGGACGGCACGCTACGGGTCGTACCGGCTCCGGAACTCGAACTCCTGCGAGCGGCCGTCCCGTTCACGGCCGCACCAGGACCGCACCGGCCGCTCCCCCACGCGTACGACCTGCTGGTGACCGCCCGTTCAGCGGCGACCGTGAGTCTGCTGCGGGCCGCGTCCGGGGCCGAACTGACCGTACGGCTCGATCCGGCGTCCGGCACGGTGACCCTGGACCGCACGGCCTGGCCACGCGCCCGCCCGGACGGCACGGCCCCCCTGTTCCTGCCGACCCCGCCGGCCGAGACCCTCACCGTACGGATCCTCGTGGACGGCTCCCTGCTGGAACTGTTCGCGGGCGACCGGGCGACGGCCACGGAACGGGTCTACCGACGCGACGACGACATCGCGGAGCTGGCCGTGTCGGGCGCGGACGTCGAGGTCACGGGCTGGGAGCTGGTCCCACCGAACCCCGCATGACGACGGGGCACTCCAGCCGCCGGGTGGTGACCGGCGGCGCGGTCCCGCTGCCGATGGCGTCCAGGAGCAGGCGGACGGCCGTCTCTCCCATCGCGCGATGGGGCAGGGCGACCGTGGTGAGGGGCGGGCTGAGGAAGGCCGCCATGTGCTCCTGGTCGTCGTAGCCGACGACGGACAGGTCGGCGGGCACGTCGAGGCCCAGGCGCGCGGCGGCGTGGAGGACGCCCGCGGCGACCCGGTCGTTGTAACAGACGATCCCCGTGGGCCGCCGGTGGGCCGGAACACCGTCCAGCAGCCGCAGCGCGCCCTGGTACCCGGCGTCGATCTCCCCTCCCGTCCGCACGACCCAGTCCTTCCCAGCCGTCAGCCCCACCGTCCGCAGCGCGTCCCGGAAGCCGCGCAGCCGTTCCGCGGTCGCGATGTCGTCCAGACCGCCCACCAGGGCGACCCGGCGGTGGCCCGCGTCGAGGAGGACGCGTGCGGCGCTGCGGCCACCGGCCCGCTCGGCGGGGATGACGGCCGCGAGGGAACCGTCCTCGGGGAGACAGTTGGCGAGCACGGCGAACGTGTGGTGCAGCCCTTCCGGCACCCGGGCGCGGCGCAGCGACAGCGCGGCGTAGATGATCCCGTCGACCCTCCGGTCGAGCAGTTCGGCGACGGCCGCGTCCTCGGCGACCGGGTCCTGCCCTGAATCGACGGTGAGCACCAGGTGCTCGCTGTTCCACGCCATGTCCATGGCCCCGCGCAGCAGCCGCCCGGCGAACGGGGAGGTGGCGATCTCGTCCGTGACCAGACCGATCACGGCGGTACGACGCCGGCGCAGTCCACGGGCGACGGCGTGCGGCCGGTAGCCGAGCTGTGCTGCCGCCTTGCGGATCTTCTCCTGCGTCTCGGCGGAGAGGTTGCCCTGGGCACGCCCGTTGAAGACGAAGGACACGGCCGTGTGCGAGACCCCGGCGAGCCGGGCGACATCCTTCGAGGTCGCACGCTCGGCTCCGCCGCCCCGCGTCTTCTCGACCCCGCCCATGCACCGTCCCCGCCGACTTCGCCCGACCGGCCAAGCCTACCCGCGGAAACCACCACGGAGCCCGCCACCGCGGGCCGCACGGGGCGACCGGATTCGTGAGTCGGTGCGGCGAGGCGGCGTCGGTCCGGGCTGCCTGGATCAGCATCCAGCGCCGGGATCGAAGGGAGCCCGTACGGTCGGCCCAGCGCCCACGAACGGGCACATCCGCGCAGCTCGAAGCCTCTTGAACCAGCAACCCCGGCAACGAGGTTGAACTCATGCGCAGCGGATTCGGCCCGTTCGCCCAAGGTCCTGAATACGCACTCCTGCTGAGACGTTTCCGCAGGTTACAGACGTGCACAGTGGGGCGGGTGGGACTCGAACCCACGGCCGGCGGATTATGAGTCCGCTGCTCTAACCGGCTGAGCTACCGCCCCATTACGGCGCGTCGCGCACATTTGTGCGCGCCGTCTGCCGCAGCATAGCCGCTCATACGATCTCCTGCTTCGGATGGTCGACTTCGCCTGCCCTCAAGGACCTCACCTGGGGCGCAGCGGTTCCCGCGGACATGAAAAAGGACCCCATCGGGGTCCTCGTTCCGGTTGCTCTCCCGACTGGACTCGAACCAGTAACCTGCCGGTTAACAGCCGGCTGCTCTGCCAATTGAGCTACGGAAGATCGAAGCTCCCCCGACTGGACTCGAACCAGTAACCTGCCGGTTAACAGCCGGCTGCTCTGCCAATTGAGCTACAGGGGATTGCCTCGCTTGCATCGAACGTACCTCCCTGGGTATTCGCCAGGGGGCGTGCGCTCGCTGCGACACATACATTAGCGCAAGCAGGGGGGTGCTCCGCCAATCGGTAACCCGCCTGCGACCGACGCCGCCGCAATGACCGACCCACAAGAGGAAGGGTGGCCCCCATGCGCTACCGGCTCACGTTCGTCGTCGGACTGACCCTGGGATACGTGCTCGGCTCACGTGCCGGGCGCGAGCGGTACGAGCAGCTGAGGAAGACCGCCCGGCAGGTCGCGCAGAACCCGGCGGTGCGCAACACCGCCGAGTCCGCGGCCCAGCAGGGGCGGCAGTTCGCCGGGAAGGCGTACCACGTGGTGAGTGAGAAAGTCGGTGACAAGGTCCCCGACTCGGTCACCGACAGGGTCCGCTCCCTGCGCGAGCGCAGCCCGAACGGCACCCGTAGCGAGGACGACTGGGGCACCAGCAACACGTAACCGGTACGAGAGCCTCCGCCGCACCGGTACGGCCAGCTCCGGTCGTACGGCAGAATTTCCGCCATGGGGATAGTCGCCGGGCTGGACAGTTCGCCCGATTTCACACGCATCGTCGTCTGTGACGCGGACAGCGGAGCCGTGCTCAGGCAGGGGTATGCCCCGCATCCGATGGACGGCTCGGCGGACGGTGGGCGGCCCTCGGACGTCGACCCGCAGGCCTGGCTGCTGTCCCTGGGCGAGGCCGCGGGCGGCGGGCTCCTGGAGGGCGTGCAGGCCATCGGTGTGTCCGCCCAGCAGAACGGGCTCGTCCCGGTGGACGCCCAGGGCAACACGATCCGTCCGGCGATGGTCGGCGGGGACAAGCGGGCGCAGGTCGCCGCCGCCGACCTCGTCGACGCGCTCGGCGGGCGGGAGGCCTGGGCGCAGGCCGTGGGGTGCGTGCCGCAGGCGGCGCAGCCCGTGACGAAGCTGCGCTGGCTCGCGAAGAACGAACCCGAGGCGGCCCTGCGCACCGCCATGCTGCTCCAGGCGCACGACTGGCTGGTGTGGCAGCTGCTCGGCCGTCCGGCGCGCCGGACCACGGACCGGGGCGGAGCCTCCGGCACCGGCTACTGGTCGGCGGCGACCGGCGCGTACCGGCCCGATCTCGTGGAGCTGGCGCTCGGCCACCAGGCGTTGCTGCCCGATGTGCTCGGACCGTGGGAGGCCGCGGGGACGACGCCCGAGGGGCTGCTGATCTCCGCCGGCACGGGCGAGACGATGGCGGCGGCCTTCGGCCTGGGCATCGGGCTCGGGGACGCGGTGGTGTCGCTCGGCGCCTCCGGTTCCGTGATGGCCGTCCACCAGGAGGCGCTGGTGGACTCCTCCGGGATGATCACCTCGCTCGCGGACGCGACCGGGATGCACCTGCCGGTCGTCACCACCCTCAACGCCGTACGGGCACTGCGCGGGGCCGCGGAACTGCTCGGCGTACCCGATCTGGAGGCCCTGTCGGACCTCGCGATGAAGTCCACCCCGGGCTCCCACGGGCTCGTGATGCTGCCGTACCTGGAGGGCGAGCGGACGCCGAACCTGCCGCACACCGCGGGGACGCTGGCCGGGCTGCGGCGGGAGTCGATGAAGCCCGAGCATCTGGCGCGGGCCGCCTTCGAGGGCATGCTGTGCGGGCTCGCGGACGCCCTGGACGTGCTGCGCAAGCGGGGTGTGGAGGTGCGGCGGATCTTCCTGCTGGGCCAGGCCGCCGAGCTGAGCGCGGTGCAGGCGTGCGCGCCGGCGCTGCTCGGTACGCAGATCGTGGTGCCGCAGCCCGCGGACTACGCGGCGATCGGCGCGGCCCGGCAGGCGGCCTGGGCGCTCGGCGTCCAGCAGGGCACGATCCAGCCGGGGCTGCCTCCGGTCTGGCAGGGGGCGGCCGCGCAGGTCCTGGAGCCCGGCGAGGAGCTGGCGGTGGGGCAGGCCGTGCGGCAGCAGTACGTCTCGGTGCGGGACCAGACCCACCCGGGGGCCTTCCGGTCCTGAGCCTCCGAGGGTCCCGGCCACCCGGACGGCCTACGGCTCGGGGCCGGCATGTGGTCCTCTCTTGGACCTCTCTTGGGTTAATCAGTTGAGGTAACGCGGGTGGAGTGTTCGACGATAGGGGCCAAGGGCAACCAACCGCCCCGCCGCCGACCCCGAGAGACCCAGCGTGCTCATACGACTTCTGCGTACCTATCTCACGCCCTACAAGAAACCCATCGGCCTGCTCGTACTGCTGCAGTTCCTGCAGACCTGCGCCACGCTCTACCTGCCCACGCTGAACGCCGACATCATCGACAACGGTGTCGTGACGGGGGACACGGGCTACATCCTGTCCTTCGGCGCCCTGATGATCGGCATCTCGCTGGCGCAGGTCGTCTGCAACATCGGTGCCGTCTACTACGGCGCCCGCACGGCCGCGGCGGTCGGCCGGGACATCCGGGCCGGGGTCTTCGACCGGGTGCAGTCGTTCTCCGCGCGTGAGGTCGGCCACTTCGGGGCGCCGTCCCTGATCACCCGCACGACGAACGACGTGCAGCAGGTGCAGATGCTCGCGCTGATGACGTTCACCCTGCTGGTGTCGGCGCCGATCATGTGCGTGGGCGGGATCGTGCTGGCGCTCGGCCTGGACGTACCGCTGTCCGGGGTGCTGCTGGCCGTGGTGCCGGTGCTCGGGATCTCCGTCAGTCTCATCGTGCGCCGGCTGCGGCCGCTGTTCCGCACCATGCAGGTGCGGCTCGACACGGTGAACCGGGTGCTGCGCGAGCAGATCACCGGCAACCGCGTCATCCGGGCCTTCGTGCGGGACGCGTACGAGGAGGAGCGCTTCCGGAAGGCGAACGCCGACCTCACCGAGGTGTCGCTGGGGACCGGGCGGATGCTGGCGTTGATGTTCCCGATCGTCATGACGGTGGTGAACGTCTCGTCGATCGCGGTGGTGTGGTTCGGTGCCCACCGGATCGACAGCGGCGGGATGGAGATCGGCGCGCTGACCGCGTTCCTCGCCTATCTCATGCAGATCGTGATGTCCGTGATGATGGCCACCTTCATGTTCATGATGGTGCCGCGCGCGGAGGTCTGCGCCGAGCGCATCCAGGAGGTCCTGGACACCTCCAGCAGTGTGGTGCCGCCGAAGGCGCCCGTGCTGGAGCTGCGGCGGCACGGTCATCTGGAGGTCCGCGGGGCCGGGTTCCGCTTCCCGGGCGCCGAGGAGCCCGTGCTGAGGGCCGTCGACCTGGTGGCGCTGCCGGGCGAGACGACCGCCGTCATCGGTTCGACGGGCAGCGGCAAGTCGACCCTGCTCGGGCTGGTCCCCCGGCTGTTCGACGCCACCGACGGTCAGGTGCTGGTGGACGGCGTCGACGTACGGACGGTCGAGCCGCGGCTGCTGGCGCGCACGGTGGGCCTCGTACCGCAGAAGCCGTATCTGTTCGCGGGCACCGTCGCCACCAACCTGCGGTACGGGAATCCGGACGCGACGGACGAGGAGCTGTGGCACGCGCTGGAGGTCGCGCAGGCCAAGGGGTTCGTCGAAGGGCTGGAGAACGGTCTGGACGCCCCGATCGCGCAGGGCGGGACGAACGTGTCGGGCGGTCAGCGGCAGCGGCTCGCCATCGCCCGGACCCTCGTGCAGCGTCCCGAGATCTATCTGTTCGACGACTCCTTCTCCGCGCTCGACTACGCGACGGACGCGGCGCTGCGCACGGCGCTCGCGCGGGAGACCGCGGAGGCGACCGTCGTGATCGTCGCCCAGCGGGTGTCGACCATCAGGGACGCCGACCGGATCGTGGTCCTCGACGAGGGCCGGGTCGTCGGGACCGGCCGCCATCACGAGCTGATGGCGGACAACGAGACCTACCGGGAGATCGTGCTCTCCCAGCTGACGGAAGCGGAGGCAGCCTGATGGCCGGGCCCATGGGGCGGATGATGGCCGGCGGCGGTCCCGACCAGCACTCGATGGATTTCAAGGGGTCCGGGAAGCGGCTGCTGGCGCAGTTCAGGCCCGAGCGCACCACGCTGTACGTGATGCTGGCCGCCGTGGTCCTCAGCGTGGGCCTGTCGGTCGTGGGCCCGAAGATTTTGGGCCGGGCCACCGACCTGGTCTTCGCGGGGATCGTCGGGCGGGACATGCCCGCCGGGCAGACGAAGGCCGAGGCTCTCGCGGCGATGCGGGAGCGCGGCGACGGCGGTACGGCCGACATGCTCTCCGGGACCGACTTCACACCGGGCGAGGGCATCGACTTCGGGGCGGTCGGCGAGGTGCTGGGAATCGCGCTCGTGGCGTTCCTGGCGGCCGGGCTGCTGATGACCGTGGCGACGCGGCTGGTGAACCGGGCCGTCAACCTGACCATGTACAAGATGCGCGAGGACGTCCAGACCAAGCTGTCGCGGCTGCCGCTGTCGTACTTCGACAAGCGGCAGCGCGGTGAGGTGCTCAGCCGCGCCACGAACGACATCGACAACATCGGGCAGACCCTCCAGCAGTCGATGGGTCAGCTGATCAACTCGCTGCTGACCATCATCGGGGTGCTCGCGATGATGTTCTGGGTCTCGCCGCTCCTCGCGCTGGTCGCGCTGGTCACCGTGCCGCTGTCGTTCTTCGTCGCCACCCGGGTGGGCAAGCGGTCGCAGCCGCACTTCGTGCAGCAGTGGCGAACCACCGGCAAACTGAACGCCCACATCGAGGAGATGTACACCGGGCACACCCTGGTGAAGGTCTTCGGGCGGCAGGACGAGTCGGCGGCGCGGTTCGCCGAGGAGAACGACCAGCTCTACGAGGCCGGGTTCCGGGCGCAGTTCAACAGCGGGGTCATGCAGCCGCTGATGATGTTCGTGTCGAATCTCAACTACGTGCTGGTGGCGGTGGTCGGCGGTCTGCGGGTCGCGTCCGGCTCGCTGTCCATCGGTGACGTGCAGGCCTTCATCCAGTACTCCCGGCAGTTCTCCATGCCGCTCACGCAGGTCGCGTCCATGGCGAACCTCGTGCAGTCCGGGGTCGCGTCGGCGGAGCGGGTCTTCGAGCTGCTGGACGCGGAGGAGCAGAAGGCCGACCCGGTGAGCGGGGTGCGTCCCGAGGAGCTTCGGGGCCGGGTGGCGCTGGAGGGGGTCTCCTTCCGGTACGACCCGGAGAAGCCGCTCATCGAGGACCTCTCGCTGAAGGTGGAGCCGGGGCACACCGTGGCGATCGTGGGGCCGACGGGCGCCGGCAAGACGACGCTGGTGAACCTGCTGATGCGGTTCTACGAGACGACGGGCGGGCGGATCACCCTCGACGGCGTCGACGTCGCCGGGATGTCCCGGGACGAACTGCGGGCCGGTATCGGCATGGTGTTGCAGGACACGTGGCTGTTCGGGGGGACGATCGCGGAGAACATCGCATACGGGGCCTCCCGGGAGGTCACCCGGGGGGAGATCGAGGAGGCGGCTCGGGCCGCTCACGCCGACCGGTTCGTCCGTACGCTGCCGGACGGGTACGACACCGTCATCGACGACGAGGGGTCGGGGGTCAGCGCGGGTGAGAAGCAGCTCATCACGATCGCCCGGGCGTTCCTGTCCGATCCGGTGATCCTGGTGCTGGACGAGGCGACGAGTTCCGTGGACACCCGGACCGAGGTGCTCATCCAGAAGGCGATGGCGAAACTCGCGCACGGGCGGACGTCGTTCGTCATCGCGCATCGTCTGTCGACGATCCGGGATGCCGACACGATTCTGGTGATGGAGGACGGGGCGATCGTGGAGCAGGGGGCGCACGGGGAGCTGCTGGCGGCGGGCGGTGCGTACGCGCGCCTCTACCAGGCGCAGTTCGCCCAGGCGGCGGTGGAGGTGGACTGAGGGGGTTTTTCGGCCTCGAACGCCGCACGGGCTGATTTCTCGGCCCGTCCGGCGTTCGAGGACCGGGGGTTCGGGGGCGGAGGCCCCCGAGAACGCCTGCTAGTCCACTGCTAGTCCAGGTAACCCCGCAGCTGGTCCGCGAACGCGTGGTCGCGGAGTTTGTTGAGGGTCTTGGACTCGATCTGGCGGATGCGTTCGCGTGTCACGCCGAAGATCCGCCCTATCTCCTCCAGCGTGCGGGGGCGGCCGTCCGCCAGCCCGTACCGCAGCTGCACCACCTTGCGCTCGCGCTCGCCGAGCGTGGACAGGACCGCCTCCAGGTGCTCGCGCAGCAGCAGGAAGGCCGCCGACTCGACGGGGCTCGTCGCGTCGCCGTCCTCGATCAGGTCGCCGAGGGCCACGTCGTCCTCCTCCCCCACCGGGGCGTGGAGGGACACCGGCTCCTGGGCCAGCCGCAGGACCTCGCTGACCCGCTCACCCGTCAGGTCGAGGTGGGCGGCGACCTCCTCGGGCGTCGGCTCGTACCCCCGTTCCTGCAGCATGCGGCGCTGGACGCGCACGACCCGGTTGATCAGCTCGACCACGTGGACGGGGACCCGGATCGTGCGGGCCTGGTCGGCAAGGGCCCGGGACATGGCCTGGCGGATCCACCAGGTCGCGTACGTCGAGAACTTGTACCCGCGGGCGTAGTCGAACTTCTCGACCGCCCTGATCAGGCCCAGGTTCCCTTCCTGGACCAGGTCCAGCATGGTCAGCCCGCGCCCCACGTACCGCTTGGCGACGGACACGACCAGCCGCAGGTTCGCCTCGATGAGGCGGCGCTTGGCCATCCGGCCCATGACCACCAACTTGTCGAGGTCAAGGGCGAGTTGACTGTCGAGGTCGGGGGTCCGCCGCAGCTTCTCCTCGGCGAAGAGGCCCGCCTCGACCCGCCGGGCGAGCTCCACCTCCTCCGCCGCGGTCAGGAGGGGGATCCGGCCGATCTCCCGCAGGTACTGGCGGAACAGGTCGGACGAGGGTCCGCCGGTGTCCGCCCGCCCGCGGGGCAGTTCCACCGGCTCCGGCGCCTCGGTCTCGCTCTCCACGAGGACGGCGGGCCGCTCGGGCGGATCCTGGGGCTCGGCCGTCGTCTCGGGGTGGTGCGCGGCACGGTTCTGCGCCGGTACGGCCGCAAGGACGTCTGCGTCCGGGGCCGTGTCGCTGTCCGTGTCCGCGTCCGTCGTGTTGTGGGCTTGCGTCTGGTTCTGGGTCAGGGTCTGGGTCTGCACGGGGGCGACCTCCATGAATGTCGCTGCTGAGGCGTGCGGCAGCGGTACGTCGGGGATGGGGTCGGCGGCCTTGCCGCTGTCCATCCCGAAGTCATTGAGCGGAACCGCGGGGACTTCGGACCCGTCGCGTTCGGGTCGGCCGCGCTCCGAGGACTCAGGCACCGGAACCCAGTGTGGAGTACGACACATCACCGCCACGAGGGGCGTGCGGTGACTTTTTGAGTCCGGTCCGTGACCGCGTGGTTACCGTCCAGGAAAACTCGCGTGCCCGTTCGTATCCTGATCTGGCACGATCCCCGAGTGTCCGGTTCCCTTTACGAAACTCATGTGACGGTCCGCTGCGCGGGCGCCGCCGAATCGGAACGGCTGCGGTGCTGGGCGGCCGGGGCGGGTCTCAAGCTGACGCACATCGTGCTGGCCCGCGGCCGTGTGCCGTCGCAGCCGATGGTCACCTTGGCGGGTTCCCCGTCCTACGCCGCCGAATCGGCCCGGGCACAGGAAGTGACCGCTCTTCTGCGGGCGGACGGTTTCGTGCCCCTGCGCGTCAAGATCGAGTCGTCCCCGTGGGCCCCGGAGGTGCCACGCGAAGGCCAACCACACGAAGAACAGCAGTACTTCGAGCACCATGTGAAGCTCCTGCTGGACTCCGGCAACGACCTCGACGCCCTGGCCGCGAGGGTCGTCCCGCACGGCGCCCACCTCTCGTGGAACGCCCGGCGGACGCGTGACGGTCAGGGCGCGGGCGGACGGCACGAGCGGTTCGTGACCCAGCGGTGCCGGGGTGTGGACGCGCAGGGCGCCGGGCGGAGACTGGAGCGGCTGCTGTCGGAGCTGAACGGGTTCGAAGTGGTCGGTGTGGAGCGGGAGTTCGTGCTCCACGACAGTGACGTCTCCCTCGACGACGGCTGGATCGAGGAAGTCGCCGAGGAGGGCGCCGAGGAAGGCGTCGACGAAGACGCGGACGCACGGCGGCGCGGGTCACTCGTGCCGGGAGCTCCCCAGGAGGTGCGGACATGAGCGGGACCTGGCAGGACTTCGGATGGGGAAGCGCCGAGATACCCCGCGAGGCGCTCGACGACGCCACCCGCCGGGCGCGGGACCTGCCACGGACGCTGACCTGGGTGGAGGCGGACGACGCGGTGCAGTACCCGGTCTTCGATCCCTCCATGAAGCACCATCACAACGCCTACCGCGCCACCGACCCCGGCTTCGCCGACCCGGCCAGGGGTGCGGCCTGGCGGACCGCCCGGCGCCGCGCCCTGGATCTGGTACTCGCCGCGATCGCCGGATCCGAGTGGGTGGACTCGCTGGTGCTGCGCGGCAGCGTGCTGATGTCGGTGTGGTTCGGGGACGCCGCTCGTGAGCCCGGTGACCTGGACTTCGTCGTGGTTCCGCGCGCCTGGCGGATCGACCAGGAGCGCACCGGCCGGATGCTCGATGGGATCGCAGCGGCCGCGCAGGCGCTGGCCGACGAGCGCCGCCAAGAGCACGGGCCGGACGTCGGTGTCTCGGCGCGGGGCGCGGTCGTCGAGGACATCTGGACGTACGACCGGGTGCCGGGCCGCCGTATGGTGCTGCCCTGGGACGCCCCCGGCCTGCCCGGCGGGCACGTGCAGCTCGACTTCGTCTTCAACGAGCGGCTGCCCGAGGAGCCCGAGCCGGTCGAACTGCCGGGCGACTCGGTCCTGTGGGCCGCCACTCCCGGACTGTCGCTGGCCTGGAAGCTGATGTGGCTGATCAACGACATGCACTCGCAGGGCAAGGACCTGTACGACGCCGTGCTGCTGGCGGAGCGGCATCCACTGCCGTACGAGCTGTTGCACGAGGTCTTCCGGCTGTCGGCCGAGTGGCCCCGCCAGGACCGCGAGGGGGTCTTCCTCGAAGACCTGGTGCAATCCCTGCGGTACGTGGAGTGGGAGCACTTCGTCACGGAGTATCCGCGGTTCGCGGATCTTGAGCGGGAGTTCGTCGACCGGCTGGTACGGGCGATGGCGCCGACGTTCGAGGGGCGGCGGCCCGGCCCGCGGAACCGCGGCTGACCCGGCCCGGCTCAGAGCGCGGAAGGGCCCTTCTCGCGCAGGGCCTGGTCGTACTGCTGGAGCACCCACAACTCGTTCTGCACGGCGGCCAGCTGGGCCGGGTCCCCTTGGGCGCTGGCGCGGGCGAGGGCGCCCTGGACGTCGCGGACCCGGCGCTCGACGGCGCGGCGGCGGACGGTGACCAGCTGCTCGCCCGCGTAGTGCTCGTCGACCGTCTTGCGCATGATGGCCTCGACGGCCAGCTCCGTGACCATGGCGCGGACCACGTCGTCCGGGGCGGCCTCGCGAACACGGACCAGGTACTCCTGCGGGTCCTGTGTGCCGTTCTCCGCGCCGCCCGCCTCGATGATCGTCTCGCGGACGGCCGCGTACGGCGGGGCGGTGAACTCGTCCACCCCGTACGCGTCGAAGGCCGGGGAGACCAGGTCGGGGCGCTGTAGGGCCAGTTTGAGGAGCTCGCGCTCGGTGGCGAACACCGGGTTGCGCAGGGTCAGGGCGGGGCCCGAGGAGGGCCGGGGACCGCTGTTCTCGTACTGCTGCGGTGGGCGGCCGGTGCTCGTCGGGGCGGGGCCCTTGCCGCCGCGGTCGCGGGCCCAGCGGGCGAGCTGGGCGACCCGCTTGACGACGAACTGCGTGTCGAGGATGCCGAGCATGCCCGCGAGCTGGACGGCCACCTCGTGCTGGGCGCCGGTGTTCTTGATACGGGCCACGACCGGCGCGGACTCGTCGAGCGCGGCGGCGCGGCCCGCGGGGGTCTCCAGGTCGTAGCGGGCGACGATCTGGCGCAGGGCGAACTCGAAGAGCGGTGTGCGCGGTTCGACCAGGTCGGCGACGGCCGCGTCGCCCTTGGCGAGGCGCAGCTCGCAGGGGTCCATGCCGTCCGGGGCGATCGCGATGTACGTCTCGGCGGCGAACTTCTGGTCGTCCTCGAAGGCGCGCAGGGCGGCCTTCTGACCGGCCGCGTCGCCGTCGAACGTGAAGATCACCCGCGCCGAGCCGTTGTCCATCAGGAGCCGGCGCAAAATCTTGATGTGGTCGCCGCCGAAGGCCGTGCCGCAGGTCGCGATGGCGGTGGTGATGCCGGCGAGATGGCAGGCCATGACGTCGGTGTAGCCCTCGACCACCACCGCCCGGCTGCTCTTGGCGATGTCCTTCTTGGCGAGGTCGATGCCGTACAGCACCTGGGACTTGCGGTAGATCGGCGTGTCCGGGGTGTTCAGGTACTTCGGGCCGTTGTCCGACTCGTACAGCTTGCGGGCGCCGAAGCCGACGACCTCGCCGCCGATGTCGCGGATCGGCCACATCAGGCGGCCGCGGAAGCGGTCGATGGGGCCGCGGCGGCCCTCCTGGGCGAGGCCGGAGAGCAGCAGCTCCTTGTCGGTGAAGCCCTTGCCGCGGAGGTGGCGGACGAGGTGGTCCCAGCCCTGGGGGCTGTAGCCGACGCCGAAGTGCGTGGCGGCCGACTGGTCGAAGCCGCGCTCGGCGAGGAACTTGCGGCCGGTGTCCGCCTCGGAGCCGTTGTCCAGCTGCTCGATGTAGTAGTGGGCGGCGGCCTTGTGGGCCTCGACCAGCCGGATGCGCTCGCCGCGCTGGTGGGAGGGGTTGTACCCGCCCTCCTCGTAGCGGAGGGTGATGCCCGCCTGGCCGGCGAGGCGCTCGACCGCCTCCGAGAAGGAGAGGTGGTCGACCTTCATCACGAACGTGATGGTGTCGCCGCCCTCCTGGCAGCCGAAGCAGTGGAAGAGCCCCTTGCTCGGGCTGACCTGGAAGGAGGGCGACTTCTCGTCGTGGAACGGGCACAGACCCTTGAGGTTTCCGCCGCCCGCGCTGCGCAGCTGGAGGTACTCGGACACCACGGCGTCGATCGGGACCCCGTCCCGAACAGCCTTCACGTCCTCGTCGTTGATCCTTCCAGCCACGCGCCGAGTCTACGGGGACGGTGTGACAGTCGAGTGCCGCCGTCGGTCACGGGACCAGACTGTCGAGCGCGACGTGCGGGTCCGCGAGTGCCTCCGTGTCCACCTGTGCCCCCGACCGGATCAGCTGTTGGATCGGTTCTGTGACGTCCCACACATTCACGTTCATCCCGGCCAGCACGCGGCCCTCCTTCACCCAGAAGGCGATGAACTCACGCTTGGCCGCGTCTCCCCGGATCACCACTTGGTCGTACGTCCCCGGGGGCGCCCAGCCCGAGTACTCGAGCCCCACGTCGTACTGGTCGGAGAAGAAATAGGGCACCCTGTCGTACGTCGTTTCGCGGCCCAGCATCGCCCGGGCCGCCGCCGGGCCGCCGTTGAGGGCGTTCGCCCAGTGCTCGACGCGCAGCCGGGTGCCGAACAGGGTGTGCGGGAAGGCGGCCACGTCACCGGCGGCGTAGATGTCCGGGTCGGAGGTGCGCAGCTGCTCGTCGACCGCGATACCGCCGCCGTGCGCACGGTCGGCGATCTCCAGGCCCGCCGCCTCGGCGAGCGCGGTGCGCGGTGCGGCGCCGATCGCGGCGAGGACGTCGTGCGCCGGGTGCTCCTCGCCGTCGTCGGTGCGGGCCGCCAGGACCATGCCGTCCTGGCCGGTGATCTCGGTGAGCCGGGCGCCGAAGTGGAAGCGGACGCCGTGCTCGCGGTGCAGTTCGGCGAAGAGCTCGCCGAGCTCGGGGCCGAGGACCGAGTGCAGCGGGGTCGCCTCGGGCTCGACGACGGTGACCTCGGCGCCGTACTCGCGGGCGGCCGCGGCGATCTCCAGCCCGATCCAGCCGGCGCCGGCGATGACCAGATGGCCGTTGTCCCGGCCGAGGGCGGCCAGGACGTGCTTGAGGCGCTCCGCGTGGGCGAGGCGCCGCAGGTGGTGGACTCCGGCGAGGTCGGTGCCCGGGATGTCCAGGCGGCGCGGTTCGGCGCCGGTGACGAGCAGCAGCTTGTCGTAGTGGACGAGCGTGCCGTCGTCGCCGAAGCGGACGGTCTTCGCGGTGCGGTCGATCGCGTCGACGGTCTGGCCGAGGTGCAGCTCGACGTCGTTGCGCGCGTACCAGGCGGGCTCGTGGACGAAGACGCTGTCGCGCTCCTCCTTGCCGAGCAGGTAGCCCTTGGACAGCGGAGGGCGTTCGTAGGGGTGGTCGCGCTCGTCGCAGATCAGTATCACGCGGCCGGTGAAGCCCTCCGCCCGGAGCGTCTCGGCCGCCTTGGCGCCGGACAGGCCTCCTCCGACGATGACGAATGTCTGATCTGCGTCGACCACTTGATGCCTCCTCGTACGGATGTCGCCACATGCGAGCGTCCCGCACGCAGCGTGATGGGGGAAGAGGGAGTGGCCCGATCAGGCCACGCAGGGTCACGCTTGTGGGGTCCCGGCGTCACACCTGCCCCCTGAACCTCGCGTGCAGTGATCGCGCGGCGGCGTCCGTCAGTGAACTGATCTGGTCGACGATCACCCGCTTGCGGGCGCGGTCGCCCGTCGCCCGGTCGAACAAGGCTCGAAACTGCGGGTCGAGACCGTCCGGCGCCCGCGCGGTGAGCGCCTCGGCCAGCTCGGCGACGACGATCCGCTGGTCCGCGCGGAGCCGCTCCTGCTCGGCGCGCTGCATGACGTACCGGTCGGCGACGGCCTTGAGCACCGCGCACTCCAGGCGCGCCGCGCGCGGGACGACCAGCTCGGCCTCGTAGCGCGTGAGCCGTCCCCTGCCGTACGTCGCGCGGGTGGCGCTCTCCGCGGCGAGGCAGAACCGGCCGATGAGCTGGCTCGTGGCGTCCTTCAGTCGGGCCTGGGCGACGGCCGAGCCGTCATAGCCGTGCGGCCACCACTCCTGGGCGAGGAGCCGGTCGAGTGCCTCGGCCAGCTCGGCGGGGTCGGTGTCCACGGGGACGTACCGCCCGACGGCGACCTGGAAGATCTCCTGCCGCTCGGGCTCCGCGTGCAGGCAGTTGGGGTCGATGTGGCCCGCGTGGAGGCCGTCCTCGACGTCGTGCACCGAGTACGCCACGTCGTCGGCCCAGTCCATGACCTGGGCCTCGAAGGTGGTGCGGGTGCCGGGGGCGCCCTTGCGGACCCATTCGAAGACGGGGAGGTCGTCCTCGTAGACCCCGAACTTCGGGGACCCGGGGTCGGTCGGGTGGGCGCCGCGCGGCCAGGGGTACTTGGTGGCGGCGTCGAGGGTGGCACGGGTGAGGTTCAGGCCGACGCTGACGAGGTCGCCGCTCTCCCGGCTCCGCACGAAGCGCTTGGGCTCGATGCGGGTCAGCAGTCTGAGCGACTGGGCGTTGCCCTCGAAGCCGCCGCAGTCCTCGGCGAACTCGTTCAGTGCCTGCTCTCCGTTGTGCCCGAAGGGCGGGTGGCCGAGGTCGTGGGAGAGACAGGCCGCCTCGACGAGGTCGGGGTCGCAGCCGAGGGCGGCCCCCAGCTCACGGCCGACCTGGGCGCACTCCAGGGAGTGGGTCAGGCGGGTGCGGGGGCTGGCGTCCCAGACCTGGCTGCGGGTGCCGGGTGTGACGACCTGCGTCTTGCCGGCGAGGCGGCGCAGGGCCGAGGAGTGCAGCACGCGGGCACGGTCGCGCTGGAAGGCGGTACGCCCCGGGCGTTTGTCGGGCTCCGCGGCCCAGCGGTCCACCGACGCGGGGTCGTAGCCGGGGAGTGGGACGTGGTGCTCGTGTGCCTGAGGGGTGGTGTCTGTGCTGGTGCCTTCCATGTCTTGACAGTAAGCGGAGCGGCAGACAATTGGGCGTGAGTGATGGCGCGCCTACACGTCCGCCGGGTGCGGTTGTGACGCGCGTGCGGGTGCGCTGTGGCTGGTCGCGCAGTTCCCCGCGCCCCTGAAAGCGCCGGCGCTGCCGTCGGGCGGGTCCCAGCGGGCCCGGTGAAGTCCGACGCGCTTCGGCCGCGCCCCGAAGGGACGCGGGGGACTGCGCGACCAGCCACGACGGACCCGCAGTCGAACACAGGGCCCCAGCGGAGCGTCTACGCCGAGGCCAGTACGGGTTCCGTGCTCAGTGACCTTGCGCATGCCTGGTCGTAGCGGTGCAGAACCAGGCGGGCCATCGCCGGGTGGGCGCCGAGCGGGGCCGCGGCGATCCAGGGGGCGGCCGCCGCGCACTCGGTGGAGAAGCGGCCGGGAGCGGTGAAGTACGAGGCGACGGCGACGCGGTGGCGGCCGCGGGCGGCGAGGGCGCGTACGGCGTCGGGGACGGTGGGCGCGGCGGCGGAGGCGTACGCGGGTACGACGGGGACGCCGAGCCGCTCGGCGAGAAGCGCCGCGGTGCGGCGGGTGTCGACGGCCGCGTCGGGGTCGCGGGAGCCTGCGGCGGCGAGCACGACCCCGCTCGCCCGGCGCTCCGCGTCGTCCAGGGGAGCCCGCCAGCCGGCTTCCGCGAGGCGCTCGTGGAGCGTCTCCACGAGCAGCGGGTGCGGGCCGAGCGGGCCGGCGGTCCGGGTGCGCGCCGACGAGGCGGCCGCCGCCTCGGGGATGTCCTGCTTGACGTGGTAGCCGCGGCTCAGCAGCAGCGGTACGAGGACCGCGTCGCCGGTGCCGAGGTCCGCGAGCGTGTCGGACAGCAGGGGCTCGTTCAGTTCGATGTGCCCGAGGTGCACGGGCAGACCGGGGCGCAGCTCGCGGACCCGGTCCATGAGGGTCCGGATGGTGCTCAGGGCGCGCGGGTCACGGCTGCCGTGGCCCACGAGGACGAGCGCGGGCGGGGCGGGGCGCCGGGTGCCGTCGAGGGACACGAGGGCGAGCCGACTGCCGAGCTGACTGCTGATCCGGTTCATGAGTTGCGCCGTACTGTCGAGGTGACCGCCATGGAGCGGCTGGCCGCCGGGGCGGGTCCTGGGCTCGTCGCGAAGAGGGTTCGACGCCGTCATGCACCGATGGTGCCGGTCGGAGGTTGCCACCCCGTTGCGCGGGAATGACGGGTGTTTTCCGGGGGTTCACGGTGGGGCACAGGGGGTCTGTGAGGTGTCGTGACCTGGGATTACGTCACTTCGAGTGAAGCTGGTCACGTGGTGCGGGGTGAACCGGACCACCGTGCCCGGCGTCCTTGAGGGTCAAGGCCACCCCCGGAGGGACCGTCCCATGCGTCGTCCGAAACTGCCGAAACCGCCGAAGCTGCCGAGACCGCGCCTGCCGCGCACGCGTACCGGACAGCGCCGGGCCGTGCAGGCCGTGATGGCAGGCTGTGTGCTCGCGCTGCTTCCGTCGACCTGGATGTTCACGGTCGCGGACGACCGGCTGCGGACGGCGGCGGACGTGCCGCGCACCGAGGTCGCGGTCGTCTTCGGGGCCGGACTGTGGCAGGGCGAGCCGTCCCCGTATCTGGCGCACCGGCTGGACGCGGCGGCCGGGCTGTACCGGTCCGGCCGTATCCAGGTGGTCCTGGTCACCGGCGACAACAGCCGCGAGGACTACGACGAGCCGGACGCCATGCGCACCTACCTCACGAAGCGGGGCGTGCCCGACGGGCGGATCGTCAGCGACTACGCCGGTTTCGACACCTGGGACTCCTGCGTGCGGGCCAAGAAGATCTTCGGCGTGGACGAGGCGGTACTGATCAGCCAGGGCTTCCACATCCGGCGCGCGGTCGCCCTGTGCCAGGAGGCGGGCGTCGAGTCGTACGGGGTCGGGGTGGACGCCGTGCACGACGCGACCTGGTACTACGGCGGGGCGCGCGAGGTGGTCGCGGCGGGGAAGGCGCTCCTGGACGCCGTGTTCGAGCCGGACCCGGTCTTCCTCGGCCCCCGGGAACCGGGCGTGGAGCGGGCGCTGGCGGCCGGCCGGTAGACGACGGCCCCGCCCCGAGGGTGCGCGGGGCCGCCCTCACGGCCGTCCGGGGTGCGCGGGGAGGTCCCCGTGCCTGCCGCGTAACGGGGTGCGTTCCACCGCGTAACACGTCCGACGCACGCTGAACGGTATGCAGACCTCCGTGACGCCCACCCACTGCCCGTACTGCGCACTGCAGTGCGGCATGAACCTGACGCCGGTGCCGGACGGCGGCGGCAGTGTGGTCGAGGTGACGGAACGCGCGGACTTCCCGGTGAACCGGGGCGCCCTGTGCGGCAAGGGCCGGACCGCGCCCGCGCTGCTCTCGCCCGCGGTGCGGCTGACCTCGCCCCTGGTCCGCAGGGCGGGCGTGCTGGAGCCGGCGGGCTGGGACGAGGCGCTCGACCGGATCGCCGAAGGGCTGTCCCGCACGCGTACGGAGCATGGCCCGGACGCGTGCGGGGTCTTCGGCGGGGGCGGGCTGACCAACGAGAAGGCGTACACGCTCGGCAAATTCGCCCGGGTCGCGCTCGGCACCTCACAGATCGACTACAACGGTCGCTTCTGCATGTCGTCCGCGGCGGCGGGCGGCATCAAGGCCTTCGGCCTGGACCGCGGTCTGCCCTTCCCCCTGGAGGACATCCCGAGGACGGGCTGCGTGATCCTCGTCGGCTCCAACCTCGTCGAGACCATGCCGCCCGCCCTCCGCTATCTCACCGAACTCCGGGAGAACGGCGGAAAGCTGATCGTCGTCGACCCGCGCCGCACGCGCACGGCCGAGCAGGCGGACCTGCACCTGGCGCCGCGCCCCGGCACCGATCTCGCCCTGGCCCTCGGGCTGTTGCACCTGGTGGTGGCGGAAGGGCGTACGGACGAGGCGTACATCCAGGAGCGGACGAGCGGCTGGGAGGAGGCGCGGGCCGCGGCGATGGCGCACTGGCCGGAGTACGTGGAACGGATCACGGGGGTGTCCGTTCCCCAACTCCGGGAGACCGTGCGGCTGTTCTGCGAGCCGGAGTCGGCGATGGTGCTCACCGCGCGCGGCCCCGAGCAGCAGTCCAAGGGCACGGACACCGTCGGGGCGTGGATCAACCTCTGTCTGGCGACCGGGCGTGCGGGGCGGCCCTTCTCGGGGTACGGCTGTCTCACCGGACAGGGCAACGGGCAGGGCGGGCGGGAACACGGCCAGAAGGCCGACCAGTTGCCCGGATACCGCAAGCTCGACGATCCCGCAGCCCGGCGTCACGTCGCCGAGGTCTGGGGCGTCGACCCCGATTCGCTGCCGAGGCCCGGCCGCAGCGCGTACGAGCTGCTCGACGCCATGGGCACGGACATCCGCGCGCTGCTGCTGATGGCCTCGAACCCGGTGGTGTCCGCGCCCCGGGCCGCCCACATCGAGGAGCGTCTGCGTTCGCTCGACTTCCTGGCCGTCGCCGACGTGGTGCTGTCCGAGACGGCGGAGCTCGCGGACGTCGTCCTCCCCGTCACCCAGTGGGCCGAGGAGACGGGCACGACGACCAACCTGGAGGGCCGTGTGCTGCTGCGCAGGCAGGCGATCACGCCTCCGGACGGCATCCGCAGCGATCTGCACGTGATGCACGAACTGGCGGCGCGCCTGGGCGTGGAGAAGGGCTTCCCCACGGATCCGGAAGAGGTCTTCGAGGAGCTGCGCCGGGCCAGCGCGGGCGGGCCCGCCGACTACTCGGGCATCACGTATCGCCGCCTCGCGGAGGAGAACGGGGTGTTCTGGCCGTGCCCGCTGGAGCCGGACGGCTCCGCCGCGCAGGAAGCGGAGCGAGCGGGAGAAGCGGGCGAGGGGGGCACGCCGGGCGCTGTCGCGACCGGCCGCCCGGCGGGCGGCGCTGCTTCCGGCGGCCGGTCGGCCACCGGGACGGACGGCGTGGCCGACGTGGTGGCCGGTGCGGGACCCGCCGGGACCGACACGGGGCCCACCGGTTCCGGGGCCGCTCCCGCGGGTGCGCACCCCGGTACGCCGCGTCTCTTCCTCGACCGCTTCGCGACCCCTGACGGCCGCGCCCGTTTCGTCGCCGTGAGCCATCGGCCGCTGGCGGAGGAACCCGACGACGAGTACCCGGTGCTGCTCACCACGGGGCGGGTGGTCTCCCAGTACCAGTCGGGTGCCCAGACCCGCCGCGTCGACGAGCTGAACGCCGCCGCGCCCGGCCCCTTCGTGGAGCTGCATCCCCGGCTGGCCGAGCGGCTGGGGGCGGTGGAGGGGGAGCCGCTGGCTGTCGTGTCCCGGCGGGGGCGGGCGGTCGCGCCCGCGCGGATCACCACCTCGATCCGGCCCGACACCGTGTTCATGCCGTTCCACTGGCCGGGCGCGGGGCGCGCCAACACGCTGACCAATCCGGCCCTCGACCCCACCTCGCGGATGCCGGAGTTCAAGGCCTGCGCGGTGCGGCTGGAGCGGGTGGAGCAGGACGAGCGGGCCGAGCCGGCCGCGCCCGAGCGGACGGGATGAGGTGGGGCGGACGCGGCGGGCCGTCGTGGCCTGACCGGACGCTGCGGGCCGTAGTTGGCTGACCGCACGCCCCACGGCCCCACGCCCTGCCGGCAGCGCCCGCACCCCCTCTCGCGGCCTCTCACCGCCCCGCGTCCCTTCGCGGCGCCCTCACCTGGCCCGCCAGTCGCCCCCCTCGATGAGCTTGCCGCCCGCCCGCAGCCCCGCCGCCACAGCGGGCGCCGCCACGTACACCCAGGCCCACGCCCGCGTCCCGTCCGCGCGGGTCACCTCTCTGGCCACGCGCTCGTAGAGGTTGGCGGGGTCGCCCGGCGCGTACTCCTCCAACCGGTCGAGGGCGCCCAGGAGTTGGGCGTACAGACGGGGCTCGGCGGTGACGAGTTCCCCGCACACCACACCGGCGGGCTCCTCGACCGCGTACGGGTAGCCGGGCCCCTCGTACAGCACCGCACCCGTGAGCCGTGCCGGGGCCTCGGAGAGCGTGCGGCCCCGCAGGAAGACGTCGTGGTTCTCCTCGCCGGGAAGCAGGGTCCCGTAGACGAAGAAGGGCAGCCGGCTCATCCGACGGTCTCCTCCCGGAGGTTCGCGGGGCGTTCCCAATCCTTTGCAGAAACGATTCTCACCCCTCACACGCCCCCCGGTGATCAGCTATGGACATGACACCGTCCGGCCGCCTAGAACTGAGCGGACATCCGCGTCCCCCCACCCCCCACACTCCCCCCACCACGCGTTTCGCGTGCCTTCGCAAGGAGTTCGATGAGTCGGACACGGCACATCCGAGGCTCACGCCTCGCCACCGTCGGCATATCCGCGGCGGCCACCACCTTGTTGGCGGGCGCACTGTCCCCCGGCGCGGGAGCGGCCGACGAGCCGGTCCGGGACACCGTACTGGGCGAAGCGGCGGCGGTGATCGCCGACCAGGCCGCGCGCCTGGGCCTCACCTCCGCGCAGGGGACGAAGGCCCGCGACGTGATCGTCGACGCGGACGGCACGAAGCACGTGCGGTACGACCGGACGTACCGTCAGCTCCCGGTCCTGGGCGGCGACTTCGTGGTCCACCTGACCTCCGGCGGTGACTACCGCGGTGCCGACCGGGCCACCACGCGTCCGCTCTCCCTCACGAGCGTCGAACCGTCGGTGCCCGCCCCGAAGGCCGCCGATCTCGCCGCCGCGGCCCTGCGTCTCGCGAACGTCGGTGAGACGCTCCGCGGGATATCCGCCAAGCCCCGGCTGGTCGTCGACGCACTGCACGGAAAGCCCCGGCTGGCCTGGCGCACCGAGGCCGCCGGCAAGGACTCGCTGGGCAACCCGATGGCCCGGGTCGTCCTCACGGACGCCGTCACCGGCGCCGAGATCGACGCCTGGGACAGCCTCGAGACGGCGACCGGCGACGGACGGTCCCTCTACGGCGGCAAGGTCCCGCTGCGGACGACCCGGTCCGGTTCGACGTACCAACTGTCCGACCCCACCAGGGGAAACACCTACACGGGCGACACCGGGAACAAGACCGACTCCTGCATCCTGGTGCTCTGTTACAAGCGTGCCGCCGCGCCCGTCCTCACGGACGCCGACAACCACTGGGGAACCGGGGCCGCTTCCGACCGTGCCTCGGCGGCGGTCGACGCGCAGTACGGCACCGACACCACCTGGGACTACTACAAGAACGTCCACGGTCGCAGCGGTATCGCGGGCGACGGCAAGGGCTCGTTCAACCGCGTGCACTACGGCAGCGCCTACAACAACGCCTTCTGGGACGACGGCTGCTTCTGCATGACGTACGGCGACGGTGACGGGACGACGTTCGGACCGCTGGTGTCCCTGGACGTGACCGGCCACGAGATGTCCCACGGCGTGACCTCGAAGACGGCGGCCCTGACGTACTCCGGCGAGCCCGGCGGCCTGAACGAGGCGACCTCCGACATCTTCGGCGCCCTGGTGGAGTTCTACGCGAAGAACCCCGCCGATCCCGGCGACTGGCTGATCGGCGAGAAGATCGTGAAGTCCGGCTTCGGCCGCTCCGCCCTGCGCTACATGGACCGGCCCTCCAAGGACGGCAGCTCCGCGGACTGCTGGACCTCCAAGGTCGGCGACCTCGACGTCCACTACTCCTCGGGCGTCGCCAACCACTTCGCGTACCTCCTCGCCGAGGGCAGCGGGCCAAAGACCATCGGCGGCGTCGCCCACAACGGCACGACCTGCGACGGGACGAAGGTGACGGGCATCGGCAGGGCCAAGCTGGGCGCGATCTGGTACCGGGCGCTGACGGTCCACATGACCTCGTCGACGAAGTACGCGGGCGCGCGCACGGCCACGCTGAGCGCGGCGAAGGACCTGTACGGGGCCGAAAGCATCGAGTACGCGGCGGTGGGCGCGGCCTGGTCCGCGGTGTCCGTGAACTGAGGCCGCCCGACGGCGAGGGCGGGGGCACGCTGCCGGAAACCGCGTTGCCCCTGCCCGTGTCGGCCACTAAAGTCCGTCAGGTGACTGCCGGGTCGGCCTTGGGCCATACACGAACGGGTCGCCCGGCCTCGGCGTGAGGCCGAGGCGGGCGAGAGGCCCGCCCCCTTCTCCGTGTTGTGTGACAGGCGCCCGTCCGTGGCGCCTTGCCCCAGCAGGCCCCGCAGACCCGGAGACAGATCACCCATGCCGTACGACCAGCAGCACCCGAACCCCGCCGAACCTCCCACGACCACGGTCCAGTTGAACCACATCGCCGTCTACGCGACGGACCGGCTCCTGTCGGCGGAGTTCCTCGCCGCGATCCTGGAGCTGAAGGTGGGCGCTCCCTTCGGCCCCTTCCTGCCCATCGACCTCGGCAACGGCGTCACCCTCGACTTCTACGAGTTCAGGGACGGGCCGGTCCAGCCCCAGCACTACGCGTTCCTCGTGCCCGAGGCCCGGTTCGACGCCATGGTGGCCCGCCTGGAGGCGGTCGGGGTCACGTACTACGCGGACCCGAGTCACACCCAACCAGGGCGGACCAACGACCTGTTCGGCGGCCGGGGCGCCTACTTCGACGACCCGGACGGCCACAACATGGAGATCATGACCCGTCCCTACGCCCGCCCCTGACCACTGGAGAACCATGCCGTCCGGCCCGAACCCGAAGATGCATCCCGACGAACTCGACATCGACGAGGCGCTCGTCGGGCGGCTGGTCGCGGAGCAGTTCCCCGAGTGGGCCGGGCTGCCGGTGAAGCAGGTGGTGTCCGCCGGGACGGAGAACGCCATGTACCGGCTCGGCGACGACATGGTCGTACGGCTGCCGCGGCTGCCCCGCGGGGCGCGGGAGGTGGACAAGGAACAGCGGTGGCTGCCACGGCTCGCTCCACACCTCCCGCTCGCCGTGCCCGTGCCGCTCGCGAAGGGGGCACCCGGACAGGGGTACGCGCTGCCGTGGGGCGTGTTCCGCTGGCTGGACGGCGACACCGTCCACGACGCGCCCCTCGGCGGCCGGGCCGCTCTCGCGGACGCGGCGGTCGCGCTGGGCCGTTTCGTCGCGGCACTGCGGAAGGCCGACGCGGCCGGCGGGCCCCCGTCGTGGCGCGGCGGTCCGCTCACCGACGACGACGAGATGCGCGCGGCGATCCGCGACCTGAGCGCGGACGGCACGGTGGACGGGGACACCGTGGCCGCCGTCTGGGAGGACGCCCTGCGGCTTCCGCAGTGGGCCGGCGACCCCGTCTGGCTGCACGGCGACCTCCTGCCGGGCAATCTGCTGGCCAAGGAGGGCCGGCTCAGCGCGGTCATCGACTTCGGGGGCCTCGGTACCGGCGACCCCGCGGCCGACGTGCTCGCCGGCTGGGCCGTGTTCACCGCCGGGACCCGGCCCCTGTTCCGTGAGGCGGCCGAGGTCGACGACGCGACCTGGGCCCGCGGGCGGGGCTGGGCCCTGCACTTCGGTCTGGTGGCGGATCACCACTACCGGGTCACCAATCCCGTACTCGCGGCGGTGGGACGGCGGGCGGTGGCCGAGGTCCTCACCGACCAGGGGGCCGGAGCCTGAGTCCGGGCCGAGCCGCCGCCCGGCCCCCATCAACTCCCGTACGGGCGCACCGCCTTGGCCTCCTTCAGGACCGATCCCCACCATGCCAGCTGGTCCAGCATCACCTTCGCGGCGGCGTTCGGCGCCGCGGGGTCCGTGTGGCGGCCCCGGTCGTCGAAGGACGCGCCCGCGTTGTGGAAGGACACCGTGTCGCGGACCGTGACGGCGTGCAGCTCGGCGAAGACCTGGCGGAGCTGCTCGACGGCGCGCAGGCCGCCCGAGACACCGCCGTACGAGACGAAGCCGACGGGCTTGGCGCGCCACTCCTCGTAGTGCCAGTCGATGAGGGACTTCAGCGAGGCGGGGAAGGAATGGTTGTACTCGGGGGTCAGGACGACGAAGGCGTCCGCCTCGGCCAGCCTGGGGGTTACCTTCGCCAGCTCCGCGGCCACCTCGGGGGACGGGGAGTAGGACAGGGCCGTCGGCAGGCGCAGGTCGGCGGTGTCGACGACGTCGACCGAGAGGTCGGCCCGGTCGAGGAAGCGGCCCAGCAGCCAGTCCGCGACCACGGGGCCGAAGCGGCCCTCCCGGTTGCTGCCGACGATGACGGCGACCTTGAGGGGCGCGGGGTGCTGGACGGGAGGGGCGACGGATACGTCCGTGGTGGGGTTCATGGGTCCAGCCTCATACCTCGACCAAAGTTGAGGTCAAGCGCGCGTCGCGGCGAGCCGGTCACCCGTTCACACGCGCTGTCCGCTCCCTTCGGGTTCTTTTTGCCCACGCGCCGACGACACGCCGGTGACCAGCCGAAACACCGCGGGCTGCGACACGGGGCTCCCTCGTCTGACACCCGTTCACATCGTTTCTGACATGCCATCAGGAGGCGTGGCGCCTCGACTGCCACTTACCTCGGTAAGGCAGGGGCGTGACCGACGCAGCGGCACTCGGAGGTGCCGCGGGCCGTGCCCCCTCGGAGGAGCGAGCACGATGCGCACAGCCCGTCTGCTGACCGGTACCGCGCTCGCCGTCGCCGCGGCGGGCCTCGGTGCGGCGCCCGCTCACGGCGTCGGCGCGGGGTCCATCGAGTTGTACCCGGCCACGGTCGCGCCCGGCGCCGAGGTCACGGTGAACACGGCGGCGTGCGGGGCGAGCGACGCGGTGTCGGGTGACGCCGGGGCCGTCGGCGCGGGTGCCTTCACGCTGATTCCCAGCGCGCACGAGGGTGACGCGGTCGGGCAGTTCACCGTGCCGCCGTCCGCCCAGCCGGGCACGTACGAGATCGTCGCGCGCTGTTCGAGCGGCTTGCGGATGACGAGCGACCTGGTGGTCACCCTCACGTCCACCGAGGAGCGCGGGCAGCAGGTCCACCCGCGAGGAAGTGTGAAGACGGGGGTCGGCGGCGCACTCGGCCCCGACCCCGTGCAGACCGCGGCGGGAGTGGCGGCCCTGGCCGTCGCCGCCGCGGGCGGTACCTGGCTCCTGCATCGCCGGGCGAGAGGCGACGGGATCTGACGGACACCCTCCGCTGTCCACCGGTACCGCCGTCCCCTCCCTCTCCGGGCCCGACGCCCCTCGCGGCCCGGAGGGGGACGCGGGACCCACAGAGCCGATCCGGCCGGTCCGGGAGCCGCGGGAGCCCCGGGAGCCGGGCGCTCCGCGAGCACCGGAACGCCGCGCGAACCAAGCCCCCCATAACCCGCAGAACCTCCAGAACCTCCAGAACGCCCGGAGCAACATCCCGGGACACCCGGAGCACCGAGAAGTCCGTGAACGAACGACCCGAGAGAGGAGGGCCGGCGTGCGCCCGTTCAGCACCGTCTCCATAGCCGCCGTCACCCTCGTCGCCCTCCTGTGCGGGGCCCTGCTGCTGCACCGCGGCGCGCAGACGCAGGCGCCGCCCCAGCCGTCGCCCGCGCAGGCCCGCGCGGGCGCCCATGTGGACCGGCCCGCGGCCGCCGCGCTGCCGTCCTCGCCGCCCGAGCGGATCCGCATCCCCTCCATCGGGGTGGACGCCCCCGTGATGGGCCTGGGCCTCTCCCCGCGGGGCAGCCTCGACGTGCCGCCCGCCGCCAGGAAGAACCTCGCCGGCTGGTACGAGGCCGGTACCGCACCCGGCGCGAGGGGCACCGCGATCGTCGCCGGCCATGTCGACAACACCGAGGGCCCCGCCGTCTTCTTCCGCCTCGGCGCCCTGGAGAAGGGCAGCACCATCGAGGTCCGGCGCCGGGACGGCAGGGTCGCCCTCTTCTCCGTCGACGCGGTCGAGGTGTACGACGCCCGCGCCTTCCCCGACGAGAAGGTCTACGGGGCCGCGCGGCGCCCGGAGCTGCGCGTGATCACCTGCGGGGGCGGCTACTCCCCTGCCACCGGCTACCGGGGCAACGTGGTCGTCTTCGCGCACCTCACCGGCAGCCGCTAGACACGGCGGCGACCGTCAGAGCCAGAAGTCGTACGCGAGCTTCGCCACCAGCGCGAACACCACCGTCAGCAGCACGCCCCGTACGAACCCGCTGCCCTTCTTGAGCGCGGTGTGCGCTCCGACCGTTCCGCCGACGAGGTTGAAGACGGCCATCAGGGCGGCCAGCTGCCAGTACACCGTGCCCTGCCAGGCGAACATCGCGAGCGCTCCCGCGTTGGTGCAGCAGTTGACGATCTTCGCGGTGGCGGAGGCGGTCACCAGGTCGAGGTGGAGCAGCGCGGTCAGGGCGAGCACCAGGAACGTACCGGTGCCGGGCCCGACGAGCCCGTCGTAGAAGCCGATGCCGAGGCCCGCGAGCCCGATCGCGGCGAGGACGCGGCGCGGTGTGACGGGCTCGGTCGAGGGGGCCGTGCCGAAGGCGGGCCGCATGATCACGAAGGTGCCGACGCCGAGCAGGACGACCATGACCACCGGTTTCAGCACGTCGGTGCTCATCCCGGCGGCGACGAACGCCCCGCCCGTGGACCCGGCGAGCGCCGCCAGACCGATCCGTACCGCCGTGCGGACGTCCACGGGCGCCCTGCGCGCGTACGTCACCGCCGCGCCCGTCGTCCCGACGATCGCCACGGCCTTGTTGGTGCCGAGCGCGTACTGGGCCGCCGATCCCGAGTTGGGCAGCCCGAGCAGCAGCATCGGCAGGAGGAGCAGTCCGCCGCCGCCCACGACCGCGTCGATCCATCCGGCCGCGAGCGCGGCGAGGCACAGGACGACGACCATGGTCAGGGATATGTCGGGCATGATCGCGACTCTATGGACGAGGTAGATGTGCCGTCCATGAATCCTGGGAAGCTTGAGAGTCTTCTGAGCTTCCGGGCGGTGTCCATGCTCGCTCCCTGTGTGTACGCGGGTGCGCGGGGGCCGGGTCCGGGTGTTCCGTGGCGGCGCGGACCGCCTCGCGGGTGGCCCGGCACCGCAGAGTTTCCGCGTTCCGGCCCCGAGACCGATGGTGCCCGCACGGATTTCGGGGGTTCGGTCGACCTCACCCCGGACCGTGTTCCGGCCGGGTACGGGCCGCCCTCACCAGGCCCTCTCCCCGCCCGCCGAGAACCCTCACATCCCCCTCCGGGCTCCGCTGAGGGCAGCGTTCCCCGCGGGAAACAGTCGTGATGCGGCCGGGTAACACCGGCACCGCACGCTGCCGTACATGACCTCGAATACGCGTGTGGTGGTGATCGGCGCCGGCCTCGCGGGCGTACGTCTCGCCCGCAGGCTCGGAGAGCTCGGCGTGCCCGCCGTGCTCGTCGGCGACGAGGAGCACACCCCGTACAACCGGGTTCTGCTCGCGGAGGTCCTGGCCGGGCGCTACGCCCCCGAGGTCATCGCGCTCCCGACGCCCGAGCGGCTGACCCGTGGCCGGGCCGTCCGCATCGACCGCGCGGAGCGGGAGGTGCACTTCGCCGACGGTTCGGTGATCGCATACGACACGCTCGTCCTGGCCACCGGCTCGAACCCGGTCCTGCCGCCCCTGCGCGGCCTGTTCGCGCCCGACCGGCACGAACTGCCCGACGGGGTGCACGCGTTCCGCACGATGGACGACTGCCTGGGCCTGTCCGAAGCCGTACGGCAGGACACCCGGGCCGTCGTCATCGGCGGCGGCCTGCTGGGCGTCTCGGCGGCCCGCGCGCTCGCCGAACGCGGAGCGCAGGTCGTACTCGCCCAGCAGGGCGAGCGGCTGATGGAACGTCAGCTCGACCCGTCGGCGTCCAAGCTGGTGCTCCGGCACCTCAAGGACCTCGGCGTCGAGGTGCACATCGAGAGCCGGGTGCGCGGCGTGCGCTGCGCCGGCGGCGCGGTCCGCTCGGTCGAGATGGCCGACGGCTACGCCCTCGACGCCGACCTGGTGGTGCTGGCCTGCGGAGTGCATCCGCGGGTGGGCCTCGCCCAGGACGCGGGCCTCGCCGTGCACAAGGGCGTCATCGTCGACGACGAACTGCGCACCTCCGACCCGCACATCCGGGCGATCGGCGACTGCGCCCAGCACGACGGCCAGGTCTACGGCCTCGCCGCTCCCGCGCTCGAACAGGCCGAGGTCCTGGCCGGGCTGCTCGCCCGGACCGCACCCGCCTCAGGTGCCGCCGGTTACAGCGGCACCCGCGCCCTGACCCGGCTGACCCTCTCCTCGGGCAGCCCCCTGGACCTCGCCGCCTTCGGGGAGCACACACCGCTTCCCGGCGACGACGTCATCCAGCTCACCGACGCGACCCGCGGCACCTACCGCAAGGTCGTCGTCCGCGACGACCGGCTGGTCGGCGGGGTCCTCGTCGGGGAGCTCGGCACCGTCGGCGCGCTCGCCCGCGCCTGGGAGGGAGCAGAGCCGCTCCCCACGGACGGCGCACCGCTGCTCCACCTGCTCACCAACGATGGAGGCTCCTGAATGTCCGCCAGCCTGGAGGCCACCCCCACGATCGTGCTCGTCGGCCACGGCATGGTCGGCCAGCGCTTCCTCGAAGCGCTCGCCGAACGCGGCCTGACCGCCACGCACCGCGTGGTCGTGCTGTGCGAGGAGCCACGCCCCGCCTACGACCGCGTGCAGCTGACCTCGTACTTCTCGGGCACCTCGCCCGAGGAACTGTCCATGACGGACATGGAGTTCATCAAGGACCACGGGATCGAGCTGCACATCGGCGACCCCGCCGAGACGGTCGACCGGTCCGCGAGGACGGTGACGGCCCGCTCCGGCCTGGTCTTCGGCTACGACACGCTGGTCCTCGCCACCGGATCGTTCCCCTTCGTTCCTCCCGTGCCCAACAAGGACGCCGAGGGCTGCTTCGTCTACCGCACGATCGAGGACCTCCTCGCCATCGAGGAGTACGCCAGGTCGAGGACGACGGGCGCGGTGGTCGGCGGCGGTCTGCTCGGGCTGGAGGCCGCGGGCGCGCTCAAGGGCCTCGGGCTCACCTCCCACATCGTGGAGTTCGCACCGCGCCTGATGCCGGTCCAGGTCGACGAGGGCGGCGGCGCCGCGCTCCTGCGGACCATCTCGGACATGGGCCTGTCCGTCCACACGGGTGTGGGCACGCAGGAGATCCTGGTCGACGAGGCCGGCGCGGTCACCGGCATGAAGCTGTCCGACGGCTCCGAACTCGCCACCGAGCTGGTGGTGTTCTCCGCCGGTGTCCGCCCCCGCGACCAGCTGGCCCGCGACTGCGGCCTGACGGTCGGCGAGCGCGGCGGCATCACGGTCGACGAGCAGTGCCGCACGGTGAACGACCCGCACGTCTTCGCGATCGGCGAGTGCGCGCTGGCCTCCGACGGCCGGGTGTACGGGCTGGTCGCCCCCGGCTACGAGCAGGCGGAGACGGTCGCCGCGACCATCGCCGAGGACGAGGCGGAGTTCACCGGCGCCGACCTCTCCACCAAGCTGAAGCTGCTCGGCGTGGACGTGGCCTCGTTCGGTGACGCGCACGGCACGTCCGAGGACTGCCTCGACGTCGTCTACTCCGACTCCCGCGCGGGCCTGTACAAGAAGCTGGTCATCGGCCGCGACGGGACGCTGCTCGGCGGCATCCTGGTCGGCGACGCCGAGGCGTACGGCACGCTGCGGGCGTTCACCGGCTCGGTACCGCCGGTCTCCCCGGAACAGCTCGTCCTTCCGGCCGGCGCGGGCGCGGCCGTCCAGCTCGGCCCGTCCGCACTGCCGGACGAGGCGATCATCTGTTCCTGCCACAACGTCACCAAGGGCGCGGTCCGCGGCGCCGTCACCGAGCACCGCTGTACGACGGTGCCCGAGGTGAAGAAGTGCACCAAGGCCGGTACGGGCTGCGGCAGTTGCGTCAAGGTCCTCGGCCAGTTGGTCACCTCCGAACTGGAGGCGAGCGGCGTCGAGGTCGACAAGGGCCTGTGCGGCTGCTTCTCGCAGACCCGCGAGGAGCTGTACGAGATCGTCCTCGCCCTGCGCATCACCTCGTACCAGCAGCTCCTGGACCGCTACGGCCGTGACACCGCGCGTGGCGGTGACGGCTGCGAGGTCTGCAAGCCCACGGTCGGCTCCATCATCGCCTCGCTCGCGCCCACCATCGGCGCGGACGGCTATGTCCTGGACGGCGAGCAGGCCTCCCTCCAGGACACCAACGACCACTTCCTCGCGAACCTGCAGAAGAACGGCTCGTACTCGATCGTGCCGCGCATCCCCGGCGGCGAGATCACTCCCGAGAAGCTCATCGTGATCGGCGAGGTGGCCCGGGACTTCGGCCTCTACACGAAGATCACGGGCGGTCAGCGGATCGACCTGTTCGGCGCGCGCGTCGAGCAACTGCCGCTGATCTGGGCCCGGTTGGTGGACGCCGGTTTCGAGTCCGGGCACGCGTACGGAAAGTCGCTGCGGACCGTCAAGTCGTGCGTCGGGCAGACCTGGTGCCGCTACGGCGTCCAGGACTCGGTACGCATGGCCATCGACCTGGAGCTGCGCTACCGGGGTCTCAGGTCCCCGCACAAGCTCAAGTCGGCGGTCTCGGGCTGCGCCCGCGAGTGCGCCGAGGCCCAGTCGAAGGACTTCGGCATCATCGCCACCGCCAACGGCTGGAACCTGTACGTCGGCGGCAACGGAGGCGCCACCCCGCGCCACGCGGACCTGCTCGCCCAGGACCTCTCCGACGCCGAACTCATCCGCCTGATCGACCGCTTCCTGATGTTCTACATCCGCACGGCCGACCGTCTGGAGCGCACCTCGACCTGGCTGGAGCGGATCGACGGCGGCCTGGACCACGTGCGCGACGTGGTGGTCGAGGACTCGCTCGGCATCTGCGAGGAGCTGGAGTCCCTGATGACCGCGCATGTCGCGGGCTACCGCGACGAATGGGCCGAGACCATCAACGACCCGGAGAAGCTGTCCCGCTTCGTCTCCTTCGTGAACGCCCCGGACACCCCGGACCCGGTCGTCGGCTTCGTCCCCGAGCGCGACCAGATCAAGCCCGACCTGCCGCTGCTGACCATCGGCACGCGACCCCTGGAAGGAAGCGCCCAGCGATGACGCTCGCCCCCGAGACCACGACGCTCAAGATCCAGCTCCGGCTGGACGGCCCGGCCGCCGACGACTGGTTCACGGTCTGCGACCTGTCCGTGCTGATCCCCGGCCGCGGCGTCGCGGCCCTGCTCCCGGACGGACGCCAGGTGGCGCTCTTCCTGGACCGTACGGGCCGGATGTACGCGATCGACAACCGTGACCCGTTCACCGGCGCGGCCGTCCTCTCCCGCGGTCTGACCGGCTCCCACCAGGGGCGCCCGTTCGTCGCCTCGCCCCTTCTCAAGCAGCGCTTCGACCTGGAGTCGGGGCAGTGCCTGGACGAGGACTCGGTGAGGGTGACGACGTACGAGGTGCGGGCGAGCTGAGGTCCCGGCACCCTCCTCTTCCTCGGTCCTCAGGGTGAGGCGGTGGTCTCCAGCGGTCTGGCCACCGGAGTGGTGGGGTCGCCCGCCGCGGGCAGCCGGACCACCGCGTCGAGCCCGCCGTGGACGGCGGGACGCAGGCTGATGTCACCGCCGCTCGCGTGGGTGAGGCGCTGGACGAGGGCCAGTCCCAGACCCGTACCGCCCTTGGGTGCGCCGGGGGCCCGCCAGAAACGGTCGAAGGCCCGGCGGCGCTGCTCCTCGGTCATCCCCGGCCCCTCGTCCGTGACATGCAGTTCGACGCGGGCGGGGCCTGCCGGACGGTGGTGGAAGCGGCGTTCGTGGGTCGACGGCCGGCGCAGGTCCACGGAGACGGTGGAGTGGGGCGGCGACACCTTCAGGGCGTTGGAGAGCAGGTTGTCCAGGATCTGCTCCACCGCGCCGGGCACGGCCAGGACGGGCCCGCCGTAGTCGCCGAGCAGCACGAGCTGTACGCCGTGCTGCTCGAACATCGGCGCCCAGGCCCGGTGCCGTTCGGCGCAGACCCGGTCCAGGTCCACCTGTTCGCGGACGGCGGCGCTCTCGTCGAGCCGCGCCATGGCCAGCAGTCCTTCGACCATTCTGGCCAGCCGGTCGGTCTCGGTCACCGCGGCGTCGAGGTTGCCCCGGGCGTGCAGCGCGATGTCGGACTCCAGGTTCTCCAGACGCAGCCGCAGCGCGGCGAGGGGCGTCTTGAGCTGGTGCGAGGCCTCGCCCGCGAAGGCGCGCTGGGAGGCGAGGAGGTGTTCGAGGCGGGCGGCGGTGCGGTTGAAGGTGGCGGCGAGGCTGCGTACCTCCGGCGGTCCGTTCGTGATCGCCACGGGAGTGGCGGGGCCGCCGTCCGCCAACTTGTGGGTGGCTCGCTCCAGTTCGCGGATGGGGCGGCCGGTCCAGCGCGCGATGGCGAAGCCGATGACGGCGACGGCCGCGAGGACCGCGAGCCCGCCGAGGATGAGCAGCAGCCACACGTGCTGCACGCGCTCCGCCACCATCCGGCTGGGCACCGTGATCCGCACGGCGCCCAACCTCTCCGCGCCGTGCGTCACCGGGGCCGCGACCGCGATGTACTCCACGCCGCCGATGGTGGACGTGCGCACGTCCGCGGTGGAGTCGCCCCGGAGCGCGGCCGCGATGCCGGGCCAGGAGGCCGGGTTGCCCGACTCGGCGTCGGACAGTTCGTGCGAGGTGGCCAGCAGGTCGCCGGAGCGATCCACGATCAGCACCCTGCCGCCGATGCGCTCGGCGCAGTGGGCCGCCCGGCCGGGCAGGTCCTGCGTCGCGCGTCCGGCGTCGATGGACAGCGAGGCGAACGCCGAGACCGACTCCGCCTCGTCCTTCGCCGTGTTCATCACCCGCTCCAGTTCACCCCGCGAGTACACGAACCCCAGTGGAATCTCCAGGCAGAGCAGGACAAGGGCGGTGAGGACGAGGTAGCTGAGGAGCAGCCGTCGGGTCATCGGTACGCCGCCGGCTGACCCGGTGCCGGGTACGGGACGGGCGGCTGGGTGTGGACCGCCAGCCGGAAGCCGACCCCGCGCAGGGTCTGGATCCACGCCGAGTGCCCCAACTTCCTTCGCAGCGTGGCGACATGGACGTCCAGCGTCTTGGTCGGGCCCTGGTAGTGCGGGTCCCAGACCCGGTCGAGGATCTGCTGCCGCGAGTAGACCGCCCCGGGGTCCTCGGTGAGCAGCGCGAGCAGTTCGAACTCCTTCGGCGTCAGCGCGACGGAGGTCTCGCCGACCCAGACCTGCCGGGTCCGGCGGTCGACCACGAGGGGCCCCGGGGGCGGCCTCTCGGCATCCGCGTCCGGGTCGGGATCCGCGTCGGGCAGAGGTACGGGTTCGAAGTGCCGTGGTGCCTCCCGCCGGGCCGAGAAGGGCTCCCCGCCGAACGGCTCTTCCCCGAACGACTCACCGGAGAACGGCTTCGCACCACGCGGCCCGCCCAGGGACGGCTCCGCGCCACGCGCCCCGCCCGGAGACGCTTCCGAGCCGCGCGCCTCGCTCGGCAACGGTTCCCGGCCGCCGGACGCACGGGAGAACGACTCCCGGCCACCCGACCCACCGGGGAACGTCTCCCCGCCGCCCGACCCACCGGAGAACGACTCTGCGCCACGCGCCTCACCGGAGAACGACTCCGCGCCGCCCGACCCACGGGTGAACGACTCCGGGCCGTTCGGCCCACGGGAGAACAGCTCCGCGCCGTCCGACCCGCTGGTGAACGCCTCTCTGCCGCGCACCTCGTCCGGAAAGGGTTCCGTGCCGCGTGTGCCCGGGGCGAAGGGGCGCGCACCGGACGGCCCGGCGTCCGGAGCCTCCGGCGTGTACGGCCGTCCGCTCTCCGGGGCGCCGGACCCGTACGGTTCGGCCCCCTGCGCCCCCGCACCCGGCGGGCGCACGAACGGTGTCCCCCGGGGAGGCGTCCCCGTGACGGGCGCCCCCACCAGGGGCACCCCGGCCGGAGGAGTCCCGAAGTCCCCCTCGGGGTGGCCCTGCCGCACGCCCCGCCCCAGTTGCGTGCGCCGCGTGACCGCCCGCAACCGGGCCACCAGCTCACGCAGGCTGAAAGGTTTCGCCAAGTAGTCGTCCGCGCCGAGTTCCAGGCCCAGCACCCGGTCGGTCTCCTCACCGCGTGCACTGAGGATGATGATCGGCACGTCGGAGACCTGCCGGATGCCACGGCAGACGTCGATGCCGTCCATGTCGGGCAGACCCAGGTCGAGCAGGACGGCATCGCCGTAGGGCCCTCTCAGCCCGTCGGTCCCGGTGGAGACGCGGTCGACCGTCAGCCCGAAGTGGCCCAGCCCCTCGGCGAGAGGTTCGGCGATCGTGTCGTCGTCCTCGATGAGCAGCACTCGTACGCCCATACGTCCCGTCTCCCCATGAACCCGGACAGCACGAATTCCGTGCCGTGAAGGAGTCACGCTACAAGAGCCCACAATGGCACACCGCATTAACCCCGGGTAATGTGACGGGTCGCTCAAAAACCGTCCACGGACGTCCGGTTGACGCCGGAGCAAGCCGACAGGACGAAATATGGGCCGTTCCTGGTCCCGCTCTAGTGTTCCGTTAACCTTCGCCTGGCAGTCCCCCCTCTACGGTGGTGGAACGACGGGAAATACCTGGTCGGACCCCATACCTGGAGGTACCGTGAAGGCATTGCTGGACCGCGCCCGCTCGTTCGCTCGACGTGTCGATTTCGAGAGCGGCGAATACCGGAAGCTGGCAGAGGGCCAATATCCGGAGGCATTGTTCATTACCTGCTCGGACTCGCGGGTCATACCCGCCCTGATCACGGGCGCACGACCCGGAGAGATATTCGAGCTGCGGAACGCGGGGAATATCGTCCCGCCGCACGGGCGGCCGGGCGCCTCGGGCGAGGCCGCCACCATCGAGTACGCACTGGAGGTGCTCGGCGTTCAGGACATCATCGTGTGCGGCCACTCCCACTGCGGTGCGATGGGCGCGCTGAAGTCCGGCGACGACCTGTCGGCGCTGCCCGGCGTGGACGCCTGGCTGGACCTGGCCCGCCCCGAGCTGGCACCCCTGCTCGACGGGGCCCTCGAAGACCCGTCGATGCCGGCCATGGCGCAACTCAACGTCGTCAACCAGCTCGCGGTACTGGGGAGTTATCCGGTCGCGCGGCAGCGGATCGACTCGGGAAGGCTGCGGCTGCACGGCTGGTACTACGAGGTCGACACCGGCCAGGTGCACGAGCTGGACGAGGACGGCCGCTTCCGGGTGCACGCCGTATGAGCGGCCTGCACGCACGCGGGCGCGTACCGGCCCACTCCAGGATCCCGCCGCAGCCACCGGACCCGCCTCCCGCTCCCGACGCCCGCCGGGCGTACGACGACTTCGACGGGTTCGGCAGCGTCGGCGGCTTCGAGCACCACGCAAGCCACGCGGCTGCCTCCCACGCCGCCGGCACTTCCGGCACCGCCGAGCCCGGCGGCACCGGCACCGACACCGGCGGAAGCAACAAGGGCGGCAAGGGCGGCAGTTGGTTCGGCAAGAGCGGTGAGGGCAGCAAGGGCCCCAGGGCCGACCTGGCCACCGAGATCACCGCCTCGCTCGTCGTCTTCCTGGTCGCCCTCCCTCTGTGCATCGGCGTCGCCGTGGCCTCCGGAGTCCCCGCCGAACTGGGCATCATCTCCGGTGTCATCGGCGGTCTGGTCGTCGGCGCGGCCCGTGGCAGCACCCTCCAGGTCAGCGGTCCCGCGGCCGGGCTGGCGGCCCTCGTCGCGGAGACCGTCCTCGAGTACGGCGTGGCCATGCTCGGTGTGATCGTCCTCGGCGCCGGCATCCTGCAGATCGTTCTCGGCCTGGTCCGGCTCGGCCGGATCTTCCAGGCGATCTCCCTGGCCGTCGTCCAGGGCATGCTCGCCGGCATCGGACTGCCGCTGATGTTCAGCCAGCTCTATCCGATGTCCGACTCCAAGGCCCCCGGCACCCCGGTCGACAACATGGCCGGTCTCCCCGGGCTGATCGCCGACACGGTGACGAACCCCGACGCGCTCGTCGCCGCGGGACTCGGTGCGGTCACCATCGCCCTGAGCTTCCTGTGGAAGGGGATGCCCGGCCCGGTGAAGAAGGTCCCGGCCGCGCTCGTGGCCGTCGGGATCGGCATCGGCGTCGCCTCCCTGCCGGGCGTGGACGTGAAGACGCTCCAGGTGGGCAACCTGCTCGCGTCCATCGACGTACCCGGCCCGAAGGAGTTCGCCGGCCTCGCCGACGTCGGGATCATCACCGCGATCCTCACCTTCACGGTGATCGCCTCGGCGGAGAGCCTCTTCACCGCCGCCGCCGTGGACCGCATGCACAGCGGGCCACGCACCCGCTACAACGCGGAACTCATCGCCCAGGGCGCCGGGAACACGGTGGCGGGCCTCCTCGGCGCGCTGCCCATCACGGCGGTGGTGGCCCGCAGTTCGGCGAACGTCCAGGCAGGCGCCAAGACCCGCCTCTCCCGCACGCTCCACGGCCTGTGGCTGCTCGCCTTCGCGCTGCTCCTGCCCCAGGTGCTGGCCCTGATCCCGATCTCCGTCCTCGCAGGCGTCCTCGTCCACAGCGGCTGGAAGCTCTTCGCGCCCGCGGAGTTCCCGAAGATGTGGCGCCAGGACCGGGGCGAGTTCGCCGTGATGACGCTCACCACCCTGGTCATCGTGGCGACCGCGCTGCTCGAAGGTGTCCTCTTCGGCCTCGCCGCGGGGATCGTCCTGGCCGCGCTGCGGATGTCCCAGACCGTCATCAGACAGCACCTGGAGGAGGACACCGCCAAGGTCGTCATGGCGGGCAACGCCACGTTCCTGCGGCTGCCCCAGCTGATCGAGGCCCTGGAGGCCGCCGCCGAGGCGGGCAGGCCGCGTATCCGGCTCGACCTGACGGGAGTGACCCACCTCGACCACGCCTGCCGCAGCCAGGTCGAGGAGTTCGTCGCACAGCAACGGGGGCTCGGGCTGCGCGTGGAGCTGCTGATGCCGGGTCCGGCGAAGCCGGCGGGCACGCCGACGGGCGTGGCGGACACGGCGGTTGGTGAGCGTGTGCCCTCACCGGCTCACCCGGCCGGCAACGCGCCACCCAGGCAGCCGTACACGTCCCCGGCCACGGACTCGGCCCCGGGCCCGAGCCCCACCGCCGAATGGTTCTATCTCGACACCCGGCCCATGCCCGAGGAGTACGCCTCTCGTTGAGCGCCTCTCGGGCCGTTCGTACCTGCGGGTTCGTCGTGGCTTGCCGCGCAGTTCCCCGCGCCCTTGATGGGGCACTACCCTTCGGGCGCGCTTACGCTGTGAAGCCACCCGCACGCGGAGGGAGCAGAAGCCATGAGCGGCTGGAACGCGCGTGACATTCCCGACCAGAGCGGCCGTACCGCCGTCGTCACCGGGGCGAACAGCGGGATCGGGTACGGCACCGCCCGTGAACTGGCCCGGCGGGGCGCCCGGGTCGTCCTCGCCTGCCGCAGCGAGAGCCGCGGCACCGAGGCCGCCGACCGCCTGGCCGACGAAGTGCCGGGCGCGGAAGTGGAGTTCGTACGTCTGGATCTCGGGGACCTGGGCTCCGTACGGGAGTTCGCGGCGGTGTACGGCAGCGCGCACGAGCGACTCGACGTGCTCGTCAACAACGCGGGCGTGATGGCGCTTCCGCAGGGCCGCACGGTGGACGGTTTCGAGACGCAGTTCGGGGTCAACCACCTCGGCCACTTCGCGCTCACCGGACTGCTGCTGCCGACCCTGCTCACCACGCCCGGCGCACGCGTGGTGAGTGTGTCCAGCACCATGCACGCGACGGCGAACATCGACATCAACGACCTCAACAGCGAGCAGAAGTACGGGCGTTGGACCGCGTACAGCCGGTCCAAGACGGCCAACCTGCTGTTCGTGCACGAGCTGGCCCGTCGGCTCGCCGCCACCGGCTCCGACGTCGTGGCGGCGGCCGCGCATCCCGGTTACGCCGCCACCAACCTCCAGACCGCGAGCCCGAGGATGGAGGGCCGCCGGGTCTCCCAGCGGTTCATGGAGACGGGCAACCGCTTCTTCGCGCAGTCCGCGGAGGCGGGCGCCCTCCCCACGCTGTACGCGGCGACCGCTCCCGGTATACGCCCGGACTCCTTCACCGGCCCCTCGTTCCTGGGCTGGCGCGGTTCCCCCGCGAAGTCGTGGCGCGCGAAGTGGACGCTCAACGACACGGCGGGGCAACGGCTCTGGGAGGAGTCGGAGCGGCTGACAGGAGTCACGTACGACGCGCTGAAGGCGTGACGCACGGGCGTACGGGGCACAACCCGTATGACGCGTACACGTCATCGCCTGTCCATGGCGCGTCCACCCCGCACTCCTAGGCTCCGACGGTGCGCGACCCCGTCCCCGACCGGCGGACGGGGCGTCCCCGGCACCCCCTTGGAGCGACAGTGGAACGTCGTACCCTCCTGCGCGCGGCCGTCCTCGGCGGTTCGTCGGCCGTCCTCGGCGGAACCCTGTGGCGCGGCGCCGCGTACGCCGCGCCCGCCCAGCCCGGCCCGGGCCCGTACGGGGCACTCGGCGCGGCGGACGCGAACGGCGTCAGACTTCCGAGCGGTTTCACCAGCCGGGTGATCGCCAGATCGGGCCAGACGGTCTCCGGCACCTCGTACACCTGGCACAACGCCCCTGACGGCGGGGCCTGTTACGCCGACGGATCCGGCTGGATCTACGTGTCCAACTCGGAGATCAACCCGTCGGGCGGCGCGAGCGCGGTCAGGTTCTCCTCGACGGGGACGGTCACCGGCGCGTACCGCGTCCTGTCCGGTACCCGGCAGAACTGCGCGGGCGGCAGAACTCCGTGGAACACCTGGCTGTCCTGCGAGGAGGTGTCCCTCGGATACGTCTACGAGACCGACCCGTGGGGTGTGAACGCGGCCGTGCGCCGGGACGCCATGGGCCGCTTCAAGCACGAGGCGGCCGCCGCCGACCCGGTGCGCAAGGTGGTCTACCTGACGGAGGACGAGTCGAACGGCTGCCTCTACCGCTTCGTGCCGACGACCTGGGGCAGCCTCGCCTCCGGCACCCTCCAGGTCATGGTCGCCGGGTCGGCCACCTCCGGCTCCTTCACCTGGGCGAACGTGCCCGACCCGGACGGCTCCCCCACCACGACCCGCACCCAGGTGTCCGGTTCGAAGAAGTTCAACGGCGGCGAGGGCTGCCACTACGCCGACGACACCGTCTGGTTCACCACCAAGGGCGACAACCGCGTCTGGCAGCTCAACCTGGCCGCCAACACCTACGAACTCGCGTACGACGACTCGCTCGTGACCTCCGGCTCGGCCCCGCTGACCGGCGTCGACAACATCACCGGCAGCTCCTCGGGCGACCTGTTCGTCGCCGAGGACGGCGGCACCATGGAGATCTGCGTGATCACGCCCGCCGACGTGGTCGCCCCGTTCCTCCGCCTCGACGGCCAGTCCGGCTCCGAGATCACCGGCCCCGCCTTCTCCCCCGACGGCACCCGCCTCTACTTCTCCAGCCAGCGCGGCACCAGCGGCAGTTCGTCCGGCGGCATCACGTACGAGGTGAAGGGGCCGTTCCGCTCGTAGCCGCTCCTTCGCGACCCCGGAGAGCACGCCGACCGGGTGTACGGATCACGGGCCCGTGAGCGGAGAGCTACCACCCGGTCACGTCACGTTCGCATCACGGGTCCGCCGTTCCGCCGCGGCATCAATCACCCCTCTCGTACTTTCGTCACCTCAAATCCGACTGATCGCCTCTCCGTGATCATGCCTACGGATATCAGCACAATCTGAGGGGCTCCTCGTGAACCTGATCCGCAAGCCCGCCGCCGTGGCCCTCGCCGCACTGGCCCTGGCCGTCCTGCCGGCCACCGCCGAGGCCCACGACGGCGAGGGGGCGTTCAAGAACTGCACCGAGGCGTACGAGGCCGGGCACGCCAACATCGCCAGGGGCGACAAGCACTACGGCGACCACCTGGACCGGGACCAGGACGGCGTCGGCTGCGACAAGCCGCCCGCCGGATTCGTCGCCGCGCAGGACGAGGGCGCGGACGACACCGACGACAGTTCCTCCGCCCCCGCCGAGCAGCAGGGCAAGGACCTGGCCGAGACCGGCGGCAGCGCCGTCACGCCGTACCTCGCGGGCGGCGGGGCGGTCGTCCTCCTCGCGGGCGGCGGCGTGCTGCTCGCGGCCCGCAGGCGAGGCAACTCCGGCTGACCCGCCGGGCACACCCGCCTCACCCGCCTCACCCCAGGACGGGGGAGGCACCGCGGAACGCGGGGAGAGCGGCGAAGGGGCGGCACCTCCGCACAGGTGCCGCCCCTTCGCTTTCGTACGCCGGATCCGTCGTCCGTCGGTGAGGGTGGGTGACGGATTCGGGGCCCGGAGTCCGGTGGACTACCGGTGGTCGCTCCCCTGCGAGGAGGAGGCCGCACGGCCCGCTTCCAGGCGCGCCACCGGGATACGGAACGGCGAGCAGGAGACGTAGTCGAGTCCCACCTCGTGGAAGAAGTGGACCGACTCCGGGTCGCCGCCGTGCTCCCCGCAGACGCCGAGCTTCAGGTCGGGGCGGGTGGCGCGGCCGGCCTCCACCGCCAGCTTCACCAGGGAACCGACGCCGTCGCGGTCGATCGTCTCGAACGGGCTGACGCCGAAGATGCCCTTCTCCAGGTAGGCCGTGAAGAACGAGGCCTCCACGTCGTCGCGGCTGAAGCCCCACACCGTCTGGGTCAGGTCGTTCGTGCCGAAGGAGAAGAACTGCGCCGCCTCGGCGATCTGACCGGCGGTCAGCGCGGCGCGCGGCAGCTCGATCATCGTGCCGATGGAGAGCTTCAGCTGGACGCCCGTGGCGGCCTCGACCTCCGCGATGACCTCGTCGGCCTCCTCGCGGACGATCTCCAGCTCCTGGACCGTGCCGACGAGCGGGATCATGATCTCCGCGCGCGGGTCGCCCTTGGCGGTCTTGCGCTCGGCCGCGGCCTCGGCGATGGCCCGTACCTGCATGGTGAACAGGCCGGGGATGACCAGGCCGAGGCGTACGCCGCGCAGACCCAGCATCGGGTTCTGCTCGTGCAGGCGGTGGACGGCCTGGAGGAGGCGCAGTTCGTTCTCGTGGGGCTCCTGGCGGGACTCCGCCAGCGCCACGCGGACCGACAGTTCGGTGATGTCGGGCAGGAACTCGTGCAGGGGCGGGTCCAGGAGGCGGACGGTGACCGGGAGGCCGTCCATCGCCGAGAACAGCTCCACGAAGTCCTGCTTCTGGAGCGGCAGGAGCGCCTTCAGCGACTCCTCGCGCTCGGCCTCCGTGTCCGCGAGGATCAGGCGCTCGACCAGCTCACGGCGGTCGCCGAGGAACATGTGCTCCGTACGGCACAGACCGATGCCCTGGGCGCCGAAGCGGCGGGCGCGCAGCGCGTCCTCGGCGTTGTCCGCGTTGGCGCGCACCCGCAGGCGGCGCTTGCGGTCGGCGAACGCCATGATCCGGTGCACCGCCTCGACCAGCTCGTCGGCGTCGTTGGCGCCGGCGTGCATCCGGCCCTCGAAGTACTCCACGACCGGGGAGGGCACGACGGGCACCTCGCCCAGGTACACCTTGCCGCTGGAGCCGTCGATGGAGATGACGTCGCCCTCCTCGACGACGTGACCGCCGGGGACCGTCATCCGGCGGCGCTTGGTGTCGACCTCCAGCTCCTCCGCGCCGCACACGCAGGTCTTGCCCATGCCGCGCGCCACGACGGCCGCGTGGGAGGTCTTGCCGCCGCGCGAGGTGAGGATGCCCTCGGCCGCGATCATGCCGTCGAGGTCGTCGGGGTTCGTCTCGCGGCGGACCAGGATGACCTTCTCGCCGGACCGGGACCACTTCACGGCCGTGTACGAGTCGAAGACCGCCTTGCCCACGGCGGCGCCCGGCGAGGCGGCGATGCCCCGGCCGACCTGCTGGACCTTCGCCTCGTCGTCGAAGCGCGGGAACATCAGCTGCGCGAGCTGCGCGCCGCTGACACGCTGGAGCGCCTCGGCCTCGTCGATGAGTCCCTGGTCCACGAGCTGCGTGGCGATACGGAAGGCGGCACCGGCCGTCCGCTTGCCGACGCGGGTCTGGAGCATCCACAGCTGCCCGCGCTCGATGGTGAACTCGATGTCGCAGAGGTCCTTGTAGTGGTTCTCCAGGGTCGCCATGATCTGCATCAGCTGGTCGTACGACTTCTTGTCGATCTGCTCCAGCTCGGCGAGCGGGACGGTGTTGCGGATGCCCGCGACCACGTCCTCGCCTTGGGCGTTCTGCAGGTAGTCGCCGTACACGCCCTGGTGGCCGGAGGCCGGGTCGCGGGTGAAGGCGACGCCGGTGCCCGAGTCGGGGCCGAGGTTGCCGAAGACCATGGAACAGACGTTGACGGCCGTGCCCAGGTCGCCAGGGATGCGCTCCTGGCGGCGGTAGAGCTTCGCGCGGTCCGTGTTCCAGGAGTCGAAGACCGCGTGGATGGCGAGGTCCATCTGCTCGCGCGGGTCCTGCGGGAAGTCCCGCCCGGCCTCGGTCTTGACGATCTTCTTGAACTTGGTGACGAGCTTCTTCAGGTCGGCCGCTTCGAGGTCGGTGTCCACCGCGACCTTCTTGGTGTGCTTGGCCGCCTCCAGAGCCTCCTCGAAGAGGTCGCCGTCGACGCCGAGGACCGTCTTGCCGAACATCTGGATGAGACGGCGGTACGAGTCCCACGCGAAGCGGTCGTCTCCGGCCTGCTTGGCCAGGCCCTGCACGGACTTGTCGGAGAGGCCGATGTTCAGGACCGTGTCCATCATGCCCGGCATGGAGAACTTCGCCCCGGAACGGACGGAGACCAGCAGCGGGTCGTCGGCCTGGCCGAGCTTCTTGCCCATCTTCGCTTCGAGCGCGTCGAGGTGTGCACTCACCTCGTCACGCAGTGCCGCGGGCTCCTCGCCACTGTCGAGGTAGGTCTTGCAGGCCTCGGTGGAGATGGTGAAGCCCGGAGGGACGGGAAGGCCCAGGTTGGTCATCTCGGCGAGGTTGGCACCCTTGCCGCCGAGGAGATCCTTGAGGTCCTTGTTGCCCTCGGTGAAGTCATAGACGAACTTCACGCCCTCGAGGCCGCTGTCGCCGGTCTCAGCTACGTGGGGATCTTTGTTTTCCGACACGGGTCTCGACTCCTCGACGACGCGGTGGCTGCCCTGACGACGGGGAACATACCCAGATCGAAGGCGTCTGGGTACGTCCACTTGCGTGTCATACGGCCGTAACCAGTCGTCCGCCAGCAGATCGAAAGTCAACAACAGGTAAGCCGCCGGGGCCTACAGCCTTCACTTCTTGAAGGAGTCAACGCCCGTAGATGCCGAATAGCGCTCACCTGAGCGGCTGCCAGCACGCCTGAGTTCAGATCGTAAACGATCAAAGGGTGGCACTGAGTGCCACCCTTTGGAGAAGTGCAGTCGCCCAAGATCCGCTCATCTGAGCGAAACCCCGATCAGGCGTGGCGAGAATCACGCCCGTGCCGGCGCCCGGATTTCACCATGCGGACCCGTCCCCGGAAGGAAACGCCGCCGTCACACGCGCCCGGACATCCGAGCACACCGATTTCAGACACCCATGGCGAGGAGTCGCTCCTCGACCCGCTCGGGCGCGTAGAGGTGCTCCACGACCAGCGCACCCGCTCCGACCAGGCCCGCTCGTTCGCCGAGCCGGGACGTGACCACCTCCAGCCGGGCGGTGGAGCGGGGCAGGGCGCGCTGGTAGAGCAGTTCGCGGACACCGGTGAGGAACGGCGTTCCGGCCAGATCCCCGGCGATCATGAGGACGCCCGGATTGAGCAGGGTCACCACGGTCGCCAGGACGTCGCCGACGTGCCGCCCGGCCTCCCGCGCGAACGCCGCCGCGCCCGGGTGCCCGGAGGTGAGCAGGTCGCGCACGTCCGAGCCCGACGCCGCCGGGACCCCGGTCCGGGCCAGTCTGCGCGCCACGGCACCTCCGCTGGCGACGGCGGCGAGACAGCCGTAAGACCCGCACCTGCACAGCGCGTCGGCGCCCTCCGGCACCCGGATGTGCCCGATGTCGCCGGCGCCTCCGTCGATGCCCCGGTAGATCGTGCCCCCTACGACCACCCCCGCGCCGATACCGGTGGAGACCTTCACCAGGACGAAGGCCGAGCAGTCGGGGTGGCCGGTGCGCTGCTCCCCGTACGCCATGAGGTTGGCGTCGTTGTCCACCAGGACCGGGACGGCCCCGGCGCCCGTGTGCTCGGTGAAGGCCCGGGTGAGGCGCCCTCTTATGTCGTAGCCGTCCCAGCCGGGCATGATCGGCGGCTGGACGACCCGCCCGGTGTCGAGGTCGACGGGGCCCGGCACGGCGAGCCCGATGCCGCACACCTCCCCCGGCCGGTGCCCGGCCTTCTCCAGCAGTTCGCCGAACCAGCGGCCCAGTTCGCCGAGCACCGCGTCCGGGCCGTCCTCGACGAGCAGTGATCCCGCGTGCTCGGCCAGCAGCTCGCCCGTCAGGGACAGCACGGCGGCGCGCGCGTGCCGGGTGTCGAGGTCGGCGGCGAGGACGACGGCGTGGGAGTCGTCGAACTCCAGCCGAACCGAAGGGCGGCCGCCGAGCGGCGAGTCCACCGGACCCGCGGCGCCCTCGCGCAGCCAGCCGGCCCGGAAGAGCCGGTCGAGCCGCTGCCCGACCGTGGCCCGGGACAGCCCCGTGGCCTGCTGCAACGCCCCTCGCGTGGTGGCCCGCCCACTGCGCACCAGCTCCAGCAGGTCGCCGGAGCTCGCCTGACTCCCGGTCCTCTGGGCCCTTGTGGCCATTCCTCTGCTCCCTGTGGTTCCGGTCGTGCGAACCTCTTGCATTCACCAACTCTGCATTACATATTGAGTTTTGCGTGTTAAATAGACGTAACCCTACGGTAGCTACTGCCGAACTGGTCGGCCGCATGTCTTCGGGGAGACCTGAGTGGACCGCACAACCCAGCTCACCGCCCGCCGCGCCACGCACCCGGATCCCGTACGCACCCAGACCCCGCCGCCCTCGTCCGGCCACGCCGGGAAGAGCCGGACCCACGAGGCCGTATACGATCCCGCCCGCCTCTCGGCGCCGCTGCACCTGCGGGCGGCGCAGGTGCTGGACAGCAACTGGACTGGCACGTCCACGGTGCCCTCGCGCAGCCTGTATCCGCACCAGTGGTCCTGGGACTCGGCGTTCATCGCGATCGGGCTGCGCCATCTGTCGCCGCTGCGCGCCCAGACGGAGCTGGAGACACTGCTCGACGCGCAGTGGGACGACGGACGGATCCCGCACATCGTCTTCAACCCCTCCGTCCCCCTCGACGCGTACTTCCCGAGCCCCGACTTCTGGCGCTCCTCGACCGCGGGGCGCGCCGCGGGCGCCCCGCGCACGGTACAGACCTCGGGCATCGTGCAGCCACCGGTGCACGCCCTCGCCGTGTGGCTGGTGCACGCCGCCGACCCGGGTCTGTCACGGGCGCGGTCCTTCCTCCCCCGGATGTACCCGCGCCTCGCGGCCTGGCACCGCTATCTGCTGCACCGCCGCGACCTCGGGGGCGGCGGTCTCGCCTCGGTGGTCCACCCGTGGGAACAGGGCATGGACAACGCGCCGAGCTGGGACGCGCCGCTCTCCCGCGTCATGCCCGCCCCGGCCCGCTCCTTCCGCCGCGCCGACCTCGACCACGGCGCCGCCGAGGACCGGCCCACCGACCTGGACTACGGCCGGTACGTACGCCTGGCGACGGACTACCGGGACGGCGGGTACGCGGACGGCGGACACCCGGCCGGCCGCGGTGGTTTCGCCGTGGAGGACCCGGCGTTCAACGCCCTGCTGATCGCCTCCGAACACGCCCTCGCGCGCATCGCAGGCGAACTGGGTGCCACGGGAACCGCCCGGCACGCGCGCGCGGAGCGGCTCACGGCCGCGCTGGTGGACCGGCTGTGGGCTCCCGCGGAGGGCATGTTCCTCTGCCGGGACGTGCGCACGGACGAGCTGATCCCCGAGCGCGGGGTCTCCGGCCTCGTCCCGCTGCTCCTGCCGGCCCTCCCCCGCGAAACGGCCGCGGCGCTCGTCCGGACGCTGCACGGGCCGCACTTCGGGCTGGGCGACACCACCCGGCTCGTCCCGAGCTACGACCTGACCGGGCACGCCTTCGATCCGCACCGGTACTGGCGCGGTCCGGCCTGGTTCAACACCAACTGGCTGCTGGAGCGCGGGCTCAGGCAGCACGGCGAGCACGCCCACGCGCACGCACTGCGCGACGCCCTGCTGGAGACGGCGGACACGTCCGGATTCGCCGAGTACGTGGACCCGTACACCGGCGGGGCCTGCGGAGCGCTCGGCTTCAGCTGGACCGCGGCGCTGACCCTGGACCTGCTGCACGAGGCACCCGACGCGGTGCACGGCACGGCGCGAGAGTTCGGCGAGGACGCCGAGGGAGGAGACCTGCGATGACGGACCGGCATCATCTGCTCGTACACGGCGGGACGTTCGCGGCCGTGGACGACGGCGGAGACATCAGCGGAGTGCGCGGCGGCAGCTCGCACTCGACTCCCGACGGGCTGTTCGTGCGAGACGCCCGGCACCTGAGCCGCTGGCAGCTGACCGTCGACGGAGCGGTGCCCGAGACACTGTCACCGGTCGCCGACGGCGACAGCGCCCGCTGCGTGCTCGTGCCGCGCGGCGGTCGGCAGGAGCCGCCCGCCCACACGCTCTTCCGTGAACAGGCCGTCACGGACGGGTCGTTCGTCGAGTCGCTGCGGGTCACCAGCAACCGCCCGGTGCCGACGACGATCCGCATCGCGGTCACCGCGGACGCCGACTTCACGGACCAGTTCGAGCTGCGTTCCGACCACCGGACGTACGCGAAGACCGGCGCCGTCCGCTCCCGCCGGATCCTGGACGACGGCGTGGAGTTCGGATACCGGCGCGGTGAGTGGCGGTCCTTCACGACCGTCACCTCCGACCCCGTGCCGGACGGTGTCGAGGAGACGGGCACGGGCGCGCGTCGCCTCGTGTGGACGCTCGACCTCGAACCGCACGGTTCGGCCGAGCTGGCCCTCCGGGTGGCGGCGCGCCCGCACGGTATGCCGCCCCCGGAGGTGCCTCCCACCCCGGCCGCCGCGAACGCCCGACTCCTCGCGCTGGAGGAGGAGTTCGCGGAAGGCGTGCCCTTCCCGACGGGCTGGCCCGAGCTGGCCGCGGCCTGTTCGCGGGGCCTGTCCGACCTGGCCGTGCTCCAGGTGCCGGCAACGGGCCCCGACGGAGAGGAACTTCGCGTCCCCGCCGCCGGAGTCCCCTGGTTCCTGACGCTGCTCGGCCGCGACGCCCTCCTCACGTCGCTCTTCGCGCTCCCCTACCGCCCCCGGCTGGCCGCCGCCACCCTGCCCGCGCTCGCCGCGGCCCAGGCGACGGAGGTCGGAGCGGGCACCGTGGCCCAACCGGGCAAGATCGTCCACGAGATGCGGCACGGGGAACTGGCGCACTTCGGGCAGGTCCCGTACGGGCGGTACTACGGCTCGGTCGACGCGACCCCGCTGTTCCTCGTCCTCCTCGGCGCGTACGTCGAGCAGACCGGCGACACGGCACTGGCCCGCAGGCTGGAGCCCCACGCCCGCGCGGCGATCGGCTGGATGCTGGACCACGGCGGGCTGACCTCGCGCGGCTATCTCGTCTACCGCGCGGACGAGGGCGGGCTCGCCAACCAGAACTGGAAGGACTCCCCCGGCGCCATCTGCTCCGGCGACGGCAGCCGGCCGACCGGCCCGGTGATGGCCGCGGGCGCCCAGGGCTACGCCTACGACGCCCTGCGCCGGACCGCGCACCTGGCCCGGACGGTGTGGGACGACGAGGTGTACGCGGCGTTGCTGGAGCAGGCAGCCGGGGATCTCCGCGACCGGTTCCAGCGGGACTTCTGGATGCCGGACCACTCCTTCCCGGCGCTCGCCCTCGACAGCGACGGGAACCACGTCGACGCGCTCGCCTCCGACGCGGGTCACCTCCTGTGGTCCGGTCTGCTGGACAAGGAGTACGGGGAGGCGGTGGGGCGCAGGCTCCTGGAGCCGGACTTCTTCTCCGGGTGGGGCGTACGGACGGTCGCCTCGGGCCAGCCCGCCTACCATCCGCTGTCGTACCACCGGGGGTCGGTGTGGCCGCACGACAACGCGCTGATCACACTGGGGCTCGCCCGGTACGGGCTCCACGACGAGGCGCGGACGGTCGCCCACGGCCTGGTGGACGCGGCGACGGCGGCGGGGCACCGGCTGCCGGAGGTTCTCGCGGGCTACGGCCGCGAGACGCATGCGGAGCCGGTGCCGTATCCGCATGCGTGCGTGCGCGAATCCCGTTCCGCGGCGGCGCCGTTGGCGTTGCTCACGGCCGTGGGGGGTGCGTGAGGCCTGCGGCCGGCTGCGGGATCCTGCGGGCCTTGGGCCGGTGGACATCGTGCGGGCCCGTCGTGGCTGATCGCGCAGTTCCCCGCGCCCCTGAAGGACGAAAGCCAGGGGCGCAGCCCCGCTTTCAGGGGCGCGGGGACCGCGCGACAAGCCCGCACCGGGCCCGCAGGGAACACTCAACCCCCGGACGTGTCCAACTCCGCATCCTCACTGATGCCGGCGCAGTCGTAAGGGTCCTTGAGCCAACCGTCCGGCAGGACAACCCTGTTGTTGCCGGACGTCCGCCCGCGGGGGCCGTCCGCGCCCAGCGGCCAGGGCTGGTCCAACTGCAACTCCTCAAGCCCCTCGGAGAGTTCGGCCAGTGACGAGGTGATCGCGAGGCGCTTGCGCATCTCGGAGCCGACCGCGAACCCCTTCAGGTACCAGGCCACGTGCTTGCGGAAGTCGATGACTCCGCGCGCCTCGTCCCCGATCCACTCCCCGAGAAGCGTCGCGTGGCGGACCATGACGGCCGCCACTTCCCGCAGGGTCGGACGGGCGCCGTATCCGTCGGGGCCCCCGGCCCGCGCGCCGGCCGGGCCCTCGAAGGCCGCCACCAGGTCACCGAAGAGCCAGGGCCGCCCGAGGCAGCCCCGGCCGACGACCACCCCGTCGCAGCCGGTCTCGCGCACCATCCGCAGCGCGTCGTCGGCCGACCAGATGTCGCCGTTGCCGAGGACGGGGATCTCCGGGACGTGCTCCTTCAGCCGCGCGATGGCGTCCCAGTCGGCCGTCCCGCCGTAGTGCTGCGCGGCGGTGCGGCCGTGCAGCGCGATCGCCGTCACGCCCTCCTCGACGGCGATCCGGCCCGCGTCGAGGTAGGTGATGTGGTCGTCGTCGATGCCCTTGCGCATCTTCATGGTGACCGGCAGGTCGCCCGCCCCGGACACCGCCTCGCGCAGGATCGCCCGCAGCAGGTGCCGCTTGTACGGGAGGGCCGAGCCGCCGCCCTTGCGGGTCACCTTCGGGACCGGGCAGCCGAAGTTCAGGTCGATGTGGTCGGCGAGGCCCTCGTCCGCGATCATGCGGACGGCCTTGCCGACGGTCGCGGGGTCGACGCCGTACAGCTGGATCGAACGCGGGGTCTCCGACGCGTCGAAGTGGATCAGCTGCATGGTCTTCTCGTTGCGCTCGACCAGCGCCCGCGTGGTGATCATCTCGCTGACGAACAGCCCTTTGCCCCCGCTGAACTCCCTGCACAGCGTGCGGAAGGGCGCATTCGTGATGCCCGCCATGGGGGCGAGCACGACGGGCGGCTGGACGGTGTGGGGGCCGATCCGCAGGGCGGACTTCACCGTGGACGTGGGCGTGGACATTCCCCCATTGTCGCGCACGCCGACCGGTGCCTCGGAAGCCACCGATGACCATGGTCGTTAGTTAGGCACACTACCGAAACGGGCGTACGCTGATGGGCATGCCCGAGCTCAGCCACCGCCGGCGACTGCTGGTTCTCGCGATCTGCTGCATGAGCCTGCTGATCGTGAGCCTCGACAACACCGTCCTGAACGTCGCGCTGCCCTCCATGCAGAAGGACCTGCACGCGAGCCTGGCCGGCATGCAGTGGACGATCGACGCGTACACCCTGGTCCTGGCCGCGCTGCTGATGCTCGCGGGTTCGACCGCCGACCGCATCGGCCGCAGGAAGGTCTTCCTCGCGGGACTGATCGTCTTCACGATCGGATCGGTCCTCTGCTCGCTCGCGCCCAACCTCGAATCGCTCGTCGCCTTCCGCATGATCCAGGCGGTCGGCGGCTCCATGCTCAACCCGGTCGCCATGTCGATCATCACGAACACCTTCACCGACCCGCGCGAGCGCGCCCGCGCGATCGGCGTCTGGGGCGGCGTGGTCGGCATATCCATGGCCGCCGGCCCGCTGGTCGGCGGCCTTCTCGTGGACTCGGTCGGCTGGCGCTCGATCTTCTGGGTCAACCTTCCGGTGGGCCTGGCCGCACTTCTGCTCACCCTCCGGTACGTGCCCGAGTCCCGCGCCCCGAAGGCCCGCCGCCCGGACCCGGTCGGCCAGCTCCTGGTGATCGCCCTGCTCGGCTCCCTGACGTACGCGATCATCGAGGCGCCCGACTCCGGCGCGGTGAAGACCCTCGCCTTCGGCGGCATCGCGTTCGTCGCCCTGGCCGCCCTCCTGTGGTACGAGCCCCGCCGCGACGAACCCCTCATCGACCTGCGCTTCTTCCGCTCGGCCCCCTTCAGCGGTGCCACGGTGATCGCGGTCAGCGCGTTCGCGGCGCTGGGCGGGTTCCTCTTCCTCTCGACGCTCTACCTCCAGAACGTGCGGGGCCTGAGCGCCCTCCACGCGGGTCTGTGGATGCTCCCCATGGCCGCCATGACGTTCGTGTGCGCGCCGCTGTCCGGCCGGCTGGTCGGCAGCCGCGGGCCCCGGCTGTCCCTGCTGGTCGCCGGCACCGCGATGACCGCGAGCGGGGTGCTCTTCGCCGCCTTCGAGGCCGAGACGGCGAACACGACACTCGTCATCGGGTACGTCCTGTTCGGGCTCGGCTTCGGCTTCGTGAACGCCCCGATCACCAACACCGCGGTGTCGGGCATGCCGCGCGCCCAGGCCGGTGTGGCCGCCGCCGTCGCCTCCACCAGCCGCCAGATCGGGCAGACGCTGGGTGTCGCCGTGATCGGCGCGGTGCTCGCGTCCGGCGTCGGCTCGTCCTCGTACCGGGACAGCTTCGTCGCGGCGGCCCGCCCCGCCTGGTGGATCATCGCCGCGTGCGGTCTGGCGGTGCTGGCCGTCGGCGCCCTGACCAGCGGCCCCTGGGCCCGGCGGACCGCCGATCGCACGGCACGGCAGCTCTCGTCGGCGGAGCTCAAGGAGTCGGCGGGCGTCGTCTGACAGCGCGGGCCGGTGGCGGCGCGGTCCGCCGCGCCCCGGCAGGACAGGGGCGCGGCCCGTCTTTCCGGGGCGCGGGAACTGCGCGACCAGCCCCCTCCCGGCCCGTACCCGACGACCCGACCCGCCGGGGCTCAGCCCCGCTCCACCGCCAGCGCGTGCAGCTTTTCCAGGCGCTCGCGGGACTCGTCGTCGACGGGCGCGTACGTGACCATGCGCGGCCCCTCCGCGGGACCGAGCCACAGGTCGGTGTGGACCAGGTCGAGCCGCCCGACGTACCTGTTGTCGAAGAACTTGGTCTTGCTGCGCGAGCCGACCACCTCGTGCCGCTCCCACACCGCACGGAACTCCTCGGACTCCGCGAGCAGCCGCTTGAGCAGCATCTTCCAGGCGGGGTCGGCGAGATGCCCCGCCATCGAGGCCCGGAACTTGGCGGCGATCAGCCGCACCGTCTCGTCCAGCAGCACGATCGAGGAGCGCCACTGCTCGTTCGTGGTGATGAGGACCATGCAGTTGCGGTCCTCCGGCGGCACGTCGTCGAGGTCGCACAACAGCCTGCCGTACGTGCGGTTGTAGGCGAGGATGTCGTACCGGCTGTTCTGGATGCAGGCCGGGAGGGGCTCCAGCTGCTCCAGCGTCCGCAGCAGCGCCGGGGTGATGGTGGGGCAGCGCGAGGCCGGGGTGGGGTCGACGGCACCGGCCAGCCGGAAGAGATGGGCCCGCTCGTTCCCGTCCAGCATCAGGGTGCGGGCGAGCGCGTCGAGGACCTGCACCGACACCTGGATGTCCCTGGCCTGTTCGAGCCACGTGTACCAGGTGACGCCGACCGCGGAGAGCTGCGCGACCTCCTCCCGGCGCAGGCCGGGGGTGCGCCGACGGCTGCCCCGGGGCAGGCCCACCTGCTCGGGGGTGATGTGCTCGCGGCGGTGCCGCAGGAAGGCGGCGAGCTCGTGCCGCCGGATCTCCGACTCGCCCGAGGGCACCCCCGAGCGCTCCGATCCCTCCGGGGCCCGGGATCCGTTCGCCCGTACCGCCGTCTCCTCTGCCATGGTCGTCATGCCTCCAGCCTGCCGCCCCGCTGATCCTGTTTCCAGGTACTCCTTCTACCAGGATAAGGAGACTCTGGTACCACCCTCGGGAGGAGGCGCACGCTCGACAGCGTGACCGAGATCCTTGCTCCCCGCACCGCCCGTTCGCCCGTCGCCCCGCCCGTGCTCGGCGGGCTCGGGCTCTTCACCGTGCTGCTCGGCGCGGCCCTGCCCCTCATCGACTTCTTCATCGTGAACGTCGCCCTGCCCACGATCGGCCACGACCTTGCCGCGAGCGAAGCGGTCCTGGAACTCGTCGTGGCCGGCTACGGAGTCGCCTACGCCGTGCTCCTCGTCCTCGGCGGCCGGCTCGGCGACATGTTCGGCCGGCGCCGGCTCTTCCTCGGCGGGATGATCGCCTTCGGGCTGACCTCGCTGGCGTGCGGCCTCGCACCGACCGCGTGGACGCTCGTCGCCGCGCGCGTCGCCCAGGGCGCGGCCTCGGCGGCGATGCTGCCGCAGGTGCTCGCCACCATCCAGTCGGCGACCGAGGGCCCGCGCCGCGCCCGCGCGATGGGCCTGTACGGCGCCACGGCCGGGCTCTCCATGGTGGCCGGGCAGATCCTCGGCGGCGTCCTGGTCGCGGCGGACATCGCGGGCACCGGCTGGCGCGCGGTGTTCCTGGTGAACGTGCCGGTCGTACTGGTGGGCCTGTTCCTGGCCGCCCGTGCCGTCCCCGAGACCCGCTCGCAGCACCCGGCGCCGGTGGACGGCCCCGGCACGGCCCTGCTGGCCATCGCCCTGGTGTCCCTGCTGGCCCCGCTGACCGAGGGCCGGGCGGCGGGCTGGCCCCTGTGGACGTGGCTGTCGCTCGCCCTGTTCCCGCTCGCGGCGACCGCCTTCTACCGCGTCGAGCGGCGGGCGGAGCGGCTGGGGCGCACCCCGCTGGTCCCGCCGAGCCTGTTCTCGAACCTCCCCCTCCGCCGGGGGCTGGTGATGATCCTGCCCTTCTCGATCGGCTTCAGCGGCTTCATGTTCGTCGTCGCGGTGGCGCTGCAGCAGGGAGTGCAGCTGAGCCCGGTCCGCGCGGGCCTCACCCTGGCCCCGATGGCGGTGTCCTTCTTCGTCGTCTCGCTCCTGGGCCCCCGGCTGGTGGCCCGCTGGGGTACGCGCGTGGTGACCGCGGGTGGCCTGGTCCAGGGGGTGGGTGTCGCCGTCCTCGCCCTCACGGTGTGGGGTTCCTGGCCCGACCTCGGCGGCCTCCAGCTCTGGCCCGGCATGGTCGTTGCGGGCGCGGGCCAGGCCCTCCAGCTCCCCGTCCTCTTCCGCGTGATCCTCTCCGAGGTGCCCGCGGCCCGCGCCGGTGTGGGCAGCGGTGTCATGATCACCGCCCAGCAGTCCGCACTGGCCCTGGGCGTCGCCACCCTCGGCACCCTCTTCCTCACGCTGACCCCGGATCTGGGCATGCGTGAGGCTCTGGCGACGACCCTCGCCGTCCAGCTCGTCGGTGTGGTCCTGACGACGGCCCTGAGCCTGCGACTGCCGCGCGTCATCGCTTGAGACGTCCACACCGTGCGCGGAACTCGCACACAACGCACCACCCGTGTACTCCTGTTGATGTTGTTCTTGCTGCACACTCCTTAGCGCGCGCAAGCCGAGCGCGACCACCAGGAGGCGTCATGCTGCAGGCCAACACCAGCAAGGTGAGCCGCTGGGACCAGCACGGCCGCGAGCACATCGTCCGGGTCCAACGCGCGGGTGTGCAGCGGACGATCAGGTGCGACACCTGCGGCTGGCGCAAGCCCGCCCAGTTCCTGCCCTGGCTCAAGGCCGAGGAACACCTCGCGGAGGCACACCAGGCGACGGTGGACCCGGCGCCGAAGGGCTGAGCACACCGGTCGCCCGGGCCCGGCGTCACGACGCGGCGCGCCGGGAGTCGAACCCACGACTCCCGACGCGCCGCGCTGTCGTTCGGAGCGGCATCCAGGACGTGGGCGAGCGGGACAGGAACAGGTGCCCGGCAGCGGAGGGCGATGTCACCGCCCGCTGCCCGCCGCCCGCCGCCCGCCGCCCTTCGGTCAGTTCCCGGCAGCCGCTCCCGCCACCGTCGTCACCCCTGGTTCAGCGGCAGCGCGATGTCCGCCACCTGCCGGCCGTGCCCGAAGGTGCCCAGTGAACTCAGCTTCCCCGTCAGCAGGTTGACCCGCCACGCCGTACGGCCGGTGACCGCGTAGCCGGTGTTCGTGCCGTTGCGCGTCGAACTGTGGATGTCGAAACCGGAGTTCAACGGCACGTCCACGCCCAGCTTCCCCGTCGGCGCGAGGTTGCCCGCGTTGGCGGGCGACTGCACCGACACCTGGTCCAGTGCGGTGTCGAGGTCGAAGAGGGTGGTCGCCGTCGACGCGTCGAGGTCGTTGTTCGTGTACGCGGCCCCGCTCACGCCGAGCGCGGTGGCACCCGGGTTCGGGGGCACCGGCGGGTTGGTGAGGGTCCCGTCGACGGCGGTGGTGCCGGGAGCCGGGGCGCCCGCCTGGTCGTCGAGGTTGTGACGGAGGTTCTGGCCGGTGTCGCTGATGACCCGCAGCCGGTTGGCGGCCGGGTTGAAGTCGACGCCGAACGCCTTGCCCTGCAGCGCCACGCCGAGCTGCGAGACCTTCGTGGCGCGGGCGCCCACCTCTCGGATCGTGTAGATGCCGCCCTGGTCCCCGACGGCGTACAGCTTCTTGTTCTGGACGCGGTAATCGATCCCGACCAGCGTCCTGTCGCCCTTGAGTCCGTCGACCTTCCCGAGCGGCAGCGCGGCGCCCGGCCGGTCGACCCGGAACGACACCAGCCGCTGGTCCGCCGTGAGCCCGACGGCCCGCAGCCCGCTCGGCGCGAGCGCCTCCGGCAGCCGGCCCGCACCGCCCTTGGCCTCGATCCCGGCCCTGGCCCCCGCGGCCCCCTTCTCCGAGGACCCGCCCAGCGCCCCCGCTCCCACGGCCCCGACCGTCCCGATCGCCACGGCCATCGCCAGTACGCCAACAACTGCCTGCTTACGCATGAGTGCCCCCGTAGAAGGTGCCGGCCCGCCCCCTGCGAGCCGTACGCCCCTCCTTCGGAACCCCCGGCCCTCTGGATTGCAAAAGCCCCAGTTCCATTACATCCGTTACGGACGTGACAGAACCGGGGCATTTGCAGGGGCTGCGCGCCTTCAGGGGCGTGGGGCCTTGTCACATGGCGGCTCCGCCGCGGGGCACGACCGGCTCCCACCGTCGCGCACCTGCGAACGGCGCCCCCGCGAAGCGGTCAGCAACCGATGAGGCGGCTGGCCAGGTACCCCTCGATCTGGTCCAGGGACACGCGCTCCTGCTTCATGGAGTCACGCTCGCGGACGGTGACCGCGTTGTCCTCGAGCGTGTCGAAGTCGACGGTCACGCAGAACGGCGTACCGATCTCGTCCTGGCGACGGTAGCGACGCCCGATGGCACCGGCGTCGTCGAAGTCGATGTTCCAGTTCTGCCGCAGAGCGGCGGCGAGACCCTTGGCCTTCGGGGACAGCTCCGGGTTGCGGGACAGCGGCAGCACGGCGACCTTCACCGGCGACAGGCGCGGGTCGAGGCGCAGGACGGTCCGCTTCTCCATCTTGCCCTTGGCGTTGGGCGCCTCGTCCTCGACGTACGCGTCCAGCAGGAAGGCGAGCATCGCGCGGCCGACACCGGCCGCCGGCTCGATGACGTACGGGGTCCAGCGCTCGCCGGCCTCCTGGTCGAAGTAGGAGAGGTCCTGGCCGGAGGCCTTGGAGTGCGCGGAGAGGTCGTAGTCCGTGCGGTTCGCGACGCCCTCCAGCTCACCCCACTCGTTGCCGCCGAACTGGAAGCGGTACTCGATGTCGGCGGTGCGCTTGGAGTAGTGCGAGAGCTTCTCGGCCGGGTGGTCGTACCAGCGCATGTTCTCCTCGCGCATGCCGAGGCCCGTGTACCAGTTCCAGCGCTCCTGCATCCAGTACTCCTGCCACTTCTCGTCCTCGCCCGGCTTGACGAAGAACTCCATCTCCATCTGCTCGAACTCGCGGGTGCGGAAGATGAAGTTGCCGGGCGTGATCTCGTTGCGGAAGGACTTGCCCATCTGGCCGATGCCGAAGGGCGGCTTGCGGCGCGAGGTCTGCTGGACCTGGGCGAAGTTGGTGAAGATGCCCTGCGCGGTCTCGGGGCGCAGGTAGGCGACGGAGCCGCTGTCCTGCGTGGGGCCGAGGTGCGTGGAGAGCAGGCCGGAGAACTGCTTGGGCTCGGTGAAGGTGCCCTTGTTGCCGCAGTTGGGGCAGTTGAGGTCGGTCAGGCCGTTCTCGGGCACGCGGCCGTGCTTGGCCTCGTAGGCCTCTTCGAGGTGGTCGGCGCGGTACCGCTTGTGACACGAGGTGCACTCGGTGAGCGGGTCGGAGAACGTGGCGACGTGACCGGAGGCCACCCAGACCTCGGTCGCCAGGATCACGGACGAGTCGATACCGACGACGTCCTCGCGCGACGTCACCATGTAGCGCCACCACTGACGCTTGATGTTCTCCTTGAGCTCGACACCCAGCGGCCCGTAGTCCCAGGCGGCTCGCTGGCCGCCGTAGATCTCACTGCACGGGTAGACGAAGCCACGGCGCTTGCTCAGGCTGACGATGGTGTCGATCTTGTCGGCGGCCACGGTGCTCTCTTCATTACGACGACGGGCGACGAAGCAGGGTTGCTTCACAGCGATTGCTTCAGAGCGAATGCCTCAGATTACCGGCGGCCCCGCCCCCCGGATCAAATCGGTTGGGGTCCTGGCCGGACACCGTCCCCCCACCCACCGTCACACCCTTCTCATACCGGGATGAAGCCCAGATCACAAGACAGCTTATTGACAATCGTTTCCACACCAGCTGAAAATGAGTGTCATGAACGTACGACGACGCCTCGCCGCCTCTCGAATAAACACAGCCGGGATCGCGGTCGCGGCGGCCACCGCCCTCACGCTCGGCTCCCTCTCCGCCTGCTCGTCCGACTCCAGCGCGGCCGACGGCGACAGCAGCGGGAAGCTCGACGTGGTGGCGTCGTTCTACCCGTTGCAGTTCCTCGCCGAGCGGATCGGCGGGAACCACGTCGACGTGAGCACCCTGACCGAGCCCGGCCAGGAGCCGCACGACCTGGAGATCAGCGCCAAGCAGACGGCGCAGCTCCAGGAGTCGGACGTCGCCCTGTACCTGAAGAACCTCCAGCCCTCCGTCGACGACGCGGTCGCCCAGTCCGAGATCAAGACCAAGATCGACGCGGCCACCCTCACCAGCCTGGAGAAGCACGGCAACGAGGTCGGCGGCCACGCGGCCGAGCACGACGACCACGAGGGCGAGGAAGGCTCCGGCGAGGACCCGCACATCTGGCTCGACCCCGTGAAGTACGCCGAGGTCGCCGAGGGCGTGGGCAAGGCCTTCGAGAAGGCCGACCCGGACCACGCGGCGGACTACAAGAAGAACACCGCGGCCCTGGTGAAGGAACTGGACGGCCTCAACACCCAGTTCGAGGACGGCCTGAAGAACACGAAGACGAAGGTCTTCATCACGACGCACGCCGCCTTCGGCTACCTCGCCGAGCGCTACGGCCTCACCGAGGAGGCCATCAACGGCCTGGACCCGGAGAGCGAGCCCAGTGCCAACCGCGTCAAGGACCTTGAGAAGATGGCCAAGGCCGACGGCGTCTCCACGGTCTTCTACGAGACCCTCGTCAGCGACAAGACCGCGAAGACCATCGCCGCGGACGCGGACCTCAGGACGGATGTGCTCGACCCGATCGAGGGCATCACGGAGAAGTCCCGGGGTGACGACTACTTCCAGGTCATGGAGGCCAACCTCAAGGCGCTGCAGTCGGCACTGGGCGCGAAATGACCGCGAAATGACCGCCACATGATCAGCTTCCGGAGGACGCCGGCATGACGAACGAGCCCGGCACATCGCCCGACACCCCGCCTGTCATCTCCCTGCGCGGTGTGACGGCCGAACTCGGCTCACGCCCCGTCCTGCGCGGCATCGACCTCACCGTGAACCACGGTGAGGTCGTCGCGCTGCTCGGCGCCAACGGCTCCGGCAAGTCGACCGCCATCCGCACGATCATCGGCCAGGTCCCGGTCACGGGCGGCGAGATCGAGCTGTTCGGCACCGCCCGGCGCCGCTTCCGCGACTGGGCGCGCGTGGGGTACGTGCCGCAGCGCACGACGGCCGCCGGCGGGGTGCCCGCGACGGTGACCGAGGTGGTGTCCTCCGGGCGGCTGTCCCGCGCCCGCTTCGGCATCCTGCGCAAGGCCGACCGCGAGGCCGTACGACGCTCCCTGGAGCTCGTCGGTCTGGCGGACCGCGCCAAGGACTCGGTGAACGCGCTGTCCGGCGGCCAGCACCAGCGCGTCCTGATCGCCCGCGCCCTCGCCTCCCAGCCCGAACTGCTGATCATGGACGAGCCGATGGCCGGCGTGGACCTGGCCAGCCAGGAAGTACTCGCGAGCACCCTGCGGGAGCAGGTCGCGGCGGGCACCTCCGTCCTCCTCGTCCTGCACGAGCTGGGCCCGCTCGAACCACTGATCGACCGCGCGATCGTCCTGCGTGACGGCTGCGTCCAGCACGACGGCCCGCCCCCGCGGGCCCTCGGCCAGCACGCCCTGCCGGGCCACGACCACGTACACCCCCACGCGGCTCACGACGCCGAACCGATCCGGACGGGACTGCTGAGCTGATCGCCATGAACCTCGAAATCCTCGACTACGCCTTCATGCAGCGGGCCCTGCTCGCCGCCGTCCTCGTCGGCATCACCGCGCCCGCCGTCGGCATCTACCTGGTGCAGCGCCGCCAGGCCCTGCTGGGCGACGGCATCGGCCATGTCGCGATGACCGGCGTCGGCCTCGGCTTCCTGCTGTCCTGGTCCCCGGTGTGGATGGCGACCGCCGTCTCCGTACTCGGCGCGGTGCTGATGGAGCTGATCCGCTGGTACGGGAAGACGCGCGGTGACATCGCGCTCGCGATGCTCTTCTACGGAGGCATGGCGGGCGGTGTGATGTTCATCAACCTCGCGCCGGGCGGTTCCAACGCCAACCTGACCTCGTACCTCTTCGGCTCGCTCTCCACGGTCTCCGAGGAGGACGTGACGGCGATCTGCCTGCTGGCGGCCTTCGTGGTCCTCGTCACGATCGGTCTGCGCCGGCAGCTGTTCGCGGTGAGCCAGGACGAGGAGTTCGCCCGGGTGACCGGACTGCCGGTGCGCGCCCTCAACCTCCTCACGGCCGTCACCGCGGCGGTCACGGTGACGGTCGCCATGCGCGTCGTCGGCCTGCTGCTGGTCTCCGCCCTGATGGTGGTCCCGGTGGCCGCCGCGCAGCAGCTCACCCGCAGTTTCGCGGCCACCTTCGCGATCTCGGTGGCCCTCGGCGTCAGCGTGACCATCGGCGGCACGGTGACCTCGTACTACCAGGACGTACCGCCCGGCGCGACGATCGTCCTGCTGACCATCGGCGCGTTCGTCCTGCTCACGGTGCTGGCGACTCCGCTGGCCCGCCGCAGGGCCCGGGCCGCCGCGCAGGCCGCGGCGCAGGAGGCCACCGACCCGGCGGAATGTGCGATTCCGGCCACCCGGACGCCCCCCGGGAAGGTCGGCGTCTGACGGAAACTCGTCGGCCTTGCCCGAGCTGGCACAATGGCCCGGCAAGCCGCAGACGTTTGGAGGCAACGGTGACGACCGCTGGACCGCCCGTTCGGGGCCGTTCCACCCGGCAGCGTGCCGCCGTGGCGGCGGCGCTCGACGAGGTCGACGAGTTCCGCAGCGCGCAGGACCTGCACGACATGCTCAAGCACAAGGGCGACTCCGTCGGACTCACCACGGTGTACCGCACGCTGCAGTCCCTCGCGGACGCCGGTGAGGTCGACGTCCTGCGTACGTCGGACGGCGAGTCCGTGTACCGCCGCTGCGCAAGCGGTGATCACCATCACCACCTGGTGTGCCGGGTGTGCGGCAAGGCCGTCGAGGTGGAGGGGCCCGCGGTGGAGAAGTGGGCCGAGGCCATCGCGGCGGAGCACGGTTATGTGAGCGTCGCCCACACCGTGGAGATCTTCGGCACCTGCGCGGAGTGCGCTGCGCGCGGCCAGGCGTAGAGAAGCAGGCGGTCGGCGGGTCGTTCTCGGGTGCGGCCCGGTGGGGGTTGTTCGCGCAGTTCCCCGCGCCCCTGCTCGCTAGGGGCGCGGGGAACTGCGCGACCAGCCAGGAACCGGCCGGCACCCGGGATCGAACCGCTCAGGCCCCTTCGGGGCGCCCCCGCATGCCCTCCTCCATCGCGAGGAGGTCCTCGTTCGGGACGGCGCCACCGAAGCGGCGGTCCCGCGAGGCGTACTCCACGCACGCACGCCACAGATCGCGGCGGTCGAAGTCCGGCCACAGGACGTCCTGGAACACCATCTCGGCGTAACTCGACTGCCAGATCAGGTAGTTGGAGGTCCGCTGCTCACCGCTCGGGCGCAGGAACAGGTCCACGTCCGGCATGTCCGGGTAGTACAGGTACTTCTGGATGGTCTTCTCGGTGACCTTGTCCGGGTCGAGCTTCCCGGCGGCGACATCGGCGGCCAGCGCCTTCGCGGCGTCGGCGAGCTCGGCACGGCCGCCGTAGTTGACGCAGAAGTACAGGGTCATCGCGTCGTTCTTCTGCGTCTGCTCCTGGGCGATCTGGAGCTCGTGGACGACCGACTTCCACAGCTTGGGCATCCGGCCGACCCAGCGGATCCGGATGCCGAGCTCGTCCATCTCGTCGCGGCGGCGCCGGATGACGTCCTTGTTGAAGTTCATCAGGAAGCGGACCTCCTCGGGCGACCGCTTCCAGTTCTCCGTCGAGAAGGCGTACAGGGACAGGTTCTTGACGCCCAGCTCCAGACAGCCCTTGAGGACGTCCATGACGACGCCCTCGCCGACCCGGTGCCCCTCGGTGCGCGGCAGACCGCGCTCCTTGGCCCAGCGGCCGTTCCCGTCCATCACGCACGCCACATGGCCCGGGACCAGCTCGCCGGGGAGCTTGGGCACGAGGGCGCCGGACGGGTGCGGCTCCGGCGTCTTGTACTCGCGGCGCTGGCGCCCCAGGATCCCGCGTACCACCATGTGCTTCTCGTCTCCCTCAGGCTCGTACGACTGTCAGTCGTCCTGCTACTGCTGCTGCTGTGGTGCCGTGCCGCTGGTGTGCGGCTTGTGCGTGGCTCGTCGCCGCGCGCCTCCTCGCCGGGTGCTCCTCGCTAGCTGCTCTTCTCCACGTACCGCAGGGAGCGCAGCCCACGCTCCAGGTGCCAGTGCAGGTAGGCCGACACCAGGCCGCTGCCCTCCCTGACGTACCGCGGCTCGCACGCGTCCGCGGTCGCCCAGTCCCCCGTCAGCAGCGCGCTGAGCAGTTCGAGGGCCCCCGCCGAGGGTACGACGCTGCCCGGCACCCGGCAGTCCACGCAGACGGAACCTCCCGCGGCGACGGAGAAGAACCGGTTCGGGCCGGGCATTCCGCATTTCACGCAGTCGCTGAAGCTCGGCGCGTAGCCGTTCACGGCGAGCGAGCGCAGGAGGAAGGCGTCGAGGATGAGGTGCGGTTCGTGCTCGCCCTGGGCGAGCGTGCGCAGTCCGCCCACGAGCAGCAGGTACTGCTGGACGGCGGGCTCGCCCTCGTGGTCCGTGAACCGCTCGGCCGTCTCCAGCATGGCCGTCCCGGCGGTGTAGCGGGCGTAGTCGGTCACGATCCCGCCACCGTAGGGAGAGATCGTCTCGCTCTGCGTGCACAGCGGCAGGCCGCGTCCGATCAGCTCGCTCCCGCGCGCGAAGAACTGCACGTCCACGTGCGAGAACGGTTCGAGACGGGCCCCGAACTTCGACTTGGTCCGGCGCACTCCCCGTGCGACGGCCCGCACCCGTCCGTGACCGCGGGTGAGCAACGTGATGATGCGGTCCGCCTCACCCAGTTTCTGGGTGCGCAGCACGATGCCGTCGTCGCGGAACAGACTCATGGGGCCATTCTCGCGTACGGAGTCAGCGGGCGTGGTCGGGGTGGCTGATCGCCTCCCACGGCGCCATGATCCAGGGGCTGGACCTGTTCGCCGGGTCCAGGAGTGACTTCAGGTGGGCGTCGGACACGGCGTGCGGGGCGGGGAGGTCCGCGTCCCGTGCGGTGCGGAGATTGTCCCGCCAGACCATCCGTCCCAGCAGATAGTGCTCGCCGTACTCCTTCCAGGAGCCGTACGACCTCACCACCGCCGGCACGATGTTCTTGAGCGCGGTCCAGGTGTCGGCCTCGCTGAGCATCCCGCTCGCGAAACCCCTCCGGGAGATGTCCACGTACAGTCCGGCGTCCCACGCGAGCGGTTCGACCCCGAGCCGCAGCCGGGCGCGGGCCCGGTATCCGCTCCGTGCGAGGCCGTCGAGCCGGCCGACCAGCTCGTCACGGGAGGTGATCTCCCACTGGTCGGCCAGCCACTGCCGGGCCTTGTCGTCGTCGATGCGGGTGAACGGGTACAGGGTCGTCCGCGAGGCGTCCTTGTCCCGGCTCACCGGCGCGCTGAGCGACACCATCCACAGCTGGTGCATGGTGAGCGGAACGGGGTACTTGCGCGCGGCCTTCTGCCTGCGACGTCTCCATATCGCCATGGCGCCGCACCCTATGCCAGAGCGTTCCCCGGCGATCCGGGGTGCCCCTCCCCTTCACAAAGCCCCTTCAAAAGGGCCTGAACGGGGGCTCCTTCAAGGGACCTCTCCACGGCTGCGTGCGTTGGTGTAGGCGGTCGCCGCGCTGAGCCGTTCCGCCGCGGTGGCGCCCCGGACGGCGTCCGGGGCGCAGTCCCACTCCCTGCCGCCGCCGTACGGCCTCAGTTGTACGTACGGACCCTCGTGCCCCATCACCACGCCCACCCGCCCGGTCCGCGTGTCGACGACGTACGTCCCGACCTTCGGCTTCATCCGAGCACCGCCGCGGGCCGGGACGCCGCCTCGACGGAACGCCGACCCCGTGCCCCGAACGGACCGAGGACGCGTACCGGACGCAGTGGACGCAGTGGACGCAGTGCGGGACTTTCGAAGCGGCTTCCACAGCGGCTTCCACAGCACCCTCTGAGCGCCTGCCGCGCCAAAGTTGCCGGGCCGAACCCGAGTGTCGGCAGTGTAATTCCTGCCGTCGCGAGTGCTTCGCGCAATTCCTTCACCGTTTCCTCCGCTTGTTCGACGCACGCCGTCGTGTGCCGTGCGTCGTGTCCCTGGCGGGCAGACTTCACGGTGTTCCCCCTTCTTTTTGGGTTTCACTCTTTTCGTCTCCACGAGGGCGCTCGCCGCTTAGACTTTGGAAGACCTCTACGCTCATCAACATCGGTGCGGCGCAGGGGGTGTTCGGCCACGCGGCGGACGGTTCACGCCGGACGACCTGGGGGTTCTCCGGAACGGAGTCGCGGGGGCACCGAGAGGAAGTCGGTTCGGCCCGGACCGAGTCGGGTTATCGCGCTTTTGTGTCGGGCGACTTAATCAGGCAATGCGAACGGGTCATTCGGTGGCCGCAGTTGAAAGCGCCGCAAAGAATCGAAAAGCCTCCGCGAACCGGAGGCCCATTCGAGAGGACATGGCGAAATGCCGGTCAAGGACCGGCATCGGGCGCCGACTTCAACCGGCGAGGGCGTAGAGAAGCACTCCCGCCCACACCAGCAGGACGACCAGGCCCGTCAGGACCAGGAACAGCGTCACCGCCACATGGTGGAAGCTGAGCGGGCCGGTCGCGGTGCGCGGGTCGAGCGGGTCGTAGGTGACGTCGACCGGTCCCACCCCGAGCGTCCCCACTCCGACGGAGCCGCGTGACTCGACCCGGGTGAACTCCTCGCCGTCGACCGTCCGGTAGCCGAGCCGCCGGAAGTAGAAGACGTTGCCGCCGAAACCCCGTACCGTCCCCTCGCCGCGGCCGGAGACCGTGATACCCCGGCGGCGCAGGGCGACGAGGTCCCGTATCAGCCGGACCCAGCAGAAAAAGAGCAGGCCCGCACCCGCGGGCCCCATCCAGCCGGTGACCGCGAGTGCGATGCCCGCGCCCTCGGGGCCCCGCCATCCCACGGCCCCGAGCACGGCGGCGTACGCGAGGACGGCCACGCCGATCGCGGCCAGTCGGCGCACTCGCGGGCTCGGGACCCGCTGCCGGGTGTGGACGAGGACCAGAGCGTGGCCGTCGGCCGCGGTCGCCGTGGTGCTCAGAGCCCGCTGGAGCTGCTCGGTGAAGGCCCGGGCCGCATGGGCGTTGCGGCTCGGGATCGACACCCCCGCGCCGAGCCCGTGCCGGGCCGCCCGGCCGTCTCCCGGATCACCGCTCAATTCGATGCGGACGCCCCCGCCCGGCGTCGACTCGGCTGCCCGCACGGCCCGTACGGGCATCGTCCAGGTGGTGGTCCCCCGGACGATCCTCAGCCGCTGCCCGTCGAACCGGGCGGTCGTTCCCCCGCCGGCGAGCACCACTTCGGGCGCACCGGTTCTCGCTCGTCCGTCTGACATGACCGGATCATAGTGGTACGTACGGCTCGCGCCGCCTCAGCGGTGTGCCGCCCGGCCGTAGTGCCGGGCCACCGCGCGGTACGCCTCCTTCGGCTCCCAGTGCCAGTCCGACTCCGGGTCGTCGGGCCGGTCCTTGATGGGCTTGACGACGGCGTAGGAGGCCATGTCGAGGTCGTACCGCGGATGGTCGGGGCGGTGCGGGGAGTCGGCGGTGACGAACTCGAATGCCATCGCCGCGTGCAGGTTCATCGACTCGAAGACGTCGAGGAGATCGGTGAGGTACGCCGCCTGTACGCGTTCGCTGCGCACCACGTTCCCCTTGATCTCCGGCGGCGTCTTCTCGTAGTCGACGATGCTCCAGCCCATCCCGCCCTGCTCCGGGGCTCCGACGAACGTGCAGGTACCGAACTCGGTGATGGCGAGCGGCTTGCCCCAGCGCAGGTACCCGCGCAACTCGCGTACGTAGTCCTCCCGTCGGGGGAAGTACGAGTAGTAGTCGATCCCCACGATGTCGAAGAGGTTCCAGTCGACCGGCTCGAACGACTCGTCCTGTGCGGCGGCGTAGCTGAGCCTGCCGCGGAAGACGGAGCGGCCGACCGTCGCGGCCTTCGCGGTGAACCGGGCGAGCCGCTGCTGCATCTTCGCGAAGTCGACGTTGCCCTTCTGCAGGTTGTCGATCCGCTCCAGGACGTCGGCTCCGGGCACGATCCCCGGTACGAACAACCAGAACTCGCAGCCCACGGCAAGGGTGACCTCGGCCCCCTGCTTCCGCAGCCGCTCCCCGTGGCGGCCCGCCTCCGCGAGATGGTCGAGGATGTCCCGCTCCGGCACGTCCCCCAGTGTCGGCTGCAGCCACACGTGCAGGCCGTGTTCCGCCACCTCGCTCGCCGTGGCGTTGAGCCGCTCCACCCCGTCGCCGGTGACCTCGACGGAGTCCGCGTGCAGTTCGCGGCCGATCAGCCGGATGTCCCTGCGCATCCGGCGCTCGCTCCACGCCGTCCCCGGGGTCTCCCCCGCCCCGACGGTGTAGACGACCCCGCGGTGGGTGAGCCCCCGGCGCCTGCCCGCCGTACCCGCTGTGCCCGCCGGAGCGGCCGTGGCGGCCGGCGCCGGGAGACCGGCCGCGGCTCCCACCCCCATGGCGGCCGCCGCGCCCATGAACCGTGCCCGGCTGATCCCTTCGGTCTTCCCCGTGTTCTTCTCCATGCCGCAAGTCTGTTGACCCGGGGCGCTCCCGGCTGTCGGCCGATGGTCTACGGCACCCCGACCAAGGGATGAGCTCCGGTCACCCGAAGTGGGCCCGTCAGGACGCGCGCCGCCCGTCGGTTCAGGGCGACCCGGGGCGGTCGGCCCGTCGGCCGCCCCGCGGGCCGGTCACTCCCCGAACCTGCGTACGTAACTCCGCTGCCACGGTGTCTCCACGGCGTGGCGGTCGTAGTTCCGCCGTACGAACTCCACGGCCTCCGCGGCCGGCACGCCGTCCAGGACGGCGAGGCAGGCCAGGGCCGTGCCCGTCCGGCCGCGGCCGCCCCCGCAGGCGAGCTCGACGCGTTCGGCGGGGTCCTCGGCCCGCTCCCAGGTCTCCGTCAGGACCTTCCGCGCGTCCGCCCGGTCCCGGGGCAGCCGGAAGTCGGGCCACCTCAACCACCGCGCCTCCCAGGGGACTTCGGGCGGTTCCTTGCCGAGGAGATAGACACCGTACGTCGGGCGGGCCGCCGCCGGGTCCAGGCCGTTGCGCAGCCCCCGGCCCCGTACCAGTCGCCCGGACGGCAGTTGGAGCACCCCGGGTTCCCTCTCGTCCCAACTCTCGCTCACGCGCGCCCCCGTGACTGCTGCGCGGCCCCTGCCCCGGCCTCCCGGAAGTGATCCGCCATGGCCTTCCGCACCCCCTCGATGTCGTGTGCTCACAGGGCGCCGACTATGCCACGGCACCGGCGGCCCCCGCCCCGTACGGCGGGTCTGGCGGGTCGTCACCCGGCACCGGTGCCGGAGGTCCGAGGGCCCGTCGACACCAGGTGTTTCAGGGCGACATTGGTTGCGCCTTTGACGATGCCGGGATTCGTGCGTGTTCCCTTGACCACCCCCGCGCCCCCTCCTATCGTCACGCTGCACCTATGACGTAGGACGTCGTATCTCCCCCCACCCTCGCTGCTGGAGGAACCGTGCGCGACGCGACCCCCGCACCGGCGCTGCACCGCCGGTCGTTCCTGAAGCACTCCGGCGCGCTGGGCGCGGCCGCCGCCATCACCTCCGCCCTCTCCGCCTGTTCGGCCGGGCCGGAGTCCACGAACGAGACGGGCGACGAGGGCGAGGGCGCCGACCGGACACTCACCGCGGTGATCGGCTACGGCAACGACCAGAGCTGGGATCCCCTGATGACGGCCTCGGCGTTCTCGATGGCCGCCAACCACCACGTGTACGAGGGGCTGCTGGACACCGACCCGATCAGCCGTGAGCCGTATCCGGCCCTGGCGACCGGTATCCCGGCGGATCTCGGGGCGACCACCTGGAGGTTCACGCTGCGGGAGGGCGCGACCTGGCACGACGGGCGGCCCGTCACCGCCGACGACGTCGTCTTCACCTACGGGCGCGTCCTGGATCCGGGGACGACGACGCTCGCCAAGAACTTCTTCGCGTCCTGGCTGAAGGAGGTGAAGAGGATCGACGGGAAAACGGTCGAACTCGTTCTCCGGTTCCCCTTCCCCGACGGGGTCCAGCGGCTCACCCTCGCGAAGATCATGCCGAAGCACGTGTTCTCGAAAGCGGGCGCGCTCGACGAGGCGACGACGGGAAAGGCCGTCGGTTCGGGCCCGTACCGGCAGAGCGCCCACCATCCGAAGTCCAACACCACCTTCGAGGCGTTCGCCGACTACAACGGGCCGCGAAAGGCCACGTTCAAGAAGATGAACTGGCTGACCATCGTGGACGCCGCGCCGCGTGTCGCGAAGATCTCCGGTTCGAGCGCGGGCGCGCAGATCTCCGACAACATTCCGTACGCAAATATCTCCCAGTTGGAAAAGGGCGGCCTCAAGGTCGAGGGCGGGGCGGGAATGAACCACCTCTTCATGCTCTTCAACACCGCCCACAAGCCGTTCGACGACGTACGGGTACGGCAGGCGCTGCATTACGCGATCGACAGGGAGAAAATGATCCGGGCCGCGCTGCGCGGTCACGGAACACCGGCCTCGTCGTATCTCAACGAGGGAAACCCGACGTACCGGAAGGCCGGGACCGTCTACGGATACGACCCCGACAAGGCCAAGGCACTCCTGAAGGAGGCCGGGGTCGGCGGGCTGACGGTCAGCCTGATGGCGGTCAACGTGAGCTGGATCGTGGACTGCCTGCCGACGATCAAGGCCTCCTGGGACGCCATCGGAGTCAGGACGACCCTGGAACCCCAGGAGACCGCCGCGCTCTTCACGAAACTCGACCAGAAGAAGGACTTCCAGGTCGTCGCGGCCGCCTCCAATCCGAACCAGTTCGGCCTCGACGCCGACCTGATCATGCATTACAACTACGGGCCCGGGAACACCTGGATGCGGTATGCCCGCTGGGAGGAGAGCTCCGGGGCCAAGGACCTTTTCAAGCGGATGGACGCGGCCACGCGGGAGCCGGATTCCGAGAAGAAGAAAGCGATGACTCAGGACTACATCGACGTCGTCGCCGAGAACGCCGTCATCTATCCGGTCGTGCACAACGAGCTGATCACCGCGTGGGACCCCCGGGATCTCACGGGCGTACGGGCTCAGCCCTATCCGGGGATAAACGTGCTCCAGGCGAAGTGGATCTGACGGTTGCACCGGAAGCGCGGGGCCGGTGGTGACCGGTCGCGCGGTTCCCCGCGCCTTCGAAGGACCGGTCGTGGACCGGACCGACCGGCCGGGAGCGGCCCGTACCAACGAGGGGACACCAGCCAGTGGTCGCGGTCGTCAGGATTCTGATTCGGCGCGTTCTCCTGCTCGTTCCGTTGATGCTCGGGATCATTCTGTTCGTGTTCGTCGTGATGCGGTTCTCGGACAGCGATCCGGCGTCCGCGTACTTCCAGGGCGCGAACCCGACCGAGCAGCAGCTGCACGACTTCCGGGAGCGCAACGGACTGCTCGATCCCTTCCCGGTGCGGTACTTCGACTTCGTCGGGGACCTGCTCCGCGGTGACATGGGCGTCAGCGCGCTGACACGGTCCCCGGTGGTCGACCAGGTGACCACGGCCCTGCCGCTCACCATGCAGCTGACCTTCCTGGGCCTGGGCATCGCGGTGGTGCTGGCACTGGTCGGCGGGGTCACCGCCGCGATCCACCGGGACCGCCTCCCCGACCAGCTCATCCGGGTCGTCTCGCTGACCGGTGTCGCGGCGCCGGGCTTCTGGCTGGCGCTGCTGATGATCCAGTACCTCGCCGTGGACCTGGGGTGGTTCCCGACCAGCGGATACGTCAACCCTGCCGACTCGTTCACCGGCTGGCTGAAGACCATGACGCTGCCCGCGCTGGCGCTGGCACTGCCGGTCGCCGCCCAGCTCACCCGGATCGTCCGCACCGCCGTGGTCGAGGAGTTGGACAGGGACTACGTACGGACGGCGATCGGCAGCGGCCTGCCCCCGGTGGTCGTCGTCGGGCGGAACGTCCTGCGCAACGCCCTGATGAACCCGCTGACCGTACTGGGGCTGCGCGTCGGCTATCTGCTCGGCGGCGCGGTCGTCATCGAGACGATCTTCAACCTGCCGGGGATGGGGAAACTCATGATCGACGCCGTGAAGAACGGTGACCCCGCCGTTGTGCAGGGCGGCGTCCTCACCATCGCCTTCGGGTTCGTCGTCGTGAACCTGGCCATCGACATCCTCTACCTGCTGGTCAACCCGCGTCTGAGGAGTGCCGAGGCATGATGCTGATGTACCGGAAGCGGCTCACCGACGCGCTTTCCCTGCCCGGCATCCGCCTCAGGGGCTTCACGCGGCTTCCGCTGATCTCGCGGATCGCCGTCGTCGTCATCGGGATCGTCGTCCTCACGGCCCTGCTGGCGCCCCTCGTCGCCCCGCACGACCCGCTCGAACAGTTCCCGCTGGTCGGCGACGGCCGCGGAGAGGGCGCGCCGTCGGGCCGTCACTGGATGGGCCAGGACAGCCTGGGCCGCGACATCCTCAGCCGGCTGATGTACGGGGCCCGCTGGTCCCTGGCCATCGGCCTCGGCGCGACCGCGCTCGCACTGGTCGTGGGCGCCGTCGTCGGCGCGGTGGCGGCGACCTCGCGCAAGGCGGTCGACGAGACGCTGATGCGCTGCCTCGACATCGTCATGGCCTTCCCCGGCATCGCGCTCGCGGCCGTCTTCGTCGCGGTGTTCGGCGGGGGCATCCCGATCCTCATCGGCGCGATCGCGTTCCTCTACATGCCGCCCATGGCGCGGGTCGTACGGGCCAACGTGATGGCCCAGTACGGCGAGGACTACGTGACCGCCGAGCGGGTCATGGGGGCGCGTACCCCGCACATCGTGCTGAAGCACGTGGCCGTCAACTGTGCCGCCCCGGTCCTGGTGTTCTGCACGGTGCAGGTCGCCGAGGCGATCGTCTTCGAGGCGTCGCTGTCCTTCATCGGCGCGGGCGTGCGGCCCCCGGACCCGTCCTGGGGCAGTGTCATCGCCGACGGCAAGAACATGGTGCTCACCGGCGGCTGGTGGGCGACCGTGTTCCCTGGCCTGCTGATGCTGGTCACCGTGCTGGCCCTGAACATCCTCTCCGAGGGCGTCTCGGACGCGTGGGCGGCGCCCGCGGCACGGGACGTGAGGGGGCGCGAGGAGGACCGTCTGGAGGCGCCCGAGCCGGGCAGCGGGGAGGTCCTGGAACTGCCGGGCCTCGCGGAGGCGGCCCGGCGGCTGCGCGCCCGGGCCCGCCCCCTCGGCGAGGGCCGGCCGGTGTTGAGCGTGGAGAACCTGGCCATCGGCTTCGACGGCCGCCACGGGGGCGTGGACATCGTGGACGGCATCAGCTTCGACGTACGGCCCGGTGAAGTCCTGGGCCTGGTGGGCGAGTCGGGCTGCGGCAAGTCGCTGACCGCCCTCGCGGTGATGGGCCTGGAGCCGAAGGGCGCCCGGGTGCGCGGCCATGTCCGCTTCGACCAGCGGCAGTTGGTGGGCGAGCCGATGAGCGTGCGCCGTCGGCTCCTCGGCCACGAGATGGCGATGGTCTATCAGGACGCCCTCTCCTCCCTCAACCCGGCGATGACCGTCCGCGCCCAGCTCAAGCAGGTGGTCCGCAGGGGCGGCACCCGCGGCGGCGCCGAACTCCTCGAACTGGTCGGCCTGGACCCGGAGCGCACCCTGCGCAGCTATCCGCACGAGCTGTCCGGCGGCCAGCGCCAGCGCGTACTGATCGCGATGGCGCTCTCCCGAAGCCCCCGGCTGATCGTCGCAGACGAGCCGACGACCGCTCTCGACGTCACCGTGCAGGCGCAGATCATGGCGCTGCTGCTGCGGCTGCGCGCCGAGTTGGACTTCGCGCTCGTCCTCGTCTCGCACGACCTGGCGCTCGTCGCGGACGTCACCGACCGGGTCGTGGTGATGTACGGCGGCCAGATCGTGGAGTCGGGCGTCACGGCGGACCTGGTGGAGTCGCCGTCCCACCACTACACGCGCGGACTCCTCGGCAGCGTCCTGTCGTTGGAGTCGGCGGCCGAGCGGATGACACAGATCAAGGGGGTCGTGCCCTCCCCCGCCGACTTCCCGGCGGGCTGCCGGTTCGCCGGCCGCTGCCCGATGGCGACGGACGTCTGCCGCGAGACGGCTCCGCGGCTGGTGGGTCCGCCCCGCCGCCACGAGGTCGCCTGCCACCACCCGGCGATCGAGCCGGCTCCGGCCCCGGCCGGGCCGACGGAAGCGAGGCCGTGAAGTGAGCCGACCAGCCAGTCCCCTCGTGGAGTTGTCCGGCGCGCACGTCGTCCACAAGGCGCGCAGCGGCGGCCTGTTCGCCCGGGACCGCGTGTACGCCCTCAGCGGCGCCGACCTCACCGTCGCGCCCGGAGAGACGGTGGGTGTCGTCGGTGAGTCGGGCTGCGGCAAGTCGACCCTCGCCAAGGTCCTGGTGGGCGTGCAGCGGCCGACGTCGGGGACGGTGTCGCTCCGGGGCCGTGACCTGTGGACGATGGCTCCGGCCGAGCGCCGGACAGCGGTGGGCGCGGGCATCGGCATGATCTTCCAGGACCCGTCCACGGCCCTGAACCGCCGGCTGACGGTCCGGCAGATCCTGCGCGACCCCCTCGACGTGCACAGGCGGGGCACGGGACCGCAACGGAACGAGCGGGTACGGGAGTTGATGTCCCTGGTCGGGCTGCCCGGAGCGCTGGCGGACGGTCTCCCCGGGCAGTTGTCCGGCGGGCAGCGGCAGCGGGTCGCCATCGCGCGGGCACTGGCCCTCGACCCGGCCCTGGTGGTCGCCGACGAACCGACGAGCGCGCTGGACGTGTCGGTCCGGGCCCAGATCCTCAACCTCCTGCTGGACCTGAGGGAGCGGCTGGGTCTGGCCCTGGTGTTCGTCTCCCACGACATCCAGACCGTGCGCAGGATGAGCGACCGTGTCGTCACGATGTACCTCGGCCGGATCGTCGAGGAGTCCCCGGCCGACGCGGTGACGGACCGGTCCCGGCACCCGTACACGCGCGCCCTCTTCTCGGCGACCCCCGGACTGCTGGACCCCGTCGACCCGATCCCCCTGGTGGGCCCCGTGCCGTCGGCGACCCGTCCGCCGAGCGGCTGCCCCTTCCGGACCCGGTGCTGGAAGGCCGACCAGGCGTGCGCGGACACCATGCCGGACTTCCGGACCTCCGGAGCGTCGGGGGCCGGACACCGCTTCAGGTGCCACCATCCTGTGGAGGACGGCCGGCCGACACGTGACCTCGTCGCACAGGCCGTCGCCGCCGTACCGGAAGCCACCGCCATGGCCGACGTCCCCAGGGAGCCCAGATGACCCTTCCCGCCCCGCTGACCGGTGTCGTCCCGCCCGTCTGCACGCCCCTGACACCGGACGGCGAGGTGGACGCCCCCTCGCTGACCAGGCTGGTCGACCACCTGGTGGAGGGCGGGGTGGACGGCCTGTTCGTCCTCGGATCGTCCTCGGAGGCCGCCTTCTTGACGGACCGTCAACGGAGGCTGGTCGTCGAGACGGTGACCGGCCACGTCTCGGGCGGGCTGCCCGTCCTCGCCGGCGCCATCGACATGACGACCCCCCGCGTGCTCGACCACGTCCGGTCCGTCACGGAGGCGGGCGCCGACGCCGTGGTCGTCACGGCGCCCTTCTACACGCGCACGCATCCGGCGGAGACCGCCCGCCACTACCGCCTCGTCGCGTCCCGCTCGCCGGTGCCGGTCCTCGCGTACGACATCCCGGTCGCCGTCCACACCAAGCTGGGCGCGGACCTGGTGCTGGAGCTCGCCGCGGAGGGCGTGCTGGCGGGGCTGAAGGACTCCAGCGGGGACCAGGGCGCCTTCCGGGACGTCGTGACCGGCGCCCGGGCGCACCCCGCCGTGACCGGCTTCAGTGTGCTGACCGGTTCCGAGCTGGTCGTCGACACCGCCTATGCCATGGGGGCGGACGGGGCCGTGCCCGGGCTCGCGAACGTGGACCCCCACGGGTACGTGCGCCTGACCCGCCTGTGCCGCGCGGGCGACTGGGAGCGGGCGCGGGCCGAACAGGAGCGCCTGTGCACCCTGTTCGGGATGGTGCGGGCAGGGGACGCGGGCCGGATGGGGGCGGGTTCGTCGGCGCTCGGGGCCTTCAAGGCGGCACTGCATCTGCGGGGTGTCATCGCGTGCCCGGCCACGGCCGAGCCGCAGATCCCGCTGTCGGCGGAGGAGACCGCCGTGGTGGGGAAGTTCCTGGCGGGGGCGGGACTGCTGTAGGAGTCGTCACGCCCCCGCCGCCCTCGGCCTGCCCGGCGCGGGGTCCGGCGAAGGGGTGCCGGACGGATGCCTGAGGGGAGGGCTCAGACCGCTCCGGGTGTCACGAGTCCCGATTCGTAGGCCACGATCACCAGTTGCGCCCGGTCGCGTGCGCCCAGCTTCCCCATGATCCGGCTGACGTGGGTCTTCGCGGTGAGCGGGCTGAGCCCCAACGTCTCGGCGATCTCGGTGTTGTTGAGCCCGCGCGCGACCAGCGTGAGCACCTGCCGCTCCCGCTCGGACAGCCCGTCCGGCCCGCCCACCGCGGACGTCACGGTGTCGGGCGTGCGCAGGAAGCGGGCGATGAGGCGCGAGGTGGGACCGGGCGAGAGCAGGGACTCCCCCGCCGCCACGGTCCGGATGGCGTCGAGGAGTTCGGCCGGCCGGATGTCCTTCACGAGGAAGCCGGACGCCCCGGCCCGCAGCGCCTCGACGATGTGCTCGTCGGTGTCGTACGTCGTCAGGACGAGCACTTTCACACCGGCGAGGTCCTCCTCGGCGGCGATGAGCCGGGTCGCCTCGATCCCGTCCAGGTCGGGCATGCGGACGTCCATCACGACGAGGTCGGCCCGCGCGGAACGGGCGAGCTCCACCGCCTCCCGCCCGGTGCCCGCCTCGGCGACGACCTCCATGTCCCCGGCCGAGGAGACGAGCATCGCGAACGAGGCCCGTACGAGGGTCTGGTCGTCGGCGAGCAGGACGCGGATCGTCATCGGTGCTCCTCCCGGGGCAGCGGCAGCGCGGCGGTCACCTCGAAGCCCCCGGCGGGGCCCGGTCCGGCGTCCAGTGTGCCGCCCACGCTACGGGCCCGCTCGCGCATCCCGACGAGCCCGAACCCCGAAGAGCCGTCGACGGCCCCCGGCCCGCACCCCGCCCCGTCGTCCGTGACGCTCACCCGCAGGGTTCGCTCCGCCGTCCGCAGACCCACCCGGACGGTGAGGTCGTCGCGGCCGCCGTGCCGTACGGCGTTGGTGAGCGCCTCCTGCACGATCCGGTAGGCGGCGGCGCCCACGGAGGGCGGTACGCCGTCCGCGTGGACGGACAGTTCGACCTCGGCCCCGGCGGCCCTGGCCGTCTGCACGAGACCGGCCAGCCCGTCGAGCCCGGGCAGCGGCCCACGCCCGTCCGCGAACCCGGAGCCGGAGCCGGAGCCGAAACCGGAGCCGGAGCCATTCATGGGCTCCCCGCCGACGCTCACGCTCACCTCGTTCGCCCGCAGCACCTCCAGCGTCGTACGCAACTCCCCGCGGGCCGTCCGGCAGGTCCCCGCGATGTCGTCCAGGGCCTGGGCGACGGCCTTCCGGTCCAGCCGGTCCGGGTCGGCGGTGAGGACGTGGGCCGCCACGGACGTCTGCACGCCGATGAGCGTGATGCTGTGCGCGAGCAGGTCGTGCAGGTCGCGTGCGATCCGCAGCCGCTCCTCCGCGACGCGGCGCCGCGCCTCCTCCTCGCGGGTGCGTTCGGCGCGTTCGGCCCGTTCGACGATGGAGGCGACGTACTGACGGTAGAAACGGGCGTCGACGCCGAAGAACAGCACCGCGATGATCCAGCCGGAGATCCGCAGGAGCTCCAGTGCCCCGTCCGGGTTGGTGAAGCTGTTGACGATCAGCGTCGGGCCGAGGACGACGACAGCGATGAGCAGCGTGCGGCGTACCGTGCCGGTCGCCGCGACCGTGTAGAGCGCCAGGAGGGTCGCGGGGATCGGTACGGCGTGGTTGTAGTCGAGGGCGTGGTACGGGGTGGCGCAGGCCGCCACCCCGAGCAGCACGAGCAGCGGACGGCTGCGCCGCCACACGAGCGGCACATGGGCGCCGGCCAGCAGGGCCCAGCCGGGCGGGCCGAGCGGGCGTCCGTCATCGACGAACAGCGCGAGGGTGACGGCGAGCGCGGCGAGACCGACGGCGATGAACGCGTCGTTGCGGGTGCGGTGCGGTGCGGTGAGCGGGTCGCGGTTGACGGCCGCCATGACGCGCTCGATCCGCCGGAACCGCGTGCCGCCGCCGGCCGTCACCGCCCTGTCCCGCATCGCCGCCCCCGCCCTGTCGCGTACGGCCGTCACCGGCCGGTCGCCCCCGTCCGCGGCCGTACCGTCGCGTACGGCTGTGGTCGCTCCCCGTTCCAGCACGGTTCCATCTTCCGGTACGGGGGCGCCTCTCCGGCAGGAGAGGCGCCCGGTCGAATCCGTCGGTCGGGTCAGGGCGCTCCGACCCTCTCCGGCCGCCGTGGCGGTTCGGCCGGCGCCGGTTCACGGGAGAGGCTTCCCGGCCACCACACCTTCCGGCGCAGGGCGACACTGGCGCTGGTCACCAGGTACGTCCGTACGAGGAAGGTGTCGAGGAGGACGCCGACGGCGATCACGAAGCCGAGTTCGACGAGTGGCACGAGGCCCATGTTCGTCAGCACGGCGAAGGTCGCGGCGAGGACGAGGCCGGCCGAGGCGATGACGCCGCCGGTGGTCCGCAGGGCGGTCAGCGCGGCGGCCGCCGGTTCGGCCCCGGCCAGGGACTCCTCGCGCATCCGGTGCATGAGGAAGATGCCGTAGTCGACGCCGAGGGCCACGAGGAACACGAAGGACAGCAGGCCGAGCCCCGGATCGGTTCCCTCGAAGCCGAGGACCGGCCCGAAGACCAGACCGCCGATGCCGAGGGCCGCGCCCCAGACCGCGACCACGGCGGCCACCAGGATGAGCGGCGCGACGAGGCTGCGCAGCAGTCCGGCCAGGATGAGCAGCACGGAGACGAGGACGAGCGGTACGACGATCTTCGTGTCCCGCCGGTTGGTGTCCTCCAGGTCGATCTGCTGGGCGCTGGCCCCGCCGACGTACGAGCCCTTCAGTTCTCCGCGCAGGGACTTGATGGTGGCGGTCTCCCCCGCCGACTGGGGCGCGTCCTTCGCGATGACGGAGATCTCGGTCCAGCCGTCCCCGGTACGGCCCCTCTCGGCGCTCTCGACCCCGCGCGTGTCCCGGATCGCCGCGAGCGTCCGGTCGGCGCGGCCCTCCGGGGTGATCACGTCGATGGGCTGGGTGCCGCGTCCGGGGTAGGCCCCGGCGAGGGTCTCCATGGCGGCGACGGCCTCCGGCTTGTCGACGAAGGAGTCCTCCTGCTTGACCGGGCCGGGCAGGTTGAGCGTGCCGAGGGCGAGGGCGCCGAGCAGGACGGCTCCGGTCGCGAGCACGGTCAGCGGCCTGCGTCCGGCGGAGCTGCCCATGGCGGCGAAGAGGCTCCGCCGCCGTTCCTTGGGCTCGCTGCCGAAGGCGGGCACGAGCGGCCAGAACACGCGCCGTCCCAGCAGGACGAGGAGCGCGGGAAGCAGTGTCAGCATCGCGACGAGGGCGCAGAGCACCCCGACCGTGCCGAGCGGGCCCATGCCCCGGCTGCTGTTGAGGTCGGCCGCGAGCAGGCACAGCAGGCCGGCGGCGACGGTGCCGGAGGAGGCGAGCACGGCCGGCCCGCAGCCTCGCAGGGCGGCGGCCATGGCCTCGTACGGGCGCTCGATGCGCCGCAGTTCCTCCCGGTAGCGCGAGACCAGCAGCAGCGCGTAGTCGGTGCCCGCGCCGAACACGAGGATCGTCATCACGCCCGAGCTCTGGCCCGAGACGGTGGTCCCGAAGGCCTGGTTGAGGCCGTAGGCGACGCCCATCGACAGATAGTCGGCGATCCCGGCGACGGCGAGCGGCACGAGCCACAGCACCGGGCTGCGGTAGATCAGGATCAGCAGGAGGGCGACGACGGCGACGGTGGTGTAGAGGAGCGGTCCGCCGAGTGAGTCGTAGACCTTCCCCGCGTCGGTGGCCAGTGCCCCTGTGCCGCCCACCTCCACGCTCAGCCCGTCCTGGCTCCGGGCGATGTCCCGTACGTCGCCGACGAGGGCGTCCCGCAGCTTCTCGTCGGTCCCGGGCTCGTTGCTGACGACCGGGTACATCAGGGTCGTGCCGTCGTCGGAGGGGATGCCCTCGGGGGCGCCGCCGACCAGCTCGTGCTTCCCGGCGATCTCCTCGACCTGCCGGGCGGCGGTCTCCCGGTCGGCGGCGCCCAGTCCCTTGTCCCGGTGGTACACGATCACCATCTCGGTGCTCTCGCCCCCGGGCAACTCCGCCTGGACCTTCGCCACTTGGGTCGAGTCGGCGCTGGCCGGCAGATAGTCGGTGACCCGGTCGTGCTGTACGTCGGCGAGTTTCGCCGCGAACGGTCCGACCAGGGCGAGCACGGCCACCCACAGCCCGAGCACCGCCCACGGAACGGCCCGCCTGCGCCCCGCCCTCGTCGCGCTTGTCTGTCCGGCCCCCATTGCCCGATCTCCCTCCCGATGACGACTGCTTCGCTCTCCAGACTTCCGGTGGAGGGCACGGCTTACGTCAGGCAGGAGAGCGAGGTACGACGTACTGCCAGGGGCGACAGCGCGGACGAATTACTCCCCCGGGAGTAACCACCGCGCCCCGTAAGGGGCGCGGGGAACTGCGCGCCCAGCCACAGCGGACCCGCAGCAGGAAACACTCCCCGCCTGAAGGGGCAGGCCCAGGGCGGGCAGGACCGCACCGCCGCCCCCAAAGGGGCGCGGGGAACTGCGCGCCCAGCCACAACCAACCCGCAGCAGGAATCAAGCCCCCGGGAGGGCAGAGCCGCACAGGGTCAGAAGAACGGCCGCCCCCGACCGGCAGGTCGGACGGCCGCCCGGCACAGCCGCCCGGCACCCACCCGGTTCACGACGGCGTCCGCGCCGCCGTGAGCAACCGGGTCACATCATCCGCACAGATCGTCAGCGCAGCGCCCACCGTAGCCAGCGCCTCGCGCTCGGCCGGTGTGTACGGGCCGTCGGCCAGGGCGATGCGGGCGCCCTGCAGAAGGATGGCCTCGCGGCCGGTGGGGGCGAGGTGCGGGGCCAGCGGGTCCAGCGCCTCGTGAAGCTCTATGGCCAGCCCCGGCCCACAGGGTTCGCCGAAGAGGCGGCCGGTGTCGGCGGCGAGGGCCTCGACGAGGGCGGCGAGCTGTTCCTCGGTGCAGTCGTCGAAGCCCGCCGAGCGGACGGCGCTCGCGGCGGTCTCCAGCGACGTACGGGCGCAGGTGCCCCCGGCGGCGAGGACGGCGAGGGCGACGGTGTGGACGGCGTCGCGCAGCATCGCCGAGAAGCGGGTCGTGGTCGGATGGTCGAGGACGTCCGCGCTGTAGTGGTTGCCGCAGGCCGCGCACTCGACGACGGGGCCCGTCTCGCCGCGCGGGAGGACCGGGACGCCGAGGCAGGTGAAGCGGCGGCGGCCGGTGAGGCGCTGGTAGTTGCGGTCTCCTCCGCAGCCCGGGCAGAAGAACTCGCCGTCGCCGACGGTGGTCCACGCCGTCCTGGTTCCGAGGATGCGAGAAACGCCCATGGTGCCGGCGCGGACAAACCGGCCGTTTCGTCCCCATCCTGGCAGCACGTTCGCACCTCCGTAATGCCGCGGCAACATCGCCGCGTTGGCGTGATGTTAGCCACATTGTTGATGCGGAGTCAGTACCCAGGGCGAGGCCGCTCGGCGACATGGCTGGATAAACGCCGCGGTCCCGCCCGCCTGTGAGGCGGACGGGACCGGAGAAACGCAGGTGAACGGCCTTATCGTGTCGCGCGGTTGACGGCGGAGACGACGGCCTTCAGTGAGGCGCGTGTCGTATTCGCGTCGATGCCGATTCCCCACAGCACCTTGTCGTCGATCGCGACCTCGATGTACGAGGCGGCCACCGCGGAGGCGCCCTCGCTCATCGTGTGCTCCTGGTAGTCCAGCAGCCGGGCGTCGACGCCGATGCCCTGCAGGGCGTGGAAGAAGGCGGAGATCGGGCCGTTGCCGGTACCCACCAGAGTGGTCTCGGTTCCGTCGACCTCGGCCTCGACGGTGAGCGTGTCCACACCGTCCTTGTCCGTCATGGACTGGCCGTTGCGGACCTGGACACGGCCCCACGGGTTGCCGGGGTTGGGCAGGTACTCGTCCTGGAAGGCCGCCCAGATGTCCTTCCCGGTGACCTCGCCGCCCTCGGCGTCGGTCTTGGCCTGGATGATCTTCGAGAACTCGATCTGCATCCGGCGCGGCAGGTCGAGGCTGTGGTCGTTCTTCAGGACGTACGCGATACCGCCCTTGCCGGACTGCGAGTTGACCCGGATGACGGCCTCGTACGAGCGGCCGACGTCCTTGGGGTCGATCGGCAGGTACGGGACGGCCCACTCGATGTCGTCGACCGTGACGCCCTTGGTGGCCGCGTCGGCCTCCATGGCGTCGAAGCCCTTCTTGATGGCGTCCTGGTGGGAGCCGGAGAAGGAGGTGTAGACGAGGTCGCCGACGTACGGGTGGCGTGCGTGGACCTCCATCTGGTTGCAGTACTCGGCGGTGCGCCGGACGTCGTCGATGTTCGAGAAGTCGATCTGCGGGTCGACGCCCTGCGAGAACAGGTTCATTCCCAGGGTGACCAGGTCGACGTTGCCGGTGCGCTCGCCCTGGCCGAACAGGCAGCCCTCGATGCGGTCGGCGCCGGCCATCAGTGCCAGCTCGGCGGCCGCGACGGCCGTCCCGCGGTCGTTGTGCGGGTGGACGGACAGGCAGACGTACTCGCGGCGGGACAGGTTGCGGGACATCCACTCGAAGCGGTCCGCGTGCGTGGAGGGGGTCGAACGCTCCACGGTGGCGGGCAGGTTGAGGATGATCTCGCGGTCCGGGCCGGGCTGCCAGACGTCCATGACGGCCTCGCAGACCTCCAGGGCGAAGTCCAGCTCGGTGTCGGTGAAGATCTCGGGGCTGTACTGGTAGCCGAAGACCGTCTCGGGGCCCAGCAGCTTCTCGGCGTACTCCATCACCAGGCGCGTGCCGTCGACGGCGATCTGCTTGATGTCGTCCTTGGAGCCGCGGAAGACGACCCGGCGGAAGACCGGCGCGGTGGCGTTGTAGAGGTGGACGGTGGCGCGCTTGGCGCCCTTCAGCGACTCGACGGTCCGCTCGATCAGGTCCTCGCGGGCCTGGGTCAGTACGGAGATCGTGACGTCGTCCGGGATCGCGCCCTCTTCCTCGACGATCGAGCGCACGAAGTCGAAGTCGGTCTGGCCGGAGGCCGGGAAGCCGACCTCGATCTCCTTGTAGCCCATCTTGACCAGCAGGTCGAACATCTCACGCTTGCGCGCGGGCGACATGGGGTCGATCAGGGCCTGGTTGCCGTCACGCAGGTCGGTGGAGAGCCAGCGGGGGGCGACGGTGATCCGGTTGTCCGGCCACGTACGGTCGGCGATGTCGACCTGGTCGTACGGGCGGTACTTGTGGATCGGCATGGAGGTGGACTGCTGGCGGTTCGCCATGATGCGAGGGGCTCCTCTTGGTCCGCTTGATCCTCGGAGAGACTCCGAGGGACGGCCGACGGCGCAACGCCGAACTCCGCGGGGAGGGGGTCGGCCTCGACTACAGGCCCTCGCCGCGGCAGCTAAGGAGAAGCAGCCCGATACGCATGATGCACGGCAGCCTATCCGAGGCACGCCCTGTGCGAGGGGTCGTATCAGTATGCGGGACGCCGGGGACCTGCGGAACAAAAGGTGCAGAACGTCACACGCGCGCCCATTACGGCTCCCCGTGCAGGTGTGGAAACTCTTGCGATCAGCCACGACCGGTCGCCCGTCCGTAACACAGCGTACACCCCGCAGCCCTTCTTATCCCTGCATTTCACCAATCATGGTTGCCTCTGGTGACAGTCGGGTCACGCAGTGCAATGGTGCCGGACATGACGACAAACGGGGGCTTCGAGCCCGTCTTCTGCACGATCGTCCCACCACACGTCCTCGACACCCTGGCCCAGGCCGAGGACTCCGCCCTCGCGGGCAAGGCGCGCCGCACCCTGGAGCGCGACGCCCTCGAGCGCACCCACCGCCGGCTGACCACGGTCATCGGCGCACCCGGCCTGGCGCCGCCGAAGGGCGCGGCCGCGGACAGGCCGAACCGCACGATCCACGACGCCAGGCACAAGCAGGACCTGCCGGGCAGGAAGGTGCGCGGCGAGGGTGACAAGCCCGGCAAGGACGCCACGGTCAACCGCGCGTACGCGGGCCTGGGCGCGACGTTCGACCTGTTCCTGAACGCGTACCAGCGGAACTCGATCAACGGCGAAGGGCTGCCGCTGAACGCGACGGTGCACTTCGAAGAGGACTACAACAACGCCTTCTGGAACGGCGAGCAGATGGTCTTCGGCGACGGTGACGGCGAGATCTTCCTCGACTTCACGATCCCGGTCGACGTCATCGGCCACGAACTCGCGCACGGTGTCACGCAGTACACCGCGAACCTCACGTACTTCGGCCAGTCCGGCGCACTCAACGAGCACTTCTCCGACGTCTTCGGCGCGCTCATCAAGCAGTACACGCTCGGCCAGACCGCCGCCGAGGCCGACTGGCTGATCGGCGCCGGCCTGCTCGCCCCGCGCGTCACGGGCACGGCCCTGCGCTCCATGAAGGCTCCCGGCACGGCGTACGACGACGACGTGCTCGGCAAGGACCCGCAGCCCGCCACGATGGACACCTATGTCCGCACCAGTCGTGACAACGGCGGCGTCCACATCAACTCCGGCATCCCCAACCACGCCTTCTACCTGGCCGCGAACGCGCTCGGCGGGCACGCCTGGGAGCGGGCCGGGCAGGTCTGGTACGACGTGCTGACCGGCGGCGAGCTGGGCTCGCAGGCGGGCTTCACCGACTTCGCGACGCTGACCGTGGCGAAGGCCCGCGCCTCCTACGGCGAGGGTGACGAGCTGCAGGCCGTGACGAAGGCGTGGGAACAGGTCGGGGTACGGACCCTGTGATCGTGGCCCGGCCCGCCGTTTCGTACTAGACAGGACCCCATGCGTATTCAGGTGAGGCGCACGGGTGGATTCGCGGGCATCGAGCGGCACGCCGAGGTGGACACCTCGGGGCGCGCCGACGCCCAGGAGTGGCACGCCCTGGCCGAGCGGGTGATCGCCTCCGGCCGGGGCACGCCCCCCGTCGGCGTCCCGGACGGCTTCGGCTACCGGATCACGGTGGACGGGAAGACGGTGTACTGCGCGGATCCGCGCCTGACGGAGGAGCAGCGCACGCTGATCTCCCGAGTGCTGAAGGAGGGTTGCTGAGACGCGGCCGCGCCCCGCGCACCACAGGCCCCACCAGCCAGTTCACCCCACCCCGTTGACTTCCGTTACCGGCGGTACAGATGATCGCGCGCATGGCGACGAACGCGACGGACCCGATACCCCAGTTCCCGGCCGGCTTCCTCTGGGGGGTCTCCACCTCGGCCCACCAGATCGAGGGCGCGGCCGACCTGCGCGAACCCTCCGTGTGGGACACCTTCACGGCCGAGCCGGGCCGGGTGAAGGACGGCTCGACGGCGGCGGTGGCCTGCGACCACTACCACCGCTATCCCGAGGACGTGGCGCTGCTGCGCGACCTCGGCGTCGACGCGTACCGCTTCTCGGTGTCCTGGCCGAGGGTGAACTCCCCCGGCGGCCTGGACTTCTACGACCGGCTGGTCGACGAGCTGTGCGCGGCGGGCATACGCCCCGTGCCGACCCTCTTCCACTGGGATCTGCCCGTGTCGCTGGACTGGCTGGAGCGGGACACGGCCGGGCGGTTCGCCGAGTACGCCTCCCAAGTGGCGGCCCGGCTCGGGGACCGGATCACCAAGTGGATCACCCTCAACGAGCCCGCCGAGCACACCCTGCTGGGCCACGCGCTCGGCGCCCACGCGCCGGGCAGGCAGCTCCTGTTCGACTCGCTCCCGGCGGCCCACCACCAGCTGCTGGGCCACGGGCTGGCCGTACAGGCCCTGCGCGCCGCCGGAGCCTTCGACATCGGCATCGCCAACTCGCACGGCCCGACCTGGCCCGCATCCCAGGAGCCGGCGGACCTGGAGGCGGCCGGCTTCTACGACCTGCTCCTCAACCGGCTGTTCGCGGACCCGGTGCTGCTCGGGCAGTACCCGGAAGGCGTCGCCGAGTTGATGCCCGGCGACCCCGAGGACGTCGCCTCGGACCTGAAGATCATCGGGGAGCCGGTCGACTGGTACGGGATCAACTACTACGCGCCGACGCGGGTGGGCGCGCCGCAGGGCTCGGAGATCGAGTTCGGCGGACTGACGATGCCCGCCGAACTCCCCTTCTCCGTAAGGGAGATCGAGGGCTATCCGGTGACGGACTTCGGCTGGCCGGTGGTCCCGGAGGCCCTCACGGAACTGCTGGTGGACTTCCGCGGGCGGTACGGCGACCGGCTCCCGCCCGTCGTCATCACGGAGAACGGATGCTCGTACGAGGGCCTCGACGACCAGGACCGGATCACGTACCTGGACGGTCATCTGCGGGCGCTGCACCGCGCGTCGGAGCAGGGCGTGGACGTCCGCGGATACTTCGTGTGGTCGCTCCTCGACAACTTCGAGTGGGCCGAGGGGTACGCGCGGCGCTTCGGTCTGGTGCACGTCGACTTCGAGACGCTGGAGCGGACCCCCAAGGCGTCGTACGGCTGGCTGCGGGACGTGCTCCGAGCCCAGCGGTGACACATCCCGGCGCTGTTCCCCGCGCCCTCTCGGGGGCGCGGGGAACAGCGCGACAGGCCACGAAAGGCCGTCAGAAGCCGAGCTTGCGCAACTGGCGCGGATCCCGCTGCCAGTCCTTCGCCACCTTCACATGGAGGTCCAGGAAGACCGGGGTCCCCAGCAGCGCCTCGATCTGCTTGCGCGACTTGATCCCGACCTCCTTCAACCGCTTGCCCTTGGGCCCGATGACGATGCCCTTCTGGCTGGGCCGCTCGATGTAGACGAAGGCGTGGATGTCGAGGAGCGGCTTGTCCGCGGGCCGGTCCTCGCGCGGCAGCATCTCCTCCACGACGACGGCGATGGAGTGCGGCAGCTCGTCCCGCACCCCCTCCAGCGCCGCCTCGCGGATCAGCTCGGCGACCATGACCTGCTCGGGCTCGTCCGTGAGGTCACCCTCGGGATAGAGCGCCGGCCCCTCGGGGATCAGCGGCACCAGCAGGTCCGCGAGCAGGTCCACCTGCTTGTCCCCGACGGCGGACACGGGCACGATCTCGGCCCACTCGAACCCGAGCTCCTTGCCGAGCTGGTCGATGGCGATGAGCTGCTCGGCGAGCGCCTTGCTGTCCACGAGGTCGGTCTTCGTGACGATCGCGATCTTCGGCGTCCTCTTGATGGACGCCAGCTCCTTCGCGATGAAGCGGTCACCGGGACCGAGCTTCTCGTTCGCCGGCAGGCAGAAGCCGATCACGTCGACCTCGGCCCACGTGGCGCGCACGACGTCGTTGAGCCGCTCGCCCAGCAGCGTGCGCGGCTTGTGCAGCCCGGGGGTGTCCACCAGGATCAGCTGCGCGTCGGGCCGGTGCACGATGCCGCGTACCGTGTGCCGCGTGGTCTGCGGCTGGTTCGCGGTGATCGCCACCTTCTGGCCGACCAGAGCATTCGTGAGGGTGGACTTGCCCGCGTTGGGGCGGCCCACGAAGCAGGCGAAGCCGGCGCGGTGGGGTGCCCCCGAGGATTCCGGCGGCTCGGATGACTGGGTACGAACGCTCATGGCGCCCATTGTCCCTGATCGTCGGGCCCCTGCCGTACCAGGATTCCGGCGCCCGCCACCGATCCGCCCCCGGTGAGCTTCCGGAAACCCCCGCGCAACACGAAACGTCACGGAAACACAGCTGTACGCGACCGGAAACGCGTACCGGTGACGCTCTCCCGAGCCCCCCACCCCGTTGGAGAGACCGTGACTCTGACCGCCGCATCCATAGACACCGGCGACACCGCCTGGCTGCTCGCCGCCACCGCGCTCGTCCTTCTGATGACTCCGGGCCTCGCCCTGTTCTACGGCGGCATGGTCCGCACGAAGAGCGTCCTCAACATGCTGATGATGAGTTTCGTGTCGATCGCCCTGGTCACCGTCGTGTGGCTGGCCGCCGGCTACTCGCTCGCGTTCGGCGACGACGCCGGCGGCGGACTCATCGGCGGGCTGAAGCACGCGGGCATGGCGGGCCTCGGGCCGGACAGCGTGCAGGGCACGATCCCGACCCTGCTCTTCGCCACCTTCCAGCTCACCTTCGCGATCATCACGGCGGCCCTGATCAGCGGGGCGGTCGCGGACCGCGCGAAGTTCGGCGCCTGGCTGGTCTTCGTCCCGCTGTGGGCCCTGCTCGTATACGTTCCCGTCGCCCACTGGGTATGGGGCCCGGGCGGCTGGATCCTGGAGGATCTGGGCGCCCTGGACTTCGCGGGCGGCCTGCCGGTCGAGATCACCTCGGGGGCGTCCGGGCTCGCGCTGTGCCTGGTCCTGGGCCCGCGGCTCGGTTTCCGGAAGGACGCGATGCGCCCGCACAACCTGCCGATGGTGATGCTGGGCGCGGGTCTGCTGTGGTTCGGCTGGTTCGGCTTCAACGCGGGCTCGGCGCTCGGCGCGAACGGTCTCGCGGCCGCCGTCTTCCTCAACACCCTCGCCGCGGGGTGCACCGGCCTCCTCGGCTGGCTCTTCGTGGAGCAGCGGCGCGACGGCCACCCCACCACGCTGGGCGCGGCGTCCGGAGTGGTCGCGGGCCTGGTCGCCATCACCCCTTCCTGCGGGTCGGTCTCCCTCCCGGGCGCGCTGGTCGTCGGACTCGCCGCCGGTGTCGTCTGCTCGTACGCCGTGGGCTGGAAGTTCCGGCTGAACTACGACGACTCGCTGGACGTCGTCGGCGTCCACCTGGTCGGCGGTGTCATCGGCACCGTCCTCATCGGTGTCTTCGCCACCGGGACCATGACCGGCGGGGCGGAGGGCCTCCTGTACGGCGGCGGCTTCGGTCAGCTCGGCAGGCAGCTGGTCGCGGTCGTGGCCGTCGGTCTGTACGCCTACACCGTCACGTACGGGATCGCCCGGGTGATCGACAAGGTCATGGGATTCCGGGCGGACGAGGAGCAGGAGCAGACCGGCCTGGACCTTACGGTGCACGCCGAGACCGCTTACGATCACGGGGTCCTGGGCCACGGCGCCCCGGTCTCCGCCTCTTCTTCCGTTTCTTCCGTCGTCCCCACCGCACAGAAGGTCAAGCCCCAGGAATGAAGCTCATCACCGCGGTCATCAAGCCGCAACGCCTCGACGAGGTCAAGACCGCCCTGCAGGAGATCGGCGTGCACGGCCTGACCGTCACGGAGGCCAGCGGGTACGGGCGCCAGCGCGGCCACACGGAGGTGTACCGCGGTGCCGAGTACCGCGTCGACCTCGTCCCGAAGGTCCGTATCGAGGTGGTCGTCGAGGACGCGGACGCCGAACCCGTCATCGAGGCGATCGTGAAGGCCGCGCAGACGGGGAAGATCGGCGACGGAAAGGTGTGGGCCGTGCCGGTGGAGACGGTGGTTCGGGTACGGACGGACGAGCGCGGCCCCGACGCCCTCTGACGCGGGTCACGACCACCGCGGCCGCGATCCCCGCTCCCAGCACCACCGCCATGAGCCACGGCAGCGCGAAGAACGAGGTGCTCGACGACTCGCGGGTGTCGCGTGCGCTGACCGTCAACGTCACGTCGCCCCAGTCGAGTTGGGGGGCGCCGTGCCAGGGCTCGGTGAGCCGTACCGTCTGCCCGGGGAGCAGCTCCGAGGGGACCTTGGCCAGGTCGCGGGAGAGCAGCTCACGGCCGAAGAGACCTTCGGCCCTCAGCCGCACCTTGGGGTCGAGGGTGACGTTGCCGGTGTTGCGGAGGGTGTACGAGACGGTGGCCGTGCTGTCGCCGATGCCGGGGACCAGGGGCTGGTGGTGGCTGATGCGGACCTTCTCCACGGCGACGGCGGGTACGGTCGGCCCGCCCACCCGCAGGTAGATCCGGGCGCCGACGGCCCGCTGCACACCGACCTCGACCGCGCCCTCTCCCGGGTCGATCCGCTCGTCCAGGGCGACCAGGGCACCGGGGTGATCGCCCGGTTCGGCCGTCTCGGGCACGCGGATCGTGAACGGCACGGTGACCTTGCCGTGCGCGGGCACCTCGACCCGGTCCTTGGCGGGCTTCGCCCAGGAGCCCACGCCCCGCTGCTTCTCCTTCGAGGTGCGGACGGCGAACCCGCCGTCCCGCGCGGTGTTGTAGGCGTCGGCGGCGTAGAGGCGGAACGTCAGCGGCCGGCCGGTCTTGTTGGCGACGGTGACCTTGTCCCGGAGGGTCGCGCCCGGGTCGGCGGAGAGATGGAAGTAGGGCCGCGAGGCGAGTTCCGAGGACACGGGGAAGACGGACCAGCTGCCGTTGTCGGCGGCGTGCGCGGGTGCCCCGGCCAGGGCGAGGAACAGCAGCAGGAGGAAGAGGAACGGCTTGCGCATGGGTGCGGACCCCCGATGGCGAGTCGGACGGACAAGGTGGGCGGGCGGGTGCGCGCCCTGCCCACCGGGGAAAGGGCCTGCTGACGGTGGATCAGGTGAGCGTGAGTGTCAGCACGCCGGAGTAGGAACCGGGCGGGGTGAACGCCGGGACGTTCAGCGAGAGCCGGGCGTCGACGGTGAACTCGCCACCGGTGAGCGTCCCGTTGGGAGCGGATGCCAGAGTCGCTCCCGCGCTGCCGACCGCACCGGGCGAGCCGGGCTGGCAGGTGCTCGGGCTGCCGGCCTTGGTGCCGCAGACCGGGGTCCAGCCGAGCTTGCCCGCGTCGATCTTCGCGCCGCCGGGACCGGTGAAGTCGGTGACCTTGCCGGTCAGGGACCAACCCGCGGGTCCGCCGCGGAAGTCCTTGACGGTCACCGTCTGCAGGGATCCGCGGGAGAACCCGCCCTTGCCGTAGTCGACCGCCGCGAGTTCGACGGTGTCACCGGCCTGGGTCATGGACAACGTCCCTGCTTTGACCGAGGAGTTGAGCTTCTGGCTGCCCTCGGGGAGAGGCGTGTCGTCGATGACGACATAGGCGGCGGGACCCGCCCCCTTGTCGTCGCTCCAGGCACTCCCCTCGTACGCCACGACTCCGGTGGTCGCCTTGTCGCTGACGGCCAGGGTGCCGCTGAAGGCGCCCTGGGCGTTCGCGGTGGCGGTGGCCTTGTCCGCCGTCTGCGCGGCCCCGGCCCGTCCCGCGAGGGTGACGGTGGCGCCGGGTGCGAAGTTCGTTCCGGTGACGGTCACGCTGTCACCGGGCTTGCCGGAGGCCGAACCGAGGCTGATGGCACGGTTGTTGGTCTGTCCGCCGTCCGTCGCGGTGATCGTCTCGGAGACCGGGGCGGGCGGGCTGGTGACCGTGCACGGGGTGTCCAGCTCCAGGAGGTAGCTGGTGTGGATGTTGTAGTCGCCGGGCGAGAGGGTGATCGCGCCGGGTGCGGTGACCGTGAAGGTGCCGGTCATCGAGAACGAGGGGAAGGCGCCCTTCCCCGGTACCGGGTCGTTCTTCTTCGGGCCCGTGACCGTGACGGCACCGGTCTGCGCGCCACCGAGGGTGACCTTGCCGGTGGGCGTCATGATGTCGGCGGGCAGGGCGATGTCGACCGGGTTGCTCGCCGCCGGCTTGACCACCGTGTACGTGACGGTGACGGTGTCGCCGACCTTGGGCGCGGCGTTGTCCACCGTGATCCTGGCCGTGGTGGTGCCGTCGATCGGGGGGATGCCCGCGATGGGCGGCGGTACGCAGTGCGTGGCGAAGTCGACCTGCTGGGGTTCCGCGCTCGCGGGGCAGGCCAGTGCGCCTCCCGCGGTGACCGCCAGTGCGGTCGCTCCGAGAAGTGCCGCCCAGCGATGGCGTCTTCGGGTTCCTGAACCCATGTGTGCCCCTCCTGAGGATGTGGGCGCAGCGGCTCTTCCGCGTTCTTCTGCGCCGACAGGAGGTCATTGATGTGCGGGTTGTGTGAAATGTCAATGGAACCATTACGCGCCAACTGATGGCCCATCAGTTTCTGTCAACTTCCCCTCCCTGTAGGGAAGTTACGGAAGACGACAGCACACGGACCGGCGCCGCCGCGCGCGGGCGGCACCGGTCCGTGCCTGGCTCTGTTCGTGGGGGGGGGAACTACGTCACTGCGCTCACTCGAACACGAACGGGCCCGGGGACTGCGGCCCCTCCGCCGTACAGGTCACGGTGATGAACCCGAAGATCACCATCTTCAGGGAACCGCCGAAGGCGTCAAGGCTGTCGCCGGCTGCGACAGTGCCGCTCAGCGGGCCGACCGAGACACCGTCACCCGCGGCCATCGCCGGGTTCTTGGTGCCCGTGAAGGCTGTCGTGCCACCGCTCGCCTTGGTCAGCGTGAGCGTGGACACGATCGAGTCCTGGGCGAGGGCGAGCGGGGAGGTGATCTCGGAGGAGCTGAGGGTGATGGTGGCCTGGGTGCCGTTCTGGGTGGCCGTGAGGGTGGCTTCACCGCCGCCGTAGGTGCCGCAGTCGGCGATGATGGTGGCGGACTGGGGGACGACGGCTGCGGCGCCCGGCGCGAGCGCCAGGCCTGCGGCGAGGGTGCCTGCGGCTAACGCCGCGCCGATTCCGAGTCGGTTACATCTCATGGGGGTTCCCTTCCCTTGTACGGGAATTGCCAGGTGGGGACAGCCGACGAGCACGCCTGCCGGCGCTGGTGCGGGATTTCTTGACGCACGGACGACTCGCCACGAGCGGTGTGCGGCACGCTGTGGCTCACGAATCTGACGGTCCGTCGGAAGAGCTGTCGTCCATTGAGACGCGAGCGGCCCGGGATTGCAAGAGAAGCGGTAGTGATTCTTCCGGTGGGTCGCGCCGAGACCGGCGCCGACGGCTCGCGTTCCCGCCCCCGCCGCCCCTGCCCTGCCCCTCGTTCCCGTGCCGTGCGGGTCCTCTCGGAATCCGCCCGCGCCCCCGCTCCTCGAGGCGCCGGCGGGTCCGGGACCGCCAGGGCCTCAGCCCGCGGTCAGCCGCTCGCGCACTTCCCCGTCCACTCCAGCGACCAGCACGGGCGTTCCCGCCCCGCCGAGGTCCCGCACGGCCGCGAGGTCACCGTCCCCCAGGGACTCCCCCTCGCTCACCACCGCCGCGGCCTCCAGCGACTTCGCCCCGGACGCCACGGCCATGGCCACCGCGGTCCGCAGCGCGCTGAGCCGCAGCGACGGCAGGTCGACGGTGCCCGCCACGTACGTACGGCCGTTGTCGTCGCGTACGGCCGCGCCCTCGGGCACTCCGTTGCGGGCCCGGGCGGCACGGGCCAGGGTGACGATCTTGCGGTCCTCGGGATCGAGCGCGGTGCTGTCGGTCATGCCCAGAGCATACGAAGCCGCACCCGAACCGCGCGCGGCGGTCCACGACGCGGCCCGCACGCGTGCCGCCGCGAGGACACCGATTCGGCTGCCCGGGTCCCGGCGCGAAGGCCGCCCCGTCGCGCCCCGTCCCGGACAGCCCCGCAGCGACGACCGGTCGGCAGACCGGCTCAGGGGCGGTCCAGGCGCAGCCGCTCGGCCCTCGGCAGACCGGCCACCACCAGGTCGTACGAATCCTCTACGAGCTCCCGGACGACACGGTCCGGGAGGCCGCCGTCGACCGTGACCGTGTTCCAGTGCCGCTTGTTCATGTGGTACCCGGGAGCGATCAGACCCTCGTGCTCGGCGCGCAGGCGCACCGCGTCCTCGGGGTCGCACTTCAGGTTGACCGTCAGTGGGCGGGCGTCCAGGGCACTGAGCGCGAACATCTTCCCCAGCACCTTGAAGACCGAGGTCTGCGGAGTGAACGGGAAGTCCTCGACGGCCGCGTTCATGGAGAGACAGAGCGTCCGCAGCTCCTGCGGGGTCATTCCGGTTTCTCCTCCTGGGGGGAACCGGCCGGGCCGACGGGCTCGACCAGCACCGTGACGATCTTGTTCCGGCGGCCGGCCGAGGCCTCGGCCGTCAGCCGCAGTTCCCGCCCGTCGGGAAGCTCGACCACCGAGGAGGCCCCCGCGATGGGCACACGCCCCAGTGCCTTCGCGAGCAGGCCGCCCACCGTCTCGACGTCCTCGTCGTCGTAGGCCTCGAAGCCGTACAGCTCTCCGAGGTCCCCGATGTCGAGCCGGGCCGTCACGCGGTAGCGGTCGTCGCCGAGGTCCTCCACCGGCGGCAGCTCGCGGTCGTACTCGTCGGTGATCTCGCCGACGATCTCCTCGAGGATGTCCTCGATGGTCACGATGCCGGCCGTGCCGCCGTACTCGTCGATGACGACGGCGACGTGGTTGCGGTCCTGCTGCATCTCGCGCAGCAGGTCACCGGCGTTCTTCGTGTCCGGGACGAACGCGGCGGGCCGCATCGCCGTGGACACCAGCTCGCTCTCCGCGTCCCGGCTGATGTGGGTCTTGCGGGCCAGGTCCTTCAGGTACACGATCCCGACGACGTCGTCCTCGCTCTCCCCGGTGACGGGGACGCGCGAGAAACCGGACCGCAGGGCCAGCGTCAGCGCCTGCCGGATGGTCTTGTGGCGCTCGATGACCACCAGGTCCGTACGCGGGACCATGACCTCCCGGACCAGCGTGTCGCCCAGCTCGAAGACGGAGTGCACCATCCGGCGCTCCTCGTCCTCGATGAGCGACTCCTTCTCGGCGAGGTCGACCATCGCCCGCAGCTCCGCCTCGGAGGCGAACGGGCCGCGCCGGAAGCCCTTGCCGGGCGTGAGGGCGTTGCCGATGAGGATGAGCAGGGGCGGGACGGGGCCCATGATCCGGGCCAGCGGCAGCAGCACGTAGGCGGCGGCCGTGGCCGTGTTCAGCGGGTGCTGGCGGCCGATGGTGCGGGGCGAGACCCCGACCGCGACGTACGAGACGAGGACCATCACCCCGATGGCGACGGCCAGCGCCTCCCAGGTCTCGGCGAACTCCTTCAGGCAGGCGTACGTGACGAGTGCGGCGGCGGCCATCTCGCAGGTGACGCGCACCAGCAGTGCCACGTTCAGGTAGCGGGTCGGGTCGGCGGCGACCTGGGCGAGCTTGGCGCTGCCGCGGCGGCCGGACCGTACCGCCTCCTCGGCCCGGAAGCTGGAGACGCGGGCGAGACCGGCCTCCGCGCAGGCGGCGAGCCAGGCGATCACGACCAGGGCGATGGCGCCCAGCACGAGTTGGGGGCTCATGAGACGGTCGGAGCCGGGGACGGGCCGGTCAGGCCCTTCTCCGCACGCCAGCCGTCCACGATGGCCGCCTGCAGACCGAACATCTCGGCCTTCTCGTCCGGCACCTCGTGGTCGTAGCCGAGCAGATGCAGCACCCCGTGGACGGTGAGGAGGTGGAGCTCCTCGTCCATGGAGTGCTGCGTCTCGGCTTCCCTGCCCTGCCGCTCGGCGACCTCCGGGCAGAGCACGATGTCGCCGAGCAGGCCCTGCGGCGGCTCGTCGTCGTCCTTCGTCGGCGGCCGCAGCTCGTCCATCGGGAACGACATGACATCCGTCGGGCCCGGGAGGTCCATCCACTGGATGTGCAGCTGCTCCATGGCGGCGGCGTCCACGACGATCACCGAGAGTTCGGAGAGCGGGTGGATGCGCATCCGCGCGAGCGCGTAGCGGGCGATGTCGAGGATCGCCTGCTCGTCGACCTCGGTTCCGGACTCGTTGTTGACGTCGATCGACATGGTCGCGCTGGTCTACTTCCGTTTGTTACGGGCGCCCTGGTGGGTGCCGTTCTCCGTACCGTTCTCGCTGTCGTACTTCTCGTACGCGTCGACGATACGGCCGACCAGCTTGTGCCGTACGACATCGTGGGACGTGAGCCGGGAGAAGTGGACGTCGTCGAGGCCCTCCAGGATGTCCTGGACCTGACGCAGACCGGACTTCGTGCCGCTCGGCAGGTCGACCTGCGTCACGTCACCGGTGATCACGATCTTCGATTCGAAGCCGAGCCGGGTGAGGAACATCTTCATCTGCTCGGGGCTCGTGTTCTGGGCCTCGTCCAGGATGATGAAGGCGTCGTTCAGGGTGCGGCCCCGCATGTATGCGAGCGGCGCCACCTCAATGGTCCCCGCCGCCATCAGCCTCGGAATCGAGTCCGGGTCCAGCATGTCGTGCAGCGCGTCGTACAGCGGGCGCAGGTACGGGTCGATCTTCTCGTAGAGCGTGCCGGGCAGGAAGCCGAGGCGCTCTCCGGCCTCGACCGCCGGGCGGGTCAGGATGATGCGGTTGACCTGCTTCGACTGCAGGGCCTGCACGGCCTTGGCCATGGCGAGGTAGGTCTTGCCCGTACCGGCCGGACCGATGCCGAAGACGATGGTGTGCTTGTCGATGGCGTCGACGTACCGCTTCTGGTTGAGCGTCTTGGGGCGGATGGTGCGGCCGCGCGAGGACAGGATGTTCTGGGTCAGGACCTCGGCCGGGGTCTCCTCGCCGTCGCCCTCCCCGTTCTCGCTCGCCCGCAGCATGGCGATCGACCGTTCCACAGCGTCCTCCGTCATCGGCTGTCCGGTGCGGAGCACCAGCATCATCTCGTCGAACAGGCGCTGGACGAGGGCCACTTCAAGGGCGTCGCCGACGGCGCTGATCTCATTGCCCCGGACGTGGATGTCGGCCGCCGGGAAGGCCTTCTCGATCACGCGCAGGAGGGCGTCTCCGGAGCCCAGCAGGGTCACCATGGGGTGCTTGGCCGGGACGGTGAACTGCGCTCGCGCCTGCCCCTGAGCGGGGGTCTGTGCTGTGGGTGTCTGAGTCATGGGCCGGCTCTGTAGGCCTGCTCATCCTCCTCCGTGAGGCACGCTTGCCTGTTACGGCAGCCTTGTGCTTCCAAGAGTACGTCGGGGCACCGACAACGCCGTAGGACTTTTCCGCCGCACCTGTGGCCTCATGCGTCACGTCATGCGGAACTGCGGAATCCGATCGTCGGTACGGCCCGTCTCAGGGGCCACGCCCGGGTGGTTTCCGGAAGCAGGGGTTCCAGGAAGGCGTACCGGCCGAGCGCGGCGGGATCCTGGTGGTGGTAGGACTGCACCCGTCGCCACCACGCGGCGATCTCCGACCAGCCGGGCGCGGACAGGGACCCGCCGAACTCCTGGACCGACAGGGCCGCGGTGAGGCCCGCGAAGGCCAGGCGGTCGGCGAGGGGCCAGCCGGCCAGCGTGCCCGTGACGAACCCGGCGACGAAGACGTCCCCGGCGCCGGTCGGGTCCATCGCCTCGACCTCGATGGCCGGAACCTCCGCGGTCTCGCCGGTCCGGCCGTCCACGGCGTACGCGCCCTCGGCACCGAGAGTGACGACCGCGAGCGGCACGTGTCCGGTGAGCGCGTGCGCGGCCGCGCGCGGGCACGAGGCGCCCGTGTACCGCATGGCCTCCTCGGCGTTCGGCAGGAAGGCCTCGCAGTGCCGCAGGTCGGGCAGTCCCGCGAGGTCCCAGCGTCCCGTGTCGTCCCAGCCGACGTCGGCGAAGATCCGCGTGCCCCTGGTCGCGGCGTCGGCGATCCAGGGCGCGCGCGTGCCGGGCGTCAGCGAGGCGACGGCCGCCTGCGCACGCGGCGAACAGTCGGGGGCGGGCTCCTCCGGCGGCGGCTCGTGTCCGTGGCTCACCATGGTGCGCTCGCCCTCGTACGCCATCGAGACCGTCACCGGGGAGTGCCAGCCGGGAGCGGTGCGGGACGCGGACAGATCGATGTGCTCACCCTGCTCCAGGGCGTCCCAGCAGTACTCCCCGTAGTGGTCGTCCCCGAAGGCCGCCGCGAGTGACGTCCGCAGGCCCAGCCTGGCCAGCGCGGTCGCCATGTTCGCGACGCCGCCGGGGCTGGAGCCCATTCCGCGGGCCCAGGACTCGGTGCCGCGGACGGGGGCGGAGTCGAGTCCGGTGAAGATGATGTCGAGGAAGACGGTCCCGGTGAGGTAGACGTCCCAGGGCGGGTCGTCGGAGCGGCGCAGTTCGGCGAGGGGGTCGAACTGGGCCTGGCGGTACGGTCCCTTCCCGTTGGACGCGGTCACTGTGCGCTCCCATGCGGTGGTGCGGATTCAGGCCAGTGTGCACCAGACGCTCCGCCGGGGCGCTCAGGGTGACGTGTCGGCGGGGACGGGCGGGTCCGTCGTGGGCGTTCGCGCGGTTCCCCGCGCCCCTGAATCAGGGGCGCGGGGAACTGCGCAATCTTTGCCCCAGCCCCCGGCTACGGGAACTCGTACGCGTCGACCTCGGCGATGTACCGGGCCCGCCGCTCCTCGTCGTGTTCCAGGAACGACGCGAGGAACGAGTTGCGGGCCAGCGAACGCAGCCGCTCCGGCGACAGCCCCAGCGCCGTCCGCACGGCGGCGAAGTTGTCCTCGGCGTATCCGCCGAAGTAGGCGGGGTCGTCCGAGTTGACCGTGCACAGCAGTCCCGCGTCGAGCATCGCGGGCAACGGGTGCTCCGCCAGGACGTCGACGGCCCGCAGCCGCACGTTGGACAGGGGGCACACCGTCAGCGGCACCCGGTCACGCACCAGCCGGGCCACCAGCGCGGGGTCCTCCATGCACCGGAGCCCGTGGTCGATCCGCTCGACGCCGAGCACGTCGAGCGCCTCGGTGATGTACGCGGGCGGCCCCTCCTCGCCCGCGTGGGCGACCCTTCGCAGGCCGAGCGCGGCGGCGGCCTCGTACACCTCGCGGAACTTGGCCGGCGGGTGTCCGACCTCGGCGGAGTCGAGTCCGACGCCGATGATCCGGCCCAGATACGGCTTCGCGGCCTCCAGGGTCTCCAGCGCGGACTCGGCGGACTCGTCCCGCAGGAAGCACATGATCAGCCGGGTGGAGATCCCGTGCACGGCCTCGCTCCGGTCGAGCGCCCGCCCGAGCCCCTCCACCACGGTCCCGATCGCGACGCCCCGTGAGACGTGCGCCTGGGGGTCGAAGAAGATCTCCGCGTGCCGCACGCCCTGCGCGGCGGCGCGCGCGAGATATGCGTCGACGAGGTCCGCGAAGTCGTCCTCGGTGCGGAGCACCGCCATGAGCTCGTAGTACAGGTTCAGGAACGACTGCAGATCGGAGAACTCGTACGCCTTGCGGAGCTCCTCCGTATCGGCGTAGGGCAGCGCGATCCCGTTGCGGGCGGCCAGCGAGAAAGCCAGCTCGGGTTCGAGAGTGCCTTCGATATGGAGGTGCAGTTCAGCTTTGGGGAGGGGCATCGAAGCATGGTACGGGCGTTTCACCGACGCTTCGGAACCGGCACCCTCTGCAGATCGTGTGCCACCGTCAGCTCCCCCTCGAAGCCGGCGGCCCGCGCCTGCCGCTCGAACTCCTCGGGCTCGGAGTAGCGCTGGCTGAAGTGGGTGAGCACGAGGTGCCGCACACCTGCGTCCCGGGCCACTCCCGCTGCCTGACCTGCGGTCAGGTGCCCGTGGTCGACGGCGAGTTGTACGTCCTCGTCCAGGAACGTCGACTCGATGACGAGCATGTCGCAGCCCTCCGCGAGCGCGTGCACCCCGTCGCACAGCCGGGTGTCCATGACGAACGCGAACCGCTGTCCGCGCCGCACCTCGCTGACGTCGTCGAGCACGACGTCCCCCAGCGCCCCCTCCCGCTGGATCCGCCTCACGTCCGCGCCCCTGATCCCGTACGAGGCGAGCCGTTCGGGCAGCATCCGGCGCCCGTCGGGCTCGACGATCCGGTAGCCGTACGACTCGACGGGGTGGGAGAGCTTGCGGGCCTCCAGCGTGTACGACGCCGTGGACGCGAGGACGCCGTCGGAGTCGGCCGGCGCCTCGGTGAGCGGGACCGTCTCGCGGTAGGCGGTCGCGTACCGCAGCCGGTCGAAGAAGCGCTGCCCGGAGCGCGGGTAGTGCGCGCTGATCTCGTGCGGCACGCGGTCGAGGTTGATCCGCTGGATCACCCCGGCGAGTCCGAGGGAGTGGTCGCCGTGGAAGTGCGTGACGCAGATCCGGTGCAGGTCGTGCGCGGCGACCCCGGCACGCAGCATCTGCCGCTGCGTGCCCTCGCCGGGGTCGAAGAGGATGCCCTCGCCGTCCCAGCGCAGCAGGTAGCCGTTGTGGTTGCGGTGCCGGGTGGGGACCTGGCTGGCGGTGCCGAGGACCACCAGTTCGCGTACGGACACGTCGAGTTATCCGAGCTTTCCGAGTAGTGCGGTCATCCGGGGGGCCACTGCATGCCGCGGCCGCCCAGCACGTGGGCGTGCGCGTGGAAGACCGTCTGGCCCGCTCCGCTGCCGGTGTTGAAGACGATGCGGTAGCTGTCGAGCTGCTCCTCCGCGGCGACCTCGCCGGCCTCCCGCACGACGTCGGCGAGGACCCCGGGTTCCGCGACGGCGAGGGAGGCGGCGTCCGGGTGGTGGGCCCTGGGGATCACCAGGACATGGGTGGGTGCCTGCGGGCTGATGTCCCGGAAGGCGACGGTCGTGTCGGTCTCGCGGACGACGGTCGCCGGGATCTTCCCCCCGACGATCTTGCAGAACAGACAGTCGTCCTGCGGTTCCCCTGCCATGCGCGGCCTCCTCACGCTGGATGATCGTTGCCCCGGCATGGTACCGAGCACCGCACAAGGCCCGCGGAGAACGGCACGACCCCTCCACACACGCCCACACCCACGCCCCGTCAGGGGCGCGGGGAACCGCGCGACCGGCACCCACCGACTCGCAGCCGAAGTGCCGCAAGTACCGGACCGGGACGAGGGCTTGGGGGCAGAGTCCCCGAGGACGGCGGCACCCGCCCCCGGGTGCCTACGCCTCCGGCAACTCGGGAGCCGTCTTCGACGGGTTCTCCTCCAGCGCGGCCAGCGCGATCCGGATCGCCTCGTCGAGCTGAACGTCCCGCCCGGCGGCGTGATCCTGCGGAGCCTGGACCACCTCGACGTCCGGATCGACACCGTGGTTCTCCACGCCCCACTCGTAACCCTCCAGCCAGAACGCGTACTTGGGCTGGGTGACGAGCGTGCCGTCGACGAGCCGGTAGCGGCTGTCGATGCCGATGACACCGCCCCAGGTGCGGGTGCCGACGACGGGACCGATGCCGAGCGCCTTGATGGCGGCGTTGACGATGTCGCCGTCGGAGCCGGAGAACTCGTTGGCGACGGCGACGACGGGCCCGCGCGGCGCGTCCTCCGGATAGCTGGTGGGCCGCATGCCCCGCGCGAGGTCCCAGCCGACGATGCGACGGGCGAGCTTCTCGATGACCAGCTGCGAGGTGTGGCCGCCGCGGTTCTCGCGGACGTCCACGACGAGGCCCTCCCGGGCCACCTCGATCCGCAGGTCGCGGTGGATCTGCGCCCAGCCGGGCGCCTGCATGTCGGGCACGTGGAGGTATCCGAGCCGTCCGCCGGACCTCTCGTGGACGTAGGCCCGCCGGTCGGCGACCCACGCGTGGTAGCGCAGCGGCTCCTCGTCGGACATCGGCACGACCACCGCGTGCCGCGGATCGCCGCCGCCCGCCGGGGAGACGGTCAGCTCGACGGGCTTGCCCGCCGTGCCGACGAGCAGCGGTCCGGGACCGGTCAGCGGGTCGACGGGCCGCCCCGAGACGGCCACGATGGCGTCCCCGGCACGCACGGCGACCCCGGGCGCCGCGAGCGGCGACTGCGCGTCGGGGTCGGACGTCTCCGAGGGCAGGATGCGGTCGATGCGCCACAGTGCCGTCCCCTGGGGGCCGTCCTCGTGACGGGAGAGGTCGGCCCCGAGCAGGCCCTGCCGCTCGCCGCCGCCGTAGCCGCCGCGCGGCATGACGTAGGCGTGCGAGGTGCCGAGCTCGCCCTGCACCTCCCAGAGCAGGTCGACCAGGTCGTCATGGGTGGCGACCCGTTCGAGGACGGGCCGGTAGCGGTCCAGTACGGCGTCCCAGTCGGTGCCGCCCAGGTCGGGGCGCCAGAAGTTGTCCCGCATGAGGCGGCCGGTCTCGTCGTACATCTGCCGCCACTCGGCGGCCGGGTCGACGGTCTGGCGGATGCGCGACAGGTCGACGCTGATGTTGGTGTCGCTCTCGTCGTCGTTCGAGGCGCGCCGGTCGCTCGGTACGACCTTGAGCTTGCCGTCGGTCCACAGCAGGATCCGCTTGCCGTCGCCGGTGACCATGAAGCCGTCGGCGTCCGAGGCGAGATGCTCGATGCGCTGCTGGGCGAGGTCGTAGCGCTCCAGGTCGGTCTTCGGGTCCGGGTCGTCCGGGGTGGCGCGGGAGGAGCCGAGCACGCCGCGCACCGGGTGCCGCAGCCACAGGACGCCGTCCTTGGCCGCCTTCAGGCCCGTGTAGCGGGCGGCCTCCACGGGGAAGGGCACGATGCGGTCGCCGAGCCCTTCGAGGTCGATCCGCGTGGCCGGGGAGCCTTCGCTGTCGGGTGTCTCGTCCTTGTCGGGGGCCTCGAAGGGCCGCCCGTGCCGCTGCGGCCCGAAGGGCGAGGGGGTGGTCGCGGCGAGGGTGATGAGATGCGGCCGCGAACCGCCGACGAAGGCGAGGTCGAAGACGTGCTCGTCGTAGACGGGGTCGAAGGACCGTGCCGACAGGAACGCGAGGTGCTTCCCGTCGAGGGTGAAGGCGGGCGCGTAGTCGCGGAACCGCAGCGGGGTCGCCTCGGTCACCGACAGGTCGGCGGCGTTGGCGAGCTTGAGCTGGCGCAGCGGGCGCGGTCCGGGGTGCGACCAGGCGAGCCAGGCCGAGTCGGGTGAGAAGACGAGCCCGGAGACCTCGCCGTCCTCGCTGCGGTCGACCTCGCGGACCTCGCCGGTCTCCCGCTCGACGAGGAGGACGCGTCCGTCGTGCGAGGCGACCGCGGCACGGCTGCCGTCGGGCGCCATGGCGAGCCCGAGCACGCGGCCCAGCTGCCCGGCGGCGAGCCTGCGCGGGGTCGCCCCCGGTGCCATGCCCGTCGCCGGGGCGAACTCCAGTGCGTCGTCGCCCTCCGCGTCCGTCGCCCACACCACGTGCTCCTCGCCGTCGGCGCGGAAGGTGCGGGGCAGCCTCGCCCGTACGCCCGGTTCGGCGGCGAGCGCGCGGGCCGGCCCGGAGCGGTGGGTGATCCAGTGGACGGCCCCGCGCACGGAGACGGCGCTGCCGCGGCCGGTGTGGTCGGGGGCGGCGGCCCCGAACCAGCGTGCCGCGTTCACCGGATGGGGCTGCAGGTCGACGCGCTGGCCGCCGAGCCGGACGTCGAGCCGCCGTGGCTCGGCCCCGTCGAGGTCGTCGAGGATCCACAGCTCACCGGCGGACGCGTACACGACGCGCGTCCCGTCGGTCGAGGCGTGCCGGGCGTAGAAGCCCTCGACTCCCGTGTGCCGCCGCAGGTCCGAGCCGTCGGCGAGGGACGAGTACACGGCCCCCACGCCCTCGTGGTCGGAGAGGAAAGCGACCCGCTCCCCCACCCACAGCGGGTACTCCAGGTTCCCGTCGAGGTCCGCGTGGAGCCGTACGAACTCCCCGTCGCCCTCGTGGTCGATCCACAGCTTGCCCGCCGTGCCGCCCCGGTAGCGCTTCCACCAGGCGGCCTCGCGTCCCATGGGCGCGGACAGCAGTACGGTCGCGGGCCCGAAGGCCACGTCGCCGACGGGTCCGTACGGAAGGGTGGTCGCGGGTCCGCCGTCGAGCGGGAGGGCCCGGGCCCAGCTGCGGCGCAGGCTGGCCTCGCCGTGCGTGCTGAGCGCGAGCACCTGCCCCTGCGGGGTCCAGCCGCGCACCTGGGTCTTCCAACTGCCCCAGTGCGTCAGGCGCTTGGCGGGTCCGCCGTCCACGGAGGCGACATGCACCTCGGGGGCGCCGTCGCGGGTCGACGTCCAGGCGACGGCCGTCCCGTCCGGGGAGATCCGTGGATGGTTCACCGGGACGTTGTCGGCACTGACCCGCCAGGCACGGCCGCCGTCGAGGGGCGCGACCCAGACGTCGTCCTCGGCGGTGAAGGCGATCAAGTCGCCGTGCAGGTGCGGGTACCGGAGATACGCGGAAGATGCGGCGGATGCAGGCTGTGTCACCCGATCACCCTATGCAGCCGTCTCTCCCGCGACCAGAGCTTTCGATCACTTCGCCGGGTTGGTCACGTTCCCCGGGCCGTTCGTCCGCGGGCCGTTCACTTCCCCTGGAAGCAGGAGCACGAGGGGTGCGGGTACTCGGTCACGGTCCGGGTGACGGTGACGGTCGCCCCCGGCTTCGGAGGAGGCGGAGTCGTCCGGTGGCCGGCGGGCGGCGTGCCGGCCCTGCAGTTGCCGAGCACGTCCGCGCGGAACCACTCCTTGCCGCCGACCTCGGCGGTGAGATCGCCCCGCACGCAGGTGCCGTTGACCTCCTGGGTCACCTTGCCCTTGATGGTGATGTCCCGCCCGTCCCCGGTCTCGCCCAGGCAGTCGACGACCGCGACGCTCCGCACGCTCGGAGAGGCACCCACCGTCGCGCCCTTCTCCCCGTACGAGGCCGTGCAGGTGAGCCACTGCACGTCGACGCCCTGTCTCTCCAGCTCCCGGGTGCCCGCCTGGTCGGTGGTGATCGCCACGGCGGCGGTGCTCATGCCGTTTCCCGGTTCGCACGCGACCAGCGCGAACACGGCCGCCGTCGCGGCCGCGGCCATCACCGGTCCGCGGTGCCGTGCACGCCTGCGCCTCATTGCCCCCATGGACGGCAGCGTGCCACCGGTCGCCGACCGGCGGTAGACCGCATGCGGCCATGCTCAGCCGCGCAGCAGCAGCCACTCCTGCAGCTCCACCAGGTTCCCCTCGGGGTCCTTGAGGTACGCCACCCGCATACGGTCGGTCAGCTGGGCGGGTTCCCGCTGGAGGACCGCTCCGCGCGCGAGCACCGCCGCGCAGTACGCGTCGAGGTCGTCGACCCGCAGGACCACCAGAGAGCGGTGTCCCGTGGCCGAGTCCCCCAGCTCTCCGAGGACTTCGGCCATCGCCGCCCGGTCCTGGAGGGCGATGCCCGCCGACCCCGTGACGGGACTGAACTTCTCGTACGGGCCGTCCGTCGCGCCCGACTGGGACTTGAGCCCCAGCACTTCGGCGTAGAAGCGGTAGCACGCGCGGAAGTCCGAGACGAGCAGCCGTACTTGTGCGAGTTCCAAGGCATCCCCTCAGGTTCAGGACCAGCGGCCCGTGCGGCCCAGCAGCAGTGCCACCGCCGCCGTCCCCGCGGTCGATGTGCGCAGCACGCTGCGGCCCAGCCGGCAGGTCCGCGCCCCGGCCGCCGTGAAGGTCTCCAACTCCTCGGGGGACACGCCGCCTTCGGGGCCGACGACGAGCACGATCTCGCCGGTGGAGGGGAGTTCGACCGTCGCGAGCGGCTCGCCCGGGTACTCCCTGTCCTCGTGCAGTACCGCCGCGAAGTCCGCTGTGGCGAGAAACGCGGCAACCTGTCGGGTCGTCATCGCGTCCGCGACCCGCGGGAAACGCACGCGCCGTGACTGCTTGCCGGCCTCGCGGGCGGTGGCCCGCCACTTCCCGAGCGCCTTCAGGCCCCGCTCGCCCCGCCACTGCGTGATGCAGCGGGACGCCGACCAGGGGACGATCCCGTCGACGCCGGTCTCCGTCATGGTCTCGACGGCGAGTTCGCCGCGGTCGCCCTTGGGCAGGGCCTGCACGACGGTGATGCGGGGCGCCGGGACGGGCTCCTCGTGCACCCGGAGGCCGGTCACGACGAGCCGGTCCTTGCCCTCGGCCGCCTTGACGACGCCCTCCGCCCAGTGGCCGTCCCCGTCGGTGAGCACCACGTCCTCGCCGGACCGCAGCCGCTTCACGGACACGGCGTGCCGTCCCTCGGGGCCGTCGAGCACGAACTCGGGCCCGCCGGGCACCGCGTCGACCACGAACACGGGGGCGGTCATCGGGCCACGCCCCCGCCCGGCCGGGAAGACAACGCTGTCCTGGCGGCGGCGAGTTCGGCCGCCAGCACCTCCACCAGCTGCCCCGCGGGCAGCTCGCGGGCGAGCCGGTGCCCCTGCCCGGCCCACAGCGCCATCCCTTGCGCGTCCCCCGCCTTGGCCGCCGCCTTGCGCAGCTCGGAGGTGAGGTGGTGGATCTCGGGATAGGCGGCGGGCGCGTACGGCCCGTGCTCGCGCATGAAACGGTTCATCAGCCCCCGCGCCGGCCGGCCGGAGAACGCGCGCGTCAGCTGCGTACGTACGAAGAGGGGGTTGGTCAGTGCCTGCTTGTGCACGGCGTGGGCGCCGGACTCGGGTGTGGCGAGGAAGGCGGTGCCCAGCTGGGCGAGGTCCGCGCCGGCGGCGAGCGCGGCGGCGATCTGGCTGCCGCGCATGATGCCGCCGGCCGCGACGATCGGGATCTGCACGGTCTCGCGGACCTGCGCGACGAGCGAGAGCAGTCCGATGCCGGAGCCGTCGGTCTCCGGGTTGTCGCGGTGGGTGCCCTGGTGGCCCCCGGCCTCGACGCCCTGCACGATCACCGCGTCGGCGCCCGCCCACTGCACGGCCTGTGCCTCCTCGGCGGTGGTCGCCGTGACCAGGGTCAGGGTGCCGGCCCGGCTGAGGGAGTCCAGGACGTCGCGCGTGGGGCAGCCGAAGTGGAAGGAGACGACCGGCACCGGGTTGTCGAGGAGGACGGCGAGCTTGGCGTCGTAGCCGTCGTCGCGTCCGCTGTCGGGGTCGCCCAGCTCGGTCTGGTACCAGGAGGCCTCACCGGCGAGCTGGTGGGCGTAGACCTCGACGGCGGCCGGGTCGGCGTACTCGGGCTGTGGCATGAACAGGTTCACGCCGAACGGGCGGCTCGTGATCCCCCGCAGCTGCTTGATGTCCTGGTACATGCCGTCGGCCGTCTTGTACCCGGCGGCGAGGAAACCGAGCCCTCCGGCCTCGGACACCGCCGCGGCGAGGTGCGGCACGGAGACGCCGCCCGCCATGGGGGCCTGCACGATCGGGTGAGGGAAAAGACCGGTCAGCGCGGAGGACATGACGGCATGTTGTCACGTCCTCCGTACAAGTCCGAATCCGGCCTTCCGCCGGGCATAAGCCACAGGAATCATCCCGCGGCGAGCCCGGCGGTCACCGCTCAGGTACGGCCGTTGAAGGCGTCCTTCAGCCGGGAGAACAATCCCTGCTGCCCCGGCTGGAACTGCCCCGTGGGCCGCTCCTCGCCCCGCAGGATGGCCAGCTCCCGCAGGACGCGCTCCTGCTCGGGGTCGAGCTTCGTCGGCGTCATGACCTCGACGTGGACGATGAGGTCGCCCCGCCCGCCGCCGCGCAGGTGCGTGACCCCGCGCCCGTGCAGCGGGATCGACTGACCGGACTGGGTGCCCGGACGGATGTCGACCTCTTCGAGCCCGTCGAGCGTCTCCAGCGGGACCTTCGTCCCCAGCGCCGCCGCGGTCATCGGGATGGTGACCGTGCAGTGCAGGTCGTCGCCGCGCCGCTGGAACATGTTGTGCGGCAGCTCGTGGATCTCCACGTACAGGTCACCGGCGGGGCCGCCGCCGGGGCCGACCTCGCCCTCGCCCGCGAGCTGGATCCGGGTGCCGTTGTCGACACCCGCGGGGATCTTCACGGTCAGGGTCCGGCGCGAGCGGACGCGCCCGTCGCCCGCGCACTCGGGGCACGGCGTGGGAACGACCGTCCCGAAGCCCTGGCACTGCGGACACGGCCGGGACGTCATGACCTGGCCCAGGAAGGACCGCGTGACCTGGGACACCTCGCCGCGACCGCGGCACATGTCACAGGTCTGCGCGGACGTGCCGGGAGCGGCGCCCTCACCACTGCAGGTGGTGCAGACGACGGCCGTGTCGACCTGGATGTCCTTCGTCGTGCCGAAGGCCGCCTCGTCGAGCTCGACCTCCAGCCGGATCATCGCGTCCTGGCCGCGCCGCGTGCGCGACCGCGGGCCCCGCTGCGACGCCGTACCGAAGAACGCGTCCATGATGTCCGAGAAGTTCCCGAAGCCGCCGGCGCCGAAGCCGCCCGCGCCACCGCCGCCCGCCTGGGACAGCGGGTCGCCGCCGAGGTCGTAGACCTGCTTCTTCTGCGGGTCCGACAACACCTCGTACGCGGCGTTGATCTCCTTGAAGCGCTCCTGCGTCTTCGGATCGGGGTTGACGTCCGGGTGCAGCTCGCGTGCGAGCCGCCGGAATGCCTTCTTGATCTCGTCCTGGGACGCGTCGCGGCGCACGCCGAGTACGGCGTAGTAGTCCGTGGCCACTTACGACTCCGCCAGGATCTGTCCTACGTACCGTGCCACCGCTCGTACCGCTCCCATCGTTCCGGGGTAATCCATGCGCGTCGGTCCGACCACGCCGAGTTTTGCCACTGCTTCGCCGCCCGAACCGTAGCCGACGGAGACCACCGAAGTGGAGTTGAGTCCCTCATGGGCGTTCTCGTGACCGATCCGTACGGCCATGCCCGAATCATTGACCTCACCCAGGAGTTTGAGGAGCACGACCTGCTCCTCCAACGCCTCCAGCACCGGACGGATGGTGAGGGGAAAATCATGTCCGAAGCGGGTCAGATTGGCGGTGCCGCCGATCATCAGCCGCTCCTCGGTCTCCTCGACGAGTGTCTCCAGGAGAGTCGAGAGCACCGTCGCGACCGTACCCCGGTCCTCCGCCTCGAAAGCATCGGGGAGATCCTGCACCAGTTGCGGGACGTCCGCGAAACGGCGGCCCGCGACCCGGCTGTTGAGCCGCGCGCGCAGGTCCGCCAGTGAGGCTTCCCCGAAGGGGGCCGGGCAGTCCACCATGCGCTGCTCGACGCGGCCGGTGTCCGTGATCAGTACGAGCATGACGCGGGCCGGGGCCAGCGACAGCAGCTCCACATGACGCACGGTCGAGCGCGTGAGCGAGGGGTACTGGACGACGGCGACCTGCCGGGTGAGCTGCGCGAGGAGCCGCACGGTCCGCCCCACGACGTCGTCGAGGTCGACGGCGCCGTCCAGGAAGTGGTGGATCGCCCGCCGCTCCGGCGCGGTCATCGGCTTGACACCCGCGAGCTTGTCGACGAAGAGCCGGTAGCCCTTGTCCGTGGGGATGCGGCCGGCGCTGGTGTGCGGCTGGGCGATGTAGCCCTCGTCCTCCAGGACCGCCATGTCGTTGCGGACGGTCGCCGGTGAGACACCCAGCCGGTGACGCTCCGTGAGCGCCTTGGAGCCGACCGGCTCCTCCGTGCCCACGTAGTCCTGGACGATGGCGCGCAGTACTTCGAGCCTGCGTTCACTGAGCATCGCGCACACCTCCAGATGGTTTCCCCGCGGCCGTCGACCGGCCTTCGATCGCCTTCGCCTGGCACTCAGCGCGCACGAGTGCCAGCATCCCCGGCCCAGTGTACGGCCGGTTGGTACGACCCGGGCAAGGGCGGGCCTGCGATGTCGCGGCGACGTGTACGGGGCTGTCCCGCTCTGTCGGGAACATGGGGTTAGCGTCGGCGCATGACGGTGACTTGGGAAGAGGCCGGGCGGGAAGAGTCCGGATGGGAGGAGCTGGCCGCCTACGCCGGCCGGTTCCGCCTGCCGGTCTGGGACTGCACGGTCGGGCTCGTGGTGGGCGAGGACGCGGCGCTCATGATCGACGCGGGATCGAGTGTGCGGGAGGGCGCGCGGCTGCGGGCACGGGCGCGACGGCTGCTCGGCGGCGGGCGGATCACGCATCTCGCGCTCACGCACCCGCACTTCGACCATGTCTTCGGGGCGTCGGCGTTCGCGGGGGTCGAGGTGTTCGGCGCGGTGGGTCTTGAGCGGGTGCTCGCCGACGGCCGGGACGAGTTGTGCGCGGACGCGGTGCGCAACGGCGCCGATCCGGAGGAGGCGGCCGGGGCGGCGGACCTCCTCGTCCGGCCGAGGCACCTCGTCTCGGGAGAATGGACGCTCGACCTGGGCGGGGGCCGGCAGGTGCTGCTGGCGAACGTCGGTCCGGGACACACCGCCCATGACCTGGCCGTACTGGTGTCAGCGGGGCCCGGCACGGACTCCCCCGAGATCGTCTTCTGCGGTGACCTGGTCGAGGAGTCGGGCGAGCCCCAGGCCGGCCCCGACGCGGTGCCCTCGCACTGGCCGGCGGCCCTGGACCGGCTGCTCGACCTCGGGGGCGAGGACGCGGTGTACGTGCCCGGGCACGGGGCGGTGGTGGACGCGGCGTTCGTCCGGGCCCAACGGGACGCGCTGGCACGGCGTTTCGGCGTGTCGTAGACGACCTTCCGGCGTGTCGCGAGGGGGGTCGGCGCACCTGGCCGGGGCCTTCTCCTATCGTCATCCGAATGCGCCAGTACTCACCGGACCTGACCCCTCCGTGGAAGAAGCCCAAGCCCGTGCCCGAGGTCGCGGCCGAGCCGGGACTCGTGGTCGAGGAGCCCGGGACCGGGTTCTGCGGTGCCGTGATCCGCTGCGAGGCGGGCACGGTCACGCTGGAGGACCGCTTCGGCAAGCACCGGGTGTTCCCGCTGGAGCCGCGCGGCTTCCTGCTGGAGGGGCGCGTGGTGACGCTCGTACGCCCGTCCGCCGGGCCGGTGCGCCCCACGCGTACGGCGTCGGGGTCCGTCGCCGTGCCGGGGGCGCGGGCCCGGGTGGCCCGGGCGGGGCGCATCTACGTCGAGGGCCGCCACGACGCCGAACTGGTGGAGCGGGTGTGGGGTGACGACCTGCGCATCGAGGGGGTCGTCGTGGAGTATCTGGAGGGCGTCGACGACCTGCCCGCCATCGTCGACGAGTTCGGTCCGGGGCCGGACGCACGGCTGGGGGTCCTCGTGGACCACCTGGTCCCCGGCTCGAAGGAGTCGCGGATCGCGGAGGCCGTGACGAGCGAGCACGCGCTGGTCGTGGGCCATCCGTACATCGACGTCTGGGAGGCCGTGAAGCCCGCGTCCGTGGGCATCCCGGGGTGGCCCCGGGTGCCGCGCGGGCAGGACTGGAAGACGGGCGTCTGCCGGGCTCTGCGCTGGCCGGAGAACACGGGTGCGGCGTGGGAGCGGATCCTCGGGTCCGTCCACTCCTACCGGGACCTGGAGCCGGAACTGCTGGGCCGGGTGGAGGAGTTGATCGACTTCGTGACGGCGCCGGAGTGAGATCCGCAACACGTCCCTGAAGGCTGCCGCCCCCGGACCCCTCTGTCGGCCCGCACAGCCTCGTCCTCACCCGCTGGAGGGGCTGGTTTCAGCCCCTCCGGGGTGTGACTCAGTCCACCAGGTCCCGCACCACCGCGTCCGCGAGCAGCCGCCCCCGCAGGGTGAGCACCGCGCTCCCGCGCTCGTACGGCTCCGGCTGGAGCAGGCCGTCGGACAGCGCCCGCCGCGAAGCCGCGAGACCGTCCGCGTGGAGCAGCGACAGCGGCGCCCCCTCAAGGAGCCGGAGCTCCAGCAGGATGCGCTCCACCCGCCGGTCCTCGTCCGACAGGAGTTCCCGCCCGGCCCCGGGCGAGCGTCCCGCCGCGAGGGCCGCCGCGTACGCCCCCGGGTGCTTGACGTTCCACCACCGCACCCCGCCCACATGGCTGTGGGCGCCGGGCCCGGCCCCCCACCAGTCGGCCCCGCGCCAGTACAGCTCGTTGTGGAGGCAGCGGCCGCTCTGCGACGTGGCCCAGTTGGAGACCTCGTACCAGGAGAAGCCCGCCGCGGAGAGGCGGTCCTCCGCGATCAGGTACCGGTCCGCGTGGACGTCGTCGTCCGTCATCGGAACCTCGCCGCGCCGGATGCGGCGCGCGAGCTGCGTGCCCTCCTCGACGATCAGCGCGTACGCCGAGACGTGGTCGGGCCCGGCACCGATCGCCGCGTCGAGCGAGGCCCGCCAGTCGTCGTCGCTCTCCCCGGGCGTGCCGTAGATGAGGTCGAGGTTGACGTGGTCGAAGCCGGCCGCGCGGGCCTCGGCGACGCAGGCCTCGGGCCGGCCGGGGGTGTGGGTGCGGTCCAGCACCTTCAGCACGTGCTGCCGCGCGCTCTGCATGCCGAAGGAGATCCGGTTGAAGCCGCCGGCCCTCAGGGTGGCCAGGTAGGCCGGGTCCACGGACTCCGGGTTCGCCTCGGTCGTGATCTCCGCGTCGTCCGCGAGCCCGAACTCGTCCCGGATCGCCCCCAGCATCCGTACGAGATCGTCGGCGGCCAGCAGCGTAGGCGTACCGCCGCCGACGAAGACCGTGCGGACGGGCCGCGGATCGTCGCCGAGGGTCTTGCGGGCCAGCCGGACCTCGTCGGTCAGCATCGAGGCGTAGTTGTCGCGGGAGGCCAGCACGCCCCCCGAGCTCCGCAGCTCCGTCGCCGTGTACGTGTTGAAATCGCAGTAGCCGCAGCGTGTCGCGCAGTACGGGACATGGAGGTAGAACCCGAGCGGACGGTCGGCCGCGCCGGCCAGGGCGTGCGCGGGCAGCGCCCCGTCGTCGGGGACGGGCTCGCCGTCGGGAAGTGCGGAAGGCATGTCCTCCATTGTCCCGTACGGACGGCTGTGCCTACTCCGCCTGCAGCACCAGCAGGGCCAGGTCGTCCTCGGGCGGCTTTCCGCCGAACTCGTGGACCAGCCGTCGGATGCGCTCGGCGATCAGCTCGGCGCTCAGGCCCGCGCAGCCGGCGAGGGCGACCGCGAGTCCGTCGTCGTCGTCGAACTGCCGGTGTCCGTTGCGCCGCTCCGTCACACCGTCCGTGACGCAGAGGAGGCTGTCGCCCGGCCGCAGCTCGAAGGTCCCGCAGCGGTAGCCGGCGTCCTCGAAGACGCCGAGGAGGGTCTGCGGCTGGGCCATCTCGGCGACCTTCCCGCCGGGCTCCAGGAGCAGGGGCAGCGGGTGCCCCGCGGAGGCCACCGTGCACAGCACCCCGCCGCCCTCGACGGGTACGAGCTCGCCGTAGAGAAGGGAGAGGAAGCGGGTCTGCGGTCCCTCGCCGGCGAGCCCCCGGCCGCCCGCCGCGACCAGGGCGCGGGCCGCCGCGTCCGCGGTCTCGGTGGCGTCGTCGAGGAGGAGCTGGTTGAGCCGGTCGAGGACGTCGGGCACCTCGTAGCCCTCACGGGCCAGCAGCCGCAGCCAGGGCCGGGCGAGGCCGATGACGACGGCCGCCTCGGGCCCCTTGCCCTGTACGTCGCCGAGGGCGAAGCACCAGCGTCCGTCTCCGGCGGGGAAGAGGTCGTAGAAGTCCCCGCTCGGTCCGCCCTTGTCGCACGGTTCGTAGACGAGGGCGCTGCGCACACCGGGGATCTCGGCGACCGCGCCGGGCAGCAGCCCGCGCTGCAGTACGCGGCTGATGGTGGCCTGGCGCGCGTACTGCCGGGCAGCTCCGATGGCGAGCGCGACCCGGCGGCTGAGGTCCTCGACGAGCCCCGTGATCTCGTCGGGGAAGCGGTCCAGGCCGGCCCGCCCGATGACGAGGGTGCCCAGCGGTCTGCCGCCCGCGACCAGCCGGTAGGCGAGGGCCGATCCGTCGTCCGCGCCCACACCCAGCGCCTCGGCGGGCCACGGCACGGGTACGGGCCCGGAGCGCGCCGACTCGGGCAGCTCGGGCGGGTCCTTCTCCAGGAACCGGCGCAGTTCCTCCATGCGGTTCTCGCTGCCGTGCCAGACGCGGGCGAGCCGCGGTGCTCCGGCGGCGCCCCCGTCGGAGCGGCCCGGGGTCTCGTCCTCCAGCCACACCGCGCACCAGTCGGCGAGCCGCGGCACGAGCAGCTGCCCGGTGAGCGCGGCGACCAGGTCCTCGTCGAGCTGCCCGCCGAGCAGGTCGGAGGCCTCGGCGAGGAAGGACAGGGCGCCGCGGTTGAGCCACTCCTGGTCCTGCACGCTGCGCCGGGGCGCGGGGGCGAGGATCTCGGAGGCCCGCTGTCCGCGCCGCAGGGCGTGCTCGCCCGCGTAGGCCTCCACCTCCTCGGCGGCCGCGACCCCCTCGACGGACAGCCGCGCCCACACGGTCTTGACGCCGGTGCGGTAGGTGATGCCCCAGGCGTCGGCGAGCGCGGAGACGAGGCGCAGGCCTCGGCCGTACTCGACGGTGTCGTGCGGCGGCTCGGCGCCGTCGTCGCGGACGACGCGTGCGGGGTGGTGGTCGGAGACCTCTATGACGAGGGCGCCCGCGCCGGGCCCGCCCTCGGACACCGGCCTGTGCTGGGGGCCTGTGGTGTGGGTGGGACCGGCCCCGTTCGCGGTGCCCGGTCCGCTCGGGGTGCCCGGTCCGTTCGGACTGCCCGGCTTGTTCATCGGGCCCGTCCCGTTGGTGGGGCCCGGACCGTCCGCGCTGCCCGCTCCGTTGCGGGAGGCTGCCGTCCGGGCCGCCGGGACGGCCGCCGGTCCCGGAAACGCGGAGGCCGTGCCTCCCGGCGCGGCCCCCGGGCAGCCCTCCGTGCAGTTGTCGAGCCGGCACAGCAGCTCCACGTCCGTGCCGGCGTGCACGACGGCGTTCGTCACGAGTTCACTGACGACCACCATGGCGTCACCGACGAGCCGATCGGTGAGCGACTCGGCGCCAGGCAGGGCCAGTTCGGTCCAGTCCGCCAGCGCGGCGCGGACGAACCTGCGGGCCGCGCCCGGCGCGAGAGGATTGCCCGGTAACGACGTGCGCGCCACCGTGTGCGGGCGCACCGCGACCCCAGGAGCGCGGGGCAGGAACTCCCGTTGCGTCGGTATGGCGCCCACTGTGCGGCTCCCGGAGCAGTTCGGACGATTACGCCTCAGGCGATGCGGACAGAGTGACAGACTGGCCACGCCCATAAGCACCGAGTTACCGAAGTGGGCCACCATGAGTGAGAACAGTGCTACGCATGTGCCCGGAGACGGACAGATCCGGGCCTCGGATCTGCGTCAGCTGCTCGCCGCCATGACCGCCGCCCGGGACGGTGACTTCAGCAAGGTGCCCGAGACGGGGCACGGCATGGTGGCCGAACTGAGCACGGTCTTCAACCAGATCCTGGACCGGAGTCTGCACTTCAACGCGGAGGCCCAGCGGGTCCGCCGGGAGATCGTGCGCCACGGCCGGCTGGACGAGCGGCTCTCCGCGAGCCCCGGCCAGGGCCACTGGACGACCCGGATCAACGACGTGAACCAACTGCTCGACGCCCTGGTGGCACCGGCCGCCAACGCGACGCGCGTCCTCGACGCGGTGGCGGGCGGCGACCTGACGCAGCGGGTCGACCTGCACGACGGGAACCGTCAACTCCGGGGTGACCTGCGCCGGTTGGGCCGGGCCGTCAACAAGATGGTCGACCAGCTGTCCCTGTTCACGGGCGAGGTGACCCGGGTGGCGCGCGAGGTCGGCACGGAGGGCCGCCTCGGCGGGCGCGCCAAGGTGACGGGCCTTTCGGGAAGCTGGCGGGACGTGACCGAGGCGGTCAACACGATGGCGTCCCGGCTGACCGCCCAGGTCCGTGACATCGCCCTGGTCACCACGGCGGTGGCGCGCGGCGACCTGACCCGCACGGTGACGGTCGAGGCGACCGGCGAGCTGCTCGAACTGAAGCTGACCGTGAACACGATGGTCGACCAGCTCTCCGCCTTCGCCGACGAGGTGACGCGGGTGGCCCGTGAGGTCGGCACGGAGGGCCGCCTCGGCGGCCGGGCCCAGGTGCGTGGCGTCTCCGGGGTCTGGAAGGACCTCACCGACAACGTCAACTTCATGGCGTCGAACCTGACCTCGCAGGTCCGCAACATCGCCCAGGTGACGACGGCCGTCGCCAACGGCGACCTGAGCCAGAAGATCACCGTCGACGCCCAGGGCGAGATCCTGGAGCTGAAGTCGACGATCAACACCATGGTCGACCAGCTCTCCGCCTTCGCCGACGAGGTCACCCGCGTGGCCCGCGAGGTCG
>NZ_JAHRIB010000008.1 GCF_019090165.1 Streptomyces sp. BV286
CGCGCACACCGGTCGGCGCGTCCGCCCCCCGCCAGGGGTGCTCCCCCGCCAGGGCCAGCCCCAGCTGGGCCAGCGCCGCGATGTCCCCGGTCCCCACCGAGCCGAACTCGTTCACGACGGGGTACGCCCCGGTCTCCAGCGCCTCGCACAACGCGGTGACGACGGTGGGGCGCAGGCCCGCCCCGCCCGCGAGGAGCTGGTTGGCGCGCACGGCGAGCATCGCCCGGACCTGCCGCGCGGGCAGCTCGTCCCCGATGGCCCCGGCATGGCTGCGCAGCAGGCGCAGGCCGTGCTCGGCGGCCGCCTCGGTGGGCACGTCCTCGTTCCGGTTGGCGCCGACTCCGGTGGACCGGCCGTACACGCGGCCGGTCGCGGCGATGCGCCGGGCCGCGTCCCAGGACTCCTCGACGCGCTTCATCCCGTCGGCGGCGGGGACGGGCCGCGCGGACCCGTGGGCGAGTCGTACGACGTCGTCGACACACGTGCTGTGGCCGTCCAGCACCACGAGGCCGGTTGCTGCCGCACGCGGCTCGTCCGCATCACGGGACGCCATAGAGCGCACCCCCTTCGGTCCGGGAGACGGTTCCTGCCCGGCGGCCACGGGCAACAGCGTCCGGCACCGCACCATCGACAAGCTATTCACGTACGGAGAACTCTGCATGACTATATGCAGCCGGGCAAGGGACACCCCTGCTCCACGCCGTCCTCTCGGACCCGGTGGGGAACAGCCCAGTGCGGACCGGGGGGCTAACCCCCGTGCCAATAGGGCTCCGGCTCCCTACCTTGGACACCATGACCGGTATGGAAGCCCCCGACGCCGAACTGAAGAAGGAACTCGACGCCACCTTGCACGCACGCAGGGAACTGGGCGAGGAGTACGAGTCCGCACTGATCGACTCGTTCCTGGAAAAGGTCGAGCAGCGCCTGGACGGCACGGTCGACCGCCGCGTGCGCCGCCAGCTCGCGGAACAGCAGATGGCGGTGGCCCGCGACGCACGGTCCCCCAAGGGGTCCTCCGACTCCTGGGGCGAGCGTTTCGGCTTCGGCATCGTCTCCCTCGTCCTCGCGATCCCCCTGTCCGCCATCGGCGGCGGTGTCGCCGAGCTGCCCGGCCTCCTGGTCGCCTGGGCGGGCATCGTGGGGGTCAACGTGGTCCAGGCCGCGCGCCTCTCGCCGGACTTCTTCAGCAAGCGCCGCAAGTCCTCCAAGGACAGCGAGTGGGAGGGATGAGCCGCCCCGAGGCGATGCCGGCGGCCTCCTGCTGAGGGACCACGACGGCGGGCGGCCACGCCCGCGGGAGCAGCGCCGGTCCAGGCGTGACGAAGGGCCCGGTACCAGTCAGGTACCGGGCCCTTCGTGAAGCTTGCGCGGGAACCGCCGCACCCCCGTTGCCGGGGGGCGGGACGACGGCGGTCCCCGCGAGGGACGCGCGCCGGGTCAGGGCCGGGCTTACGCGTCCGTGGCGTCCATGGAGGTCCGGGAGCCGCTCCGGAAGGTCCTTGACGCCGTTTCGGTGCCGGCCCGGACGGGGAGCCTCCCCCAGCGCTGAACGCCTGGGAGGTACCTCCGCCGCCTTGCCGACATCCACCAATCTGCCGTACGCGTGTTAAGCGTGTGCTGCGCGGACGTGACGTGCTCGTACCACTTCCGCGAAGTTCCACCGTGATCGCTCACGCCGCAAGTTCCCCTCCGACGCCAGCAGTTCACCGGAACTTCCTACTGCCGACCACCCTTGGCCAGGAAGGACAGCAGGTCCTGCCGGCTGACGACTCCGGTGGGCTTGCCCTCGACGAGGACGATCGCCGCGTCGGCCCCGCCGAGCACGGTCATCAGGTCGCCGACCGGCTCACCGGAGCCGACCTGGGGCAGCGGCGCCGACATGTGCTTCTCCAGCGGGTCGGAGAGCGAGGCCCGCTGGGTGAACAGGGCGTCGAGCAGCTCCCGTTCGACGACGGAGCCCACGACCTCGGCGGCCATCACGTCCGGGTGACCCGCGCCCGGCTTCACGATCGGCATCTGCGAGACGCCGTACTCGCGCAGCACCTCGATCGCCTCGCCGACCGTCTCGTCCGGGTGCATGTGGACGAGGGACGGGATGGCCCCGTGCACCTTGTCGCTGAGGACGTCGGCGACCCGGGCGCTGGGGCCCTCGTCCTCCAGGAACCCGTAGTCGGCCATCCACTCGTCGTTGAAGATCTTGCTGAGGTAGCCGCGCCCGCTGTCGGGCAGCAGCACGACCACCACATCGTCCGGACCGAGCCGCTCGGCGACGCGCAGCGCGGCCACGACGGCCATGCCGCAGGAGCCGCCGACGAGCAGCCCCTCCTCCTTGGCCAGCCGCCGGGTCATCTGGAAGGAGTCCTTGTCGGACACGGCGACGATCTCGTCGGCGACGGTCCGGTCGTACGCGGTCGGCCAGAAGTCCTCGCCGACGCCCTCCACCAGATACGGCCGCCCGGACCCGCCGGAGTACACGGACCCCTCGGGGTCGGCGCCGACTACCTGGACCTTCCCGTCACTGGCGTCCTTGAGGTAGCGCCCGGTGCCGGAGATGGTGCCGCCGGTCCCCACACCCGTGACGAAGTGGGTGATGCGCCCCTCCGTCTGCTCCCACAGCTCGGGGCCGGTGGAGTGATAGTGCGAGAGGGGATTGTGGGGGTTGGAGTACTGGTCGGGCTTCCAGGCTCCGGGCGTCTCCTTCACGAGCCGGTCGGAGACGTTGTAGTACGAGTCGGGGTGCTCGGGGTCGACGGCGGTGGGGCAGACGACGACCTCGGCCCCGTAGGCCCGCAGCACGTTGATCTTGTCGGTGCTCACCTTGTCGGGGCACACGAAGATGCACTTGTAGCCCTTCTGCTGGGCCACGATGGCGAGGCCCACACCCGTGTTGCCGCTGGTCGGCTCGACGATCGTGCCACCGGGCTGGAGCGCGCCGCTCTTCTCGGCGGCCTCGATCATGCGCACGGCGATGCGGTCCTTCACGGAGCCGCCGGGGTTGAAGTACTCGACCTTCGCGAGGACGGTCGCCTGGATGCCGGCGGTCACGCTGTTGAGCCTCACCAGCGGGGTGTTGCCGACGAGACTGATCATCGAGTCGTGGAATTGCACCGTTGTCTCCGGAGCTGGAAAAGAAGTGGTCGGGGTGGTGCCGTCAGCCTAAGCCCCCTCCTGGGCGTTCACGTCGCGTTGAGATTGGCCGACGGTCTGTACGGGGCAAGGAGTGGGTGTACGGCTAGAAGGAGGTGGCGGCTTCGCATGACGAGTTTGTCGAGAGCGAGGGTGGCACGGCGGATCGCCGCGGGCGCGGCGTACGGCGGCGGCGGGATCGGGCTGCTGGGCGCGGCGACGGTCGGAGTGGTGCTGGCCGAGGTGCAGCTGGCGAAGCGGCAGGTGGGAAACGGGCACAGTCCCCGTCCGCCGAGCGCGGAGGGACTGTACGGGTATGCGTACGCCGGCTCGCAGGTCCCGTTGCGCCTGACGATGCTCGGTGATTCGACGGCGGCCGGGCAGGGCGTGCACCGGGCCCGGCAGACGCCGGGGGCGCTGATCGCGTCCGGGCTCGCCGCAGTGGCGGAACGGCCGGTGCGGCTGCGGAACGTGGCTCTGCCGGGCGCCCAGTCGGACGACCTGGACCGCCAGGTCGTCCTGGCCCTCGGGGACCCGGACGGGGTGCCCGAGGTGTGCGTGATCATGATCGGCGCGAACGACGTGACGCACCGGATGCCACCGACGCGGTCGGTCCGGCACCTTTCGGCGGCGGTTCGCAGACTCCGCACGGCGGGTGCCGAGGTGGTCGTGGGCACCTGTCCCGACCTGGGGTCCATCGAGCCGGTCCAGCAGCCGCTGCGGTGGCTGGCGAAGCGCGCCTCGCGTCAGCTGGCGGCCGCGCAGACCATCGGCACGGTCGAACAGGGCGGGCGGACGGTGTCGCTGGGCGACCTGCTGGGCCCGGAGTTCGCGGCGAACCCGCGGGAGCTGTTCGGCCCCGACAACTACCACCCCTCGGCGGAGGGGTACGCGACGGCGGCGATGGCCGTGCTGCCCACGGTCTGTGCCGCGCTGGGCCTGTGGCCCGCGGACGAGGAGCGCCCGGACGTCTCCCGCCGCGAGGGCTTCCTGCCCGTGGCACGAGCCGCCGCGGAGGCGGCCTCGGAGCCGGGCACGGAGGTGGCGGCCGCGATGCCCACGGGCCCGCGCGGCCCCTGGGCCCTCCTCAAACGCCGCCGCCGCAGGCGCGTCCCAGCCACAGACCCGGCCCCCACATCAGCCTGACCACACACTTCCCCGCTCCCGAAGGGTCGCGGGGAACCGAATGGCGACCAGGGCACGGAACCTGCCCCGCCAGGGGCGCCCGGAACGGCGTGGCGGCCAGGCCGCAGACCCCCGCCCCGTCAGGAGCACAAGGACCCTGCGGCGGCCAAGGCCACGGGCCCCCACCCCCGCCCCGTCAGGGGCGCGAGGAACCCCGCGGTGGTCAAGGCCGCAGGGCCCCCGCCCCGTCAGGGGCGCGGGGAACTGCGCGCCCAGCCCCCACCGAACCCGCAGCCAAATCCCAAGGGGACCGGGGGGCGAACCCCCAGGTGGCCCCCAGACCGAAGCCCAAGGGGGCCTGGGGCGAAGCCCAAGGGGGCCTGGGGGCAAAGCCCCCGGGGCTGGGACATGCAGCGAGGAAAAAGCAAGCGCTTGGAAAGTGCGTCCCGCGTCACACCCCCACCCCCGTGACCCCGCCCATACCTACGGGTAGCTTCCCAGTCAGGTCCGCCTACACCCTCGTAACGCCAATGGAGCCGTGATGCCCGAAGCCGTGATCGTCTCGACCGCCCGCTCCCCCATCGGCCGCGCCTTCAAGGGTTCCCTCAAGGACCTGCGCCCCGACGACCTCACCGCGACCATCATCCAGGCGGCCCTCGCCAAGGTCCCGGAGCTCGACCCGAGGGACATCGACGACCTGATGCTCGGCTGCGGCCTCCCCGGCGGCGAGCAGGGCAACAACCTCGGCCGCATCGTCGCCGTGCAGATGGGCATGGACCACCTCCCCGGCTGCACGATCACCCGTTACTGTTCCTCGTCGCTCCAGACGAGCCGCATGGCCCTGCACGCCATCAAGGCCGGCGAGGGCGACGTCTTCATCTCGGCGGGCGTCGAGCTGGTCTCCCGCTTCACGAAGGGCAACTCCGACAGCCTGCCCGACACGCACAACCCGTTCTTCGCGGAGGCGGAGGCCCGTACCGCGGAGGTCGCCGCGAGCGAGGGCGCCTCCTGGCACGACCCGCGCGAGGACGGCGTCGTCCCGGACGCGTACATCGCGATGGGCCAGACCGCGGAGAACCTCGCCCGTATCAAGGGCGTCACCCGCCAGGACATGGACGAGTTCGGTGTCCGCTCGCAGAACCTCGCCGAGGAAGCCGTCAAGAACGGCTTCTGGGAGCGCGAGATCACCCCGGTGACCACGCCGGACGGCACGGTCGTCAGCAAGGACGACGGCCCGCGCGCCGGCGTCACGCTCGACGGCGTCCAGGGCCTCAAGCCGGTCTTCCGCCCCGACGGCATGGTCACGGCGGCCAACTGCTGCCCCCTCAACGACGGCGCCGCCGCCCTCGTGATCATGTCCGACACGAAGGCCCGCGAGCTCGGCCTGACCCCGCTGGCCCGGATCGTCTCGACCGGTGTCACCGGGCTCTCCCCCGAGATCATGGGCCTCGGCCCGGTGGAGGCGTCGAAGCAGGCCCTCTCCCGCGCCGGTCTGACCGTCGGCGACATCGACCTGTTCGAGATCAACGAGGCGTTCGCCGCCCAGGTGATCCCCTCCTACCGCGACCTGGACATCCCGCTGGAGAAGCTGAACGTGAACGGCGGCGCCATCGCGGTAGGCCACCCCTTCGGCATGACCGGTGCCCGCATCACCGGCACCCTCATCAACTCGCTCCAGTTCCACGACAAGCAGTTCGGCCTGGAGACGATGTGCGTGGGCGGCGGCCAGGGCATGGCGATGGTCATCGAGCGCCTGAGCTAGTACCCGGGAACGCGTCCGAGCCGAAGACCCCGCACAGTAGCGGGAGTTGAACGCACAGTCACCGAAACGACCCGAAGTCCCGTAACCGCAGGGACTCCGGGTCGTTTTGTGATCCAATCTCCCCCAGGATGTGACCTATCTCCCTCCGGAAAGGGATTTACGCAGGTCAGGGCGGTTACGCAACTAAACACCAGGCCGAAAGTCCTGCCCCTTTCGTGACGTTACGCACTGACAGCTGGTTAGTCCGCCCTTCAAGCTGATGTAGGAAGTCGGGGGTCGACTTTGAACCGGGAGTACGTCAGTGAGCACCACGTCTCTTGCTCTGCTGCTCGCCACAGCCACCACCACGGCCGTGGGCGTCGCCGTTCTGCGCACCCTGCTGGCACTGCGCCGGCAGGTGGCCGCCCTGCACACCGAGCTCGCCCGGAGCCGTGCCACGGCCGTACGCGGCCTCGTGCCGGCCGCCCGCGGGACCGCGGACGCCGACGAGATACGCGCGGCGGTCGCCGAGGCGCTCGCCGAGGAGCGCGAGCGTGAGCTCGCCGAGGCCCGGGCGTTCTGGGCCGCCCAGGAGGCGCGTGACGTCACCGACGCGCCGACCCTGCTCGGTCTGCCCGACAGTGAGCTGTTCCTGCCCCGTCAGTCGGACTTCGCGGGTCTCGAACACCTGGAGCCGGTGACCGAGCCCGCCGCCGACGCCGACGAGTTCGCCGGGGACTCCCCCGAACTGGCCGCGGCCCGCCGGCGCCACCCCTCGCACCCCGACTTCGTACCGGTCCAGTCACCCGTGGCGAACGACCACGAACGTACGGTGGCCTGCCTGGAGGACCTCGCCGACTCCCGCACGGAGCTGGCGGACGTCCGTCCCGGCCCGCTCGGCACCCTCGACGTGTACGTCTTCGCCGACGGCACCACGCTCTGCATGACCCCGGGCCATCGTGAGACCGCCGAACGCCTCGCCGAGTCGCTGCGGACCGGCCACCCGCCGGTCCTGCTCGGCGGCTCGGGGGTCTCGGGCGCCTACGCCCTCACCTTCGAGTGCGGCGAGGAGAGCGTCTACGTCCTGGCGGACAGGGTCATAGCCTCGCTGTAGGGGTCAGGTCACGGCCTCGTCGTGACGGCACGCCCCGGCAGAAAGCGCCCCCTTCGAGGGGCGCTTTTTCATGCCGTCCGCGGCTCCGCCGCGTGGGCGCGACCGGCCACGGCCGGACCACGCACCCTTCAGATCCCCGCCCTCTTCTGCGCCTCCTCCACGAGGTTCACCGCCTCCATGACCTCGTCCTCGGCCGTCAGCACCTCGGCAAGATCGTTCCCGGCCACGGTGACCTGGTCCGCCGCGGCGAACATCCCCGCGTCGGGCATCTGGCGGGGGTCACGCGAGGGGTCCTCCAGCCGCTGGGCACGCAGTGACAAATCCCTGGCCAGCTCCAGCGCCTCGGCGGCGGCTCCCCGCTGCAGCCGGCTCTGCGGAGCGGCGCGCAACCGGTCGGCGAAATGTTCCACGGCCCGCGTCAAAGGCGTCGTATCAAGCACGCGCCGACCCTACGCGCCTCATCTGGACTGTTGCCAACGGGCCGACCCTCAGGCACGGTGACTTGAAGGACCGGCTTACATCCCATGCGTCCGGAGGCGCCGATGTCCCAAGTCTTCTCCGCGGAGACCCATCGCAATCTGCTCGCCCGCATCCCCCACTGCACCGGTCGTGAGATCTCCGACTGGCTGCGCACCGTCGACGAAGGCCCCGCTCTCTTCCGCTTCGAGGAGAAGGTCAGCTGGCTCCGCGCCGAGCACGACCTCGCGTACGGCCACGCCAAGGCAATCATCCACGAGTACGACCTGAGGAGGGCCGCGCGCAAACTGCTCTGAGCGGTTTCGCTCACCTCCTTCACCCGAAAATACCGAAGGGCCCGCGAACCTTGGTTCGCGGGCCCTTCGATCGTGGGTTCGCTAGTCGTTGCCGCTGAAGATGGCGACCAGACGCAGCATCTCCAGGTAGATCCACACGAGGCTCATGGTCAGGCCGAACGCGGCCAGCCAGGCTTCCTCGCGCGGCGCGCCGTAGGCGATGCCGTCCTCGATCTGCTTGAAGTCGAGCGTCAGGAAGAACGCGCCCAGGACGATCGCGAGGATACCCACGATCGCGCCCAGCGGGCCCATGCTGCGCAGGCCACCGTCATCGGCGACACCGAAGACGACCAGCAGCAGGTTGACCGCCATGACCAGCACGAAGGCGATCGCGATGGCCATACCGATGCGCGCGTACCGGGCGGTGACGCGGATCCAGCCCGCCTTGTAGATCAGCAGGGTGGCGCCGGACACCGCCATGGTGCCGAGCACGGCCTGGAAGGGCGCTCCGCTCCACCGGCTGTTGAACATCTCGCTGATCACGCCGAGGAAGACACCCTCGAAGGCGGCGTACGCCAGGATCAGCGCGGGCGAGGCCTTGCGCTTGAACGACTGCACCAGCGCGAAGACCATCGCGATGAGTGCTGAGCCGATGGCCAGGCCGAAGCTGCTCGACGTGACCGGCAGCAGGACCCAGGCGAGGACGGCGCCGACGGTGACGGTGCCGAGCGTCATGGCCGTACGCGCGACGACGTCGTCCATCGTCATGCGGCCGGCGGCGGGCGGGGCCTGCGGCGGTGCGCCGTGCTGCAGGTCCTGCGGGGCGTACGGGTTCTGAGCGTAAGGATTCTGCGCGTACGGGCTGCCGCCCTGCGGGGCGCCCTGCGCGTACGGGTTTCCCTGCGTTCCGACAGCGGGGCCCCCGGCCTGCGGCTGGGCGTTGAAGCCCGCGTGGCCGTTGTCGCGGCTGAACCCCCGTCGCGAGAAGACCGGGTTGCTGCTCCTCATTTCACTCCTCCATAGCCACCGTGCGTGGCCTTGGCTCAAGAGTAATGGGTAGGCAAAAGAAAGCCTCTAGTGCCTGGGGAGGATCTTTCCCCTCTTGTGACCGGGAACACCAGGGTTCGACCTGGCATTCCCCGCACCGTTACAACGCCGGTACGGACCCCTCCGGTTCCCCCGTCCGTGGCTTTCAGTCGAGGGCGAAGCCGGTGTACCCCTCGGCGAGGTCCTGCTCGGCGCCGTGCGCGGAGGCGAGCCGCTCCAGCCGGGCCAGCTGGATACGGTCGTCGAAGGGCGTCGCGTCGGGCGAGCGGTGCAGCAGGGTCGTCATCTCGTACGAGAACCGCTCGGCCTGCCACACCCGCCGCAGGCAGGTCTCGGAGTAGGCGTCGAGGAGCTCGCCGGACCCGGTCTCCCTCTCGTGCGCCAGCGCCCGCGCGAAGGTCACGATGTCCCCCACCGCGAGGTTCAGCCCCTTGGCGCCCGTCGGCGGCACGATGTGGGCGGCGTCACCGGCCAGGAAGAGCCGCCCGTGACGCATCGGCTCGTGCACGTGGCTGCGCATGGGGGTGACGGACTTGGCGGTGACGGGACCCCTGCGGAGCCGCCAGTCGTCGTCGGTCTCGAACCGGCGCTCCAGTTCGTCCCAGATCTCCTCGTCGCCCCACTCCTGCGCGTCCGTGCCCTCGGGCACCTGGAGGTAGAGCCGGGAGACGGTCGGCGAGCGCATGGACAGCAGGGCGAAACCGCGGTCGTGGCGGGCGTAGACGAGCTCGTCGTGCGAGGGGGGCACGTCGGCGAGGATCCCCAGCCAGCCGAAGGGGTAGGTCCGCTCGAAGACCCGTGTGAGCTCCTCGGGGATCGCCTTGCGGGCCACACCCCAGAAGCCGTCGCACCCGACGACGTACGCGCACTCCAGGACGTCCTCGCGCCCCTCGTGCCTGAAGCGCACCCGGGGGCGGTCGGTGTCGGCCCCCTCGACGGCCAGCGCCTCCGCCTCGAAGAGCACCGGTCCGCCCTCCTTGAGCTGGAGCGCGATGAGGTCCTTGCACACCTCGGTCTGGGCGTAGACCATGACGGACCGCCCACCGGTGAGCGCGGGGAAGTCGATCCGGTGGCGCCTGCGCGCGAACCGCAGCTCGATGCCGTCGTGGCGCAGACCCTCCCGGTCCATGCGCTCGCCGACGCCCGCGGCCCGCAGCACGTCCACGGTCCCCTGCTCCAGGATCCCGGCGCGCTGCCGCTGCTCCACGTACGCCCGGTCGCGGCTCTCCAGTACGACGGAGTCGATCCCCGCGTTGTGCAGCAGCCTCGCCAGCAGCAGGCCGGCCGGTCCGGCTCCGATGATCCCGACGGTGGTACGCATCGACACGCTCCTTCGCGCTCCGACGACCCCGGTGAGCGCCGCCAGCGTTGTTCGCTGAGTGAAGTTTTATTCACCACTTCGCTCACGTGAGTTTCCGACGGGTGGGGCCCGCTGTCAACGGTCACGCGGTGAAGTCTTCAATGAAGGATGCATCCTTCATCACGAGGTGCCGTGAGACGCCGGAGACGCCGGGGAACGGAAGTGTCGGAGGTGCCCGGAACCGGACTTGAACCGGTACGCCCGCGAGGGGCAGCGAGGTTTAAGCTCGCCGTGTCTGCATTCCACCATCCGGGCAGGCCATGGGCTCCGCGTCGAGTGATCCGAGCCTATCGGGACAGATCCCCCGAACAGCGGAAGGTCGGACCGATGTTGTCTTATTTTATTGACGTCTGAGGGTGCATCAGCCCACGGTACGAGCCATCCGCACTTGCCACATGCCCTTCGACCAACGTCGGACGGCTTATGTGGAATGACGTGATTTCACCGCCCGAACGAGCGGAACCTGACGAACCGTCGCCCATTCCCCCTCAGGGGTGGGTGTCATCCCCAGGTATGACACAGCGTCGCGCGGTCCGACCCGAGTCGCCCCTCGGAACCGGAACAGCGGGTGACTACACGGCGCGGATCGGCACCGACGATGGAACCAGTCGTCCACTCGTCGTCGTACCGACAAGGAGCACCCTTCCGTGACCACCACTCCCCTCGCCGACCGGACCACCCTGGTCGCCGCCCGCGCCACGGAACTGTCGAAGGTCTACGGACAGGGAGAGACCCAGGTGGTCGCTCTGGACCGGGTCTCCGTCGACTTCCGGCAGGCCGAGTTCACCGCGATCATGGGTCCCTCGGGCTCCGGCAAGTCCACGCTGATGCACTGCGTCGCGGGACTGGACTCCTTCTCCTCCGGCTCGGTCCGCATCGGTGACACCGAGCTCGGCTCCCTCAAGGACAAGCAGCTGACCAAGCTGCGCCGGGACAAGATCGGCTTCATCTTCCAGGCGTTCAACCTCCTGCCGACCCTCACCGCCCTGGAGAACATCACCCTCCCCATGGACATCGCGGGCCGCAAGCCGGACAAGGAGTGGCTGAACAGGGTGATCGGCATGGTGGGCCTGGCCGACCGGCTCTCCCACCGTCCCACCGAGCTCTCCGGCGGACAGCAGCAGCGCGTCGCCGTGGCCCGTGCGCTGGCGTCCCGCCCGGACATCATCTTCGGCGACGAGCCCACCGGAAACCTGGACTCGCGCTCGGGCGCCGAGGTGCTGGGCTTCCTCCGCAACTCCGTACGGGAGATGGGGCAGACCGTCGTCATGGTCACCCACGACCCGGTGGCCGCGGCGTACGCGGACCGCGTGATCTTCCTGGCCGACGGGCGGATCGTCGACGAGATGCTCTCGCCGACCGCCGACGGCGTCCTCGACCGGATGAAGGACTTCGACGCCAAGGGCCGTACGAGCTAGCCGCCACCGCGCCCTCGCACCCCGCCGCGTCTCGTCCCGCCTCCTCCTCCACCAGGACAGAAACCCATGTTCCGTACCGCCCTGCGCAACGTCCTCGCGCACAAGGCCAGGCTGTTGATGACCGTGCTCGCCGTCATGCTCGGCGTCGCCTTCGTCTCCGGCACCCTGGTCTTCACCGACACCTTCGGCAATGCCTACAAGAACAAGTCGGCGAAGAGCTTCGACCACGTCTCGGTCGCCATCCAGCCCGAAGGCGGCTCCTACGAGTCCGGTGACGACGGCGAGGCCAAGAAGCCGCCGCGGCTGACCGACGCCCTCCTGAAGAAGACCCAGGACCTGCCCGGTGCCGACTCGGCGATCGGCGGCGTCATGGACTTCACCGCACTCGCCGACAAGGACGGCAAGCTCGTCGGCGGCGACTGGGGAACCTCCGGTGCCAACTACTACCCCGGCAAGGACGGCAAGGACCCCCGCTACGACTTCACCGAGGGCGCGGCACCCAAGTCCGCCGGTGACATCGCGCTCGACTCCAGGACCGCCGGACGCACCGGCTACAAGGTCGGTGACACGGTCCGCTACTCCACCGACGGACCGGTGCGGACGGCGAAGATCAGCGGCGTCTTCGACACCGAGGACGGCAGCGTCCTCGCGGGCGGCAGCCTGGTGGTGTTCGACAACGACACCGCCATGAAGGTCCTCGGCAAGAGCCAGTACGACGAGATCGACGTGAAGGCCGCCGCGGGCACCTCCGAGACGGCGCTGAAGAGCTCGGTCGAGAAGATCCTGCCGAAGGAGACGGTGGCCCTCTCCGGTGCCCAGCTCTCCGCCGACCAGGAGGCGATGATCGAGGAGCAGACCAAGGCGATGAGCCAGGTCCTGCTCATCTTCGCGGGAATCGCCCTGTTCGTCGGCATCTTCATCATCGCCAACACCTTCACCATGCTGGTCGCCCAGCGCACCAGGGAACTGGCCCTGATGCGCGCCGTCGGCGCCTCGCGCCGCCAGGTGACGCGCTCCGTGCTCATCGAGGCGTTCCTCGTGGGCCTGGCGGCCGCGGTGACCGGTTTCGCGCTCGGCATCGGCGTGGCCATGGGCCTGGAGTCCCTGATGAACTCCGCGGGCGCCTCCCTGCCCGACGGGCCGCTCGTCATCGCCCCGACCACGATCGTCGTCGCGCTGGTCATCGGTGTGGTCGTGACCATGCTGGCCGCCTGGCTGCCGGGCCGCCGCGCCGCGAAGATCCCGCCGGTCGCCGCGATGAACAGTGTCCACGCGACGCCGACCACGCGCGGTCTCGTAGTCCGCAACACCCTGGGCTCGGTCATCGTCGCCCTCGGCGCGGTCATGCTGTTCATGGACGACAACTACGTGAAGGCCGGCGGCGCCGGAGTGATCCTCGTCGGGGTCATCGTCCTCACGCCGCTCCTGTCGCGCCCGTTCATCGCCGCGTCGGCCCCGCTCCTGAAGCCGTTCGGCGTCACGGGCAAGCTGTCCCGGCTCAACGCGGTGCGCAACCCGCGCCGTACGGCCTCCACCGCCTCGGCCCTGATGATCGGCCTGACCCTCATCACGGCGATGACGGTGGTCGCGACCTCCATGGGCAGCGCCATCAACAAGATGGCCTCGGACTCCCTGAAGGCCGACTACACCGTCTCCATGGCGAACTACCAGCCGCTGGCCCCAGAGGTCCGCGAGAAGCTGGACAAGCTCCCCGACGTCGAGGCGAGCAGCCCGTTGCGCCCGGCCTACGGCGAGCTCGGCGACTCGTACATCGAGGTCTCCGGCGTCGACGAGAAGGCCTTCGGCCAGCTGGTGAACCTCGACTTCACCAGCGGCTCCCTCGCGAACCTGACCGGCGCCTCCACGCTGGTCGACAAGGAGACCGCGGACGACGAGGGCCTGAAGACGGGTGACACCGTCCCGGTGAAGTTCGACGACGGCGAGACGGCCCGGCTGAAGGTCGCCGGCGTCTACGAGCAGAACGAGATGCTCAACGGTCTGTTCGCGCCGCTCGCCGTGGTCGACCCGCACCTGTCGAAGGTCACCGACCAGCAGGTCATGGTGAAGATGAAGGACGGTGTCTCCGACCGGGCCGAGGACGCCATCGTCAAGGCCCTGGGCGACAACCCCGCCATCAAGATCCAGGACAAGAACGCGATCAACAACGAGATCGCCGGCGCGATCAACCTGATGCTGAACATGCTCTACGGCCTGCTGGCGATGGCCATCCTGATCGCGGTCCTCGGTGTCATCAACACCCTGGCCATGTCGGTCTTCGAGCGGAAGCACGAGATCGGCATGATGCGGGCCATCGGTCTCGACCGTGCGAAGGTCAAGCAGATGGTGCGCCTGGAGGCGATCATCATCTCCCTGTTCGGCGCGGTGCTCGGCATCGGTCTGGGCCTGTTCATGGGCTGGGTGGCGGGCGACAGCATCTCCGGCACGGTGACGACGTACACCATGGAGATCCCGTTCGGCCGGATCGCCGTCTTCCTCTGCATCGCGGGCCTGGTCGGCGTCCTCGCGGCGATGTGGCCGGCGCGCAGCGCGGCGAAGCTGAACCCGCTGATGGCGATCAAGAGCGAGTAGTTCCTCGCGGTACGCACAGGAGCGGGGCCCCGGACGAGCGTCGTCCGGGGCCCCACTCACGTACGGCCTACCGCCAGGAGCGGGCGCGCAGCGGCATCCCCGAGGTGCCGGTGTCCGGGGTCTTCACCGCCAGCACCTGGTTCACGCCGATGCGGTTGCGCTCGAAGGCGAGCGCCGAGGCGGCCATGTAGAGGCGCCAGACGCGGGCCCGGCCGGGGCTGGTGAGACGGACCGCGGCCGGCCAGTCGGCCTCCAGGTTGGCCACCCACCGGCGCAGCGTCAGTCCGTAGTGCTCACGGATCGACTCGACGTCACGGACCTCGAACCCGGCGTTCTCCAACTGGCTCACGGTCCCGCCGACCGGCTCCAGTTCCCCGTCCGGGAAGACGTACCTGTCCATGAACGCGTCGAGTTCGTACCCCGACTCGTCCCGCCACGGGCGGCGCCCGATCTGGTGGTTCAGGAGCCGCCCGCCCGGCCCGAGGAGACCGAACAGCACCCGGGCGTACTCCAGGTAGCGCTCGCTGCCGACGTGTTCGGCCATCCCCACGGAGGAGATCGCGTCGTAGGGCCCGTCCGTGACGTCGCGGTAGTCCTGGACACGGATCTCGACCCGGTCGGTAAGCCCCTCCTCGGCGACGCGCTTGCGGGCGTACGCGGCCTGCTCCTGCGACAGGGTCACGCCGACGACGCTCACGCCGTGCTCGCGGGCCGCGTGGACCGCCATGGAGCCCCAGCCGCAGCCCACGTCGAGCAGCCGCATGCCCGGCCTCAGGTCCAGCTTGCGGGCGATGAGCCCGAGCTTGTCGCGCTGGGCGTCCTCCAGGGTGCCGTCCGGGGACTCCCAGTAGGCGCACGAGTAGACCATGGACGGTCCGAGGACGATCTCGTAGAAGTCGTTGCCGACGTCGTAGTGGTGGCTGATCGCGCGTCTGTCACTGCGCTTGGTGTGCAGATGGGAGCGTCCGCGGACCTCCTCGCGGGGCGGGGCGGGCGGCAGCGGCGACCCCGCCATCCGGACGAGCCCGCGCACGGCGGCCCGTACGCCGGGATCCCGCAGGGCCTCCCGCAGGCTCCTGGTGTCCTCGCCGCGCTCCCACACCAGCCCGGCCACCACCTCCAGAACGGCGTACAGGTCGCCGTCCACCGTCAGGTCCCCGGCGACCCATGCTCTGGCCAGTCCCAACTCTCCGGGTTTCCACAGAAGTCGGCGCAGGGCACGCCGGTTCCGAACGACGAGCACGGGGGTGCCCTGCGGTCCTGATTCCGAGCCGTCCCAGGCACGGATCCGGACCGGGAGCGGGGCTCCCAGCAACTGCTCTGTCAGCGCCTTGAGCCGCAGCGCCGCGTCCTGCATGAGGCACACCTCCGTGACGAGGAATCCCACAGACTCCAACACCACGTAAACACCAACGGGCCCGGAGCGCAGTCCCGCCAAAGGGTTATGTCTGCGCAAAAGGGCGTGTCGCCGCTCCCGGAAACGCCGAAGGGGCCCCCGCACCACGGATGGCGGGGACCCCTTCGGGACAGGCGTGCGGCGACCGGAGGGTCAGGAGGCCTTGGCCCTCTCCTCCGTCTTCGCGACGGCAGGAGCGGGCGCGGGCTTGGCGGCCTCGTAGAACTCCTCGCGAGGAGTCTCCATGGCGCCGAGCGAGACGACCTCACGCTTGAGGAACACGGCCAGCGTCCAGTCGGCGAAGACCCGGATCTTCCGGTTCCAGGTCGGCATGGCCAGCCCGTGGTAACCACGGTGCATGTACCAGGCCAGCCGCCCCTTGAGCTTGATCTTCATCTTGCCCATGACGATCATCGCGACGCCCTTGTGCAGGCCGAGACCGGCGACCGCACCCTTGTTGGCGTGGCTGTACTCCTTCTGCGGGAAGCCCCGCATACCGGAGATCACGTTGTCGCCGAGGACCCGCGCCTGACGCAGCGCGTGCTGGGCGTTCGGCGGGCACCAGGCGTTCTCGTTGCCGGCCTTGCGGCCGACGAGGTCCGGCACCTGCGCGTTGTCGCCGGCGGCCCAGACGTAGTCCGTGCCCTGCACCTGGAGCGTGGTCCGCGTGTCCACGTGACCGCGCGGGCCGAGCGGCAGACCGAAGCGGGAGAGCACCGGGTTGGGCTTGACGCCGGCCGTCCACACGATGGTGCTGGAGTCGACCTCCAGGCCGTTCTTCAGGACCACGTGGCCGTCGACGCAGGAGTCCATGGAGGTGGAGAGGTAGACCTCGACCCCACGTCCTTCGAGGTGCTCCTTGCCGTACTGGCCGAGCTTCGGGCCGACCTCGGGAAGGATCTTGTCCGCGGCGTCGACGAGGATGAAGCGCATGTCCTCGCGGGACACGCTGGTGTAGTACTTGGCCGCGTCGCGGGCCATGTCCTCGACCTCACCGATGGTCTCCGCGCCCGCGAAGCCACCGCCGACGAAGACGAAGGTCAGCGCCTTGCGCCGGACCTCTTCGTCCGTCGTGGAGTCAGCCTTGTCGAGCTGCTCCAGCACGTGGTTGCGCAGGCCGATGGCCTCCTCGATGCCCTTCATGCCGATGCCCTGCTCGGCGAGGCCGGGGATCGGGAAGGTGCGGGAGACCGCGCCCATCGCGATGACGAGGTAGTCGAAAGGCAGCTCGTACGCCTCGCCCACGAGGGGGGAGATCGTGGCGACCTTGCGGTCCTGGTCGATGGTGGTGACCCGGCCGGTGAGGACTTCCGCCTTCGGCAGTACGCGTCGCAGCGGGACGACGACGTGCCGGGGCGAGATGCTGCCGGCTGCGGCTTCGGGGAGGAAGGGCTGGTAGGTCATGTACGACCGGGGGTCGACGACCGTGACGGTCGCCTCGCCGTAGCGCATCTTCTTGAGGATGCGCCGAGCTGCGTACAGGCCTACGTACCCACCGCCTACTACGAGGATCCTGGGACGCTCCGTGGTGCTCATGCCATCGAGTATCCACCCGCCTCAGGGGGGTCGCTCGTGCGCCCCTTCACAAGCTCCTTCACACCATCTGCTACACTCCGCCGCCCACGTGACCCAGGTCATGCATCAGCAGGGGAACCAGCGCCCGGTTCGGGCCGTTGTCAATGCCGCGTGAGCTGCCGCTCCGCCTCTTCGAACCCCCTGAACCACTCCCCTTTTTCATACGATCGCAGCACCCGCGGAACGCCCTGTTGATCATGCTCCGGGCCCGCCCGCGCCACCCATGGGGCCTACGGGGGTGAAAACATCGCCCATCAGGGCCGATTCTCTTGTGAAGAACTTCACGAAGTTTTCCGACGGGGTGTTGCCGGGGGCGTCCGGAAGGGCTCTCAAGGCCTTCCGGAGGCGCTCATACGTTATCCGACCTGCTCAGCCGAGGCTACCAACGGGTAGCAAAGAGGGCCCGGCTCGGGCCCGCTGACGCCCACCGAGACCTGCTCAGGCCCCTGCGGCGACGGACCAGGCGATGCCGTCGAGGATGTCGTGCTCGCTCACGACGACCTCGTGCGCGCCGGTCCTCTCCATGACCGCGAGCAGGACGAGGGCGCCCGCCCCGATGACGTCGACGCGCCCCGGGTGCATCGAGGGGATCGCGGCCCGCTCGGTGTGCGTGGAGGCGAGCAGCCCCTCGGTGATCTCGCGGACGCGGTCGAGGGAGACCCGGGAGTGGTGGATGGCCTCGGAGTCGTACTCCGGAAGGTCCTGGGCGATCGCCGAGACGGTGGTGACGGATCCGGCGAGGCCGACGAGGGTGCGGGCCTCGCGCAGGGGCACGGTCTCCTCGGCGAGGTCGAGGGCCGCCTCGATGTCCGCGCGGATCGCCCGGATCTGCTCCTGGGTCGGCGGGTCGGTGACCACCCCGTCCCGGACGAGGTGCCGTTCCGTCATCCGTACGCAGCCGATGTCCACCGAGCGGGCGCCCCGCACGTGGTCGTCGCCCACGACGAACTCGGTGGAGCCGCCGCCGATGTCGACCACGAGGTAGGGCCTGGCGAGGTCGTCGCGGCCCGTCAGCTCCTTGGTGGCGCCCGTGAACGAGAACTCGGCCTCCTGGTCGCCGGAGATGACCTCGGGCTCCACTCCCAGGATGTCGAGGACACCGCGGACGAACTCGTCCCGGTTCTCGGCGTCCCGGGAGGCCGAGGTCGCCACGAAGCGCAGCCGCTGCGCGCCGTGCTCCTTGATGACCGCCGCGTACTCCCGGCAGGCCGCGAAGGTGCGCTCCAGGGCCTCGGGGGCGAGCCGTCCCGTCCGGTCGACGCCCTGCCCGAGCCGGACGATCGTCATCCGCCGGTCCAGATCGACGAGTTCACCGGTCGCCGGGTCCGCGTCCGCGACGAGCAGCCGGATGGAGTTGGTACCGCAGTCGACGGCAGCGACGCGTGTCATGACGTGGTCTCCTGTTGCGATCGTTCGTCCCTGTCGAGGGCTCCGCCCCGGACCCCCGCTGCCCGGCCTTCTCCAGGGGCGCGGGGATCCGCGCGACCGGCCACGGCGGGCCCGCGCCCGGCACACCCGGCCCCGCCCGGCCCGGCGTTCACTCCGCCGGCGGCACCACGCACGCGCCCTTGCGCCACCACTGCGGCAGCATCGCGATGGCCTCGTCGCCCAGGGGGTTGACCCCAGGACCCGCGGCCAGCGAGTGCGCGACGAGCACATGCAGGCACTTCACCCGGTCCGGCATCCCGCCCGCGCTCGGAAACCCTTCGAGGACCTCGATGGAGTCACGGCGGGCGATGTAGTCGTCGTGAGCGGCCCGGTAGGCGGCGGCCAGCTCGGGGTCCGTGGCGAGGCGGTCCGTCATCTCCTTCATGACCCCGTTCGCCTCCAGCGTGCCGATGGCGGAGGCCGCGCGCGGGCACGTCAGGTAGTACGTGGTCGGGAAGGGCGTGCCGTCGGGGAGCCGGGGAGCCGTCTCGACGACGTCGGGCTGCCCGCAGGGGCAGCGGTGCGCGATCGCGCGCAGCCCGCGCGGCGGCCGCCCGAGCTGCTGCTTGAAGGCCTCGACGTCCGCGTCGGTGGGCTCGGTGCGCGGAGTGGGCTGCGGGGGCGTTTCCATGCTGTGGGGTCTGCGTCCTTCTGGTCAGGTCACTGGTCGGAGGCGTCGGCCTTGTCGACGCCGTCCCAGACGTTGGCGTACCAGGCCCGGTCGGCCGCCGTCTGATCCGTACGCGTCTTCTTCGCCGCGTCGGGGTCGATCACGATGTAGCCGGTCTCACCCGGCATCACGTAGTGCAGCCGTTCCCGGATGCGCTGCTCGGCGTACGCGTCGTCCTGCCACCGCGCCTTCAGGTCACGCAGCTGCTCGACCCGCTCGCGGGCCTGCTCGCGCTGCTGCTGGAGGTCGGCGACCTCGGCACGCTGGGAGACGTACTGCCTTATGGGATAGGCGAGGGCCACGACGAGCGAGCAGAGGACCAGGGCGAGGAGCGCCGCGCGGCCGGTCAGCCGTGAGCGGTGCGCCTGCCGTTTGGTCTGGGAGCGGTAGACGCGGGCCGCGGTCTGCTCGCCGAGCGCCCGCAGCCTGGTCGCGGTGGAGAACCGGTCACGGTCCTTCACAGCCATCTGTCCCGCCTCCCCGATACGTACGTACGTCCCCGCACACGGTACGGGACCGGGTACGGGGACGTACGTACGACGGGGCTGTCACCCCATGTCGCGGGCCGGACTCAGCCCTTGTAGCGGGGGAACGCGGAGCGGCCCGCGTACACCGCGGCGTCGTCGAGGATCTCCTCGATGCGCAGCAGCTGGTTGTACTTGGCGACGCGGTCCGAGCGGGCCGGGGCGCCGGTCTTGATCTGGCCGCAGTTCACCGCGACGGCGAGGTCGGCGATGGTGACGTCCTCGGTCTCGCCGGAGCGGTGGGACATCATGCACTTGAAGCCGTTGCGCTGGGCCATCTCGACGGCGTCCAGCGTCTCGGTGAGCGAGCCGATCTGGTTGACCTTGACGAGCAGGGCGTTGGCGGAGCCCTCCTCGATGCCGCGGGCGAGGCGCTCGGGGTTGGTGACGAAGAGGTCGTCGCCGACGATCTGGACCTTGTCGCCCAGCTTCTCGGTGATGACGTTCCAGCCGGCCCAGTCGTCCTCGTACAGCGGGTCCTCGATGGAGACCAGCGGGTACGCGGAGACGAGCTCCTCGTAGTACTCGGTCATCTCGGCGGCCGAGCGGGACTTGCCCTCGAACTCGTACTTGCCGTCCTTGTAGAACTCGGACGCGGCGACGTCCAGCGCGAGGGCGACCTGCGTGCCGGGGGTGTAGCCGGCCTCCTTGATCGCCTCGACGATGAGGTCGAGGGCCTCGCGGTTGGAGCCGAGGTTCGGGGCGAAGCCGCCCTCGTCGCCGAGACCGGTGGACAGGCCCTTGGTCTTCAGCACCTTCTTGAGGGTGTGGTAGACCTCGGCGCCCCAGCGCACGGCCTCGGAGAAGGACTCCGCGCCGATCGGGGCGATCATGAACTCCTGGATGTCGACGTTGGAGTCGGCGTGCGACCCACCGTTGAGGATGTTCATCATCGGGACCGGCAGCAGGTGCGCGTTCGGTCCGCCCAGGTAGCGGAAGAGCGGCAGGTCGCTGGCCTCGGAGGCCGCGTGGGCGACGGCGAGGGAGACGCCGAGGATGGCGTTGGCGCCGAGCGAGCCCTTGTTGTCGGTGGCGTCCAGGTCGATCATCGCCTGGTCGATGAGGCGCTGCTCGGTGGCGTCGTACCCGACGAGCTCCGGGCCGATCTGCTCGATGACGGCGAGGACGGCCTTCTCGACACCCTTGCCGAGGTAGCGGTTGGGGTCTCCGTCACGGAGCTCAACAGCCTCGAAGGCACCGGTGGAGGCGCCGGACGGGACGGCGGCACGACCCGTGCTGCCGTCGTCGAGGCCGACCTCGACCTCGACCGTGGGATTGCCTCGGGAGTCCAGGATTTCCCGGGCTACGACGACGTCGATGGACGGCACGAGCATCTCCTTCTGGGATGTGACGCAAGCTACGCCGGGCCGAAGGGGCCCGGTTGGGCGCAGGCCTGGGGTGGCCCTGCGGGACGAGCCTAACCGGCCGCCGGGGGTCGGCCGGCCTTCGACCGCCCCCTGGACAGAACCGAGAGTAAATTGTTTCCGAACGGAACAAAGCCGGAACGAAAAAAGCCCCGCCCCGGTGCGTACGGGGGAACACGCACCGGGGCGGGGAGCCCGTGGGGGACGGGGGTGGCCCTCACGGGACCTCCACTATGGGGGACACGGATGTGAGGGCGCTGTGGTTCAGCCGCGATTCGACGGCGGGCCTCAGTTCCGGCCGAGGCTGAGCGGCCAGGGCCTCGGCCGGGACATGGCGCCCCGCCGGTCGAAGTGGGGGTCGCGGCCGCCGGACGTCACTTCAGGTGGAGCTGCTGACCCGGGAAGATGAAGTCGGCGTCGTCGACGATGTCGTCGTTCAGCTTGTACAGCTTCTGCCAGCCGCCCTTGACCTTCTCCTTCGTGGCGATCTCGCTGAGGGTGTCACCCTTGACGACCTTGTACTCGCCGTCGCCCTTCTTGACCTTCTTGCCGGTCGGGGTCTCGACGGTCTTCTTCGCGGTCGAACGCTCCTGGGAGCGCGAGGCACGCTGCTCGGAGGACTGCGAGTCCTGCTGCTGCGACTGCGAGGTGCTCTGGCCGGAGTCGCCCGAGCCGGAGGGGGCCGCGCCACCGCCGGTCGAGGCACCCGACAGGCCCACGCCACAGCTCGGCCAGGCACCCTTGCCCTGGCCCGCGAGGACCTTCTCGGCGACGGCTATCTGCTGGGACTTGGAGGCCTGGTCGGCGGTGGAGGCGTACGCGGTGCCGCCGTACGCGGCCCAGGTGGAGGCCGAGAACTGCAGGCCGCCGTAGTAGCCGTTGCCGGTGTTGATCGACCAGTTGCCGCCGGCCTCGCACTGGGCGACGGCGTCCCACTCCGAGGCGGTGGCGGCGGAGGCTCCCGTGGCGCCCATCAGCGGGACGGCGACGGCGGCGGTGGTGACACCGGCCAGCGTGGCGATACGGGTGGCCTTGGACGGGCGGCGGTGCTTGCCCTTGCTCGAAAGCAGCATGAAGTGATCCCCTCACCGACGCCTGCGAGGTGAGCTGTCGGGTTCGGGCCGAGTGAGTTGCCCGGCCGCGCGACACTGCTGTCACGCGGCTTAACCCCAAGCCGTACCTGGTCTCGACGACCGGGTCCGGCACTTACCTTGGGTCCCCCGCTCCTGCCTACGGCGCTTGACGCGACGACTGTTCCCGTACGGCCGTTGGCAGGATTCGGCGTTGCGACCGTCGGGGCTCACGAGTGGCGAGCGGTCACGACCGTAGACACGGAATCCACCGGATTTCAAAGACGATCAGGCTCTTGAGATCCATGTCTCACTTTCACCAAACCGGACATTCAGCGCGAACTACCGCTGGTTTTCGCCCGATTCGGCGCCTTGGTCACTACTTGCTCGCCGCGGGCTCACTGCCGAGGTCGAGCCTCTGACCGGGAAGGATGAGGTCCGGGTCGGAGCCGATGGTCTCCTCGTTCGCGGCGTAGAGCGCGCGCCACCCGCCCTTGAGGTCAAGGGAGTCGGCGATGCTCCAGAGACTGTCCCCGGAGCGGACCCCGTACGAGCCGTCCTCGGTGGCGACGCGCGAGGCGCTGTCCCCGCGGGAGGCGTGCCGGCCGGCGGAGTCGCCCGCGCGGGCACCGGTGGCGTCGTCGGCGCTGCCGCCGCGATGGCGGCCGGATCCGTCCGCGTCCGCCGAAGCGTCGCCGCTTCGGGACGACTTGTCCGAGTCGTCACCCTTCGTCGCGTCGCCCGTGGAGGAGCTGTCCGCATCCTGTGCGTCCGCGTCGGCGTCACTGCCGGAGTCGTTCGAGGAACTCGTCCCGCTGTCGGCGGACGAGTCGGACTTCGTACTGTTGTCACTCTTTGTCGCGTCCGGGTCGGGCGACGGACTGGCGGAGTCCTCGGCGAGGCCCGTGTCGACGTCGGCCGAGTCGGAGCCCTGCGTCAGCCCGGCGACGAGACCGCAGGTCGCCCAGGCGCTCGTCCCCTTGGCCGCGAGGACCTTCTCGGCGACGGCTATCTGCTGCGAGCGGCTGGCCTGGTCGGCGCTCGGCGCGTAGTCGAGACCGCCGTGACCCTCCCACGTCTCCTGGCTCATCTGGAGTCCGCCGTAGAGGCCGTTGCCGGAGTCGGCACTCCACGAGCCGCCGCTCTCGCACTCCGCGACCGCGTCCCAGGTGGTACCGCTGGCGGCACTCGCACCGGACGCGCCGAGCAGGGGGATCGCGATGGCCGATCCGGTCACGCCCGCCGCGACGAGGAGCGCCGGAGCCTGGCGGGGGCGACGGTGACGACCGTTCCCGGAGAGCATGCGATGGCCTTTCACGTGACAGCAGGGAATGCGCAAAGGACACAGCGGATGCTGCCGTTTGCGACTGCTGCGACGGGTGGGACCAGCCGCATTGATGGGTGAACGTATAGGCACTCGAACTCTTGTCACAAGTCGATGCAGGGCGGATAACGTGAAGATCACAAAGTTGACGGCGTCTCACGTTCCGTCGGGTTCGGTGATACCCCTCTCAGGACTTCGCGACCGGGGTGAACTCCACCGGAAGCGTGCGCAATCCCCGCATGATGAGCCCCCCACGCCACCTCAAATCGGCGGAATCCCCCGCGAGTTGCAGGTCGGGCAGGCGGGTCAGGAGTGTGTTCAGCGCGGTCTGGCCCTCCAGCCGGGCCAGGGGCGCGCCGAGGCAGTAGTGGATGCCGTGGCCGTAACCGAGGTGCTGGTTGTCACGGCGGGAGAGGTCGAGGGTGTCGGGCTCCGCGAACCGCTCGGGATCGCGGTCGGCCGCCGCGAGCACGACGAGTACGGGGTCTCCGGTGGCGATGTCCTGGCCGCCGATGCTGAGCCGTTCGGTGGCGAAACGCCAGGTGGCCAGCTCCACGGGCCCGTCGTAGCGGAGCAGTTCCTCGACGCCCGTCTCCAGGAGGTCCGTGTGCCCGGCCGCCAGCGAGCCCTGCAGCCGGCGGCGCTGCTCGGGGTGGGTGAGCAGCGCGTACGTGCCGTTCCCGATCAGGTTGACGGTTGTCTCAAAACCGGCGAAGAGAAGGATGAAGGCCATTGCCGCGGCCTCGTTCTCGGTGAGGTGCTCGCCGTGGTCCGAGGACCGGATGAGACCGGAGATGAGGTCCTCGCCCGGGGCGGGCCGGTCCGTGAGTTCCTCGCGCTTGCGGTGGATGAGCTCGGCGAGATAGCCGCGCATCTTCTTGACCGACCGGGCGACGCCGCCTCTCGGTCCTCCCCCGTGCCGGATCATCATCCCGGCCCAGTCCCGGAAGTCGTCCTGGTCCTCGCGCGGGACGCCGAGGAGATCGCAGATGGCGTGGATGGGGAGCGGGAAGGCGAACTCGTGGATGAGGTCGGCCTCCCCCTTCTCCGCGAACCCGTCGATCAGCCGGTCCGTCAGCTCCTGGACCCGGGGCGCGAATTCGGCGACCCGCCGGGGTGTGAACGCCTTGCTGACGAGCCGCCGGAGACGGGTGTGGTCCGGCGGGTCGATGTTGAGCAGATGCGTCATCAGCTCGGCCTTCCGCTCCCCCGGAATGCCCGTCTTGCCCTTCGCGTGCGCCGGTTCGGCATGATGCGCGGGGTTCTTGCTGAGCCGGGCGTCGGCGAGGGCCTGCTTGGCGTCCGCGTAACGGGTGACCAGCCAGGCCTCCACTCCGCTGGGCAGCTTCGTCCTGTGCACGGGCTCGTGTTCGCGCAGCCACGCGTACGCCGGGTAGGGGTCGGTGGCGAACTCCCAGGTGAAGAGTTCGGGGGCGGGATCCCCCGCGGGCGGCTCAACAGGTGTTTCGGTCACCTCTCGACGGTATCGGCAGGGGTGACGTGAGCCCGCCCGGCGTCTTCACGGACCGTGACCGCCCTCCGGGGCCGGACGGTCAGTCCTCGCCGGCCCGTATCGCGTCCCGGTAGGCCCGCGCCGCCGCGCGCAGTGCCGCCTCCGGGTCCACGCCCTGTTCCTCGGCCCGCACCGCCAGGGCCAGCAGTTCGTAGCCGACGCCCTCGCCCCGGGGCAGGGCGACCTCGAGGCCCGCCGTGCGGGCGCGGGACGCCAGCTTGGCGGCGAGCGCGAGACCGGGCTGGCCGAGGGGGACGCCTTCCGTGACGGACGTCCGCTGCTTCTCCACCGCCTTGGTGCGCAGCCAGTGCTCCTTGACCTCTTCGGGGGTCGAGGCGCTCTCGTCGCCGAACACGTGCGGATGGCGGTGGATCAGCTTGGTGACGATGCCGGCCGCCACGTCGTCGATGGAGAAGGGCTCCGATCCGTCCTCCGGGCTGCCCTCCTCGGCGATCCGGGCGTGGAAGACGACCTGGAGCAGTACGTCGCCGAGCTCCTCGCGCAGCTCGTGCCGGTCGCCCTCCTCGATGGCCTCGACGAGTTCGTACGCCTCCTCGATGCCGTACTTGGCGAGGCCCTTGTGGGTCTGCTGGGACGACCAGGGGCACTCGACGCGGATGCGGTCCATGACCTGGACGAGGTCGAGGAGCCGGGCGCCCGGCAGGTCGTAGGAGGCGGGGAGCAGTTCGAGGTCGGGCATCGGGACGCGGCCCGTCCCGGCGAGGCGGGCCAGGCCGTCGGTCAGGCGCGGTTCGCCCTCGCCGGTGGCGACGACCGCGACCGTGTGCCCTCCGGCGCAGGCGTCGACCAGCTCCTGGGCGTCCGGCGCGACCTCGTCGACCTGGACGCCCGCCTCGCGCAGGTACGGCAGCTGGGGGTGCGCGCCGTCCGCGCACAGGACGCGGTCGGCGCCGTGCAGCGCCTGCCATGCGGGCCAGGACAGCAGTCCGGGCGCGACGCGGTGGCTGGTGGTGAGCAGGACGATGCGCCCCGGGCTGGATGCGTTCACACCCCGAACGTAACCCACGCCGCCGACAAGATGGTCATGGCTGTGGACAGCGCGGGGGTGCCCGGTGCTAAGCCGATTCGCGGCTTCCTGCCGAGGTGACCTCGCGCAGCCACGGCAGCTTGGCGTCGACGCGGCTGCTCTTCTCGACGTCCCAGGTGCCGTAGCGGGGGTTCAGGTCGACGCCCAGCTTCTTGGACGCCTCCGACAGCGCCTTCCAGAAGGCGGGCTGGCTGGTCTCCGTGCCGAGCGCGGTGGCCAGCTTCTGGGCCTCGATCTGGACGCGGAGGTTGTCGTCGAGCCGCTCCGGCGGGACCCCGTACTGCTGGAGCCAGGCCACTTCCAGGGCTTTGGCGTCGCCCGCCTGCTGTTCCAGACCCGCGCGGGCCTGCTGGATCTCCTTGCGGGTGACGGTCACACCGGCGTCCTTGGCCGCCTGGTGCAGGACGCGGTCGAGGACCATGCCGTGCAGGGTGTCGCGGGTGAGGCCGCCGGACTTGGCGATGGCCTGCTCGTACTGCGCCTCGCCCGTGGTGGCGGCCCGCTGCGCGGTCCGTACCTCGTTCACCCGGTTCTCCAGCTGGGAGACCGTGATGCGGTCGGCGCCGACGACGGCCGCGGCACCGGGGTGCGCGTCGTTGCCGCAGGCGGCGAGGAGGGGGGCCGCGGTGACGAGTGCGGCGGAGAGGAGGAGCGCGGTGCGACGGCGGCGGTGCAAGGAGAACCTCCTGTAGGAGATTGTGCGGCGGTGCACAAAGTCTTGCGGTGATCGATGGTAGGCAGGGGACCGGCTCTCGGCCACCCATTCGACCCAACGATTCGCCTGGACTTCGGGCACCGTTGCGGAGTCGTCTCCATCCTCACGCGCCACGGCGGTTGCGGGCGGTGACCTCGACCGGCGCGTCCCCGTGGGTCGCGATAGGGCCGCTCGACCCGGCGGAAGGCGTCAGCCCCGGACCTGGCCCAGCCACTGGAGGGTCCGGCTGATCTCCGCGACCAGGGGATGGCCGGGGCCCCGCAGCCGTTCGACGTCGTACTGGAGCCGGGCCAGGGTGTCGTGGGCGGCGGCCCGGTCGCCGAGGGCGAGAAGCAGGTGTCCGATGCGGCGGCGCACCTCGAAGGACAGTTCGGCGTCCTGGGCGACGTACTGGTTCTCGTAGTACGGCAGCAGGGCGCGGTACTCGGCGAGCGCCGCGGCGGGTTCGCCGAGCTGTTCGAGGCACTGGGCGGCCTCGTAGCGGAAGCGCAGGGACTGGGGATCGGCCTGGCCGGCCTCGGTGGCCCGCTCGTCGGCGAGGCGGCGCAGCTCGGGCAGGGCGCGGCGGTACTGGCCGTCGTCCATGAGCGTGGCCGCGTACTGCTTGCGCAGGGTGCGGACGACCGGGGAGTGCTCGCCGTGCTGGGCGGCGGCGGCCGGGAGGATCTGGCCGAGGATGTCGACGGCCTGGGTGATGCGGCCCTCGCCGAGGAGGCGCTTGACCTCGTCGACGGCTCCCGCGACATCGGGTCGGTCGACGGCGGGCGCGGCCTGCGGCTGCGCCGCGGGCGTGCGGGCGCGGTCCGGCCAGGGGGCGTGCGGGCGCAGGAAGGGGCGGGTGGGATCGAGCGGGCCGCCGGTCGGGACCCCGCGCGCGGGGAGCAGCGGCAACAACTGCTCGTACGTCTCCTGCGCGGAGTCCGGGCGGTGCTGGGGGTCCTTGGAGAGCAGCCGCAGCACGAGGGCCTCGAGCGCCTCGGGCACCTCGGGGCGCAGCCGGCGGACCGGCAGGGGCGGCTCGTAGAGGTGCCGGTGCAGCACGCCGAGAGCCGTGGAGCCCGAGAACGGCACGTCCCCGCTGAGGAGTTCGTGCAGCAGCACCCCGAGCGCGTACAGGTCGGTGTACGGGCCGACCGCGCCGCCCATCGCCTGTTCGGGGGCCATGTAGGCGGGCGATCCGATGGGCGAACCGGTGTGCGTGAGGCGGGTCGTGTCGGTGTCCATCACCGACGCCACGCCGAGGTCGAGGACGGTGACCGTGCCGTCCTGCTTGATCATCACGTTGCGTGGCTTGAGGTCGCGGTGGACGATCGGCACGGCGTGCACCGCGGAGAGCACGGCGCACAGCTGCGCGGCGACCGAGACGGCCCACTGCCAGGGGTACGGGTCGTGTTCGGCGAGGTGGTCGGAGAGGTCGGCCCCGTCGACGTACTGCATGACGAGGAACAGCTCCTCGCCCTCGCTGCCCGCGTCGTGGACCGTCACCAGACCCGGGTGGTCGACCTGCGCGGTGACGCGGCACTCGCGCACGAAGCGGCGGCGCAGCTCGTCGGCCTCCTGGCCCGCGACCTTGTCCGGCCGCAGCAGCTTGACCGCGACGCGCCGGTCGAGGCGCTGGTCGTACGCCGTCCACACCTGGCCCATGCCGCCCTGCCCGATGAGCGTGGACAGTTCGTAGCGGTCGGTGATCACGCGTCCCGGTGCCGCGGTCACCTGCCGTCCTCGTGCTTGCGCAGGTAGTCGCTCAGCTCGTCGAGCTCGGCGCGCACCTGGTCGATACGGGCGGGCGCGGGGCGCTGCGGCGGCGGAGTCGGCGCGGCCGGCTGGGGCTGCGGTACCGGGGCCATCGGCGGCACCGGCGTGTGCGGGCCGGTCGTGGAGGCGTACGGCGACTGCGGGTAGCCGTACGCGGACGCCGGGGTCTGCTGGTGCGGGGCGTATCCCGCTGCCGCGTAGTTGAGCTGGTGGAAGTGGCGGATGTCCGCCGCGAGGTAGTACGAGATCACGGCCACGAGAGAGCCCAGGAGCAGGGCGAGACCCAGCCAGCCGCCCACCGTGTGGATCTCTTCGCCGGGCTCGGTGCCGATCAGGACGAGACCGAGGACCTCGGCCGCGAAGGTGGCCACGAACAGGCCCCAGTCGAGGGACTTGCGGGTCACGAGCGCCAGGCGCAGCATCATCGTCCAGCCCAGCAGGCCGAAGCTGCACACGGAGATCACCACGAAGAACACGCGCAGGAAGACCAGCAACCCGGTCGGGGGTGGCGGCTTCACCGGCTGCGCCTGGCCGTGGCCTTGCATGGTTGCTCCTGGAGGCCTGATGGGGACGGACGGAGGTACGGACGTACGAGTGCGGAGTCCGAGCGTATAGGCCGACAAGGACAACTGGTCCCGGGTTGTACCGAACCGTTGTCGTGCTGATCACCCGGCCCGCCCCACCGGTCTCAGCCGGGCTCGACGGTGCCGTCCGTCAGGCCGTCGTACATGCCGCGCACCAGCTGTTCCCCGAGGTGTCCCGCGAGCCGCAGCGCCTCCTCGAACTCGGCGAGCGCGCGGAACCGTTCGCCGTACGTGCGCTGCTGTTCCAGCGGCAGCCTGGGCAGTTGGAGACGGCGTACGTCGAGCCGGGTCGCGGTGGACGCGTAACTGCTGGCCTGGCGGTTGTTGGCGGTGCCGCGCAGGAACCCGGCGAGGAACCACGGGTCGAGCGCGGCCGGGTCGGGCCGCAGCAGCGCGAGGTTGCGGCCGAGGGCCGCGCCCGCGGTCGCCCCGTCGACGACGCGCGCGACGGAGCCGCCGCCTAGCACGGGCACGACGACGTCGCCCGGCTCGGTCAGCACGGGTTCCTCGTCGCTCTCGGGCAGCGTTCCGGACGGTGCCGCTCCGGCGAGGACGTCGTGGTCGGTGAGGACGGGCACGCGCGCGTGGCCGCCGTTTCCTCCCGTACGCAGCTGGAGTGCGCCCCCGCGCGCGAGTTCGCCGATCGTGGTGAGGGGCCAGCGGGTGGGCCCGCGCGGGTCGGCGGGGGGCGGGGTGAGGCGGCCGGTCAGCCGGAGGGTCTCGCCCAGCCGGTCGCGCACGTCCGCGAGCCGTTCGGCGCCACCGGCCGCGGGGGGCGGCAGATGGCGGGCCGGGGCCAGGTCCACGTCGTCGTCGAGGAGTTCGATGACCGGTACCGAGCGGCTGAGGCCCGGCTGCTCCGGCGCGGTGCCGGTCCGGTCGAACGGGCGCCAGGCGTCGAGGACGGCGGTGCGCACGGCCTGCCAGTCGAGGCCGCCGCGGGTGTCCGCGGTGAGAGCGCCGGTGTCGGCGAGCAGCACCTCGGGCTGGGTGGGCTGGGCCGTCACGGCGGGCCTGCGCAGCACCCACAGATGCAGCGGAATGCTGTACGGGGGCGCCGCGCCCGGCGGCAGGGCGATCACGGCGCGCAGGGCCCCGCGGCGCAGCAGGTCGGCACGGATGCGGCGGCCGGAGCGGCGGGAGGCGACGGCGGGCGGCATCAGGAGGACGGCGATCCCGCCCTCCTTGAGACGGGCCAGCGCGTGCTGGACCCAGGCCAGTTCGGATTCGGTGCGGGCCGGGAAGCCGTACTCCCAGCGGGGGTCGTAGGCGAGCTCGTCATGGCCCCAGTTGCGCTCGTTGAACGGCGGGTGGCACAGGACGGCATCGGCCCGGAGGCTGCCGTGGGCGTCCTCGCGCAGGGTGTCCGCGGCGGTGGTGCGCACGGTGGCCCGGGTGTGGAGGGCGAGACGCAGTGCCGTCAGGGCCGCCAGTTCGGGCGCGCTGTCCTGGCCGTGGAGGTGCTGCTCCCGGGTGCCCCTGGTGTCCTGTGCGGCGGCGACCGCGCGCAGCAGGGCGCCGGTGCCGCACGCCGGGTCGAGGACGGTCACGGCGGGTCCGGCGAGGTCGGCCATGAGGGCGGCGAGGCCGGTCGGCGTCAGCGTGTACTGGCGCGGGTTCGCGTCGAGGTGCCGGCCGAGCAGGAACTCGTACGCCTTGCGGGCGCCCAGCTCGGCGGCGAGGTCGGCGGCGGCACGCAACAGCGGTACGGACGGCCGCAGTCGGTCGGCGGCCGGTGTGTCGACGGCCCGCCTGCGGATCGCGCCGAACCGCGGGGTGAGGACCTGGTCGAGGGAGGTGGGCAGCAGTTCGGCGAGGCGGTCGTCGGAGCCCGCGCTCAGTTCCAGCCAGACCGTGGGCCGGTCGTGGACGAGCAGGAGGGCGCAGCCGACGTGGACCAGGGCGGTGACCGGGCCCTGCGGATGCCCGGCGAGCTGCTGCCAGACGCGCTCGCGCAGGGGGACCTCGGCCAGCTTGCCCTGGGCGCTCAGCCAGTCCTCGACCTCCGCGAGCGCGAAGGAGGGGCTGGTCTCGGTGCCTCCGACGGGTTTGGGGAAGTCGGCGTGCCGACGGCGCCAGTTGCTGACGGCGGCGCGGCCGACTCCGGCGAGCCTGGCGATTCCGGCCGCGGTGACCTCTGTCCCGTTCTCCTGCACCGGTCCCGGCTCCCCTCGTCCTGACGTGTGACGCCGAGCATACCGACGTACGCAAGATCTACCGATTCACGGCCGTGTACGCAACCGTGCCCGTGAATCGTGTTGACTCGGTTCACAGGCTCTGCTGTGATTGACCCACTCGCTACGCCGAGGGCGTCGCGAGCGTCGTCGTGACCGTCGCCGCCCTCACCACCACCGCTCTTCTCCGCCCGCCTAGACATCCAAGGAACTGTCATGCGCCGTACCGCACTTGCCGCTCTCTGCCTCGCCGCCGCCACCGTCTCGCTCACCGGCTGTCTGCCCGGCGACGACAAGGCGGACAACAAGGCGGACAGCAAGCCGTCCCGCAGCAAGCCGAAGGACCCGTTCGCCGGGCTGACCGGCGGCGAGATCGCCGACCGGGCCGTGGAGGCCACCTCGAACGCCTCGTCATTGCGCATGAAGGGCGGCATCCAGGAAGACGGCAGCCGCATAGACCTGGACATGGCCCTCGACAAGAAGGGCCGGTGCGCGGGCACGATGAGCGCGGACGGCGAGGGCAAGGCCGACCTCCTCATGACCGGCGACACCCTCTACATGAGGTACGACGAGAAGTTCCTGCGCGCCCAGGGCGACGGTGCGCCCAAGGAGGAGACCGACGGAGTGGTGGCCATGCTGGCCGGCAAGTGGACCAAGATGTCGGCGACCGGCTCGGACGCCAAGGACGTCGCGGGTTTCTGCGACCTCGACACCGTCCTCGCGGACTTCGAGGACGTCAGCTCGGACGCGACCCGCGGCAAGGCGACCACGGTCGACGGGACCCCGGCGGTCGTCCTGCACGAGAAGGACGGCAAGGACACGTACACGCTGTACGTCGCCACGGAGGGCAAGCCCTACCTGCTGAAGGTCGTGAGCAAGTCCGCCAAGGACCCGGGCACGGTCACCTTCAGCGACTTCGACACTCCGGTCCCGGTCCAGAAGCCCAAGGGCGAGGTCATGGACCTGGACGCGATGGGCGGCTGACGGGCCGGGGCGGAGCGTGGACGGAGCCCGGACCGTACGGTCCGGCGGGGCCGCTCCCCGCCGGACCGTACCGTCCGGGAGCGTCGCGAACGGCGTGCCCCGCAGGACGCGTCCCGCACGGATCTGCCCGAACGGCGCTTCCCGGACGGCACTTGCCGAACGGTGCTTGCCGAACGGCGTACTCAAAGGGCGTGTCTCACCCACACGTTGGGCTCCACATACACCGCGTACCCGCGCGTGGGCTCGCAGTGCACCGGCACCAGCGCGCCGGGCACCTCGACCTGGCCCTCCTGGTCGAACGGCAGCCCCGTCCATGCCCGCCACTCGTCGAGCGACGCGGCGACGGTCATGGACGCCGGGGCCACCGCCTCGACGCGTGCGCCCGCCCGGACGTGGACCCGCAGCCACGGGTCGTGCGGCAGCCCGTCCCCGCGGGTGCGGAACGCGTACTCCTCCATCGCCGTACGCGGCTCCAGATGCTTCGCGCTCGGCCGCACCGGCGCGACGACCTCGTCGAAACCCTGCGCCCGGGCGGAGTCCCGCATCGCCGAGAGCATCCGCGCCGACAGGCCGGTGCCCTGGGCGTGCGGGGCGACGACGATCGAGATGGCGCTCACCGTGTCGGGTGCGATGCCGTAGCGCCGGTCGGCGAACGCCCACAGCAGCACTTCGTCCCAGCCCCGCGCGGGCAGCTCGCCCCGGTCCTCGTCCCCGAGCGCGAACGGCACGCTGTAGGCGTGCGCGACCACCTCACCGCGCTCGTCCTCCGCGAACAGCACATGCTCCGGCAGTTCCCTGGCGATCCGGCCGTAGTGGGCGTTGCCGACGAGGTCGTTGCGCAGGAACTCGGGCCAGGTGTCGGCCATCCCCGTCACCCGGCCGTGCATCTCCGGACACTCGGCGAGGCTCGCGATTCTCAGCTCCATGCCGGACACCGTAGGCACCGGCCCGGCCTCCGCGGAACCGTTTTTGCCCGGGCCCGGGCCCTGGCCCCGGCCCGGGCGACGCGGCTCGCTCAGCCCGCGTGGAACCGGCTCGGGGCCCGCGTGGAGGTCCCGCCCGAGGGGAGCCGCTGCCCGGGGCAGGCGGACAGCACCCGCTTCATCGCGGTCTTCTCCGCGGCGGTGACCCACAGCCCGTACTTCTTCTTCACGGCCACCTGCCGGGCCACGTACGTGCAGCGATACGCCTTGTGGGGCGGAAGCCAGGTCGCGGTGTCGCCGTCACCCTTGCTGCGGTTGCGGCCGGCGTCGACGGCGAGGAGGTTCAGCGGGTCGTTGGCCAGCGCGATCCGCTTGCTCGCGTCCCACTTCTGAGCGCCCTTCTGCCAGGCGTCCGACAACGCGACGAGATGGTCTATGTCGACCTCGCTGCGGCCACCGCGCACGAAGGTGACGTCCTTGTCGGTGTACGGGTCCGGATCGAGCGTCCCCGACCTCACACTGCAGTCGCCGTCGCTGAACTTCACCTCTTTCAGGTCCCGCTTGAGGATGTCGTCGCGGGTGTCGCAGCCGTTCGAGTCGGTGTCGGCCCAGGGGCTGCCGAACTCGTCCCGGTCGTACCCCGTCTTCGGGGCCCGCCCCTTGACGGTCAGTGAGTCGACAGCGGTGAGGGCGGCCCCGCCCGCGCCCGCGGTCTTCTCCGGTCCGGCGGATCCGACCGTCTCCGCGGTGCAGCCGGTCGCGGCGAGCAGCAGCGCCGCGACACCGGCGACCCTGGTCCAGAGCGTCACGGGCGCTCCCTCCCCTTGCTTGCCCATGGCCGCCCCGAGCGGGCGGATTCCTGGATCTCACCGTACTGGCCGGGGACCGGCGCAAGAACAGCAGGCGGGCCGCATCACAGGGACTTCGGCGGGCACGTGGCGCACCACCGGCGTGACCACGGTGGTGCGCCGCCCCGCCGGGGTCTCACGACCCCAGGATCGAGGCCAGGAACTCCCCCGTCCACCCCAGCAACTCCCGTCCGACCAACGGCTTGCCGCCGACCCTCGCCGTCTTCGGGCGGGGCACCAGCACCTGGTGTGCGGCCGGCTTGATGACGGTTCCGGGATACAGCCGCTTGAGCCGCAGCTCCTGCGACTCCCTCAACTCCACCGGCGCGAAGCGGATGTTGTTCCCCTGGAGGACGATGTCGCCGACACCGCAGGCCCGCGCGAGCATCCGCAGCCCCGCCACCAGCAGCAGGTTCTCCACCGGCTCCGGCAACTTGCCGTAGCGGTCGACGAGTTCCTCGCGTACCGCCTTGACGTCCTCCTCGGAGTTCACGGCGGCGATGGACCGGTAGGCCTGCAGGCGCAGCCGCTCGCCCGGCGCGTAGTCGTGCGGGACGTGCGCGTCGACCGGGAGCTCGATCTTGACCTCCAGCGGCGGCTCCTCCTCGACCCCGCCCTCCATCTGGGCCCGGTAGTCCGCCACCGCCTCGCCCACCATGCGTACGTACAGGTCGAAGCCGACTCCGGCGATGTGGCCCGACTGCTCGCCGCCCAGCAGGTTTCCGGCTCCGCGGATCTCCAGGTCCTTCATCGCCACGTACATGCCCGCGCCCATCTCCGTGTGCTGGGCGATGGTCGCGAGACGCTCGTGGGCCGTCTCCGTCAGCGGCTTCTCCGGCGGGTACAGGAAGTACGCGTAACCCCGCTCCCGTCCGCGGCCCACCCGGCCGCGCAGCTGGTGCAGCTGGGAGAGGCCGAAGTTGTCGCCGCGCTCGACGATCAGCGTGTTCGCGTTCGAGATGTCGATGCCCGACTCCACGATGGTCGTGGAGACGAGGACGTCGAACTTCTTCTCCCAGAAGTCGACGACGACCTGCTCCAGGGCCTGTTCGGACATCTGGCCGTGGGCCGTCGCGATGCGCGCCTCCGGCACGATCTCGCGCAGCCGGGCCGCGGCCCGGTCGATCGACTCGACGCGGTTGTGGATGTAGAAGACCTGGCCCTCGCGCAGCAGTTCCCTGCGGACCGCCGCACCGATCTGCTTCTCCTCGTACGGGCCGACGAAGGTCAGGACCGGGTGCCGCTCCTCCGGGGGTGTCGTGATCGTCGACATCTCCCTGATTCCGGTCACCGCCATCTCCAGGGTGCGCGGGATCGGGGTCGCGGACATGGTCAGGACGTCGACGTTCGCGCGGAGCTTCTTCAGCTGCTCCTTGTGCTCGACACCGAAGCGCTGCTCCTCGTCGACGATGACGAGGCCGAGGTCCTTGAACTTGGTCTCCGAGGAGAACAGGCGGTGGGTGCCGATGACCACGTCCACCGAGCCCTCCCGCAGGCCCTCCAGGGTCGCCTTCGCCTCGGCGTCGGACTGGAAGCGCGACAGGGCCCTCACGTTGACCGGGAACTGCGAGTAGCGCTCGCCGAACGTCCCGAAGTGCTGCTGCACCAGCAGGGTGGTGGGCACGAGGACGGCGACCTGCTTGCCGTCCTGCACCGCCTTGAAGGCGGCGCGGACCGCGATCTCCGTCTTGCCGTAACCGACGTCGCCGCAGATCAGCCGGTCCATCGGGACCGTCTTCTCCATGTCCTCCTTGACCTCGGCGATGGTCGTGAGCTGGTCGGGCGTCTCCGTGTACGGGAACGCGTCCTCCAGCTCACGCTGCCAGGGCGTGTCGCCGCCGAAGGCGTGCCCGGGCGCAGCCATCCGGGCGGAGTACAGCTTGATCAGGTCCGCCGCGATCTCCTTGACGGCCTTCTTCGCGCGCGCCTTGGTCTTCGTCCAGTCGGCGCCGCCGAGGCGGTGGAGCGTCGGGGCCTCGCCGCCCACGTACTTCGTGATCTGTTCCAGCTGGTCGGTCGGGATGTAGAGGCGGTCGCCGGGCTGGCCGCGCTTGGCCGGTGCGTACTCGACGACGAGGTACTCGCGGGTCGCGCCCTGCACGGTCCGCTGGACCATCTCGATGTAACGGCCGACACCGTGCTGCTCGTGGACGATGTAGTCGCCCGTCTCCAGGGTCAGCGGGTCGATGGTCTTGCGGCGGCGGGCCGGCATCCGGGCGCCGTCCTTGCCGGCGGCCTTCTGCCCGGTGAGGTCGGTCTCGGTCAGCACGGCGAGTCCGAGCGCCGGGTCGACGAACCCGAAGTCGATCGAGCCGCAGGCCACCTGGACGACCGAGGGGGTCAGCGTGCCGAGGTCCGACTCCAGCCGGGCCGCGATGCCCTCGCCGCCGAGCACTTCGACGGTACGGGCGGCCGGACCGTGCGCCTCGGTGACGAAGACCGTGCGCCAGCCCTCCGCGAGCCAGCCCTTGGTGTCGGCGAGGGCCTTCGCGGTGTCCCCGCGGTAGGTCTCTGGCGCGTGCATCCCGAGCTTCAGCGTGTCCCCCGCCGTGTCACCGGCGAACGTCTCCGCGAGCGCCTCGTCGGCGGCGAACGGCGACACCGACCACCACATCATGTCCAGCTCGCGGGCCCGCTCCCGGACGTCCGCGATGGACCACAGGGACGCAGCGTCGACGTCGATGGGGGCCTCGCCGCCGCCCGCCGTGGCCGCCCAGGACGCCTGGAGGAACTCCTGCGAGGTCGCCACCAGGTCCGCGGCGCGCGTGCGCACCCGCTCCGGGTCGCACACGAGGGCCATGGACCCCTTGGGCAGTACGTCGATCAGCAGTTCCATGTCGTCGACGAGGACCGGCGCGAGGGACTCCATGCCCTCGACCGCGATGCCCTCGGCGATCTTGCCGAGCAGTTCGCCCAGCTCCGGGTGCTCCTCGGCGAGCCGGGCGGCCCGCTCCCGTACGTCGTCCGTGAGCAGCAGCTCGCGGCAGGGCGGCGCCCACAGCCCGTGCTCGGCGACCTCCAGGGACCGCTGGTCGGCGACCTTGAAGTAGCGGATCTCCTCGACGTCGTCGCCCCAGAACTCCACGCGCAGCGGGTGCTCCTCGGTGGGCGGGAAGACGTCCAGGATCCCGCCCCGTACGGCGAACTCGCCGCGCTTCTCGACCAGCTCCACCCGGGCGTACGCGGCTGCCGCCAGAGCCGACACGATGTCACCGAGGTCGGCGCTCTGGCCGGTCCGCAGTGCCACCGGCTCCAGGTCTCCCAGGCCCTTGACCTGGGGCTGGAGGACCGACCGCACGGGGGCGACCACCACGGAGACGGGGCCGGTCTCCGGGTCGTCGGGGCGCGGGTGGGCGAGCCTGCGCAGGACGGCGAGCCTGCGGCCGACGGTGTCGCTGCGCGGGGACAGCCGCTCGTGCGGCAGCGTCTCCCAGGACGGGTACTCCACGATCGTGTCGGCCGGCAGCAGCGATCGCAGGGCGGCCGCCAGGTCCTCGGCCTCGCGGCCGGTGGCGGTCACCGCGAGCACCGTGCGGCCCGCCTCCCGGGCCAGTGCCGCGACCGCGAACGGCCTGGCGGCGGGCGGTCCGACCAGGTCGACGTGCATGCGGTTGCCGTCGCCGGCGGCCTTCACCGCTTCGGTGAGTGCGGCGTCCTTGACGACGGCGTCGAGCAGACCGTGCAGGCTCATGAAGGGGTTTCCGTCCGAGGATCTGAAGGAGTGGGTGCGGGGTGGGCGAGGCCGGTGGGCAACGCGAGCCGCCCGACACGTCTGACGGGCCGGGGGTGTCCAGGGTACGACGCCGGGGTCCTCCCCGCCCGCGCCTGTGGACAGCGGGGGCTCCCCCTGAACCTCCGCTGCGCGGCTCCCTCGCCCCCGGGTCTTCAGGGGCGCGGGGAACTGCGCGACCAGCCCCCACCGGCCCGCAGCCGACAAACAGCCCGGTGCCGGAGAGTCCGCAGACTCTCCGGCACCGGGCTCCCCGTCCCCCGTCCCCCGTCCCACCACGACCCCCGTCCGTGGTGGACGCTCAGCCGGCGGCAGCTACTCCGTCGCGATGGCGTTCAATACGTTCATCCGCCCCGCCCGGAACGCCGGCACCAGCGCGGCGAACAGGCCCACGAAGGCCGAGCCGATGAAGACCCCGATGATCGTCGGCCAGGGGATGTCGAGGACCTTCAGGCCCTCCAGGGCGAGGAGCTGTTGGGCGGTCGCGCCCCAGCCCATGCCCAGGCCGAGGCCGAGCAGCGCTCCGAAGAGGGCGATGACGACCGACTCCAGACGGATCATGCGGCGGAGCTGGCGGCGGGAGAGGCCGATGGCGCGCATCAGGCCGATCTCGCGGGTCCGCTCGACGACCGAGAGGGCCAGGGTGTTCACGACACCCAGGACCGCCACGATGATCGCGAGGGCCAGCAGGCCGTAGACCATGTTCAGGAGCTGGCCGATCTGGTCCTTGAGCTCCTGCTTGTAGTCGGTCTGGTCACGGACCTGGTACTGCGGGTACGCGTCCAGGGACTTCTTCAGGGCCGCGTACGCCGTCTCCTCCTGGCCTTCCTTCGCCGTGGCGAACATGATGTCGTTCGGCGGGATCTTGTCGGCCGGGACGTACTGCTTCATCGTGGCGATGCTCATGTAGCGGGAGCCCTTGTCGATGACCACGTCGTCGTCCGTGATCGCCCCGACCTTCAGCTTCGCGGTCTTTCCGCCCTTGAAGGCGACGGTCATCGTGTCGCCGACCTTCACGCCGTGCTTCTTGGCGTAGAGGGAGCCGACCGACATCGCGTCCTTGCCGTACGCCGCCGACAGTTCACCGGCGGTCGTCTCGCGGCGCAGATCGCTCGCGTAGGTCGGGTCGGCGGCCGTGACGTCGCTGTCCTCCGTCTTGCCGTCGGGCGAGGTCAGCTCGGCCTCGATCTGCTTGTAGCTGGTGACGTGCGCCATGCCCGGTGTCGACTCGATGGCCTTCTGGGCCTGGGGCACGATCCGCTGGTTGCCCTGGACGATGAAGTCCGTACCGACCGACTTGTCGAGTTCCTCGGTCGCCGAGGCCACCATCGAGGAGCCGACCACGGAGAGGCAGGCGACCAGCGCGAGGCCGATCATGAGGGCCGCTCCGGTGGCGCCGGTGCGCCGCGGGTTGCGCAGTGCGTTCCGTTCGGCGAGGCGCCCGACGGGACCGAAGCCCCGCAGCAGGACCGCGCTGAGGGTCCGGACGACGCCGCCCGCGAGCAGCGGGCCGATGATGACGAACCCGATCAGCGTGAGCACCACACCGGCGCCCAGCATCATCGAGCCGTCGCTCGCCTTGTCCGCGCCCGCCGCCGTGAGGAGGGCGGCGGCGCCGGCACCGGTGAGGAGGAGGCCGATGGTGCCCCGGATCCAGCCGGCCCTGCCGTCGGCCGGTGTCCCGGCGTCGCGCAGTGCGGCCATCGGGGAGACCTTGCCCGCGCGGCGGGCGGGGAGGTAGGCGGCGAGGACGGTGACGACGATGCCGAGGACCAGGCCGACGACGGGGGTCATGGTCTTCACGGTCAGGTCGGCCGTGGAGAGGTTCATGCCCATGCCCGACATGAGCTTCATCAGGCCGATCGCGATGCCGACGCCCGCGGCGACCCCGAGGACGGAGCCGACGACGCCGAGGAACAGGGCCTCGACGAGCACGGACCGGTTGACCTGCTTGCGGGACGAGCCGATGGCCCTCATCAGGCCGATCTCGCGGGTGCGCTGGGCGACCAGCATCGAGAAGGTGTTGATGATCAGGAAGATGCCGACGAGGAAGGCGATCCCGGCGAAGCCGAGCATGGCGTACTTGATGACGTTCATGAACTCGCCGATGCCCTCGCGGTTCTCGTCCGAGAGCTCCTCCTGCGTCTGGACCTTGAGCGCCTCGTCGGATCCCGTGAGGACCGTGGAGACGTTCCGCTTGAGCTGGGTGTCCGTCACACCGGCGGCCGCCGTGACGTTGATCTGCGTGAACCGGCCGGTGGCGCCGAGCAGTTCGCGCTGCGCGGTGGCGGTGTCGTAGTAGACGACGGCGGCACCGGGGTTGGTCACCTTGAAGGTGGCGATGCCGACGATCTTCGCCTTGAAGTCACCGGTGACGGCGATGGTGCGCAGCTCGTCACCCATCTTGAGGTGGTGCTTGTCCGCGGTGTCGGCGTCGACCATCACCTCGGTGGGCCCGCGCGGGGCGTGCCCGGAGGTGATCTCCATCGAACGCAGGTCGTTCTTCGTCCAGTTGCCCGCGATCGTCGGGGCCCCGGTGGTGGATCCCATGTTCTTGTTGTCGCTGTTGACGACGGTCACGTTCAGCGAACTGACCGCGCCCTCGGCGGACTTGACGCCGTCCGCCTTCTGCGTGCGGTCGATGACCGAGGCGGGCAGCGACTCCGGCTTGCCGTTCTGCGGATCTTCGTTGTTCGAGGCGGCCTTCGGGGTGACCGTGACGTCGGAGGAGGTCGTGGCGAAGAGCTTGTCGAAGGTCGTGTTCATGGTGTCGGTGAAGACGAGCGTGCCGCACACGAACGCCACCGACAGCATGACCGCCACGGCCGACAGGGCCATGCGTCCCTTGTGCGCGAAGAAGTTGCGCCGCGAGGTCTTGAAGACGGTCATGACGTACGCCCCCGGGCGTCGAAGTCCTTCATGCGGTCGAGGACGGCGTCGGCCGTCGGCCGGAGCATCTCGTCGACGATCCGTCCGTCGGCCAGGTACAGCACGCGGTCCGCGTACGAGGCGGCGACCGGGTCGTGCGTCACCATCACGATGGTCTGGCCGAGCTCGGTGACCGAGCGGCGCAGGAAGCCCAGCACCTCGGCGCCGGCTCGGGAGTCGAGGTTTCCGGTCGGCTCGTCACCGAAGATGATCTCGGGGCGGGCGGCGAGGGCGCGGGCCACGGCCACGCGCTGCTGCTGGCCGCCGGAGAGCTGGTTCGGCCGGTGCTTCAGGCGGTCGGCGAGCCCGACGGTCTCGACGACCTGGGCCAGCCACGCCTTGTCCGGCTTGCGCCCCGCGATGTCCATCGGGAGCGTGATGTTCTCCAGCGCGTTCAGCGTCGGCAGCAGGTTGAACGCCTGGAATATGAAGCCGATCCGGTCCCGGCGCAGCTGCGTGAGCTTCTTGTCCTTGAGGCCGGTGATCTCGGTCTCGTCCAGGTGGATCCGCCCGGAGGAGACCGTGTCGAGGCCGGCGAGGCAGTGCATCAGGGTGGACTTGCCGGACCCGGAGGGTCCCATGATCGCGGTGAACTGGCCCCGCGCGATGTCCACGTCGACATGGTCCAGGGCGACGACGCGGGTCTCACCGGAGCCGTACGCCTTCACGACCTGCCGTGCCCGTGCGGCAACGGCCGTACGCTCTCCAGTGCCCCCGTGCCTGGGAATGGTTACAGCCGATGTCACGGTATGTCTCCTAAGTCGGTCACTGAAAAGACAGTGACGGTCTGCGGTTGCCTGCGTCGGGCGGTCGTGCCGTGCGATTACGTCGTGCGGCCGAGCTGTACAGCCGTGCGGTGCGGTCGTGCCGTTCGGTGATGACCACAAGTCTCGTGGCCGAGGGCTGCCCCCGCGCTGGTGCTCAGCGCAGTCTTCTGCTGGGGAAAACCCCACCCCCGAAGGTGCGGGACACCGCCCTCAGCGGCATAAAGCCAGGTTAAGGACGGCCCAGGCGCCTTCTCGTCCTCCGGCGGTACGAACCCTCCCCGAGCCGTAGTACGGAGGTCCCCCTAGGGGCTGTCCACCCCACGGTGGAGGCCCTCTCAGGGGCACCTCCACCGTTGAGTCCAGTCAGCGTCCACCCTCCCCCGACGTGAGGCTCAAGTGGGAGAGTGTCCACCGGCAGATAGATGCAAGGGGAACGAATCAGGTCCCGGGCCCGGGACACAGGGGGAGGCATCCGGTGGACGGCACGACACCCGGGATACGGAAGGCGACGGCGGACCGCTCCCGGACCCCTCGTGGACGCCGGGCCGTCGTCGCCTCCCTCATGCTCTGCATGGGACTGGCCGCGCTCGACTCCACGATCGTCTCGACGGCCGTCCCGCAGATCGTCGGCGACCTCGGCGGCTTCTCCGTCTTCTCGTGGCTGTTCTCCGGCTACCTGCTCGCCGTGACGGTCACGCTGCCCGTGTACGGCAAGCTCTCCGACACCTTCGGCCGCAAGCCGGTGCTCATCGCCGGCTCGATCCTCTTCCTCGTCGGGTCCCTGCTCTGCGCGCTCGCCTGGAACATGGCCGCGCTGATCGCGTTCCGTGTCGTCCAGGGTCTCGGCGGCGGCGCCCTCCAGGGCACGGTCCAGACACTCGCCGCCGACCTCTATCCGCTGGAGCAACGCCCCAGGATCCAGGCCAGGTTGTCCACGGTGTGGGCCGTGTCGGCGGTCGCGGGGCCGGCGCTCGGCGGAGTGATCGCCGCATACGCCGACTGGCGCTGGATCTTCCTCATCAACCTGCCGCTCGGCGCGGTCGCGCTCTGGCTCCTGGTCCGCCACCTCCACGAACCCCGGCGCGAACGCGACCGCGGGACCGGCGGGCGCCACCGCGTCGACTGGGCGGGCGCGCTCACGGTGTTCGCCTGCGGCGGCGTACTCCTCATGGCCCTGGTGCAGGGAGGGGTGGCCTGGCCGTGGTTCTCACTCCCCTCAACAGCCCTGTTCGGTACGGGACTTGCCCTGGTCGGCGCTCTCGTCGCCATCGAACGCCGGGCCGCCGAACCGATCATCCCCGGCTGGGTCTGGCGGCGCCGCACCATCGCCGCCGTGAACCTGGCACTCGGCGCCCTGGGCCTGCTGATGGTCGCGCCGACGGTCTTCCTCCCGATGTACGCGCAGTCGGTGCTCGGCCTGGCTCCGACGGCCGCGGGCTTCGTGCTGTCGGTCTGGACGCTGAGCTGGCCGGTGTCCGCCGCCCTCAGCCAGCACGTCTACCGCCGCATCGGCTTCCGCAACACCGCGATGCTCGGCATCGGCGCGGCCACGCTCGTCCTGCTCGCCTTCCCCTTCCTCCCCTATCCCGGCGAGGCCTGGCAGCCCACGGTTCTGATGCTCCTGCTCGGCGCGGCGCTCGGCCTCTTCCAGCTCCCCCTGATCGTCGGCGTCCAGTCGACCGTGGGCTGGTCCGAACGCGGCACGGCCACGGCCTCCGTCCTCTTCTGCCGCCAGACCGGCCAGACGCTCGGCGCCGCCCTCTTCGGCGCGGTCGCCAACTCGGTGCTGGCCGCCCGGCTCGGCGGTGCGGGCGACCTGGACTCGGTGACCCGGGCCCTCGACTCCGGCACCGCCGGCGAACACGTGCGCCGCGCGGTCGCCGACGCCGTGCACTCCGTCTACTTCGGCGCGGCCTGCGCGGCCGGACTCGCCTTCCTGGTCCTGCTGTTGCTCGCACCACGCCGTTTCCCGGTGCTCAAGAACCCCGAGGACTGACCCCGAAGGGACATCCCGGACACCATGTCAGGGGTGCGGCCCTCCTCGCGGCGGACGCCCGGCACCGCCCCGCCCGGGTGTCCTGGACCCATGGGACTGAACAGGCGTACGGCGATGAAGGCCGGCCTCTTGACGACCGCGGCGTCGGCACTGGGCCTGAACCCGGCGCGTCCACAGGGCACTTCGCCGCCCCTGGCGCTCACCGTGCAGGGCGAGGCGGCGGCCCGGACGAACATCCCGGTCGTACGGGACCGCCGCGCGTCCGGGGGCAGATACCTGGCCCTGCGGACAGGGAAGAGGCCCGGCCGGGAGGGCTGGTACGCCACGTATGCGGTCCGGGCTCCCGAGGCGGGCGTGTACGGGCTGACCGCCGTCGCCACGGCCCCGGTGGAGACCCCGCACACGGAGGCGGCGGCCTCGTACCTCCAACTCGCCCTGAACGACGGCCCCTTCCATGAGATCGCCCGCTCCCAGCCCTACTGGTACGAGTCGAAGCCGGCCTGGGGCGACCTCTCCGTCCTCGACCTCGGTGAGCTCGAACTCCGGCGCGGCGAGAACACGTTGACGTTCCGCGTGACGGAGCCGACGGTCCTGGAGTCCGGCACGGCGTACGCGCTCGCGCTGGACCGCTTCACGCTGAAGCGGCGGGCCGGGGTGGAAGTGCGCGAGGTGTCCGTGGGCGAGGGGACGCTGAACACGTACCGCCACGGCGGAACCGCGAGCCTGACCCTCACTCTCGACGGGCGCCCCGGCCGCCCGCAGAGGGTGCGCCACACCGTCGTCGACCACGTCGGAAAGCAGGTGTCGGCGGGCCACGCGACGATCCCTGCCGGAGAGACGGTGACGAAGGTGCCGCTTCCCCAACTCCCGCCCGGCAACTACCGCGTGACGGCCTCCGTCGACGGCGTCGGGTCCGTCACCGCTGTGACGGGCCACTTCGCGTGCCTGCCCGCGCTCCCCGCCGTGTCCGGCCCCGCGAACCGCTTCGGCGTCAACGTCTGGGCCACCTCCCTCGTGCCGCCCTCCCGCCTGGACGCCTTCGCCGCGGCGATGAAGGACATGGGCGCGGGCTGGACACGGGACGGCCGGTCCTGGCCCGCCGCCGAGCCGGCACCGGGCGCGTACGACACGGCCCACCACGACCGGGTCACGCAGGCGATGCGCCGCCACGGCCTCTCCCCCCTGGAGGTCCTCTCACCGGCCCCCGAATGGGCCATGACGGACGCCTCGCTCCCCCTCCCGGCGGACCTGCGGCACGCGTACCGCTACGCCCACCGCATCGCCTCCCGCCACCCCGCCGCGATCCAGCTCTCCAACGAACCCGACGTGGACGTCACCAGCAGCACGGGCGACGCGCACGCGGCGTTCGTGAAGGCGGCGGCCCTCGGCGTCGCGGACACCCCGGACGGCCCGCTGGTCGTCCTGCCGGGCATCGCGCAGGCGGGCAGCTTCCAGGACCTGATGCTGGAGAACGGCGTGGTGCGGTACGCGGACGTGTGGGCCTTCCACGGCTACCCGGACCCGGCCGAGCAGGGCGAGCCGACCTTCCCCGGAGCAGCCGACGAACAACGCGAACTGGCCGAACGGCTCGGCGCGGGTGACGTGCCGCGGTGGATGACGGAGTGCGGCGCGTTCTTCGCGGTACGCCCCGGCGTCGATCTCACGCCCGCCCAACAGGCGGTCCAGGCACGCTACTTGGTCCGCTCGACGGTGGAGGGGCTGGCGGCGGGGACCAGCCGCCAGTTCTGGTTCGCGGGCCCGCCGCTGCACGACGACGGCGTGTACTTCGGCCTGCTGAGCCGGGACTTCCATCCGCTACCGGCGTACAGCGCGTGCGCGGCCCTGACATCACTGCTGGGCGAGGCGCACTTCGCCGGACCGGTGAGCGGGCTGCCCGCCGGGGCGGCCGGCTTCGAGTTCGACTCGGGCCGGGGCGAGTCGGTCCGGGTCCTCTGGGCGGCGCAGCCGGTGCGGGTTCCGGTGCCGGGGGCGACCGTGTACGACGTCATGGGCGGCCCGGTGCCGACGTCCGGGGGTGCGGTGACGGTCTCCCTCGACCCGGTGTACGCGGTCACCCGGGCCGCCCGCTTCACGGCACACCCGACCCCAGCCCACCGAGCCCCCCTCTCCCCCGCCGAACACATCGTCCTGAGCCAGCGCTACTCCGCCCGGAACGCCGCCCCCAACAAGGACAACGGCGACGCGGAACCCCCGCTGGGCTACCGCCTGTCCCGCCGCACCCGGATGTCCCTGGACGTCTACAACTTCGGCACCGCCTCACGGACGGTGACGGTACGGGTGCCACGCCCCGGCGGAGGCTGGTCGCTGCGGCCTCAGGGCCCGACGCGGGTCGAGGTCCCGCCCCGGGGCCGCAGGACGGTCGACTTCACGGTCACGGCGGCAAGCGGGGTCGCCCGCCGGACCGACCACCGCCTGAGGTTCACGGCGACGCTCGACGGCGAGGAGGTACCGCCGTCGGTGTCGCTGGTCCAGCTCAAGTAGGGACCGGCAGCGAAGCCCGACCAGCGGCCCGCCCGGACGGCTTCGTCACTTCTCCCGGTCGAACCAGGCCACGGTCTCCGGCAGGAACAGCAGCACCATCACAGGTGCCCCGAATGCGATACGCAGAGCGGCGTCCACGAACTCTCCGGGCGCCGCTGCATCGAAGGCCTGGTTGAACGACCCCACAAGGACGAACAGCATCACCACGAACGTCGTGAGCCGAACGCCGTTGCGCGCACCGCCGTCGTACGTCAGGGCAAGCAGCGCGCACACCCAGACCAGAATCCACGGAGTGATCATGTTCCCCACCCCGTAGGACGTCAGCCCGCCCGACAGAGCAAGCATGACAACCAGCCCGGCGAACGCCAGCCCGAACAAGAGCAGTTGGGCCCCGCGTACCGGGCGAGGCATCACGGATTCACGCACGTCACTCATTGATTTCCTCTGCTTGCGAACTGTCGGATGCCGCTGCCGGACTTCCGGCAGCGGCATCCTTCCTCACACGGCTCACTCAGGTGCGTCGCGGTCCAGATACGGCTCGAGATACTCCAGGTATTCCCTGTGCTCCGCTCCGATGGCCGCGGCGTCGATGTCCCGCAGGGGCGTCAGGTCCGCGTCGCCGATCCTGTCCGCGGTGTCCATTTCGGACAGAGCGTGCAGTTGTGCCTCCAGGCACACCCCTGACTCCTCGAAGGACGCCATCATCGCGAGTGTCCCGGCGATGGCCCGGGCCTCCTTCGGGGAGTAGCTCCGCATCCAGTCCTCGACACGGTCACTGCCGGACTCCCGAACCCGCCGGTCCTCACTGACCAGTTCCCTGATCAGCTCGGCCAGCTTTCTGCCACCGATGCTCATCGTGATCCTTTCAGGTCAGTACGGCAGCTAGTACCGGCTGGGCGGGGAAATGGCGTCACACCTGAGGGTTAACGCGGGTAACACCCCAGGTCAACGAAGCAAGCGCGTACCGACCAGCCAGTTTGTCGAAACCCTCGCGTATCCGGCTACCGCCGAGTAGCGTGCGTGCTCGCTCACCCCCCGCTCCCTGCGGTCCGCACCCGGGCCCGAACCACGCAAGGAGAACCGGGATGTCCTACGACACGTCCCCGTCGTACCCCGTTCCACCGCACCATCCGCCCCGCAACTCCTCACCGTCCTACCCCACCTATCCGAACGAGCCCGCGCAGCCGACGTATCCCTGGGCGCCTCAGCAGCCGGAACCCGAACCCGCCGGGCCGCAGCGCCACCGCCACGCCGCTCTCGGCCGGCACAGCGATCTCCGTGTCCTGCGCACCGCGTACCGGTGGCAGCGGCGCGTGGCCACCCTGGCGGCGCTCGGCTACTTCACGCTCTTCCTCGTCCTGTCGGCGTCCGCGCCCTCGATGATGGCGGGCGAGGTGACCGGGGGCCTGACCCTCGGACTCCTCCTCGGCCTGCTCCAGGTCCCCGTGACCTGCGGGGCCATCGCGCTGTACGAGTACACCGCCCGCCGGGGCGTGGACCCGATCGCCGAGCGCATCAGGAAGCAGGCGGAGCTGGACACCAAGCGGGCGGAGGCACGCCGGTGACCGGATTCAGCAGTTCCGCCCAGGCGATGTCACTCGTGGCGTTCACCGTCGTGGCCACCATCACCCTGCTGCTCTGTGTGATGACCGGCCCCGACCGGGACGACCTCGACGAGTTCTACACCGGCTACAGCAGCCTGTCCCCCATGCGCAACGGCCTTGCCATAGCGGGGGACTACATCTCCGCCGCGACGGTCCTCGGCACCGGCGGCGTGATCGCGCTCTTCGGGTACGACGGCGTCGTACTCGCCCTGAGCACCGCGCTGTCCCTCATGCTCCTGATGTTCCTGCTGGCCGAACCCCTGCGGAACGCGGGCCGGTTCACCATGGGCGACGCCCTGGCCCGGCGGATGCCCGGCCGGGCGGTGCGGATCGCGGCGTGCGCGGCGACGCTGGCCGCGCTGCTCCCCCTGATGCTCGTACAGCTGGCCGGCACCGGCGACCTGCTGGCGTTCATCCTCGGCTTCTCCAGCGACGGGCTGAAGACGGGCTGCATCGTCGGTCTCGGCATCCTGATGATCAGCTACGCGGCGATCGGCGGCATGAAGGGCACCGCGCTGATCCAGATCCTGAAGATCGTGATGCTGCTCGGCTCGGGCGCCGTCATCGCCGTGCTCATCCTGAACAAGTTCGACTGGGACCTCGGCGGCCTGTTCGGCCAGGCCGCTCGCAACAGCGGGGCCGGCTCCGCGTTCCTGAGCTCCGGACTGCAGTTCACCAGCGGGCCCAGTCCACGCCTGGACATGATCAGCTCGGAGCTGACGGTCGTGCTCGGCGGGGCCTGCCTGCCCCACATCACCATGCGCATGTACACGGCGGGCAGTGCCCCTCAGGTGCGCCGGTCGCTGTCGTGGGCGGTGCCGGCCGTGGCGCTGTTCGTCCTCGTCATCACGGTCGTCGGATTCGGGGCGACGGCACTGATCGGGCGGGAGGCCATCGCGGTCGCCGACCCACAGGGCAACACCGCGTACCTGCTGGGCGCACGGGCCGCGTTCGGGGCGGACGTCTCGACGGCGGAGACGTTCCTCTTCACCACCGTCACCGCAGCGATCTTCCTGACGGTCCTCGCGTCCGTCGCCGGAATGATCCTCGCCTGCGCCAACTCCCTCGCCCACGACGTCTTCGCGCACGGCAGGAAGCAGCTCTCGCCGCGCCGCGAGATGACGCTGGCCCGGGCGTCCGCGGCGGCGGTCGGCATCCCGGCGATCGTGCTGGCCACCCTCGTCCAGCACCACAGCCTGCAGCCCCTGGTCACGCTGTCGTTCTGTCTGGGGGCGTCGGCCATAGCGCCCGCGCTTGTCTACAGCCTCTTCTGGCGCCGCTACACCCGGGCCGGTCTCATGTGCACGCTCATCGGCGGCTCACTGAGCACGCTCATCCTGATGACCGGCACGAACCTCGTCTCGGGCTCCCCCATCTCCGCGTTCCCCGACCACGACTTCACCTGGTTCCCCTTCACCACGACCGGCCTCGTCTCCATCCCGCTGGGCTTCGCCCTCGGCTGGCTCGGCACGGTGGCCTCGGGCCGGGAGAAGGCGGAGGAACACCGCAAGCGGTACGAGGCCGTGGAGGGCTGGATCCTCGCGGGGGCGGTACGCAAGGAGTGAGCGGGCACGGGTGACGTGCGGGCCGGTGGGGGCACAAGCCGGGGCGCGGCCCCGCTTTTGAGGGGCGCGGGGAACTGCGCGGCCCGCACCCACCGGCCCGCACCCGCACCCGCACCCGCACCCGCACCCGCACCCGCACCCGCAAGGACTACTCCGCCGCCGCCCGCCCCGTCAGCGCGGCGAGACTGCTGCGTACGTGGTCCATGTGGGCCTGCACCTCGTCCCACTCCTCGCTGTGTTCGCGCAGGACGCGTTCGGTCTCGCGGGCGACGCGTTCCTCGCGGACCCCGGCCTCGGCGAGGAGTTCGGCGGCGCGGGCCTCCGCGTCCTCCTGGAGGTGACGGGCCGATTCCTGGGCCTCGGCCAATGCCCGCCCGGCCGCGGCCAGATCCTCCTCGGCGCGCGCGACGAGTTCCTCGTGGCGCGCGTCGAGGGCGGCCTCACGCTCGGCGGTCTCGCACGCGGCCCTCTCCCAGCGCTCGGTGTGCTCCTTCTCCTGCTCGGCGAGCAGGGCCTCGGCGCGCCGCCGTGTCTCGCGCAGCGCGGCCAGCGCCTCACCGCGGCCCTCCTTCACCTCGCACCGCGCGGAGATCCGCATCTCGTCGGCCTCGGCCTGCGCGGCCAGCAGCCGGTGCCGGGCCCGCTCGTCGGCCTCGCCGCGCACCTCGTCGGCGGCCGCACGCGCGTCCGCACGCACCCGCCCGGCCGCCGCCTCCGCCTCCTCCACGACTCGGCGCGCCTCCCGGCGCGCGCTCTCGCGGACCGCGGCGGCCTCCTCCTCACCCAGCTCGAACAGTCGGCGGGCCCGGTCGCCGAGCGACTCGTACGTCTGGGGGGCGAGCCCCCGCACGACCTCGCGCAGCCGCAGCGCCTCGGACTCCATCTCCCTGGCCAGCACGGTCAGCCGGGCGGCCCGCTCCCACGCGGCGTCACGCCCCGCCGAGAGCGCCGAGGCGTACGCGTCGACCTGGTCGGGACGGTAACCACGCCCCCGTACCGCCTCGAAGCCATGAGACGACACCGATGCGCTGCTCATCCTCGAATCCCCTCTGGCGTACGACTTCGGCGTACGACGTACGCCATGATGTGCCGCACATCTTGGTGGATCAGACGGAAGTGTTCATAACGCGACACTCCGCGCATACCTCCCGGAGGGCCTCCGGCAGGGGCTCCAGCCGGGGCACCACGGAAAAGGCCCGGCCCGGTCTGTCGACCGGGCCGGGCCCTCACACTCGTCGCCGCCGCACGGGCTCGGCGCTCTGACGCTCCGTCAGAGCAGGCCGTCCCACATCTGCTCCAGCAGGACCGACCACCAGCTCTCCGGCGACCCGAGAGCCGCCGGGTCGATCGCGGCCAGCTGCGCCTGGAAGTCGACGGTCCAGCGGCCCGCCTGCTCCTGGTTGAGCCCGAAGCGCAGACGCCACATCCGCCCCAGCAGGGCGAGGCTGCGCGCGAACTCGGGCAGCCCCGTGTTCACGAACTGCGGCGGTACGGAAGCGCCGCCCGGCCCCGCCTCCACCGGCACGGCCACGATGTTCGCCGTCCCGTACTGGACACAGATCGCCTTGCCGAAGTCACTGCCCATGACGAGGTACGAGCCCGCGTCGGCACTCGGCTGCACGCCACGCTCCTGCGCCAGTTCGGCGAGCGTCGGCACCGGACGGCCCGGCTGGGCCTGCGCCCAGAAGAACGGGTTCATGTCGACGGGCAGCCCGGCCACCACCAGGGTGTGGGCCACGATCGGCGGTACACCCTGCCGGGACACGGCGGCCTGGTCGAACCGGAACAGGCCCGGCCCGAACGCCGCCGCCAGCTCCTGCCCGATCGCCTCCGGCGGGATCGGCGGCGCGGACTGCACCGGCAGCAACGGCGCCCGTACGGGACCGGGCCTCGCCGGGCCGTCCGCGACCTGGTGCAACTCGCCCTGGTGCGCGAGCAGTTGGGCCATGCCCTGCTGACGGCTCGCATGGTCGGTGCCGTACGAGGCGATGCTCGTGATCCGCGCCTGCGGCCAGCTCTCCCGGATCATCCGGGCGCAGTACGCGCCCGGCAGCTCGCAGGACTCCAGCTCCGTGTGCAGCTCCAGCACCTGCTGCGGCGGCACGTTCATCGCGCGCAGCTCGTGCAGGATCTGCCACTCCGGGTGCGGGGTGCCCGGCGCGGACCGCCGGATCAGCTGCTGCTCGCTGCCGTCCTGGGCGCGGTAGCGCAGAACCGCCTGGTAGCCGGGGCCGACCGTGGGCGGAGCCTGCTGGGGGTAGCCGTAGGCCGGGGGCTGCTGACCCGGCACGGGCTGGCCGGGGAAGGGCCGGCCCGGCATCGGCTGGCCCGGGAAGGGCTGCTGGCCGGGCGCGTGCGGAGCGGGGGGCGGCATGCCGGGAGCTCCGTGAGCGCCGGGCGGCATCCCCGGCGCACCGGGAGCCGGGGGCGGCGGAGGAGCCGTGCCCGGACCACCGACCGGCGGACCGGCCAGCATCGTCGCCGCATGATGGACCCCACCGGGCGGCGTACCACCGGGCGCACCCGGACCACCCGGCGCACCCGGCGCACCGGGAGCGCCCGGAGGCTGCGGAGCACCAGGACCACCCACCGCCGGACCGGCCAGCATCGTCGCCGCATGGTGAACACCACCGGGCGGCGTACCACCCGGAGCACCAGGAGGACCACCGGGCGCACCCGGACCACCCGGCGCACCGGGAGCACCGGGAGCCTGCGGAGTGCCGGGGCCGGCCGGCCGGCCCGGTGCTCCCGGACCCGCTTGACCCGTGTGACCCTCGGGCCCGTCGGGGCCGAGCTGCGAGACGAGTTGCGTCGGTACGTACCCGCCGGCCGGAGCGCCGGGCGCACCCGGACCGGACGCCGGAGCCGGGCCGCTCGGCCGCGCGCCCGGCGTACCGGGGGCGCCGGGAGGCGGCGGCGTACCGGGCGAGACCGCACCCCGCGCGCCACGCGGCGGAGCCTGTGCCTTGCTGGTCGCGGCGTCGGCGATGTCACCGGCGTTGGGCGGCAGCGGCCGGCCGGCCGCACCCGAAGGAGCAGGCTGCCGCGGTGCGTCGGAAGCGGCGGGCGGCTGCGGGGCGCCCTGCGGATAGCCGTAGGCGGGGGCACCGGGAGGCGGCGTGCCGGGCCCGGCGTTCTGCGGATGGCCGTACGAGGAGGGCGCGGGCGGCGGCGTGCCCGGCGCACCCGCCCCCTGCGGCGCGGGGCCCTGTGCCCCCGGACCCTGCGGGAAGGGCGGCGGGGCCTGCTCGTCCACCGCGGGCGCGACGGCCGTACTCGGCAGCCGGCTTCCACCGGAGATCAGCTTGGTCCTGGCCTCGGGCGTGGGCGGCGTGGTGTCGTCCCCCACATCCCTTATCTGCGGGGCGTACACCGTCGTGGGCAACGGCACGGAACGGTCGTCCCCCGGCTCCGCGTTGGTGTCGGTACCGGCCCACGGAGTGGCGTCGGCGGGCACTCCGGATCCGGCGGACGCGTCACCGGCGGCGGCGGGCCATGCCGTGCTCCCGCCCGGAGCGGCGGGTGCCCCCGCACCGGACGCCGCCGACGGACCGGCGGGAGGCCCCGGCAGCGTCTCGGGCATCGAGCTCCCGCCCCCGGCGCCGCCCTGACCGGCACGGGCCGCGTCGACGGGCGGGGTGGCGTGGCCGATCGGGGTGGCATCGACGGGCGGGGTGGCGCCCGCGGACGGAACGGCGTCGCTGACGGCGGCAGCGGGCCGGGACCCGGCCCCCTCGGACGTACCACCGGACGTCCTGTCCCGGCGATCCGGGACACCCATCCGGTCCGCGGCCTCCTGGAGCCACTCCGGCGGCGTGAGCAGGAACGACGTCTGATTGAGGTCGACGCGCGCGGGAGGCGCCGGCGTCGCGTCGGACACCGGGTCCGACAACCCGTACTCCTCCTCGTAACGGCGGATCACCTCGCCGACCGGCAGCGAGGGCCACAGCGTGGCCTCCCCGCTGTCACGGGCGATGACGAGCCGCTGGGCGCCGCCGTCGGACCGCGGACCGTCGGCCCGGTCCTCCGCCCACACCACGAACCCGAGGTCGAACTCCCGGACCCGCACCTCACGGTGCTGGTAGCCGGGCAGATCCCCGTTGATCCACTCTTCCGCGCGCTCCTGCGCCTGCGCGAAGGTCACCATCGGACGCTCACTCCCCCACCGAAGACACGGCGGACACCGGCACGGCCCGCGCGAAGCCGCCGTCCACCATCAGGTTCGCCACCGTCTCCAGCTCGGGCGGATTGCCCGCGAGCCGGGACAGGAACTGATCGAAGTCGTCACCACAGGGCAACAGCAGCCGCTGTACGCGTTCCGCGGGCGGCCACGCGTCCTGGTCACGGGCGTCGTCGTACGCGCAGAACCACACGGAGCCGATCCGCTCACCCTTCACCTTCACGGCGAGCAGCCCGCCCTGCACGAACCCGACTCCCAGATAGTCCTTGGTGAGATGGTCCCGCAGGCACTTGTTGACGTAGACGAGGTCGTTGACGGCGGCCTCGTCCCGCACGGTGAAGAACGGCTGGTCGACCAGCAGCCCCAGCTCGGCGTCCAGCGCGGCCCCGACGGGCGCGCACCCGCCGGCGGCCTTCAGGAAGGACCGGTACGCCCCCGGCAGCCGGTACCCGAGATCCTCCTCGACCCCCACCACCTGCTGCTCGGTCACGGCCACCGCCGCCTTCGGCAGCCCGAAGTGCGCGGGCCGGGTCTCCTGCAGCGGCCGGGTGCCCCGCTTCTCCTGGTCGACCGCCGCCGTGGCGAGCCCGCCGTGGTGCCGCAGCAACGCCTTCACCTCGACCGGCACGAGCTCCAGCCGCCGCGTCGACGGCACGTGGTGCCAGGTCCAGCCGTGCGGAGTGGCGACCGCCGGAATGGTGTCCCACAGGTCATGGCCGGAAGCCGCCATGGCGGCGTTCGCGGACACGTAGTCGGTCAGCCGCAACTCGTCGACGCCGAACCCCTCGGGCGGCTCCGCGATCTCCGCGGCCGCCCGCGCGTAGAGCGCGAAGTCGGGAAGGCCGGCGTCGTCGACGCGTACCCCTCTCGGGTGACGGGCCGCCCGGACCGGGTCCGGGAAGTGAACCACCTGCCCGGCATAGGCCGCGTTCGGCGGCGCGGCTTGCTGCCCGAGCCGACCTGTCGTCATGGCGGTTGCCCCCTGCGGCGTTCTGATGGATCGCGGATGTCGACAGCCTATGCGGTGGAACGACACCGGTCACCGGGCCTCCGGTTCCGTACCGGCCAAGGGCCCTCCGGTTCCGTGACCTGCCGTCATCGCGCCGTGACGGTACGACGAAGACCGCGCGTGTCGCACCGCCCCAGCTTCCGCACCAGCCACGGAGTTTGGCACTCTGTCCGAGCACCGGGGGATGCGGTAAGAGCCTGTGTCCACACCCCGGCCGGGGTGCACGCCGCCCGGCCGGGGTGCGGACACAGGCTCTACAGGGGAGGGAACAGGACAGTGAGCGCGACACAGACGGGTACGTCCGGAGATCCACGGGTCGGCTGGAGCAGCACCGAGGCGCCCACCGCCCCGGCCCTCCTCCACCGCCGTGACGGCATACTGCCCACCATCGCCGCCGCCCTCTCCGTACGAGGCGCCACCCTCACGGGCACGGCGGGCCGCGGCGACCAGCCGCCGCCCCTCCACCCCCTGGTACGGGACTTCCTCGACACACTGACGAGCACCCAGCGCGACCGCTTCACGGGCCGCTGCGCCGAAGCGATCCTCATCTCCCGCCACCTCAGCGCGGCCGACGCGGCCCGCTCCAAACGGGCCGCCCGCAAACCCATGACCAACGGCGAGGCACGCAAGTCCCTCAAGCAGGCCAAACTCACCGCCCGCCGCATCCGCGAGGACGGCGACCCCCTGCACGGCAGCTTCGCGCCACCGTGCCGCTCCTGCACCGCGCTCAGTGCCCACTTCGGCGTCCGCGTCGTCGACCCGACAGCACAGGAGAACTGACAGCCGCCTCCCACCCGCACGAAGGCGCCACCGGCGCCACCCGAAGCAGCCCGCCGAGAAACCCAGCGGCAGCTCAGACCGATCGCGAAGGGCAGATGCACACCGAACGCACCGCCACCTCCACCACCCGCTTCTCCGTGCAGGTCGACGCCGTGCTGCGCGCCTCCGGATGGCAACCGGGCCGGTGGGACATAAGGCAGGCCGAGTTCTGGGCCGACGCCCTGCGCAGCCACGAGTCCCCGGCGGGCCACCGCCACGCCGTGTTCCCGGCGGCCGTCGAGGCATGGGCGGAGTTCGGCGGCCTCCACATCACCACCACCGTCGCCGGCCGCCAGATCGCCCCGTGCCCCCTGCACCTGGACCCACTGCACGGCCTGCACATGGCCCGCACCCTCGCCGACCTCGGCAGGGCCCTCGGCACCGAAGTGGCCCCCCTCGGCGAGGAGACCGACACCAGAGCCCTGCTGGCCATCGACGCCGAAGGCCGCGTCTACACCCTGGACCACACGGGCGACTGGTACCTGGGCACGGACATCGACCAGGCCCTGACCACCCTCATCTCGGGCCGGGAACCGGTACGCCTGACGGCCGGCTGAACGGACCCGCCCGGCCCCGCAAGCCGTGAGCCGCGGCTCAGCCCTCGGCGGGAATGACCGCCGACACCCGGAACCCACCGGCGTCCGTCGGCCCGGACACGAACACCCCGCCGAGGCCGACGACCCGCTCCTTCATCCCGAGCAGTCCGTTCCCCCCGCTGGGCAGCCTGGCGTCGGACGCGGCCCCCGGCTCCGGTGGCGCCCCGTTCTCCACCTGCATCGCGATCTCGGCCCCCCGGTGCGCCAGCCGCACCCGGGTCTTCGCCCCCGCCGCGTGCTTGTGGACGTTCGTCAACGCCTCCTGCACCACGCGGTAGGCCGTCTGCTCCACCACGGCCGCATACGCCCGCGGGTCCCCCTCCACGGACAGGTCGACGACCATTCCCGCGGCGGCGGACTGCCCCACCAGCTCGTCGAGATCATCGATGCAGGGCCCGTCCCCCGACTCGTCGTCGACGGCCCGGGACGCGGCCGCCGCCGCGGCCGCACCCACGGCCGCGAGAGGCACGCTCGACGCGGACGAGGCCCCCGCACCCCGCACCACGCCCTCCTTCGTACGCAGAACTCCGAGCATCTCCCGCAGCTCGGTCAACGCCTGACGGCCCATGTCACCCACGAGCGAGGCGTTCTTCACGGCCTTCTCCGGGTCCTTGCGGGCCACCGCCTGCAACGCGGCCGCGTGCACGACCATCAGGGACACCCGGTGCGCGACGACGTCGTGCATCTCACGGGCGATCCGCGTCCGCTCCTCGTTGCGCGCCCACTCGGCCCGCTCCTCGGCCCGCTCCGCGAGCAGCTGCAGCTCCCGCTCCAGGGAGTCGGCCCGCTCCCGCAGACTCTCCATCAACCGCCGCCGCGCCCCCACGTACAACCCGAGCAGCAGCGGCGGCGCGGTCATCCCCAGGGAAGTGGTGATCGACACGAAGGGCACGAACCAGTCCCCCAGCGCCACATCACCCCGCACCATCCCCTGGTGCGCCCTCACATACGTGACGATCAGCATCCCCACCATCGACATGCCCGCGAGGGCCCCGATGATCCGCCTGGGCAACTCGGACGCCGACAGCGTGTACAGCCCGACGAGCCCCATGAGGAACCCCATCTGGGCGGGCGTGATGGCGATCGACACCAGGACGACGGCGATGGGCCACCGCCGCCGGAACAACAGCACGGACCCGGCGACCGCCCCGAAGACCATGCCCGCCGACACCGGTATCCCGGCCGCGTCGGCGAACGGGAACCCCTCGATCGCGCACTCCACCGACGACACCAGTGCGAGGCTCCCGTCGAGCACCGCACTGCGCCACCTCCCCCACCACCACGGGCCGGTCAGGGCCGCGGTGTGGTCTTCCCCCGTCGTGGTCATGACTCCAGCCTACGTTTGCCCCCCGCCCCTTTTCCGGTGAGTTTCCCGGACTGGCCTACACCACTCCGCGTAATCGAACAGAAGCGAAACAGCCCGGAATCCCTCGAACTGCTGAATCGCACCCCGTTCGACACCGGAAGCGCCCATTCCGCCCGGCCGGTACACGCAGGGAACTTTCACGTGGCACGTGCGCGGACTTCGGGATGCGGAGTTCGAAGGGGTGCGGGGGCAGGCAATGGCCCTGCGCCGCGAGGGCTGCAGCCTTCGGCGGCTTGTACCGTCGCATCGAAGGGTCTTGGTACGGCATAGTGTTGGGTGCTGACTCGGCGACCTGACCCAATGTCCGGTTCAGCCCAGTTCCATCCCCCATGGTGTAATCAGGCAGCACTGCGGTTTTTGGTACCGTATGTTCAGGTTCGAATCCTGATGGGGGAGCCACGCACCCCCGGGCCCTGACATCCCTGTCAGGGCCCGCTCTCATGTCGTCCCCGAAACGCCCCGGTATCCTGCGGATGTCCACACCCCAAAGGGCAACCCCAGTCATCCGAAGCCGAAGGGCACACCCGTGAGCGCCAACCTTCCCCAAGCTTTCGGCTCCGCTCGAGCAGGGGGAACCCCGCTCGCAGCCGTCGTCGTCCTCGCAGCGGGTGAGGGCACCCGTATGAAGTCGGCGACGCCCAAGGTCCTGCACGACATCTGCGGCCGTTCCCTCGTCGGCCATGTGCTCGCCGCGGCGGGCGAGTTGGAGCCCGGGCACCCCGAGAAGACCGTCGTCGTCGTGGGCCACGCCCGCGAGAAGGTCACGGCGCACCTCGCCGGGACCGCTCCGGGCGTCCGGACGGCGGTGCAGGCCGAGCAGAACGGCACGGGGCACGCCGTGCGGATGGGCCTGGAGGAACTGGGCGGCGTCGTCGACGGCACCGTCGTGGTCGTCTGCGGGGACACCCCCCTGCTCACCGGCGAGACCCTCCGCAGGCTCGCCGCCACGCACACGGACGACGGCAACGCGGTCACCGTGCTCACGGCCGAGGTCCCGGACGCCACCGGGTACGGCCGTATCGTCCGGGACGGCGCCTCGGGTGCGGTGACGGCGATCGTCGAGCACAAGGACGCCTCCGAGTCCCAGCGCGCGATCCGTGAGATCAACTCCGGCGTGTTCGCCTTCGACGGACAGCTGCTCGCGGACGCGCTCGGCAAGGTCCGCACCGACAACAGCCAGGGCGAGGAGTACCTGACGGACGTCCTCGGCATCCTCCGGGAGGCCGGGCACCGCGTCGGCGCCGCCGTGGCGGGCGACCACCGCGAGATCGCCGGCATCAACAACCGTGTGCAGCTGGCGGAGGCCCGCCGCACCCTCAACGACCGTCTGCTGGAGCGCGCGATGCTCGCGGGCGTGACCGTCGTCGACCCGGCCTCGACGTGGGTCGACGCCACCGTCACCTTCGAGCAGGACGCGATCGTGCACCCCGGCACCCAGCTCCAGGGCGCCACGCACCTGGGCGAGGGCGCCGAGGTGGGCCCCAACACCCGCCTGAAGGACACCAGGGTGGGCGCGGGCGCGCGGATCGACAACACGGTCGCGGACGGCGCGGAGGTCGGCCCCCAGGCGAACGTGGGCCCCTACGCGTATCTCCGTCCCGGCACCCGCCTCGGGCTGAAGGCCAAGGTGGGTACGTACGTGGAAACGAAGAACGCCTCGATCGGCGAGGGCACGAAGGTCCCGCACCTCTCGTACGTGGGTGACGCGACGATCGGCGACCACTCCAACATCGGGGCCGCGAGTGTCTTCGTGAACTACGACGGCGAGGCCAAGCACCACACGACGGTGGGGTCGCACTGCAAGACGGGTTCGGACAACATGTTTGTGGCGCCTGTCACCATCGGGGACGGCGCGTACACCGCCGCGGGGTCCGTGATCACGAAGGACGTGCCGCCCGGTTCGCTGGCCGTGGCCCGGGGCCAGCAGCGGAATATCGAGGGCTGGGTGGCCCGCAAGCGTCCGGGGAGCGCGGCCGCGAAGGCGGCGGAGGCGAGCTCCCGGGAGGCGGGCGGCGAAAGCTGACCGGAAAGCGTCGGGCCGGACTCGGCGTACCGTGATAGACGAACACCCGCACACCCAGCTGAGACCGCATCTGAGAACTGACTCGACATCCAGCTGAGACACCTCTGAGGAGACAGTGCTGTGACCGGGATCAAGACGACCGGCGAGAAGAAGATGATGTTCTTCTCCGGCCGCGCCCACCCCGAGCTTGCCGAGGAGGTCGCCCACCAGCTGGGTGTCGGGGTCGTCCCGACGAAGGCCTTCGACTTCGCCAACGGTGAGATCTACGTCCGCTACGAGGAGTCGGCCCGTGGCGCCGACTGCTTCCTGATCCAGAGCCACACGGCTCCGATCAACAAATGGATCATGGAACAGCTGATCATGATCGATGCTCTGAAGCGGGCCTCCGCCCGGAGCATCACGGTGATCATGCCGTTCTACGGTTACGCCCGTCAGGACAAGAAGCACCGTGGGCGTGAGCCGATCTCGGCCCGTCTGATCGCCGACATGATGAAGACGGCGGGCGCGGACCGCCTCCTGACGGTCGATCTGCACACCGACCAGATCCAGGGCTTCTTCGACGGCCCGGTGGACCACCTGTTCTCGCTGCCGCTGCTCGCGGACTACGTGGGTCACAAGGTGGACCGCACCAAGCTCACGGTCGTCTCGCCGGACGCCGGCCGCGTGCGCGTCGCCGACCGCTGGTGCGACCGTCTGGGCGCTCCGCTCGCGATCGTGCACAAGCGGCGCGACAAGGACGTCGCGAACCAGGTGACGGTCCACGAGGTCGTCGGTGACGTCGAGGGCCGGGTCTGTGTCCTGGTCGACGACATGATCGACACCGGTGGCACGATCTGTGCCGCCGCGGACGCGCTGTTCGCGCACGGCGCGGAGGACGTCATCGTGACGGCGACGCACGGTGTGCTGTCCGGTCCGGCCGCGGACCGTCTGAAGAACTCGAAGGTCAGCGAGTTCATCTTCACGGACACGCTGCCCACGCCGGGCGAGCTGGAGCTCGACAAGATCACGGTGCTGTCGATCGCGCCGACGATCGCGAACGCGGTGCGTGAGGTCTTCGAGGACGGTTCCGTGACCAGCCTCTTCGACGAGTAGTGAGTCCGGCCGCGGCCTCCTCGGGGTCCGCGTAGATCGATTTCTTGTACGGCCTCCCCGCCGCGTAAGCTGTCACAGTTGCTCGGCGAGGGAGGCCGCACTCTTCTGGTGCGGCGGTCCGTTATCGACGCGCTCTTCGTAGCAGGCCGACGGTGTGGCCGGGTGACTTTCTTCCCCCTGTACTACGAGGAGTGACATGTCCGAGGTCAAGCTCGCCGCCGAGACCCGCACCGAGTTCGGCAAGGGTGCCGCGCGCCGCATCCGCCGTGAGAGCAAGGTTCCCGCCGTTGTGTACGGCCACGGTGGCGACCCGGTCCACATCACGCTGCCGGGCCACGAGCTGCAGCTCGCCCTGCGTACCCCGAACGTCCTGCTGACCCTGGACATCGAGGGCAAGTCCCAGCTGGCGATCCCGAAGGCCGTCCAGCGTGACGCCATCAAGGGCTTCCTCGAGCACGTCGACCTGCTGCTGGTGAAGAGCGGCGAGAAGGTCAACGTCGAGGTCTACGTGCACACCGAGGGCGACCTGGCTCCCGGCGCCTTCCTTCTCGAGCACGTGCTCAGCACGCTGACCGTCGAGGCCGAGGCCACGCACATCCCCGAGTCGGTCACCGTCTCCATCGAGGGCCTGGAGGCCGGTGCCGCCATCCTCGCCAAGGACATTCCGCTGCCCGAGGGCACCACGCTGGCCATCGACGAGGACGCGGTCGTGCTGCAGGTGCTGGCCGCCCAGGCCGAGGAGCCCTCGGACGAGTCCGCGGGTGACGAGTCCGCCGAGGCCTGATCCCGCACCGGATCACTGTTCGCCGGCCGCCGCTCCTGCGGGCCCTGTCGTCACGACGGGACCCGGGGGCGGCGGCCGGCGCGTATCCGCCGATCGACGACCGCTGGTCGAGAGCAGCTGGTCAAGGACCCTTGGGAGACACGGACGTGACCACGGAACCAGGCGCCCCCTGGCTGATCGTGGGGCTCGGCAACCCCGGCCCCGACTACGCCATGAACCGGCACAACGTCGGCTTCATGGTGGCCGACCTCCTCGCCGGGCGGATCGGCGGGAAGTTCAAGAGGGCGGGCAAGGCCCAGGCGCAGGTGATCGAGGGGCGGATCGGCCCGCCGGGTCCGGCGAACCGCCGGGTGATCCTGGCGAAGCCGATGTCGTACATGAACCTGTCGGGCGGACCGGTGACGGGGCTGCGTGACTTCTACAAGGTGCCGACGGCGAACATCGTGGCCGTGCACGACGAGCTGGACATCGACCACGGGGTGCTGCGGCTCAAGCTGGGCGGTGGCGACAACGGCCACAACGGTCTGAAGTCGATGACGAAGGCGATGGGTCCGGACTACCACCGGGTCCGGTTCGGCATCGGCCGTCCGCCGGGGCGTATGCAGGTCGCGGATTTCGTGCTGAAGGACTTCTCCTCGGCCGAGCGCAAGGAGCTGGACTACTTCGTGGACCGGGCCGCGGACGCGGTGGAGGCGCTGGTCATCGAGGGGCTGGAGCGGGCGCAGTCGACGTACAACTCGTGAGGTGTGACGTGCGGCTTCCCGGGTGGGCCGGGCGGATGTGCCGGGGCAGTTGAAAGGTCCGTACAACGCGGGACTTGTCCCCCACCGGAGTTGACCGGGCGCGGGGCCATGGCCAAGGATCGCCGCCATGCCTGCCCATGCCTCCCGTCGGAACGCGTCCGCGGCGCTGCTGTTCGGGCGGCTCGCGGCGATGGGTACGGTCGCGGCGCTGATCCTGATCGCGGGTGTCTGGGCGTCCTGGGGCACCGCTCAGCACGTGATGCTCACCAAGGGGCGTGAGCGCGGCACGATGACGGTCACCCGGTGTGCCGAGGACCGGTGCACGGGTCCGTACCGGCCGGTGTCGGCGGGGTCCACGGCGCGGGAGCTGGTCGTGCTCGACAGTGAGGTGGCCGTCGAGAAGGGCCGCACGTACGCGGTCGTGGTGAAGCCCGGCAGCGACGATGTCGTCCGCACGGGCACGGGTGGTCTTCTCTATGCCTGGGTGCCACTCGGGGGCGCGCTGATGCTCGCGTCGATGGTGGTGGCGGGCGGGCTGCGGCTGAGCCGGCCGGCGTGGGTGCTGGGCGGTGCGGGTCTGACGCTGGTGACGGCCGCGTTCCTGGCGCTCTGAGGTTTTCTCCCCGAACGCGAAGGCGCCTGTCCGGCTCGTACGGGCCGGACAGGCGCCTTCGTGTGCCGTGGCGGTGCGGGTCAGCCGGTGTTGCGCAGGCCCGCCGCCACGCCGTTGACGGTGAGGAGCAGGGCCCGGGACAGCAGCGGGTCCGGCTCGGAGCCGGCCGCGGCGGCGTCGCGCTGGCGCTTGAGGAGGGCGACCTGGAGGTAGGAGATCGGGTCCAGGTAGGCGTCGCGGATGGTGAAGGTCTGCTTGAGCACCGGGTGGGCGTCGAGGAGTTCGGCCTCACCGGTGATGCGCAGCACCTCGCGGACGGTCAGCTCATGCTCGGCCTCGATGGTGGCGAAGACGTGCTGGAGCTCCTCGGGGACGAGGGTCTCGACGTAGTGGCGGGCGATCCTGAGATCGGTCTTGGCGAGCGTCATCTCGACGTTGGAGATGAAGTTGCGGAAGAAGTGCCACTGCTCGTGCATCTCGTCCAGGACGCTGTCGAGACCGGCCTCGCGCAGTGCCTTGAGGCCGGAGCCGACGCCGAACCAGCCGGGCACGATCTGCCGCGACTGGGTCCAGCCGAAGACCCACGGGATGGCGCGCAGGCCGTCGAGCGAGACGCCCGAGCCGGGGCGGCGGGAGGGCCGCGAGCCCAGGTGCAGGTCGGCGAGCTGGTCGACCGGCGTGGAGGCGAGGAAGTACGTCGGCAGGTCGGGGTCCTCGACCAGGCGGCGGTAGGCGGCCTCGGCCGACTCGGAGACGACGTCCATGGCGGCGTCCCAGCGGGCGAGTGCCTCGTCGGACTGGCGCGGTGCGGTGTGCAGCGCGGAGGCCTGGAGGGTGGCCGCGACGGTCAGTTCCAGGTTCTCCCGGGCCAGGGACGGCACGAGGTACTTGTCGGAGATGACCTCGCCCTGTTCGGTGACCTTGATCTCGCCCTCCAGGGTGCCCCAGGGCTGGGCGAGGATCGCGTCGTGCGAGGGGCCGCCGCCGCGGCCGACGGTGCCGCCGCGGCCGTGGAAGAGCCGCAGCCGTACGCCGTACCGGTGGGCGACGTCGCGCAGGCGGCGCTGGGCCCGGTGGATCTCCCACTGCGAGGTGGTGATGCCGCCGAACTTCGAGGAGTCGGAGTAGCCGAGCATGACCTCCTGCACGTCTCCGCGCAGCGCCACGAGCCGCCGGTAGGACGGGTCGGACAGCATGTCCTCGAGGATGGTGTCGGCGGCCTTGAGCTCGTCGGTCGTCTCCAGGAGCGGCACGATGCCGATCTTCGCCCAGCCGGCGTGCAGGTCGAGGAGTCCGGCCTCGCGGGCCAGCACGGCGGCGGCGAACACGTCGTCGGCGCCCTGGCACATCGAGATGATGTACGACTCGATCACCTCGGGTCCGAAGACCCGGAGCGCCTTCTTGACCGTCTCGAAGACGCCGAGGGTCTTCTGTCCTGCCGCGTCCAGGGGGGCCGGGGCCGGCGCGAGGGGCCGGCGGGAGCGCAGTTCCTTGGCGAGCAGCTTGTGGCGGTACTCGCGGGGCATGTCCTCGTAGCGCCAGGACTCCTCGCCGAGGCGGTCGAAGAGCTGCCCGAGGGCGTGGTGGTGGGCGTCCGCGTGTTCCCGTACGTCCATGGTGGCGAGCTGCAGGCCGAAGGCGGCGAGGGTGCGGATCGTGCGGTTCATGCGGCCGTCGGCGAACAGGGCGCCGCGGTGCTCGCGCAGTGAGGACTGGATGAGGGTGAGGTCCTGCAGCAGCTCGGCGGTGCCGAGGTAGTCGCGGCCGTCCTCGTGGGCGGTCCCCCGGGCCAGGCGCTGCTTGGTGTTCTCCAGCTTCTGCCGGATGCAGGTGGCCTTGAGGCGGTAGGGCTCCTCGGCGTTGAGGCGCTTGTAGCGGGGGCTGATCTCGGGCAGCCGCTCCAGGTCGGCCCGGAGGGAGGCGAGCAGCTCTTCGGTGGCGCCGGTGTAGCGGATCGAGTTCGACAGGAAGCCGCGCAGCTCGTCGATCAGTTCCAGCGCGTCGTTGATGCCGTGTTCGTGCTGGAGGATCAGGACGTCCCAGGTGACCTGGGGTGTCACGTTCGGGTTGCCGTCGCGGTCGCCGCCGATCCAGGTGCCGAAGGTGAGGGGCCGGGTCTCGTCGGGGAGCCGGACGCCCACGCGCTCCAGTTCGGCGGTGAGGTCCTCCAGGACGTCCCCGACGGCGCCGGCGTGCAGCTCGTCGAGGTAGTAGATGGCGTTGCGGGCCTCGTCGGCCGGTTCGGGGCGCACGACCCGCAGCTCGTCCGTCTGCCAGACGAGGTCGATGTTCTCGGCCAGACGGGTGTCGTACCGGCGCCGGTCGGCTTCGATGACCGGGGTCTCCAGCAGGGCGGCGATGCGGCGCAGCTTGTTGAGGACGGAGCGCCTGGCCGCCTCGGTGGGGTGCGCGGTGAAGACCGGGCGGACGTTGAGGTGCTGCACGGTCGCGCGCAGGTGCTCGGGGTCGGCGTCCTTCAGGCGGTCCGCCGTACGGGCGAGGAGTCCGCCCTCGGCGGCGCGTCTGGCGCGCAGCTCGCGGCCGCGGTGCACCTGTTCGGTGACGTTGGCCAGGTGGAAGTAGGTGGAGAAGGCGCGGACCAGCTTGGCCGCGGTCTCCAGTTCGGTCCCGCGCAGCAGCTCGGCGGCGGCCTCGCCGTCCTCGCGGGTGAGGCGGCGGACCTTCTCGACCAGTTCGAGGAGTTCGGGTCCCTCCTGGCGTACGAGGGTCTCGCCCAGCAGATCGCCCAGGCGGCGGATGTCGGCGCGCAGCTCACTGCTGGTGGTCGTGGTCCGGTCGTCGGCACTGCTCACAGGTGCGGCTCCTTGCAGTGTTGAAGCTCGTCTGGAGGGGAACCCGTCGGCCCGAGGCGGCGAGTGCCGCATCAGCGGCTGGGCATCCGGGAATGAAACAGAGCGGACCGCGCTGTCCGACCGAGACCAAGGATAGGTGTCCGTGCGGACGCGCAGTTTCTGGGGCTCTTGCCCCCGGGCGGCGCGCTGCCATACTTACGATGCCGTAGGTTACGGACCCGTAGGTGCTGTTTTCGGCTACCCACGGGTGCGATTACCGGCCACTCTCTCAACCCTCGACCCCACAGGGGACGCCCCATGACCACGAGTTCCGATGTGATCGATGACGCCCCGAAGGCGCACGACGACTCCGCGCTCACCTCCGCCACGCTGGGCGGCGAGAAGAAGCGTTCGATCGAGCAGATCACCCTTCTCCTCTTCATCACCGTCCCGTTCCTGGCTGTCCTCGCGGCGGTTCCGCTGGCCTGGGGCTGGGGTGTGAGCTGGCTGGACCTCGGCCTGCTGGTGTTCTTCTACTACCTGGGCTGCCACGGCATCACGATCGGTTTCCACCGGTATTTCACGCACGGCGCCTTCAAGGCGAAGCGTCCGCTGCGCATCGCCCTGGCGATCGCCGGTTCGATGGCAGTCGAGGGGCCCTTGGTCCGCTGGGTGGCCGACCACCGCAAGCACCACAAGTTCTCCGACGCTGAGGGCGACCCCCACTCGCCGTGGCGTTTCGGTGAGACGGTGCCGGCCCTGATGAAGGGCCTGTGGTGGGCGCACATCGCCTGGATGTTCGACGAGGAGCAGACGCCACAGGAGAAGTACGCGCCGGACCTGATCAAGGACCGGACGATCCGTGCGATCTCGCGCCAGTTCCTCCTGTGGGCGGGGCTCTCCCTCATGCTGCCGGCGCTGATCGGCGGCCTGGTGACGATGTCCTGGTGGGGTGCGTTCACGGGCTTCTTCTGGGGCTCGCTCGTGCGCGTGGCGCTGCTGCACCATGTGACCTGGTCGATCAACTCGATCTGCCACGCGGTCGGCAAGCGCCCCTTCAAGTCGCGTGACCGTTCGGGCAACGTGTGGTGGCTGGCGGTGCTGTCCTGCGGCGAGTCGTGGCACAACCTGCACCACGCGGATCCGACGTCGGCGCGGCACGGTGTGGAGCGCGGGCAGGTGGACTCCTCGGCCCGGCTCATCCGCTGGTTCGAGAAGCTCGGCTGGGCGTACGACGTGCGCTGGCCGTCACGCTCGCGTATCGATTCCCGTCGCAACCCGGACGGGAAGGGCGCCCGACGCAAGGCGGAGGCCGCCGACGCGGCATGATTGACGGCGTGGCCGACTCCAGCACACCCAGCAATGAAAAGCCGCGGCGCGTCCGCCGCACCCGGATGACCGGTGCGGAGCGGCGGGCCCAGTTGCTGGAGATCGGCCGCACCCTCTTCGCCCAGAAGGGCTTCGAGGCGACGTCGGTGGAGGAGATCGCGGCGAAGGCGGGCGTCTCCAAGCCGGTCGTGTACGAGCACTTCGGCGGCAAGGAGGGGCTGTACGCGGTGGTGGTGGACCGTGAGATGCGGCGCCTGCTGGACGGGGTGACGAGCTCACTGACGGCAGGGCACCCGCGTGAGCTCTGCGAGCAGGCGGCCTTCGCCCTCCTCGACTACATCGAGGAGTACACGGACGGTTTCCGCATCCTGGTCCGCGACTCCCCGATCCCCCAGTCCACAGGCTCCTTCGCCTCCCTGATCTCGGACATCGCGACGCAGGTGGAGGACATCCTGGGCCGCGAGTTCAAGCGCCGCGGTTTCGACCCGAAGCTCGCGCCGCTGTACGCCCAGGCCCTGGTCGGCATGGTCGCGCTGACCGGCCAGTGGTGGCTGGACGTCCGCCGCCCGAAGAAGGCGGAGGTGGCCGCCCATCTGGTGAACCTGGCGTGGCACGGCCTGGACGGCCTGGAGGCGAAGCCGCGGCTGATAGGCCGCCGGAAGGCCTAGCAGGCGCTACGGCGGGAATGTGCGGGTCCGCGCACCTTCCCACCGAAAGAGTTAAACCAAGAGAGCGCAAGGTCAACCTTGTGGTACCAATGCGTCCATGACTGAGATTGCGATCAGCGCTGCCCGTTCCCAGCTCGGCGACCTCGTCCGGCGCGCGGCGCACGGCCGCGAGACCATCGCCCTCACCGATCACGGCCATGTGGCCGCGCTCCTGATCTCGCCCCAGGTCATAGAGGATCTCGAAGACGCACTCGCGGTCGCCGACTACCAGCGGCGCAAGGCCGAGGGGACGCTTGGACCCGGCATCCCCATGGCGGAGGTACGCAAGCAGCTGGGGCTCGAACAGCAGTGACCTACGAGATCAGCTTCGAGCCGCATGCCCTCAACTCCGCAGCCAGGTTCCTCAAGGAGGACCCCAGCGGCCTCGCCCTTCTCCTGGACACCATCGACAAGCTGGCTGACGATCCTCGTCCGGCAGGTTCGACTCCATACGGCTCTCCCGACCTCCGCCGCCTGCACATCGGCGACTACCGGGTTCTGTACGTCATCGACGACGACGTGATCCGCATCCTCATCACCCACCTGGGCCGCACGCCCTGAGGCCCGGCTCCAGGAACTCCAGCCGGTTGCCCACGGGGTCCTCGGAGTAGAAGCGGCGGTGCCCCGGGAGCCCACCGTCCCAGGTCACGGCCGCTCCACATGCGGTGAGGCGGGCCGCGTACGCCTCGATGCCCGTGACCCGCAGCCCCGGGTGGGCCTTCTTCGCGGGACGGAAGTCCCGCTCGATTCCCAGGTGCAACCGGACCTCCCCCGCCTCGAACCAGCAGCCCCCGCGCGCCGCGAGCACCGGCGGCTTGGGGACCTCCGTCATGCCGAGGGCGTCGGCGTAGTACGTGCGCAGAGCGCCCTCGGAGCCCGGCGGGGCGGCGAGCTGGACATGGTCGACGGCAGCGAGCATGGCGTCACGCGGTCTTCCGCGCGACCGCGAACAGGCGGCGGAACGGGAGGACCGTGCCGTACGGGGCCGCCGGGTAGGCCGTGCGGAGCAGGTCGCGGTACTCGGCGGTGAAGACGTCCGCGGCCTCCGGGTCGTCGGCGAGGGCCGTGAGGACGGGACGCATCCCGGTGCCCTTGGACCAGTCGAGGACCGCGTCGTCGCCCCGCAGGAGCTGCATGTACGTCGTCTCCCACACGTCCACCTCGCAGCCGAGGCGCGCCAGCCGGTCCAGGTAGACGAGCGGGGCGTGGACCGAGTCCTCGCGGCGGAGGACTCCGGTCAGGCGGTCCTTCCACCGGGCGGACGTGGCGAGTTCACGCATCAGGGCGTGCAGGGGCGCGTCGATGTTGTTCGGGACCTGGAAGGCGAAGGTCCCGCCGGGGGCCAGCGCGTCGAGCCAGCCGGGCAGGGCGTCCAGATGCCCCGGCACCCACTGCAGCGCCGCGTTGGAGACGATCAGGTCGTACGTTTCCGTGGGCACCCAGTCCGTGAGGTCCGCGTGGGCGAAGTCCAGCTGTCCGCCGCCGGCCGTGGGGCCCGCGTACTCGTCCGTCCGGGCCAGCATCTGCGGGGAGTTGTCGTATCCGGTGATGTGCGCGCTCGGCCGGCGGCCGGCGAGCTGGACGGTGACGTTGCCGGGGCCGCAGCCCAGGTCGGCGATGCGGGCCGGGTCGCCGGGCAGGGCGGGGACGCGGTCGAGCAGCTCGGCGAAGGGTCGGGCGCGGTGCTCCGCGTGACGCAGGTACTGGCCCGGATCCCAGGTGGGAGTGGTGGCGGGCATCGGGTCCTCCTCGAGGTCGCGGTCCCGGCGGCGGCCACCGGGGAGGCGGGCGGGCGCCGGCCGGGATGCGTCCACCCTCACACCGTAACTCTCTCGACGTCAAGAGACTTCACGTCAAGAGACTTCATGTCGACACAACCACTACACTGATCGTCATGGAGGACGAGGTCGATCGGCTGGTCGCTGCGTGGCGCCGGGAGCGCCCTGACCTCGACGTGGAACCGCTCGAGGTGCTCAGCCGCGTGAGCAGGCTCGCCCGGCATCTGGACCGCGCGCGGCGGATCGCGTTCGCCGAGCACGCCCTGGAGCCCTGGGAGTTCGACGTGCTCACCTCGCTGCGGCGGGCGGGAGCCCCCTACCAGCTCTCTCCCGGTCAGCTCCTCACCCAGACCCTCGTCACCTCGGGCACGATGACGAACCGTATCGACCGGCTCGCGAAGAAGGGCCTGGTCGAGCGGCTTCCCGACCCCAGTGACCGGCGGGGCGTGCTCGTGCGCCTCACCGAGGAGGGCCGCGACCGCGCAGACCAGGCGCTCGCCGGACTCCTCGACCAGGAGCGGGCGATCCTCGCGGAACTGAGCCGCGCCCAGCGCGGCGAACTGGCCGGTCTGCTACGCCAGTTGACCGCCCCGTTCGACAACATCCCGGGTTAGGTCGACCGGGCCGACCCCGGCACGGCGGGCCAGCGCCACGGCCGCCAGCGTCGAGTGCACGCCCAGCTTCCCCAGCACGTTCTGCATGTGGGTGCGGACCGTGTGCGGGGAGAGGAACAGCCGCTCGGCGACGGCCTTGCGCCCGAGTCCGGCCACCATGCAGCGCAGCACCTCACGCTCGCGCGGCGTCAGCGACTCCACGAGCCGCTCGCTCTCGGTGCGGTGCTTGCGGGCGGCGGTCAGTTCACGCAGGACGCCGGTGAGCAGGGCGGGCGGCAGGTGCGTCTCGTCCCGCAGCACGCCCCGGATGACGGTCAGCAGCCGGGACAGCGAACAGTCCTTGGCGACCCAGCCCGAGGCGCCCGCCTGCAGGGCGAGTGCCGCCCGGCGCGAATCGTCCTTCTCGGCGAGCACGACGGTACGGACGCCGGGCTGGCCCGAACGGACGCCCGCCACCAGCGAGATGCCGTCGACCAGGCCTTCTTCGTTGCTGTCGTGCACGGGCACGGCGGGGCGGGCGCCCGGCACGTTGCCGCCGAGGTCGGCGTCGACGAGCAGCACGTCGAATCTGCGGCCTTCCGCGACCGCCCGCTCCAGGCAGCGCAGCGCGGCGGGGCCGCTGCCGGCCGCGGAGACGTCGACGTCGGGCTCCGCCGCCAGGGCGGCTGCGAGCGACTCGGCGAAGATACGGTGGTCGTCGACGACCAGGACACGGATGCGAACCACTGAAACCCCCACTGGTCGGGGGACGGACCGTCGCGGGTACGGCGCCCGAGGTGATCCCGAGCCTCCTGTCGACTCGGAAAACGGGGTACCGCACAGTCCGCACGGCCGCCGCCGTGCTGGAACTGCTACCCCCACTCCGGGCGTCGTACCCGACTGTCTCGCCCCCTGAGCAGCACCGGCCCCCACCGGTGCTGCTCATCAGAGTACGGCTGGGCGCCGGGAGCGGAAGGTGATTTGCAGAACTGATTGGCCAGCGCGTTTATGGTGGGCCGTATGTTTCGTATTGAGACAGAAGTCGACAAAGAGCGTAGCCGATTCCTGCGATCACGGCTGCGGGAGGGCAATACGGCCGCTTCTCCCGTGCTGCGTTCGCTGCGCGGAACGCCTGGTGAACGGGAAGTTCCGCTCCAGGTCTGGGCGTTGGAGGACGACGACCGGGTCGCCGGTGGGCTGGTCGGGCACACCTGGGCGACGTGGCTTCATGTCGCCTACCTCTGGGTCGACGAACGCCATCGCGGGTCCGGGCTCGGGGCGCGTCTGCTGTCCCGGGCGGAGGATCTGGCGCACTCGTCACGGGGTTGCCGGGCCGCGCGCCTGGAGACGTGGGACTTCCAGGCGCCGGACTTCTACCGCAAACAGGGCTACGAGGTGGTGTGCGTGGTCCCCGACTATCCGCCGGGGATCACGGAGTACACGCTGACGAAGCGGCTGCCCTGAGACCGACGGGCTGAACCTGAGACCGACGGGGGGTCGGACGGTCAGGCCACCCGCCGGGCCCCCGCGGACGGCACCGCGGGGAACACCCGCGGCGCGGTGTACCCCGCCGCGGCGAACGCCTCCTCGACCGCCTTGGTGACCGTGTCCGCGTCCGCGGCCTCGACCAGCACGACCGCCGAGCCCCCGAAACCGCCGCCCGTCATACGGGCCCCGAGAGCTCCGGCCTGGTTCGCCGTGGAGACGACGAGGTCCAGCTCCGGGCACGAGATGCGCAGGTCGTCGCGCAGCGAGGCGTGGCCGGCCGTCAGGACGGGCCCGATCGCGCGGACGTCGCCCGCGTCGAGGAGCGCGATGACCTCCTCGACCCTGTGGTCGTCCGAGACCACGTGCCGCACGTACCGCCGTACCCGCTCGTCCGAGAGACGGGCGAGGGCCGCGTCGAGGTCCTCGTGGGGAAGGTCCCGCAGGAAGGGGACGCCGAGCTGTCGCGCGCCCTCCTCGCAGCCCTCCCGCCGCTCCGCGTACGCGCCGTCGCCCAGCGCGTGCTTCACCCGGCTGTCGACGACCAGCAGTTGCAGCCCCTGCGCCGGCAGGTCGAACGGGACCTGCCGGATCGACAGGTCGCGGCAGTCGAGGTGCAGGGCGTTGCCCTCCGTGCAGCAGGCGGACGCCGTCTGGTCCATGACCCCGCAGGGCACGCCCACGAAGTCGTTCTCCGCGCGCTGCGCGACGCGGGCCAGCTCGGGTCCGGTGAGCCCGAGGCCGAACAGGTCCGTCAGGGCCAGGGCCGTGACCACCTCCAGCGCCGCCGAGGAGGACAGGCCGGCGCCCGTCGGGACCGTCGACGCGAGGTGGATGTCCGCGCCGGTGACGGCGTGGCCCGCCTCGCGCAGGACCCACACGACACCCGCGGGGTAGGCCGCCCAGCTCGTGTTCGTCAGGGGCGCCAGCTCGTCGACGTGCAGTTCGACGACGGGGCCCTCGATGTCCGCCGAGTGGATGCGCAGGACGCCGTCGTCGCGTCGTGAGACCGCCGCGACCGCGGTGTGCGGCAGCGCGAGCGGCAGGACGAAGCCCTCGTTGAAGTCGGTGTACTCGCCGATCAGGTTGACCCGGCCGGGGGCCGCCCAGATCCCGTCGGGGGCCGTCCCGTACAGCTTCTCGAAGCCGTCACGGACCTGCTGCTCCACCTGTTCTGCCGCCACTACTGCTCCTTCGAGTTCGCGGTGTTCTGCTGCGCGACGTGCTGTGCGAACTCCCATGCGTCCGCGACGATTCCCGCGAGGTCCGCGCGGGACGGGTTCCAGCCGAGGCGCTCGCGGGCCGTGGCCGCGGAGGCGACGAGGACCGCCGGGTCGCCGGCCCTGCGCGGAGCCGCGACCTCGGGGATCGCGTGCCCGGTCACCTTGCGGACCGTCTCGACGACCTCGCGGACCGAGAAGCCGTTGCCGTTGCCGAGGTTGCAGATCAGGTGCTCGCCCGGCTGCGCGGCGGCGACCGCCAGCAGGTGCGCCTCCGCGAGGTCGGCCACGTGGATGTAGTCGCGGACGCAGGTGCCGTCCGGCGTCGGGTAGTCGTCGCCGTAGACGGAGATGGCGTCGCGGCGGCCCTGGGCGACCTGGAGGACGAGCGGGATGAGGTGCGACTCGGGGTCGTGCCGCTCACCGCAGGAGCCGTACGCGCCCGCCACGTTGAAGTAGCGCAGCGAGACGGCGGCCAGGCCGTGCGCGGCCGCCTCACCCGTGATCATGTGGTCGACGGCGAGCTTCGAGGCCCCGTAGGGGTTCGTCGGGGACGTCGGCGCGGTCTCGACGATCGGGGTCGTCTCCGGCTCGCCGTACGTCGCCGCCGTGGAGGAGAAGACCAGCTTGCGGACGCCCGTCTCGCGCATGGCGGCGAGCAGTGCCATCGTGCCGCCGACGTTGTTGTCCCAGTACTTCTCGGGCTTCACGACCGACTCGCCGACCTGCGAGAACGCGGCGAAGTGCAGCACGGCGTCGAAGGAGTCGTCCAGCCACTTGGCGGCGTCGCGGATGTCGCCCTCGACGAACGAGGCGCCCGCCGGGACGCCCTCGCGGAATCCGGTGGAGAGGTTGTCGAGGACGGTCACCTCGTGGCCCGCCTCCAGCAGGTGCTGGGCGACCACACTGCCCACATAGCCCGCACCGCCGGTGACCAGGTACTTCCCGCTCATGAACTCGCTACCTCTCGCAGTCGCTGGGCCGCGGACTCCGGCGGCACGTCGTTGATGAACACACTCATGCCGGACTCGGAACCCGCGAGGAACTTCAGCTTGCCGGACGTACGGCGGATGGTGAAAAGCTCGAGGTGGAGGGCGAAGTCCTCACGCACCACACCGTCGAACTCCTCCAGCGTGCCGAACGGCGCCTGGTGCCAGGCCGAGATGTACGGCGTCGGAGGCTCACCTTCGCCGAAGATCCGGTCGAAGCGCCTCAACAGTTCCAGATAGACCTTGGGGAACTCTGTGCGCGCGTCCTCGTCGAGGCCCAGCAGGTCCGCGACCCGGCGGCGCGGGTAGAGGTGCACCTCGTACGGCCAGTGCGCGGTGTACGGCACGAAGGCCACCCAGTGCTCGGTCTCCAGCACGACCCGCTCGCCGGCCAGCTCCCGCTCCAGCACGGCGTCGAAGAGGTTCTCCCCGCCCGTGGCCTCCTTGTGCGCCGCCAGCGAGCGGAGCATCAGGGCCGTCCGCGGCGTGGTGAAGGGGTACGCGTAGATCTGGCCGTGCGGGTGGCCGAGGGTCACGCCGATCTCGGCGCCGCGGTTCTCGAAGCAGAACACCTGCTCCACGGAGGGGAGGTTGGACAGCTCGGCCGTGCGGTCGGTCCACGCCTCCAGGACCAGGCCCGCCTGCTCCTCGGTGAGACCGGCGAAGGAGACGTCGTGGTCCGAGGTGAAGCAGACGACCTCGCACCGGCCGGAGTCCCCGGCCAGCGACGGGAAGCGGTTCTCGAACACCGCCACGTCGTACGAGGAGTCCGGGATCTCGCTGAGGCGGTCGCCCTCGGAGGGGCACAGCGGGCACTCGTCCGCCGGCGGGTGGTAGGTGCGGCCCTGCCGGTGCGAGGCGATGGCCACCGCGTCACCGAGGAGCGGGTCGCGCCGTACCTCCGAGGTGGTGACCGTCCGGTCGAGCGGGCGCCGGTCCACCGCGTCGCGCACCGTGTCGTCGCGCGAGTCGTAGTAGATGAGCTCGCGACCGTCGGCCAGCCGGGTCGAGGTCTTCTTCACGCCGGACTCCCCATCCGTACCCGATCAAACCAACAAACAGAACCGAACACATCAAACCACAAATCCCCACGCCCGTCATCACCACAACCAAACAAAGAACACCACATGGGGTGGGTGGGGGTGTCGCGGTCTCCAGGGATCATCGCGAGGGTCGCCGGGACCACCGCTTCCGGCGCCGGCCGCGTGGACCGGGGCATGTCGGCAACGGTCGCAGGCATGCCGGGTCGGGTCGGAGCCCGACGCCGACCGGCCGAAGCGGGCACCACCGAACGGCGAACGAACAGCGCGAGGCCCCGCGGCCCGTGTCGGAGCACGCCTAAAGGTCGCCCAAAGGCGAGCGAGCGATCGCCCGCACCCTACGCCCGTCCGTTGCACCCGCCCCGTACACCCACCCCGTACGCCCGTCCCGCGGTGAACGGTCCACGCGGGGCGGCGTGCGCTAGGCCTCCTGCCCCGGCCCCGCTTCGGGCGCCGCGTGCGAAGGCACCGGGCCCGCCCGGTCGAGCAGGCCGGTCCGGGCCGCCAGCGCGGCGGCCTCCAGCCGGGACCCGACGCCCAGCTTCATCAGTACGCGCTGCACGTGGGTGCGCGCGGTGCTGGGAGCTATGCCCATGCCCGCCGCGATGAGCCGGGTGTCCTCGCCGTCGGCCACCCTCACCAGTACCTCCACCTCCCGCGGCGTCAGCATCTGGAGCAGCCGCTGGCCCTCGTCGTCGGGCTGCGCGGCCGGGTTGAGAAGCTCGCTGAAGGCACCCTGCAGGAGCTGGGGCGCCACGGCCGCCTCCCCCGCGCGGGCCTTCATGATGGCCCGCTCGACCCCTTCTATCCGCTCGTCGTGCCGTACGTAACCGGAGGCACCGGCGGCGAACGCGGCGGCGATGCCCCGCGGGTTGGGCACCGGCCCGAGGACCAGCACCGCGACCTGAGGCCGCTCCCGCTTGATCTTCACGATCGGATCGAATATGCCCGGTTCGGCGGGCGAAGCCGTGCCCAGCAGGCACACCTCCGGCGCCCTGGTGATCACCAGCTCCGCCGCCCCCGCGGCGGGCGCGGCCGCTGCCAGCACCCGGTGCCCGCGCAGCTTCAGGGCCGAGGCCAGCGCCTCGGCGAGCAGTCGGTGGTCGTCGACCACCATGAGCCGCACTCCCATCGAGCCCAACCCCCCAGTCCCCCCACGGTTCCCCACTGGAAACCCCATGGAATCGGAGCCCCCCGGCTCTCCATCCCCCGGAAGCTACACGCTTGTTCGACGTTGCGCTTCCCCTACTGGAGAGAAGTGCCCCGGATTACCGAAATTCCTCGCATTCGCGAGTGATGGGGGGTACGAGAACGACTCCGCCCCTGAGCAGGGACGGAGCCGTGATCGACGGACGAACGCCTGATCGGCGCGCGCCTCGGGCGGGACTACCGGGCGCCGAACCCGATCGCCGCGTAGTCCTTCTCGTCGGCGGAGTACGGGGCGCTGATCAGATCCTCGGCCATGAAGAGCCGGCCGCCGGTGTACCGCATCTCCGAGGACTTCGGCACCATGCCGCTGATGGCGCTGCGGACCTGGTCGGTGGCCGGGGTCTCCAGGAGCTTGGTCTCCTTGAAGGACTTGCCGTCGATGGAGACGACCTGCGAACCCTTGTCGTAGGGGCCGTTCTTGTACGCGATGACGTTGCTGCCGTCCATCCGGATCGGGAAGATCTCGTAGCCCTCGCCGGCGTCGGCCCGGTCGCTCGTGGGCTTGCCCGTGGCCAGCGAGAAGGACACGATCTCGTTGACCCTGCTGTACTGCTTGGCGCCCTCGTGCTGCTTGGTCGGCACGTACAGCTTGTCGTTGCCGACCGCGATGGCCTTGCAGTCGTGGACGGCGTTCACACCGCAGTCGTGCTCGTACTTGCCGTCCTCCAGCGTGATCTTCGCGCGCAGCTTGCCGCTGTCGTCCAGCGAGAAGACGTCCGTCGCGCCGGACGCGGTGATCTCGCCCGAGTCCACGCCGAAGACGACCGGCTTGGTGGAGATGACCTTGGCGTTGTCGATGCCGTCGGGGAGCTTGTAGCTCCACTTGACGGTGCCCGACTTCGGGTCCAGCTTCTGGACCTCGTACTTCTCGTTGCCGTAGTCACCGCACTTGCGGACGGCGACCAGCTGCTCGCCGCCGGCGTAGCCGACGTCCTCGCAGCTGCCGACCTTCGGCTGCCACAGGATCTTGCCGTTGCTGATGTCGAAGGCGGCGCCGCCGTTGAGGCCGGAGCCCGCCGCGACGGTCGTGCCGGTGATGCTGACTTCCTTGAAGGCCGTCTTCTCACCGCCGCCCGGAGCGACGGACTTCGTCCAGAGCTCCTTGCCGGTGTCCAGGTCGAAGGCGGTGACCTCGGTGCAGTCCGGGTACGGGTTGGCCTTGGTGCGCTTGGCGTCCTCGGCGACCACCACGGCGACGCCGTCCTTGGTGATCTCGGGGGACCCGGCGCAGGTCAGACCGGAGAGCGGCAGCGTCCAGGACTCCTTGCCGCTGTCCGGGTCGTAGCCGACGACCTCGCTGACGCCCGACTTGGCGTACACCTTGTCCGTCAGCCAGGAGCCCGCGACGCTCCAGACGTCCTTCTTGGGGACCTCGGCCGCCGGGACCTGGAAGAGGACCTTGGCGCTGGTGCTGGACGGCACCTTCTCCGTGCCGCCGCCTCCGCCGGCCTCCTCGCCTCCGTCGCTGTCGTTCTTGCCCTCGGTGCCGCCGGGGCCCGCGGACGTGTCCTTGTCGTCGCCCTTGTCGGACGACTTCGCGTACATGACGCCGCCGCCGACGATGAGCGCGATCGCCACGACGGCCGCGACGATGATGGCCGCCTGGGCGTTGAGCTTCCGCTTGCCCTGCGGAGCCTGTGGCTGCATCGGCATGGTGCTCGGCTGCGGGTAGCCGTACGGGGGCTGCTGCCCCGGATAGCCGTAGCCGGGCTGAGTGGGCTGCTGACCCGGGTAGCCGTAGCCGGGCTGGGCCGGCGGCTGCTGCGGAGCCCCGGGGCCCTGCGGATATCCGTACGGCTGCTGCGGCGGGCCGGCCGGCGCGGCCGGGGGCGGTGTCTGGGGCGCCTGCGGCGGGGCCTGCGGATAGCCGTAGCCCGGCTGCGGCTGCTGCGGGGGCCCGGCGGGCGGACCGGGCGGTGGTGTGGGCGGGCCGAACCCGCCCGGAGGCGGGTCCTGCGGGGCGCCGAAACCGCCTCCCTGGGGCGGCTGGTTGGGCGGCGGGGGCGGCGGCTGGCTCATGGCGTGAGTACCTCGGATGCGAAGGGGACGGAGGTCGGATGGGCGGGCACGCGGCGTGCGCGAAGGGGAGGAGGAAGAGCGGGCCCGGTCACTTGCCGTAGGCCAGCATCAACTTCTCCTTCGACTCGTCGTTGCCCGTCAGCCGGGTGGTGGAGAGGAAGAAGCGCCCGTCCACGTAGTCGACGGCCTTCGAGAAGAAACCGTTCTCGATGTCCGCCGCACCCTGCGGGTTCTGCAGCAGCGTCTTCGGTGTGTGCGAGCCGCCGCCGGTCGGGATCGAGACGATCCGCCCGCCCGCGTCGTACGAGGGCTGCACGTACGCGACGAGGTTCGTGCCGTCCAGCTTCAGCGGCACCATCGACTCGGCCGCCGGGGACTTGGCGCGCCACTTCTCCTTGCCGGTGTCCAGGCTGACCGCGACGATCTCGTTGGCGCCGCTCTTCGCCTCGGTCGGCAGATAGAGGGTGTCGGCGTCGGCCGTCACGCCCTCACAGCCCTGGAGGTCGCGCGAGAGGATCGCCCAGCCGCACTCCGGCGCGAACGACTCGTCCACGTCGAGCTGCGAACGGGCCGTGCCGTCGTTCTTCAGCGCGGTGACGTTCCACTGCTTCTTGTCCGCGTTGGTGAGGTAGAGGACGACCGGATCGACGGAGTAGGCGCGCTCGACGCGCCAGCCCTTGGGGATCTTCTTGGTCCACTTGGTCTTGCCGGTCTTCGGGTCGAGCTCCTGCACCTCGTCGTGCTCGTCGTCGCCGCCCGCGCCGCAGGAGGCGACGGAGAGCAGCCTGGAGCCACCGGTGAACGCCGACGGGAAGCAGGCGGAACCATACTTCTTCTTGTCGAAGAGCTTGTCGCCGCTGTCCGTGTCGTAGCCGACGCCGGACATGGAGCGGCCGACCATCAGGGTGTCCCCGACGATGTTCAGGCTGAGGGTGAGGGAGCTGTCGAACAGGTCCCCCTCCGGGATCTCCTTGGTCCAGCCCTTCTTACCGGTCGCGAGGTCGACCTCCACGAGCTGGTTGCACTCGGCGGCGTCCTTGGTGCCTTCCTTGTACGCCACGAAGACCCTGTCGTCGGAGGTCTTCTGCTGGGAGGCGGCACAGATCGGCTGCGGGAAGGTGATCGCGGGCCAGCTGACCTCGCCGTCACCGACGTTGTAGGCGAAGAGCTGCTTGTACGCGGCCTTCGCGGCGACCTTGTCCGTGATCCACATGCCGGGGGCGTCGGCTCCGGAACCGGGGGCGTCGGGCGCCTCCTTGTACCAGAGCACCTTCGACTCGCCCGCCTGGCGGCCCTCGTTGAGGTCCTCGGTCCCGGCGTTGCCGTCGCCGTCGCCGTCACCGGGGTTGACCGGCGCGTCCGAGCCGGAGGGCTTGGCGTCCTGGCTCTTGTCGGCGACAGGCTTCTTCTTGTCGTCGTCGCCGCTGCCGGAGACGGCCCACACGGTGCCGCCGATGACGAGCACCGCGGCCAGCGCCGCCCCGATGATCACGGCGGGCTTCCCCTTGAAGGGGCTGCGCGAGCCGCCCCCCGGCGGGGTGCCGGGTCCGCCCGGGAACTGCGGCTGCGTCGGGTACCCGTATCCGGGCTGCTGTCCGTAGGGCCCCGGCTGCTGCGGCTGTCCGTACGGGCCGGGCTGGGTGTACGGGCCCGGCTGCTGGCCGTAGGGCCCCTGCGGCGCGTACGGCCCGGGCTGCTGCGGCTGGCCGTACGGGCCCGGCTGCTGCGGGTAGCCGTAACCGGGTCCCGGCGGGGTCTGTGGAGCACCCTGCGGGGGCGGCGGGGCCGCCGGTGGCTGGGCGGGCGGCGCGGGCGTGGCCGCCGGCGGGTCCTGCGGCGGGCCGAAGCCACCCTGCGGCGGCTGGTCCTGCGGCGCTCCGAACCCGCCCTGCGGCGGCTCCTTGGGCGGCTGAGTCATCAGCGCGTTCCCCCTCTTCACTGATTTTTAGCCATGCCCTGCAGTACGCACCGCACCAGGCGATGCACTCACAGTGGTTGTCAGACGGCCTGGGACTGTTCTCAGACGGCTCTTTCTATCACCCTGCGGCATTCGAACAGCGGGCCGGTTCTCCCCTGTTCCCAAGGGAGGACCGGCCCGTGATGCCCTCGTTACGCTCCTTCACGCGCTCTTCACGCGTCGTCTGCGAGCTCCAGCCAGCGCATCTCCAACTCCTCGCGCTCCGTGGCCAGTTCGCGCAGGTCGGAGTCCAGTTTCGCCACTTTCCCGAAGTCCGTGGCATTGTCGGCGATTTGGGTGTGCAGCCTGCTCTCCTTGTCGGAGATCTTGTCCAGCTGCCGCTCGATCTTCTGGAGTTCCTTCTTCGCGGCGCGGGCGTCGGCGGAGGAGGCGCTCTTCTCCACGACGGGTGCCGGGGCCGAGGCCGCGGCGGTCTCCTCCATGCGGCGGCGCCGCTCCAGGTACTCGTCGATCCCGCGCGGCAGCATGCGCAGCGTCGCGTCGCCGAGGAGCGCGAACACCCGGTCGGTGGTCCGCTCGATGAAGAACCGGTCGTGGGAGATCACGACCATGGACCCCGGCCAGCCGTCGAGGAGGTCCTCCAGCTGGGTGAGGGTCTCGATGTCGAGGTCGTTCGTCGGCTCGTCGAGGAAGAGGACGTTCGGCTCGTCCATCAGCAGCCGCAGCAGCTGGAGCCGGCGGCGCTCACCACCGGAGAGGTCGCCGACGGGCGTCCACTGCTTCTCCTTGTTGAAGCCGAAGGTCTCGCAGAGCTGGCCCGCCGTCATCTCGCGGCCCTTGCCGAGGTCGACCCGGTCGCGGACCGCCTGGACGGCCTGCAGCACCCGCAGGTTCGGGTCGAGTTCGGAGACCTCCTGGGAGAGGTAGGCGAGCTTGACGGTCCTGCCGGTGACGACGCGGCCCGCGACGGGCTGCTTCTCGCCGTCGGAGCGGGCGGCGTCGGCCATGGCGCGCAGCAGCGAGGTCTTGCCCGCGCCGTTCACACCGACGAGGCCGATCCGGTCCCCCGGTCCGAGCTGCCAGGTCAGGTGCTTGAGGAGCACCTTGGGCCCGGCCTGGACGGTGACGTCCTCCAGCTCGAAGACGGTCTTGCCGAGCCGGGTCGAGGCGAACTTCATCAGTTCGCTGCTGTCCCGGGGCGGCGGCACGTCGGCGATCAGTTCGTTGGCGGCCTCGACGCGGAAGCGCGGCTTGGACGTACGGGCGGGGGCACCGCGGCGCAGCCAGGCCAGCTCCTTCCTGACGAGGTTCTGCCGCTTGGTCTCCTCGGTGGCGGCGATGCGCTCCCGCTCGGCCCGCGCGAAGACGTAGTCGGTGTAGCCGCCCTCGTACTCGTACACGTCTCCCTTCTGCACGTCCCACATGCGCGTGCAGACCTGGTCGAGGAACCAGCGGTCGTGGGTGACGCAGACGAGGGCCGAGCGGCGCTCGCGCAGGTGCTGGGCGAGCCAGGAGATGCCCTCGACGTCGAGGTGGTTGGTGGGCTCGTCGAGGACGATCAGGTCCTGCTCGTCAATGAGCAGCTTGGCCAGCGCGATGCGCCGCCGTTCGCCACCGGAGAGCGGTTCGATGACGGTGTCGAGACCCTGCGGGAAGCCGGGCAGGTCGAGCCCGCCGAACAGGCCCGTCAGGACGTCCCTGATCTTGGCGTTGCCCGCCCACTCGTGGTCGGCCATGTCCCGGATGACCTCGTGGCGGACGGTGGCCTTCGGGTCGAGGGAGTCGTGCTGGGTGAGCACGCCGACGTGCAGGCCGCCCGAGTGCGTGACGCGCCCGGTGTCGGCCTCCTCGAGCTTGGCGAGCATCCGGATCAGTGTGGTCTTTCCGTCGCCGTTGCGGCCGACCACCCCGATCCGGTCCCCTTCGGACACGCCGAGGGAGACTCCGTCGAGCAGCGCACGGGTTCCGTACACCTTGCTGACTGCCTCGACATTGACCAGATTGACGGCCATCGCACTCCTGACAAGGGGGATCGATCGACCTTCCAGAGTAGTCGTCCGGAAAGGTGATCCTTTCAACGGCCCAAAACGGACCAGCGCCCCCGTCGAGGGGCAGCGCCCCGACAGGGGCGCGGGGAACTTCGCGAACAAGCCGGCGCCGCAGGCGCCTTTCAGGGGCGCGGGGAACTGCGCGACCAGCCCCCACCGACCCGCACCCGGAAACAAACCCCGCGCCGCAGGCACCGCACACCGCACAGAACAGCGGGCGCCGGCCACGGCTCCGGTCAAAGCACGACAGCCCCCGGCACAGGCCCCGCGGCCACGCGCGCCGCGCGACACGTCCCGGAACCCACCAGCGCGTCGGCGACCTTCTCCGCGGCCTCCGCGTCGGGGACGAGGAACGCGGTGGTGGGCCCGGACCCGGACACCAGCGCGGCCAGCGCCCCCGCGGAGGTGCCCGCGGCCAGGGTCGCGGCCAGCGACGGCCGCAACGAGAGCGCGGCGGCCTGGAGGTCGTTGGAGAGCGTGGCGGCAAGGCCCGTGGCGTCCCCCGCCGCCAGTGCCCCGAGCAGCCGGCCGGAGGCGACCGGCTCCGGCACGTCGATCCCGGCGTTGAGCCGGTCGAACTCCCCGTACACGGCCGGCGTCGACAAGCCGCCGTCGGCGACCGCGAACACCCAGTGGAAGGTCCCGCCGACCTCCAGGATCCGCAGCTTCTCGCCCCGCCCGGTGCCGAGCGCCGCCCCGCCGACCAGGCTGAACGGCACGTCGCTGCCCAACTCGGCACAGATGTCGAGCAGTTCGCCCTGCGAGGCCCCCGTACCCCAGAGGGCGTCGCAGGCGAGCAGCGCGCCCGCGCCGTCGGCGGAGCCGCCCGCCATCCCGCCGGCAACGGGGATGTCCTTGGCGATGTGGAGGTGGACGTCGGCCCGGCGCCCGTACCGCGCCGCCAGTTTCTCCACGGCCCTGGCCGCCAGGTTCGTCCGGTCCAGCGGCACCTGGGAGGCGTCGGGCCCCTCGCAGGTCACGCGGAGCGAGTCGGCGGGGGTCACCGTCACCTCGTCGTACAGGCCGACCGCGAGGAAGACGTTGGCCAGGTCGTGGAACCCGTCGGGGCGGGCGCCGCCGACGGCCAGCTGGACGTTGACCTTGGCCGGGACCCGTACCGTGACGCTCACTGCCGCTCCTTCGGGCGTTCGGGGGCCGCACCCCGGGATGGCGCGGCCTCCGCGATCCGTGCGAACTCCTCCACCGTCAGGGACTCGCCGCGCGCCTGGGGCGAGACGCCCGCCGCGACGAGGGCGGCCTCGGCGGCCGGCGCCGAGCCGGCCCAGCCGGACAGCGCCGCCCGCAGGGTCTTGCGGCGCTGGGCGAAGGCGGCGTCCACGACGGCGAACACCTCGCGCTGGGAGGCGGTCGTGCGGACCGGCTCCGCGCGGCGGACCAGCGAGACGAGCCCGCTGTCCACGTTCGGCGCGGGCCAGAAGACGTTGCGGCCGATCGACCCGGCGCGCTTGACCTCGGCATGCCAGTTCGCCTTCACGGAGGGCACGCCGTACACCTTCGAGCCGGGTGGCGCGGCGAGCCGGTCGGCGACCTCCGCCTGCACCATCACGAGCGTGCGCTCGATGCTGGGGAAGGTGTCGAGCATGTGCAGCAGGACCGGGACGGCGACGTTGTACGGGAGGTTCGCGACGAGGGCGGTCGGGGCGGGGCCCGGCAGCTCGGTGACCTGCATGGCGTCGCAGTGGACGAGCGCGAAGCGTTCGGCGCGGGCCGGCATCCGGGCGTCGATCGTGGCGGGGAGCGCGCCCGCGAGGACGTCGTCGATCTCGACGGCGACGACCCGGTCGGCCGCCTCCAGGAGCCCCAGGGTCAGCGACCCGAGGCCCGGTCCGACCTCGACGACCACGTCCTCGGGGCGGACTCCGGCGGTCCGGACGATGCGCCGCACGGTGTTGGCGTCGATGACGAAGTTCTGACCGCGCTGCTTGGTGGGCCGTACGCCGAGGGCTGCCGCGAGCTCGCGGATGTCGGCGGGGCCCAGGAGGGCGTCGGAGGTGGGGCTGGTCACGCCCCAAGGGTACGGGTGGCGCGCCCCGCTCCTGCTTCTCACCCCCGCCGCGCCTGCCCGTCCCTTCCCCCTGCCCGTCCCTGCCGCCGCTGTCCGCCGTTGCCCTCCGCTTCCGGGGCTGCTCCGGAGCGGCGCCCCGGAGCAGTCCTCACCCGTGCAGCCGTCCCCCGCAGTGCGGCCAGGGGCTCGACCCCCGCCGCACGTACAGCTTCTTGGCCCGGAGGGTCTGCTCGGCGGCGGACGCCTCCTGCGGGCGCCCCGCCCCGCCGAGGCTCTGCCAGGTCTGCGTGTCGAACTGGTAGAGCCCTCCGTACGTCCCGGAGGGATCCACCGCTCCGGGCCGCCCGCCTGACTCGCAGTGGGCGAGCCCCTGCCAGTTCAGGCCGTCCGCGCCCTGCACGGACGTGGGGAGTGGCTGGGTCCCCACCTTCACCACCTGCGTCCGAGGCTCGTGCACCACCTCCGACCTGAGGCGGCGCGGCTTCTGCTTGACCCCGTTGACCGTCCGCAGGGAGTACGTGACGCGCCGCAGCCCGGCCTGGCCGGCCTGCTCGACGACCTCGGTGCCCCGGAAGAGCGTGGGGTCCGGTGTCCGCCGCACGTCGAAGGGGATCGGCTCCTCGCGGACCTCCTTCGTACCGGTGATCCGCATGACCGTCACCGTCTGCCCGTCGCGCGGGAAGCTGCCGGGCGGCACGGACGTGGTGTCCTGCCCGCGCAGCGTGATCCCGGCCTCCTCCACGGTCTCGCGGACCGTCGCCGCGTTCGTCCGGACCGTCCGTGCCCGTCCGTCCGCCATGACCGTCACGGTCCGCTCGGTCCGGACGTCGAGCGCGAGCCCCGCCCGTCCGATCCGCCGGGTGCGCGGCGCCGACACGTACGCGCCCTCCGCACGCACTCCGAGCTCCCGCAGTGCCTCGTCCACGGTGTGGGCGGTGGTCCACACCTGGCTGCGCCGGCCGTCGAGGGTGAGGCGCACGGGCCGCCCGTACCGGACGTCGATCTCGTCGCCGCTGGCCAGCGGCGCTTCCGGGCCGGGTGCCACCACGTCGTGGGCGCCCAGCGGGACGCCCTCCTCGGCGAGCAGTTCGCTCACGTCGTCCGCGAAGGTGTGCAGGGTGCGCGGCTTCCCGTCGACGGTCAGCTCGATCGCCTTGTCGTCGGCGACGAACGCGGAGGTGCCGCCCGCGAGGAACGCCACGACCAGCGCCTGCGGCAACAGTTTCCGTACGTCGGGCCGCTCGGCGCTCCTGCGGCGCCGGGCGGCCCGCCGGGCCTCGGCGCGGCCCCCGGGCAGGGGCAGTTCGGCGGTCGGGGCGAGGGGCACCGCCTGCCGCGGGAGGGTCGGCGCGTCGGGGGGCCAGGCCTCGTGGCCGGGCTCGGGCCCGCGCCCGTGGCCGCGTTCGCCCTCGTACGCGGAGTCGTGTCCGTACGCGGAGTCGTGTCCGTACCCGGGTTCGTGGCTGTAGCCGGGCTCGTGGCCGTACGCGGGCTCGCGGTCGTGCTCGTGGGCGGGCTGGTGCTCGTAGGCGGGCCGGTACGTGTCCGGGTGTCCGTGACCGTACGGCTCGGGATGCTCGTATGTCGGGCCGTACGTCTCGTACTGCGAACTGCTCACGACGACACGCTCCAGAAGGCCGGTGGAGAGAGGTGCGCCCGCGGGGCTCTTTCGATGGGTGGCGGGAGGCGGGTGGGCGCACAGAACCTAGCGGAGCGTTCGTCACTCTCCAAAGCGTCGCGGCTACGCAGTGTCGCGAAACGGTCCCGGCCGGACCTCTCGGCGCGCGTCGGCCGTTACGGCTCAGTAATCGAACGCGCGGGCAGTGTTCGCCGAGATCGCCGTCGCCAGCACGTCCTCGTCCACGCCCCGTACGGCGGCCATGGCACGGACCGTGACCGGAATGAGATAAGGGGCGTTGGGCCGTCCGCGGTACGGCGCGGGGGTCAGGAAGGGCGCGTCGGTCTCGACGAGGACGAGTTCCAGCGGCGCCACGGCGAGGGCGTCGCGCAGCGGCTGCGCGTTCTTGAAGGTCATGTTCCCGGCGAACGACATGTAGTAGCCGGCCCGTGCGCAGATCTCCGCCATCGCCGCGTCACCGGAGTAGCAGTGGAACACGGTCCGCTCGGGCGCGCCCTCCTCCTTCAGGATCCGCAGCACGTCGGCGTGGGCGTCCCGGTCGTGGATGACCAGGGCCTTGCCGTGCCGCTTGGCCATCTCGATGTGGGCGCGGAAGGACCGCTCCTGGGCGTCCTTGCCGTCCGGCCCCGTACGGAAGTGGTCGAGGCCGGTCTCGCCGACGCCCCTGACCTGGGGGAGGGCGGCGAGCCGGTCGATCTCGGCGAGCGCCTCGTCCAGCGCGCCGGAGCCGCCGGCCGTCCGGGCCCCCTGCCGGGACCAGCCGTCCGGGTCACCGTGCACGATCCGCGGAGCCTCGTTCGGGTGGAGTGCGACGGTCGCGTGGACGGCGTCGTGGGCGGCGGCCGTCTCGGCCGCCCAGCGCGAGCCCTTCACGTCGCAGCCCACCTGCACGACGGTCGTCACGCCGACCGACGCGGCCTTGGCGAGGCCCTCCTCGACCGTGCCGGACTGCATGTCGAGATGGGTGTGCGAGTCGGCGACCGGCTCCCGCAGGGGGGTCGGCGGGGGCGGGGCTTCGGCGTGGGAAGGCATGCCCCGATCCTACGAAGGTGCTCTCGCGGAAGGAGAACGCCGGGTCTCACGTCGCCGCGGGGAAGCGGGGGAGCCGAGGGGCGTGAGACCCGGCGCGGGGGTGCCCGGGGGTCACCCCGCCTTGCGGTGGTGGAACGGGTGCAGCAGGTCGGAGAGGTGCCAGTGGTGGTGTTCCTCGGGCACCGCCGTCGTCTCCGGCCCTGCCGTCTCCGCCCCCGCAAGGGCTTCGGCGGCCTTCCGCGGTCGTACGGCCGTCGGCCGGCGCATCGAGTTCTGCACCGAGGACACCTGCCCGGCGCGCATGATGCGCACGACGTGGCCGTCGCAGTTCAGGCACGTGGGCCGGCTCAGCGGCGACGGCACGACCAGGCCGTCGGCCACGTACGTCACGAACTCGGCGCCCTCGGCGTCGAAGTGGTGCTCGATCTCGTACGACTGCTCCCAGCCGTGTCCGCAGCGCATGCAGGCGAAGGAGTAGGACTCGTGGACTGTGTCGGTCGCCGTGGTGCGGTGGGCGGTTGCGCCGGTGGTCCGGCCGCTCTGCCCTGCGATCTCACTCATGCCGACTCCTCTTGTCCGCTGGACGAGGACGAGTACGTCCTGTGTCCAGTGGACTCCTCCGCGGGCGTGAACGCACCAGACCTGTCGAGTGTTGGAGCCGTCTTGGGAGTTCCTTGTCGGACGGCCCTCAGTACGCGGTCCGCGCTTTGCTTTTCGAGACGGTCCTTTGCCCGCTCATGGGGTCGTGCGCGTCGCGTTCTTCGCCGCGACGACCGCGTCGAAGACCTCCCGCTTGGGCAGACCCGCGTCGGCGGCGACGGCGGCGATCGCCTCCTTGCGCCGCTCCCCCGCCTCCTCGCGCACCCGCACCCTGCGCACCAGCTCGCCGGCGTCCAGCTCCTCGGCGCCCTTCTCCGGAGCGCCCTCGACGACGACAGTGATCTCCCCGCGCACCCCTTCGGCGGCCCAGGCGGCGAGCTCCCCGAGGGGTCCCCGCTTGACCTCCTCGTACGTCTTGGTCAGTTCCCGGCAGACGGCGGCCCGCCGCTCGGTCCCGAACACCTCGGCCATCGCGGCGAGCGTGTCGTCGAGCCGGTGCGGCGCCTCGAAGTACACGAGCGTGCGCCGCTCGCCCTCGTTCTCCCGCAGCCGCGACAGCCGCTCGCCGGCCTTCCTCGGCAGGAACCCCTCGAAGCAGAACCGGTCGACGGGCAGCCCGGACAGTGCGAGCGCGGTGAGCACCGCGGAGGGCCCCGGGACGGCCGTGACCTTGATGTCCTTCTCCACGGCCGCGGCGACCAGCCGGTATCCGGGATCGGACACGGACGGCATCCCGGCGTCCGTGACGAGCAGCACGCGCGCCCCGCCCACCAGCGCCTCGACCAGTTCGGGCGTACGCGCCGACTCGTTGCCCTCGAAGTACGACACGACCCGCCCGGACGTCTGTACGTCCAGTGCCTGGGTCAGCCGCCGCAGCCGCCTGGTGTCCTCGGCGGCGATGACGTCGGCCCCCGCCAGCTCCGCCGCCAGCCGGGGCGGGGCGTCCGCGATGTCCCCGATGGGCGTGCCTGCGAGTACAAGGGTTCCTGTCACGGTTCCATCCTCGCAGGGGCGGTCCACGGGACTCACACAGACCTGTTCCCTACGATGGCGCGGTGACAAGTACCGCGTCCTCCACGGACACCCGGCAGGGACAGGGCGTCGAAGAGCAGCGGCCGTCGTGGCAGCAGCGCCTGCGCAGGTTCGGCTGGTCGGCCGGCCCCAGAGACGACGTCCGCGACCGCCTCGTGCCCGCGTACACCGAGCCCGGCCCACGGCTGTGGGCGGCGATCGGACTCCGGCCGGAGGCCGCGGGGCGCGTCGTCCGCTGGTCGGCGTGGGGCGGCCCGCTGCTCATCACGCTGATGGCGGGGCTGATGCGCTTCTGGAACCTGGGCAGCCCGAAGGCGGTGATATTCGACGAGACGTACTACGCCAAGGACGCCTGGGCACTCATCCACCGCGGTTTCGAGGTCAACTGGGCGAAGGACGCCAACGAGCTGATCCTGCAGAACGGCGGCGACGTCAGGATCCCGACGGACGCCGCCTATGTCGTCCACCCGCCGGTCGGCAAGTACGTCATCGGGCTCGGCGAGTGGATGTTCGGGTTCACACCGTTCGGCTGGCGGTTCATGACGGCCCTGCTCGGCACGCTGTCGATCCTGATGCTGTGCCGGATCGGCCGCCGGCTGTTCCGCTCGACGTTCCTCGGCTGCCTGGCGGGCGCGCTGATGGCCGTGGACGGTCTGCACTTCGTGATGAGCCGCGCCGCGCTGCTCGACCAGGTGCTGATGTTCTTCGTCCTGGCGGCCTTCGGCTGTCTGCTCATCGACCGGGACAAGACCCGCGAACGGCTGGCGGCCGCGCTGCCGCCGGACGCGGACGGGATCGTGCGCCCGGACGCGCGCGTCGCGGAGAACACGCTCCTGGGCCGCCGCCCCTGGCGCCTGGCGGCCGGACTGATGCTCGGCCTCGCAGTCGGCACCAAGTGGAACGGCCTGTACGTCCTCGTCGCGTTCGGCCTGATGACAGTCCTGTGGGACGTCGGCTCCCGGCGGGTGGCGGGTGCCCGCCGCCCCCATCTGGCGGTCCTCAAGCACGACGTGGGCTGGGCGTTCCTCTCCACCGTCCCGGTCGCGATCGGCACGTACATCGTGTCGTGGACCGGCTGGTTCCTGTCCGCCACCGACGGCAAGGGCGGCTACTACCGCAACTGGGCCACGGCCGACGGCCGCACCAGCGACTGGTCGTGGCTGTTCCCCGACTGGTGGCGCAGCCTGTGGCACTACGAGACCCAGGTGTACGAGTTCCACGTCGGCCTGCACTCCCCGCACACGTACGAGTCGAACCCGTGGAGCTGGATCGTCACCGGCCGCCCGGTGTCGTACTTCTACGAGTCGCCGCTGCCCGGCAAGGACGGCTGTCCCACGGACGCGGGCGAGAAGTGCGCCCGCGAGGTCCTGGCCCTCGGCACCCCGCTCCTGTGGTGGGCGGCCGCCTTCGCGGTCCTCTACGTCCTGTGGCGCTGGCTCTTCCGCCGCGACTGGCGCGCGGGCGCGATCGCCTGCGGCATCGCGGCCGGCTACCTCCCGTGGTTCCTCTACCAGGAACGGACGATCTTCTTCTTCTACGCGGTCGTCTTCCTCCCCTTCCTGTGCCTGGCGGTGGCGATGATGATCGGCGCCATCCTCGGCCCCCCGGGCTCCGACGAACGCCGCCGAGTGGTGGGCGCGGCCACGGCGGGCGTCCTGGTCCTCCTCATCGCCTGGAACTTCATCTACTTCTGGCCGATCTACACGGGCCAGGCGATCCCCATCGACTCGTGGCGGTCGCGGATGTGGCTGGACACCTGGGTCTAGCCGGTCGGATCCGGCTCGGCAGGCACCACGGCAGGACGCCGGCGTCTCTCCGCGCCCCGCCGTCGCCGGTCATCGGCTCGGATAGGGCCGGTCGTGTCACTCCCGCAGCAAGTCGGTGATCGCCCGTTCCGGCCAGTGGCCCGCCGCGCCCGGGCAGGACGCGAGGTACGACGCGATCGCGTCCGCGTCCCAGGCCCCCGCCGACAGCAGCCCCGAGGCCAGGTGGCTGACGTACGCGGCCGACGGAGGGTTCCACCGGACGTCGTGCATGGTCCAGGGGGCGGTGAAGGTCAGCACCGGCAGTCCGTCCACCTGGCCGGCGCACACCAGCGTCTCGTAACGTCCGTCGCCCAGGGCCGCCGTCCCCAGCGTCAGCACCTCGCCGAGGTCGATCCCCGAGCCCGGCTCCCCGTACATCTCCTGAGCCGCGATGTCCGAGAACTGGCCCGCTGTCACCAGGTGCGCTCTCGCCAGCACGCGGCCCTCGGCTCCCGGGTCGTAGAACGCCCTTCCGCCTCCCCACACCGGCGACTCGGTCGCGAAGTACATCGCGCCCCCGAGCTCGACCGGGATCGACCGGGTGGGCATCCGCGGGTCCCTGCATCCGGGGTGGACCCTCGTCGTGCCGGGGAGCCGGCCGCCGCGGAGGTAGAACGCGAGGCGGTTCACGTGCGTGTTGGAACCGTAGGAGGCGTACCAGACCCGCTCGGGGTCGACGTCGTCCGGCAGGGTCGGATCGATGCTGTGCAAGGCCTTCACGCGCAAGGGCTCCCGGAGGACGGCTTCGCTGGGGGCAACTGGTCGGGCATCCGTTTCCGGCCGGTGCACACGGGCGAGACCATCCTCGTCGACGGCCGGTGTTCACGGATGTGGCCGGCGCCTGGGTCTAACAATCAGGGAACACCACCCCCATCCGCCACTGGCCCCGCATACAGTGCGATGCATGGACACCTTTCTGAACGCGTTCAGAAAGGTTCACGGGGAGGGGACGCGCGATGCGCAACGGGGCCAAGGCCGCCATTGTGGGCGGAGTGTTCGCTGTGATGGTGGGGGGCGCCGGATACGGCGCGTACAACATAGTGAGCGCGGTCAACGGGGACGGCGGTTCGGCGCGGACGACCTCGGCGAAGACCGGGCCGCCCTCGGAGGACGAGGTCCGGGAGACCAGCGAGAAGTTCCTCGCGGCCTGGGCGAAGGGCCAGGCCGCCACGGCCGCGGACCAGACGAACGACGCGACGACCGCCAAGGCCCTGCTGGCCGACTACACCGGCCCGGCGCACATCGGCAAGGTGAAGATCGAGCCGGGTACGGCGTCGGGCACGACCGTGCCCTTCACGGTGTCGGCCACGGTGTCGTACGAGGGAAGGAGCAAGCCCCTCTCGTACCGGAGCGAACTGACCGTCGTACGGGGGAAGACCACGGGCAGGGCGCTGGTCGACTGGCGGCCGTCCGTCGTCCACCCGGACCTCAAGACCGGTGACACGCTGGTCACGGGTGAGTCGGCGAGCCCGCCCATCGAGGCGGTGGACCGCGACGGCGTCATCCTGACCAAGGGGAAGTACCCCTCGCTCGGCCCGGTCCTGGACACGCTGCGCGACCGGTACGGCGACAAGGCGGGCGGCACGCCCGGCGTCGAGCTCGCGATCCGGCACGAGAGCGAGAGCGCGGGCGACACCCCGCTGGTGACCCTTGCCAAGGGCAGGGCGGGAAAGCTGCGCACCAGCATCTCCGCGACCGCGCAGGCGGCGGCGGAGAAGGCGGTCAAGCAGTACGCGGAGTCGTCGGTGGTCGCCGTGAAACCGAGCACCGGGGAGGTGCTGGCGGTCGCGAACCACCGGCAGGACGCGTTCAACGCGGCGTTCCAGGGCGAGGCGGCGCCCGGCTCGACGATGAAGATCATCACTTCGGCGATGCTCATCGACAACGGCATCACCTCGATGAACGGCCCGGCGCCCTGCCCGGCGACCGCCACCTGGCAGAGCCAGACGTTCAAGAACCTCACGGACATGGAGCCCAACGAGGGCGCCACGCTCGCCAACAGTTTCATGCGCTCGTGCAACACGGCCTTCGTGAAGCTCATCGACGGCACCGACGCGCGGCCGCTGACGGACGAGTCGCTCACGGCCGAGGCCCAGGACCGGTTCGGTCTGGGCAAGGACTGGAAGACGGGCATCGTCTCCTTCGACGGGAGCGTCCCCGCCTCCGGCGGCCCGAACCGCGCGGCCAACGCCCTTGGCCAGGGCGAGGTCCAGATGAACCCGCTGAACATGGCGTCGGTCACGGCGACCGCGATCACCGGCACGTTCCGGCAGCCCTACCTCGTGTCACCGAAGCTCGACGACCGCCAACTGGCCACCGCGCGCGGCCTGCCCGGCGGCACGGTCGCCCAGCTGAAGCAGATGATGCGGCTGACCGCGACCGGCGGCACCGCCGCGCGGGCCATGTCGGGGCTCGGCGGCGACATCGGCGCGAAGACCGGCTCCGCCGAGGTCGACGGCCAGGAGACGTCCAACAGCTGGTTCACGGGATTCCGGGGCGATGTCGCGGCCGCGGCCATGACGGAGGAGGGCGGCCACGGCGGCGACGCGGCGGGCCCGATTGTCGCAGCTGTGCTACGGACAGGTGGCTGAGCTCACCCTCACAGGGCGGGACTCTAGGGTGGTGCTGTCGTTCTCGAAGAGGACCGTGAGGGCATCGGGGAAGCAGCGAAGGAACGGAAGCCGTGGGGAACAGAAGGCGCGCACCTGAGCGTGGCAGGACGAGGCCCGCTGTCATCGGCGGGATGATCGCCGTTGTCGTCGGCGGTGCGGGGTTCGGCGTCTACGCGCTGTACGGGGGCGGGGCCGCGGCCGACGACAAGGGTTCGGCCTCCGACGCGAAGCCCGTGAAGACCGGCCCGCTGTCGGCGACCGAGGTGCGGTCCACGGCCACGGCGTTCCTCACGGCCTGGCAGAGCGGTGACGTCAAGGCGGCCGCCGCCGCGACGAACGACACCGCGGCGGCGCGCACCCTGCTGACCGGCTACGGCAAGGACGCGTACGTCAAGGACGTGAAGCTGACCGCCAAGAAGCGCTCGGGTGACGCCGTCCCGTTCTCCGTCAAGGGCACGGTCGCGTACAAGAACCTCACCAAGCCCCTGGCGTACGAGTCCGAGCTGACCGTCGTGCGCCGCGCCAAGGACGGGAGACCGCTGGTCGACTGGCGTTCGGCGGTCGTGCATCCGGAGCTGGAGGACGGCGACAGGCTGGTCACCGGAGCGGCCGGGACTCCCCCGGTCAAGGCCCTGGACCGGGACGGCGGCGAGCTGACCACGGCCAAGTACCCCTCTCTCGGGACGGTTCTGGACGGCCTGCGGGAGAAGTACGGCGAGAAGGCCGGCGGCAAGGCGGGCGTCGAGCTGCGGGTCGTCCGCGCCGGGTCCGAGGATGCCGGGGACAGCAAGAACACCAAGAGGACCAAGAAGGCGAGTGCCTCCGACAAGAACCCCGACAAGACGCTCCTCGCGCTGAGCGAGGGCACGCCGGGCACGGTGCGTACGACGCTCAGTCCGGGCCTTCAGGCGGCCGCCGAGCAACAGGTGTCCACGAAGGAGAAGTCCTCGGCCGTCGTCATCCGGCCGTCCACCGGCGAGATCCTGGCCGCGGCGAACTCCGGGCACGGTTTCAACACCGCGTTCCAGGGGTCCTTGGCCCCCGGTTCGACGATGAAGATCATCACGGCCTCGCTGCTCATCGACAAGGGGCTCGCGTCGACGAACAAGGTGCATCCCTGCCCCAAGTACTCGACGTACGGCGGCTGGAAGTTCCAGAACGACGACAAGTTCCAGATCAAGGGCGGCACGTTCAAGGCGAGCTTCGCGCGCTCCTGCAACACGGCCTTCATCAGCCAGGCCAAGAAGCTGAGCAACGACGACCTGACCAAGCAGGCCCAGCAGGTGTTCGGGCTCGGCATGGACAACTGGGCCATCGGGGTGCCGACGTTCGACGGTTCGGTGCCGGTGCAGTCGCAGGCCCAGATGGCGGCCTCGCTGATCGGCCAGGGCGGGGTCAGGATGAACCCGCTGAACATGGCGTCGGTCGTCGCCACGGCCAAGACGGGCACGTTCCACCAGCCCTATCTGGTCGCGCCGACCGTCGACGACCGCACCCTCGCGAAGGCGTCCCGCTCACTGTCGGCCGACACGCAGGCCCAGCTCAAGGAGCTGCTCCAGTACACGGCGGCGGCGGGCACGGCGGCCGAGGCGATGGCCGGGCTCGGCCCCGACTTCGGCGCCAAGACCGGTTCCGCGGAGGTCGACAACCAGAAGAAGCCGAACGGCTGGTTCACGGCCTGGAAGGGCGACCTGGCGGCCGCGGGAGTGGTTCAGCAGGGCGGCCACGGCGGCGAGACGGCCGGTCCGATCGTGGCCGCACTGCTGAAGGCGGGCAGCTGACGGCGGGCAGCCGGGTCAGTTGCTGACCGGGGTGGCCGTGTACGTGCGCCGCAGGAAGCGGATCAGGGTCTTCGACTCGAACTGCACCACGTCCACCCCCTGCGGCGAGTGGAACTCCATGACGGCCTGGACCCGCCCGCAGGGCCAGATGCGTACGTCACCGGCGGCGGCCGGAGCCCGCAGACCCTGTTCGAGCAGGTCGCGGGTGAAGACCCACTCGTGGTGACCGGGCAGCATGATGTGCACGCTGCGGGGGTCGGCCTCGGGGTCGTAGCGAAGGGCCACCGGAACGGCGGGCGGATCCTGCGCCTCGTCCGTCACGATGTGGGCGCGCGCGTACTGCTCGACGGCGGACATCGATCGCTCCCTCTTTGAAATGATTCCTCTCCAATGTCGCATATTTCCTGCAATGCGCTCCCGGATTGTTCGAGGTCATCTTGCTCTTGCAAGCCGTTCGCATTAAGCCACTATCATCGAACGGTTATAGCCAGCCGGCCTGCCCCCGGAAGCGGAGCCCTCCATGCACGTGCCCGACGGATTCATCAACGCCCCGGTCTCCGTGGCCACCGGCGTCGTAGCCGCCGCGGCTGTCGCGGTCAGCCTGCGCGGCGCCCGCCGTGAGCTGGACGAACGCACCGCCCCGCTCGCGGGTCTGGTCGCCGCGTTCATCTTCGCCGTGCAGATGCTGAACTTCCCGGTGGCGGCCGGGACCAGCGGACATCTGCTCGGAGGCGCGCTGGCCGCGATACTCGTGGGCCCCTTCACCGGGGTCCTGTGTGTCTCGGTCGTGCTCCTCATGCAGGGCATCCTCTTCGCGGACGGCGGTCTCACCGCGCTCGGCGTGAACATCACGGTCATGGCGGTGGTCACCACGGTCGTCGCCTACGCCGTCTTTCGCGGCCTCGTAAAACTCCTGCCCCGCAAGCGCCGGTCCATTACCGTCTCGGCCTTCGTCGCCGCCGTGCTCTCCGTGCCGGCCGCCGCCGCGGCCTTCACCTTCGTCTACGCGATCGGCGGCACCACGGACGTCCCGATCGGGCAGGTCCTCACCGCGATGGTCGGCGTCCACGTCCTCATCGGCATCGGCGAGGCCACGATCACCGCGCTCACCGTCGGCGCCGTCATCGCCGTACGACCGGACCTCGTGTACGGGGCCCGCGGCCTGACCGCCCCGCTCAAGCTGCGCGTCGGCGGCGAGCTGGTCGACACACCCGCCGCCGAGCCCGTCCCGGCCGCCGCCCGCTCCCACCGCACGGTGTGGCTGACGGGTCTCGCGACCTCCCTCGTGCTCGCCGGCGTCGTGAGCTTCTACGCCTCCGCGAACCCCGACGGCCTGGAGAAGGTCGCCGCCGACAAGGGATTCGACGCCAAGGCCGAGGACCACGCCGCCGCCGACTCCCCGCTCGCCGACTACGGCGTCGAGGGCCTCACCGACGCCCGGATGTCCGGCGGCCTCGCGGGCGTGATCGGCGTGGGCGTCACGGTCGTCGCGGGCACCGGCGTCTTCTGGGCCGTCCGCAGGCGCCGTACGGCCGAGACCTCGCCGTCCCAGGTCGGGGACTCCGTCTGACATGGGCGCCGGTCACGCGCACAGGCTCTACCGGCACGGGCACTCACCCGTGCACGCCCTGCCGCCGCACACCAAGCTCGCCGCCGTCTTCGCCTTCGTGCTCGTCGTGGTGTCGACCCCGCGCGAGGCGATGTGGGCGTTCGGGCTGTACGCACTGCTGCTGGCGACGGTCGCGTACGCGGCCCGCGTCCCGGCGGGCTTCCTGCTGAAGCGGCTGCTGATCGAGGTGCCGTTCGTGGCCTTCGCCGTACTGATGCCGTTCGTGGCGCAGGGCGAGCGGGTGGACGTACTCGGCATGTCCCTGAGCGTGAACGGCCTGTGGGGCGCCTGGAACGTGCTGGCGAAGGGCACCCTCGGTGTCGCCGCGTCGGTCCTGCTCGCCTCGACGACCGAGCTGCGGGAACTGCTCCTCGGACTCCAGCGGCTGAAGCTGCCGCCGCTCCTCGTGCAGATCGCGTCCTTCATGATCCGTTACGGGGACGTCATCGCGGACGAGATGCGGCGGATGAGGATCGCGCGGGAGTCACGCGGCTTCGAGGCCCGCGGCGTCCGCTCCTGGGGCGTCCTCGCCAAGTCGGCGGGCGCGCTCTTCATCCGCTCCTACGAGCGCGGGGAGCGGGTGCATCTCGCCATGGTCAGCCGGGGGTACGCCGGTTCCATGCCGGTCATCGACGAGGTGACCGCGTCCCGGGCCCAGTGGTCGTACGCCTGCACCCTGCCGCTCGCCGCACTCGTCGTCTGCCTGTTGGGATGGACCCTGTGACCTCGCCCCCGCCCCCGCCCTCGTCGCCGGCCCCGGACCCGTCCCCGTCCCTGGAAGTGGCCGGACTGGCCTTCGCCTACCCGGACGGCCATCAGGCCCTGTTCGGCGTGGACTTCTCCGTCGCCCGCGGCGAGCGGGTCGCGCTGCTCGGCCCGAACGGCGCCGGCAAGACGACCCTCGTACTGCACCTGAACGGCATCCTGACCGGCGGCGCGGGGACCGTGACCGTCGCCGGGCTGCCCGTCGGCCGCAAGCACATGGCGGAGATCCGGCGGAAGGTCGGCATCGTCTTCCAGGACCCGGACGACCAGCTCTTCATGCCGAGCGTGCGCGAGGACGTGGCCTTCGGGCCCGCGGCCGCCGGACTGAAGGGCCCGGAGCTGGAGGCACGGGTGCGCACGGCCCTCGAACGGGTCGGGATGGAGGCCTTCGCCGACCGCCCGCCGCACCACCTCTCCTTCGGCCAGCGGCGCCGGGTGGCCGTCGCGACCGTCCTGGCGATGGAGCCGGAGATCCTCGTCCTCGACGAGCCGTCCTCCAACCTCGACCCCGCCTCGCGCCGCGAACTCGCGGACATCCTGCGCTCGTTGGACGTGACCGTGCTCATGGTCACCCACGACCTGCCGTACGCCCTCGAACTGTGCCCCCGCGCGCTGGTCCTCAGCGAGGGCGTGATCGCGGCGGACGGCAGGACCGGCGACCTGCTGTCGGACGACGGGCTGATGCGGGAGCACCGTCTCGAGCTGCCCTTCGGCTTCGACCCGCGCTCCGTGACAATGGGCGCGTGACGAACGAAGACCACGGGACCGAGGACCTTCCGGCGGGATCGCCCGAAGGGGGCGCGCCGACCGGTTCGCTGTTGCTCGACGACCAGCTGTGCTTCGCGCTGTACGCGGCCCAGCGCGCCCTGACCGCCGCGTACCGTCCGCTCCTCGACGCGCTCGGGCTCACCTATCCGCAGTACCTGGTCATGCTCGTCCTGTGGGAGCGAGGCGAGCTCACCGTCAAGGAACTGGCCGGGGCTCTGCGGCTCGACTACGGGACGGTGTCGCCGCTGCTCAAGCGGCTGGAGTCGGCCGGGCTCGTCCGCCGGGAGCGCTCGGCGCGGGACGAGCGGTCGGTGCTCGTCGCGGTCACCGGGCGGGGCGAGGAGCTGCGCGAGCGCGCGGAGTGCGTGCCGTCGGCGCTGATGGCCGGGACGCGGCTGACGGGTGCGGAGGCGGAGCGGCTGCGCGAGGACCTCCGGCGGCTGACCTCGATGTTACCGGCGGTTTCTACCCCCAGGTAATAAGTGGCCGGAATCCATGGATACATTGTGTGCGATGTGTTTGTGCACGCTGTTTCTGTGTTTCCGTGAGCCTGGGGGTGAGTCGTTCCATGAACGAGGCCGCTGTTGATCTCGACAGCCGTCCCACGAAGATCATGTACGTGGCCGAGGCCACCGCTCATGGAGGCCGCGACGGCTTTGTGACCAGCCAGGACGGCCAGCTCGAACTGAAGGTCGCGATGCCTCCGGCGCTGGGTGGCGACGGCAACGGCACCAACCCCGAGCAGCTCTTCGCGGCCGGCTTCAGCTCGTGCTTCCACAACGCCCTGGTCCTGGTCGGGCGCCGCGAGGGCTTCGACCTGACCGGTTCCACGGTCGCGGCGAAGGTCGGAATCGGCCCCAACAAGCAGCGCGGTTACGGCCTCGCGGTCGCCCTGAGCGTCTCGCTCCCCGTCCTCGACCAGGACGTGGCCTCGAAGCTCGTGGACGCGGCCCACCAGGTCTGCCCGTACTCGAACGCGACCCGGGGCAACATCGAGGTCACGATCCTGCTGGGCTAGCTTCGCCCTGGAATCGCAGGCGCTGCACGACGGTTGCACCGGCTGTCGCAGGCACAGGCGGAACGGGAGCACGGACGTGGACGTGAACGGCACAGTGGCCGAGGGCTTCGAGCCGGTCGGGGCGGCGTTCGTACGGAACTTCGAGACGCTCGGGGACCGGGGCGCGGCCGTCGCCGTGTACCGGGACGGGCGCAGGGTCGTGGACCTGTGGGCCGGCGTCAAGGACGTCGACGGGACGGCGGGTTCGGCGCCCTGGGAGCGGGGCACCGCCCAGATCGTGCGCTCGGCGACGAAGGGCGTCGCCGCGGCCGCCCTCCTCCTGCTGCACCAGCGCGGGCGGCTGGACCTGGACGCACCGGTGGCCGAGTACTGGCCCGAGTTCAAGGCGGCGGGCAAGGAGCGGGTGCTGGTGCGGCACGTGCTGTCGCACCGGGCGGGACTGCCGGTCCTGGACCGGCCGCTGACGCCCGAGGAGGCGCTGGACCCCCGGCTCGGTGCCGAGGCGGTCGCGCGCCAGGCCCTCGCGTGGGAGCCGGGCGCCGACCACGGCTACCACGCGCTGACCTACGGCTGGCTGGTCGGCGAGCTGGTACGGCGTGTCACCGGCCGTGGGATCGGTGACTGGATCGCCGAGGAGATCGCCGGGCCGGTGGGCGCCGATGTGTGGGTCGGGCTGCCCGCCGGGGAGGCGGGGCGGGTGGGCCGGGTGGGCCGCGTCGAGACACCGGGCAACTCCGAGGGCCTGCGGTCCCGCCCGAAGCGGTCGGTCACCGAGGCCTACGACGACCCGGCCTCCCTCACCCGCCGGGCCTTCGCCGCGATCACCCCGTTCCCCGACCAGAACGACCCGGCGTACCGGGCGGCCGCGCTCCCGGCGACGAACGGCATCGCGACGGCCGACGGACTGGCCCGCTTCTACGCGTCCCTGATCGGCGAACCCGACGGCGGGTCACGCCTGTTCACCCCCGGGACGCTGGCGGCGGCCCGCGCCGAGGAGTCCGCGGGCCCGGACCGCGTCCTGGTGATCAACACCCGGTTCGGTCTCGGTCACATGCTCCACGGTTCGGCCTCGCCGTTCCTGGGCACCGGTTCCTTCGGCCACCCGGGCCGCGGCGGCTCCCTCGGCTTCGCGGACCCCGAGTCGGGCATCGCCTTCGGCTACGTCACGAACGGCTTCCGCAAGACGGTGACGGCGGACCCACGGGCACAGGCACTGGTGAGGGCGCTGCGGACCGCGCTGTCCTCATAGCCGCCGCGCCGTTCGGGTGTCCGGTCCCGGAGCCGGCCGTGGCAAAGGTGTGCCAGGGCTCCCCCACGGTCCTGGCACACCTCGCCGCCGGCTCCCCGGCCCGCTCGTACGACGTCCGCGGTGATCACAAGGATGCCCGGCGGGGCGGGGTCTGTCGTTGGCCGACAGTCCACACCTACTTGGCGGAGCGTCCACTGCCCTGCGCCTTCGCCCCGGAGCCGGCGGACAGTGCCTGCCGGCGGAACTCGCCCGGCGGGACGCCGTGGGCGGTGCGGAAGGCCCGGGTGAACTCCGCGGCCCGGGGGAAGCCCCAGCGGGCCGCGACGGCGCGCACCGGCACCGCGCGCAGGGCCGGGTCGGCGAGGTCGCGCCGGACGTTCGCCAGCCGCTGGTCGCGGACGTAGGCGGCCACGGAGAGGCCCTCGGCCTGGAAGAGGCGGTACAGGTGGCTGCGCGAGACGTGGTGCGCGGCGGCGATCCGGGCGGATGTCAGCTCCGGGTCGGGCAGGTGCCGGTGCACGAACGCCTTGGCGCGCAGGACCAGGGTCCGGTCGTGGGTGTCCGGCGGCAGGCGGAGGTCGTCGTCCACGGCGTGGGCGAAGACGGCGGTGACCAGGTCGGTGACGACCGTGCCCAGGCGGGGTGCGTCCGACGGCCGGTACGGGCCCGTGTCCGAGGCCAGCTGGACGAGGAACTGCGCCAGCAGCGCGCCCGTTCCCTCGCGGCCCGATATCCGGCGCCCGATGACCCGCTCGGCGCGGCCCGCGGGCAGTGCCACCAGTTCCCGCGGGATCTCGACACCGACGATGGTGACCGGATCGGGGCCGGTGACTATCTCGTACGACCGCGAGGAGCCGTTGACGTGGAAGTCGCTGATCCCGTACGCGGCCTGCTGTCCGCCCCAGACGGCCGCTCCCTCGCCGCGCAGCAGCAGGGAGAGGTGGAAGACCTCGGGGTCGGACTGGCGGACGAGCTTCGGTGTCCGGCGGAAGACCAGGTGGTCGAAGGTCGCCGGCCACACCGTCACGTCCCCCAGCCCGATCAGGCGCTGGTGTCCGCGGTAGTCCGCCGCGCGGTCGCTGGCGAGCTGCATGGGCGCGTGCGTGCGGCCCAACTGCTGCGTCCAGGCGTCGAATCGGTCGGTCACCGGCAGATCCACGGTTCGCAGGACCGACTCGTGCAGCACGCACGTAGTCAATCACACGGGGTTCTCGGGGCCCGCCGGACCCGCGACCGGTACCGGAGGGCGCACGGAATGATCCACCCCGCGGGGGGTGTTCGCCATGGCATGACGTCCGACCAGCGCACGATCACCAACCCGCCCGCCCTCCACGACCCGACGCCGTTCGGCTACAGCCACGCCGTCTCCGCACCCGGCGAACTCGTCGTCATCGGCGGCCAGTACGCCTCCGACGCCACCGGCGCCCCCGTGCCCGGCGACTTCGCCGCCCAGGTGGAGCTGTCCTTCGAGCGGCTGCGGTCGGCGCTGGAGGGCGTGGGGCTCGGTCTCGAACACGTCGTCCGACTCGGCACGTTCGTCGTCGACCACGACCTCGCCAGGCTGGAGGTCCTCGGCAAGGCCCTGCACGCCCGCTTCGGGGACCGCCTGCCGGCGCAGACCCTGAGTGGTGTCGCCTCCCTCGCGCTGCCCGGCATGCTGTTCGAGGTCGACGCGCTGGCGGTACGGCCCCCGGGTGACCCGCGCCCCTAACCCGCGTGCAGCATCAGCCCGATCCCGACCACGAGCAGCCCCGCGGCGGCGATGCGCGGCGCCCCGAACCGCTCCTTGAAGAACACGGCTCCTATGGCGGCGCCGACGATGATCGACGACTCGCGCAAGGCCGCGACCGGAGCCAGTTCGGCGCGGGTCTGTGCCCACAGGACCAGGCCGTACGCGGCGACGGACAGCGCGGCCCCGAGGAGCCCCACGCCGGCGAACGGCTTGAGTACGGTCAGCAGTTCACCGCGCCACCGGTACAGCGCGTACGCCGGGACCGCCACCCCCTCCAGCGCCATCAGCCAGGCGATGTACCCGAGGGAGGAGCCGGAGGCGCGGACGCCCAGGCCGTCGACGACCGTGTACGCGGCGATCGACAGGCCCGTCGCCAACGCGGCGCCGATCGCCGCCCAGTGGGGCCGGCGTCCGCGCAGGCCCCACAGCGCGACGCCGGTCAGGCCGGCGCAGGACACCGCGATGCCCGCCGCCGCCCAGCCGTCCGGCACCTCGTGGGCGAAGACGGCGGCGAGCACGGTCACGACCAGCGGGGCGGTGCCGCGCGCGATCGGGTACGCCTGCCCGAAGTCCCCCAGCCGGAAGGACTTCATCAGCAGCACGTAGTAGACGACGTGGATGACCGCCGAGGCGATCAGGTAGGGCCAGGCGTCCGCCGCCGGGACCGGCACGAACGGGACCATCGCCAGGCCGATGAGCATCCCGCCGCCCGCGATGAGCGTGAAGCCGACCAGTTTGTCGGTGATCCGGTGGGCGATGGCGTTCCAGCTGGCGTGCGTCACCGCGGCGAGCAGGACCGCCGAGGCGACCAGGGGCGTCACGCGCTCTGCTCGCGTACGTCCACCAGCGTGCCGCCCGCGTGGGCGACCAGGGTCTTCGGGGCCATGGGGAAGACGGTGTACGGGGTGCCGGCGGCGGCCCACACCGTGTCGTGGTCCAGGAGCGAACGGTCGGCCAGGACACGGGTCCTGGTGCGGTGTCCGAAGGGCGGGACGCCGCCGATCGCGTACCCGGTCGTCTCCCGGACCAGCTCGGCCCTGGCCCGGGTGACCTTCTCGGCCCCCAGCTCCCGGCGTACGAGGTCGACATCGACCCGGGACGACCCGTCCATCAGCACCAGGACCGGGACACCGTCCGCCGCGAAGATCAGCGACTTGCAGATCTCACTGAGTTCACAGCCGAGCGCGGCGGCCGCCTCGGCGGCGGTCCTGGTCGCGTCCGGGAAGCGGCGGACGCGCGGCAGCAGGTCGTCGAGGCCCAGCTCCCGCACGGCCTCGGCGAAAAGGGGATGGGCGCCGGAGTCGCCGGCCTGCTGGGCGTCGTGTGCGTCGGTCGTCGTCATGCACGGCACGCTAGCGGTGCGTGTACGGGGCACGCGAGCGGGTTCCGGACGGCGGCCGGCCTCGGGGCGCCGGACAGCGCCCCGCGCGGCGAGGCCGGCCGCCGTCCGCCCGGATCGGCGAGCTCGGTCGCCGCACCCCGTTCCCGGCGAGGCGAGGCGCCCCGACCGGGGCATCGGCCCCGCCCTCCGGCCACCGCTCCGCTGCGGCGTCGCGGCCCGCGCACCCGCCCGTACGTACGAAGCCGGTGAGGGCCGCCCGTCCCCACGGAGCCCTCACCGGCTGGTTCTCAGTGCGGCCGCGCGCGCACGGCCGTCGTGTCGGACGCGTACGTCAGACCCGTACCAACTCCCGGTCCTCGTCGGCGTCCGAGTCCTTCGGCCGGTCGTCGAGCGCCCGCAGGCCCTCGCCCTCGACGTCCACGTTCGGCAGTGCGCGGTCCAGCCACTTCGGCAGCCACCAGGCCTTCTTGCCGAGCAGCGCCAGGACGGCCGGGACGATCGCCATGCGGACGACGAAGGCGTCGAAGAAGACGGCGATGGCGAGACCGAAGCCGATCATCTTGATCATCGCGTCGCTGGCACCGATGAAGCCTCCGAAGACGGCCATCATGATGATCGCGGCCGCGACGACGACCCGGGCGCTGTGCCGGAACCCGGTCACCACCGCCTGGCTCGGCGTCTCGCCGTGGACGTACGCCTCCCGCATGCGGGTCACGAGGAACACCTCGTAGTCCATCGCGAGACCGAAGACCACGCCCACCATGAAGATCGGCATCATCGACATGATCGGGCCGGTCTCCTCGACGCCGATCAGGCCGGCGAGCCAGCCCCACTGGAAGACCGCGACCACGGCGCCGAGCGCGGCCAGCACGCTGAGGAGGAAGCCGAGGGCCGCCTTCAGCGGGACCAGGACGGAGCGGAAGACGACGATCAGGAGGAGGAAGGCCAGGCCGACCACCAGGGCCAGATACGGCACCAGCGCGTCGTTGAGCTTCTGCGAGAAGTCGATGTTCATGGCGGTGGTGCCGGAGACCAGCACCTGGCCGCCCGTGTCGGCCTTGATGCCGGGGCCCGCGTCACGGATGGCGTGCACCAGGTCCTCGGTCTGCGCCGAGGACGGCTTGGAGCCCGGGATCACGGTGATCATCGCGGTGTCGCCGGCCTTGTTGAACGTCGCCGGGGTCACCGTCGCGACGTCCTTCAGACCCTTGATCCGGTCGGCGACCACGGTGGCGCCGGCCTTGGCGTCGTCGCTGCCCTCGGCGTCGTAGACGACCATCAACGGGCCGTTGAACCCGGGGCCGAAGCCCTCCGACAGCAGGTCGTAGGCGCGGCGCTGTGTCGTGGACGTCGGCTGCGAGCCGTCGTCGGGCAGGCCCAGTTCCAGCTGGGTGGCCGGGACGGCGATGACGCCCAGGCCGACCACGCCGAGCAGCAGTACGGCGACCGGGCGGCGGATGACGAAGCTCGCCCAGCGGGTGCCCATGTTGGGCTTGGCGGGCCTGCCCGCCGTGTCGGCCTGCGCGGACCTGTCGCGGCCGAGGCGCTTGCCTTCGCGCTTGCCGCCGCGCTTGTCGCCCGCGGGCCGGATCTTCTTGCCCGCGTATCCGAGCAGCGCGGGGATCATGGTCAGTGCGATGAGTACGGCGACCACGACCGTGCCGGCCGCGGCGAGGCCCATCTTGGTCAGCATCGGGACGTTGACGACCGCGAGGCCCGCCAGGGCGATGACGACCGTGAGTCCGGCGAAGACGACCGCCGAGCCGGCGGTCCCGGTGGCGCGGCCCGCCGCTTCCTCACGGTCGCGGCCCTCGGCCAGCTCGCCCCGGTAGCGGGAGACGATGAACAGCGCGTAGTCGATGCCGACCGCGAGACCGATCATCAGCGCGAGCGTCGAGGTGGTGTCGCCGAGGTCGAGGGCGCTGGCGAGGGCGGTGATGGTGGAGACACCGATGCCGACGCCGATGATCGCGGTCAGCAGCGGCAGTCCGGCCGCGACCAGCGAGCCCAGGGTGATGACGAGGACGACCGCTGCGAGGGCGAGGCCGATGATCTCGCCGACGGCCCCGGGGTCGGACGCGGCCTGCAGCGCGTCACCTCCGACGTCGACGGTCAGACCGGTGGCCCGGGCCTCGTCCCCGGCCTTCTCCAGGGCGGTCCTGGTCGAGTCCGCGAGCTCCATGCCGGGGAGGTCGTACCTCACCGAGGTGTAGGCGACCGTCCCGTCCCTGCTCACGGCGTTCGTGGTGAACGGGTCGGTGACGGAGACGACTTCGGAGCCGTCGCCCAGTTCCCTGACGGTCTTCTCGACGGTCGCCTTGTTGCCGGCGTCCGTCATCTTCTGCCCCTCGGGCGCCTTGAAGACGATGCGCCCGGTCGCTCCGTCGGCGCTGGCGCCGGGGAACCGCTGCTCCAGCAGGTCGAACGCCTTCTGCGCCTCGGTGCCGGGGATCGAGAAGGAGGTGGTGCCGGCGGCGGGCGCGCTCGCCGCGCCGACGCCCGCGAGGGTCAGCAGCGCCACCCATATGAGTGCGACGAAGTGCCGTCGCCGGAAGGCGAGTCGGCCGAGTTTGTAGAGGAACGTGGCCACGAGGGCGTACTCCCGATCAGGTCGGTGATGGCATCAGGGCAGGGGTCATCGGCCCGACGACGTGAGCGTTCGCGTCAGGTGCAGCTGGGGAGGGGTGCGCAGCGGGTCGAGCCCCGGGGCTGGAGGCTCGAGGGGTGGGGCCGGGGATCGGGATCGGGGGCGGGCTCGGGTACGGGGGTCAGGCGACGAGGGCGGGGATGACCACAGCGTCGATGTACGAGGCCAGGAAGGCCTGTGTCGGTGGCTCTTCGTCGATCATCGTCCGGGCCACGAAGGCACCGATGATCATGTGCAGCACGAAGTCGATCGCGGGGTTGTCCGCACGGACCTCGCCCCGGTCGACGGCACGCTGCACCACCTGGCGCATCTCCCCCAGCTCAGGCTCGATCAGCCATTCGCGCAGGGCCCGCAGCAGCTCGGGGTTGGTGTGGGCCGCCGTGCCCAGGACCCGCATGAGGGCGGAGTCCTGTTCCATCTGGCAGTCGTCCTGGCGGGTCGTCAGGGCCTGGAAGTCGCCCCGCAGGGAACCGGTGTCCACCTGGGTGAGATCGACCGGCTTGTGGTGCCGGATCGCCTTCGCGACCAGTTCGGCCTTGCCGCCCCACTGGCGGTAGAGGGTGGCCTTGCTGGACCGGGTGCGGGCGGCCACGGCATCCATGGTCAGGGAGTCGTAACCGACCTCCCGGAGCAGGTCGAGCACGGCCTCGTACAGCTCGGCCTCGCGCTCGGGCGTGATCCGGCTGCGACGCGTCGTCGCTGTCTCAGCCATCCCGCTCACCTCTTCCACTCGAACGAAACTGTCTCGTACGTCTACGAAGGTACCGCACCTCTAAGCGAAACGAAACCGTTTCGTACGTGTTCCAGGTCACGGGTTCCCACCGGGCTCTCGCCCCGGACCGCGCACTCCTGTGCCCCGGACCACGAGTTGCCGGGCCCCGCCCACCGGAAAAGCATGGGTGGGTGAACTACCAGTACGAGGACAGGCACGAGAACGCGACCAGGGACAGGAACGGGAACGGGCCCCTGCCGGGAGAGGCCGGAGGCGACAGCGGGGCGGCCGCCTACCTGCGCTTCCCGCACCTCAACGGCGGCCACCTCTGCTTCGCGGCCGAGGACGACCTGTGGGTGGCACCCCTGGACGGGCCCGGCCGCGCCTGGCGGCTCACCGTCGACCGTACGAAGGTGAGTCATCCGCGCTTCTCCCCCGACGGGCGGCACATCGCGTACACGACCTGGCGCAGCCTCGTGCCGGAGATCCATCTGGCGCCGGTGGACGGCGGCCCGGCCCGGCGGCTCACCTACTGGGGCAACGCCGACACCCAGGTCTGCGGCTGGTCGCCTCCCGACAAGGACGGCAACTGCGACATCCTCGCCGTCGCCTCCCACGGCGAGCCCTTCTCGTACTTCACCTGGGCCCACAGCGTGCCGGTGAACGGCGGCCCCGGCGGAAAGCTCCCCTGGGGCCCGGTCTCCGACATCGCCGTCGCGAACCTCCACGGCGAACGCAGGACACTCCTGCTCACCGGCACACCCCCGCACGAGCCCGCCGCCTGGAAGCGCTACCGGGGCGGCGCCACCGGGCGGCTCTGGCTGCACGGGCAGCGCATCCTCGCCGACCTCGACGGCCATCTGGACTCGCCGATGTTCGTGGGCGACCGGATCGCCTTCCTCTCCGACCACGAGGGCATCGGCAACCTGTACTCGTGCCTGCACGACGGCTCCGGCCTGCGGCGCCACACCGACCACGACTCCTTCTACGCCCGGCACGCGTCGAGCGACGGCACTCGCGTCGTCTACCAGTGCGCGGGCGACCTGTGGATCGTCGACGACCTGGCGCGGGACTCGCCGCCCCGCCGCCTCGACGTCCGGCTCGGCGGGCCGCGCGCGGGGCGCCGCCCGTACCAGGTGCCGGCCGCCCAGCACGTCGACGGGATCTCCGTGGACGAGACGGGCCGGGCCAGTGCCGTCGTCGTCCGCGGCAGTCTGTACTGGCTCACGCACCGCGACGGCCCGGCGCGCACGATCGCGGACACCCCGGGAGTCCGCGTCCGGCTGCCCGAGATGCTCGGCTCGGGCGGGCAGGTGGCGTACGTGACGGACGCGGACGGCGAGGACGCCGTCGAGATCGCGTACCTGCCGCGCGCGACGGGCTCGCGCGAGCCGCGCCGGCTGGCCTCCGGGAAGCTCGGCCGCGTCCTGGAACTCGTCTCGGACCCGAAGGGCGAGCGGCTCGCGATCGCCTCCCACGACGGCCGGCTCCTCCTCATCGACGCGACGGAGCATGCGGACGGGGTCGGGGACGGGGACGCGGGAGGGGCCTCGGACCGGGGCGCAGGAGAGGGCGCGGACGCGTCCGGGCCTGCGGACGGTGAGGTCACCGAGCTCGTCCGGTCCACCAACGGGCCGGTGCGCGACCTCGCCTTCTCCCCCGACGGGACATGGCTGACGTGGTCGCACCCCGGCATCGGCCGTACGCTCCGGCAGATCAAGATGGCGCGGATCGAGGGGCCGGGCGCGCGCACGGTCGTCGACGTCACCAACGGCCGTTTCGAGGACGAGAACCCGGTCTTCACCCGGGACGGCCGCTATCTCGCCTTCCTGTCCTGGCGCGGCTTCGACCCGGTGTACGACGTCCACACCGGCGACCTGTCCTTCCCGCTGGGCTGCCGCCCGTACCTCGTGCCGCTGTCCTCCGCGACGCCGTCCCCGTTCGCCCTGACCCCCGAGGGCCGCCCGGCGGCCGGGGGCCTGGACCCGGCGGAGAACGACCCGGACGCGGGCACCTCCCGCCCGGGTGACGGCGAGACGGGCGGCCGGGCCGGCGCGACGACCGTGGAGACCGAGGGCCTGGAGAGCCGCGTGACGCCCTTCCCGGTCACGGCCTCCAAGTACTCGGCCCTGTACCCGGTCGCGGGCGGCGGCCTCGTGTGGCTGCGGTGGCCGATCTCGGGCGCGCTCGGGGAGACCTTCGCCAACCCCGACGACACCTCGGGCCGTCCGACCCTCGAGTACTTCAACATCACCAAGGCGAAGAAGTCCGAACTCGTCGACCATCTCGACTGGTTCGCGCTCAGCGGTGACGGCAGCCGACTGGTCGTGGTCGACGAGGGCGACCTGCGCGCGGTCCCCTCCACGGAGTCCGGTGACGGCGACACGACGGTCTGGATCGACCTGCGCCGCGTCCTGCACGAGGCCGACCCCGCCGCCGAGTGGCGCCAGGCGTACGCCGAGGCGGGCCGCCTCATCCGCGCCTACTTCTGGGCACCCGACATGTGCGGCATCGACTGGGACGGCGTCCTGGACCAGTACCGTCCGCTGGTCGAACGGGTCGCGTCCCCCGACGAGTTCGCCGACCTGCTCCGTGAGGTGCTGGGCGAGCTGGGCACCTCGCACGCGTACGTCTCCGCGGCGCGCCGCAACGAGGGCCCGCCCCACTACCAGCGACCGCAGGGTCTGCTGGGCGCCAACTTCGTACGCCGGGACGGCGGTTGGGTCGTCAAGCGCATCCTGCCCGGCGACTCCTCCGACTCCAAGGCGCGTTCCCCGCTGGCCGGTACGGGCATCCGTGAGGGCGCGCGGCTCACCCATGTGGACGGCCGTCCGGTGGACCCGGTCACCGGCCCGTACCCGCTGCTCGCGGCGGCGGGCGGCACGACGGTGGAACTCACCTTCACCCCGGCCGGCGGCGAGGGCCGCTCCCGCCGGGTCGCCGTGGTCCCGCTCGTCGACGAACGCCCCCTGCGCTACCAGGACTGGGTGGCCAAACGCCGCGAGGTCGTGCGGGAGCTGAGCGACGGCCGGTGCGGGTACCTGCACATCCCGGACATGGGCGGCTCGGGCTGGGCGCAGTTCAACCGCGATCTCCGTATGGAGGTGTCGCGCCCGGCCCTCATCGTCGACGTACGCGGCAACGCGGGCGGCCACATCAGCGAGCTGGTCATCGAGAAACTCACCCGCACGATCATGGGCTGGGACCTGACCCGCAACGCCGAACCGGTGTCGTACACGTCGAACGCGCCGCGCGGTCCGGTGGTCGCCCTGGCGGACGAGATGACCTCGTCGGACGGCGACATGATCACGGCGGCCTTCAAACTGCTCGGCCTGGGGCCGGTGGTGGGCCAGCGCACCTGGGGCGGGGTCGTCGGCATGACCGGCCGCCACCGCCTGGGCGACGGCTCGGTGATCACGGTTCCGATGAACGCGGCCTGGTTCGGCGCGTACGGCTGGTCGGTCGAGAACCACGGTGTCGTCCCGGACCTGGAGGTCCTGCGCACACCCCTGGACTGGGCGGAGGGCCGCCACGCCCAGCTGGACGACGCGGTCCGCCTGGCCCTGGAGCTCCTGAAGGCCCACCCGGCGGCCACCCCACCGGACTACACCCGCCTCCCGGACAGAAGCCGCCCGAAACTCCCCCCACGCACCTGAAGCCACGACCCGCACCCGCCCCCCGCCCCGTCAGGGGCGCGGGGAACTGCGCGACCAGCCACACCCGCCCCGCACCCGAAGAACGAAGAAGCGGGAGCGGAAACGGGGAACGGGCGCACCAGCGCGGCAGCGGCAGCGGCAAAGCAACAAAAAAAAGACGTGGGGCGCCCCCTGAGAAGAGGGGCACCCCACGTCGAGTCCGGCCAAGGCCGAGCTTCAGGCGCGTTCGTCAGATGTCGAAGTCCTGGTCGAACCGACCCTGCGCGTCCTGCTGAGTCCGCTGCGACTCCTCAGGCATCCGACGCTCCCGCTCCGAGCGCTCACGCTCGGGACGCTCACGGTCCGGGCGCTCACGGTCCGGACGGTCACGCTCGGGCCGCTCGCGCTCGGGCATCTGCTGCCCGCGCTCGCTCGCCTCGTCGCGCCGCTCGCCGGGCCGCTGCTTCGCGTTCTGCTGAAGCCGCTCGGCCTTGTCCTGGAACTGGTCCTTCATGCCCATGAGGTTCACTCCCGTTTGTGGGTGAGGGGATCGGGGCTCGACCAGACTTACACGCACGGACATTGCGCGCATTTCGATCAGTTACGGTCGGTGACGCAGGGTGTCGCGCGCCAACTCGTCAGCCTCTCCCCCGGCCCCGACGAGCCCCGTCCCCACGCTCCCCAGCCGCGGCGCGAACCGGCGCATCTCCCGCTGTCCGACCGTCCCGATGAGCGCCGGGAGGTACCCACGCACCCCCTGCATCCCCCGCAGCCACCACTGCCCGTACACATGGCTGGACCGCCGCTCGATGCCTGCCACGATCCGGTCGACGGCCGGCCCGAGCGGATACGTCTTGTTGGCGGGCCACGGCAGCCGCTGCCTCAACTCCCGCATGACGTCGTCCTGATCGGCTCCGCGGACCATGTCGGTGTCGGTCCACGACAGGTACCCGACCCCGACGCGTACGCCCTTGTAACCGACCTCGGCCCGCAGGCTGTGCGCGTACGCCTCGACGCCCGACTTGGACGCGCAGTACGCGGTCATCATCGGCGCGGGCGTGATCGCGGCGAGCGAGGCGATCTGCAGCAGGTACCCGCGGCTCTCCATGAGGACGGGCAGGAAGGCCCGGGCGGTGACGGCCGACCCGATGAGGTTCACCTCGATGACCCGCCGCCAGGCCAGCGGGTCGGAGTCGACGAACGGCCCGCCGTTCGCGACCCCCGCGTTGGCGACGACGATGTCGACCTTCCCGAACCGCGCCTTCACCTCCCGCGCGACCTCCGCCATCGCCTCGTGGTCGGTGACGTCGGCGTACCAGTGGCCGCTCTCGCCGTGCAGCCGCTCGGAGACACCCTTGAGCGCCTCCTCCTCCAGGCCGACGAGCGCGACGGTGGCGCCGCGGGCGGAGAGCTTGCGGGCGAGCAGCTCTCCGACGCCCCGCGCGGCCCCCGTGACGACGGCGACCTGTCCTTCCAGACCGATCCTGCTCATGCGCCCTCCTTGATCACTGCGTACGTGGAGACGAGTTCCCGTATCCGTGCGGTGACCTGTTCGGGGGCCTCCACCGGAGTCATGTGCCCGATCCCGGGCAGTTCGGTGACGCCGACGCACCGCGGCAGCGCGGCGACCAGGGCGCGCGCGTGCACGGCGGGCGTCAGCCGGTCGGCCGTGCCGACGACGACCGCGGTCGGCACGGCCAACTCCCGTACCGCGTGGTCGAGATCGAGCAGGTCGAGCACCTTCGACCAGGAGTACCGCACCCGCCGGGGGCAGGCGTGCACGATCCGCGCGCACGCCTCGACCATCTCGGGCGCCGAACCCGGCCCCATCGTGCCGTACTTGAGGATGCGCCGGGCCAGCGGCGTGACCGGCCCGAGGGGCGCCCGGGACCCGAGGATCTTCTTCGTGAGCCAGGTCCGCGGCCGCCCGGCCCGCATCGGCACCACCAGCGACTCGGCGACCAGCCGCGAACTGCCCGTACTGCACAGCAGCACGGCGGCCGCGTGCTCCCGGAACCCGGCGCGCGTGGCCGCCGCCATGAGCGTCATCCCGCCCATGGAGTGCCCGGCCAGGACCGCCTTCTCGCCCGGCGCGAGGGTGGCCGCGAGCACCGCCTCCAGGTCGTCGGCGAGCCCGTCCGTGCTGCACACAGGGCTCGCGGCGCTCCGGCCGTGCCCGCGCTGGTCGTACACGATCACCCGGTGGTCGGCGGCGAGGTCCCGTATCTGCGCCGCCCAGAAGGCGGTCGAGCAGGTCCATCCGTGCGCGAGCACCACTGCCGGGGCGGTGGCGTCGTCCACGGCTCCGTGCACCTCGACGTGCAGCCGCGCCCCGTCGGCGGAGACCGCCGTCAGCTCGCGCGCGGGGACGGGCGGGGCGTAGGGGCCAGAGGCCACCCGCGTCAGCCGGCTCATGCTCCTGCCTCGGCCTTCTTCTTCGTACCGCGGGCGGACGGCCCGGACGGCACGGGCTGTGCCGGGGCGGGTGCGCGGAGCAGGTCGTACTCCGCCAGGTCCACACGCCGTGTGGCGCCGCGGAACTCCGTGGTGGTGCCCGGCCAGACCGTCGTGTTGACGCCGTTCTGGTCGAGGTACCAGCTGGTGCAGCCGCCGGTGGACCAGACCGTGCGCTTCATGCGTTCCTGCACCCGGTGGTTCCAGGCGTCGACCGCGGCGGGCCGCGCGTCGAGGGCGGCGCGGTCGCCGAGCACGTCCAGCTGGCGTACGTAGTCGGCCATGTAGTTCAGCTGGGACTCGATCATCAGGATCATGCTGGAGTTCCCGAGGCCCGTGTTGGGCCCGATGATCGTCATCCAGTTGGGGAATCCCGCCGCGGTCGCGCCGCGCAGCGACTTCATGCCGGGCGCCCATGCCTCGGCGAGCGTCCTGCCGCCCACGCCGACGACCCGGTCGGCGATGGGCATGTCGGTGACGTGGAAGCCCGTGCCGAAGACGATCGCGTCGACCTCGGCCTCGCTGCCGTCGTCGGCGACGAGGGTGGACCCGCGGATCTCGCCGAGCCCGCTCGCGACCACGTCCACATTGGGCTGGGCGAGGGCCGGGTAGTACGTGCTGGACAGCAGGATGCGCTTGCAGCCGATGCGGTAGTCCGGGGTCAGCCTGGCCCTGAGCTCCGGGTCCTTGATGGCGCGGAACAGGTTCCGTCTGGCCACCTGCTCGACGAGGCCCAGCTCGCGCGGCCGCTTCGTGAACGCCTGGACCTGCAGCTCCCGGATGCCCCACAGGAGTGCGCGCCGCAGCTGCGCGGTGACGGGAAGCGTCCGGTGCAGCAGGCGCTCGGCCCCGCTGATGGCCCGGTCGACGCGGGGCATCACCCAGGGCGGGGTGCGCTGGAAGAGGGTGAGCTTCGCGACGTCCGGCTGGATCGCCGGCACGATCTGGGCGGCCGAGGCGCCGGTGCCGATCATCGCGACCCGCTTGCCGCGCAGGTCGTAGTCGTGGTCCCAGCGGGCCGAGTGGAAGACCTTGCCGGGGAAGGTGTCGATCCCCGGGATGTCCGGCACCTTGGGGTCGGAGAGCGGCCCGGTGGCGGACACGACGATGTCGGCGGAGAGGGTCCCGCTGCTGGTCTCGATCACCCAGCGCAGCCGCTCGCCGTCCCAGGTCATCACCTTGACCTCGGAGTTGAGGCGCAGGTGCGGCCGCAGCCCGAAGACGTCGGTGACGTGCTCCAGATAGGCGCGGATGTGCTCCTGTCCGGAGAAGCTGCGCGGCCAGTCGGGGTTGGGCGCGAACGAGAACGAGTAGAGGTGGGAGGGCACGTCGCAGGCGCAGCCCGGATAGCTGTTGTCGCGCCAGGTCCCGCCCACACTGCCGGCCCGTTCCAGGACGACGAAGTCGGTGACGCCCTCGCGGCGCAACCGTACGGCGGCGCCCAGGCCGCCGAATCCCGAGCCGATCACCGCCACCCGTACATGCTCGTGCTCGGTCATCCCGATGCCTCCATGCCGCGTACGACCGCGCCAGTGAACACTGGCGCAATGGGGAGCGTAGAGCAGCTCCGTACCGATGGGTAGGGGTTGCGCCCACGAAAGTTACCGACGGTACGACATAGGGTGCCGGTGTGGCGGACAAGCGGGAGTACCGGATGGAGGAGCTGGCCAGGGAGGCCGGCATCACCTTGCGCACGCTGCGCTTCTACCGCGAGCGCAAGCTGATCCCGCCACCGCGCCGCGAGGGCCGGATCGCCTGGTACGACGAGGACCACCTGGCCCGCCTGCGCACGATTGCCGCACTCCTGGAGCGCGGCCACACCCTCAACGGCATCGCCGAACTCGCCGAGGCCTTCGACCACGGCCGCGACGTGGGCGAACTCCTCGGACTCGGCGCGCCCACCGAGGAGACCCCGGTCCGCCTCTCCCCCGAGGAACTGGCCGACGTCTTCGCGGGCCAGGCGACACCGGAGAACCTCGCCGCGTCCCTGGACCTCGGCTATCTCGCCACCGACGGCACGGACCTCGTCCACATCAGCCGCCGGCTCCTGGAGACCTCGGCGGCCCTGGTCCGCGAGGGCATCCCCCTCGCGGACATCCTCGCCGCCGCCCATCGCGTACGTGAACACGCCGACGCCCTGGCCGAGTTGTTCACCGGTCTCGTCCTCACCCCGGAGCGCACTCCGGAGGACCTCCAGCGCCTGAGGCCCCTGGCGAAGAGCGTGGTGGAGGCGGAACTCTCGATGGCCCTGGACCGGCGTCTGCAGAAGCGGCCATAGCCCTCCGGCCGCCGGCCCCTGCCCCGGCCCCTGCCCCGTCACGCGTCCGGCCCGTGTCACATGTCGAAGACCACGGTCACCGGGGCATGGTCCGACCAGCGCTCCTCATGGGTCGCCGCCCGCTCCACGAACCCCTTGACGGCCCGGGCCGCGAGCCCGGGCGTGGCGACCTGGTAGTCGATGCGCCATCCCGTGTCGTTGTCGAAGGCCCGCCCGCGGTAGGACCACCACGAGTACGGCCCCTCCGCATCCGGGTGCAGCGCCCGTACGACGTCCACGTACCCGCCGTCCGTCTCGTCGAGGACGCGGCCGAGCCACTCCCGCTCCTCCGGCAGGAACCCGGAGTTCTTCCGGTTCCCGCGCCAGTTCTTGAGGTCGGCCGGCTGGTGGGCGATGTTCCAGTCGCCGCACACCACGACCTCGCGCCCGTCGGCGGCGGCCCGTACGCGCAGTTCCTTCAGGTGGGCGAGGAACTCGTCCATGAACCGGACCTTCTCGTCCTGCCGCTCGGTGCCGACCTCGCCGGAGGGCAGATACAGGCTGGCGACGGTGACGCCGGGCAGGTCCGCCTCGACGTACCGCCCGCTGCCGTCGAACTCGGCGGACCCGAAGCCGACCTGGACGCGGTCGGGCTCGCGGCGCGTGTAGAGGGAGACACCGGCCCGCCCCTTCGCGGCGGCGGGCGCGTGCACGGTATGCCACCCCTCCGGCTGCCGTACGTCCTCGGGAAGCTGCTGGGGCTCGGCCCGCACCTCCTGAAGACACAGCACGTCGGCGGACGTCCCCGCCAGCCACTCCACGAAGCCCTTCTTGGCCGCGGCCCGGAGCCCGTTCACATTCACAGAGGTCACAGTCAGCACCCGGGCACGATACCGGCACACTGGACGAGCACAGCGAACCGTTCCATCCGACCGAACGCATAGAAGTACGATGTCTAGCATGAATATACGCCGGGTCGCCTTCGACCACCCCGACGCCGTCAAGCTCAACGACCAGGTGCAGGCCGAGTACGCCGTGCGCTACGGCGACGAGGGCGACGTCACCCCGCTCGACGCGTCGATGTTCGAACCGCCCCTCGGCCTTTACCTGATCGCCTACGACCCCGAGGACCGCCCCGTGGCCACCGGCGGCTGGCGCACCCAGGACGAGAACGACGAGGGCTACTCGGACGGTGACGCCGAGCTGAAGCGCATGTACGTGGTCGACGAGGCCCGCGGCAACGGTCTCGCCCGCCGCATCCTGGCCGCCCTGGAGGACGACGCCCGCGCGGCGGGCCGCACCCGCATGGTCCTGGAGACCGGCAACAAGCAGCCCGAGGCGATCGCCCTGTACGCGTCCAGCGGCTACGCACCCTGCGTCAAGTTCGGCCACTACCGCTTCCACGACGACAGCCGCTGCTTCGCGAAGCCTCTGTGACGATGCCGGTCCGGCACGGACGGACCACCGGCCGGTCGTGATCACCGGCCGGGACCGGAAAGCAGAGGCCATCGCTCCACATCCGCGGAGGACATCCGCGGAGGACATTGGCCGACGCGCACTGGCCGCACACACGTCAGAGCCCCAGTCGGTGAAACCGACTGGGGCTCTGAGCTGCGTGGACCTGTGGGGATTTGAACCCCAGACCCCCTCGATGCGAACGAGGTGCGCTACCAGACTGCGCCACAGGCCCTTGCAACGAGTGAAACTCTAGCATCCCCGTCCGGGTGCTTGGAAATCCGTTCCCGGGCGCTCTCCCGCTGGTCAGGGGCAGGGCTTCCGGGGGACTTCTGAGGCGTCGTCACTCGTTGGCCGCGCGCGGCCGGTCGCCGTCCTCGTACTGGTCGAAGAGGGGGGTGCGCCCTCGTTCGCGGGCGCGGCGGGCCGAGGCCGCGCGCCGGGCGTCCGCGGCGCTGTCCGAGTTGTCGTCCTCGTCGGGCTCGCCCAGCTCCTCCTCCGCCCCGGGTGCCTCGTCCGTCACGCTGTCCGCGTTCGGCTCGACCGTGCTGGACCGGGCCGAGCTCCATGCGTCGGGCCCTCCGAGGTCGACGTCGGAGGTGGCGCGCGGGGCGACCGGGGCCGTCACGTACGTCGGCAGGGGCACCGGGACGGGGTCCCAGCTCTCGCCCCGGGCCGGGCCGTGCCGGCGCTCGCGCTGCTGGTCGACCCACTCGGCGTGGTCGGTCTGCTCGACGAGGGCGCGGCGGTCGGCGGCGAGCGCGGACAGGCCGGGGTCGGTGTGCGCCTCGGGTCCGTCCTCCGGCTCGTCGGCGGTGCCGGGCTCGACGGGCGGCCGCCTCCGGGGCTGCCGCTCACGCAGCCGCTGCGCGGCGACCTCGGCGCGCCTGCGGTCCATCACATAGGTGAAGCGCCGGCGCTCCTGGGAGCGCAGGTACGCGATGTAGATGCTCAGCATCACCGCGGGTACGCCGGGCGCCCACAGGAACGCGAGCCCGCCGACGGCCGCGACGATCGCGCCGAGCGTGAAGGCGACGAAGAGCAGGACGGTCGTACGCCGCCTGCGTGCGAGCACCTTCGAACGCCGGGCGCGGGCCGCGGCCTCCGCCGCGGCGGCCCGCCGCGCGGGGGACGACGCGGGTGATCCGTTCGGCGAGGACTTGGCGCCCTGCTGGGGCACGGGCCGGCCGCCCGTCGTCCGGCTCTGCTTCGGCGCCGGGTGGGCCGGGGCCTGGGAGCCGGGTTTCGGCGCCGTCGCGGACGCCTGCCGCGATGCCTGGCGCGACGCCTGCTGGGCCTGCGCCTGCTGGGCCTGCGCCTCGGACCGCGCACCCTCCCGCGCGTCCCGGGCGTCGCGTGCGTCGCCGACATCGGCCCGTACTTCACGGCGGGTCGGAGGCATGGCGAAGGCCCGGACGTCCACCGAGTCGGTGACGCCGTCCGGGTCGGCGCGCTGCTCCCCCTCTTCGGTGGAGCGCGCCCGCAGGTCCTTGGCGTACCGGCGCTCCATGCCCGCCCGTCCGGAGAGAAGCCGGATGGCGGTGCTGAAGCGTTCCGTCGGACGGGCTTCGTTCAGCTCGTCCTGCCTACGGAGCCACATCGGCACCAAGTAGGCGGCCCAGGCCCCGACAATGACTGCGTAGATGAGGCCGCTGCTGCTCACGCCTCACACGGTAGAGGGGTTTGCATGAGGCCATCTGCCAATTGAGCCGGTGTGTCGCACGATCTGGCTGATATTTCGAGCTTTTTTTGTGACCGATGCGATCAGCAGGCCACCGGGAGTGCGAAATCAATGCCCGAGGATGGTCGATCACCGATCACTTTCGAACACCTATTTCATTTACGCGGTGTTCCGGGGCGTGTCCCGCGGCGAGTTTTCAGACGTGTTCCGCGACCGTGTGCGCCGCCAGCGGGCCAGCAGTCCTTCGGGCACCTCTTCGGCCGTGAGCGCGAAGACGAGGTGGTCACGCCAGGCGCCGTCGATGTGCAGATATCGGGGACGAAGGCCTTCGTCGCGGAATCCGAGTTTCTCCACGACCCGCCGGCTCGGTCCGTTCTCGGGCCGAATGCAGACCTCGATGCGGTGCAGACCAACGGTCCGGAAGCAGTGGTCGGACGCCAGAGCGACGGCCGTCGGCATCACTCCGCGACCGGCGACCGCCTCGTCCACCCAGTAGCCGATATGACCCGAACACATGGAGCCCCAGGTGATTCCGGCGACCGTCAACTGCCCGACGAGCCGCCCCTGGTACTCGATGACGAACGGCAGCATCCGCCCCGAGTTCGCCTCGGTGCGCAGATGTCGGACCATCTGGCGGTACGTCGGCCGGTGGGCGATGGGCCCGCTCGGCGTGGGCGGCGGGATGGTCGCCTCCCAGGGGCGCAGCCAGTCGCGGTTGCGCCGGTTGACGTCACGCCAGGCTCGCTGGTCGCGCAGCTTTATGGGCCTGAGGACCACATCGCCGTCCACCAGCTCGACCGGCCAGGATGGGGTGTTCAGCTCGCACCCCCGCTGTCGCCGGGTCTGGGGTGGTCGCCGCCGCGGATCTGGTCGACGGCATGGGTCAGGAGGGGTTCGAGGACGGCCAGGCCGTCCCGGACCCCGCCGGTGGAGCCCGGCAGGTTCACGATCAGTGTCCTCTCCGCGACGCCGGCGAGGCCGCGGGAGAGCGCGGCCGTCGGGACCTTGTCCCTTCCGAACGCTCTGATGGCCTCGGGAATGCCCGGCACCTCGTAGGCGATCACCTTGCGCGTGGCCTCCGGGGTGCGGTCGGTGGGCGAGATGCCCGTGCCGCCGGTGGTCACGATGACGTCGTATCCCGCTTCGACGCCGCTGAGCAGTGCGCTCTCGACGGGGTCCCCGTCGGGGACCACCCGAGGCCCGTCGACGGCGAAGCCGAACTTCGTGAGCCCCTCGGCGATCAGGGGCCCGCCCCTGTCCTCGTAGACACCGGCGGCCGCGCGGTTCGAGGCCGTCACGACGAGGGCGCTGTACGGGGCGGCCGGCGCGCCTTCGGCCGACGGCCCGGGCTGCGCCGTCATGCCCGGCTCCAGTCGCCCGACTTGCCGCCCGTCTTCTCCTCCACACGCACGTCCGTGATGACCGCCCCCTTGTCGACCGCCTTGACCATGTCGATCACGGTGAGCGCCGCGACGGTGACCGCGGTGAGGGCCTCCATCTCGACGCCCGTGCGGTCGGTGGTCTTCACGGTGGCCAGGATCTCGACGGCGTCGTCCGCGACCGACAGGTCCAGCTTGACACCCGACACCGACAACGGGTGGCAGAGCGGGATCAGATCCGGTGTGCGCTTGGCGCCCATGATGCCCGCGATGCGCGCGGTGGCGAGGGCGTCGCCCTTGGGCACTCCCTCGCCGCGCAGCAGTTCGATCACGCGGGGCGAGACCAGCACGCGGCCGCTCGCGCGAGCGGTGCGTGCGGTCACGTCCTTCTCGGACACGTCGACCATGCGGGCGGCGCCCGCCTCGTCGATGTGGGTCAGTCGGTCCTGCGTACTCATGCTGTGGCGGCGCTCCCGGTCGGGCCAGTTGTGCGCGACACGGTACCCCCAACTCGGCGCTCTCAGCCGAGCAGGACCACCTCGACGTCGGTGCCGGGCTCCACGGACTCGGTGGACTCCGGGACGACGATCAGCGCGTCGGCGTGTGCGAGGGCCGCGATCAGGTGGGATCCGGCGCCACCGACGGGCGTCACCTCCCCGTTCGCGTACTGCCCGCGCAGGAATTGACGGCGTCCGGCGGGTGAGGTGAGTGCCTTGTCCGTGCGGAGCTTCGCCCTGGTGGTGGGCCGGTGGATGTCGTCGACGCCCATCAGGGCGCGGATCGCAGGGCGCACGAACAGCTCGAAGGACACGTACGACGACACGGGGTTGCCCGGGAGCGCGAGCAGCGGGGTGTGGTCGGGGCCGATGGAGCCGAAGCCCTGGGGTTTGCCGGGCTGCATGGCGAGCTTGCGGAAGTCGATGCCGCCGCCCTCCTCGTCCTCGTCGCCGACCGAGGAGAGCGCCTCCTTGACGACGTCGTACGCGCCGACGCTGACGCCGCCCGTGGTGACCACGAGGTCGGCGCGGATGAGCTGGTCCTCGATGGTGGCGCGGAGTGTGTCGGCGTCGTCGGCGACCGCGCCGACCCGGTAGGCGATCGCTCCGGCGTCCCTGGCCGCGGCGCACAGCGCGAAGCTGTTGGAGTCGTAGATCTGGCCGGTGGCCAACTCCGTGTCGGGCTGGACGAGTTCGCTGCCGGTGGACAGGACCACCACGCGGGGGCGCGGGCGCACGCGGACGGTCCCCCGGCCGATCGCGGCGAGCAGCCCGATCTGCGGCGGGCCGAGCACGGTGCCCGCGCAGAGCGCGCGGTCGCCGGCCTTCACGTCGCTGCCCTTGGCGCGCACGTGCGCGCGTGCCTGCGCCGGGCGGTGGACGTGCACCTGTCCGGAGGCGCCCTCAGGGGACGCGCTGCGGGCGCGCATCCCGGAGACGGGGCCCTCGCCGAGGCCCCCGTCGGTCCACTCCACGGGGACGACGGCCTCGGCGCCGGGCGGCAGCGGGGCGCCCGTCATGATGCGGGCGGCCTGGCCGGGGCCCACGTGGAGCAGCTCGGACTCGCCCGCCGCGACGTCTCCGACGACCGTGAGCACGGCCGGGTACTCCTCGCTCGCGCCCGCCACATCGGCGACCCGGACCGCGTACCCGTCCATCGAGCTGTTGTCGAACGGCGGCAGGGAGACCGGCACCGTGACGTCCTCGACCAGCACGCAGCCCTGGGCGTCGAGGAGCTGCAGCTCGATCGGTTCGAGGGGGCGCACGGTCGCGAGGATGTCCTCCAGGTGCTCCGTCACCGACCAGAGGTGGTCCTGGCCGGTGACACGGGTCGCGGCACTGCTCAAGTTCCTACATCTCCTCGGTGACGTAACTGCGAAGCCAGGTCCGGAAGTCCGGGCCCAGGTCTTCACGTTCGCACGCGAGTCTGACAATGGCACGCAGGTAGTCGCCGCGGTCGCCGGTGTCATAGCGGCGGCCCTTGAAGACGACGCCGTGCACGGGGCCGCCGACCTTCTCGTCGTCCGCGAGCTGCTGGAGGGCGTCGGTGAGCTGGATCTCGCCGCCGCGGCCGGGCTCGGTCTTGCGGAGTATGTCGAAGATGTGCGGGTCGAGGACGTAGCGGCCGATGATCGCGTAGTTGCTGGGGGCGTCCGCCGGGTCGGGCTTCTCGACGAGGCCGGTCACCCTGACGACGTCGCCGTCCTCGGTGGACTCGACGGCCGCGCATCCGTAGAGGTGGATCTGCTCGGGCTCGACCTCCATGAGCGCGACGACGCTGCCGCCGTGCTGCTCCTGGACGTCGACCATGCGCTTGAGCAGCGGGTCGCGCGGGTCGATGAGGTCGTCGCCGAGGAGCACGGCGAAGGGCTCGTCGCCGACGTGCGGGGCGGCGCAGAGCACGGCGTGGCCGAGGCCCTTGGGGTCGCCCTGGCGGACGTAGTGCATGGTGGCGAGGTCGCTTGACTCCTGCACCTTGGCGAGCCGGTTGGCGTCGCCCTTCTTCTGAAGGGCGGATTCCAGCTCGTAGTTGCGGTCGAAGTGGTCCTCGAGGGGGCGCTTGTTGCGTCCCGTGATCATGAGGACGTCATCGAGGCCCGCGGAGGCGGCCTCCTCGACCACGTACTGGATCGCCGGCTTGTCGACGACCGGCAGCATCTCTTTGGGAGTGGCCTTGGTGGCCGGCAGGAACCGGGTGCCGAGACCTGCTGCGGGGATGACAGCCTTGCTGATCCTTGGGTGTGCCTGAGTCATGCACGCCACCATATCCGGTGCCTTTGTAGGGAATCTGTGGCTCCGGTTAATTCGCTCTCATATGAGCGCATTATGAAGGGTACGGAACAAGTCTATGAGCCGCCTGGGACCCGAAGACGAGTCTGGCAAGCGATGGTTGCGGCGGGATCTCCTCGCGGTGAGGAGCCGGTTGACGGCCGGTGACGTGCAAGAAACCGGGGCCGCACTCGCCGCCCGCGCCCTGGAGCTGCCCGAGCTGGCGCACGCGCGCACGGTGGCAGCCTACGTGTCCGTGGGGAGTGAACCGGGCACCCGCGCGCTCCTCGACGCGCTCCACGCGCGCGGAGTGCACGTCCTGCTTCCGGCGCTGCTGGCGGACAACGACCTCGACTGGGGCGCGTACGACGGACCGGACTCGCTCGTCGGCGTCCGGCACGGCGGCAGGATGACGCTCCTGGAGCCCGCGGGCGAGCGGCTGGGCCCGGAGGCCGTGCTCGCGGCCGACGCCGTGCTGCTGCCGGGTCTCGCCGTGGACGCGCGCGGGCTGCGGCTCGGCCGCGGCGGCGGATCGTACGACCGGGTGCTCGCCCGTCTGGAGCGGGCGGCCGCCGATCCGGCCCTGGTGGTGCTGCTGTACGACTCCGAAGTGGTCGGCCGCGTCCCCGAGGAGCCGCACGACAGGCCGGTGCACGCGGCGGTGACGCCTTCGGCAGTACACCGCTTCCGCTGACCCTCCCGGAGCGGCCGGGTACGCGAACGGCCCTCCACGCGCGCGTGGAGGGCCGTTTCACGTGCCGTCTAGGGCTGCAGGACCAGTGTGTCCGACGTGGCCTTGTCGACCGCCCGGTCCGAGGAGACCCACGGCAGCAGCTCGCCCTTGACCCACTTGCCCGTCTGGTCGATGTAGTGGGCACTGTAGGCATGACCGGAGGCACCGGTGAGGTTGATCCACTTGGACTTGTCGAAGTCGTCGAGGTTCACCACCATGCGCATCGACGGCACCCAGACCACCGAGTAGCCGCCCGCCGCGTTCCAGCCGGTGGCGTTCACCGCCGCCTCGCCGCCGCCCATGTTGTACGGGCCGCGGTTGAGCATGTACTGCAGGAAGCCGGGGCCCTCGATGCCCATGGTCTGGTTCTTCAGGTACAGCCGGTGCAGCCGGCCCCAGCTCCAGGTGTCGATGTCCTTGCCGAGCTTGGCGGTGAGCTCCCAGCGCGCGTCCTTGAGGGCCCGCGCGAACAGCTCGTCACGCGTGTCCACGACGGTCTGGTCGGTGCGCGTCTTGGGCGCCGACCACCAGTCGTTGTCCTCGTCGTCGAGGATCTTGCGGACCACCTCGAACCAGCGGTCACCGCCGTCCGGCTGCGCGCTGTCCGCGTCGCGCTGGCCGCACTCGCGCACCTTGTCGTCCTCGTTGTCGACCGGCCCCGTGGAGTCGGTCGGCTCGACGTACAGGCACTGGCCCTTGACCCGCAGCTCCTTGGGCAGCTTGTTGCCGAAGGCGAGCTTGAGGATGTTGCGCCAGGTCGCGTTGAAGTACGCGGCCGCGGCCGAGTCGGCGTCCTGGGTGTAGTTCCAGCCCTCCAGGAGCTTCTGCGCCTCGCGGACGTACTTGTCGTCCACGTCGATCTTGAGCAGCTTGGGCACCAGCAGCTTGGCGATCTCGCTGCTGTTGTCGAGCTGCATCTGGCGCATGTCGTCCGTCGAGACCTTGCCGCCGTTCTTGATCTTCGACTCGATGAGATCGGCGATCCGCTGGCTGCGCGTGCCGTAGCCCCAGTCCGTGGTGAGCGTGTACGGGTACTTGTCCTTGTCGACGACGGCCTGGTTGGCGGTCACGATGTACCCGCGCTTCGGGTTGTACTCGTACGGCAGCTCGTCCTGATCGATGTAACCGGTCCAGCGGTACTTCGAGTCCCAGCCGGGCGACGGCAGCGAGCCGTCGCCCTCGCCGCGGATCGGGATCCGGCCGGGCAGCTGGTAGCCGATGTGGTTCTCGATGTCCGCGTAGACCAGGTTCTGCGACGGTACGTCGAAGAGGGCGGCGGCCTTGCGGAAGTCCGTCCAGTTCGCGGCCCTGTTCATCGCGAAGACGGCGTCCATGGAGGTGCCCGGGTCCAGGGCGGTCCAGCGCAGGGCGATCGCGTAGCCGTCACCGCGGTCGGGGGCCGCGCTGTCGACACCGGCCTTCTTGCCGACCTTCACGAGCTCGTCGTAGCGGTCGGACAGCAGCGGGCCGTTGTTGGTCTCCCGGACGACGATGGACTTGCTCTCACCGCCCGCGACGTCGATCTTCTCCTTGCGGGTGGTGAAGGGCAGCACCTTGTCGTCGTACTCGTAGCCGTCCCCGGTGAGCTTCTCCAGGTACAGGTCGGTGACGTCGGCGCCGGAGTTGGTCATGCCCCAGGAGATGTTCTCGTTGTGGCCGATCACCACACCCGGCATGCCCGCGAAGGTGTACCCCGAGACGTCGTACCGGCACTTCTCCGAGACGCTCTTGCAGTGCAGGCCCATCTGGTACCAGACCGACGGGAGCGAGGGCGACAGGTGCGGGTCGTTGGCCAGCAGCGGCTTACCGCTGATGGTGTGCTCGCCGCCGACGACCCAGGAGTTGGATCCGATGCCGTTGCCGTTCACGCCGACGGCCTCGGGGACGTCGTCGAGCACCTTGTAGAGACCCGACAGCTGGCTCTGGAGCCCCGAGGGGGCCGTGGTGCCGTTCGCCAGCCCGGTGCCGGCCGCGGAGCCCGCAGCGGTTCCGGTTCCGGTGCCGCCGCCCTGCTCGTACTCCTCGGTGACGCTGTTGTACTGGCCCTCCTGCACGATCGGCTTGTTCCGGTCGTACGGGTAGTCCGGGTACAGGTCGGCGATCTGCTTCGGGCCGAGGCGGCTGGTCATCAGGGAGCGGTCGATCTCGTCCTGCATGTTGCCGCGCAGGTCCCAGGCCATCGCCTTGAGCCAGGCCACGGAGTCGACCGGGGTCCACGCCTTGGGCCTGTAGTCGTTGGAGAAGCCCAGCGCCGCGTACTCCAGGGAGATGTCCGCGCCGTCCTTGCCCTTCAGGTAGGCGTTGACCCCCTTGGAGTAGGCCTGGAGATACTTCTTCGTCTCCGCGGACAGCTTGGTCTTGTACTCCTTCTCCGCCACCCGCTCCCAGCCGAGCGTGCGCAGGAACTCGTCCTCGTCGACCTGGCTCTCGCCGAACATCTCGGAGAGCTTGCCCGCGGTCATGTGGCGGCGGACGTCCATCTCGTAGAACCGGTCCTGCGCCTGGACGTAGCCCTGCGCCATGAACAGGTCCTCGTCGGTCGAGGCGTAGATCTGCGGGATCCCGTAACCGTCCCGCTTCACGTCCACGGGGCCCGACAGGGCGTCGAGCGTGAGGGAACCCTTGGTCTGCGGGAAGGAGGCACGGACGGTGCTGATGCTCCAGAACGCCCCGTAGGCGACGCCGCCGATGATGGCCAGAACCAGGACGATCAGGATCAGACGGGCTCTGCGCCCCTTCTTCCTGCCGGACTTGCCGGGCTTTTGACCGGAAGATGCGGTGGTGTTGGGGGGCATCGCTGTCCTTGCTGTCCTCACGCGAGCGGCAGGCGGGCTTGTCCATTTGACTGAGCGCTGGAGCAACCATAGGCGCAGGGCCAACCCGGACTTGACGCGGAGTCGGCAACCCGGGCGGACGGGAGTTCGATCTTGCCCTGCCGAGTGTCAAGAAAGCGTCAAGAGTTAGGTAAGGTAACGAAGTAGTTGACGCATCGGAGCAGCTGAATCGGCCACAGTTGAATTTTCACCGTGACCCGACGGTGCCACCGGCCCGATCGGCCCCAGTGATCCGACTGGTCAGACTGATCCACCAGGAACGGCGAGAAGGGAACAGCCGCTGACTGTCCACCACCTCAACCAGCTCTTGCTCGTCTGCTCGCTCGTTCTGCTCGTCGCGGTGGCGGCGGTTCGGATCTCCTCGCGCAGCGGGCTCCCCAGCCTGCTCGTCTACCTGGGCATCGGCGTCGCCATGGGCCAGGACGGCGTCGGCGACATCCACTTCGACAACGCCGAACTGACCCAGGTCATCGGATACGCGGCCCTGGTCGTGATCCTCGCCGAGGGCGGTCTGGGCACGAAGTGGAAAGAGGTCAAGCCGGGACTGGCGGCCGCCTCCTCACTGGCGATCGTCGGCGTCTCGGTGAGCGTCGGCGTCACGGCGACGGCAGCCCACTACCTGATCGGGCTGGAGTGGCGGCAGGCGCTGATCATCGGCGCAGTGGTGTCCTCGACGGACGCGGCGGCGGTCTTCTCGGTGCTCCGGAAGGTGCCCCTGCCCTCCCGCGTGACGGGCATCCTGGAGGCCGAGTCGGGCTTCAACGACGCCCCGGTGGTCATTCTCGTCGTCGCGTTCTCCACGGCGGGCCCGGTGGATCACTGGTACCACCTGCTCGGCGTGATAGCGCTGGAGCTGGCCATCGGAGCGGCCATCGGTCTCGCGGTGGGCTTCCTGGGGTCGTTCGGGCTGCGGCACGTGGCGCTGCCCGCCTCCGGCCTCTACCCGATCGCCGTGATGGCGATCGCGGTCACCGCGTACGCGGCCGGGGCCCTCGCCCACGGCAGCGGCTTCCTCGCCGTGTACCTGGCCTCGATGGTGCTGGGCAACGCGAAACTGCCGCACTGGCCCGCCACCCGCGGCTTCGCCGACGGGCTCGGCTGGATCGCGCAGATCGGCATGTTCGTGCTGCTCGGCCTGCTGGTCACCCCGCACGAGATGGGCGACGACATCTGGCCGGCGCTCGTCATCGGCCTGGTGCTGACCATGGTGGCACGGCCCCTGAGCGTCGTCCTGGCCCTGCTGCCGTTCCGTATGCGCTGGCAGGAACAGGCCCTGATGTCCTGGGCCGGACTGCGCGGCGCCGTGCCCATCATTTTGGCCACGATCCCGATGGTCAGCGGCGTCGAGGACAGCCGTCGCATCTTCAACATCGTCTTCGTCCTGGTCGTCGCCTACACCCTCGTGCAGGGGCCGACGCTGCCCTGGCTGGCCCGGCGGCTGGGTCTCGCCAAGTCCTCGGAGACCGCCGACCTGGGGATCGAGTCCGCGCCGCTGGAGCGGCTGCGCGGACACCTGCTGTCCGTCGCGATCCCGGAGGGGTCGAAGATGCACGGCGTCGAGATCAACGAGCTGCGGCTGCCCGCGGGCGCCGCGGTCACGCTGGTCGTACGCGGCGGAGAATCGTTCGTTCCGCTTCCCGTGACCGTGCTCAGACGCGGCGACGAGCTGCTCGTCGTGGCGACGGACCCGGTCCGGGACGCCGCCGAGCGACGACTGCGCGCGGTCGGGCAGGGCGGCAAGCTGGCGGGCTGGCTGGGGACGGGCGGCAACGACGCCGAGGACTGAGCCGCAGCCCCGGTGACCCGGCCGCGTCGGCG
>NZ_JAHRIB010000080.1 GCF_019090165.1 Streptomyces sp. BV286
ACCCGCCGGCACCCGCCCAGAACGGCCGTGCGCCCCCGCAGTAGCGGACGGGGGTGCACGGTCTTGTGCGTGCAGGGACCGGCAGCCGGGCGCACACCACGAACCGGGGGCCGCTCCTGAGCGGTCAGCGGTCCCGCCCGCCAGGACACACCACCGCTGGTCGCCACCCGCCTCAGCGTCGCGGGGAAGCGCGACCGGTCCCCGCTCACCAGCCCGCCCCGCGGCGACCAGCAACCGGCAACCGCCTCAGCCCTACGACGCGCCGGGCCCTCGATGTTCCGCTGCGATCCCGAACCGCTGGCGTTCGCGGGGAGCGGACGCGACCTCGCGGACCCCGGAGACCGAGCTGATCACCTGCTCGTCCCCCACCGCGTCGAGTTTCTCGAGTCGCTCCAGGTCAGCGGCTGACACCAGGGCGACAAGGGGCTTTCCGTGCCGCGTCACCACGACGCGTTCGGCGCCGTACACCACCCGGTTGATCAGGTCGGCGAGCTCAGCCCTGGCTTGCGTCACCGGAATCTCGTAGGCCATGCTCCCCATCATAACGTCATGTACGTCCTGTACATTTTTTACAGGACCTCATCCGGAGGAGGCGTGTGTCATGACCCGACCGTCCGCCCGCTACGTCCTGCCCCACTTCACCGAACGCACCAGTTCGGGGACGCTGACCATGGACCCGTACTCCAAGCTCCTCGAAGAGCGGATCGTGTTTCTCGGCACGCCGATCGACGACACGTCCGCGAACGACGTGATGGCGCAGTTCATGCACCTCGAGTACCAGGCGCCCGACCGGGACATCTCGCTCTACATCAACTCCCCGGGCGGCTCCTTCAGCGCCATGGCGGCCGTCTACGACACGATGCGCTTCGTCAGCTGCGAGGTGGAGACCATCTGCCTGGGGCAGGCCGCGTCGGCCGCGGCGGTGCTGCTGGCGGCCGGCACCCCGGGCAAGCGGTCCGCCCTGCCCGGCGCCCGCGTGCTGATCCACCAGCCGTCGCTCTCCGAGCCCGTCCAGGGGCAGGCGTCCGACCTGGCCATCCAGGCCGACGAACTGATGCGCACCCGCACCCGGCTGGAGGAGATGCTCGCGCTGCACACCGGCCGGAGCCGCGAGCAGGTGGGCGCGGACATCGAACGGGACAAGATCCTCGACGCCCCGGCAGCGCTGGAGTACGGCCTGATCGACCGGATCGTCCCGAGCCGCCGGGCGGCTCTCGGCACACCCGACGCGAGGTGAACCGCCGGTGCTCCCACCCGAGTTGCCCCCGCTGCCGGCGCTGACCCGGGCCGAGGCCGAGCTGATCGACCGTTACCTGGAGGTGGTGGACCTGCTCGGCCGGATCAACCCGGCGCACTCCGGCGACACCTACCGCGGACTGCGTGCGGCCCAGGCCCTGGTCGGCAGGGCCACCGCGCTGCGCGACGCCCTGACGCTGATGCACCAGCGGGGCGAGCACGAGGTGCACGCGCCGACCCTCGCGCGGGCCCTGCGCGTCCTGGACGGTGAGCGCCGGGCGGGCCGGGTCGCCCTGCCGCCCGGCTCCGGCACCTGACGCACAACCACCGGCCCGGCGTCGCGCAGGCATCTGACGAGGCGTCCGGGCAAGGGTTGAATCGGACCAAACGGTGTACCCCCGGACGGCGTAGACGGGGCTGCTTCTTCAGGCCCCCGGAACTTGCGCAGCGCGCGCACCACCAGGGCGGAACAACCCGTTCCGGTGCTGGTACGGGGGTCCCCGCCCCCTCGACGCCTTCACCTGGAGAGGGTCGTCCACCCGAACGGGTGAGTGGTGAGTAAGCCCACAAATCGCCGATTCCGCTCGGCTTTTGGGACATCAGTGCGTCAAGATCCCTTCCGACGACAAGACCCCGCCACAAGCGGCGGGGCGATCCGGGCGGACGCCGAGTCCTGCCGCCGCCCGGATGACAGGTCGACAGAAGTGGATCGGCAGGAGTGGAGGACCCAAGCACGACGGGTCGCCGGAACGGTCACGCCATGACCGGGCCGAGCAGCCCTTGGGGTGAAGCCGCAGCAGCGGCCGGGCAACTTCGCCAGCCCGAATCCGACAGGTCATCCTTCACAGGCGGCTGACGAAGGGTTGCGCATGACTGCGCTCAATCGTGTCCCGTCGCTGTTCACCAGGGCCGGTACCGCATCGGCTCTGACCATCGCCGCTGTCGGCGGCGGCATTGTGGCCCCGGGCTTCGCGTCCGGCGCGGAAGCGGCCACACCCGCGACGAAGGCACTTCAGGTGGCAGCCTCGAAGAAGGGCTCCCCGTACAAGTACGGAGCGGTGGGGCCCAAGCGCTTCGACTGCTCCGGCCTGACGCTCTACTCGTTCAAGAAGGCAGGCAAGAGCCTGCCCCGAACGGCTGCGGCGCAGTACAACAAGACGAACCACATCTCCGCTTCGAACCGGAAGCAGGGAGACCTCGTCTTCTTCCACTCCGGCCGGAACGTCTACCACGTCGGCATCTACGCCGGTAAGGGACGGATCTGGCACTCCCCGAAGACCGGGGAAGTGGTGAAGCTCCAGAAGATCTGGACGAAGAGCGTCTGGTACGGCCGGGTGAGGTGACCTGCCTGCGGGGTGGCCGCGGCGATCGCCGCTGTCACCCCGTGAGGGGCCGTGGCGTGATATTCGCGGCTGAACGGTTACTTGTTCACCTATGGCCGAACGTCACCACCACGAGGAGCGCAACGAGACCCGACTCGAGCGCGCCGACCGCAACTTCAACGAGCTCCTCCAGGAGCTGCGGGTCACGCAGACCGGCGTACAGATCCTCTTCGCCTTCCTGCTGACCCTCGCCTTCACCCCGCGGTTCCCCTCCCTCGACGAGATGCAGCGCGCCACGTACGTCACCACGCTGCTGCTGTCCGTTCTGGCCGCCGCCCTCTTCACCGCACCCGCCGCACTGCACCGCCGGCTCTTCCAGCAGGGCGCCAAGCCTCAGGTCGTGCACGTGTCGTCGCATCTCGCGCAGCTCGGCATGGCCACCCTCGCACTCGCCCTGTCCGGCTCCGTCCTGCTCGTCGTGGACGTGGCGGTGGACCGGGCCGAGGGCATCGCCGCGGGCGCGGCCACTCTGGTCGTGTGCACCGGCCTGTGGGCCGTCATGCCCTACCTGGTGAAGCGCGCCACCGTCAAAGGCGCGAACGGGAAGGACCCGGACGAGGACGGCTCGGACGACGGGTAGCTCAGGCCGGCGTCCCCGGCTTCGGAGGGGACAGGTTCAGTCCGCCGGTACCGGCGCCACCGGAACGGTCCAGGGCAACATGATCGAGACCGTCTTTCCGCCCTCCCTCGTGGGGCGGACCGTGAGCTTGCCACCGCACTCGGCGGTGAGCCAGCGGACGATCACCATGCCGCGGCCGTTGTCCTGCTGGACCGCCGCGGGCAGCCGTTTGGGAAAGCGCGGGTGGCTGTCGGTCACGCCGATGCGCAGTTGTTCGTCACGGTCGAGCGCGATGTCCACCGTGAAGGTGGGTGACTGCCCGAACGTGTGCTGTACGGCGTTCGTGGCAAGCTCCGAGACGATGAGCCGGACGGTGTCGGCGGCCTCCGAGCCGGACGGGAGCCCCCATTCGGCCAGGACGTCGGTGACGTACGTGCGGGCGGCGTGGACCGAGGCGGGATCGCTCGGCAGAGTGACGGATGCTTCCTGGTGATCTGCCATGGCGACGTCGTCCCTTTCCCCACGGGACCGGAGTCCGACACGAAGCGGTTGATTCGAGTACGGTCCCGGACTGGTGCTTGCGCCAGAGTGCCACTACCTCGCCGTTCACGGTGCCGATCCACCAAGATATGCATATATCTGTCGCTCGAAGCGGTGAACTCTACGACGGTCGACCGTATTTGGGCGGGCCGCCGATTCGTCCTCTACCGTCGGCGTGATGCCGGACGTCATAGCGTCGGCGCGACGGTCGGAAGGAGACGGCCATGCAGTACGGTCCCGCGGTGCGCCGACGGAAACTCGGCGCCGAACTGCGCGCCCTGCGCGCCCTCGCGGGCCTCACGAGCGGTGAGGCGGCCCGGCTCGTCGGCTGGCACCAGTCGAAGGTGAGCCGGATCGAGACCGGCCGCAGCGGGGTCAAGCCCGCGGACGTACGGCTGCTCCTGGACGCGTACGACGTCCGGGACGTGGAGCTGCACGAGTTGCTCGTCGCGCTGGCGGGCTCGGACGACGACGGCCGACAGCACTGGTGGCGTGCCTACCGGGGGCTTCTGCCGTCCACGTACAGCGACTTCATCAGTCTGGAGTCGCAGGCCGGCGTGATGCGCACGCTGGAGAACTCGGTCGTGCCGGGGCTCCTGCAGACACCGGAGTACGCCCGCGAGGTGACGCGCGCCGCCTTGGACGGGGCGCCGGACAGCAAGGTCGACGCGCTGGTGGAGGTGCGCCTCGCCCGCCAGGACGTCCTGCGTTCGAATCCACCGCTCCGGCTGAGCGCCGTCCTCGACGAGGCGGTGCTCCGGCGAGCAGTGGGTGGACCGGAGGTCATGGCACGGCAGTTGGAGCGGCTCCGCGAGGCCGCGCACCTCCCCCACGTGCGGATTCAGGTGCTGCCGTTCGGAGTTGGGGCCCACATCGGAGTCACTGGGCCCTTTGTTATTTTTTCGTTTCCGAGCAAATCTGATCTGGATGTGGTTGTTCTCGACCACTTGACGAGTAGCCTCTACCTCGAACGGAAAGAAGAACTCCAGGCCTACAGCGAGGCCTTCGACTCCCTTCAGGTCCACGCCCTTTCGCCCGAGGACACGTTGGATTTCATCGCCGGTGTAGCTGACGGCGCATAAGGAGGCACCATGCCCGCCATGCCTCGGTACGTACCTTCCAGCACCCATCTGCACGGTGTGCGGTGGCAGCGCAGCAGCCGCAGCACGGGAATGAACAACTGCGTCGAGACGGCCCGTCCGGGCTCCGGCCCGTGGGCCGGTCTGCTCGCGGTACGGGACTCCAAGAACACGCCGGGTCCCGCCCTGCTCTTCGCCCCCGCAGCCTGGGAGGGCTTTATCGCCGCGCTTCGCTGATCACGCGCACGGCTCGGTCGACCTGTCCGTCGGTGAGGTCCGCGCGGGCGGTGAGCCGCAGCCGTGAGATGCCGTCCGGTACCGACGGGGGACGGAAACAGCCGACGGCCAGTCCCGCCGCACGGCAGTCCGCGGCCCAGCGGACCGCCTGCTCCGGGGAGGGAGCGCGCACGGAGACGACCGCGGCGTCCGGCCGTACGGCTTCGAGCCCCTCGGCCGTCAGCCGTTCGTACAGAGCTGTCGCCACCGCACGCGCGCGTGCGGCCCGCTCCGGCTCCCGGCCCAGCAGACGCAGGGCCGCCAGGGCCGCGCCCGCGGCAGCGGGGGCCAGACCGGTGTCGAAGATGAAGGTGCGGGCCGCGTTCACCAGGTGGTCGATGACGTGGGCCGGTCCGAGGACGGCACCGCCCTGGCTGCCGAGGGACTTCGACAGCGTGACGGTGGTGACGACGTCGGGCGCGCCCGCGAGTCCCGCCGCCCACGCGGCGCCCCGTCCGCCGTCGCCGAGGACGCCCAGACCGTGCGCGTCGTCCATGACCAGGGCCGCGCCGGACGCCCGGCAGGCGGCGGCCAGGCCCGCCAGCGGGGCCGCGTCGCCGTCCACCGAGAAGACCGTGTCGGAGACGACGATCGCGGGCCCGGCGGCATGCGTGTCCAGCGCCTTGCGCACCGCCTCGGGGTCCGCGTGCGCGACGACCTGGGTGGTGCCGCGCGCGAGACGGCAGCCGTCGATCAGTGAGGCGTGGTTGCCGGCGTCGGAGACGATGAGGGAGCCGTGCGGCGCCAGCGCGGTGACGGCGGCGAGGTTGGCCGCGTACCCCGAGGAGAAGACGAGGGCGGACTCGAAGCCGCAGAATCCGGCCAGCTCGCGTTCGAGTTCCGCGTGCAGTTCCGTGGAGCCGCTGACGAGCCGGGAGCCGGTGGCGCCGCCGCCCCACGTGCGGGCGGCCCGGGCGGCGGCCTCCGTGACCTCGGGGTGCCGGGCCAGGCCCAGATAGTCGTTCCCCGCAAGGTCGAGCAGCGCGGAGTCGGCGGGGCGCGGCCGCAGGGTGCGGACCAGTCCGGCCCGGTGGCGCGCCCTCGCCTGCTCGTCGATCCACTCGAACGGCGATCGCGCCATGTCTCCTCCGGGCCATGCGGTGCGGATGTGCGGGTGTGCCGGTGTGTGCGGGTGTTGCATGGGGTGCCGACACATGACGTAACGCCCGGCGGCTCCCACTGCCTTTTGTAGGCAACGCACAGACCCTAGCCGGACCACCAGCGGCCCATGATGTGGCAATACCCACACCTCGAACCGTCTCTGTTGTCCGGTCCCTCCTTGGCCCGGTGCGGTCCGATAGGCCAGGATCGGACCTCATGGACCTGCTGAACACGCTGGTGGACAAGGGGCTTCGGCGCGAGCTGCCGACCCGCGACGAGGCGCTGGCCGTGCTGGCCACCTCCGACGACGAACTCCTCGATGTGGTGGCCGCGGCCGGCAAGGTACGCCGGCAGTGGTTCGGCCGACGGGTGAAACTCAACTACCTCGTCAACCTGAAGTCGGGCCTGTGCCCCGAGGACTGCTCGTACTGCTCGCAGCGGCTCGGTTCCAAAGCCGGCATCCTCAAGTACACCTGGCTCAAGCCCGACCAGGCTTCCGAGGCCGCGGCCGCCGGGCTCGCGGGCGGTGCCAAGCGGGTCTGTCTGGTGGCGAGCGGACGCGGTCCCACCGACCGGGACGTCGACCGGGTCTCGGACACCATCAAGGCGATCAAGGACCGGCACGACGGCGTGGAGGTGTGCGCCTGCCTCGGTCTCCTGTCGGACGGCCAGGCCGAGCGGCTGCGCGAGGCGGGCGCCGACGCCTACAACCACAACCTCAACACGTCCGAGGGGACGTACGAGGCGATCACCACGACCCACACGTACGCCGACCGCGTGGACACGGTCCAGAAGGCGCATGCCGCGGGTCTGTCCGCCTGCTCCGGGCTGATCGCGGGCATGGGCGAGAGCGACGAGGACCTCGTCGACGTCGTGTACGCCCTGCGGGAGCTCGACCCGGACTCGGTCCCGGTCAACTTCCTGATCCCGTTCGAGGGCACCCCGCTGGCCAAGGAGTGGAACCTCACCCCTCAGCGCTGTCTGCGCATCCTCGCGATGGTCCGCTTCGTCTGCCCGGACGCCGAGGTGCGGATCGCGGGCGGCCGCGAGGTGCATCTCCGTACGATGCAGCCCCTCGCCCTGCACCTCGCCAACTCGATCTTCCTCGGTGACTACCTGACGAGCGAGGGACAGGCGGGCAGGGCGGACCTGGACATGATCGCGGACGCCGGGTTCGAGGTGGAGGGCGCCGGCGAGGTGACGCTCCCGGAGCACCGGGCCGCGGCGGGCGCGGGCTGCGGTTCCCGCGCCGAGACCGGATGCGGCTCGCACGCGGAGACCGACGCGGGCTGCGGCTCGCACGAGGGCGGCGGATGCGGCCCCTGCGGTCCGGCCGCCGCCGAGCCGGCACCGGCCGGCACGCGGGTCCCCGCCGAGGCCCGGACGGACCTAGTCGCGGTACGCCGCCGCGGTGCCGGAACGGATCTCGCCCCCAATGCCTGACCCGCACGTCCCGGGCCTGTCCGTGCCCGAACTCCTGGAGCTCGACCGGCGGCACGTCTGGCATCCCTACGGGCCGATGCCCGGCCGGCAGGAACCCCTGGTCGTGGAGTCGGCGAGCGGGGTGCGGCTGCGGCTGGCCGGCGCCCGGGACGAGCTGATCGACGGCATGTCCTCCTGGTGGTCGGCGATCCACGGCTACAACCACCCGGCGCTCAACGAGGCGGCCCGCGACCAGCTGGGGCGGATGAGCCATGTGATGTTCGGCGGGCTCACCCACGAGCCCGCCGTACGACTGGCGAAGCGTCTTGTCGACATGTCTCCCGAAGGGCTGGAGCATGTCTTCCTGGCCGACTCCGGATCGGTGTCCGTCGAGGTCGCGGTCAAGATGTGCCTCCAGCACTGGCGTTCGCTCGGGCGGCCGGGCAAGCAGCGCCTGCTGACCTGGCGCGGCGGCTATCACGGGGACACCTGGCAGCCGATGTCGGTGTGCGACCCCGAGGGCGGGATGCACGAGCTGTGGCAGGGCGTGCTCCAGCGCCAGGTGTTCGCGGACGCACCGCCGGCCGCGTACGAGGAGTCGTACGCCGACCATCTGCGTGCGCTGATCGAGCGGCACGCGCACGAGCTGGCGGCCGTGATCGTGGAGCCCGTGGTGCAGGGTGCGGGCGGGATGCGGTTCCACTCCCCCGCGTATCTGAGGGTCCTGCGCGAGGCGTGCGACGCCCACGACGTGCTGCTCGTGTTCGACGAGATCGCCACGGGCTTCGGACGTACGGGGACCCTGTTCGCGGCCGGGCACGCGGGTGTGACGCCCGATGTGATGTGTGTGGGCAAGGCGCTGACCGGCGGATACATGACGATGGCGGCCACGCTGTGCACCTCGCGGGTGGCGGAGGGCATCTCGCGGGGCGAGGTGCCGGTCCTCGCCCACGGTCCGACCTTCATGGGCAATCCGCTCGCCGCCGCGGTGGCCTGTGCCTCGATCGACCTCCTGCTCGGCCAGGACTGGCAGACCGAGGTCAAACGCATCGAGGCGGGGCTGCGGGACGGGCTCGCTCCGGCGGCACGACTGCCGGGCGTCAGGGATGTGCGCGTGCTCGGGGCCATCGGGGTCGTACAGCTGGACCACGATGTCGACATGGCGGCAGCGACCCGGGCGGCGGTGCGCGAGGGCGTGTGGCTGCGGCCGTTCAGGGACCTCGTCTACACGATGCCGCCGTACGTCACCGGGCACGCCGACCTGGCGCGGATCACGGCGGCCGTGTGCGCGGCGGCGCGGGAGGGCTGACATGACGGTGCTGGTGATCACGGGAACGGGTACGGAGGTCGGCAAGACCGTCACGACCGCCGCCGTCGCCGCGGCGGCCGTCGCGGCCGGGCTGTCGGTGGCCGTGCTCAAGCCCGCGCAGACAGGTGTGGTGCCGGGTGAGCGCGGGGACGCCGACGAGGTGGCACGGCTCGCGGGCGCGGTGACGTCCGTCGAACTCGCCCGCTATCCGGAGCCGTTGGCGCCCGCCACGGCGGCCCGGCGGTCCGGTCTCGCGCCGGTGCGGCCCCAGGAGGTGGCTGAGGCCGCGGGCAAGCTGGCCGCGTCGCACGATCTCGTGCTGGTCGAAGGGGCGGGCGGGCTGCTCGTACGGTTCGACGACGAGGGCGGCACGCTCGCGGACGCCGCGCTGCTGCTGGACGCGCCGGTGCTGGTGGTGGCCCCTGCCGGGCTCGGCACGCTCAACACGACGGAGCTCACCGCCCGTGAACTGCGGTTCCGTCGGCTCGACCTGCTCGGCGTCGTCGTGGGCAGCTGGCCGGACGAGCCCGATCTCGCGTCGCGTTGCAACCTCGCCGATCTTCCCGTGGTGGCGGGGGCGCCTCTGCTGGGCGCCCTGCCCGGGGGCGCCGGGCGACTTCCCGCCGCCGACTTCCGCGCGAGCGCGGGCAGTTGGCTGGCGCCGCGTCTGTGGGGCACGTGGGACGCGGAGACCTTCGCGGCGGAGCGGACCGGGGGCTGACCCCCCTCCGGCTCAGTCCTCCGAGGCCAGGAGACGGACCAGTTCGATGCGTGAGCGGATGCCGAGACGAGTGAAGACGCCGCGCAGGTGATGGTCGATGGTGCGGGGGCTGAGCAGCAGGCGGGACGCGATCTCCCGGTTGGTGGCGCCCTCGGCGGCCATGCGGGCCACCATCAGCTGCTGGGCGGTGAGGACGGTGGCCAGGGGCCGTGCGGCGGTCTGGGGCCGGGCCGGTTCGCCCAGTGCGCGCAGCTCGGCCCGGGCCTGGGCCGCGCAGTGCGGGGAGCCGAAGTGCTCGAAGGCCTCGAGGGCGCTGTGCAGCCGGTCACGGGCCTCCGTACGGTTGCGCAGCCGGCGCAGGGCGCTGCCGAACAGGAGTTCCGTACGGGCGCGTTCGAAGTCCCGGGTGCCGCCGGCGTGGAGGCCGAGAGCGGTCCGGTAGTGGTCGGCGGCGTCGTGGCCGGTGGCCAGCAGGGCCCGGCAGCGGGCGCTCAGGGCCAGGTCGTCGGGGCTGCGGACGGCCCTCGCCCAGCGGTCGTAGTCGGCGTGGGCGGCGCGCGCGACCCGGGTGTCCCCCGTGCGGACGGCGGCTTCCACGTAGTGCGGGGTGGCGAGGTGGCGGACGGCCCGGTGCCCGTGCCCGGGGCCGAATCCGGCGAGCGCCCGCAGCCGGGACGCGGAGGCCGCGTACCGGCCCGTGCTGAGGTCGAGGAAGGCGAGCGCCCACAGGGCGAGGGCGGCGGGGAGACCGAGGCCGCGTTCCAGGGCGTGAGTGCGGGCGGCCTCGGCGCGGGCCCGGCAGAGTTCCTCGTCGCCGGTGACGGCCGCGAACATGGCGAGGGCCGCCTGGAGGTGACAGGCCCCGTTGTCCTGTCCGGTGGCGTACGACTGCCGCAGGGCGTCCAGCGCGGCGGCTCCGGCGGATCGGGGACGGCCGGTCCAGAATTCGGCGTACGCCCGGAACTCCATGGCCTGCGGAACGGCCGCGGGCTCGCCCATGGCGCGGGCCGAGGCGGCGGCCCCGACTGCCGCGGCCGCGGCGCGGGTGTGGTCGCCGAGCAGCAGCGCGGCGATCGAGGCGTGGATCAGCGAGGTGGGGTCGCCGCCGGGCCCGCAGCGCCCGGCGGCGGCCTTCAACAGGTCGCGGGCGTCCTCGTAGCGCCCGTCGAACGCCGCGGCCAGTCCTCCCAGCGTGCCCGGGGGGACGATCCCGAGCCGGTCGGCGACCGCCGCGGCCTCCCGGCAGCGGCGCAGGTCACCGGTGTAGACGGCGGCTTCGGTGGCACGTGCCAGCAGGTGCGCCGAGGCGTCGGCAGCGGCGGGGAAAACCACCCGGCTGCCGCCGGCGCCCTCGATCAGCGCGCCTTTGACCGTGCGGTCGGACGGGGCGCCCGTGCTCGCTTCCGCCCCTGTCGCCATGCCCCTCTCCATGCCCCTCTCCGCGCCGCGCTCGGCGCTTCGCTCCGCTCCCGCGAGGAGCGCGTCGAACGCCTCCGTGGCGTTCCCCGCGCGTAGAGCGAGCAGTCCGTTCAGCCCGTCGATGTTCCCGTGGGAGGCCAGGCGACGCGCCCGGTCGCCGTCGCCGGAGCGCCAGGCGTCGGCGGCGGCGCGGGCCAGCAGGCGCGGACGTTCCCGCGGGTCCGGAATCAGCTCGGCCGCCCGTTCGAGGAGTACGCAGGCCAGCGCGTGTTCCCCGGCGGCGCGCGCCTCGTGCGCCGAGGCGCGCAGTTCCGCCGCGAGACGCCGGCTGGGACCGAGCGCCGCCGCGGCCCGGTGCCAGGACCGGCGGGGTGCCTCGCCCTCGCCGCGCAGGACCCGGGCGAGGAGCCGGTGCGTCTCGCGCCGGTCCACGGCGGAGACGGTCTCGTAGGCGGCGATGCGGGTCCAAGGATCCCGGAACACGACTCCACCGGACGTCGCTCTGGCGAGCCCTGCCGCCTCCGCGTCGTCGAGAGGGCCGGTGTCGAGCCGGGCCGCGGTCACCGCGCGCTGGTAGGCGTGCGTGGCGACCGGGTGCTGGTCGGCGGCGGCGATCAGCAGCAGGCGCCGGGTGTCGGGCGGGAGCGAGCGGAACTCCGGCCGGAGGGACCGCAGGAGGCCGGGCACCACGGTGACGGGGTCGGCCGGCAGCGGTTCGAGACCGGCCAGTTGGCGCTCGTCGAGGACCGCCGTGAGTTCGGCGGCGGCGAGCGGATCGCCGTGCACGGCGCGCAGCACCCGTATCCGGACGCCTTCGGGCATCGGCGTTCGCGCGGGCGTCCGCGCCACGCCGCCCGGCTGTTTCGGAGCGTGCGTCAGGGACGGTGGCGGATGCTGCGGGAGAGGCGGGGGGTTCACCGAAGTCACCACGCCTTTCACGTTACTGGCGAGTTAAGTGGTGCGTAAAGACCGGCGATTTCACCGATGCGCCGCGCGTAGACCCCGCCGGACACTCCTGACGAACCCACCCCCGTCAGGAGGCGTCATGACCCGCCGCATTCGCACTGCCGGCACGGTCTTCGCAGCCGCGCTCGCGTCGCTGCTCCTGTCCCTGCCCGCGTCCCCGGCCCACGCGGCCGCCCGCAATCCCGTCGTCTTCGTCCACGGACTGAGCAGTTCGTCGAGCAGCTGGGACGACTGGATCGCCGACTTCAAGGCCGACGGCTACACGAGCTCCGAGCTGTTCTCCTGGTCGTACGACTGGGGCCAGTCGAACGTCACGACCGCCCAGCAGCTGTCCGCCAAGATCCAGAGCGTGCGTACCCAGACCGGAGCGGCCAAGGTCGACCTGGTCGTCCACTCGATGGGCGCGCTCAACTCCCGCTACTACCTCAAGAACCTCGGCGGCACCGCGTACGTGGACGACTTCGTGTCGACGGCCGGTGTGAACCACGGGACCACGACGGCCGGCTGGTGCCAGTGGCTCTACACGTCGTGTGCGCAGATGTACACCGGCAGTTCGTTCCTGACCGCGCTCAACTCGGGGGACGAGACACCCGGCAGCGTCTCCTACGCCAGTTACTGGTCGAACTGCGACGACGCACTCACCCCGGACACCAGTGCGATCCTCAGCGGCGCCACCAACGTCGAGGTCGGATGCGTCTCGCACACCGACATGAACAACGACCACGGCGTCTACGAGCAGGTGCGCGACTTCGTCGCCTGACGCCCCACAGGTCCGTCCCGGGGTCCCGGCGCGGCCGGGATCCCAGGGCGGACCGTGGCGGAGCGGGCGAGAACCGCCGGGCGGCGGACGGGTGAGGGTGGCCCTCCGGGGGGACAATCGCGGTAGGTCCGCACCCAGGGGAGGCCCGTATGCGACCGCTCGGCTCCAGATCCGGCAAGGCCGGCCCGCTGCCTCCGCCTCCGGTGCACCACCCGCTGTTCGCCCGCTTCTACGCCCGGCTGAGCGTGGCGGCCGAGCCCGCGATCGGCGTCCATCGCGACGAGCTGCTCGCCGGGCTCTCCGGCCGGGTCATCGAGATCGGCGCGGGCAACGGCCTGAACTTCGCCCACTATCCGGGCACTGTCTCGGAGGTCGTCGCGATCGAACCCGAGCGCCGCCTGCGGCAGTTGGCCGGGACCGCCGCCCGGCGCGCGGAGGTGCCGGTCGACGTGGTGCCGGGGGTCGCGGAGGCCCTGCCGGTCAAGAGCGAGGCGTTCGACGGGGCCGTCGTGTCGCTGGTGCTGTGCAGCGTACGGGACCTGCCGCGGGCGCTCGCCGAGATCCGCCGGGTCCTGCGCCCGGGCGGTGAGCTGCGCTTCTTCGAGCACGGCAGGGGCGGTGGCCGCGCGATGACGACCGGGCAGCGCGTCCTCGACCGCACGGTGTGGCCGCTGCTGTTCGGCGGCTGTCACGTGGGCCGGGATCCGGTCGCCGCGATCAGGGACGCGGGGTACGAGCTCGGCGCCTACCGGCGGCTGCTGGTGCCCGACAGGGGGCCGCGGACGCCGAGTTCGTACTGCGTGCTGGGCACCGCACGCCGTCCCGACACCCGGGACCAGGCCGTCTCCTGAAGCCGTCCCGGCCGCCGGGCCGGATGTGCCGGGCCGGACCCCGTCTCACAGGCTCCACTGGCGCAGTTCTCGCGCGATGTCCTGCACCGTCGCCTCGCCCGTCTTGACCAGTCTGGCCAGGTCGCGGACCTGCTCGGGTGACGTGACGACCTTCAGGCCGCTGGCCACGAGGTAGGCGTACGCGACGGCCATGGCGAACATCGCGTTCGAACGTTCGAGCGCCGGCACGTGCAGCAGGAGCTGGAGCAGCGCGGCGGCGCGGGTGTGCGGGGTGTCGTAGACGGGGACGCCGAATATCGCGGCCTCGTGCCGGCTGACGGCGGCGACGAGTGCTCCCCAGTCGACGACCTGGGGGTCTCCGGGCGTCTTCTGTTCGGCGACCATGAGGAGCCAGGCGAGGTCGACTCTGATGTTCAGGGGTTCGTTCAAGAGCTCAGCGACGGCCTTCTCGTTCCGCGCCGAACTCCTCGGCGAACACGGACTCGTACTGCTTCATGAAGTCGGCGGCGGCCTCGACGAAGGTGTGGCCGGCCTCGCCGGTGTCCTGTCTGACCAGTTCCTCGATGTAGCGGTTGACGCTCATCCCGCGGGCCAGGGCGCGTTCACGCGCGGCGCGGGCGGTGCCCTCGTCCACGCGTACGTTCAGCTGGGTCTTCGCCATACTTCGAAGCTAGCGCCGAAACGCTAGCAACGGCAAGGGGACGGGCACGAACCTCTTCCCCTAAGGGTGCCCCTTACACGGACCTCAGGGACACCGACCTGCGACGGAGACCCACCCGGCACTTCGGGGGGATACCGGGTGTGCCCCGGATCACACTAGGCTCGCCCGCGGACACCGTAGTCCGACCTAGGAGGCGGCCTTGTCCACAGCAGCTGCGGAGCACGCCCTCGGGCGCACGGACGCCGAGGAGATCGCGGCCCGCGCCCGGGGTCTGACGAAGGCGTACGGGTCGGGTGAGACGGCCGTGATCGCCCTCGACTCGGTCGACGTGGACATCGCGCGCGGCCGCTTCACGGCGGTCATGGGGCCCTCGGGCTCCGGAAAGTCCACGCTGATGCACTGCCTGGCGGGGCTCGACACCGTCTCGACGGGACAGGTGTGGCTGGGCGACACCGAGATCACCGGACTGAAGGAGCGCGAGCTGACCCAGTTGCGCCGCGACCGGATCGGCTTCATGTTCCAGTCGTTCAACCTGATCCCGACCCTGAACGCGGCGGAGAACATCACGCTGCCCATGGACATCGCGGGCAAGAAGCCCGACGAGAAGTGGCTGAACCAGGTCATCGACCAACTCGGCCTGCGCGACCGGCTGAAGCACCGGCCCGCGCAGCTCTCCGGCGGTCAGCAACAGCGCGTCGCCTGCGCCCGGGCGCTCGCCTCACGGCCCGAGCTGATCTTCGCGGACGAGCCGACCGGCAACCTCGACTCCCGGGCGGGCCTGGAGGTCCTCGGCTTCCTGCGGGACGCGGTCGACGAGCTGGGGCAGACCGTCGTCATGGTCACGCACGATCCGGGCGCGGCCGCCCACGCCGACCTGGTCCTCTTCCTCGGGGACGGGCGGATCGTGGACGAGATGGCACGGCCGACGGCGGACGCGGTGCTGGAGCGCATGAAGAGGTTCGACACGATCCGCGGGACGTTCGAGGGCGACCCCGCCCCCGACCAGGACAACGTCCTCGACCAGGGCATCGCCCTCGACAAAGACTGAGGCAGACCGTCGTGCTGAAGGCGACACTCCGGAGTTTCCTCGCCCACAAGGGCCGGCTGCTGCTCTCGGCGCTGGCCGTCGTCCTGTCCGTGGCGTTCGTCGCGGGCAGCCTGATCTTCTCGGACACCGTCAGCCGTACGTTCGACCGGCTCTTCGCGTCCACGTCGGCCGACGTGACCGTGGCCCCGAAGGACGACCTGAAGTCACAGATCCCCTCCGGGGCTGTCGAGACGGTGCCCACGAGCCTCGTGGACCGCATCGCGAAGGTCGACGGGGTCGCCCTCGTGCGTCAGGACGTGTCCGTCGAGAACGTCACCGTCGTCGACAGTGACAACAAGTCGGTGGGCCCGACCACGGGCGCACCGACCATCGCCGGCGACTGGTACGTCACCGCGCGCAGCCCCGTGAAGCTGACGTCCGGGCACGCCCCGCGCGGGCCCGGCGAGGCGCTCCTCGACGCGGACACCGCCGACAAGAAGCACGTGCGCATCGGTGACACGCTGACCGTGATCGCGCAGCCCGGGTCGTTCAAGGTTGAGGTCGTCGGGATCGCGACCTTCACGACCACCAACCCCGGCGCCGCGCTCCTGTTCGTCGACCCGGCGGTCGCGTCCCAGAAGCTGCTGGGCAAGGCCGGGGCCGCCACCAGCATCCAGGTGGACGCGAAGGAGGGAGTGAGCGATGCGATGCTCAAGCAGCGCATCGCCGCGGAACTCGGCTCCGGCACCTACGAGTTGGAGACCGCGGACGAGCAGGCCGAGTCGGCGGCGTCCCAACTCGGCGGATTCCTCGACGTGATCAAGTACGTGATGCTCGGCTTCGCGGGGATCGCGGTCCTCGTCGGGATCTTCCTGATCGTCAACACCTTCTCCATGCTGATCGCCCAACGCACCCGCGAACTGGGCCTGTTGCGGGCGCTCGGCGCCGACCGGCGCCAGGTGCGCCGCTCCGTGCTCACGGAGGCGATGCTGCTGGGCCTGGTGGGCTCCACGCTCGGCCTGGCCGCGGGAATCGGGCTCGCGGCCGGACTGATCGAGCTCATGGGCCTGTTCGGCATGAACCTGAAGAGCACCGAGATGGTCATCGGGTGGGGGACGCCCGTCGCCGCGTACGTCGTCGGGGTGGGCGTCACCTTCGTCGCGGCGTATCTTCCGGCCCGCCGCGCCGCCGGAGTGTCACCGATGGCCGCGCTGTCGGACGCCGAGATCGCCGGAGTGGGACGGCCGTTGCGGGTCCGGGCCGTCGTCGGATCGGTCGTCGGCGCGCTGGGCGCCGCGGCACTGGTGGGCTGCGCGACAGCGACGAAGACCTCGTCCGCCGCCTCCCTGCTGGGCCTCGGTGTCGTCCTCACCCTCACCGCGACGGTGATCGCCGGACCGTTGCTCGTCCGCCCGGTGATCCGTGTCCTCGGCGGCTTCTTCCCGGCCCTGTTCGGGCCGGTCGGCCGGATGAGCCAGCGCAACGCGCTGCGCAACCCGCGCCGCACGGGCGCCACCGCGGCCGCCCTGATGGTGGGCCTCGCCCTGGTCGGCGGCATGTCCGTGGCGAGCGCGTCCATGACCAAGTCCTTCGACCAGCAGATCGACAAGACGCTCGGCGCCGACTTCGTGGTGCAGAACGCCAACTTCATGCCGTTCCCGCAGGAGATCACCGAGAAGGTGAAGGACACGGACGGCGCGGGACTCGTCGTACGGCAGCGCTTCGCGCCGGTCGCCGTCCGGCTGCCCGACGGCAAGCGCGTCAAGACAACGGCGGCGGCCTACGAGTCCCAGCTGGACGAGGTCGCCCGCATCACCTACGCCGAGGGGGACACGGCCGCCGCGCTCGCGGACGGGAACATCGCCATGGACGCCGGCTTCGCGAAGGACCACGACGTGCGCGTGGGGAGCACGATCCCCGTCGAGTTCCCCGCCGGGCGGAAGACCGAGCTGAAGGTGGCGGCGCTGACCGACCAGGACGCCGCCGAGGGCTTCGGAACGCAGGGCGGGCTCTTCCTCGGCTTCGGCACCGTCGAGAAGTACGTGCCCGGTGGCCAGGACTCCGCGCTGTACGTGAACGCGGCCGCCGGCGCCTCCGCCGACACGCTGCGCTCCAACCTCGACAAGGCACTCGACCCGTACCCCCAGGTGCAGGTCCGCGACCTCGCCGACTACAAGAAGCTGATCCACGACCAGATCGCCGTCCTGCTCTATCTGGTGTACGCCCTGCTGGGACTCGCGATCGTCATCGCGGTGCTCGGAGTGGTCAACACCCTTGCCCTGTCGGTGGTGGAACGCACCCGCGAGATCGGACTGCTGCGCGCGATCGGGCTCGCCCGGCGCCAGCTGCGGCGGATGATCAGGCTGGAGTCGGTGGTGATCGCCGTGTTCGGCGCGGTGCTCGGCCTGGCCCTCGGGCTCGTCTGGGGCGTGTGCGTGCAGCAGGTCCTCGCACTGCAGGGGATGACGGCGTTCGCGATCCCGTGGACCACCCTCGTCGCGGTCGTCGTGGGCTCGGCCGTCGTGGGCATCGTGGCGGCGCTACTGCCCGCGTTGCGCGCGTCGCGCATGAACGTGCTGGCGGCCATCGCGCACGAGTGATCGGTACGGGGCGCGGAGCAACGGTCCGAAACGTCACATCGCCCGCAGGTGAGGAGAGTTCATGCCGCGCCCCTTCCGTTTCGCAGCCAGCCTCGTCACGCCCGCCCCCGCGGGCGAATGGCGCGCCAAGTGCCGCCGCGCCGAGGAGCTCGGCTACGACGTGATCCTGGTCGCCGATCATCTCGGCATGCCCGCTCCCTTCCCCTCGCTGGTCGCGGCCGCCGCGGCGACCGAGCGGCCCCGTCTCGGCACGTTCGTGCTCAACGCCGGGTTCTGGAACCCGGCGCTGCTCGCCCGCGAGGTCGCCACCACGGACGCGCTCACCGGCGGACGCCTCGAACTGGGGCTCGGCACCGGATACGTACAGGCCGAGCACGACACGGCCGGGCTCCCGTACGGTTCGCCGCGCGAGCGTGTGGACCACCTGCGGCACACGGTCAAGGAGCTGGACCGGCTGCTCGGCGCGGCGGACCGGCCGCCGGGGGCGGCGCAAGAGCGGGTGCCGCTGCTCCTCGGCGGCAACGGCGACCGGATGCTGCGGCTGACCGCCGAACACGCGGACATCGCGGCCTTCACCGCCGCGCGCACGGTGCGGGGCAGCACGACCGGAACCCTGGAGCCGCTCTCCGCCGAGGAGATCGACGAACGGGTGGCCCTCTACCTGCGCCTCGCCGCCGACCGCCCCGAACCCGCCGAACTGAACCTGCTCGTCCAGCTGGTCGTCGTCACGGACGACCCGCAGGGCGCCGTCCAGCCTCTCCTCCCCCACATCCCGCACCTCACCGAGGAGCAGGTCCTGGAGCTGCCGATCGTGCTGGCCGGCTCGGTGGAGCAGATCAGGGAGAAGGTCCGGGCGGTACGGGAGCGGTACGGATTCTCGTACCTGACGGTGCTGGAGCCGTACATGGAGGCCTTCGGGGCGGTCATCGCGGGGCTCCAGGGCGAGTGACCGCGGCCGGGCCTGCCCGGAACGCGCAGGGCATGCGCTGCGGAGGGCCTGCGGATGCGCGCGAGTGCGGGCGAGGACGCGTCCGCATCGTGGAATCCGATGACCGTGCGCTTCGGCCGTGATGGGATCGGGCCATGAATGATCTTCGGATACGTGCCGCCGCGCCGGAAGACCTCGACGCCGTTCTCGCCTTCTGGAAGACCGCCGCCGAGGGCACCAGCATCAGTGACGACCGGGCCGGGGTGGAGCGCCTGATCGCGCGCGACCCCGAGGCGCTGATCCTCGCCGAGCGGGACGGGGAGCTCGTGGGCACCGTCATCGCGGGCTTCGACGGCTGGCGCTGTCATCTGTACCGGCTGGCGGTGGACCCGGCCCGGCGCCGCCAGGGCATCGGCTCGGCGCTTCTGACAGCGGCCGAGGAACGGTTCGTGCGCCTCGGCGGGCGCCGGGGCGACGCGATGGTTCTGGCACGCAACGAGACGGCACACCATGCCTGGCGCGCGGCGGGGTACACGCCGGAAGAGCACTGGCGGCGTTGGGTCAAGCCGCTGGTCGAGTGACCGCAGCCGGGACACCACCGGTCCTTCGCTCACGAAGGACCGCACGGTCCCCGAGGAAAGGTGAGAGCGTCCGCCCATGGGCGAGCCTTCCGACCACCGACGGCACGGCGTCCCGCCACGCCGACATCGAGCGATTCCTCCGCCCCTGCCCGATCATGGGACGGAGGTGACCCGATGACCGAAGTGCTCCTCCTCGCCGTGGCGGTGGTGCTCTCGCTGGCCTGCGGCGCCTTCGTCGCGGCCGAGTTCTCACTGACCACCGTCGAGCGCAGCCAACTGGAGCGGGCCGTCGAGCGCGGCGAGGTCGGCGCGGCGGGCGCCCTCAGGGCCGTACGGAACCTCACCTTCCAGCTCTCCGGCGCTCAGCTCGGCATCACGGTCACCAACCTCGTCGTCGGCATGCTCGCCGAGCCGTCCGTCGCCAAGCTCATCGCCGGTCCCCTCGAAGCCGCCGGGGTACCTCCGTCGGCCACCTCGTCCGTCGCTCTGGTGATCGGTACGGCCCTGTCGACGGTCTTCCTGATGGTCGTCGGCGAGCTGGTGCCCAAGAACTGGGCGATCTCCTCGCCACTCGCCGTGGCCAAGCGGGTGGCGACGCCGCAGCGCTGGTTCAGTGCGGTGTTCCGGCCGTTCATCACCCATCTCAACAACACCGCCAACCGTGTCGTACGCCGCTTCGGCATCGAGCCGGCCGAGGAGCTGGCCTCCGCGCGCGGCCCGCAGGAACTGGTCGCCCTGGCCCGGCACTCCGCGAAGGAGGGGGCCCTGGAGGCGGACACCGCAGAACTGTTCGTCCGTACGCTGAACCTCGCCGACCTCACCGCGGAGAACGTGATGACTCCGCGCGTCCAGGTCATCGCCCTCGACGTCCAGGCGACCTGCGAGGACGTGGCGAACGCGACCCGGGCGACCGGGCTGTCCCGCTTCCCGGTCTACCGCGGCAACCTCGACTCGGTCGTCGGAGTCGCACACATCAAGGACGTCATCACCGTGCCCGCCGACAGGAGGGCCCGTACGCCCGTGTCCCAGGTGATGCGCGAGCCCCTTCTCGTACCGGAGACGCTGACCGTCGACCGGCTGCTGGACCGGCTGTCCGGCAAGCGCACGATGGCCGTCGTCATCGACGAGTACGGCGGCACCGCCGGGGTCGCCACCCTCGAGGACATCGTCGAGGAGGTCGTCGGGGAGGTGCGCGACGAGCACGACCCGCACGAGACGCCCGACCTGGCCCCGGCCGGCACGGACGACGAGGGCCGCACGCTGTACTCGGCCGACGGCTCCGTCCGCACCGACCGCCTGGCCCGGGTCGGCCTGCGCGCGCCCGACGGGCCGTACGAGACGCTCGCGGGCCTGGTCGCGACCGAACTCGGGCGCATCCCCGCCGAAGGGGACACGGTCGAGGTCGCCGGTTGGCGGCTGGACGTGGTGGACGCGACGGGGCGGCGGGCCGCCCGGGTACTGATGCACACGCCGGACGCCACGGACAGCCGTGCCGACGGGGCCGGACCGGAAGGAGGGCGGCGACGATGACGGCCGTACAACTGCTGATCGGCCTGGCGACCCTGGTCGTGAACGCCTTCTTCGTGGGGGCCGAGTTCGCGCTGATCTCCGTGCGCCGCAGCCAGATCGAACAGTCCATGGAGAGCGGCGGGACCGGGGACCGGCGGGCGCGCGCCGTGCTCTGGGGGCTGGAGCACGTGTCCGCCCTGATGGCGGCCGCGCAGCTCGGCATCACGCTGTGCACGCTGGTCCTGGGCGTGGTAGCCGAGCCCGCGATCGCGCATCTGCTGGAGCCGCTGTTCCACGCGGTGGGGCTTTCCTCCGGCACGGGGCACGCGATCTCGTTCGTGATCGCGCTCAGCCTGGCCACGTATCTGCACATGCTGCTCGGCGAGATGGTGCCGAAGAACATCGCGCTCGCCGAGCCGGTGCGGACGGCGCTGCTCCTCGGTCCGCCGCTGGTCGGCCTGTCGCGGGCGCTGCGGCCGGTGATCTTCACGGTCAACGCGTTCGCCAACGGGCTGCTGAAGCTGCTGCGCGTCGAGGTCCGGGACGAGGTGTCGGCGACCTTCTCGGACACCGAGCTGGCCCGGCTGGTGAAGGACGCCAGCGAGGCGGGGCTCATCGACGACCGCGCCCAGGAACGTCTGCACGACGCCCTGGAACTGGGACGCCGTCCCGTGCGGGACGTGGTGCTGCCGCTGGAGCGCGTCGTCTACGCGCGCCTGGGTGTCACGCCCGAGCAGCTGGAGGCCCTGTCCGCCGAGTCCGGGTTCTCCCGCTTCCCCGTGGTGGACGACGGGCTGCGCATCGTCGGCTACCTCCACGTCAAGGACGCCCTGGACGCGATGCCGCGCGACCTGCGGTTCCGGGTCCAGGACATGCGGCCCATCGCCCGCGTCCGCGAGGGCACGCCGCTCGACGACGTCCTGACGGCGATGCGGCGCAGTCGTACGCATCTCGCCGCGGTGCTCGGCACGGACGGGCGGCTGGCGGGTCTGGTGACGATGGAGGACGTGCTGAGGGAGCTGTTCGGTCAGCCCGTGTGACGGTGTCGGTGGCACGGGCGGTGGCGGTGTTGTCGTAAGGGCCGTGTCGGCGTCGGTCGCCGCTGCGCGGGGTGTGCCCGCCGTGCGCACCCAGCGGCAGACCGGCGGGTATGTGCACGCGATATCATTTCTTCCGCCATGCAGACGAACGCCACCTTCACCAGCCTTGTCGCCGTCGGCGACTCCTTCACCGAGGGCATGTCGGACCGCCTTCCCGACGGCTCGTACCGGGGCTGGGCGGATCTCCTCGCGGCCCGGATGGCCGCGCAGACGCCCGGCTTCCGCTACGCCAACCTCGCGGTGCGCGGGAAGCTCATCGGACAGATCGTCGCCGAGCAGGTGGACGTCGCGGTGGCCATGCAGCCCGACGTGATCACGCTGGTCGGCGGCCTGAACGACACCCTGCGGCCCAAGTGCGACATGGTGCGGGTCCGCGAGCTCCTGGAAGAGGCCGTGGAGCGTCTGGCGCCGGCCTGCAAGCAGCTCGTCCTGATGCGCAGCCCCGGACGCCAGGGCCCGGTACTGGAACGGTTCCGCCCCCGCATGGAGGAACTGTTCGTCTGCATCGACGATCTCGCCTCCCGCCACGGAGCACTCGTGGTCGACCTCTACGGAGCGGCGTCCCTGGGCGACCCCCGCATGTGGGACGTGGACCGGCTGCACCTGACGGGCGAGGGGCACCGGCGGGTCGCCGAGGCGGTCTGGCAGGCACTCGGGCACGCGGCGGAGGACGCCGAGTGGCACACCCCGATGCCGGCTTCCGCCCCGCCCGGCTGGGCCGCCCGTCGGGTGGCCGACGCGCGCTTCGCCCGCCAGTACCTACTGCCGTGGATCGGCCGCCGGCTGACCGGCCGCTCGTCGGGCGACGGCCGCCCGCCCAAACGACCGGAACTGCTGCCGTACGAGGAGTACCGGGGGCCGGTGGATTAGGGGCGGCACCCGCGGCGCGGCGGCGGTGGTACGAGGCCTGGCGGTGGTACGAGGCCTGCGGCCCTGGTGGGCAGGCGGGCGGGTGGCGTACACCGTCCGTGCGGCGCATGATCGGGCTCGCCGCCCCCGAGCGAGCGTGAACGGAGAGCCCGTGACCACGACCGTGATCAACCTCAAGGGACACATCCACGAGTTCGGCGCCCGGCTGGAGCGGGCCCCGGCGGACCTGGTCTACGTCGGCCGGCGCTGGACCATGGGGCACTGGGACCTCCCCCGGCACCCGCTCTACAACCCGTTCGCCTACGACACCCCCACCAGGAAACGCGACGGAACCCGCGCCGAGGTGATGGCCAAGTACCGGGCGTACCTCCTCGAACGCCCGGACCTGCTGGCTCTGGTGCCCGAACTGCGCGGCAGGACACTGGCCTGCTGGTGCACGCCCGAGCTGTGCCACGGCGACATCCTGGCGGAACTCGCCGACGCCGGGCCCACCCCACCCGCCGCCCCCGGTCCGCTCTCGTAGGTTCCGACGAACGGGCCCGCGGCGCCGGCCTGCAGGAACCGCCAGTAGAATTCCTCCACGTGACTGCGCCTGCAAAGCCCCGTATCCCGAACGTCCTCGCCGGCCGCTACGCCTCGGCCGAGCTCGCCACCCTGTGGTCCCCCGAGCAGAAGGTCAAGCTGGAGCGTCAGCTCTGGCTCGCCGTGCTGCGGGCCCAGAAGGACCTCGGGATCGAGGTGCCCGACGCCGCCCTGGCCGACTACGAGCGGGTCCTCGACCAGGTCGACCTGGCCTCCATCGCCGATCGCGAGAAGGTCACACGCCACGACGTGAAGGCCCGGATCGAGGAGTTCAACGACCTCGCCGGGCACGAGCACGTCCACAAGGGCATGACGTCCCGCGACCTCACCGAGAACGTCGAGCAGCTGCAGATCCGGCTCTCCCTCGAACTGGTCCGCGACCGCACGGTCGCCGTCCTCGCGCGACTGGGCAAGCTCGCGGGCGAGTACGGCGAGCTGGTCATGGCGGGCCGCTCGCACAACGTTGCGGCGCAGGCGACGACCCTCGGCAAGCGTTTCGCGACCGCCGCCGACGAGCTGCTCGTCGCGCACGGCCGGGTCGAGGAACTGCTCGGCCGCTACCCGCTGCGCGGCATCAAGGGCCCGGTGGGCACAGCCCAGGACATGCTGGACCTGCTGGGCGGGGACGCGTCGAAGCTCGCCGACCTGGAGCAGCGGATCGCCGGGCACCTCGGCTTCTCGCAGGCGTTCACGTCGGTGGGCCAGGTCTACCCGCGCTCGCTGGACTACGAGGTCGTGACCGCGCTCGTACAGCTGGCGGCCGCCCCCTCGTCCACCGCCAAGACCATCCGGCTGATGGCCGGGCACGAGCTGGTGACCGAGGGCTTCAAGCCGGGCCAGGTCGGCTCCTCCGCGATGCCCCACAAGATGAACACCCGCTCCTGCGAGCGCGTCAACGGCCTGATGGTGATCCTGCGCGGCTACGCCTCGATGACGGGCGAACTCGCGGGCGACCAGTGGAACGAGGGCGACGTGTCCTGCTCGGTGGTGCGCCGGGTCGCGCTGCCGGACGCGTTCTTCGCGCTGGACGGTCTGCTGGAGACCTTCCTCACCGTCCTCGACGAGTTCGGCGCCTTCCCGGCCGTCGTCGCGCGCGAGCTGGACCGCTACCTGCCGTTCCTCGCGACGACGAAGGTCCTGATGGGTGCGGTGCGCGCGGGTGTGGGCCGTGAGGTCGCGCACGAGGCCATCAAGGAGAACGCCGTCGCCTCCGCCCTCGCCATGCGTGAGCAGGGTGCCGAGCGCAACGAGCTGCTGGACAAGCTCGCCGCGGACGAGCGCATCCCGCTCGACCGTGCGCAGCTCGACACACTGATGGCCGACAAGCTGTCCTTCACGGGCGCCGCCGCCGACCAGGTGGCCGCGGTCGTGGCCCGTGTCGAGGAGATCGTCAAGCAGCACCCGGAGGCCGCGGGCTACACGCCGGGGGCGATCCTCTGACGCGGTACACCCCCGCCGAGTTGGAGGCCGCCCGCGACCGGCTCGTGCCGGACGTCGCCACGGACGGCCTCCAGGTCCTGTTCTGCGGGATCAATCCCGGCCTCATGACGGCGGCGACCGGCCACCACTTCGCACGCCCCGGCAACCGCTTCTGGCCCGTCCTGCATCTGTCGGGCTTCACTCCCCGGCTGCTGAAGCCCTCGGAACAGGACGAGCTGCTCTCGTACGGGCTCGGCATCACCAACGTGGTGGCGCGGGCGAGCGCCCGGGCCGACGAACTGAGCGCGGACGAGTACCGGGAGGGCGGGCGTCTGCTCGCCGCCAAGGTGGAACGACTGCGGCCACGCTGGCTCGCGGTGGTCGGTGTGACCGCCTACCGGACGGCGTTCGACGACCGCAAGGCGGCGATCGGCCCGCAGGAGCGCACGTTCGGTGCCACCCGGGTGTGGGTGCTGCCCAACCCCAGTGGTCTGAACGCGCATTGGACGGCGGCGACGATGGCGGAGGAGTTCGGGCGGCTGCGGAAGGCGTCCGGGAGCCGGGGCTGATTCACGGCGGGTCGACCTCGGTGACCACGGCGAGCAGCTGGAACGGCAGCTCCGTGTCCCACTGGGAGACGCCCAGGGCGATCCAGCGGTCCTGGGTGTCGGTCCTCCAGAGGTGGATGTCCGGTACGTGTGAGCTGAGCGTGCCCCAGGGCTCCGGTATGTCCTCGCCGTCCATGCTCCGCTCGAAGACACCGGCCAGGCTGAAGACGCCCGGACGGCCCCAGCGGCTGGTCAACCGCTCGGAGAGGCCGTCCCTGTCGAGCTCGTACTGCGTCTCCGTCTCCTCCCTCCCCGTGCCGTCGTCCTCCCAGAAGCCGTCGCTCGTCGCTAACTCGGCGATGTGGTAACCGGGTCCCGCCGTGCCGACGTCCGACCTGCCGTGCTCCGCGGGGAAGTCGCGGGTGCGCAGCAGGTCGATCGTGGCCAGGTGCTGTGCCGTGGTCATGCGTTCCAGTAAAGCGGCCACCACTGACAAGTGGCGATGCGTCAGGTGCGGGGGCCTCCTGCCGGTTCACGCGTCCCGGCGCCGGACGCTCCACGCACCGGCCAGCAGCGCGGCCCCTGCCCACGCCGCCGTCACCGCGAGTCCTGTCCACGGGCCGAGCGCGCCGTCCCACGTCTCGTGCAGGATCACCTGTCCCGCCTTGTCGGGCAGGAAGTCGGACACGCTCCCGGACACGTCGCCGACCACGAAGGAGACGATGAGCAGGAAGGGGATGAGGATGCTCAGGGTGGCGACGCCGCTGCGCAGCAGCGCGGTCAGTCCGGCGGCGAACAGGGCCATCAGCGCGAGGTAGATCCCGCAGCCCACGGCTGCCCGCACCCCCTCGCCCCAGCCCAGCCCGCTTCCCCGGTCGCCGAGGACGGCCTTGCCCACGAGCAGGCTCACGACTCCGGTGAGGAGGCCGACCGCCAGGGCCGGTAGCCCCACCGCCGCCGCCTTCGCCGCGAACCAGCGCCCACGGTGGGGCACGGCCGCGAGCGAGACCCGCAGGGCACCGCCCTGGAACTCGGCGGAGACGGCCTGCGCGCCGAAGGTGATCGCCGCGATCTGCCCGAAACTGACGCCGAAGAACGCCGAGAACAGGGGGTCGAAGTCCGCGTCCGCTGCGTTGTCGAGCCCGGCGAGCGCGGAGAAGACCGCGGTGACGGCCACGACGGCGCCCAGTCCGGCGACGAGCGACCGAAGCGTACGGATCTTGAGCCACTCCGAGTGGAGTGCGGGAGTGAACGGCACGGTCAGACCTCCTGCGGCTGGGTCGGGGACTGGGCTGCGAACTCGGCCTCCGGGGCCGTCAGATCGAGGTAGGCCTGCTCCAGCGTGCCTTCCTCCGCGGCGAGTTCGAGGAGGGGCAGACCCGCGGCCGACACGAGGCGGCCGATGTCCTCCACGCGCGCGTGGTGCACGATCCACCTCTCGTCCTCACCCGCGCTCTCACCCCCGCTCGCCCTCTCCACGGCGTCGTATCCGTTCCGTGCGAGCAGCTCACGAAGGGCCGGTCCGTCCGTGGTGCGCACCCGTACCCGGGGGTCCACGCGCGCGTGGATGAACTCCCGCATCGGCATGTCGGCGAGCAGTCTGCCGCGGCCCAGTACGACGAGCTGGTCCGCGAACGACGCGGTCTCGTTCATCAGATGGCTGGAGACGAGCACGGTGCGGCCCTCACGGGCCAGGCGTCGCAGCAACTCCCGGATCCAGATGATGCCTTCGGGATCGAGGCCGTTCGACGGCTCGTCGAGCAGGATCACCGGCGGGTCACCGAGCAGCGCTGCGGCGATGCCCAGTCGCTGGCGCATGCCCAGCGAGTACGTCCTGACCCGGCGGCGGGCGACGGAGGCCAGCCCCGCCTCCTCCAGGACCTCGTCCACGCGGCGCTCCGGCAGGCGATTGCTCGCCGCGAGGACGCGCAGGTGGTCCCGGGCGGTACGCGAACCGTGTGCGGCCTGCGCGTCGAGCAGGGCGCCGACGTGGCGCAGCGGCTCGTCGAGGGTCGCGTAGGCGCGTCCGCCGAGGGTCGCGGTGCCGGACGTGGGCCGGTCCAGGCCGAGTACGAGCCGCATGGTGGTGGACTTCCCCGCGCCGTTGGGCCCGAGGAAGCCGGTGACACGGCCCGGCGCGACACCGAAGGTCAGCCGGTCCACGGCTCGCGTGGTGCCGTACTCCTTGGTGAGTTCTTGGACGTCGATGCTGGTCATGGCCCAAGACTGGTCGGCGGGAGGGGTGTTGGGCCTCCCCCGCCCGGGGAGTGCGTCTCCCCCGCCCGGGGGAGGCTCGTTGTCGGTGCCGGCTGGCACGATGACGGGATGGTCCGCCTGCTGCGCCCGCTGACCCGCGGGACGACGTACACCCGGCTGCTGCACCTGTGGGTGCCGATGCTGTTCGTCAGTCTGTGGATGTTCATCGACCAGACCAAGCCGTGGGTGCCCGCACTGCTGGTCATTCCGCTGGGGCTGATCCCTGCCGTGCGCCGGGGCGAGGGTGTGCAGGCGAGGTACATGCTGTCGCCGGGCGAGGGGGACGCGCGCGGGGAGCGGGGGCAGGACGCGACCATCTCCGTCGCGCCGTCGGCCACCTGGCACGACCGGTTGCGGACGGTGCTCCTGCTGGAAGCGCGCATGGCCTTGGGGTGGGTGGTGGCGGGTGTCTCGGTCTGGCTGCCGGTCATCACCGTGGACCTGATCCGGATCTCGACGGGCTACGTGCCGGACGACAATCCGTTCCTTCCGGTGTCGCAGCCGCACTGGGCCTACGCGCTGCTCGCGCCCCTCCCCCTGGTCGCGCTGTACGCCGCCGTGGTCGGCCTCGGCGAGCTGATGACGGTGATCGCGCGCCGTCTGCTCGGTCCGTCCGCCGCCGAGCGGCTCGCCGCTCTGGAGGAGCGCACCGAGCAGCTCCTGGAGCGCACCCGCATCGCCCGTGAACTGCACGACTCCATCGGGCACGCGCTGACGGTGGCCGTGGTGCAGGCCGGAGCCGCGCGTGCCGCGGGGAGCCCCGAGTTCACCGACCGGGCCCTGCTGGCCATCGAGGACACCGGCCGTGCCGCGCTGGAGGACCTGGAGCGGGTGCTCGGTGTGCTGCGCGAGTCGCAGCGGCCCGCGAGCGGCCGCCCCACCCTGGTGGAGGCCGACCGGCTCCTGGAGTCGGCGCGCACATCGGGGGCGAAGATCGACGCCGAGATGACGGGCCCTCTGGAGACGGTGCCCGGACCGGTCTCGCGCGAGGGCTACCGCATCCTCCAGGAGTCCCTCACGAATGTGCTGCGGCACGCGGGCTCGGTGCCCGTCCGCATCCGTATCGCGGTCGAGGGCCGGACGCTCTCCTTGGAGGTGCGCAACCCGCTGACCGCGGAGATACCGGGGCCTGGCCGGGGCAGCGGCCTGCGCGGCATACGGGAGCGGGCCTCGCTGCTCGGCGGCACCGCGCGGACCGGCCCGGACGAGGGCGACTGGCAGGTGCACGTCGAGCTGCCGTTGCGCTGATCTACGCTGGCCGGATGCCGGTCACCGTTCTGCTCGTCGACGACGAACCCCTCGTACGAGCCGGTCTGCGGGCCGTTCTGGAGGCGCAGCCCGACATCGAGGTCGTCGGTGAGGCCGCCGACGGCGCGGCGGTGATCCCGCTGGTGCGGCGGCTGCGGCCCGACGTCGTCGCGATGGACGTCCGTATGCCGCTGATGGACGGTATCGAGGCCACGCGCGCGGTGCTGCGGACCGTCGACCGGCCGCCGAAGATCCTCGTGGTGACGACCTTCGAGAACGACGAGTACGTGTACGAGGCGCTGCGCGCGGGGGCGGACGGCTTTCTGCTGAAGCGGGCCCGGCCGGCCGAGATCGTGCATGCCGTGCGGCTGGTCGCCGAGGGAGAGTCGCTGTTGTTCCCGGCGTCGGTGCGGCAGTTGGCCGCGGAGTTCGGGGACGGCGACGGGAATCCCGCGGCCCGGGCCGCCCTGGAGCGGGCGGCCCTGACCGACCGTGAGGCGGAGGTGCTGCGGCTGATGACGCGGGGTCTGTCGAACGCGGAGATCGCCACGCGGCTGGTGGTCGGCACCGAGACGGTGAAGTCCCACGTCAGCGCGGTACTGGCAAAACTGGGGGCCCGGGACCGCACGCAGGCGGTGATCGCGGCGTACGAGTCGGGTTTCGTGGCACCCGGCTGATTCCGGTCCCGGGCGGTGAAGGGGTCCCCGGCACTCGCCGGGACCCGCCGCGCCGAGTACGATCCGGCCAACCGACACGCGCACGAGCTGGGAGGACGGACGTTGGGGCAGTTGACCGGCGGGGATCCCTCTCTGCTGCGGAGGATCAACTCCGCGGTGGTGCTGCACGCGCTGCGGGCCACGGACTTCGCGACCCTCACCGAGATCACCCGGGTGACCGGGCTGTCCCGGCCCACCGTCGAGGGTGTCGTGGAGGGTCTCATCGTCGGCGGGCTCGTCGTGGAGACCGCGGCCGACGAGAGTGCCGCGCGGCGCCAGGGCCGGCCCGCGCGCCGGTTCCGCTTCCGGGCGGAGGCGGGCCATCTGCTGGGGCTGGAGATCGGCCCGCACCGTGTGGCGGTGCTCCTGTCGGATCTGGACGGCCGCGTCCTCGGCTCGCTCGCCAAGGACGTCTGCGAGACGGCTCCGGCGGACGAACGGCTCGAACGGCTGCGTACGGCCGTCGCCGAACTGTTGCGGCGCGCGGGAATCGCACGTGGTTCCCTGCGGGCCGTCGGTGTGGCCTCCCCGGGCATCGTCGAGGCCGACGGCACGGTACGCCTCGGTACGGCGCTTCCGGAGTGGACGGGCCTGCCGCTGGGCGAACGGCTGCGCCGTTCCTTCAAGTGCCCGGTGCTCGTGGAGAACGACGCCAACGCGGCGGCGGTCGCCGAGCACTGGAAGGGCGCCGCCACCGATTCCGACGACATGGTGTTCGTCCTGGCCGGCCTGAGCCCGGGCGCCGGGGCCCTGATCGGCGGGCGTCTGCACCGCGGATACGGCGGGGCGGCCGGTGAGATCGGCGCGCTGCACCTGCTGGGCCGGGAGGCGACTCCCGAGACGCTGCTGTCGACGACCGGCGAACCGCTGCACCCGCTCGACGAGCAGGCGGTGGCGGAGGTCTTCACGCACGCGCGTGAAGGCGACGAGCGGGCTCTGGCGGCCGTGGACCGCTTCATCCAGCGGCTGGTGCACGACGTGGCCGCGCTCGTCCTGGCCCTCGACCCGGAACTCGTCGTGATCGGCGGCTGGGCGGCGGGCATCGACGGCGTCCTGGAGCCGCTGCGCAAGGAGCTGGCCCGCTACTGTCTGCGGCCGCCCCGGGTGACGCTGTCGCTGCTGGGCGAGGCGGCCGTCGCGACGGGCGCGCTGCGGCTGGCTCTCGACCATGTGGAGGAGCAGCTCTTCGCGGTGGAGGGCACCGTGACGGCACGGCGCTGAAGCGGCCCTCGGAAGCCACCCGGGGCACCCCGCGCCACGGTCCCGCGTCACGTCAGGCCCCGTACCGCAGGGCTCGTCGCCGCACGGCGGCACGCGGTCATCGGCGGTCGCACAGCAGCGGCACAGCGCCGCAGCTCCCGGCTCCCGGCTCCCGGCTCCCGGCAGCAGAACGTCGCGCCCCGGAGGCGGGGCGCGACGTGTGCGCGAGATTCGGCTCCGGTCAGGAAGCGCGACGCTCCGGGTCGTGGTGGATCTCCACGCCGCCGGAGTCGCCGAAGGTCAGCCGGCAGGTGTCGGCGCGGTAGGTGGCGACGGAGACCGCCGCCGTGCGTCCCTCGGCGACGAAGCGGGTCGTGACGACGAGGACGGGCGCGCCGGGAAGGCGGTCCAGCTCCTTCGCGTCGTCCGCCCGGGCCGAGCCGAGCTCGACCGCACGGTCCTGGCCGTCCAGGTCCAGGCGCTGGAGCTCCCGCAGTACCGCACGCGCGCGGGCGACTCCCGCGGGTGCGTCGATGCCCGACAGCTCGGGCACCGAAAAGGCCGGGATGTACAGCAGTTCGGCGGCGACCGGCTGGCCGTGCGTCATCCGGGAGCGGCGCACGACGTGCACCTGCTCGTCGCTCTCGGTCTCCAGGACCTTGGCCACCGCCGGGGGCGGGACCGCGACCGAGCAGTCCGCCGGCTGCCAGGCGTCACCGGCCGCGCCCGGCCAGACATGCTGCTCGGAGCCGACGGCCACACCCATCCTCGGCGGGGCCACGGTCGTGCCGACACCGCGGCGGCGCTGGAGCCGCCCTTCCAGTTCGAGCTGCTCCAGGGCCTGGCGGAGCGTGGCCCTGGCTACGCCGAACCGGGCTGCCAGATCGCGCTCGTTGGGCAGGATCTCGCCCACCGAGAACTCGGAGTCCAGTGCTTCGCTGAGCACGGTCCTGAGGTGCCAGTACTTGGGCTCCGGCACCGTATCCAACTGCGTGGTCCCCACCCTGTCCTCCGCAATCGCCGTGTACCGGCGGCTTTTAGCGCCCTTGTTTATTAAAGGTTCCTGCACTATCCCTGCGACCATAGGGCCGCCCCCACCCTTGGTCAAGACCAATCCTCGTACTGTTACCGCTCACACAGACGGGCTGCCACAGAGCGTTCATGCGACGTTCGCGATACGTCGAACGGGTGACACGACGGAGAGACCCCAGCCTCCGGGGGCGGGGGTCCCGGCCGGGCCGGGCCTCGTCAGTCGACGGCGAGGAGCAGCAGTTTCTCCGGGTTGCGGACGATGTAGACGCACTGGATCCGGCCGTCGGCGACGTCCAGTTGGAGGACGCTGTCGGGCTTGCCTCCGGACATCACCAGCAGCGCCGGACCGGCGTTGGCCTCGATGAGCCGGACGGACACGTCCACGACGCCCTTGCGTGCGATGCCGGCGACGAAACGGCCCACCTTGTCGGCCGACTCGATGGCGCGCACCGGCCCCTTCGACAGGCCTCCGCTGTCGCCCACCAGGCGCACGTCCGGAGCCAGCAGGGACATGAGTCCGTCCAGATCACCCTCGAACGCCGCGGCGAGGAACCGCTCGGTGAGGTCACGCCGTTCGGCGGGGTCGACCTCGTAGCGCGGGCGTCTCTCCTCGACGTGACGGCGGGCCCGCCCCGCGAGCTGCCGTACGGCGGACTCGCTGCGGTCGAGGGTGACGGCGATGTCCGCGTACGGATAGCCGAAGGCCTCCCGGAGCACGAACACCGCGCGCTCCAGCGGTGAGAGGGACTCCAGGACCACGAGGACGGCCAGCGAGATGGTGTCGGCGAGGACGGCGCGCTCGGCCGTGTCGGCGACGGTGTCCCCGAAGTCGGTGAGGTACGGCTCGGGGAGCCACGGTCCCACGTAGGCCTCGTTGCGGGACTGGACCTGCCGCAGCCGGTCGATGGCGAGCCGGGTGACGACGCGCACCAGGTAGCCGCGTGGTTCGCGCACGCCCGAGCGGTCGGCGCCGGACCAGCGCAGCCACGCGTCCTGCACCACGTCCTCGGCGTCGGCCACCCGGCCGAGCATGCGGTAGGCGACGCCCATCAGAACGGGCCGGTGCTCCTGGAAGACCTCGGTCACGGTGTCGGTAGCCACGAAGCCATCCCATCCCGGCGCGTCGGCTCGTGTCCAGCGACATCAGGAGCCGCCGGGGACCGGCCGGGAGGGGCATGGGGCGCCTTGTGCGACGTACGGACAGAAGGTTGGCGACAGCAGGGGGCTACCCGCCGGTAGCAATTGCTGACAAGCTGTCTAGGAGTCGCCCCGGTTCCAGTCGAGGAGCAGTCCATGGCCGCCACGGTCTCCTTCAGCGTCCCCTCTCCGCACGGCCCGCGGACCGTGACCCTCGCGTACACGCGCGTGGGCAGCGGCCAGCCGCTCCTGCTGCTGCACGGCATAGGCCACCACCGGCAGGCGTGGGACCCGGTCGTCGACCTCCTGGCGGCCGAGCGGGACGTGATCGCGGTGGACCTGCCCGGCTTCGGTGAGTCCCCCGCGCTGCCCGACGGCCTCGCCCACGACCTGACGACGATGAACACGGCGCTCGCCGCGCTGTGCGAGACGCTGGACATCGACCGGCCGCATGTGGCGGGGAACTCCCTGGGCGGCCTGCTGGCCCTCGAACTGGGCCGCGAGAAGCTCGTACGGTCCGTCACGGCGCTCTCTCCCGCCGGTTTCTGGTCGCCCGTCGAGCGGCGGTACGCGTTCGGACTGCTGCAGGCGATGCGGCAGGCGGCCCGGAGCATGCCACTGCCGATGGTCGAGCGGCTGTCGCGGTCGGCGGCCGGTCGCGCGGTCCTGACCAGCAGCATCTACGCGCGCCCGGCCCGCCGTTCACCCGAGGCGGTGATCGCCGAGACCCTCGCGCTGGCCAACGCCCAGGGATTCGTGGAAACCCTCAGGGCGGGCGGTTCGGTGCAGTTCACGGACGACGTCCCCGGGCTCCCCGTCACCGTCGCATGGGGGATGCGGGACCGGATCCTGGTGCGCCGCCAGGGGGTCCGCGCCAAGCAGATCATCCCCGGGGCCCGGCTGGTGCGGCTGCCCGGCTGCGGTCACGTCCCGATGAACGACGACCCCGCGCTGGTCGCCCGGGTCATCCTGGACGGCAGCCGCTGAGCCCCGCGCTCGGCGGCTCGACGCACCGGACCCGAGGGCGACTCCGGCGCCCACCAGGGCACTGCCCACGGCCTGTGCCGCCCCGTAGGACCCCGTTCCGACGAGCGGGGCCGTGCAGGCGGCGGCCACCGGGATGAGGCCGGAGAAGAGCGTCGCGCGCTCCGCGCCGATGCGCTGCATGCCCATGTACCAGCAGACGAAGCCGACGACCGTGACGATCGCCGCCTGCCACAGCAGGGCGACGGCCTCGGTGGAGTCCGGGGTCCGCAGCCAGGCACGGCCGTCGACGATCACCCCGGCCACCGCCGACTCGACCGCCGCGATCCCGCACACGGTCGCGGAGAGCAGCCTCGGCCCGAGCGGCCGCAGGACGGGCACCGCGAGCACCGCGAAGCCGACCTCTCCGACGAGCGCGCACACGGAGAAGGCGATTCCGGCGCCGTCGGTACGGCCCCAGCCCTGGACCGTGACGGCGCCGCCTGCCACGAGCAACGCTCCGTACAGGACGAGCCGTTGGGGCCGGCGGCCCTCCTGAAGGGGGACCAGCACGGCGACGACAACCGGGGCACAGCCTACGAAGACACCCGGTATCGCGGGTTCCGCGGTCCGTTCGGCGGCGATCACGGCGAGGTTGAAACCGACCATGCCGACGGCCGCGAGCAGCGCGAGGCGTGTCCAGTGACGCGGGGTCAGTGCGCGCAGGGGCGCCGCCCCGCCCCGCCCCACCAGGGGGAGGAGCAGCAGGCACGCGAGGCCGTAACGCAGGAACTGGCCGCCCGCGTACGGATAGTGGCCGAGGACGCTGTTGGCGGTGAAGGAGCCTCCGACGAGGACACAGGCGAGGGCCGCGAGCAGGGACCCGCGCGTGGTGGTGGCGTTCATGGGTGTGACGCTATGAAGGACCGCGGTCCGGTTTAAGGTCCACTTCCATGACGTCATCGGGGACCAATCCGGAGGGGTCCGCCGCGGCGGACCGGGCCGGCGCCTGGGACATGCTCCTGCCGGCCGCTTCGGCACCGGCACGCGCGCGTGGCCGTGCCCTGCAGACGGCGCTGCGGGAGGCGGTCCGGGCGGGGCGGCTCGCGCCGGGCACCCGGCTGCCGTCCAGCCGTGAACTCGCCGCCGATCTCGGGGTGTCACGGGGCCTGGTCACGGAGGCGTACGAGCAGCTGACCGCGGAGGGGTACCTCCGCAGTGACCGGGGTGCGGGGACCTGGGTCGGCGGTGCCGCGCGGGCGGCCGACCCTCTCGTGCGGGACCTCGCGCCCCGCTCCCCCGGCGCGCGGGCGGACTTCCTGCCCGGGACGCCCGACCTGTCGCTGTTCCCGCGCGCGGCGTGGTCGGCCGCGCAGCGCGGGGTGCTCGCCGAACTGCCGCACCACGCCCTGGGCTACCCGGATCCGCGCGGGCTGCCCCGGCTGCGCCGCGCGCTCGCGGAGCTGCTCACCCGGCGCAGGGGGGTGGTCGCGGATCCGGAGCGGGTGATGGTCGTCTCCGGTGTGGCCCAGGCGACCACACTGCTGGGATTCGTGCTCCACGCGCGCGGGGTGCGTGCCGTCGGCGTGGAGGACCCCGGAAGCCCCGATCACGGGGCCCTGTACGCGTCGGCGGGTCTCGGCGTCGTACCGCTGCCGCTGGACGGCGAGGGTCTGGACGGCGGGGCGCTGTGGGCGTCGGGGGTGCGGGCCGTGGTGACGACTCCCTCGCACCAGTTCCCGTCGGGGATCGCGTACTCCGCGCGCCGCCGCGCGGAACTCCTCGACTGGGCACGGTCCGTGGACGGGCTCGTCGTCGAGGACGACTACGACGGCGACTTCCGCTACGACCGGGCGCCGGTGGGCGCCCTGCAGGGCCTCGATCCGGAGCACGTCGCGTACACGGGTTCCGTCAGCAAGTCGCTGGCCCCCGGGCTGCGGCTCGGCTGGCTGCTGGTACCGGCGTCGCTCGCCGAGGAGGTCGTCGAACGCAAACGCACGATGGACCTCGGCAATCCCGTCGTCGACCAGGCGCTTCTCGCCCGCTTCGTGGAACGCGGCGACTACGACCGGCAGCTCCGCCGCTGCGGGCGCGCGTACCGGGAGCGCCGCGACACGCTGGTCACGGCCCTGGCCGAACACCTTCCCGGGACGGAGGTCTCCGGCATCGCGGCCGGTCTGCACGTCATCGCGACGCTGCCCGACCGGTACGGGCCGCCCCGGCGCTTCCTGGCCTCCGCCGCCGGGGCCGGCGTCGCCGTCCGCCCGCTCTCGGACTACACACGGACTCCGTCCGAGGACGACGTGGTGCGACTCGTCCTCGGGTACGCGCATGTGTCCCCGGCACGCATCCGCGAGGGAATCCGCCTTCTGGCCACGGCGACGCGCCCCGGGTAGCCGGGCGACGGCGCCCGCGCGCCGCCCCAAGCCCAGTGACTTGAGGGGGCCGCGCCGAGGGCTCACACCGTCCCGCGCATGTCCGCCGAGTCCGGCCGGATCCGCACGTCGGGTGGAGCGGAGCGCGTTGTTCACTTGCGGTTTCCGCGTGCGCTGCGGCACACCAGTAGTTGTATCCATAGCCATGCACATCGGCCGAACCCGCCCCAGGAGGCGCCCCATGCCACTCAGCCCGCCGAGCCCGCTCCCCGGCCGCCGCAGCGTCCTGCGCGGCACGCTCGCCGCGTCGGCGGCACTCGCCCTGCCCTCCGCAGTCGCCGCCGCGGCTCCGGCGTTCGCCCTGTCGGGGCGGCCCAGGGCGCAGTGGGGTGTGCAGGCCGGAGACGTGACCACGCACTCCGGTCTGGTGTGGGTGCGTTCCGACCGGCCCGCACGCATGATCGTGGAGACCTCCGCGACCGAGTCGTTCCGCAGGCCGCGCAGATGGCACGGCCCGCTCCTGGGTGCCGACACGGACTTCACGGGTACGGTCCCGCTCCGCGGTCTGCCGTCCGGGGAGCAGATCCACTACCGGGTGACACTGGCCGACCCCGACGACTACCGCCGCACCGGCGAACCCGTCCTGGGCACCTTCCGGACAGCGCCCTCGAAGCGGCGCCAGGACGTCCGGTTCCTGTGGTCCGGCGACATCGTGGGCCAGGGCTGGGGCATCAACCCGGACATCGGCGGCCTCTACGCGTACGAGGAGATGCGCCGCCGCAACCCCGACTTCTTCCTGTGCAGCGGCGACACGATCTACGCGGACGGCCCGCTCTCGGCGTCCGTGACGCTCCCGGACGGCCGTGTCTGGCGGAACGTCACCACCGAGGAGAAGTCCAAGGTCGCGGAGACCCTCGCCGAGTACCGCGGCAACTTCCGGTACTCACTGCTCGACGAGAACGTGCGCCGGTTCAACGCGCAGGTCCCGACGATCACCCAGTGGGACGACCACGAGGTCGTCAACAACTGGTACCCGGGCGAGATCCTCACCGACGCCCGCTACACGGTCAAGGACGTCGACACGCTGGCGTCGCGGGCCCGCAAGGCGTTCAGCGAGTACTTCCCGATCTCCACGCTGCCCGCCACCGGCGAGGAGGGCCGGGTGCACCGGGTCGTGCGCCACGGCCCCCTGCTGGACATGTTCGTGCTGGACATGCGCACGTTCCGCAACGCCAACTCCCCCGGGCGGCAGACCGACGACACCACCGGCATCCTGGGCGCGGAGCAACTGGCCTGGCTGAAGCGGGAACTGGCACGGTCGCGCGCCGTGTGGAAGGTGATCGCCGCCGACATGCCGCTCGGCCTGGTCGTGCCGGACGGCGCGACGGACATCGAGGCCGTCGCACAGGGCGATCCGGGCGCTCCGCTCGGCCGCGAGCTCCAGATCGCGGAGCTGCTGCGGTTCGTCAAGCACCGCCGGATCACCGGCACGGTGTGGCTGACGGCCGACGTCCACTACACCTCGGCACAGCACTACGACCCGTCGCGTGCGGCGTTCAAGGACTTCGCGCCGTTCTGGGAGTTCGTCTCCGGCCCGCTCGCCGCGGGCGGTTTCCAGGCCAACGCGCTGGACGGCACGTTCGGTCCGGACCGGGTCTTCGTCAAGGCGCCGACGAGAGCGAACGTTTCCCCGATGGAGTCGCCCCAGTACTTCGGCGAGGTCGACATCGACGGTGACAGCGGCGAACTGACGGTTCGTCTGCGGGCCACCGGAGGGGCGGTCCTGTTCACGAAGGTCCTGCAGCCGGGGCGCGTGGGGCAGTAGTTCTCTCTCGTCACGGCTCCTCCCGTGGCGCGTGCCGAGGGGGTGCGGGGCCGCGGTTCCCGTACCCTCGAAACCCGTGCCGCGTACCGGCGTCATCCCCCGGTACGCGGCACGTCGGCGTCCTGCCCGGCGCCGCTGTCCGCGCAGGTCAGGGCTGATTGTCAGTGGTCGCCTCTACGGTTTTTCCATGACGCGATCCTTGCAGGCCGTGGCCTACACCCGACCCTCCGCGCTGGAGTCCTCACCGGGCGGAGGCCGCCTGGGACTTGAGACCTCGCGGGGTGCGACGCCCCGCGGTGTCGAGGAGCATCCCCGTTTCTTCGCGGGGTTCCTGACATCGCCTCAGGTGGCGTCGGCCGGGCTGCTCGCGGTCGCCGACGTGGCGAGGGCGCGCTACTTCCAGCGGCAGCTCGCGGCGTCCCTGGACCCGGTGGTCACGGGCAACGGCGACCGGCTGCGTTTCGAGTCCTTCTCCGGCTGCGGCGGGGTGTACGCCCGGCTGGACGTCCTGGAAGCGGGTCTCGACGGCGGCGAGGTGGGGCACGGCACGACGAACGTCGACGTCAACAACCCCTTGCGGGAGGCTCTGTCGAGGATCGGTTCCGACGATCCGCTGCACCTGCGTGTCGGCCCGGACGAGATGGCCGTGACCACCCTGGACGGGCCGGTCGTGGAGAAGAAGGTGCCGCTGCCGGACCGCTGGCTGCGGGGTTTCGCCGAGGCCCAGGTGATAGCGGCCGGTTTCGACCTGCGGGCCGAACTGCCCGCGTCGGAGGCCGTGCGGTTCTTGCGCTCGCTGCCCCGTTCCAGCGCGCGGGGCGCTTCCCGGGGCGCGCGGTGGGTGGTGCCCGCGGGGCATGTCCTGCGGCCCACGACCCGGTCGGTGCCCGGAGCGGTCTGTCTTCCGGGCCCGGAGCGGCTGATCGCCCTCCAGCGGGTGCTCCGGTACGCGTCGGCCCTGCGGGTGTACGGTCCCGCGCTCGCCGGGGGCGCCGCCACGGCCAGTGCCTGGGAGGTCGTCCTGCCCGGGATGCGGCTCACACTGACGCTGTCACCGGAGGCCTCCCGGGGCTTCTCCGGCGAGGGAGGAGTACTCGACGCGCTGGCCGCGGACGAGACGGCCGAGGACGCGGAACTGATCGCGGTCCTGCTGGCCTGGGAACCCAGGATCGACGTCGGGGACCTGTCCGCCTCCTCGGGACTGCCCGCCGAGCGGGTGCGGGCGGCCCTCGTCCGGCTGGGCACCTCGGGACGCGTGGGCTACGACACGGCGGAAGCGGCCTACTTCCATCGCGAACTCCCTTACGACGCCGGGCGCGTGGAGCGGTACAACCCCCGGTTGCGGGCCGCCCGGGATCTCGTGGGCGCGGGCGCGGTGGTCCTGGACGGCGTCCTCGCCACGGTGACCGCCGAGGACGGGCACGCGCACCGGGTGCGCGACGACGCGGGGGTGCTGAGCTGCAGCTGCCTGTGGTGGGCCAGGTACCGGGGCGGGCGCGGGCCGTGCAAGCACGCGCTGGCGGTACGCATGGTCCGCCGCGGCGCGGTGTCCGGGCAGGCGGAGGTTCTGGTCGACGGGGGTGTGCGATGAGCAGTGCGGTGAGGGATGCGGTTCCGGTGAGCGATGCGGTGCCGGTGAGTGAAGCATTGCTGGCGGCCGTACGGGCGGGGCGGACCAACGAGGCCGCGGGCCTGCTGGACGGGATGACGGATCCGCAGCGGCGGCTCTGTCTGCCCGCTCTGCAGGAGCTGCGCAAGGAGCTGCGGGTCGCGCCCTGGGACGCCGCGTCCCGCACGGCGTATCCCGCACTGCACGCGGCCGGTGCGGCCTGCCACACCGGAGCGGCCGGTGCGGCGGGCTGGATCACCGCGGCCGACATGCGCTGGTCCCAGGCGTCTCCCGCGGCACTGCTCCATGTGCTGGGCGACCGGGAGCGGGACTGGCTGGGCAACCTCGCGCGGCGGCTCGCGGACCGCCCGGCGACCGCCCAGGTCCCCTACGAGCTGATGGCGGGGCTGGTGCGGCTGTCAGGTTGCGCGGTGCCGACGACGGAGACCTACGTCGTCGGCTGGGTCGAGCAGATCGGCAGCCTGTGGCAGCGCGGCGACACCGTTGCGCAGAGGCTTCGCCAGGATCCGTACACGGCGGACCTCGTCCCCGCGCTCTTCGGGATCCCCGACATCGGCGGCCACCTGGACTGGCTCTTCGGCGACGGTCCGGACAGTTGGTGCGCCGCCCTCGCGCGGGTCACCGAGGAGGGTGTCCTCGATCGGAAGGCCCTGGTGGACGACTGCGTGGCCCGGCTGCTGCGGGGCGGCGCGGCGTCCGACTGCCGCGTCTTCCTGCGGCTGTTGGCGGCACTCGGGCTCAGCCGGGACGAGGAGCGGGAGCGGGTCGCCGACTGGCTGGCGCTCACCTCCCACGCGGCCTCCACCGTGGCGGCCCACGCCCAGTCGGTGCTGGGCTCGCTGGCGTCGGCCGGCGGGATCACGTCCCGTCAGCTCGCCGAGATGTCCGACGGCATGCTGTTCCGCACGGAGAAGAAGCTGGTGCGCGCCCAGCTCGTGCTTCTCGGGAAGGTGCTCCGGCGCGACCCGTCCACCGCCACCGAACTGCTGCCCTCGGTGGCGCAGGCCTTCGGGCACGAGGACACTGACCTGCAGGAGCGTGCGTGGAAGCTGGTGGAGCGGCACATCGGTGTGGTGGACGAGCGGGCGCGTGAGGAAGTGGCCGACGCGGCCGCCCGGTTGAGCGCCGGACTGCGAGCACGTGCCGGCGCGGTCCTGGGAATGGACGCGGCAGCGCTCGCGCCGCCGCCGTATCTGGAGCTGCTGCCTCCCGCGCCGGTGCCGGACCGGCTCGCGTCCGCGCCGGACTCGGCAACCGAACTGGCAGAGGAGGTCGGCGCCCTGCTGGCGTCCGGCGACGGGGACGTGGCCGCGTTCGAGCGCGCCCTGGACGGCCTGGTGCGGCACGCCCACCGGCACCAGGCGGAGTTGACCGAAGCCCTGACACCGGTGGTCGCGCGGCTCTGGTGGGCCGGCGCCGAGCTTCAGCACCACTCGGCGGACGAGTACTTCCGGGATGCGCCGCACGGCCTGGAGGTCGTGCTCGCGGCCCTGCTGGGACGGGTACGGACGGCCACGCTGCACAAGGCCGATCAGCACGGACCGATGTCGGACCCCTGCGTGCACAGCGCGATGAGCGCCGCCTTCAACGCGCGTCTGTGGGAGGCGGCCTACCGGGTGCGCACCGACCCGATGCCGTTTCTGCTCGCCACGCCCACCTGGGCGTCCGGATTCCTGGAGCCGGACGAGCTCGTGTCCCGCCTCGGCGAGTACCACCGGCTCGGCGCCCGGCCCGGGGCGGCCGACTTCGCGCAGGCACTGCTCCGGGTACGGCGCGACGACCGTGCGGTGGCCGCTGCCGCCGCCGAGCGGGCCGCCTCGCTCGGCACGGCGCACGGAGAGCGGCTGGCACGCTGGCTCACGGGCGACGCCCCGACGGCGCCCACGAGCAGGCGACGCACCTCGGGGGTCCGCATCCTGCTGGAACTCGGCGAGCTCGACGGGCTGCCGGCAGACCTCCCGGCGGCGTTCCGCAGGCTCGGCCGGCCCGTCGGTGTCTTCGAGGCGCGCAGATACTGCCACCACTACTGGACCCAGGACGGGCGGCAGCACTGGCTGGCCGTGGTGCCCGGGCGGCGCGAGCTGGTGGCCGCCCGCCTGATGCGCGAGGTCTCCTCGGTCTCGGTCGAGGACACCCGCAACGCCGCCATGGTCCTGCCGCTGATCGCCGAGGCGGAGGGCGAGGCGGGCGAGGCCGTGCACCTCTGCGTCGCGTACGGGCTGGGGGCACGTCACCCGGAGGACCGGCTCGGCGCGGTGGACGCCCTCCTGGTCCTCGCCGCGCGGGGGCAGTTGGACGCCGAGCGACTCGGCGGGGACCTGGGGCAGTTGGTGCGCCGCGGGGCGGTGAAGCCCCTGCGGCTCGCCGAGTCCGTGCGGACCGCGGCGACGACCGGCGCGTACGCCACCGTCTGGTCGATACTCCGGGCCGCGCTGCCCGTCCTGCTCGCGGACCTCGCGACGGACGGCGCCGCCCCGGCCACCCGCGGATACGGCGAACTGCTGGCGGTCGCCGCAGAGTGCGCCGAACTCACCGGGGCACGCGACGACGTGGCCCATCTCGCGCAGGCGGCGGAGCGGAGCGGCTCGTCCCGGCTCGTGACCCAGGCCCGCCGACTGCGTGACACCCTGGGCAGGGAAGTGGCCGCCTGAAGCGGGCACGGCCGCCGAGGCTCCGGCCTCGGCGCGCAAGTGCTGTACGTGTTCGGCCAGTTCGACCCGTTGAGTCCGTTCAGGGGGCGTTCGATTCCCGCCCCGAGATTCGTAAAAAATGCAACAAAAAAGACAGAAGTACACTTAACCGATCAGTCACAAAGCGTTCGTGATCACGCAACACCGATGCTCCACAGTGAACGCATGACTCCAGACATGTCTCACGTGACGCGCACGAAGAACGGCCGGCCGGTCCACCACTGGCGTCGGCACCTCATCCGGCTGGCCGCCCTGTTCACGGCCGCGGCAGTCGCCGACACCGTGGCGCACCTGACCGGGCACGGCCCCTACGGCCCCGCCCTGCTCACGATTCCGGCGATCGCCCTGATCGCCACGGCGGGGTTCCACACATGGTGGGCACGCCGCCACGGTCACGCCCCGCCGACGGGCGATACCGGCGCCCTGCCGCCCGCATCCGTGCGGCAGGCCGGGGCGGCCGAGGGGGATGCCACCTCGCCGGAGGCCGGCTCCGGCGAAGCCGTGCTGTGGCGGATGCGTACGACCGTGCGCGACGAGCCCGGGTCGCTGGCCGCGCTGTGCGTGGCGCTGGCCGCTCTGCGGGTCGACATCCTGAGCCTGCAGACGCATCCGCTGGCCGAGGGCACCGTGGACGAGTTCCTGCTGCGTGCTCCCGCGCCGGTGGCGGCGTCCGACGTCACCGACACGGTGGCGCTGGCCGGCGGTCGCGGCACGTGGATCGAGCGGGCCGACGCGCACGACCTGGTGGACGCGCCCACCCGTGTCCTGGGCCTCGCGACGCGTACGGCGCTGGACGCGGCGGAACTGCCCTTGGCGCTGCGCCAGTTGCTCGGGCGGTGCACGATCCGTTCGCTGCCCGCCACGTCGGTGCGCGGCGACCGTTCGCACGAGGGGGCTCCCGTCGAGGGGGCACTGGAGGACACCGTGATGCGGTTGCGTGCGCCGGAGGGCGGAGTGATCACCGTGGAGCGGCCCTATCTGCCGTTCACGCCCACCGAGTTCGCGCGGGCCCGGGCGCTGGTCGAGCTGGACGCCCGGCTCGGTCCGCGGGTGCCGCACAGCCGGGACGTCCTGACACTGCCCCAGGGCAACGACATCACCGTGCGCCGCGCCGACGCCGGTGACATCGACGCCGCGAAGGCCATGCACGAGCGGTGCTCACAGCGGACGCTGAGCATGCGCTATCACGGGCCCGTCAACGACGCGGACAAGTACCTCAAGCACCTCCTCAGCCCTCACTTCGGGCGCACGCTCGCCGTGCAGACCGCGTCGGGGCGCGTCGTCGGGCTCGGCCATCTGCTCTGGGACGGCGACGAAACGGAGATCGCTCTGCTGGTGGAGGACGACTGGCAGCGGCGCGGTATCGGCGGCGAGCTGCTCGGCCGGCTGGTGGCGATGGCCGTCGAGGCCGGCTGCGAGAGCGTGTACGCCGTCACGCAGTCGTCCAACACCGGCATGGTCGCCGCGATGCGCGCCCTCGACCTCCCCCTCGACTACCAGATCGAGGAGGGCACTCTCGTCATCACGGCCCGCCTGAGCGCGACGCCCCTCGACCCGCACCCGGCGTACGCGGAGGCTCCCGGGGACGAGCGCGAGCAGACACCCGAGCACGAGCACTCGGTGCGCGACTGACAAGGGCGACCCGAGCGACGGAGCCGGACGGGGTCGGCCGGCCGGCATCCGTTCCGCGCGGTGGCGGGTCCAGCGAGCACGCCGGGCCCGCCACCGTCCGCGTTCCGGTGACTCGGTCGCACCGCACGTCCCGATGCTCCGGGACGACACCACTCTCGGCACACCGCACACCGCACACGCAACGCCGCACGCCGCACGCCGCACACCGCCCCGGCCTACCACCCCGGACTACCGCTCCGCCGCCATCTCCCGCACGGCGCCGTCGCCCCGCGCCGACCCCAGTGCCTCGTCGAGATCCCGCCAGAGATCCTCCACGTCCTCCAGGCCGACCGACAGCCGCAGGAGACGGTCGCTCACTCCGCTGCCGCGCCGGTCCTCCGCGTCCACGATGCGATGGCTGATCGAGGCGGGGTGCTGGATCAACGTGTCGACACTGCCGAGGCTCACCGCCGGAGTGACGAGACGGACCCCGGCGATCACCTCGTGCGGATCACCATGGATCTCGAAGGCGATCATGGCGCCGCCGAGCCGCGGATAGTGGACCCGGGCGACACGCGGGTCGGCGCGAAGGCGCCGAACCAGTTCGGCGGCGTTCGCCGAGGCGGCGCGCACCCGGACGGGAAGCGTCGACAGACCGCGCAGCAGCAGGTAGCCGGCGAGCGGATGCAGCACGCCCCCCGTGGCGAACCGGACCTGCCGCAGCCTCCCTGCGAACTCCTCGTCGCAGGCCACGACCCCGGCCATCACGTCACCGTGCCCGCCCAGGTACTTGGTGGCACTGTGGAGCACGAGCCGTGCCCCCAGTTCGGCCGGCCGCTGCAGCACCGGTGTGGCGAAGGTGTTGTCGGCGAGCAGCGGAACACTCCCGCAGGAGTGGGCGATCGCCCGCAGATCGAGTTCGGCGAGCGTCGGGTTGGCCGGTGACTCGACCAGGACCAGACCGGTGTCCGCCCGCAGGGCGTCCGTGATCCCCGCGGGATCGACCCACGTCACCTCGGAGCCGAGCAGCCCGGCCGTCAACAGGTGATCGCTGCATCCGTACAGGGGCCGTACGGCGACGACATGGCGCAGGCCCATGGCGTTCCGTACGAGCAGCACCGCGCTCAGCGCGGCCATGCCGCTCGCGAAGGCGACAGCGCTCTGTGTGCCCTCCAGTCGCGCGAGAGCCGTCTCGAACCGGGCGACGGTCGGGTTGCCGAGCCGACCGTAGACCGGCGGCCCGTCCGGCTCGGCGCCGTCGGTGGCGAAGGCGTCGATGCGGGCCGCCTCGCCCCGGCTGTCGTACGACGGGTAGGTGGTGGACAGGTCGATCGGCGGGGCGTGCAAACCCTGCCGGGCGAGATCGTCCCGCCCCGCGTGCACGGCCTCGGTGGCCAGCGCCCGCACGCGGGTGCCCACCGCCCCGGCCGCCCGGCCGCCGTTCTCCGCTGCGTCGTCACACGTGTCTCGCACGTCAGTGCTGCCGAAGTCCATGAGGTGCAGCCTGAACACCGAGCGGGCTATCGAGGAACATCTCCGTGCTACGTTCGGCGCATGACCGAATCCGTCGTACTGGACCCGGTGGATCTTCATCTTCTGCGTCTGTTGCAGAACGACGCCCGGACCACGTACCGGGATCTGGCCGCACAGATCGGTGTCGCGCCCTCGACCTGTCTGGACCGGGTCACCCGGCTGCGCCGCTCGGGCGTGATCCTCGGCCATCAGCTGCGGCTCGATCCGGCCAAGCTGGGGCGAGGGCTGGAGGCACTGCTGTCCGTGCAGGTCAGGCCGCACCGGAGGGAGTTGGTCGGGCCGTTCGTGGAGCGGATCAGGATGCTCCCGGAGTCCCGTACCGTCTTCCACCTCACCGGGCCCGACGACTATCTCGTGCATGTCGCGGTCGCCGACATGGCGGATCTGCAGCGGCTGGTTCTGGACGGGTTCACCGCGCACCGCGAGGTGGCCCGCGTCGAAACCCGGCTGATCTTCCAGCAGTGGGACTGCGGGCCGCTGCTGCCGCCCGATCCGCCGGGGGCCACGCTCCCGGCCAAATCGGGCTGACGCGGCACAAGGCCCGGTAAACGAAGCTGACGCGGCCCCCGTCCCCGTATGAGGATGGCCGCATGTCACAGACGAAGAACCCGCTGCCCCGAGAGGTCGCCGACACCTACGTCGACGAACTCATCGCCCTCGACCCGGTCACCGGTACGTACCTCGGCGTGAAGGAGAGTTCGAGCAGGCTGCCCGACACCTCGCCCGCCGGCCAGGAGGCACTCGCGCACCTGGCGAGGGTGACGCTGGCCCGGCTCGACGAGGCGGAGCGGCAGCCCGGCGCGGACAGTGACATCGAGCGCCGCTGCGCCCGCCTGCTGCGCGAGCGCCTCACCGCCGAACTCGGCGTGCACGAGGCCGAGGAGGGCCTGCGGGCCGTCGGCAACATGCACACGGCGGCCCACTCCGTGCGTGAGGTGTTCACCGTGACGCCGGCGGACACGGACGAGGACTGGGCCGCCATCGCCGAGCGGCTGCGCGCGGTGCCGACGGCTCTCGACGGCTACCGCGAGTCCCTCTCCCTCGGCCTGGAGCGCAAGCTGTACGCGGGCCCCCGCCCCACCGCGACCTTCGTCGAACAGCTCACGGAGTGGTCGGACATGGACGGCTCGGGCCGTGGCTGGTTCGAGGACTTCGCGTCGGCGGGTCCCGGGACCCTGCGCACGGAACTCGACGAGGCCGCCCGCGCCGCGACCGCCGCCGTCGTCGCGCTGCGCGACTGGATGCGCGACGTGTACGCGCCCGCGATCGAGGGCGCACCCGACACGGTGGGCCGCGACCGGTACGCCCGCTGGTCGCGCTACTTCAACGGCACCGACCTCGACCTGGACGAGGCGTACGCGTACGGCTGGGCGGAGTACCACCGGCTGCTCGGCGAGATGAAGAAGGAGGCCGAGAAGGTCCTGCCCGGCGCCGGGACCCCGTGGGTCGCGCTCGCCCACCTGGACGAGCACGGCAGGCACATCGAGGGCGTCGACGAGGTCCGCGAGTGGCTGCAGGGCCTCATGGACCAGGCGATCGAGGAACTGGACGGCACACACTTCGAACTCGCCGATCGGGTACGGAAGGTGGAGTCGCGCATCGCCCCGCCGGGCAGCGCCGCGGCCCCGTACTACACGCCGCCGTCGGAGGACTTCTCACGCCCGGGCCGTACGTGGCTGCCGACGATGGGACTCACCCGTTTCCCGGTGTACGACCTGGTGTCGACCTGGTACCACGAGGGCGTCCCCGGCCATCACCTGCAGCTCGCCCAGTGGGCCCACGTCGCCGAGAACCTCTCCCGCTACCAGGCGACCATCGGCGGCGTCAGCGCCAACTGCGAGGGCTGGGCCCTGTACGCGGAGCGGCTCATGGACGAGCTCGGCTACCTGAAGGACGCCGAGGAGCGGCTCGGTTACCTGGACGCGCAGATGATGCGCGCGGCCCGTGTCATCGTCGACATCGGCATGCATCTGGAGCTGGAGATTCCGGCGGACTCGCCCTTCCACCCGGGGGAGCGCTGGACTCCGGAGCTGGCCGAGGAGTTCTTCGGCGCGCACAGCAGCCGTCCGGCGGACTTCGTGGAGAGCGAGCTGACCCGCTACCTCTCCATCCCCGGCCAGGCCATCGGCTACAAGCTGGGCGAGCGCGCCTGGCTGCTGGGCCGTGAGAACGCCCGCAAGCGCCATGGCGACGCCTTCGACGCGAAGGCGTGGCACATGGCGGCGCTGTCCCAGGGTTCGCTGGGTCTGGACGATCTGGTCGACGAGCTGTCCCGTCTCTGACCAGGCACGGCGGCCGGGTCCCGCACCGCGCGCGGCGGAGCGACCGGCCCGGCCGCCGGCCCCGATCAGCTTCCCAGGGGCCTCAGTTGGACGAGGCCGAGCCACGTCTCCGGGCCCGGCTCGGCGCGCGCCGCGCGCACCGCGTACCGGCCCGGCGCGAGGGCGATCCGAAGGTGCCCCGTCTTCGTGGACTCCTCCCCCGGCCATGCCGCGTCGAACAGCACGACGGCCCCGGGGACCTCCCAGTGCACCTCGCGCCCCCATGCCGCTGTGTCGAGGGCGGCCGGCACCCCGGCGAGCAGCTCGCTCTCCGATGCGCCCGCGAACCACCGTACGAACGTGCCGTGTTCGGGCAGATAGGCGGTGGCGGCGGGGTCCTCACCGAGGACGAGGGCCGTGGCGTTGCCGACGGGGAGCAGGCCGACGAAGCCCTCCACCTCGCAGGCCCTGTCGTAGTCGGAGGCCAGCTCGTCGCCGTCGGCCCCCGTCCAGAACGGCAGCACCCCTTCGGGTATCGCCATGAGCGGTCCACCGCCCGACTCCACCCACTCGACCGAACCGGTGTCCGTATAACTCGCCATGGGCCGAAGCTACACGCCCGTGCGGGCCGCAATTGACGATTCCTTTGCCCACCCGCCCAGCTGATACGCGACTGAGTCCGTACGGCCTCCGCCAGGGCACCACACGCCGTCGGTGAGAGCCGGGTTCGGCGTTGGTGAGGGCGGGGTCCGGCGTCGGTGAGGCGGGTGGCAGGTGTGCCGAGCGGCTGTCAGCAGCCGCAGTCGTCCGTGCCCGCCGGAGCCGTCAACGGGTCCGCGGCGCGCTGCTCGCGTCCCTCCCAGGTCTCGAACTCGAAGCCCTCACGCACCCAGTACTCGAACCCGCCGAGCATCTCCTTGACCTGGAAGCCCAGTTCGGCGAGGGCGAGGGCGGCCCGGGCGGCCCCGTTGCAGCCGGGGCCCCAGCAGTAGGTGACGACCGGCACGGCCCTGTCGAGGAGCTGCTCGGCCTGCTCGCGTATCAGGGCCGTGGGCAGGTGGATCGCGCCGGGCACATGCCCCTGGTCCCAGGACGCCGTGGAACGCGAGTCGAGGACGACGAACCCGGGGTCGCCGTCGGCCGCCAGCGCGGCGGCGACGTCGGACACGTCGGCGTGGAAGGCGAGACTCGCCCCGAAGTGGGCGGCGGCAGCGGCGGGCGACGCCGGCGGCACGCGAAGGACGGGGTTCCGGGCGGCGGTCTTCCCGGTCGTCGCGCCACTGGTGCTCATGCTGCTACTCACGGTGGTGGTGCTGGTCATGGCCATGGCCTGGGTTCCCTCCCCGTTCCTTTCGCCGGCCCGCCCTGGAGCGGTCCGGCGCCGTCGCCGCACCGGCTGTGCGGAACTCCATGACCAGAATCTACGGCCGGTGATCCTTCCCCTTGAAGGAGCGATCCCCGGCCTCTGCCTTGATCGGCCGGGGATTTCCCTGCTATTCCTCGACCATGACCGCGTATTCCCCGGACGCCACGGACTGGCGCATCCTCGATGTCCTCCAGCGCGACGGCCGGGCCAGCTTCGCCGAACTGGCCCGCGCCGTCTCCATGTCCGCGAGCGCGGTCACCGAGCGGGTGCGCCGACTGGAGGAGGCGGGTGTCATCCAGGGGTACGCGGCGGTGGTCGACCCGGAGAGCCTCGGCCTCGCGATCCTCGCGTTCGTGCGGCTGCGCTACCCGAACGGCAACTACAAGCCGTTCCACGATCTGGTCGCCGTCACCCCGGAGATCCTGGAGGCGCACCACGTCACGGGCGACGACTGCTTCGTGATCAAAGTGGCGGCCCGCTCGATGAGTCACCTGGAGGAGGTGTCGGGCAGGATCGGCACGCTGGGCTCGGTCACGACGAGCGTCGTGTACTCGTCACCCTTGCCCCGCCGACCGCTCGGCCGCTGAAACCGGCCCGTCGGCATCGCACGGCCGCCGGGACGCCCCCACCAGCCCCGCCCGGCCGAAGGGCATCCCCGGCTGGTACCGCGGGCCGGCTCCTGACGCGAGCGGACGTCTCCCGACCGTCCCTTGACGTCATCCGGGCATCTCGCCCGACCTGGCCGGTGAACCAGGCGACCGCCCCCACGTCGACCGGCTGCTCCGCCGGCCTCTCCGCCCTCGGCCACGCCCAGGCGTCCGTCCGACTGTCCGCCCGACCGGCGTCGCCCCGCGGCCGGTCTCCGGCCCCGCCCGGCGGGCGACGCCGCCGAGCCTTCCGGCAGCGGCAGCGGCAACGGCTGCCGCTCCCACTCCCGCTGCCGCTCCCGCTCCCGCTGCCGCGCCGAAGTCGCCGGTGCCCCGGGCGTCAGCCGCCCATCCGTTGCCGTACGACCGATCCCGAGCGTCCCTTGACGATCTCCAGCTGTGCGTGGATCCGTCGGCGCAGGTCGGCGACATGGCTGACGATGCCGACACTGCGATCCCGCTCCCGCAGCGAGTCCAGTACGTCGAGGACCTCGTCGAGCGTCTGGTCGTCGAGGCTGCCGAAGCCCTCGTCGATGAAGAGCGTGTCGAGACGGACGCCCCCCGCTTCGTCGGTGACCACGTCCGCGAGTCCCAGGGCGAGCGCGAGGGAGGCGAAGAACGTCTCGCCCCCGGAGAGCGTCGCCGTGTCGCGCTCGCGTCCGGTCCAGGCGTCGACGACGTGCAGCCCGAGCCCACTGCGGCCGCGCCCGGCCCGGTCGTCGGAGTGGACGAGGGTGTACCGCCCGGCGGACATGCGCTGCAGCCGTGCTGTGGCGGCCGCCGCGACCTGTTCCAGCCGGGCGGCGAGGACGTAGGACTCCAGACGCATCCTGCGTTCGTTGTCCGCGGAGGTCCCGGCCGCGAGTGTCGCGAGGCGGGCCACGCGGTCGTACTCCTCGCGCAGCGGTGCCAGCCGGCGGACCGACACGGCCACCCGGTGTGTCAGCCGGTCGAGTTCGCTGCAGCGGCGGGCGGCGTCGTCGCGCGACGAGG
>NZ_JAHRIB010000081.1 GCF_019090165.1 Streptomyces sp. BV286
CGCGCAGCCCGCGCCCGCCGCGCCGGCGAAGGCGGCCGCACCGGCCGCCGCCCCTCCGGCTCAGGCGAAGCCCGCTCCGGCCAAGCCCGCCGCCGCGAAGGCCGCGCCCGCATCCGAGACCCACGAGGGTCCCGAGTACGTGACGCTGCGGGGCCCGAGCGCCGCGGTCGCGAAGAACATGAACGCCTCCATCGAGGTGCCCACGGCGACGTCCGTGCGCGCCGTCCCGGTGAAGCTGCTCTTCGACAACCGCATCGTCATCAACAACCACCTGAAGCGTGCCCGGGGCGGGAAGATCTCCTTCACCCACCTCATCGGCTACGCGATGGTGCAGGCCATCAAGGCCATGCCGTCCATGAACTACTCCTTCACGGAGAAGGACGGCAAGCCGACCCTGGTCAAGCCGGAGCACATCAACTTCGGCCTCGCCATCGACCTGGTGAAGCCCAACGGCGACCGCCAGCTGGTCGTCGCGGGCATCAAGAAGGCCGAGACGCTGAACTTCTTCGAGTTCTGGCAGGCCTACGAGGACATCGTCCGCCGTGCCCGTGACGGCAAGCTGACGATGGACGACTTCTCGGGTGTCACGGTCTCCCTGACCAACCCGGGCGGCCTCGGCACCGTCCACTCGGTCCCGCGTCTGATGCCCGGACAGTCGGTCATCATGGGCGTCGGCTCGATGGACTACCCGGCGGAGTTCCAGGGCACCAGCCAGGACACGCTGAACAAGCTCGGCATCGCGAAGGTCATGACGCTCACGTCGACCTACGACCACCGGGTCATCCAGGGCGCCGCGTCGGGCGAGTTCCTCCGCGTCGTCGCGAACTACCTGCTCGGCGAGAACGGCTTCTACGACGAGATCTTCGAGGCCCTGCGCATTCCGTACGAGCCGGTCCGCTGGCTCAAGGACATCGACGCCTCGCACGACGACGACGTCACGAAGGCCGCCCGCGTCTTCGAGCTGATCCACTCCTACCGGGTCCGCGGCCACGTCATGGCCGACACCGACCCGCTGGAGTACCGCCAGCGCAAGCACCCCGACCTGGACATCACGGAGCACGGGCTCACCCTGTGGGACCTGGAGCGCGAGTTCGCGGTCGGCGGCTTCGCGGGCAAGTCCCTGATGAAGCTGCGCGACATCCTCGGCGTGCTGCGCGACTCGTACTGCCGCACCACGGGCGTCGAGTTCATGCACATCCAGGACCCGAAGCAGCGCCGGTGGATCCAGGACCGTATCGAGCGCTCGCACTCCAAGCCGGAGCGCGAGGAGCAGCTGCGCATCCTGCGCCGCCTGAACGCGGCGGAGGCCTTCGAGACCTTCCTGCAGACGAAGTACGTCGGCCAGAAGCGCTTCTCCCTTGAGGGCGGCGAGTCCGTCATCCCGCTGCTCGACGCGGTCCTCGACAGCGCCGCGGAGTCCCGGCTGGACGAGGTCGTCATCGGTATGGCCCACCGCGGCCGGCTGAACGTCCTCGCGAACATCGTCGGCAAGTCGTACGCGCAGATCTTCCGGGAGTTCGAGGGCAACCTCGACCCCAAGTCGATGCACGGCTCCGGTGACGTCAAGTACCACCTGGGCGCCGAGGGCGTCTTCACGGGCCTGGACGGCGAGCAGATCAAGGTCTCGCTGGCCGCCAACCCCTCGCACCTGGAGGCGGTCGACCCGATCCTGGAGGGTATCGCCCGCGCCAAGCAGGACATCATCAACAAGGGCGGCACGGACTTCACGGTCCTGCCGGTCGCCCTGCACGGTGACGCGGCCTTCGCGGGCCAGGGCGTGGTGGCCGAGACCCTGAACATGTCGCAGCTGCGGGGCTACCGCACCGGCGGCACGGTCCACGTGGTCATCAACAACCAGGTCGGCTTCACCGCGGCGCCCGAGTCCTCGCGTTCGTCCATGTACGCCACCGACGTGGCCCGCATGATCGAGGCCCCGATCTTCCACGTGAACGGCGACGACCCGGAGGCCGTGGTCCGTGTGGCCCGTCTGGCCTTCGAGTTCCGCCAGGCGTTCAACAAGGACGTGGTGATCGACCTCATCTGCTACCGCCGCCGCGGTCACAACGAGTCCGACAACCCGGCCTTCACCCAGCCGCTGATGTACGACCTGATCGACAAGAAGCGCTCGGTGCGCAAGCTCTACACCGAGTCGCTGATCGGCCGGGGCGACATCACGCTGGAGGAGGCCGAGCAGGCGCTGCAGGACTACCAGGGCCAGCTGGAGAAGGTCTTCACGGAGGTCCGCGAAGCGACGAACGCGCCCTCCGAGGCCCATGTCCCGGACGTGAAGCCCGAGTTCCCGGTGGCGGTCACCACGGCCGTCTCCCAGGAGGTCGTCAAGCGGATCGCCGAGTCCCAGGTCAACATCCCCGAGCGCGTCACCGTCCACCCGCGTCTGCTGCCCCAGCTGCAGCGCCGCGCGTCGATGGTCGAGGACGGCACGATCGACTGGGGCATGGGCGAGACGCTCGCGATCGGCTCCCTGCTCCTCGAGGGCACCCCGGTGCGCCTCTCGGGCCAGGACTCCCGCCGCGGCACGTTCGGCCAGCGCCACGCGGTGCTCATCGACCGGGAGACGGGCGAGGACTTCACCCCGCTCCAGTACCTGTCCGAGGAGCAGGCGCGCTACAACGTCTACGACTCGCTGCTGTCCGAGTACGCGGCGATGGGCTTCGAGTACGGCTACTCGCTGGCGCGTCCCGAGTCCCTCGTGCTGTGGGAGGCGCAGTTCGGCGACTTCGTCAACGGCGCCCAGACGGTCGTGGACGAGTTCATCTCGTCGGCGGAGCAGAAGTGGGGCCAGACGTCCGGCGTCACGCTGCTCCTCCCGCACGGCTACGAGGGCCAGGGCCCGGACCACTCGTCCGCCCGCCCGGAGCGCTTCCTGCAGATGTGCGCGCAGAACAACATGACGGTCGCCATGCCGACGCTCCCGTCGAACTACTTCCACCTCCTGCGGTGGCAGGTGCACAACCCGCACCACAAGCCGCTGGTGGTCTTCACCCCGAAGTCGATGCTCCGTCTGAAGGCGGCCGCGTCGAAGGCGGAGGAGTTCACGACGGGCGGCTTCCGTCCGGTCATCGGGGACGCCTCGGTGGACCCGGCGGCGGTGAAGAAGGTCGTCTTCACGGCGGGCAAGGTCTACTACGACCTCGACGGGGAGCGCCAGAAGCGCGGCATCACGGACACGGCCATCATCCGCATCGAGCGCCTGTACCCCCTCCCGGGTGCCGAGCTCCAGGCGGAGATCGCCAAGTACCCGAACGCCGAGAAGTACCTGTGGGCCCAGGAGGAGCCGGCGAACCAGGGCGCGTGGCCGTTCATCGCGCTCAACCTCATCGACCACCTGGACCTGGCGGTCGGCGCGGACGTCCCCCACGGGGAGCGGCTGCGGCGCATCTCGCGTCCGGCCAGCTCGTCCCCGGCCGTGGGCTCCGCCAAGCGCCACCAGGCCGAGCAGGAGCAGCTCGTCCGCGAGGTGTTCGAGGCCTGACCGGCCTGCGTACGCACGCCTGAGCAAGTGAGGAGGGCCCGGTCCCCGCGACGTCGCGGGGACCGGGCCCTCCGCCGTTCCGACCCGGCCGAACGGGTGCCCGGATGCGGTCAGGTCAGGAGTGACAAGTGGGGCCCGGGGGACGGCGGACGGGGTGCCTCAGTCGCTCGGCGTGTCACGGCAGGACCGCGCTTCGATCGCCTCGTCGTTCGGCTCGTAGTCGCTGATCCACCCCGGCTCCGTGTCCGGGATGTCCGGCAGGGAGGTCGTGACGTCCCTGATCCAGTCGCTGCTCCCGACGTACCCCTTCACGAATTCGCGCAGCTCGTAGCAGTCGGACCGATGGCCCTTCGGCAGGCCGATCCCGTAGTGCTGGGGGGCGCCGATCGTGACGTCGGGAACCACCTTCAGGCGGTCCTTCGCGTGCTGGCGCGCGAAGCCGTGAAGGATCATCTGGTCCGTGGTGACGGCCTCCACCATTCCGCTCTTGAGTTCATCCAGGCAGTCGGAGGCGTCGACGAGCTCCTTGGACGCGATGCCTTGGCGCTTCAGGTCGGCGACGGCATCCGCGGACGTGGTGCCCTCCCACGAGCAGACCATGGCGCCCTTGAGGTCCTTGAGCTCGCGGACCTTCGATCGGGGACCGACCAGGAATCCCTGGTGTGTGGTCACGTACGGGCCCACGAAGTCGACATGCTTCATGCGTTTTTTCGTGATGGAGAACGACGCGAACACCATGTCCACGTCGCCCTTCTTCAGCACCGGGATGCGCGCTTCGGAGGAGACGTTGCTCGGCGGGGCGGACCGGAACCCCAGGCCTTCCTTGACGCGCTCGAACACCAACTGGTCGAAGCCCGACCGGTGGTAGTTCTCCTCGTAGCCGACACCGGGCAGGTCGTTGTGCATACCGACGCTGATCCGGTCCCGGCCGAGAAAGGTGTCGTCCTGTTCGTCCGAACCGGAACTGACGGCGAGCGTCAGTCCGACCGCGACGATGGCGCAGAACGCCGCCACTGCCACGTACACACGGGTCTTCGAGCTCACTGCGTACCCCTCAGCCGTGCAACACGGCGTCGTCGACGAACACGGTCATACTGCAGCCCTTGTCGGTGCGGACCGTCACAAGGACGGTGAGGGCGTCCCTGGCCCCGCCCAGCGGCAGGTCGACCGGCCTGCCCGACCGGACGTCGCCTTCGGTGTTCCGGCCGCCCCCGAGACGGACGGAGAGGTGGGTGTCCGGAGTGCAGGACTGTCTCTCCGGGTTCGCGTCCTCGACCTGGAGGACGAGACGCAGGTGGGTGCGGGGCGGGCCGCCGTCCACGACCACGGTGATCGTCTGCCCGTTCCTCAGCGGGCCGGACGGCTCGACCCTCACCAGCCCCGTCACGTCGACCTCGCCGTGGACGCGCAGCTGCTCAACCCGTACCGCCCCGCCGACGGCCAGGGCGACGGACAGTGCGGAGGCGAGGGCCTGCACCGCGGCGGGGCCCCGGGCGCCCGCCACGCGCACGAAGGCGATCAGCACGGCCGCACCGAGGGCGAGACGAACCCAGAAGAACTGGTCGGCCGGCCCTTCCGGAGTCCGGACCAGCGCGAGACCGCACAGCCCGAGGACCACGGCGAACGGCGGCCAGTTCCACACCCTCCAGCTCCGGGCTCCGTCGAGCGTGTTCTGCAGCGCGTCGCCGACGACGAGGCTGACGACGAAGTTGCCGAGCACCTGCCCGACGGCCGTGGCCCACCTGCCCTGGGCACGTACCTGGGGCCCCCGGCCCAGTGCCGTGCCCTCGCGGACGTCGTCGGTGGGTCGCGTCATCCGCCCGCTCTCGAGGTCTCGCCGAAGGTCATGTTGAAGTCGCCCCGGACCTGCCCGACGGCCACGGAGTGCGGGCCGTGCGCCTCCGTGTGGAAGGTGCCGTCCGGCCGGGCGGCCGCTGCCTCCGCCACCCGCTCCCGGAGTGCGGACGCGCTCAGGTCGCCGCCCTGGAGCCAGTGGCCGATCGCCGCCTCCAGTGCCGCGCGCTGCTCCGGGGAAAGCCCTGCGAGAGCGGCGTTCGCCTCGTCCGGCGCCGCGTCGCCCTCTCCCCGGCGCCCCAGCGCCGCGTCCAGGAACGTCCGGCCACCCTGTACGACACTCTGGGCGACCTGGTCCCGGGCGGTCATGAGCACGGCCGTCCCCATCGAACCCGCCGCGGCGCTCAGCCAGGGGACCAGCTGTCCCGCGACCGTCATCAGTTCGGACATCTCACCGCTCCGTCTCGTACCGCAGGGCGACCGCCCGCACGGCGCGGACGACCAGGGCTGTGCACAACTGCCGGAATAGCTCGAATGAACGCCGAAACAGGGGAGTTACCCCCGTTGATCCAGGCGCACACCCTAGCCAGGGGAGCGGACCCTCGAAGGTGATCGACCGGTTTCGTAGGCTGTGGGAAGCAAAACGACCGGGTCCGCACGCAGGAGAGCAACCACCATGTACTTCACCGACCGCGGTATCGAGGAACTTGAGAAGCGACGCGGCGAGGAAGAGGTCACTTTCGAGTGGCTCGCCGAGCAGCTGCGCACCTTCGTCGACCTCAATCCGGACTTCGAGGTGCCGGTGGAACGGCTGGCGACCTGGCTGGCGCGCCTGGACGACGACGAGGACGAGGAGTAGGCCGCAGAGGCCGCAGGGGCCGTCGAGATCACCGATACGGGTGTCTTGACTTCACGAATCCGCGATATATCGTGTCTATTGGGAGACGCGATATGACGTGTCGTGCCCCCACCCCTGCCGAGGAGGTCTGCACCATGTCCCAGTGGTCCGTCGCAGAGCCGAAAAAGCTCACGTTCGACGAACCGGTGACGGCCCTCCACGTGCGCATCGCCAGTGGCACGGTGAACGTCGTGGGGGTCGACGAGGGTTCCGCCCGCCTCGAGGTGTCCTCGATAGAGGGACCACCCCTGATGGTGACCCATGAGAACGGCACGCTCACGGTCGCGTACGAGGACCTGCCCTGGAAGGGCTTCCTCAAGTGGCTGGACCGCAAGGGCTGGCGCCGCAGCGCGGTGGTCTCCCTGGCCGTGCCGGCGAGCACGCGTGTCGAGGTGGGCGTGGTCAGCGCCACCGCCGTGGTCTCCGGCATCGACGGGCGCGCGATGGTCAGAGGCATCTCCGGCGACACCACGCTCGTGGGACTCTCCGGCCCGGTCCGCGCGGACACCGTCTCGGGGAACGTGGAGACCCAGGCCCTCACCGGCGACCTCCGGCTCAACTCCGTCTCCGGCGATCTGACCGTCATCGAGGGCTCCAGCCCTTCGGTGCGGGCCGAGTCGGTCAGCGGCTCCGTGATCGTCGACCTCGACCCGGCCGGCCGCCCCAGCGACATCAGCCTGACCAGCATCTCGGGGGAGATCGCCGTCCGGCTGCCGCATCCGGCCGACGCGGAGGTCGAGGTGGACTCGGCGAGCGGCGCCGTCTCCAGCGCCTTCGAGGACCTCCGGATCGCCGGCCAGTGGGGCGCCAAGAAGATCACCGGGAGGCTCGGCGCGGGGAACGGCCGCCTGAAGGCGACCACCGTCTCCGGCTCGGTCGCGCTGCTGCGACGCCCTCCGGCGGAGGACGAACCATGGGACGAGGAAGTGGATTTCAAGAAGGAGCCGGACGTCGGGGAGGATGTACCGGAGGACGCGGTTCCTGACACGTCCGAGTCCGGCACCGGATCCGCGTCCACGTCCGCGTCCGCGTCCGCGTCCACGTCCGACGAGGGGCACAGCGCGGCCCCCGAGGACGTGGTGCCCGGCGGCGCCGGAGCTCCCCGCCCCACGCACCACCCCGCTCCCGGCGCCGCGGGCGGCTCACCCGACGGCCCGACCCACCAGAAGGGGCTCTGACATGGCTCCCGTCTTTGCCCATGGCCGCCTGCGGCTCTACCTGCTGAAGCTCCTCGACGAGGCACCGCGCCACGGCTACGAGGTCATCCGCCTCCTGGAGGAGCGCTTCCAGGGGCTGTACGCGCCTTCGGCCGGCACCGTCTACCCCCGGCTGGCCAAGTTGGAGGCCGAGGGCCTGGTCACCCACACCACCGAGGGCGGCCGGAAGGTGTACTCGATCACGGACGCGGGCCGTGCCGAGCTGGCGGACCGCAGCGGTGAACTGGCCGATCTGGAGCTGGAGATCCGCGAGTCGGTCGCCGAGCTCGCCGCGGAGATCCGTGCCGATGTGCGGGGCGCGGCGGGTGACCTGCGCCGTGAGATGCGGGCGGCGGCGAGCGAGGCGCGTCGGGGCTCGGCGGAGGCCGGCCCCCGCGACCACGAGGAACACCCGGGCGGTCACGGGGACTTCTCGGACCTCGGGGACAAGGAGGCGTGGCGCGTCGCCAAGGAGGAGATGCGCCGCGTCAAGCAGGAGTGGAAGGAACAGGCCCGCCGCGCCAAGGACGAGAGCCGCCGCGCCCGTGAGGAGGCCCAGCGCGCCCGCCACCAGGCGAAGGAGGCCCAGGAGCAGGTCCGGGTGCAGGCGCAGGAGGAGCTCCAGCGCATCGCCAAGCACGTCCAGGACCAGGTGCAGGACCACTTCACCCGAGGCGACTGGCCGACGGGTGTCCGGGAGGGCCTGACCGAACTCGCCAAGGAGTTCGGCGATTTCGGGAAGGACTTCGGCAAGGGGTTCGGGAAGGACTTCGGCTTCGGAGGCCGATCGACGTCGACCACCGGGACCGGGACAGGTACAGGGACAGGGACAGGGGCCCGGACGGAAGCAGGGGCGGGGGCAGGGGGGTCCGGGGCGGAGAAGGCCGACTACACGGTCACTCCCGAGGACTTTCCCGCCGGGTACGAGCCCTCCTGGGCCCACGAGGATTCCACGGGCGATCCCGCCCGGGACCTCGACCGCCTGCTGGACCGCTTCCGCGACGACATCCGTGACACGGCCCGCGACCACGGGGTGACGGAGGAACAGCTGCGTGACGCGCGCCGCCACTTGTCGTCGGCCGCGGCACGTATAGGCGCCGCGCTGCGGACGCCGAAGGCCTGAGAGGCGGCCCGGCGGCCGTCCCGGCAGTCGAGGGAGCCTCGCCGTCCGATTCGGTCCGAGGCCGCCCTCGGCCATCCGCAGCGGTCCTCAGCGGCCCATGCGGCCGCTGATGCCGAGGCGGCCCCGGCGCGGGCCGCCTCACCTCGGTTCCTCAGCCCGCTTTCGCCTCTCCCCCGCCGTACAGCACGCGCCGCAGCGACGCGTAGGTCACTCCGTGGTCGGCCAGCACCTCGGCGGGGACACCGGGTCGGGCGGTCAGTGCGAGAAGGAGATGCTCGTCGCCGATGTACCGGTCCTGCTGGGCGAGGGCGATGCGCAGGGACTCCGTGAGGAGGTCCTTGGCCCCCTGGGCGAAGGGGCGGTGCCCGCCGAGGAACCCGGACCACCATCCCCTGGCGCGTCCGCCGCCCCTGCTGTCCGGCGGGCTCTCCAGCGCACCCTCTCCATGGGCCTCCTCGACGCGCGAGACGATCGCCGAGACATCGATGCCGAGCCCCGAGAGCGCGTCGGTGTCGGCGCGGGAGAGCCCGCCCCGGCGACGCGCCTCGGCCAGCGCCTCCTCGACGGACTCCCTGCGCTCCGAGAGCCCCAGAGACATCAGGGCGAACGACGCACGGCTGGCCTCGCGGTCCAGGAGGGCCAGCAGCAGGTGCTGTTCCTCGACCGTCTCCGCGTCCAGCCGCTCGGCGTGGCCGACCGCGCCGAGCACCACCGCGCGGGCGTCCTTGGTGAACCGTTCGAACATCACTGCCTCCCGTACTTCTTGTGCACGGCCTGCCTGCTGACACCCAGTTCCGCGGCGATCTCCTGCCACGACCAGCCCTGATTGCGCGCGTTGCGCACCTGCACCGCTTCGAGCTGCTCCAGCAGCCTCCGCAACGCGGAGACGGCCCGCAGCCCGATCCGCGGATCGCGGTCGCCCGCGCGCTCGGCGAGATCCGTTGCTTCGGTCATGGTGTCAACTTAGATTGACACACCCGGGCATGTCAACCTCAGTTGACATGCCCGGGTGTGCGAGGCGAGCCTGCGGCCCGGCCCGGCGAGTCGGCTCACCTCACCTGGCGACGCCGAAAGACGGCAGGAACAGGGTCACGGGGCGGTCAGGACGACCTTGCCGAAGAGCTCACCGGACTCCATCCGCTCGAAGCCCTCGCGGGCCCGGTCGAGCGGCAGCACCTCGTCGATGACGGGGCGGAGGCCGGTGGCGGCGCAGAAGGACAGCAGGTCCTCGAGTTCGTCCTTCGTGCCCATCGTGGAGCCGACGACCTTGAGTTCGAGGAAGAAGATGCGGGTCAGTTCGGCGTGCGAGGGGCGGTCGCCGCTCGTGGCACCGGAGATGACCAGGGTGCCGCCGGGCTTGAGGGACTTGACCGAGTGGGACCAGGTGGCGGCGCCGACCGTCTCGATGACCGCGTCCACGCGCTGCGGCAGCCGGGCTCCGGACTCGACAGCCTCGACGGCGCCCAGCTCCAGGGCCCGCTTGCGCTTGGCCTCGTCCCGGCTGGTCGCGAAGACCCGCAGCCCGGCGGCCTTCCCGAGCGCGATCGCGGCGGTGGCGACACCGCCTCCGGCCCCCTGGACGAGGACGGAGTCGCCGGGGCGTACTCCCGCGTTGGTGAAGAGCATGCGGTAGGCCGTCAGCCAGGCGGTGGGCAGGCAGGCGGCCTCTTCGAAGGAGAGCTCCTTCGGCTTGGGGAGGACGTTCCAGGCGGGCACGGAGACCTGTTCGGCGAAGGTCCCCTGGTACCGCTCGGTGAGGATGGAGCGCGGCTCCTTCGGGCCGACGCCGTGGCCGGTCTGCCCGATGACGGAGTGCAGGACGACCTCGTTGCCGTCCTCGTCGATCCCCGCGGCGTCACAGCCGAGGATCATCGGCAGCTTGTCCTCGGCGAGCCCCACCCCGCGCAGCGACCAGAGGTCGTGATGGTTCAGGGAGGCGGCCTTGACGTTCACGGTCGTCCAGCCGGTCCGGGCGCCGGGGGCGGGCCGCTCCCCCAACTCAAGGCCGTTCAACGGCTGGTCACGGTCGATACGGGCAGCGTAGGCAGCGAACATGGTCCGACCCTAGGCTCCCCTCACCCCCGCACGGAACCACGTCCCTCTGTGACACGCGTCCCCCTGGGCAGAAGACAGGTGCTGCCACCTCAGAGACGGAGGACAAGGGCGCGGTCCCGCCCTTCGGGGGCGCGGCTCCGCCCTTCGGGTCTTCGGGGCGTGGCTCCGCCCTCCCGGGGCGCGGCCAGTCCTCCAGGGGCGCGGGGAACGGCGCGACCAGCCCCCGCCCACCCGCACCCGCACCCGCACCCGACTCACCCACCCGGCCGAACCCCGACGCAAAGAATCCCCCCGCACGAAAATTCGGGCCCCGCCCACCAGGACGGGACCCGAACCTCACGCACGTAACCGGCCGAACGGACCTACCGCCGGGCCACGCCCTCGGCGCGGGCCGCCGCGGCCACCGCCGAGGTCACCGCGGGAGCGACCCGCTCGTCGAACGGCGACGGAATCACGTAGTCCGCGGCGAGGTCGTCCCCGACGACGGCGGCCAGCGCCTCGGCCGCGGCGATCTTCATGCCCTCGGTGATCCGGGAGGCCCGCACCTGGAGCGCGCCCGCGAAGATCCCGGGGAACGCCAGCACGTTGTTGATCTGGTTCGGGTAGTCCGACCGCCCGGTGGCGACGACCGCCGCGTACTTGTGGGCGATGTCGGGGTGCACCTCGGGGTTCGGGTTCGCCATGGCGAACACGAACGCGCCCTCGGCCATGGAGGCCACGGCCGGCTCCGGCACCGTACCGCCGGACACACCGATGAAGACGTCGGCCCCGGCGAGCGCGGCCTCCAGCGAGCCGGACAGCCCCGCCTTGTTGGTCATGACGGCGAGCTCCCGCTTGACCGGGGTCAGATCGTCCCGGTCGACCGAGACGATGCCCTTGCGGTCCGCGACGGCGACGTCCCCGAGACCCGCTTCCAGCAGGAACTTCGCGATGGCGACCCCGGCCGCGCCGGCGCCCGAGATCACGGCCCGCAGCTGGCCGAGCGTCCGCCCGGTCAGCCGCGCCGCGTTCCGCAGCGCCGCCAGTGTCACGACGGCCGTCCCGTGCTGGTCGTCGTGGAAGACCGGGATGTCCAGCCGCTCCTGCAGCTTCCGCTCGATCTCGAAGCACCGGGGCGCCGAGATGTCCTCCAGGTTGACGCCCCCGAAGGACGGCGCGAGGCGCACGACGGTCTCGACGATCTCGTCCACGCCCGTGCAGGCCAGCGCGATCGGCACGGCGTCGACCCCGCCGAACTGCTTGAACAGGATCGCCTTGCCCTCCATGACGGGGAGCGAGGCCTCGGGCCCGATGTCGCCGAGCCCGAGGACGGCGGTGCCGTCCGTCACGACGGCGACCACGGACGACTTCCACGTGTAGTCGTGGACGAGCTCCGGCTGCTCCGCGATGGCCGTGCAGACCTTCGCGACGCCGGGCGTGTACGCCAGGGACAGGTCGTCCTTGTCACGGACGGGCACGGTGGCCTGCACGGCCATCTTGCCGCCGCGGTGCAGCGCGAACGCCGGGTCGAAGGAATCGAGGGGCTCGGCCCCGCCTTCCTGATCCGTACTGCTGTCGCTGCGAGGATTGACGATCTCCGCTGCCACTTTGTTTTACCCCTTAAGTCTTAATCGTTGAGGGTTGCCGCTCCGGGTGAGGAGCGGGCGGGCACCGCGCATGTCCCTGATGACTGTTAAGTACGGGTACGTGCGCGACGGGCGCGCCGCACACGCGCCCTGAGCCCCGGATGAGGGGTGTAAGGAACCTTCTTACCGGACGGACCGCACCGCGGACGAGTCCATGGAGCGAAGGTCACACGTGGGCGGCCGAAGGTCACAGACCGGAGAAGCCCGGCTCGTATACCGGAGAGGCAAGGTCACATACCGGTGACGTGACACGTGCCCGAATGCATCGAACAGACCCGCTTCACGAACTAGTCACCGACAAGCACCGAGGTGCCGGAAGTGCCCAGAAGCGGTCGTCCGCAACGCGCGTTCCACCGGAGATCTTCCGGCTGCGGCGAAGGTTTTCCGCACAAGATCCGGTCATGGCGGACCGACTCGGTCCGGTTCGGGGGTCACCCGTTATCCGATTTTGACATGGCGAGTGCCCTGAAGGTCCGAGTCCGAATGGCAAGATGCCGTAATCACACGAGGTCGCGACACCCGAAGGTGTGTGTTCTCGTCGACCCATCGGCTACTGCCGACCCATCGGCAACTCACCCACCCGCCGGAGGAACCCACCATGACCGCAAGCTCCACCCGTCGTACGACCGCCGTGCAGTCCCGGATAGCCGCGGTCGGTGCGATCGCGGTCGCAGGCGCCCTGCTGCTCACCGGCTGCGGTGACCAGACCAAGGACAAGGACAGCGGCAGCTCCGACACCGCTGACTCCAGCGCGGCCCCGCTCGCCGACCAGCTGCCCAAGGCCGTCCGCGACAAGGGCGTCATCAAGGTCGGCTCGGACATCGCCTACGCGCCGGTCGAGTTCAAGGACGACTCGGGCAAGACCGTCGGTATCGACCCCGACCTCGCCGACGCGATGGGCAAGCAGCTCGGCGTGAAGTTCGAGTTCGAGAACGGCACGTTCGACACCCTGCTCACCGGCCTGCGCTCCAAGCGGTACGACATCGCGATGTCGGCGATGACGGACACCAAGGACCGCCAGGAGGGCATCGACGCCGACACCGGCAAGAAGGTCGGCGAGGGCGTCGACTTCATCGACTACTTCACCGCGGGCGTCTCGATCTACACGAAGCAGGGCGACGACCAGGGCATCAAGACCTGGGACGACCTGTGCGGCAAGAAGGTCGTGGTGCAGCGCAACACGGTCTCCAACGACCTGGCCAAGGCCCAGGCCAAGGAGTGCCCGGCCGGCAAGAAGCTCTCCATCGAGGCCTTCGACAACGACCAGCAGGCCCAGACCCGGCTGCGCGCCGGCGGCGCCGACGCCGGTTCCTCGGACTTCCCCGTCGCGGCGTACGCGGCGAAGACCTCCGGCGGCGGCAAGGACTTCGAGGTCGTCGGCGAGCAGGTCGAGGCCGCCCCGTACGGCATCGCGATCGCCAAGTCGAACACCGAGCTGCGGGACGCCCTGAAGGCCGCGCTCGACGCGATCATCAAGAACGGCGAGTACGACAAGATCATCGCGAAGTGGGGCGTCGACGCCGGCGCCGTCAAGGAAGCCACCCTCAACGGCGGCAAGTGACCGCGTTCCCAGCGGCACTGAAAGGCAACATCCGTGACTGTTGACATCGACAAGACGGCGGGCCCCGAGGACACTCCCCCGGCCGGACCGGAGGCCATCAAGGCCATCCCGGTCCGGCACTACGGGCGGTACGTCTCGGCCGTCATCGCGATCGCGCTCTTCGCATCGATCATCTACGCGTTCGCCCAGGGCCAGATCAACTGGGGTGCCGTACCGGACTACTTCCTCGACGACCGGATCCTCAAGGGCGTCGGCCAGACGATGCTCCTCACCGTCCTCTCGATGGTGATCGGCATCGCGGGCGGCATCCTCCTCGCGGTGATGCGCCTGTCGAAGAACCCGGTGACCTCGTCGATCGCGTGGTTCTACATCTGGTTCTTCCGGGGCACCCCCGTCCTGGTCCAACTGGTCGTCTGGTTCAACCTGGGCCTGGTCTTCCAGTACATCAACCTCGGTCCGATCTACAAGGACTACTGGTCCAGCTTCATGACGCCGCTGCTCACGGCGCTGCTGGGACTCGGCCTGAACGAGGCCGCGTACATGGCGGAGATCTGCCGCGCCGGCCTGCTGTCGGTCGACGAGGGCCAGACCGAGGCCTCGCACGCCCTGGGCATGAGCCACAGCAAGACCCTGCGGCGGATCGTGATCCCGCAGGCGATGCGCGTGATCGTGCCCCCCACGGGCAACGAGGTCATCAACATGCTGAAGACGACCTCACTGGTGTCGGTGGTCCAGTTCGCCGAACTCTTCAGATACGCCCAGGACATCGGCCAGTCCTCGGGCGCACCGGTGGAGATGTACTTCCTGGCCGCCGCCTGGTACCTGGTCCTGACCTCGGTGCTCAGCGTCGGGCAGTACTACGTCGAGCGTTACTACGCCCGCGGTTCCAGCCGTTCACTCCCGGACACGCCGTTCCAGAAGATCCGGGCGAACATCCTGTCACTGTCCAACCGCTCGGGGGGAGGGGCCAACGCATGACCCCCAACGTGACCAAGGCGGACTCCGGTGCGCCGATGGTGAAGGCCGAGGGCGTCCACAAGTCCTTCGGCCACGTCGAGGTCCTCAAGGGCATCGACCTCGAAGTGAAGCCCGGCGAGGTCTTCTGCCTCATCGGCCCGTCCGGCTCCGGCAAGTCGACGTTCCTGCGGTGCATCAACCACCTGGAGAAGGTCAACGCCGGGCGGCTGTACGTCGACGGGGAGCTGGTCGGCTACCGCCAGAAGGGCGACAAGCTGTACGAGCTCAAGGACAGCGAGGTCGCCCTGAAGCGGCGGGACATCGGCATGGTGTTCCAGCGCTTCAACCTGTTCCCGCACATGACGGCGCTCGAGAACGTCATGGAGGCCCCTGTTCAGGTCAAGGGCGTCAGCAGGGCACAGGCGCGCGAGCGGGCGAACCAGCTGCTGGAGCGGGTCGGCCTCGCCGACAAGGCCGGCAACTACCCGTCCCAGCTCTCGGGCGGCCAGCAGCAGCGGGTCGCCATCGCACGGGCCCTCGCGATGGACCCGAAGCTGATGCTCTTCGACGAGCCCACCTCGGCGCTCGACCCGGAGCTCGTCGGTGACGTCCTCGACGTCATGCGCGACCTCGCCGAGTCCGGCATGACGATGGTCGTCGTGACCCACGAGATGGGCTTCGCCCGGGAGGTCGGCGACTCGCTGGTCTTCATGGACGAGGGAGTGGTGGTCGAGTCCGGTCACCCGCGGGACGTACTGACGAATCCGCGGCACGAGCGGACGCAGTCGTTCCTGTCCAAGGTGCTCTAGCCTCCGGCGGTCGGGCGGCTCTCGAAGGGGCGGTACGGATTTTTCGTACCGCCCCTTCGCGTGCCGCGACCGTTCGGACCGAGCCGGCCGTTTCCCTGAGAAGCGGGGCTGGGCCCCGGCTTCTCCGTGCCGGCTATTTGAGAGCCAGTACCAGGGCGTCCGACGGGGAGCGCCACACCTCGCGGGCCTCGGCGAAGCCCTTCTCGCGCAGCACGCGCGCGTGCCAGGCGGCGGACGGGGTGTCGCCTTCCGCGTGCTCCCCGTAGATCTCGAAGCGGCGAGCCGTGGGTTCGGCGAGGACGGGGTCCTGGGCGGCGAGCTGCCACCACTCGGACCAGTCGAGGACGCCGGCCGCCTTCGCCCCGTCCATGCGCGCGTGCCGCTGCGCCCGGTCCGCCGCGTTGAGCCGCGGGGTCGTCTCGTCGATCATGTGGTCCGCGTTCATGAACACCCCGCCGTCGCGGACGAGTCCGGCGACCTGGTCGTAGAGGACCGCGAGGGGCTCGCTGTGCAGCCAGTGGAGGGCGGTGGCCGTGAGGACCGCGTCGTACGAGTCGTGGGGCAGCCGGGAGGTCCAGTCGGGGTCCTTGAGGTCCGCCGTGACGAACGTGACCCGGTCGTCGCCCGCGAACGTGCCCTCGGCGATGGTCAGGAGCGCCGGATCGAGATCGACACCGGTACTGACCGCCTTCGGGAACCTTTCGAAGAGCCTGGCCGTGATACTTCCCGTACCGCACGCGAGGTCGAGGACACGCGGCTCGGGGCCGACCAGTGCCCCGACCATGTCGAGCATGACCCGGAAGCGCTCCTCGCGGTCCGGGAGGTACCACTCCTGCTGCCGGTCCCAGCTCTGCTGCCACGCCTGCCAGTCGGACCCGGTGGTGGTCGTCATGAAAGCCCCTCTCCCGCCCAGCGTGTAATACCCTGGAAGCACAATTAGCCATTACGTGTCCGCAGCACGACCATAGAGCGCCCCCGTAAGGACTACAAGTGGAACTGGCCTATTACTCGGATTACGCCGTGCGTCTCGTCAACAGCGAGGAACCGGCCCGGGGCAAGGACGCACTCACCTCGGTCGACGCGGTCCGCGACCTCTTCGGCGGCAACGCCTCGGCGGCCCGGCGCGCCACGGACGCCGACGTGACCCGCTTCCGCGGGGTACGGGCCCGGCTGCGCGCGGTCTTCGAGGCGGCGGACGGGGACGACGAGACGCTCGCCGTGGACCTGCTGAACTCGCTGCTGCTGGAGTTCCCGGTCAGCCCGCAGATCTCGGGCCACGACTTCCGCGACGACAACGGCCGTCCGCTGTGGCACATGCACCTGTCGGACCACCCGTCGAACGCGACCGCGGGGTACGCCGCGATCGCCGCGATGGGCCTGGCCTTCCACCTCACCGAGTACGGCGTGGACCGCCTGGGTCTGTGCGAGGCGGCACCGTGCCGCAACGCCTACCTCGACACCTCGACGAACCGCTCCCGGCGCTACTGCTCGGACCGCTGCGCGACCCGGGCGAACGTCGCCGCCTACCGCGCCCGCAAGCGCCTGGAGGCGGACCGGCCGGACAGTACGGGCCTCGCGGTGGACAACGCCCAGCGCGCGACCGCGAACGGCGAACGCTGACCTTTCTTGAACGGCCGGTAGCGGAACCTCACCTTCCCGAGGATCAGTTCCTCGGGCACGGTCCCGTAGTCGGTGCTGTCGCCGCCCGCGAAGGAGTTGTCGCCGAGGACCCACCAGCCGCCCTCGCGCCGCTCGGCCGCGCGCTTGACGACCAGCAGGTCCTGCTGGAACGGATGGCGCAGCACGACGACGTCACCGGGCCTGACCCTGGCGCCGTACTGCACGACGAGGAGGTCCCCGTGATGCAGCGTGGGCACCATGGACGGTCCCGTCACCTCGGCGGTCCCGAAGGGCAGGACGGCCCTCCCGCGCTCGGTCTCCTGCGACAGCTCCGGCATCCCGGCACCTCCCCGGTCCTATCCTCCACGAGTCCCAGTCTGACCCTGGACTTTTGTCCTAAGCCCATGGGGGCACTCGCGAAAACCCGTCACTCACGGAGTAATGTCCCACCTGAGAAGACGATCACGAGGAAGGACAGCTCAATGCTCTCCCGCCTGTTTGCCCCCAAGGTCAAGGTCAGCGCCCACTGCGACCTGCCCTGCGGTGTGTACGACCCCGCCCAGGCCCGCATCGAGGCCGAGTCGGTCAAGGCCGTCCAGGAAAAGATGGCCGCCAACGACGACGCGCACTTCCAGGCCCGCGCCACCGTCATCAAGGAGCAGCGCGCCGAGCTCGCCAAGCACCACGTCTCGGTGCTCTGGAGCGACTACTTCAAGCCCCCGCACTTCGAGAAGTACCCGGAGCTGCACCAGCTGGTCAACGACGCCCTCAAGGCCCTTTCGGCCGCGAAGGGTTCGACCGACCCCGCCACGGGCCAGAAGGCGCTGGACTACATCGCCCAGATCGACAAGATCTTCTGGGAGACCAAGAAGGCCTGACCCAGGGCAGGTTGTCGGCCCCCGGGGCCGGCCGCCGGCCCGCCACGACCGGCGGGCGGTGCACCCTCGCAGGTCACTGGGCATTCCCGGAAGGGGCCCGGCCGGAGTTCCGGCCGGGCCCCTTCCGTGTCCCGCCCCGGCCGGTCCGCCGGCGCGGGCGTCCGGGGCGGCTTCCGTGGGCACCCGTTGGGCGAATGACCGTCGAAAGAGGTCGCCGTCGTCATAGTTTCGAAAGCAACGAGTACCGACTCGACCGGACGAAGCAACAGACGACGAACAGACGACGAACAGACGGCAGCAGGAAGGCGGCACCGGACAGAGGCGAGCGAGGACGAGCAGCGGCGAGCGGGGCCGGAGACGGCCGTGCGCGGCAGGGAGGGGAGAGACATCGGAATGCCTGTACAGCCTCTCGAGGAACGCCTGGCCGTCGCGTTCGTGGAGCTCGCCGGCACCCTGGCCGACGACCTCGAGGTCGGCCACGTCCTGCAGACGCTCTCCGAGTGCTGCGTCGACCTCCTCGACGTCTCGTCCGCGGGCGTCGTCCTGGCCGGCGCCCCGGGCGACGGGCCGACGTCCGCCGGATCCGACGCCCGCGCCCGGGGTCTGGAGCGCGACGGCGTCGACTGGGACGAGGGGCCGTCCCGGGACTGCGTACGTTCCGGCCGGTCCCTGGAGGGTGTCCTTCTCGACCACCCGGACGCCCGGACGAGCTGGCCCCGCTTCTCCCGCCGGGCCCTCGAACTGGGATTCCACTCGGTGACGGCCGTCCCGTTACGGCTGAGGGACCAGGTCGTCGGCGCCCTCACCCTCTTCCTCGACCGGGCCGGCACCCCGGCCGACGGACGGCTCGGGCTGGGCCACGCCCTCGCGGACTTCGCCGCCATCGGCATCCTGCAACGGCGGGCACTGCACCGGCAGACGCTGCTCACCGAGCAGTTGGAGACCGCCCTGCAGTCCCGCATCCTCATCGAGCAGGCCAAGGGCGCCCTCGCCCAGCGGCGGCAGATCAGCGTGGACGAGGCCTTCGTCCTGCTGCGCGGCCACGCCCGCTCCCAGCGCCGCCGCCTCTCGGCCGTGGCCCAAGAGGTCCTGGACGGCACCACCGACCTGTCGTCGGCGGAGTCCGCCGAGTGACGTGCGCCGGCCTCGCGCCTCGGGTCGCGGGTCGCGGGTCGCGGGTCGCGGACGGGCAGGCCAGGGGCTCTGTCGGTGGGCCGTGGGATGCTGAGGACATGACCCCGGAGGACTTGGTCCGGCTGCGCAAGGCCCGCGACCGGATGGACCGCGAGTACGCCGAGCCGCTGGACGTGCCCATGCTCGCGCGCACCGCGCTGATGTCTCCGGGCCACTTCCAGCGCAGCTTCCGCGCGGCCTTCGGCGAGACTCCGTACGGCTATCTCATGACCCGCCGTATCGAGCGCGCGAAGGCACTGCTCCGGCGCGGCGACCTGAGCGTCACGGAGGTCTGCTTCGCGGTGGGATGTACGTCGCTCGGTTCGTTCAGTTCCCGCTTCACGGAGCTGGTCGGAGAGTCGCCGAGCGCGTACCGGGCGCGGTCGCACGAGCCGGGGGCGGCGATCCCGGCGTGCGTGGCGAAGATGTACACACGGCCGGTGCGCGGTGCCGCGGCGAAGCCCTTAGCGTGAGGCCATGGACCTCAAAATCTCGCAGTGCTTCATCTCGGTCGACGACCACGACCTGGCGCTCGCCTTCTACCGCGACGTGCTGGGCCTGGAGGTCCGTAACGACGTCAGTTTCGAGGGCATGCGCTGGGTCACCGTGGGTCCTCCGCTGCAGCCGGACGTGGAGATCGTCCTGGAGCCGCCCCTGGCCGATCCGAACGCTCCGGAGGCCGACCGGCGGGCCGTCACCGAGCTGCTGGCCAAGGGAATGCTCCGGGGTGTCATCTTCACCACGGAGGACTGCGACGCAACGTACGAGCGCCTGCTCGCCGCGCATGCCGACGTCCTCCAGGAGCCGACGGACCAGCCGTACGGGGTCCGCGACTGCGCGGTCCGCGACCCCGCGGGCAACCTGCTGCGCTTCACGCAGCGCAAGTAGGGCGAGCGGGCCGGACGGGATCGGGGCGAGCGCCCGGGCC
>NZ_JAHRIB010000082.1 GCF_019090165.1 Streptomyces sp. BV286
GCGCCGGCCGCCGCGGCGAGGACCGCGCGGGGCGAGTCGCGGCCCGTGCGGGCCAGCTCCTCGGCGAACGGGATCGCGTCCGGTACACCGTCGGGATCGCCCTGCCGGTTCCCGTCGCCGGGCCGCTCGCCCTCTCGTGCTCCCGCCCCGTCGTCGCCGACGATGCGGAACCGGTAGTCGTTCGACTGGCCCACCCAGGCGCCGTCGTCCTCGTGCCGCTGCACGACGGCGGCGTTGGCGACCACGTCGTTGGCCACGGCGTCCGAGGTGACCGCGAGGCGCATCCTGACGGAGAGGGTCTTGCCGGGGGCCACGGTGAACCCGGGGAAGTCGTCCTTCCCCGTGGAGCTGGAGCCGAGCACTCCGATGTGCTCGTCCTCCTCGGTCCGTTCGAAGGTCACGGGGCGGGGCCGTTCCCCGTCGTAGAACTCCAGGCGCGGCTGCTCCGACGTCAGCGCCCGCTTCCCGTCCACCAGGACGACGACGGGGTGGATGTTCCCGCAGGTGGAGTCGGTGGTGTTGGTGAGGTCGATGTACCAGGTCCGGAACCCGCCTCCGGCGTCATAGGTGTCGGGTCCGCCGTGGATCCGGGTGCGAACGGGGAAATCGCGCTTCCCGGACGAGGCGCACGAGGCCCTGCCGACTTCGGGCCGGCCGACGTGACGGTCGGACGCGGACGGGGAGAGGGCCTGCGCGGAGACCTGCCCGGCGGGCACGGAGAAGAGGGCGGCTGCAGCGCTTACGGCAAGAGACACGGGCTTGCTCAGTCGCATGGACACGGGAGCTTGCCACGGGCGGCCGGGCTGTCGGCTCCGCCACGCGGACGACCGCCCCCGGGCGGGGGCGCCGATCCATCCACTCGGTCCATCACACCGACCGCCCCGCCCCCTTCCGGAGCACGGCGGGCCCGTCAGGAAGCGTGACCGCCCTCCCGAGGTGCCACGGCCCCGTCGGGGGCGCGGGGAACTGCGCGACCGGCCCTCCACCACCCGCACGTCACATCCGACCCGCGGAGGCGACTGTGGGAAGAGGGCACCCCTCAGTCACGCCTCCGCCCTCCCGAACAGCGGCGCGAGCAACAACTGGGCCGCCCCCTCCGCCACCACCCGCTCCCCACCGGAGACACCCCGCACGGGCACGACCCCCGGCCCGTCCCCGAGCGCGTTCCCGGCGTCGCGCCGCGCGCGGCCACGGGCGCGGGCCCGGGCGTCCAGCACGGCCCCGACCCCCCGCACGAACCGCTCCGGCTCGGCGTCGACCGTGCGCCCTCCGAGCAGCACGAGGTCGATGTCGAGGAGCCCGACGAGGTTCGCGGCGCCTTCCCCGAGGACCCGCGCCGCCTCGTCGATGTCGCCCCCGGCCACGGCCGCGAGGCAGAGCACCTCCACACAGCCCCGGTTGCCGCAGGGGCAGGACGGCCCGTCCAGCTGGACGACCTGATGCCCGAACTCCCCCGCCCCGGTCCTGGCCCCGCGATGCACGGCCCCGCCGAGTACGAGCCCGGCCCCCAGCCCCGTACCGAGATGCAGGTACGCGAAGGATCCGACCTCGTCCCCGACGCCCCCGACACCCCCGACCGCCAGCCCGAGCGCGGCGGCGTTCGTGTCCTTGTCCAGCACGACGGGCACCCCGAGCCGGCGCGCCAGCGCGTCCCGCAGCGGAAAGCCGTCCCACTCGGGGAACCCGGTCACCCGGTGCAGCACGCCGTGCGTGTGGTCGAGGGGGCCCGGCATGGCGACACCGACACCGAGGACGGTGGACTCGGCAGCGGGCCGGCTCCTCCCGGCCCCGGCCGGCCCCGAAGCTGTCGCCGCCCCCGCCCGCAGCCCTTCCATCAGCACCCTGGCCTCGCTCACGACCGTCTCCAGCACGGCCACGGCCCCGGCTCCCAGACCGAGCCCGGTCCGCCGCTCCGCCACGACCGCCCCGGTGAGGTCGACCAGGACCGCCCGCAGCTCGTCCCGGTCGAGATGCAGTCCCACCGCGTGCCCGGCCTCGGGCACCAGCCGCAGCACGGTCCGTGGCTTGCCTCCGGTGGACGCCTGCCGTCCGGCCTCGGTCACCAGGCCGTCCTCCCGCAACCGGGCGGTGATCTTGCTGACGGCCTGCGGGGTCAGCCCCGTACGCCCGGCGAGTTCGAGGCGGCTCACTCCCGCCCGCCCGGCCCGCCGCAGCAGGTCGAGCAGCAGCGCGGCGTTGTGACTGCGCAACGCGAGCAGGTTCGCCCCGGCCGCACCCGGCAGTCCTGCGGCCGCGGAGCTGCCGGGCGTCCCGGAGGTTCTGGGCGACCCGGAGATCCCGGGCGTCCAGGAGGTCCCGGGCGTCCCGGAGCTCCCGGTCGTACTGGCCGCCGTGGTCACCTGGGGCACCCGGTCCGGCCCGGCCTCCGAAACCGCCCCGGGACCGGCCCCGACCCCGTCCTTGACCCCGGAGCCCTTCCCGTCCTCGATCCCGGAACCCTTCCCGTCCCTGATCCTGGAAACGTCGCCGTCCCCGGCCCTCTCTCCGATCCCGTGCTCGCCTCCGGTTCCGGCTCCAGCCTCAGCTCCGGCCTCAGCCACTCGGATCCCTCCCCATCGCTCGCGTCCACACCCCATTGTTCCCCGCGCTTGCACTTTGGCAACAGCGTTGCTTAAGTGGGTTGCATGACTGGTACAGGATCTGGCACCTCTCCCGGCGCGGGCCCCGTCCGCGAGGCCCCCTTCCGCGTGGGCCTCGTCGGCTACGGTCTCGCGGGCTCCGTCTTCCACGCCCCGCTGATCGCCGCCACCGAGGGGCTCACCCTCGACACGGTCGTCACCCGGAACCCGGAGCGGCAGCAGCAGGCGAAGGGCGAGTTCCCGGACGTACGGATCGCGGCGGCCCCCGACGAGCTGTGGCAGCGCGCCGACGAGCTGGACCTCATCGTCATCGCGTCCCCGAACAAGACACACGTGCCGATCGCGAAGGCCGCCCTCGAAGCGGGCCTTCCGGTCGTCGTCGACAAGCCGATCGCGGGCACGGCGGCCGAGGCCCGCGAGCTCGCCGCCCTCGCCGACGAGCGCGGCCTGCTGCTCTCCGTCTTCCAGAACCGCCGCTGGGACAACGACTTCCTGACGCTGCGGCAGCTGATCTCCGAGGGCGACCTCGGGGACGTCTACCGCTTCGAGTCCCGCTTCGAGCGCTGGCGCCCCCAACTCAAGGGCGGCTGGCGCGAATCCGGCGACCCGGCAGAGATCGGAGGTCTGCTGTACGACCTCGGCAGCCACCTGGTCGACCAGGCGCTGGTCCTCTTCGGCCCGGCGGCCACGGTGTACGCGGAGTCGGTCGTACGCCGCCCCGGCGCCGAGGCCGACGACGACACGTTCATCGCGATCACGCACACGAACGGTGTCCGCTCCCACCTGCACGCCTCCGCGACGACCGCCCAGCTCGGCCCGCGTTTCCGCACGCTGGGCTCGAAGGCCGGTTACGTGAAGTACGGCCTCGACCCCCAGGAGGCCGCCCTGCGCGACGGTGAGCGCCCGGTCGCGGGCAGGGAGAAGGAGTGGGGCGTCGAGCCCGAGGAGCTGTGGGGCCGCGTCGGCTCCGGCGAGTCGCCGTCGACCGGCGGCGGCACCCCGGTTCCGACCCTCCCCGGCACGTACCCCGCGTACTACGCGGCCGTCGCCGCCGCCCTGAGCGGCACCGGCGAGAACCCGGTCACCGCGCTGGAGGCCGCCGCGGCCCTGGACGTCCTGGAAGCCGCGCACCGCTCGGCCCGCGAGAACGTGACGGTGACCCTGTGACCACGCCCAGCACACCCACCGCACCGACCGTCGCCGAACTGGAGGAACAGGAGCGCCGTTTGACGCTCCCCCGCTTCACGTACGAGGACGCGTGGAGGCTCGGCACGCTGCTGGTCGAGCTGGCCCGCGAGCGCGAGGCCCCCGTCGCGATCGACATCCGCCGCGGCGGCCAGCAGCTCTTCCACGCCGCGCTCCCCGGCTCGACCCCGGACAACGACGCCTGGATCGACCGCAAGCGCCGGGTGGTCGAGCGTTACGCCGCCTCGTCACTCCTGGTGGGCACCCGGTTCCGCGCCAAGAACACCACTTTCGAGGACTCCTCCCGCCTGGACCCGGACACCTACGCGGCCCACGGCGGAGCCTTCCCGATCACAGTGACGGGCGCTGGTGTGATCGGCACGGTCGTGGTCTCCGGCCTCCCTCAACTGGAGGACCACGCAATGGTGGTGGAGGCCCTGGAACGCTTCACGGCACCTTCGTAGGGACGCGTTCTTCAGGGGCGCGGGGAACTGCGCGACCAGCCACAAGGAACCCGCAGCCGGCAACCGGCCGCGGTTCCCCGCCCCCGGCGAAACACATCAGGCGGACTTGAACTCCTGCCGCTGCCGCCCCAGCCCTTCGATCTCCAGCTCCACCACATCGCCCACCCGAAGGAACGGCTTCGGCTCGGGCATCCCGAGCGCAACCCCCGCCGGCGTACCGGTGTTGATGACGTCCCCGGGATAGAGCGTCATGAACTGACTCACGTACCGCACGACTTCGGCCACGGAGAAGATCTGGTCGGACGTGCTGCCGTCCTGCCTCAGCTTCCCGTTGACCCACAGCTTCAGCCCGAGCGCCTGCGGGTCGGGAACCTCGTCCGCCGTCACGAGCCACGGCCCGAGCGGGTTGAACGTCTCGCAGTTCTTCCCCTTGTCCCAGGTCCCGCCGCGCTCGATCTGGAACTCCCGCTCGGACACGTCGTGCGCCACCGCGTATCCGGCGACATGTCCGAGCGCGTCCTCGCGCGAGGCGACATAGCGCGCCGTACGCCCGATGACGACCGCGAGTTCGACCTCCCAGTCGGTCTTCACCGAGCCACGCGGCACGAGCACCGTGTCGTGCGGCCCGACGACCGTGTCCGCCGCCTTGAAGAAGATCACCGGCTCGGTGGGCGGCTCGGCGCCGGTCTCCTTGGCGTGGTCGTGGTAGTTGAGGCCGATGCAGACGATCTTGCCGATCCGGGCGAGCGGCGGGCCGACCCGCAGCCCGGCCGCGTCGAGCGCGGGCAGGTCCCCGGCCTCGGCGGCGGTACGGATCCGGCCGAGCGCCTCGTCGTCGGCGAGCAGCGCCCCGTCGATGTCCGGCACGATGCCCGACAGGTCCCGCAGGACCCCCTCGGCATCGAGCAGCGCGGGACGCTCGGCCCCCGCCGTACCGACTCGCAACAGCTTCATGAGCACTCTCTCCCTTGATCGCGGGCGGCCCGACCGACGGGTGCAGCCATCGGAGGACTGGTCGATCCTCCAAGGTCGACGTCCAGTCCGCAATACCCGGTTCACGGACTGGACCGTAACCACCCACGCTCCGCGCCTCCCGCCAGGTCAGCCGAGTACGGCGGCGGCCGGGGCCGCGCCCGGCATGTCCCGGTACAGGACAGCCCGCTCCACCGCGCTCCACGTCGTGCTGGTCACCACGTACAGCGCCGCCGCCAGGGGCACGACCGCCACGGTGACCAGGGTGAAGAACGACATCAGCGGCATGATCTTGGTGATCGCGCCGAGCCCGGGCACCTGCTGCTCACCCGGGGCGCCGCCGGCCGCCGGGGCCGCCTGGACGCCGTTCGCCATCATCCGCTTCGTACGCCGGTAGTTGAAGGTGGCGACAGCCGCGACGATCACGAACAGGCCCAGGTAGACCAGCCCCGGCGCGCCGAGGATCCCGCCGTCCCGCAGGGCGTCCGTCCACCGGTCGCCGAGCGGGGCGGCGAAGAGCTGGTGGGCGAGCAGGGAGTTGGCCTCGCCGCCGATCCGCGCGTTGGAGAACAGGTGGTAGAGCAGGAAGAAGGCCGGCAGCTGGAAGAGGCTGGGCAGGCAGCCGGAGAGCGGCGACACCTTCTCCTCGGCGTGCAGCGCCAGCACCGCCTTCTGCAGCTTCTCGGGGTTCTTCCCGTGCTTCTTCCGCAGCTCGGCGATCCGCGGCTGCAGCGCGGCCCGCGCCCGCTGCCCACGCGCCGAGGCCCGCGACAGGGGGTGCACGAGGAGTCGTACGAACGCGGTGAACAGGACGATCGCGACGGCCGCCGCGGAGGCCTGGAAGAGCGGTTCGACCAGATCGGCGAGTCCTTCGACGAGGCTCGCGAACACGGACATGAAGGAAGCGAAGACGGAAGAAAAGGCGGACATGGGTGAGCCCTCCGAGGGTCTCGTCGTGCCGAAGAGTGAGACGTGACGTGCGTCGGCATGACGACCCGCGAAGGGGCGGCGGAAGGAACGAGGAGAAAAGAGAAAAGAAGGAACGGAGTTCCCGGGATTCCCCTACGCGGCCGTCAGGAGGGAACGGCCGGGTGCTCGGGGACGCCTGCGGCCCCGGGCGTCGGGGTCGCGTTGCGGCAGGAACGCCGTGCGCTGCTCACGGTCGCGCATGGCCGTACGCACTCTCGTACGGGGCACGGCGGGCGCGAGGCGCGAGGCGATGAGGGAACAGGCCGTGAGCGCGGACCCGGCGGCGGCGGTCGCGGCGAACGCGACGGCGACGGCTCCGGAGAGGCTGCCGGTGTCGAGAAGCGCCACCTGAAGGAGGACGACGAGCAGCACGACGGCGGGCTTCAGCTGCGCCCAGGTCCTGGTCATCGGCTGTCCTCCTTCCTTCGTGCTTCCTTCGTGCTTCGCGGCCTCCTGCCGTTATACAGGATCCGGCTTCGGTACGACGGGCCACGGACTCCGGCACGATCGTGGTACACCGACGGCACAGTCGATACCCTCCCTGCGGGGAACGCGCGTGCGGACAGGGGGAGTTGCTGTGTACCGAAGACGCGTGCGGCTGGGCCTGGGGGTGTTGTTCACCGGGCTGCTGCTGGCCGGCTGTTCCGGGTCCGGGGACGACGGGACCGCCAAACCCGCCGGGTCAAGACCCGCCGGTTCCGAGCCCGCCGGTTCCGGGCAGACGACCGCGAGCGGTGGCCCACGCTCCAGCCCGACCCCGACCCCGCCCCCGGATTCCACGCCCGGTTCCGGTGCCAGTGCCACGAGCCTGGATTTCGTCCCGGATCCGGGCCGCGCCCCGAAGACCCGCGCCGAGGCCTTACGCCTGGCCCGCACCGTCGCGGCTGCGCCCGCCGACTGGGGCCCCGGATTCGTCAGGCGCAGCCCGTACGAGGCCGACCCCGGTTCCTGGCCCTCGCTCGACGCGGACTGCGTCTGGCAGCGCGAGCCACTGCCCGCGACCGTGCTGGCCAGCCTCACCCGCAACAGCGAACTGCCCGCCGAGGACGGCAAGGGCCCGGTCCGCGTCGCCGCCGTCGTCAGCGTGCACCGGACCGTGAAGGACGCCGACTGGGAGATGGCCGGAACCCTGGAGGAAACGCTGCGCTGCCCCGACCAGCAGCTCCGCCAGGGCGAGCGGATCACCGGACTGCTCTCCCAGGGCGCGGACTTCGGCCTGCTGGGCAACTTCACCTCCGAGGACTCGCTCGCGGAGAGCGGCGAGTACTCCAGTGACGAGCTCGGCGGCCCCCACCACTACTACTGGCTTCAGAGCCGTCTGGGCCAGGTCACCGTGGCCGTCGTCGGCAGGGGCGCCGAGGGGCGGTCCGCCGACGAGGTCAACGCCGCCCTGCAAGAGGGAGCGGGCCGGATGCTGAGCGACCTCGAAACCGAACTGGAGGCGCCGCGATGAGCGGGCGTCTGCTTCCCACCGACCCCGCCTCGATCGGCGGACACCGGCTGCTGGCCCGTCTCGGCGAGGGCGGCATGGGCGTGGTCTACCTGGGCCGTACCGAGGCCGGGTCGCTGGCCGCCGTCAAGGTCATCCAGGCCGAGTACGCGGACGAGCCGGACTTCCGTGCCCGGTTCCGCCGGGAGGTCGAGGCGGCCCGCCGGGTGACCAGCCCGTGGGCGGTGCCGGTCACCGGCGCCGACCCGGAGGCGGCGGCGCCCTGGCTGGCCACCGCCTTCGTCCCCGGCCCCTCGCTCGCGGAGGCGGTCGCGGACCACGGGCCGCTGCCCGCTCGCAGCGTGCGCGTGCTGGGCAGGATGCTCGGCGCCGCGCTGCGCCAGGTGCACGCCACCGGGCTGGTCCACCGGGACGTCAAGCCGGCCAACGTCCTGCTCGCCGTGGACGGCCCACGTCTGATCGACTTCGGGATCGCGCGGGCGACCGACGAGACCGCGATCACCTCGACGGACCTGGTCGTCGGAACGCCCGGTTTCCTCTCCCCCGAGCAGGCCGAGGCGCGCGGCGCGGCCGTGGGCCCGGCCAGTGACATCTTCTCGCTGGGGTGCCTGCTGGCGTACGCGGCGACCGGCCGTCCGCCGTTCGGTACCGGGACGACGGACGCCCTGCTCTACCGCACGGTCCACGACGAACCCGACCTCGACGGCATCGAGGCCGAGGACCCAGCAGGGGCCGAGGGGGACACCGCAGGCGTCGGGCTGCTGACGCTGCTGCGCCTGTGCCTGGCGAAGGACCCGGCCGACCGTCCGACGGCCGAGCAGCTCGGCACGGTGCTGCTGGTCGAGGACGCCGTCCCCGAGGGCGGCCGGATCGACTGGCTGCCCGACGACGTCGTACGGGCCATCGCCGACCGTTCGGCCGCGATGCTGGCTCTTCCCGACATCGAACCGACCGTCGCCGAAGCACCGGCACATGATTCGGCATCCGCATCGACCGCGGGAGACGGGGAGCCGCCGTCGCCCGGCCGGCGGCGGCTGCTCCTGGCCTCGGGCGCCGCCGTGCTGCTGGCGGCC
>NZ_JAHRIB010000083.1 GCF_019090165.1 Streptomyces sp. BV286
TCCGTCGTGACGACGACCGCGGTCCCCGGCGCGACAGTGACCGTCCCCCCTTCCGCCGTGACGACCGGCGTGACGACAACCGGGGCGGCGGTGACCGTGGTGGCTTCCGCCGCGACGACAACCGCAGCGGTGGTGACCGTCCCGCGTTCCGGCGTGATGACCGTCGTGATGACAACCGCGGTGGCGGCGACCGTGGAGGGCGTCCGCCGTTCCGTCGTGACGACCGACCCAGCGGGCCGAGCCGCGACGACCGTGACCGCGGTGGCCCGCGCCGGGACAACGACCGTCCCCCGTTCCGCCGCGACGACCGGCGCGATGACAACCGCAGCGGTGGCGACCGTCCCCCCTTCCGCCGTGACGATGAGCGCGGCGCCCCTCGTCGTGACGGTGACCGTCCCGCGTTCCGGC
>NZ_JAHRIB010000084.1 GCF_019090165.1 Streptomyces sp. BV286
TCGCGAAGATCGCCGCACAGGCGGCGCGCGAGGCGCTCGACGCGCCGCCCCCCGACGCCGCGCCCCCGCACGCCACCGTCGTCGTCCACCACGGTCTCGCCCGTGTCCGGGTCACCGTGGAGCTCGGCTACCCCGGCGACATCGGCGCCCGGTGCGGTGCCGTGCGTCGCCAAGTCGCCCAGCGGGTAGAGGCGTTGGCGGGAATGAAAGTACCCGAGGTCGCCGTCCAGGTGGAGCGGCTGCACTCCGCACAGACGCGCGGCGCGGTACAGGGGAGGACGCAATGAGCGAGCTCCACGGATCCGGAGACACCCGACACCTGCCCGTCATCGAGAAGACGACCGAGGCCGAACCCGGCCGGTCCGCCTCCGCCGCGGACCCCGCACCCCCGCCGACCCTCGGCGACACCGCCGACGGGAGCGGCCGCTTCTGGTCCGCCCGCCGAGTCCCCGCGGGCGTCCTCGCGCTGCTGGTCCTGGCCGCCGCGGGCCTCCTGCTGTACGACGTCGCCGCCGTCCGCGCCGACCAGCCCGCCATGCACTGGCGCAGGTCCCTGGCCGACGGGCTGGCCGAGCGGCCCCTCGACGACACCTGGACGCTCGTCGGCGCCGGTGTCGCGACGGTTCTGGGCCTGTGGCTGATCGTCCTCGCCGCGACCCCCGGACTGCGCGACGTCCTGCCGATGCGGCGCGCCCACACCGACGTACGGGCCGGACTGCACCGGGATGCCGCCGCCATGGTGCTGCGCGACCGGGCCATGGAAGTGTCCGGCGTGCAATCCGTCAAGGTCCGTATGGGACGTACGAAGGTCGACGTCCGCGCGGTCTCCCACTTCCGTGAACTCGACGACGTACGCGCCGACCTGGACGCCACGCTCACCGACGGAGTCGGCCGGCTCGGCCTCGCCCGGCGGCCCGCGCTGTCGGTGCGGGTCGCGCGGCCGGACAGGAAGGGGTGAAGCGGTGCTGAGGATCGCGAACCGGGTCCTGCTGGGCCTCGCGGGCCTGCTCCTGTTGGTGCTCGGCGGCTCCGTGCTGGCCGTCGGGCTCGGCGTGGACCCGCCCTCGTGGTGGATCCACGACGGGCGGCACGACGTGCTGCTGAGTGACGCCGACCGGACGCGGTGGCGGGACGACGGCTGGTGGTGGCCGACCGTCATCGCGGTGCTGGCCGTGGCCGTGCTGCTCGCACTGTGGTGGCTCGTCGCGGTGCTGCGGCGGCGCCGGCTCACCGAGGTGCTCGTCGACACCGGCGACGGCGAGGGCGCGCTGCTGAGAGGGCGGGCCCTGGAAGGCGTACTGGGCGGCGAGGCGGGCGCGTTGGACGGTGTGCGGGGCGCGCGGGTGTCGCTCACCGGGCGGCGCGGCGGCCCCGGGGCGCGGGTGCGGCTGCTGCTGGAGCCGCACGCCGACCCCGAGGACACCCTGCACCGGCTGACGACGGAGGCACTCGCCCACGCGAGGGACTCGGCCGGCCTCACGTCCCTCCCGGCGGAGGTCCGCCTGCACGGCGCCAAACACGCCGCGGAACGGGTCACCTGAGCCGCGCCTCCAGGAGGCGCCCCTCAGAGGCGCGGGGAACTGCGCGACCGGCCCCCACGGCCCGCGGACGCAGGACGGCCGTACGGGTTCAGAAGCCGTGCCGGGCCCCACCGTCGACCGGCACCATGATCCCCGTCAGGTAGGACGCCGCGGGCGACAGGAGGAACGCGGCCGTCCGGCCGAACTCCTCCGGCCTCCCGTACCGGCGGAGCGGAATCCGCGCCTCGTTGGCAGCGCGGGTGGCCTCGGGATCGGCCGAGTACCCATCCAGCTCCCGCACGCGGTCCGTGTCGATCCGGGCCGGCAGCACACCGACCACCCGGATGCCGCGCGGGCCGAGCTCGTCGGAGAGGGACTTGGCGAAGCCCGCGAGCCCGGGACGCAGACCGTTGGAGATCGTCAGGCCGGGAATCGGCTCGTGCACCGAACCGGAGAGCACGAAGCCGATGACCCCGCCCTCGCCCAGCTCGGCGGCGGCCGCACGCGCCAGCCGGACCGCGCCCAGGAAGACCGACTCGAACGCCGACTGCCACTGCTCGTCCGTGTTGTCGGCGACGAAACCGGGCGGCGGGCCGCCGACGCTGACCAGGATGCCGTCGAAGCCGCCGAAGCGCTCCCGGGCCGCCGCGATCAGGCTCTGGGGGGCCGCGGGGTCGGCGTTGTGCACGGCCACGCCGTGCGCGTTCGGGCCGAGCGCCGCCGCCGCCTCGCCCACCGTCTTCTCGTCGCGCCCGGTGATGACCACCTTCGCGCCGTCGCCGACGAGTTCACGGGCGCAGGCGTGGCCCAGGCCGCGCGTTGCTCCGGTGACGACGTAGACGCGGTCCTTCAGTCCAAGATCCATGGCCCCTATCCTGCCTCGTCCGCATCGGGCACTCCAGCCTCCCCCTTGCCGTCGAACAGGGCGAGGGCCGTGCCCACCAGGCCGATGTGGCTGAACGCCTGGGGGAAGTTCCCGAGCTGGTGCCCGGCCACGGGGTCGTACTCCTCGGCCAGCAGCCCCACGTCGTTGCGGAGCGCGACCAGCCGCTCGAACAGGTCGAGGGCCTCCTTCGTACGGCCCGTCAGGTGCAGGGCGTCGGCCAGCCAGAACGAGCAGACGAGGAACGAGCCCTCGCCGCCCGGCAGTCCGTCGACGTCCTTGAGGTCCGAGCCGCCCCGGTCGGAGTCGTAGCGGTGCACGAAGCCGTCACGGGCGAGTTCCGCGCGCACCGCGTCGACCGTCCCGACCACCCGCGGGTCGTCCGCCGGCAGGAAGCCGAGGCGGGGGATCAGCAGCAGCGCGGCGTCCAGCTCACGGGAGCCGTAGGACTGGGTGAACGTGTTCCGCTCCGGGTCGAATCCGCGCTCGCACACCTCGCGGTGCACCTCGTCGCGCATCGCGCGCCAGCGCTCCACGTCCCCGTCCAGCCCTGGGTTCTCCTCCAGGGCGCGTACGGTGCGGTCGGCGGCCACCCACGCCATCACCTTCGAGTGCACGAAGTGACGGCGAGGCCCGCGCACCTCCCACAGCCCCTCGTCGGGCTTGCGCCACGCCTCGTGCAGGAAGTCCATCAGGGCCTGGTGCAGCCGCCACATGTCCGGTTTGGCCGGCACACCCCCGTGCTGCGCCAGGCTGAGCGAGTCGATCACCTCTCCGTACACGTCGAGCTGCAACTGCCGTACGGCGTCGTTGCCGATCCGCACCGGCGCCGAGCGGCGGAAGCCGGGCAGCCACGCCAGCTCGTACTCGGGGATCCGCCGCTCGCCCGCCAGCCCGTACATGATCTGCAGGTCCGCCGGGTCGCCCGCCACCGCGCGCAGCAGCCAGTCGCGCCAGGCCTCCGCCTCCTCCTGGTAGCCGCACGCGAGCAGCGCGCCCAGCGTGAGCGTGGAGTCGCGGAGCCAGCAGTAGCGGTAGTCCCAGTTGCGGACGCCGCCGATCTCCTCGGGGAGCGAGGTCGTGGGGGCCGCGACGATGCCGCCGCTCGGCGCGTACGTGAGGGCCTTGAGAGTGATCAGGGAGCGGACGACCGCGTCCCGGTGGGGTCCGTCGTAGCGGCAGCGCGCCGCCCAGGCCTGCCAGTCGGAGACGCTGTGGGCCAGCGCCTCGAACGGGTCGACGCGCTCGGGGCGCGCCTCGTGCGAGGGGTGCCAGGTCAGGACGAAGGCGACCTGCTCACCCTCCTCGATCGTGAACTGCGAGTGCGTCCCGAAGTCCTCGCCCCAGGTGTGCACCTCGGGCTCGCTGCGCAGCCACGCCGAGTCGGGGCCCGCGACGGCCACCCGATGGCCGTCCGACCTGCGGACCCACGGTACGACCGAGCCGTAGTCGAAGCGCAGCCGCAGCGTGCTGCGCACGGTCGCCCGGCCCTCGAGACACTCGACGATCCGTACGACGTCGGGTGCGCGGTCGCGCTGGGGCATCAGGTCGGTGACGCGTACCGTGCCCTCCTCGGTGACCCACTCGGTGTCGAGCACGAGGGTGTCGGGCCGGTAGGCCCGGCGCGTGCAGACGCCCGCTCCCTCCGGCGCGATCCGCCAGTGTCCGTTCTCCTCGTCGCCCAGCAGCTTCGCGAAGCAGGCCGCGGAGTCGAACCGGGGCAGACAGAGCCAGTCGATGGAACCGTCCAGCCCTACCAGGGCGGCGGTCTGGTGGTCGCCGATGAGCGCGTAGTCCTCGATGGAAGGGTGCACGTGTGCCGGGTTCCCGGCGGATCCGGCGATCAATCCCGGTGGATCGGCTCGCCTGATCCCTTTGCCGGTTCGGTTGTGTAGCGGGTCCGGGTGCGGGTCCGGTGGGGGCTTGTCGCGCAGTTCCCCGCGCCCCTGAAGGCGCAGCTCTGCGCGGCCCTGAAAGGCGTAACTCTGCGCGGTCCTGGAACGACGCAGTTCTGCGTGCCGCAGGACGGGCGGGGTGCGGCCCGGTTTGCGCGCGTCAGACGACGGCGGGCTCGGCCTCCGGCGCGGACTCGGCCTCGGCCGCCTCCGCCCGGTCACGGCGCTCACGGCGGACCAGGACCACGAATCCCACCGGAACGCCCGCGGCGAAGAGCCACCACTGGACCGCGTACGCCATGTGAGGGCCGATGTCACTGTGGTTGGGAGCCGAGATCAGCTCGGGGACGTCACCCTTCGGCTCGGGCGCGGTCAGCTCGACGTACCCGCCGAGGACCTGCCGGCCGAGCGCCTTCGCCTGCTGCTCACTGTTGATCAGCATGACCATGCGGTCGGGAAGGCCGCGCACGTCCTTGATGCCGCTGTCGGCCGTCGTCTCGTCGGCCATCAGCCGGCCCGTGACGGTGGTCTCGCCCTTCGCGGGCGCGGGGATCTTCGGGAACTCGGTCTGCGCGCCGTCCGCGGGGATCCAGCCCCGGTTGACCATGAGGACCCGGCCGTCGTCCAGGACGAACGGTGTCAGCACGTGGAAGCCCACCTCCTCGTCGGAGTTGGTGCGGCGGCGGACCACGACCTCGTCGGCGGTGTCGAAGGTGCCCTTCGCGGTCACCCGGCGGTACAGGTCGTCGCGCCCGACGGCCCGGCCCGGTGCGGTGAGCGACTCGGCGGGGACCGGCTTCGCGGCCAGCGAGTCGGAGATCACGCGATTCAGAGCGACCTTGTGCTCGTGCCGGTGCAGCTGCCAGAAACCCAGCTCGATCATCGTCGGGATGAGCGCGAGCATGATGAGGGTGAGGATCACCCACTGCCGGGACAACAGGAAGCGGTACACCCCACGACCGTACAACCGGGCCGTGGGGTGTGTTCGCTCGGGTACCGCGTCACACCTTGTCGACGATCCCCACCTTTCCCTCCGCGCGGGCGCAGTGGGCACCGCAGTACCAGTGGCCCTCGACCTCGACACCCTGCCCGATGATCTGGACACGACAGTGCTCGCAGATGGGTGCCATGCGGTGGATCGCGCAGGAGAAGCAGTCGAAGACGTGCACAGCGCCCTGCGCGTGCACCTCGAAGGTCATTCCGTAGCTGTTGCCGCAAACTTCACATGTCGCCATGCGCCACAGGGTGGGCCGTCGCGAAGGCCCGGGCGAGAGGGCTCCGGGCGAGTCGCGCGGCAATCACCCGTCCGCGCGGTCACCCGTCCGACGCCGGCTCCACGTTCCCGAGGAGCTGTCCGAAGGCCGCCTCGTCGACGACCGGGGTGCCGAACTGCCGGGCCTTGACCACCTTGGACGTGCCGGAGTCCGGGTCGTTCGTGACGAGGAGGCTGGTCAGCCGGGACAGGCTCGTCGCGACATGCAGTCCGGCCTCGACGGCGCGGTCCTCCAGGAGGTCGCGCTCGACCGAGGTGTCCCCGGAGAACGCGATGCGCATGCCCTGCTTGAGCTGCCTGCCCGGTTCGTACCGCCCCGGGTTCGGGTACGGGCACGCGGGCCGTTTGCGCGAGGGGCGCCAACTCCCCGACGGATAGCCCCCGGACGGGTACCCCCCGGACTGCCGCCCGATGCGCGGCGCCGAGCGGTCCGACCACTCCGTCAGCGGCCGGCACTCCAGCAGCGGCAGCCGCAGGCCGTCGCGCGCGGCGGCCCGCAGGCTCGGCCGGAACGCCTCCGCGAGCACCCGCGCGTCGTCCAGCGCGTGGTGCGCGCGCTGCTGCACGACGCCGAAGTGCGCGGCGAGCGACTCCAGCTTGTGGTTGGCCAGCGGCAGGCCCAGCTCCTTGGACAGGGCGATGGTGCACAGCCGCTGACGGACCGGTGCCTCACGCTCGGCGCGCGCGTACTCCCGGGCGATCATCCCCCAGTCGAAGACCGCGTTGTGCGCGACGAGCACCCGGCCCTGGAGCCGGGCCGTGAACTCCTCGGCGATCTCCGGGAACAGGGGAGCCCCTTCGAGCACGTCGCTCGTCAGGCCGTGGATCCACACCGGGCCCGGGTCCCGCTCCGGGTTGACCAGCGTGTACCAGTGGTCCTCGACCTCGCCGCGCGCGTCCAGCCGGTAGACCGCGGCCGACACTATGCGGTCGTCACGGGCCAGTCCGGTGGTCTCCACGTCGACGACCGCGTACCCCTGCGGATACGCGGCCGGCCACGGGGCGGCGGACGGTGCGGTCTGACGGTCTTCGAGCATGGTCACTGAGGATAAGGGGCGCGACTGACAGCCCTGTCCCCGGAGTCCGGCTCCGGGGAGCATCCGGAATCCGACATTCCGTCAGAAGTCTCCGTCAACAGCTCGGCCACCAGCGCTTTCCCGAAGAGGGCGGACAGTCCTCCCGTGCGGACGGCCCGGGCGACGGCGCGGGAGGGTGGCGGGCCCTCGTCCCCCGTACGCGCCCCCGAGCTCCCCCGCGCCCGGGCTCTGCGCCGGAGCGCGCCCACCCGTGCGGAACCGCCCGCCACCCCCGAAACGCGCCACAGGGCACGGAAGTTGCGCGGCGGGCAGGGGTGCCGTCCGTGGTCCGGGCCGGCCCGCCCCGCCGATTTCGTGCGGGCTCGTGCCTGCACGGCTATGGACCATTGCCGTGCTCGATGCGACTGTGCTGCGCGCCTGGAATGCACGCGACGCGAAGGGCGGTACGGCATGGCACGCGTACGGTACGGCGCGCGGACCGGGGCGGAGATCGCCGCCGCGCGCACCGCGAGCTCCCGGCTCCCCGACATCTGGTCCACCGGCGTGGTGGCCCTATGGGAGAGCGACCCGGACGCGGTCGCGGCGGTCCTGCCGCCTCCGCTCAAACCCACCGGACGCCCTCTGGTCCGGGTGAACATCAGCAAGGTCGACCTGGCCGGATACCCCCTGGGTGCCGGTTCGTTCGCCGTGGCCGCCGCGCACGACGGCGTCGAGGGCTGGTATCCGCTCGTCATGCCGATGACCCATGAACGGGCCCTCGTCGGCGGCCGTGAGGTCTTCGGCGAGCCCAAGAAGCTGGGCGAGGTGACGGTCGAGCGCGAGGGCCTCGTCGTACGCGCCGCCCTGGCCCGCCACGGCATCGAGTTCGTCGAGGTGCGCGGAGCCGTCAGCGGGTCCCTGCCCGTCCCGGAGCCGCTCCCGAAGACCGACTTCTACTTCAAGTTCCTCCCGTCGGTGGACGGTTCGGGTTTCGACGCCGACCCCGTCCTCGTCCACTGCGTGCGCAACGAGAAGGTGCGCAGGCTGGAGCGGATCACCGGCGACGTCGTCCTGCGCGAATCGATGTACGACCCGGTCGCCGACCTGCCCGTACGCACCCTCGTCGAGATCACCCTCGGTGAGAAGACGACCGACCAGCGAGGCAGGGTCGTCGAACGGGTCGACGCGCAGGCGTTGTTGCCGTACATCCACCAGCGGTACGACGATCCGCGGCAGATCCTCGACGGCCCCCCTGAAGGGAGTGTGTGATGGATCTGAGGGAGGGGCAGGTCGCCGTCGTCACCGGAGCGGCGAGCGGCATCGGGCTCGCGATGGCCCGGCGGTTCGCGGCCGAAGGGCTGAAGGTCGTCCTCGCGGACGTCGAGAAGGGCGCCCTGGAGAAGGCCGCCGACGGGCTGCGCGAGGACGGAGCCGTGGTGCACGCACGCGTGGTGGACGTCGGGGAGCGTGCGGAGGTCGTCGCGCTCGCCGAGGAGACGTACGCGGAGTTCGGCGCCGTGCATGTCCTGTGCAACAACGCGGGAGTCGGTTCGGGCGCCGAGGGGCGCATGTGGGAGCACGACCCGAACGACTGGAAATGGGCCTTCGCGGTCAACGTGTGGGGTGTCTTCCACGGTGTCCAGGCCTTCGTGCCGCGGATGCTGGCGGGCGGCGAACCGGGCCACGTCGTCAACACCTCCTCCGGCGACGGCGGCATCGCGCCCCTGCCCACCGCCTCCGTGTACGCCGTCACCAAGGCGGCCGTCGTGACGCTCACCGAGTCGCTGTACGCGCATCTGAGGGCCGAGCACGCGCGCGTGGGGGCCTCCGTCCTCTTCCCGGGGCCGCACATGCTCCGTACGGGCCTGTGGGAGTCGCATCGCAACCGGCCGGACCGGTACGCGAAGCAGCGGCCCCGCCGGACGCCCTACCGCAGCCTCGGCCAGTGGGAGGCCGCGATGAAGGAGGCCGGCAAGGAGGTGCGGTTCACGCCGGTCGAGGACGTCGCCGGCTTCGTGGTGGACGGCATCCGGGCCGGCCGGTTCTGGCTGCTGCCCGAGAGCGGCCACAGCGACGCGCAGATACGGGCGCGCTCGCAGTCGATGCTGGACCGCGCCGATCCGGCGTACCTGGAGAGCTTCATCCTGGACTGAGGACCGACCGAGGAGCCGCTATGGCCTCTGCAACGGAGCCCTACCTGATCATCTCCTCCGACTGCCACGCCGGGCTGCCCACCGAGGAGTACCGGCCCTACCTGGACGCCCGTTTCCACCGGGACTTCGACGAGTTCCTCGCGGGACGCGACCGCCGCCGCGAGGAGATGACCCGCCTCGGCATCCGCAACGAGGCCTTCGCGGACAAGTGGTTCCACGACAACGAGGAGGGCCTGCGCGGAGGTTGGGACCCGGCGCAGCGCCTCAAGGAACTGGACGGCGACGGCGTGGCGGCCGAGGTGGTCTTCCCGGACGCCGACGCCGTGGACAGCCGCACGGCCGCACCCTTCGGGGTGGGCCTCGGACTCTCCGGCGACCACGACCCCGAACTCGGCATGGCGGGCGCGCAGGCGCACAACAGATGGCTCGCGGAGTTCGTCGGCGAGAACCCCGAACGGCACTGCGGTGTCGCCCTGTTGCCCGTCACGGCCCCCACCGACCGGGTCGTCGCCGAGATCCACCGCGCCAAGGAGTCCGGACTCGGCGCCCTGATGATCCCCTCCATGTGGGTCGACAAGGAGCCGTACCACGACCGCCGTTACGACCCGGTGTGGGCCGCGGCGGCGGAGTGCGGCATGCCGGTGGTGACCCACTCCGGGGCGGCGCCGCGCCACGAGTACGGCGACCACCTCGGCATCTACGTGAGCGAGGTGACCTGGTGGCCGGCCCGGCCGCTGTGGTTCCTGCTCTGGTCGGGCGTCTTCGAGCGGCACCCCGGACTGCGGTTCGGGGTCGCGGAGTCCGGGTGCTGGTGGCTGCCGAACCTGCTGTGGTTCATGGACCGCCTGTACCTCGGCGCGCACGGCGGCAAGAAGCTGTCCCCCTTCGCGGAGCTGACCCGCCCGCCGCACGAGTACCTGGACCGCCAGGTCTTCGTCTGCGCGACGAACACCAAGCGCCGCGAGCTGGCCCAGCGGTACGAGATCGGTGTCGACAACATCCTCTGGGGCAGCGACTTCCCGCACCCCGAGGGCACCTGGCCCGACACGCGCGCGTGGCTGTCGCGGACCTTCCACGACATCCCCGTCGCCGAGACGCGCCGCATGCTGGGCCTCGCGGCCGCGGAGGTCTTCGGCTTCGACACCGGGAAGCTCGCCCCCCTCGCGCGGCGTATCGGTCCGACCCCGGCCGAGCTCGGCCAGTCCGAGGACCAGCAGGCGGTCGAAGCGTCCTGGGCGCGCTCGCGCGAGGTGGGCCGGCACTGGCTGACGGACCACGACTTCCCGGTCCTCGGGGTGGCCCCGTGAGCGAGGACCGGTACACCGTCATCTCGGCCGACTGCCATGCCGGAGCCGACCTCCTCGACTACCGGCCCTACCTGGCGAAGGCGTTCCACGACGACTTCGACGCCTGGGCGGCCTCGTACGTCAACCCGTACGAGGACCTGATGGCCGACACGGCCGACAAGAACTGGAACTCGGATCGGCGCCTTGCGGAACTGGAGCGGGACGGGATCGTCGCGGAGGTCGTCTTCCCCAACACCATCCCGCCGTTCTTCCCGTCCGGATCCCTGATGGCACCGGCGCCGACGGCCGGTGAGTTCGCGCGGCGCTGGGCCGGTCTGCGCGCGCACAACCGCTGGCTCGCGGACTTCTGCGCGGCGGCCCCCGGGCGCCGGGCAGGTGTCTTCCAGATCCTCCTGAACGACGTCGGGGAGGCGGTCAAGGAGATCCGGTGGGCCGTCGACGCGGGCCTCACCGGAGGGCTGCTGCTGCCCGGCACCCCGCCCGGTTCGGGACTGCCCGAGCTGTACTCGTCGGCGTACGACCCCATCTGGGCGGTGTGCGAGGAACTGGGCGTCCCCGTGAACCACCACGCGGGCTCGGCCTCGCCGCCGCTGGGCGAGGAGCCCGCGGCCCGGGCGGTCTTCATGGTGGAGACGACCTGGTTCTCGCACCGGGCGCTGTGGCACCTGGTCTTCGGCGGCGCGTTCCGCCGGTATCCCGGCCTGAGACTGGTGCTGACCGAGCAGGGTTCGGGCTGGATCCCCGGGGTGCTCGACATGCTGGACTACTACCACGGCCGTCTGGTGGCCGCGGCGGCGAAGGCCTCCACGGCCGAGTCCAAGTTCGGTGCCGGGCTCGCCGCCTCGATGGGCAAGGGGCCCTCCCAGGTGTGGCGGGACAACTGCTTCGTGGGGGCGAGCTTCATGCGCCCCCACGAGGTGCCGCTGCGGGACCGCATCGGCCTCGACAAGATCATGTGGGGCAGCGACTACCCGCACGACGAGGGCACGTACCCCTACAGCAGGGAGGGACTGCGGATCGCGTACGCGGGTCTGACGCATGCGGAGATCACGGCGATGACCGGCGGGAACGCGGCCCGGGTCTACGGCTTCGACCTGGGCCTCCTCGATCCCGTGGCGGCGAAGGTGGGGCCCACGGTGGAGGAGATCGCCGAACCCCTCAAGGAGCCTCCGGCGGACGCGACGAGTCCGGTGTTCGCCCGGGGAGGGTCGGTACGGGTCTGGTGACGGGGCCCGCCCGCCGGGGCCCGCCGGATCCCGGCCCGGGCGGGTGCGGATCCGGGGCCTGGCGGGTGCGGTGCCCGTGCCGGGTCGGTCCGGGGCGGGCGGCGCGCGGGGTGCGATCCTCGCCCCTGTGACCGAACCGATCCACGACGAGGCCCACGGCGGTGCGCTCGCCTCCCGGCTGAACTGGCTGCGGGCCGCCGTGCTGGGCGCCAACGACGGCATCGTGTCCACGGCGGGCCTCGTCGTCGGCGTCGCCGGGGCCACGGACGACCGCTCCGCGCTCCTCACGGCCGGGCTCGCGGGGCTCCTCGCCGGGTCGATGTCCATGGCCGCCGGAGAGTACGTCTCCGTCTCCACCCAGCGGGACTCCGAGAAGGCGGCCCTGGCGCTGGAGGAACGGGAACTGCGGGAACAGCCGCAGGCGGAACTGGAGGAGCTCACCGACCTGCTGGCGGAACGCGGGCTCTCGCGTGAGGTGGCCCGGGAGGCGGCGGAACAGCTCACCGAACGGGACGCACTGCGGGCGCACGCGCGCGTGGAGCTCGGCATCGACCCGGACGAGCTGACCAACCCGTGGCACGCGGCCTGGGCGAGCTTCTTCGCGTTCACGGTCGGGGCGCTGCTGCCGCTGCTGGCCATCGTCCTGCCGCCCGCCGACGTGCGGCTCCCGGTCACCGTGGGGTCGGTGCTCGCCGCGCTGGCCGTCACGGGGTGGGGGAGCGCACGCCTGGGAGCCGCGAGCCCGCGCCCGGCCGTGGCGCGGAACATGCTGGGCGGCGGGCTGGCCATGGCCGTCACGTACGGGGCGGGGGCGCTGCTGGGGGCGGCGGGCGTGTGACAACCGCTGTTCCCGGGGGCCCCTTGGTGGAGATCGCCAAGAAGCAAGCGCGTACCCCTGGTAATACTTGTGGGTAACAACGTCTAGCCGCGGGCGACGGGCCGTCCTACGGTGCAGACATGCCGAACCTGCCCGATGTCGTGCTGTGGTCGATACCCGCGTTTTTGCTGCTCACCGTGGTGGAGATGGTGAGTGTCCGCATCCATCCGGACGAGTCCGCCGCGGGATACGAGACGAAGGACGCCGCCACGAGTGTCGGCATGGGCCTGGGCAGTCTGGCCTTCGACTTCCTGTGGAAGATCCCGATCCTCGCCGTCTACACGGCCATATATGAGCTGACACCACTGCACGTGCCCGTCCTGTGGTGGACCGTGCCACTGATGTTGCTGGGCCAGGACTTCTTCTACTACTGGTCCCACCGAGGGCACCACGTGATCCGCGTCCTGTGGGCCTGTCACGTCGTGCACCACTCCAGCGAGAAGTTCAACCTCACGACCGCCCTGCGACAGCCCTGGACGACCTGGACCGTGTGGCCGTTCTACGTGCCGCTCATCGCCCTCGGCGTCCATCCGGCGGCGCTCGCCTTCTGCTCGTCCGTGAACCTCGTGTACCAGTTCTGGATCCACACCGAGCGCATCGGCAAACTGCCCCGGGCCTTCGAGTTCGTCTTCAACACGCCCTCGCACCACCGGGTCCACCACGCCTCCCAGGGCGGTTACCTGGACCGGAACTTCGGCGGCATCCTGATCGTCTGGGACCGCCTCTTCGGGTCGTTCGTCCCGGAGACGGACCGGCCGGTGTACGGACTGACCAAGAACATCGGCACGTACAACCCGCTCCGGGTCGCCACGCACGAGTACGCCGCCATCGCCAGGGACCTGCGGGCGGCGGGGAGCTGGCGCGAGCGGGCGGGGCGGGTGTTCCGGGGACCGGGCTGGCAGCCGGCGGTGCCGGGACCGGCTCCGGCGCGGGCCGCCGTCCCGGAGAAGTCCCTCACGGAGCCCGCCGCGTGAACGCACGCCACGCGCGCGTGCCGCTCGTCGCCTTCGGCCTGGCGGGCGTCGTGGACCTCGTCTCCCTGGCCCTCGGCCACGACACCGGTCACACGCTGGCCAAGCCGCTGCTGATGCCCCTGCTCGCCGTCTGCGCACATCTGTACGGCGGGCCCCCGCTCCTCGTCGGCGCCCTGCTCTTCGGCTGGGGTGGCGACGTCCTGCTCCTCCTGGACGCCGAACCGGCGTTCCTCGCCGGGATGGCGTCCTTCGCGGCGGGCCATGTGTGCTACCTGCTGCTGTTCAGGAGGAGCCTCGCGAAAGGCTCCCCCAGAGCGCGGGGGAGCCGCCTCACGGCCGCCGTGTACGTCCTCGCCCTCGTGGCCACCGTCGCCCTCCTGTGGCCGGGCCTTCCGGCGGACCTCCGCGTCCCGGTCGCCGGATACAGCCTGCTGCTGACCGCGATGGCGTACGGCGCCTCGCGGCTCGGGCCCGTCGCGGGCGCGGGCGGCGCGCTGTTCCTGCTGTCGGACACCCTCATCGCGACCGGTGTCGCCGACTGGCCGCAGCCGCCACGGCCCGACCTCTGGATCATGCTCACCTACCTCGCGGCCCAGTGCCTGCTGACAGCGGGCGTGCTCGCCGTCCGGCCGCCCCCACAGGCCCGGCCGCTCACCAGCGGATCGGCACAGGCACTGCCGTGAGTACGGCCGACACCGCCACCACCAGGCCCAGCACCACGACCTCCGCGCGCGCGGGGGAGTGGGCGGTGAGTGGATCGGCCGCCCGCCGCAGCCGGTGACGCGCCCACAGCGCGAGCGCGGCGACGACGACCACGAGGAGCACCTTCGCGACCAGGGTGCGCCCGTACGCCGTGGTCGTCAGCTGTTCCAGGACGGTGCCGGGCGGCATCCGGCGCAGGGTGCTGCACACCCCCGTCGCGGTGATCGCGGCGAGCAGAACGGCCGCCACGCGCGCGTAGAGCCCCAACAGTGCGGCCCCCTCCGCAGGAGCCGTGTGCCGCCACCGCATCAGCGTGCGCAGCACGTACAGCAGCCCGCCCGTCCACAGCGCCGCGCAGATCACGTGCACCAGCGTCAGGCCCGAACCGACCAGCGGACTCAGCTCGGTCACCGGGTGGGCGCGCAGCGCCTCCGCGACGGCGACGGCGGCCAGCGGCCAGACCTGGGTGGCCGGGCGGCGCGACAGCGCGCACAGGCCCGCCACGACGAACGCGTTGACCTCCAGGAGCGCGAGCGCGCCGTCCCTGGACTGGTAGAGCCCGCCGATGTCCATGTCGGAGACGCTGCGCGGCACCAGGTTCCCGGTGGCCACCACCGAGGCGAGACCGAGTGCGGCGACGCAACCGGCGGCGGCCGCCGCCGGGGCCCAGCTGCGCGGCGCGTCCTCCCGCGGCGCGCCGGGCACCCGGCGCGCCAGGTGGCAGACGAAGAGCTCGCCGGCCGGCACGCACACCGCCGCGAACAGCACCGCCCGCAGCAGCGCGATCCCGCCCGCACCGGGCGCGGCGGCCTCACCCGTGCCGCGCAGCGCGACGGAGGGCCCGAGCAGCGGGATCAGCGCGGCAAGGGCCACCAGGGCCAGGACGGTGACGGAACGCTGCACGGAGGCGGCACTCACCCGGGGCGCGCCCGCCCCGCCACCCGTGTCGGCAGTCGGTCTTATCGAACTCACCTCGAGATCTTCACCAGTCGTCCCAGATCGGGGCAAGTCCTGGAAAACAACTGGCGCAGCGGCATTCCGCCCGTCCCACGGGCATTCCGCCCATGCATACGCCTGCGGCCGTCCCACGACTCAGGTCCAGCGCGGGGAATCCGAGCCCAAGGGGCCGGGCGGCCGCGCCCAGTCCGGCGGCCCGCCCGTGAAGGACACCGGCGACAGGGCGTACCGCAGCCGGCCCAGCTCACTGTCCCTCTCCGCGAGCCACGGGCCCGGGCCGTCGTACGCATCCGGATCGCCGAGGGATCCGTCGTTCGGGCCGGCGGCGTCCGCCGCTTCCGCGCCTCCCATGTGCTCACCCATGAGCCATCCCGCCGTCCGGGCCAGCGCCGGCTCCACGAGCCGTGACCCGCCCTCGTCCGACTGCTCGGTGACGGCGCGCAGGATCCCGGCCGCGAGCAGATACCCCGTGCCGTGGTCGAGAGCCTGCGCGGGCAGCGCCCCGGGCCGCTCCCCGGAGCCCTCGCGGGCGGCGATGCCCGTCGCGACCTGCACGAGGCTGTCGAACCCCCGCCGGCCACCCCACGGGCCGTGGGCTCCCCACGCCGACAGGCGGCCCACCACGATCCCGGGCCGCCGCTCGGCCAGCGCCTCCGGAGAGAGCCCGAACCGGTCCAGGGCCCCCGGGCGGTAGCCGGTCACCACGACGTCCGCCGCGGCGAGCAGTTCCTCGAAGGCCCGCCGGCCGGTCGTCAGATCGAGCGTGGCCGACCGTTTCCCGAAGCCGGTGTCCGCGTGCTGGTCGGCCAGTTCGGGCAGCCCGGGCGGGTCGACACGCAGCACGTCCGCGCCGAGCAGCGCGAGGGTGCGGGTCGCGACGGGCCCGGCGATGACCCGGGTGAGGTCGAGCACGCGCAGCCCGGCGGCGGGCAGGATCGGTCCCGGGCCGGTCGGCGCGAGGCCGCGCGTGCCCGCGGAGTCGAGCCGGGCGCGCTCGACCAGCGGTCGCCCGGCGACCGCCACCCCCTGCGGATGCCGTGCCCACTCCTGGGCGGTGCGCGCCGCGACGGCGAGACCACCGGCCGCGCACACGGTCTCCTCGACCTCCAGGGCCGGCCGCTCGGCGAGCACCGCGGCGACCGAGGCCGCGTCCGCGGTGTCCGCGGGCAGCCCCAGCGCGCCGAGCAGCCGCGACCGGTGATGCGGATAGTTGGCGTGCGTCCGCACCCAGCCGTCCGACGTCCGCCACAGCCGCGACAGCGGTGCGAAGGCGACCGGCGCCCGCCCGTCGACGAGCAGATGCCGCTCGCTGACGAACGCCGTGGCGAGGGCCCCGTCGTCGACCCGCACCCCGGGCACGTCCGGGCGCCCCGCCCGCCGCGCGCCCAGCTCGGCGGCGGCCAGCGCGCACACGCCCACGCAGGCCCGCGCCAACTCCCGTACCGGCAGCCGTGATTCCAGCGTCCCGGGGCGTACGACGGTCGAGATCCGGGACGGCAGCGCGGGATCGCCGCCCAGCGCGGCCCATGCGAAGTCGGTGGCGGTCATGGGGACACTGTGCCGGGTGCGCCCGGGCGACATGACGACGGGGCCGGGCAGCACACGGCTGCCCGGCCCCGCGAGAGGCGCCCCTCCAGGGGTGCCCTCAGGTGGTGCGCCCTACTTCGTCACCGCGTCCAGCGCGTCCGCGGTACCCCAGCCGTAGAAGCCGTTGTAGTTCTTCGGCCCCTCGCAGACCGCGTCGACCTTGCCGTCGCCGTCGATGTCGTACGGCTTGGTGCACGGCGTGGCGTCGGCCTCCGCGTACAGCAGCGCCTTGACCATCGCCGCCGAGGCACGCGGGTGCGTCGACTTGATCAGCGCGGCGACGCCCGCGACGTGCGGGGAGGCCATCGACGTACCGGCCATGTAGCCCCACGTGCCGCCCGGCATCGGGCCGAGGATCAGACCGCTGGTGGCAGGCGGGGCGGGGGTCTGCAGGCGCGTCGAGTCGCCGCCGGGGGCAGCGATGTCGATGACGCCCAGACCGTGGTTCGAGAAGGACGACTTGATGCCCTTCGCGCCGGTCGACGCGACCGTGACGACACCCGGCAGCTGGGTCGGGATGTCGAGGCACTCGGACGGGTCGATGACGCGCTCGCCCGGAGTCGTGTCGTTGGGCGAGGTCGGGTCGGTGATCGAGTCCGCGGCGAGGTCGTAGTTCTCGTTGCCCGCCGCCGCGACGTTGACCGTGCCCTTCTTCTCCGCGTACCGCGACGCCCGGGTGATGGCCTCGACGAGCGCCTTCTGGTCCGGGTCGTTCTTGCAGTTGAAGTACCACGGGTCGGTGTAATAACTGTTGTTCGTGACGTCCACGTCGTGCTCGGCCGCCCACATGAAGCCGCAGACGACGGCCTCCGTGTAGAAGAAGCCGGCCGTCGTGGAGACCTTGATGCCGGAGACCTTCACGCCGGGCGCGACGCCCGTGACGCCGACACCGTTCTTCGCGGCGGCGATCTCGCCCGCCACATGGGTGCCGTGCGGGCTCTCGGCGGCGCTCGGCCGCCAGGCCCCGTCGGTCGTGTCCGGCTTGCCCGACACGCAGTTGACCGACGCCTTGCGGTCGAAGTTCGGCGCGATGTCGGGGTGCGTGTCGTCCACGCCGGTGTCGATCACCGCGACGGTGACCTTCTTGCTGCCGAGCGTCTTCTTGTGCGCCTTGTCCGCCTTGATGGCGGGCAGGTCCCACTGCAGGGGCTCCAGCGGGTCCTGTCCGTCCGCCGCCTCGACGTCCGCGACCTGCTTGGCGGTGAGCACCTTGGGGGTGCCGACGTCGGTCGTGGACTGCGCGGGCAGCGGCGCCGTGCGCGTCGAGCCCGCCGACTCGACCCCGCGCACCTTGCGGATCGTCTTCGCGAAGTCGGCGTTCGACGAGTGGACGACGATCACGCCGATCCTGTCGTACGACGTCACGATCGTGCCGCCGGCCTTGGCGATGGCCTTCTTCACCTGCGAGGAAGGGCCGTGGCCGGCGCGGACGTTGACGACGTAGCTCAGCGGGGTCGCCTCCGCCGAGAGCTGTCCGGCCACGTCGGCCGCGTCGGGCGCCGGAGCCGCGGACGCGCTGGCGTTCGGCAGGAAGGCGAGAGCCGTGGCCAGGGCCATGCCCATCGGGATGGCTATGACGCGGCGCGAGCGCGTGTGAGGCGCGGTCATGCTGTCTCCAGTTCGTTTCTCGAGTTCATGGGCCGTGCGGGAATCCCCAGGAGACTCGGGCTACTTGACGGCCTTCAGCGCGTTGACGATGCCGAAGCCGTAGAAGCCGTTCACGCGCTTGCCGCCCTCACAGGTGGCGTCCTGCGTGCCGTTGCCGTCCTGGTCGTACGAGTCGGGGCAGCCGGGGTTGTCCGCCTGGGCCTTCAGCAGCGCCTGCAGCTGGGCCGGGCTCGCCCACGGATGCTCGGACTTCAGCAGCGCGGCGACACCCGCGGCGTGCGGCGACGCCATCGAGGTGCCCTGCAGGAAGCCGTACTGGTTGTTCGGCATCGTGGAGAGGATGCGGCCGTTCTTCGACGGGGTGTCCGGGATCTGGTAGAGCCGGTCACCGCCGGGGGCCGCGACGTCGACGACGCCCTTGCCGTACGTGGAGTAGTACGACTTGAGGTTCTGGACGCCGGTCGCGCTCACCGTGACGATGCCCGGGAGCTGCGTCGGAACGTCGAAGCACTCGTGCGGGTCGATCGTGCGGGTCACCGGCGTCGAGTCGTCGGGGCTGGAGTCGTCGACGATCGCGTCCGAGTCGAGGTCGTGGTTCGAGTTGCCCGCCGACGCGAGGTGCAGGGTGCCCTTCTTCGTGGCGTACTTCTGGGCCCGGTTCACCGCGTCGACGATCGCCCGCTGGTCGGGGTCGTCCATGCAGTTGTAGAGCCACGGGTCCACGTAGTAGCTGTTGTTCGTGATCTCCACGCCGTGGTCGGCGGCGAACACGAAGGCGCAGACGACGCTCTCCGGGTAGAAGAGCCCGTTGTCCGGGTCGCTGACCTTGATGCCGGAGACCTTCACGCCGGGCGCGACACCGGCCACGCCGATGCCGTTGCGGGCGGCGGCGATCTCACCGGCGACATGCGTGCCGTGGTAGTCCTCGGCGGTGTACGGACGCCAGGCGCCCTCGCTCGTGTCGGCCACGCCGCCCACGCAGTTCGCGGACTGCTTGGCGGAGAAGTTCGGGGCCAGGTCCGGGTGCGTGTCGTCGACACCCGTGTCGATCACGGCGACCGTGACCTTCTTGCTGCCCGGGTTGATCTGTGCGGCCTTGTCGGCGCCTATCGCGCGCAGGTCCCACTGGTCGGCCTCGAGGGGCTCGCTCTTCGGGGTGGCCGCGGCCTTCACCTTGGCCGCCTCGGCGGCCGAGAGGTAGTCGGCGGCGCCCTCGTCCGTCGTGCCCGCCGCGGTCAGCGGTGTTGTGCGCGTGGCACCGGCGGACTGGACACCGCGCACGGCCCGGATCTTCGGCCCGAACTCGGGGTTGGCCGAGTGGACGACTATGACGCCGATCCTGTCGTACGTGGTGACGACCGTGCCGCCGGCCTTGGCTATCGCCTTCTTCACCGAGCCGATCGTGCGGTGGTCGGTCTTCGTGTTGACCACGTAAGCGAGGTTCGGTCCGTCGGCCGCCGTGACGGCGGGCGCGGCCTGCGGGGCCGCCGCCGAGGCGACACCCGGCAGGAAGCCGAGCGAGGCGGTGAGGGACAGCGCGACGGGCACGGCGAGAGCGAGACGGCGTCTGGAACGCAGATGAGCCATGGGATCTCCACATCATCCGGAAACGGAACCGGCCCGAACACAGGTGGTGCTCGGGCAGGTACATGACGGGGTGGTGCAGGGCGAAGCTATCTCCCGTCGTCCCTGGCCAGCAATGACTTACGGGGATGTCTTGTGAAACGCCGACAACGAGTTCCGAAAGAAGTGCCACGTGTTGAACCGCTCCCCACGCGGCGCCGTGACGTTGAGCAGGGAGCACGAGCACCATCGGGCCCCCTGTTGGATCACGCCCGGGGCACCTGACGTCGCCTCCCGGACAACGTGATCCACGTCACCGTGAGGTCAGAAATCAGCCATGTCCGTACCCAGCCCGTCCCCCGATCCCGAGACACCCCCGTCCGAAGCCGCACCCGCACCCGCAACGCGAGGAGACTCCGTGGCCACCGACGCACCGCCCCCCTCGAAAGCCGAACCTCATCTCCCGACCACCGCGGAGTTCGTAGAGGTGCAGGAGAGCGCTGAGTTCGGTGAACTGCGCCGCGCCCACCGCTCCTTCGCCTTCCCGGTCACCATCGGCTTCATCAGCTGGTACCTGCTGTACGTCCTGCTGTCGATCTATGCGGACGACTTCATGGGCACCAAGCTGTTCGGCAACTTCAACGTTGCCTTCGTCCTGGGCCTCGCCCAGTTCCTCACCACGTTCCTCATCGCCTGGTGGTACGAGCGGCACTCGTCCTCCAAACTCGACCCCAAGGCCGAGGCGATCAAGTCCCGGATGGAGGGCGGCGCATGAGCCCCGCGATCACTCAGGTCCAGCTCGCGGCGGGGGAGGCGAGCGAGCACCGGCCGTTGATCATCGCCCTGTTCGCGGCCTTCGTCGTCGCCACCCTCGTCATCACCGTCTGGGCGGGCCGGCAGACCAAGGACGCCGCCGACTTCTACGCGGGCGGCCGCCAGTTCAGCGCCTTCCAGAACGGCCTCGCCGTCTCCGGCGACTACATGTCCGCCGCCTCGTTCCTCGGCATCGCGGGCGCCATCGCCCTCTTCGGATACGACGGCTTCCTGTACTCCATCGGCTTCCTCGTCGCGTGGCTGGTGGCGCTGCTGCTGGTCGCCGAGCCACTGCGCAACTCCGGCAAGTACACGATGGGCGACGTCCTCGCGTACCGCATGCGCCAGCGCCCGGTGCGTACGGCCGCCGGCACCTCCACGATCGTCGTCTCGATCTTCTACCTGCTCGCGCAGATGGCGGGCGCCGGCGTCCTGGTCTCGCTGCTGCTCGGCATCACCAGCGACGCGGGCAAGGTCGCCATCGTCGCCCTGGTCGGCGTCCTGATGATCGTGTACGTCACCATCGGCGGCATGAAGGGCACCACCTGGGTCCAGATGGTCAAGGCCGTGCTGCTCATCAGCGGCACACTGCTCATCACCTTCCTGGTGCTGCTCAAGTTCGACTTCAACGTCTCCGACCTGCTCGGATCGGCGGCCAAGAACAGCGGCCAGGGCGCGGCCTTCCTGGAGCCCGGCCTCAAGTACGGCCTCACGACCACCTCCAGCATCGACTTCATCTCGCTGGGCATCGCCCTGGTGCTGGGCACGGCCGGCCTGCCCCACATCCTGATCCGCTTCTACACCGTGCCCAACGCCAAGGCCGCCCGTAAGTCCGTGAACTGGGCGATCGGCATCATCGGCGGCTTCTACCTGATGACCATCGCGCTCGGCTTCGGCGCGGCGGCCCTCATCTCGAAGGCGGAGATCGTCGAGTCCAACCCGGCGGGCAACACGGCCGCGCCCCTGCTCGCCCTGCATCTGGGCGGCGTCGACTCGGCCTGGGGCGCGATCCTGCTCGCCACGATCTCCGCGGTGGCCTTCGCCACGATCCTCGCGGTGGTCGCCGGTCTGACCCTGGCCTCGTCCTCGTCGTTCGCCCACGACATCTACGCGAACGTCATCAAGAAGGGCCAGGCGACCGAGAAGCAGGAGATCAACGCCGCCCGCTACGCCACCATCGGCATCGGTGTCGTGTCCATCGGCCTCGGCGCCCTCGCCCGCGACCTCAACGTCGCCGGTCTGGTCGCCCTCGCCTTCGCGGTCGCCGCCTCCGCCAACCTGCCGACGATCCTCTACAGCCTCTTCTGGAAGCGGTTCACCACCCAGGGCGCGCTGTGGTCGATCTACGGAGGCCTCGTCACGGCGGTCGGCCTGGTGCTCTTCTCGCCGGTCGTCTCGGGCAAGGCCACCTCGATGTTCCCGGACGTCGACTTCCACTGGTTCCCGCTGGAGAACCCGGGCATCATCTCCATCCCGGTCGGCTTCCTGCTGGGCTTCGTCGGCACCCTCCTGTCCAAGGAGAAGGCGGACGCCGGCAAGTACGCCGAGCTGGAGGTCCGCTCCCTCACCGGAACCGGAGCGCACTGACCGTCACACCGAGCGGCCGCGTCGTAGATCCCTACGACGCGGCCGCGGCATGTCTGGAGTGATCGGGCCACGCTCGTTGTCGGTCCCTTCACGTAGGCTCGCAGGTATCGGGTCGACTGATCGTTCGAAGCAGTCGGATCCGTGCCGAGGTCCGTATCGAGGGAGGGGGCCCCACGTGCTCATCGACACCTACGGCCGGGTGGCCACCGACCTGCGCGTCTCGCTGACCGACCGGTGCAACCTGAGATGTACGTACTGCATGCCCGAGGAGGGCCTGCAGTGGCTGGCCAAGCCAGACCTGCTCACGGACGACGAGATCGTCCGACTCATCGGCATAGCGGTGACGCGGCTCGGCATCACCGAGGTCCGCTTCACCGGCGGCGAGCCCCTGCTGCGCCCCGGTCTCGTCGGGATCGTGGAGCGCGTGGCCGCTCTTGAGCCCCGCCCCCAGATGTCCCTGACGACGAACGGCATCGGCCTCAAGCGCACCGCGTCCGCCCTGAAGGCGGCAGGGCTCGACCGGGTCAACGTCTCGCTGGACACCCTGCGCCCGGACGTCTTCAAGACCCTCACCCGCCGTGACCGCCACAAGGACGTCATCGAGGGCCTCGAAGCGGCCCGCGCCGCGGGGCTGACGCCGGTCAAGGTCAATTCCGTACTCATGCCGGGACTGAACGAGACCGAGGCGCCGGACCTGCTCGCCTGGGCCGTGGAGCACGACTACGAACTGCGGTTCATCGAGCAGATGCCCCTCGACGCACAGCACGGTTGGAAGCGCGAGGGCATGGTCACCGCCGGGGACATCCTCGCCTCGCTGCGTACGCGCTTCGAGCTCACGGAGGAGGGGTCCGAGGAGCGCGGCTCGGCGCCCGCCGAGCGCTGGGTCGTGGACGGCGGACCGCACCGGGTCGGTGTGATCGCCTCGGTCACCCGCCCGTTCTGCTCGGCCTGCGACCGTACGCGGCTCACCGCCGACGGCCAGGTCCGCACCTGCCTCTTCGCCTCGGAGGAGACCGACCTGCGGGCGGCGCTCCGATCGGACGCACCGGACGAGGAGGTCGCCCGGATCTGGCGGCTGGCGATGTGGGGGAAGAAGGCCGGAGCGGGTCTGGACGACCCGTCGTTCGTGCAGCCGGACCGCCCGATGTCGGCGATCGGCGGCTGACGGCCCGGCGCAGGGGCGCCGCCCGCTCAGTCCTCGGGCGGCCGCTCCGCGGACTCCCATTCCGCCAGGGGCACGACATCCTTCAGGAAGCCGCGCGTGCCCAGGAACTTCGACAGGTGTTCGCGGTGCTCCTCGCACGCGAGCCAGGTCTTGCGCCGCTCCGGCGTGTGCAGCTTCGGGTTGTTCCAGGCGAGCACCCACACGGCGTCCGCCCGGCAGCCCTTGGCGGAGCAGATGGGAGAAGAGGGGGACTCGGGGTCGGAACCGGGGACGTTCAGAATCACGTCCTCGACCCTAGTCGAGGAGTCATCTGTCAGGACCGGTGGATGCGCCCGCCGGGCAGGCCCCGCAAAAGGCGACGCCGAGCAGCCACGGGGGGAGCTGCCCGGCGTCGGTCTGTCGCTCCGACGGGGGATGCGGAGCGCGTTCCAAGTATGTCACGGGTAACCCGTTGCCCGGCAACGGAACAACATGATTGATCTGAGCTTTTCCTGAGCTTTGCGGGGGGTCAGGATTCCGCTTTCGGAGGATCCTCCGAGGTCAGGTCCGCTCGCGCGGTTCGCCCCGCGGACGCGCGTCCGGGTCGGCCGCCAGGTCCTCCGGCGCGGGTTCCGCGACACCTCCGGCGCCGGGCCCCGCCAGCACGGGACGGGTGGGCGCGGTCACGAAGGTGGACGGCAGCGAGGGCGCGTTCTCCCGGCCCGCGTTGGCGATCACCACGGAGACGTAGGGGAGCAGGATGCCGAGCACCAGCGCAACGACCGCGACGTGCCGCTCGACGTTCCACAGGGTGGCCGCGAGGACCACGGAGACCGTGCGCACGGACATCGAGATGATGTAGCGGCGCTGCCTGCCCCGTACGTCGTCGGCGAGCCCCTGCCGGGCCCCGGTGATCCGGAAGACCTCGACGTCGCTCTGCTTGCGCATCACGCTCCACCACCCCGCCTGCATCGGACGCTCCCGGCCCGTACGGACCTCCACGTTACGCCGCGGCTGCGCCACCCACGAGACCGGGTCGGGGTCCGGTCCGGCGGGGGACGACTGCGCCGTACCGCGTACGGCCGCACCCGACATGCGCCGTACGGCAACCGGCCCGACACTGGGCGTAATGCTCGCGTAGAGCCGTAGAGGAGGCAGCCATGGGCTGGTTGTGGGCGATCATCGTGGGATTCGTACTGGGCCTGCTGGCCAAGGCGATCATTCCGGGCAAACAGCACAGCCCGCTCTGGCTCACCACGATCTTCGGCATCATCGGCGCGATCGTCGGCAACGCGATCGCCCGCGGCTTCGGTATCGACGAGACCAGTGGCATCGACTGGGGCCGGCACGCCCTCCAGCTCGCCGCCGCGGTCGTCATCGTCTTCCTGGGCGACATGCTCTACACGGCGATGCGAGGCAACAAACAGAGAACCTGAACGCACGCGAAGGAGGGCGGGTCCGTGGCGGACCCGCCCTCCTTCGCGTGCTTCCGGGCGCCGGCGGCAGCGGGCGCCCTTCGCCTACGGAGCGACCTCCACGGCGGCAAGGTTCTTCTTGCCCCGCCGCAGCACCAGCCACCGCCCGTGCAGCAGGTCCTCCTTGCCGGGGACGGCGTCCTCGGACGCGACCTTCACGTTGTTCACGTACGCCCCGCCCTCCTTGACCGTCCTTCGCGCCGCCGACTTGCTGGCCACGAGGCCCACCTCGGCGAAGAGGTCCACCACGGGGCCGGGCTCGGAAACCCTTACGTGCGGCAGCTCGGAGAGCGCGGCGCTCAGCGTCGCCGGGTCGAGCTCGGCGAGCTCGCCCTGGCCGAAGAGCGCCCGCGACGCGGCGATCACGGCGGCCGTCTGGCCGGCGCCGTGCACCAGCGTCGTCAGCTCCTCGGCCAGCGCCCGCTGGGCGGCGCGGGCCTGAGGACGCTCCTCGGTCTGCCTCTCCAGCTCCTCAAGCTCCTCACGGGACCTGAAGGACAGGATCCGCATGTACGTCGACACGTCGCGGTCGTCCACGTTCAGCCAGAACTGGTAGAACGCGTACGGCGTCGTCATCTCCGGGTCGAGCCAGACGGCGCCGCCCTCGGTCTTGCCGAACTTGGTGCCGTCCGCCTTGACCATCAGCGGCGTCGCGACGCAGTGCGCCTCGGCGTCGGGCTCCAGCCGGTGGATCAGGTCCAGGCCCGCCGTGAGGTTGCCCCACTGGTCGCTGCCGCCCTGCTGGAGCGTGCAGCCGTACCTGCGGTACAGCTCGAGGAAGTCCATGCCCTGGAGCAGCTGGTAGCTGAACTCCGTGTAGCTGATGCCCTCCTGGGACTCCAGACGCCGGGCGACGGAGTCCTTGGTGAGCATCTTGTTGACGCGGAAGTGCTTGCCGATGTCCCGGAGGAACTCGATGGCCGAGAGACCGGCCGTCCAGTCCAGGTTGTTCACCATCACCGCGGCGTTGTCGCCCTCGAAGGACAGGAACGGCTCGATCTGGCCGCGCAGCCGTCCGACCCAGTTGGCGACCGTCTCCGGGTCGTTGAGCGTGCGCTCCGCCGTCGGCCGCGGGTCGCCGATCTGGCCGGTCGCCCCGCCCACCAGGGCCAGCGGGCGCAGACCCGCCTGCTGGAGGCGGCGCATGGTGAGGACCTGCACCAGGTGCCCGACGTGCAGCGAGGCCGCGGTGGGGTCGAAGCCGCAATAGAACGTGACGGGACCGTCCGCGAGCGCCTTGCGCAATGCATCCTCGTCGGTGGACAGGGCGAACAGCCCGCGCCACTTCAGCTCGTCGACGATGTCCGTCACGGTTCTCGTGTCTCCTTGGGTGATCTTCGGGCAGCCGGAAAAACGGCCGACTGCGAGGCTATCGAGGTTATACGCCCTGGCTGACAGAGCTCATATTGAAGTCCGGCACCCGCAGCGCGGGCATCGCGGCCCTGGTGAACCAGTCGCTCCACTCACGCGGCAGCGTCTTCTCCGTCCGTCCCGCCTCGGTCGCCCGCCCCAGCAGGCCCACCGGCGACTCGTTGAACCGGAAGTTGTTGACCTCGCCGGTGACCTCGCCGTTCTCCACGAGGTAGACGCCGTCCCGGGTCAGTCCGGTCAGCAGCAGCGTCGCCGGGTCGACCTCGCGGATGTACCAGAGGCAGGTCAGCAGCAGCCCGCGCTCCGTGGCGGCGACCATCTCCTCCAGAGAGGTGTCGTCGCCCCCGTCGAGGATGAGGTTGCCGATACCGGGGGCCACCGGCAGCCCGGTCAGGCCCGCACTGTGCCGCGTGCTCGTCAGATGCTTCAGCTCACCCCCGCGGACCCACTCCGTGGCGCTGAGCGGCAGCCCGTTGTCGAAGACGGAGGCGTCGTCCCCGGAGGAGTGCGTGAGCACGAAGGGGGCGCTCTCCAGCCCGGCCTCGTTCGGGTCGCTGCGCAGGGTCAGCGGCAGGTCGGTCAGCCGGTCGCCGACGCGCGTACCGCCGCCGGGCCTGCTGAACACCGTCCGGCCCTCCGCCGCGTCCCGGGCCGCCGCCGACCACATCTGGTAGATCAGCAGGTCCGCGACGGCGGTCGGCGGCAGCAGCGTCTCGTACCGCCCGGCGGGCAGCTCGACACGCCGCTGCGCCCAGCCCAGCCGGACGGCCAGCTCGGCGTCGAGCGCCGCCGGGTCCACGTCCTTGAAGTCCCGCGTCGAGCGCCCCGCCCACGCCGAGCGCGTACGGTCCGGCGACTTGGCGTTCAGCTCCAGCGTCCCGGTGGGCTGGTCGTGACGCAGGCGCAGCCCCGTGGACGTGCCGAGATAGCTGGAGACGAGCTCGTGGTTGGCGAAGCCGTACAGCTCGCGTCCGCCCGCACGCGCGCGTGCGAACGATTCGCCCAGTGCCGGGGCGAAGTCCGTGAAGACGGCCGACGAGGTCTCGGCGGGCGCGTCCGTGAAGTCCGGGGAGGCGGGTACGCCCGCCACGAGCGGCTGGGCGTCCTCGGCGGGGCCCGCCCCGCGCGCAGCCGCCTCGGCGGCCCGTACCAGAGGCTCCAGCTCGTCCGGGGTCACCGCCGAACGCGAGACGACACCGGAGGCGGTGCCCTCGCGGCCGTCGACCGTCGCGATGACGGTCAGCGTGCGCCCGCGCGTGACACCGTTCGTCGTCAGCGCGTTGCCGGCCCAGCGCAGGTTGGCGGTCGACCGCTCGTCGGCGATGACCACGCACCCGTCCGCCCGGGACAGCGCGAGGGCGCGCTCGACGACCTCGTGCGGCTTGTTCGTCGAGGAAGTACTGCCATGGGGCGTGCGCGCGCTCATCGGCCGGCCTCCTGGGTCGTGTTGAGGATATTGACACCCTTGAAGAGGGCCGACGGGCAGCCGTGCGAGACCGCCGCGACCTGGCCCGGCTGGGCCTTGCCGCAGTTGAAGGCGCCGCCCAGGACGTACGTCTGCGGGCCGCCGACGGCCGCCATCGAGCCCCAGAAGTCCGTGGTCGTCGCCTGGTAGGCGACATCCCGCAGCTGGCCCGTGATCCGGCCGTTCTCGATCCGGAAGAACCGCTGCCCGGTGAACTGGAAGTTGTACCGCTGCATGTCGATCGACCAGGACCGGTCGCCCACGACGTAGATCCCACGGTCGACGCTCCCGATCAGATCCTCGGTGGACATCCCGGCGGGATCCGGCTGGAGCGACACGTTCGCCATGCGCTGTACGGGCACATGGCCGGGGGAGTCGGCGTACGCGCAGCCGTTGGACCGCTCGAAGCCGGTCAGCTTCGCGATCCGGCGGTCCAGCTGGTAGCCGACGAGCGTCCCGTCCTTCACCAGGTCCCAGGACTGCCCGGCGACGCCCTCGTCGTCGTACCCGATGGTCGCGAGACCGTGCTCGGCGGTGCGGTCACCCGTCACGTTCATCAGCTCGGAGCCGTACCTCAGCTTGCCCAGCTGGTCGAAGGTGGCGAACGACGTCCCGGCGTACGCCGCCTCGTAGCCGAGCGCGCGGTCCAGCTCGGTGGCGTGGCCGATGGACTCGTGGATGGTCAGCCACAGGTTCGACGGGTCGACGACCAGGTCGTACAACCCCGCCTCGACGCTCGGCGCCCGCATCTTCTCGGCGAGCAGCTCGGGGATCCGCGCGAGTTCCGACTCCCAGTCCCAGCCGGTGCCCGTCAGGTACTCCCAGCCGCGCCCGACGGGCGGCGCGATGGTGCGCATCGAGTCGAACTCGCCGCTCGACTCGTCGACGGCCACGGCATTGAGCTGAGGGTGCAGCCTGACCCGCTGCTGGGTCGTCACCGTGCCGGCCGTGTCCGCGTAGAACTTGTTCTCGTGCACCGTGAGCAGCGAGGCGTCCACGTGACTGACGCCGTCCGCCGCGAGCAGCCGCGCGCTCCAGTCGGCCAGCAGTCCCGACTTCTCCTCGTCCGGCACGGAGAAGGGGTCGATCTCGTACGAGGAGATCCAGGTCTGCTCGGCGTGCACCGGCTCGTCTGCGAGTTCCACGCGCTCGTCCGAACCCGCCGCCTTGATCACCTGGGCCGACAGCTTCGCCATCGCCACGGCCTGCGACGCCACCTTCGCGGCGCTGTCCATCGTCAGGTCCACACCCGACGCGAACCCCCAGGTGCCGCCGTGCACCACGCGCACCGCGTAACCGAGGTCCGTGGTGTCCGAGGAGCCGGCGGGCTTCGCGTCGCGCAGCCGCCAGGCCGCGCTGCGCACCCGCTCGAACCGGAAGTCGGCGTGGTCGGCGCCCAGTGCCCGGGCCCGCGCGAGCGCCGCGTCGGCCAGGGCCCTCAGCGGCAGTGCCGCGAAGGCTTCGTCGATGGAATGGGGCACGGAGGTCTCCCTGCTGTCGTCGCCTGTCGGTCCGATCATGTCGCGCGGGCGGGCCCGGCGGCCACACCTTTCTGTAGGGATCCGACAGTGAGTCCCCCAAGCCACTGTCGGTGCCCGATTCTCCGCAAGGCTGACGGTACCGATAGGTTTTCGAGGTACCAGACCGGCTATCGAAAGGGTGATCCGTTGAGCCGCTCGGTTCTCGTCACCGGAGGAAACCGGGGCATCGGCCTTGCCATTGCCCGCGCTTTCGTCGACGCGGGCGACAAGGTCGCGATCACATACCGTACGGGCGAGCCCCCGGCCGCCGTCACCGAACTGGGCTGCCTCGCGGTCAAGTGCGACATCACCGACAGCGAGCAGGTGGAGCAGGCCTACAAGCAGATCGAGGCCGAGCACGGCCCGGTCGAGGTTCTCGTCGCCAACGCCGGTGTCACCAAGGACCAGTTGCTGATGCGGATGTCCGAGGAGGACTTCACGTCCGTCCTGGACACCAACCTGACGGGCACCTTCCGGGTCGTGAAGCGCGCCAACCGCGGCATGCTGCGCGCGAGGAAGGGCCGCGTGGTGCTGATCTCCTCCGTCGTCGGTCTGTACGGCTCGCCGGGCCAGGCCAACTACGCCGCGTCCAAGGCCGGCCTCGTCGGCTTCGCGCGCTCCCTCGCCCGCGAGCTGGGCTCGCGCAACCTCACCTTCAACGTCGTCGCGCCCGGTTTCGTCGACACCGACATGACCAAGGTGCTCACCGACGAGCAGCGCGAGGGCATCGTGAAGCAGGTGCCGCTCGGCCGGTACGCGCAGCCCGAGGAGATCGCCGCGACGGTGCGGTTCCTCGCCTCGGACGACGCCTCGTACATCACTGGAGCCGTCATCCCCGTAGACGGCGGACTGGGAATGGGTCACTGATCACCATGAGCGGAATTCTCGAGGGCAAGCGCGTCCTGATCTCCGGTGTGCTGATGGAGTCGTCCATCGCCTTCCACGCGGCCAAGCTGGCCCAGGAGCAGGGCGCCGAGATCATCCTCACCGCGTTCCCGCGGCCCACCCTGACCGAGCGCATCGCCAGGAAGCTGCCCAAGCCCGCCAAGGTCATCGAGCTCGACGTCAGCAACGACGAGCACCTGGCGCGCCTGGCAGACCTGGTCGGTGAGGAGCTGGGCGGCCTGGACGGCGTCGTGCACTCCATCGGCTTCGCCCCGCAGGACGCCCTGGGCGGCAACTTCCTCAACACGCCGTTCGAGTCCGTGGCCACCGCCATGCACGTCTCGGCGTTCTCCCTGAAGTCGCTGACCATGGCCTGCCTGCCGCTGATGCAGAACGGCGGCTCCGTCGTCGGCCTCACCTTCGACGCGCAGTACGCCTGGCCGCAGTACGACTGGATGGGCCCGGCCAAGGCCGCCCTGGAGGCCACCAGCCGCTACATGGCGCGCGACCTGGGCAAGCAGAACATCCGCTGCAACCTCATCTCCGCGGGCCCCATCGGGTCCATGGCCGCCAAGTCCATCCCGGGCTTCGGCGAGCTGGCCGCGGTCTGGGACGACCGCTCGCCGCTGGAGTGGGACCTCAAGGACCCCGAGCCGGCCGGCCGCGGGATCGTCGCCCTGCTCAGCGACTGGTTCCCGAAGACCACCGGCGAGATCATCCACGTCGACGGCGGTCTGCACGCGATCGGCGCGTAAACGCCCCCGCGAAGGTCCCCGTACGGTGTCGGCGCCCCGTTCCCCGCAGCGCGCGGGGAACGGGGCGTCACCCGTTCGGCCCCACCGGCCGGGCGGCGACGGGGGGTAACGGCCCACTCTGGAGTAGGAGTTCCCCTCCCGAGAGCCCCTCCCCAGCCCGGCCGAGGAGGTCCCTTTGTGCGCCTCTCCCAGCGCTTTCCCCCGCTGCTTGCCGCTCTGAGTCTTCTGCTCGCGCTGCCCTTCGACGCCGTCTCGCACACCGCGGAAACAGCGCCGCACGCGCGCGTGCCTTCACGGGACGATGACGCCAGACCCTTCGGAGCGGCCTGCCGGACCGTCGTCGACGGCTCGTACGTGACGGCGTACTGCCACAACCCCTACCCGGAGCCCGACCGGGTCGGCCTGCACATCGAGTGTGACCGGTGGTGGGACATCGACGCCGACGGGACGAGGGTCGAGGCGGGGCCCGCGCAGACCGTCCGGCTGACCGGCCGCTGCTGGAAGGAGGTCCGCTCGGCGTGGGTCAGCCACCGGAGGTGACGTGTCCGGGCCGCCCCGGGCGGCACTGGAACGGATAACCGGCCGCCTCCGTGGCGGCCGTCTCCGCGTCACCCGTGCGGATCGCGTCCACCAGGCGCGAGTGGTCCATGTACGTCCCCGGCGTCAGCTCCTCGCCGATGTCCTCGCGCAGCCAGTCGCGCACGACCTCGCCCAGGTCCGCGTACATCGCCGTCATGACGTCGTTGTGGGACGCGGCGACCACGGCCAGGTGGAAGGTCGTGTCGGCGCTCACGAAGGCCTCCGCGTCACCCGACTCCCAGGCCCCCTCCCGGCGTACGAGGAGGGCGTCCAGCTGCTTGAGATCGCGCTCGGTGCGGCGCTCGGCCGCCAGCCTCGCCGCACTCGACTCCAGCGTGGCGCGCAGTTCGGCGATGTGCCGGGGATCGGCGTCCGCGAAACGGCGGTGCATCACACCGGCCAGCTCGCTGGTGGCCACGACGTAGGTGCCCGAGCCCTGCCGGATGTCGAGCAGGCCGTTGTGCGCGAGCGCTCTGACGGCCTCCCGGACCGTGTTGCGGGCGACCCCCAGCTGCTCCACCAGCTCCGGCTCGGTGGGGATGCGGGCGCCCACCGGCCACTCGCCCGAGGTGATCTGGTTCCGCAGCGCGGCGATGACCTGCTCGGACAGCGCCGAACGGCGGGGGTGGCTCAGCGGCATGACGGTCCTTCGCGCCAGGGGGTGCACCAGGAGGAGGCACCGCGATACGGATGCCAGGGAATTGTGCACCAGGGGATTGGACAACCAATCATCCCATGATTCTATGATGGGGTTCATGACTGGCGAGGAAACCCGGACGACGATGGCACCACCGATACGCAGCTCCGCGCACGACGCGGACCTCCGGCCGCCCGTCACGCGCGCGTGGATGACGCGCCTGGTGATCGTTGGCATCGTCCTGACGGCCCTCAACCTGCGTCCCGCCATCACCAGCCTCGGCGCCCTCCTCGAAGAGGTGCGCGACGGACTCGGCATGAGCGGCAGCGTCGCCGGGCTCCTCACCTCCGTACCGCCCCTGTGCTTCGCCGTCTTCGGTGTCATGGCACCGCGCCTCGCCCGCCGTTTCGGACCCGCCGCCGTGGTCTGCGCCGGCATGCTGGCGATCGGTGCGGGCCTGGCCGTCCGGCCGTTCGCGGGCAGCACGGCCGGTTTCCTGGCGGCCAGCGCCCTCGCGCTCATGGGCATCGCGGTCAGCAACGTCCTCATGCCGGTGATCGTCAAGCGCTGGTTCCCGGACCGGGTCGGCTCCATGACCGGCCTCTACTCCATGGCCCTCGCCCTCGGCACCGCCTCCGCGGCCGCCGTCACCGTGCCCGTGACGCGGGCCCTGGGAGGCGCCTGGCAGTCGGGTCTCGCCGTCTGGGCGGGCCTCGCGGCCGTCGCGGTCCTGCCGTGGATCCCCCTCGCGCGGGCCCGGGGCACGGCCCTGTCCGCCGAGCGCGTCCCCGCCGCGGCCCCCGGAGCGGCGCGGGAGACCGCTCCGCTGCGGATCACCCGGAGCCGTACCGCCTGGGCCCTCGCCGTGTTCTTCGGGCTCCAGGCCACCGCCGCGTACATCACGATGGGCTGGATGGCGCAGATCTTCCGGGACGCGGGTGTCCCGGCGGGCACCGCCGGACTGCTGCTCGCGGTCACGATGGTCATGGGCGTACCGCTGGCCTTCGTCATTCCGCGGCTTGCCACCCGCCTGCCCCACCAGGGACCGATCGTGGTCGCCCTCGGCCTCTGCGGCTTCGTCGGCTACGCGGGCCTCTACCTCGCCCCGGCGGGCGGCGCCTGGGCCTGGGCCCTGCTGCTCGGCGTCTCCAACTGCGCGTTCCCGCTGGCCCTCACGATGGTCGGCATGCGGGCCAGGACCGGCGCGGGGGTCGCACAGCTGTCGGCCTTCGCGCAGAGCACCGGGTACCTCATCTCGATCCCCGGCCCGCTGCTGGTGGGCGTGCTCTACCAGCACAGCGGTGGCTGGGGGCTGCCGATCGCCCTCATGGCGGGCCTGATGGTCCCGCAGATCGTGGTGGGCGTCCTCGCGGGCCGCGACCGCATCGTGGAGGACGAGGCCGCACGGTGACATGACGGACGGCGTGCGCGTGGCCGTCCCGGGGAGCCGACCCCACCGGTGAGGGGACGGGCGGAGGGTGCGAGACTTGCCGTATGCCCGTGCTCGATCCGAACCCTCAGAACGGCCAGAAGAAGATGCTGCTCGTCTTCGGCGCGTTCCTCCTCATCTTCGTGGTCATCGGCGTCATCGCGTCGATCGCCTCCCCCTGAACGCGGCGGCCCGCCACCGGCCGTGACCCCGACGCCCCGGCCCTCGCGCGACGCGATGGTGGGGTTGTCCCCACCATCCCCTAGGGGGTGAGTGTCAGGGTCAAGTGGGTGGATCACCGGATGGGTTGGGCGCTCCCGGGTCCGTACCTTCGAGATGTGACCGCGAGGACGCGGACCACGGACCACTCGGAGCCCCACGGAGGCGGCATGTCGGCCCCTACGCACATCACGCCCCGTCCGGCGAGCAGGCGCGGCGTCGACGTCACACTGCCCTGGTGGGCGCTCGTCCTCCCCGCGCTCGCCTTCGTGGCGCTCCTGCTGCTGATACTGAACCCGGCGGACGCCCACGCGGCGGGCACGGACCCGGTGGTCGGAAACCTGTTCGAGCGGATCCAGCAGATCGTGCTGCACCAGGACTCCTGAGTTCCCGGCGCCCATGGCGGGCAGCGCATCAACTCCCTGCGCCCCATGGCGTGTTTCGTGCGAAGCTGGGACTCATGAGCGTCGCAGAACCCCGCAGGATTGTCCTTTTCCGGCATGCGAAGGCCGACTGGCCCGAGGTGCCCGACCACGAGCGTCCGCTCGCTGAGCGGGGCCGCAAGGACGCCGCCGTCGCCGGACGCAAGCTGGCCGACTCCGGCATCCCCTTCGATCTGGCCCTCTGCTCCACCGCGGTCCGGACCCGCGAGACATGGAAGCTCGCCGTCCACGAGCTCCCGCACCGGCCGAAAACGGTCTACGAGGAGCGGCTCTACGAGGCCTCACCCGGCCAGCTGATCGCCGTACTCAACGAAACCCCGGACGACGTGCGCAACACCCTCCTGATCGGGCACAACCCCGGAGTGCAGGGCCTTGCCGACATCCTGGCCGACCGGTCCGAGGACGAGGCGCAGGAGCGGCTGAGCCGCCACGAGTTCCCCGCCGCCGCGTTCGCCGTGTTCTCCTTCACCGGCTCGTGGAAGAGCCTGGAGCCCGGCGCGGCCACGCTGGTCGAGCACTGGGACCCGTCCGAGTAGTCACCCACCGAACGCGGACGGGGCCCGGCACCTTCACGGTGCCGGGCCCCGTCCCTGTCGTGGGCGACCCGGGCAGGACCCGGGTGGGGTGCGGGGACGCGTCAGTCCACGTGCATGTCCGCCGCCTCGACCTCTTCACGCGTCACACCGAGCAGGTAGAGGACCGTGTCCAGGAAGGGGAAGTTCACCGCGGTGTGCGCCGCCTGGCGCACCACCGGCTTGGCGTTGAAGGCCACTCCCAGGCCGGCCGCGTTGAGCATGTCCAGGTCGTTGGCGCCGTCACCGATCGCCACCGTCTGAGCGAGCGGTACGCCCGCCTCCGCGGCGAACCGGCGCAGCAGCCGGGCCTTGCCCGCGCGGTCCACGATCTCGCCGGTGACTTTGCCCGTCAGCTTCCCGTCGGCGATCTCCAGCGTGTTGGCCTGGGCGAAGTCGAGCCCGAGCCGCTCCTTGAGATCGTCCGTCACCTGCGTGAACCCGCCCGAGACGACCCCGACCTGGAAACCGAGCCGCTTCAGCGTACGGATGAGCGTGCGCGCGCCCGGCGTCAGCCGCACCTCGCTGCGGACCTTGTCCACCACGGAGGCGTCGAGCCCTTCGAGGAGCGCCACGCGCGCGTGCAGCGACTGCTCGAAGTCCAGCTCCCCGCGCATCGCGGCCGCCGTCACCTCGGCGACCTCGTCCTCACAGCCGGCGTGGGCGGCGAAGAGCTCGATGACCTCGTCCTGGATGAGCGTGGAGTCCACGTCCATGACGACCAGGCGCTGCGCCCGCCGGTGCAGCCCGGCGGCGACCACCGCGATGTCGACGCCGAGGGCCGCGGCCTCGGTCACCAGGGCGGTCCTGAGCGCCTCGGGCTCCGTACCGGAGACGGCGAACTCGACGGCCGTCACGGGGTACTTGGCCAGCCGGAAGATACGGTCGATGTTGCCGCCGGTCCCGGTGATCCGGGCGGCGATGGCGGCCGTCGACTCCGCGGTGAGCGGATGCCCGAGGACGGTCACCAGCGACCTGCCGTGCCCGCGCGGCCGGTTGTCGCCGTGCCCGGAGATGATCTCCGCCTGCAGCCTCATCGAGTCGGCCCAGCTGTGCACCGTGGCCCGCAGATCGCCTTCCAGACCGGCCGGCGGATGCGTCACGAGCGCGCACAGCACGATCCGGCCGCGCGTGACGACCTGCTCGATGTCGACCACGTCGACCGAGTAGGCGGCGAGGGTGTCGAAGAGCCCGGCCGTGATACCGGGACGGTCCTTGCCGAAGATCTTGACGAGGAGAGTGGGAACGTCAGAGGTCTGCGATGCGCTCATGGTGTTCACACCGTATCCGGCACCCCGTGCCGCCCGCCCCCGAGGTCCGCCTGACGGACACGGAACAGTAGGTGTCCCGGGGGTGTCCCCGGCCCGTACGGATCATGTCCACGTCTCGTTCCGCCCTCCTTCCCGCCCTGCGCCCCGGCTCTCGTCCCGTTCCGGGTCATCGCCGTCCGCCCGGCTTCCGCGGCGGGGGCGGGGGCGGCAGCTCGTCCGGCGGGGGAGGCGGCCCGTCCTGCGACGACCGGGAGCGGTGCCGGGGCCCCGGCCCTGGCGGCGGGGGAGGCGGGGTGAAGGGCCGGGCCACCGTCCGAGCCCCGTACACGTCGTCGGGCGGCCGGGCACCGGGGAGCCGCCCGCCGGGGCCCTGCACGCCGGGGGAGGAGGGAGCACCCGGGGCCCGCCCCCCAGGCCCCTGGCCGGACCCGGGCTCCCGCAACTCGTCGGGCAGCCGCAGATAGGGGTTCGTGTCCGGGTTCGCCGGCCGGAACGGCGCTCCGGGGTGGTAGGGCCCGGCCTCTCCGGCGACCTCCGCGTACGGG
>NZ_JAHRIB010000085.1 GCF_019090165.1 Streptomyces sp. BV286
CCGGCTGGCGTTCCTGTTCACGGGGCAGGGTGCTCAGCGGGTGGGCATGGGCCGGGAGTTGGCCGCGTCGTTCCCGGTGTTCGCGGAGTCGTTGGAGCGGACGTGTGACCTGTTGGATGTCGGCCTGGAGGGTCTGGAACGTCCTCTGCGGGAGGTGCTGTTCGCGGAGCCGGAGAGCGATGCGGCTGCTCTGCTGACGCGGACGGTGTATGCGCAGGCGGCGTTGTTTGCGGTTG
>NZ_JAHRIB010000086.1 GCF_019090165.1 Streptomyces sp. BV286
GGTGGCGCTGGACGGCGCCGCGGACGCCCGCACGCCGTCGCCCGCTCTGCGGGTCGCCGCGCGCAGGCTCGGGCGGCAGCTGACGCGGGCCGCCCGGGCGACCTGGCCCTCGCCCGAACTCGACTCACTGGCGCAGGAGTTCCCCAAGGGGGCCCACCAGCCGGTCGTCCTCGGGCTGACTGCCCGGGCCGCCGGCCTCGGCGCGGAGGACGCCGCGTACTGCGCCGTGTACGAGTGCGTGAGCGGGCCGGCGAGTGCGGCGGTGCGGTTGCTGAGCCTCGACCCGTTCGACGCGACCGGGGCACTGGCACGGCTGGCTCCCGAGCTCGACCGGGTCGCGCTTCAGGCCGCCGAGGCCGCGCGGCGCGCCGTGGACGACGGGGTCGGTGCGCTGCCCGCGGCTTCCGCGCCGGTACTGGAGATCAGTGCGGAGGTGCATGCGGCCTGGGCTGTACGGCTGTTCGCCTCATAGGAATCCCGCGGCGCGGCATGACCCATGTGGCCGGCCCCGCTGCCCTGCCCGTTGCGTCCCTTCCCGGGGCGCCCACCCGAGACCACCGGACCGGCCTCGCCCGCAAGCGCCGGACGGGCTCAAGAGTTGGAGTCGTACCCATGCACCTCGACCACTCCCACGACGGCCCCTCGGCTGTCGGCGCCGACGCCCACCGGCCCGACGGGCGGCGCCGCGCCCTGCGTATCGGGCTCGGCGGGCCCGTCGGGTCCGGGAAGACCGCCACCGTGGCCGCGCTGTGCCGGGCGCTGCGCGACGAGCTGTCGCTGGCGGTCGTCACCAACGACATCTACACCCGCGAGGACGCCGAGTTCCTGCTGCGGGAGGCCGTGCTGCCGCCCGAACGGATCACGGCCGTCGAGACCGGAGCCTGCCCGCACACGGCGATCCGGGACGACATCTCCGCGAACCTCGAAGCGGTCGAGGACCTGGAGGACGAGGCCGGGCCGCTGGATCTGATCCTCGTCGAGTCGGGGGGCGACAACCTGACGGCGACCTTCTCGAAGGGGCTCGTCGACGCACAGATCTTCGTGATCGACGTCGCGGGCGGCGACGACATCCCCCGCAAGGGCGGCCCCGGAGTCACCACCGCCGACCTGCTCGTGGTCAACAAGACGGACCTGGCGCCCCACGTCGGCTCCGACCTCGCACGCATGGCCGCCGACGCGAAGGCACAACGGGCCGAACTGCCGGTGGTGTTCCAGTCGCTGCGGTCCGACGACGGTGTCCGGGACGTGGCCGCCTGGGTCCGGGCACGGCTCGCCGAGTGGACGGCATGACGGCGCCGGCCGCCGGGGTGCGGGCCCACGCGCGGATCGGGGCCCGGCCCGACGGCCGGGGCGGCACCGCGCTGCCCACCCTGGAGAGCCAGGGCCCGCTCGCCCTGCGGCGGACGCGGGCCACGGGTTCCGAGGCCAGGGTCATGCTGGTCGGCGCGATGAGCGGGCCCCTGGGCGGTGACCGCTTCACCGTCACCGCCGACGTGGCCGAGGGAGCCCGACTGCACGTCGGATCGGCAGCGGCCACCATCGCGCTGCCCGGCCAGGACAAGGGCGATGCCCACTACGACGTACGCCTCACGGTCGGCGAGGACGCCGAACTGAGCTGGCTCCCCGAGCAGTTGATCTCCGCGAAGGGCAGCGAACTGCGCGTCACGACACGCGTCGACCTCGCGGCGGGCGCCCGGCTGACGCTGCGCGAGGAGCAGGTCCTCGGACGGGCCGCCGAGGAGCCCGGGCGGCTCACGAGCCGGCTCACCGCCCTCCTCGACGGACGCCCGCTGCTCGACCAGGAGCTCTCGTGCGGTCCCGGAGCACCGGGCGGATGGGACGGCCCCGCCGTGCTCGCCGGACATCGTGCCCTGGGTCAGCTTCTCGTCGTACGGCCGCAGTTCGCGCGGCGGCCGGTCGCACCGCGGCTGCTGGGGGAGTACGCCGTGCTGACCCCGCTCGCCGGTCCGGGCGCCCTGGTGACAGCCCTCGCGCCCGACGCGCTGGACCTGCGCCGCGTCCTCGACGAGGCGCTGCGCGTACTGGACTGAGGACCGGCCGAACCGCGGGCCCGGCGGCCGGCGAACGGACGTCACCGCTCAACGGGCAGAGATGTTCCGGTTATCGGATTGGCAAAGAAGCCGCGCCGCCCCTGTTCTCAGGGACCTCACAGTCGCAAGGATCCCTCGTACGACCACGACGACAGCAGGGGGAGAACTCACTTGAGGGGTATGAGAAGGGCGACGGCGTTCGGCTCGGCCGGAGCGCTCGTCACGGCGACGCTGATAGCCGGTGCCGTTGCGGCCCCGACAGCCAGCGCGGAAGGCCGCCACGGCCAGGACAGCCAGGCGAGGGGCGCCGCGATCGCCGCCGAGCGCGCCGCGAAGGCCGGCATCGACTGGCAGGACTGTCCCGCCGACTGGGGGATAGCCAAGCCCGTCCAGTGCGGATGGGTCACCGTTCCGCTCGACTACGCGAAGCCGAACGGCAAGAAGATCAAGCTCGCGGTGGACCGCATCGGCAACACGGGCACGAAGGCGGAGCGCCAGGGCGCCCTCGTCTACAACCCGGGCGGCCCCGGCGGCTCCGGACTGCGCTTCCCGCTCCGCGTCACCACCAAGAACCCGCTCTGGGTGAAGACGTCGAAGGCGTACGACTTCGTGGGCTTCGACCCGCGCGGCGTCGGCCACTCCGCGCCCATCTCCTGCGCCGACCCGCAGGAGTTCGTGAAGGCGCCCAAGATGGACCCGGTGCCGGACTCCGAGGCCGACAAGCGCGCCCAGCGCAAGCTCGCCGCCGAGTACGCGGCCGGCTGCGCCGAGCGCAGCGGCAAGATGCTGCCGCACATGACTACCCCCAACACCGTCCGCGACCTGGACGTCATCCGGGCCGCGCTCGGCGAGAAGAAGCTCAACTTCCTGGGCGTCTCGTACGGCACGTACATCGCCGCCGTCTACGGCACCATGTACCCCACCCACGTGCGCCGCATGGTCGCGGACAGCGTGGTCAACCCGTCGCGCGAGAAGATCTGGTACGAGGCCAACCTCGACCAGGACGTCGCCTTCGAGATGCGCTGGAAGGACTGGCAGGACTGGGTCGCCAAGAACGACGCGTCCTTCCACCTCGGCGACACCCGCGCCGAGGTCCAGGCGCAGTGGCTGAAGCTGCGCGCCACCGCCAAGAAGAACCCCATCGGCGGGGTCGTCGGCCCGGCCGAGCTCATCGGCTTCTTCCAGAGCGCGCCGTACTACGACTCCGCGTGGGTCTCGACCGCGACGGTGTTCAGCAAGTACGTCGCCGGTGACACCCAGGCGCTCGTCGACGCCGCCGCTCCCGACCCGTCGGACACCGCGGGCAACATCGCCTCGGAGAACGGCAACGCCGTCTACACGGCCGTCGAGTGCACCGACGCCAAGTGGCCCACCAGCTGGAAGAAGTGGGACCGCGACAACTCGAAGCTGCACAAGAACTACCCGTTCATGACGTGGGCCAACGCCTGGCTGAACCTGCCGTGCGCGACCTGGCCCGCCAAGCAGCAGACCCCGGTGAACGTGAAGACCGGCAAGGGCCTGCCGCCCGTCCTGATCGTCCAGGCCACGCGTGACGCCGCCACCCCGTACGAGGGCGCCGTCGAGCTGCACAAGCGGTTCAAGGGCTCCCGCCTGATCACCGAGAAGGACGCGGGCTCGCACGGCGTGACCGGGCTGACGAACCCGTGCGTCAACGAGCGGGTGGACACCTACCTGCTCACCGGCAAGGTCGACGCGGCCGACGTGACGTGCACCCCGCACGCCACGCCCAAGCCGTAGCGGACACCGGGAGTCGAAGCAAAGGGGGCGGCCGTCCTGACGGCCGCCCCCTCTCGTGTGCCGCGACTCAGACGCCCCGCCCCGCAAGCCAGGCGTCCTCCGCCGCGTAGTCGAAGAGGTCGCCGTACGCGGCGAACATCTTCGGATACGCCTGACGCCAGTCCCCGTCGGCCAGCCGGCGCTCGATCCACGCGATCGTCTCCGGCAGCGCCCCGGCGTACTCCGTCACAGCCCGGTAGCCCAACTCCCGCTCCGCCGCCGTCATGTCGCAGACCACCGGGTGCGGCACCGTCCACGGGGTGTCGCCGACGCCGGGCGCCGGAGCGGGCCCGTCGACCAGGACGGTCTCGGTGTCGGCGCCCATCACGGCGTCGATCGCCCGCGCGATCTCCGCCACCGTGGGCGCGTCGGGATCCACGGCGTTCAGCACGCGAGCGCCCGGCCGCGCGGCGGCCAGCCGGACCAGCTCCGCGATGTTGTGGACGCTCGCCGGATGGAAGCGGCTCCCACCGCCGAAGGCGAGGACGCGCCGGGTACGACCGTCCAGGTTGCGCTTGACGAAGTACAGCTCGAGCGGTGTGCGACAGTGCGGCCCGTGAACGGCACCCGCCCGCAGCACCGTGGCCGGCAACCGGTCGGCGGCGGCCAGGAGTTCACGCTCCAGGCCCGCCTTGCGGGAACTGTACGACGAGCCGCCGGGCGCTATCGTGCGCAGGCCCTCCGCCACGGGCACCGGGTACCGGGGGAAGCCGTCCGGCTCCGTCTGCGTGTCGAAGGTGCGGCCCTCGTCGTCCTCGTACACCGACACGCTGGAGATCACCACGGCCGATCCGACGCGACCGGCCAGACCCGTCAACTGCCGGGCGTGCTCCGGCCCGTAGGCCACCACGTCCACGAGCACGTCGCAGCCCTCGCCGACCGCGGCGGCCAGCGCCAGGTCGTCGTCGCGGTCCACCCGCGCGCTGCGCACCCCGTCGGGCCAGGCCTCGTCCCGTCCGCCGCCCCGGGAGAGAGCCGTCACCTCCCAGCCGTCCCGGGCCAGCGCGCCCACGGCCACCCGCCCGATCTGTCCCGTCGCCCTGATCACCACAGCTCGTGTCATGGGGCGACCGTAGGGCTCCCGGGGGCCCGGAACCCAGCCGATCGGCTGAGGGCAGAGCGTCAGCGCTGCGGCAGGCGGGGGAACTTGCGGGACTTCGCCTGCGCCGCCTTCGCCGCGGTCTCCTCCGCCTTCACGGCAGCCGCGTACCGGTCCACGTACTCCTGCTCGGAGAGCGTGAGGATCGCGTACATGATCTCGTCGGTGATGGCGCGCAGGATCGCCTTCTCGTTCTCCATGCCGGCGTAGCGGGAGAAGTCGAGGGGCTCGCCGAAGCGGATCGCGACGGGGTGGATCTTCGGGATCTTGCGGCCAGGGGGCTGCGCCTCGAACGTGCCGATCATCGCGCACGGGATGACGGGCACCTCGGCCCTCAGCGCCATCACCGCGACGCCGACCTTGCCCTTGTAGAGGCGGCCGTCGTGCGAGCGGGTGCCCTCCGGGTAGATGCCGAGCAGCTCGTCCTTGCTCAGCACGCCGAGCCCCTCACGGATCGCCGCCTGCCCCGCGTCCTTGCCGGAGCGGTCGACCGGGATCTGCCCGGCACTGCGGAAGAAGGCCGCCGTCAGCCTGCCCTTCAGGCCCGGGCCCGTGAAGTACTCGGCCTTCGCGAGGAACGTGATGCGTCGCTTGAGGATGGCGGGCATCAGGAAGTGGTCCGAGAACGACAGGTGATTGCCCGCGACGATGGCCGCACCTGTCGCCGGTACGTGCTCCAGGCCCTCGATCCGGGGCCGGAAGACCAGCCGCAACAACGGGCCCAGAAGCACGTACTTGAGAACGTAATAGAACAACGGGTCGCTCCTCGCTTCGCCGGATTGGCTCAACCGCCGTGTTCTAGCTGGTCAAGAGGTGTGCTGCGGGACGCCAGTGTATGTGCAGGCGTCCACGCCTGTAACCGTCTCCGGTCGGACTCATGCTGACCCCCTTCCCTCTCCCGGCACCACCCGCCACGGCGGCGAGTGGCTCGTTCCCGACCAGCCCCGGGAACGCTCTCACCGTGCGCTCTGCCGCCGGTCGTCCCGCGGGGCGTCACCGTCCCACGCCTCGACCACGGCGGAGAGGTCGGCCAGCAGCCGGTGGGTGTCCGCGGTCAGGCCGCCCAGCGCGGGCGTGGTCTTGTGGCGGTCGTCCGCGAGTACCGAGGTCAGCCGGCGGTGGGCCGCTGTCGCCGCGTCCAGCGAGCGGCGCCGCCCGTCGGTCTCGCCGTCCCGGGAGGCGAGGACGTCACCGGCCGCCCGCAGCAGTGACGACAGGATGCCCGGGACGCCCTCCGGGAGCGCGGCGGCCTCGGACAGCGAACGCATGGTCGCCCTGATGTGCTCGGTGATGCCGTCCCAGGTGATGTCCCAGTCGGCGGGCGGCGGGGCGACGGCGGAGCGGCGCAGTCTGCGCCCCGGGTTGAACCGGTGACTCTCGTCCGACCAGCGCCGCGCGGCCCTCAGTTCCGTCACCACGTCGGTCAGGCGCACCGCGCTGTCGTACCAGCCGCGGGCCCGCTCCTCGTCGTACGGCGTGTCCATGCCCTCGGCGGCCGTGTGCAGCAGGTCGGCGCAGTCCTGCGGCAGCCTGTCGCGGAGGTGGCGGACACGACGGGAGTGGACCGGCGGCAGGACACCGGCGTTCACGACCACCCCGATGACCGCTCCGAGCAGGGTCTCCAGAAGCCGGTGCAGGATGTCGAAGCCGCTGGACGACCCGTAGACGAGGACGAACAGCGCGGCCGTGGGTGCGTAGAGCCCCTGCGCGCCGAAACGCGCGTAGTTGCCGAGAAGGACGGTGAGAGGCAGGACCAGCGCCATGGCGACCATGGTGTTGTGGGTCAGCATGAGAGCACCGGCGGCCACCAGGGTGCCCACCATGACCACCACGACCTGTTGCAGCGCGGACAGCAGCGAGCGGTAGACGGTGCTCTGCACTAGGAACAGCGCGGTCCACGGCGCGAGGAGCGCCATCGGCGCGTCCCACCACCATCCCGCCAGCGCCCAGGCCAGCAGTGCGGCGCCCGCCGCCTTCAGGGACTGGACGGCGGTGTCGCGCTCGGTCCCGGACTGTGTGACGCACCTGCGGACCGCCCGCCCCACGGCGGCGGCCTCCCAGGTAAGTGCATGCCACAAGTGACGTTCCTTCCTCGGTCCAGGGTCAGTGCGTGTGCCGGGGCACGGGGAGGGCCCGGCCGCGGAGGGCCGGGTCCGGTGAGGGTCGGGTGCCGCGAGGCGCTAGCCGACCTTGTGGCCTTGCAGAGGAGCCGTGTCCGCGCCGGCCCCCTGCCGCATCCCTTGCAGGAACTCCTCCAGCACCTCCTGGGACGTCCGCCCGGCCTGCCAGTGGAGCTCCCTGCGAGCGCGCGAGCAGTCCATGAGCGGAAGCCGCAGTACGGCGTCGAAGAGGTGCGGCGAGGCCGGCAGCAGGTGCAGCCCTCAGGCCGCGGCGATCGCCGAACGCGCGGCGGTGCGCGGCAGCCGGACCGGGCGCGCTCCGAGCATCCCGGCCAGCATCCGCGCGTCGACGGGCGGCTCGCTCGCCAGGTTGAACGCGCCCCGGACCTCACTGTGCACGGCCAGCCGGTACGCCCTGGCAGCGTCGTCGGTGTGCAGCGCCTGCACCCGCAGACCGGGGATGTCGGGCAGGAAGGGCAGCAGCTCGGGCCGGGCGAGGGAGCCCGGCAGGAAACGTCCGCCGAAGATGCGGCGCTGCTCGCTCGCCGACTCCCGCTTGAAGAGGAAGGCCGGCCGCATCCGCACGACCCGCACCCCGGGGTGCTCGTGCTCGAAGGAGTCCAGGGCCCGTTCCAGATAGGCCTTCTCACGGCAGTAGGCGGCGTCCGGCCAGCCGTGCGTGGGCCATGACTCGTCCACCGCGTGTTCCTTGGGCCCCGGCGAGTAGGCGCCCACCGACGAGGCGTGCACCAGCGCGGGCACCTTCGCGGCCGCCACCGCCTCGAAGACGCGCATGCTGCCGAGCACGTTGGTGCGCCAGGTGGTGGCCGGATCGTGCGTGGGCTGGAAGGCCCAGGCCAGGTGGACGACGGCGTCGGCGCCCTCGAACGTCCCGGCGAGGTCAGTCCCCTGAGACGCCAGGTCCACGGCCGTCCACTGCGTCCTGGCCGGCGACCAGTCGGGAATCCTCCGGGCCAGGCCCACCACCGAGCCGACCTCACTGTCCTGCGCGAGGAGACTCACCAGGCTGGTGCCCACATTGCCGGTGGCACCGGTGACGACGATCCTGCGGCCCGCTTCGCTGCTCACTGCCAGCTCCTCTCCGAGGGGTCTGGTCCGGGTGCTCCGGGAGATGCCCGGGCCGAGTACCCGGGGTCCGCGGATGCACGCGACGGCCACCGCACCGGTCCTTTGCCGCGGGCCGCGCGGAACATCTGCCATCCCCTCCGTCGGCGGAGTGTCGGACACCGGGCGAAGGGGACTCGGACGGCGGAAGCCGACCACGGCTGCCGACCACGACCGCTGGAGGAGCCACACCATGCGTGCACTGACCTGGCAGGGGAAGCGCGACGTCCGCGTGGAGACCGTCCCCGATCCACGTATCGAGAAGCCGGACGACATCATCGTCAGGATCACATCGACGGGTCTGTGTGGTTCCGACCTGCATCTGTACGAACTCTTCGGCCCGTACATCGACCCCGGCGACATCCTCGGCCACGAACCGATGGGTGTCGTGGAGGAGGTCGGACCGGACGTCCACGCCCTGGCGCCCGGCGACCGGGTCGTCATTCCCTTCAACGTCTCGTGCCGCGACTGCCACATGTGCGACCAGGGCCTGCACTCGCAGTGCGAGACGACCCAGAACCGCGACCGGGGCTTCGGCGCCTCCCTGTTCGGATACACCAAGCTGTACGGGCAGGTGCCGGGCGGGCAGGCGGAGTTCCTGCGCGTGCCGTTCGGCAACAAGCTGCCCATCAAGGTGCCCGAGGGGCCGCCCGACGACCGGTTCGTCTATCTCTCCGACGTCCTGCCCACCGCGTGGCAGGCCGTCGAGTACGCGGCCATCCCGGAAGGCGGCACCGTCACCGTGCTGGGCCTCGGACCCATCGGGGACATGGCCACCCGTATCGCCCAGCACCGGGGCGCCGGGCTGGTCATCGGCGTGGACCTGGTCAAGGACCGTCTCACGCGCGCCAACGCCCACGGAGTGACGTGCTTCGACGCACGCAGGGACGGCACGGACCTGACGGAGGCGGTCAGGGACCTCACCGACGGGCGCGGGACCGACGCGGTCATCGACGCCGTCGGCATGGAGGCGCACGGAGCGCCGTTCGCCAAGGCGGCACAGTGGGTCACGGGGCTCCTCCCCGACGCCGTGGCACAGCTGCTGATGGAGAAGGCCGGACTGGACCGCCTGGGAGCCCTGCACGCCGGGATCGAACTCGTCCGCCGCGGCGGCACGCTCTCCCTGTCCGGGGTCTACGGCGGCGCGGTCAGCCCGATGCCGCTCCTGACGATGTTCGACAAGCAGATCCAGCTGCGCATGGGCCAGGCCAACGTATGGCGGTGGGTGGAGGACATCCTGCCGCTGCTCACGGACGAGGACCCGCTCGGTGTGGACACGTTCAAGACGCACGCCATGCCGCTGGAGGACGCACCGAAGGCGTACGCGATGTTCCAGGCCAAGGAGGACGGCATGGTCAAGACCCTCCTGAAGCCGTGACGACGGCCACGCGGACGCCGACGCCCGTCGGAGGCGGATGCCCCGCGACGGCCGGACGGCCGCCCACCGAGCGACGGAGGAGCGACGATGACGAGTGATCCCACGCCGTCCCAGGCGGAGGGCGAGCGAGCCGACGGAGCCGAGGATCCGCCCGTGGGCGAGGAGACCGGCCGACGGCAGGTGCCCCGCACCACCCCGTCGCAGGCCGAGGGAGACCGGGACGACGAAACCCCCGAGGAGTGATCATGCCCAGTGGTTCCAGCCCCAAGCGGGAACGGCAGTACGAGCACATCAAGGAGAGCGCGGAGGAGCGCGGCGCGAGCACCGGGCGGGCCAAGGAGATCGCCGCCCGCACGGTGAACAAGGAACGTGCTCGCTCGGGCGAGTCCAGGACGGCGAGCAGGACGTCGACGCGGGACAAGTCGTCGTCGCAGCGCGGCGGCCAACGGTCGCACAGCGGTGCGGCGGGGCCCACCTACGACCAGCTGTACGAAGAGGCCAAGCGGCGCAACGTGAAGGGCCGCTCCTCCATGAACAAGAGCGAACTGAAGCAGAAGCTGGGCCACTGACCGCGGGCCCCGGCCGGGCCCAGGACGCGGGACGGCGTCCGGTGCGCGCCGGGGACGACCTGGCGAGCGGACCTGTTCGGCAGGGCCGGGACGGGGTACCCGCGAGATGGCTGAGCGGCCCTGGGACCGCCGGGCCGCGGAACCGGTGGGACCCGGGTCCGCGGCCCGGCCCTCTTGTGCGTACGGGCCGGTGCGGGCGTCGGGCGGTGCGGTGCGGGCCGAGGTGGTCACTCCTTCGGCGGCGCCGTGCCCCCGGGTTTCGGACAGGGCCCGGGCGCGTAAACCAGCTCACCCGTTGGCCGGGGCCGCACGGCATGCGGTGAGGCGGCCGTCCTCCGGCGCGGAACCGACGGTTCAGCGATCGGGCCGGGGGTACCCAGGCGTCGCCCCCGACGCTTGGAGACGTGATGACGGAGAAGAACCCCCTGAAGGCCGTGGTGGAGAAGGCGGCCGACGCGCTGCGTGAAGGGGGACCGCAGGACGGTGTACCCGGCAGGCCGGGAGCGCGGACTCCTCCCGTCGACGAACCGACCGAGCCCCGCGGACCCCTGCCGCCCAAGGCGGACCAGGGCGCGCCCGAGACGGTCAGCCCCACGGGGCGGCCGACCGGCGCGGACCCGGACGTGCGGGCCCAGGGCGGCGCCCATCTGACCACGGCCCAGGGAAATCGGCTGTACGAGACCGACCACTCCCTGAAGGCCGGCGCCCGCGGACCCGTCCTCCTCCAGGACCACCACCTCCGGGAGAAGATCACCCACTTCGACCACGAGCGGATCCCGGAGCGGGTCGTCCACGCCCGGGGCGCCGCCGCACACGGCGTCTTCCAGGGATACGGCACCGCCGCGAAGGTCACCAAGGCGGCCTTCCTCGGCGACGGGATCGAGACACCGGTGTTCGTGCGGTTCTCGACCGTGCTCGGCTCCCGCGGCTCCTCGGACACGGTGCGTGACACCCGGGGCTTCGCGACGAAGTTCTACACCGCCGAGGGCACCTTCGACCTGGTCGGCAACAACATCCCGGTCTTCTTCATCCAGGACGCCATCAAGTTCCCTGACGTCATCCATGCCGGAAAGCCGCACCCCGACCGGGAGATCCCGCAGGCACAGAGCGCCCACGACACGTTCTGGGACTTCGTGTCCCTGCACACCGAGGCCACCCACCACACGCTGTGGAACATGTCCGACCGGGGCATCCCGCGTTCCTACCGCATGATGGAGGGCTTCGGCGTCCACACCTTCCGGCTGGTGAACGCCGAGGGCGCCACCACGCTGGTGAAGTTCCACTGGAAGCCGAAGCTCGGGGTGCACTCCCTGGTGTGGGAGGAGGCGCAGATCGCGGGCGGCATGGACCCCGACTTCCACCGCCGTGACCTCGCCGACGCCATCGAGGCGGGCGCGTACCCGCAGTGGGAGCTGGGCATCCAGACCTTCCCGGACAACGCCGAGCAGACCTTCGAGGGCATCGACCTGCTCGACCCGACGAACATCGTCCCGGAAGAGCTGGCCCCCGTGCAGCCGATCGGCCTGCTGACGCTGAACGCCAACCCGACCAACTACTTCGCCGAGACCGAGCAGGTCGCGTTCCACCCCGGTCACCTGGTGCCCGGCATCGACGTCACCGACGACCCGCTGCTGGCCGGCCGGCTCTTCTCCTACCTGGACACGCAGATCAGCCGGCTGGGCGGACCGAACTTCGGCCAGCTCCCGGTCAACCGCCCGCACGCCCCCGTCAACGACATGCTGCGCGACGGCATGCACCAGACGGCCGTGCACACCGGTACGGCGCCCTACCGGCCCAACTCCCTCGACGGGGGCTGCCCGTTCCTGGCGGGCGCGGACACCCGCGCGTACATCGAGACCCCGGTGGAGGTGCCGCGGGCGAACAAGGAGCGCAGGGCCCCGGCCTCCTTCTCGGACCACTTCAGCCAGCCGCGGCTCTTCTGGCTCAGCATGACGCCGGTGGAACGCGAGCACATCGTCGCCGCCTACACCTTCGAACTGGCCAAGTGCTACGAGCAGGCCGTCAAGGAGCGTGCGCTGAAGGTCCTCGCCAACATCGACCCCGAACTGTGCGCGCAGGTCGCCTCCGGTCTCGGCCTGCCCGCGCCCGAGGCGACCGTGCCGCTCGTGGCGGCCGATCCCAGCCCCGCCCTCTCCCAGATCGGCGGGACCTGGCCGCTGGACGGGCGGATCATCGGCATCGTGACCGACGAGCGGGGAGACCTCGACGGCGTACGCCTCGTGCGTGAGGCGGTCCTGAACGCCGGCATGGTCCCCCTGGTGATCGCCCCCACCGGCGGGAAGCTCGACGAGGAGGGCGAGCCCCTCCAGGTGCAGCGCACCTTCGCCACCGCCCGGTCGGTGGAGTACGACGCCCTCCTGGTCGCGGGCGTCCCCGGCCACGGCAAGGACGCCCACGGCGCACGCGACGCCAAGGCGGGCGACGCCGGACTCGACGGGATCGCCGATCCGCGGGTGTCGCTGATGCTGGCGGAGGCCTTCCGGCACGGAAAGGCCGTCGGAGGCTGGGCCGGCGCCGACGCGGTGCTGGCGGCCGCGGGCATCCCGGCGGACGCCGCGGGCGTCGTGACCGCGGACAGCGGCTCGGGCGCCCTGGAGCAGATCACCCGGCTGCTCGGCGAGCACCGCGTCTGGGCCCGCTTCGGGACCGCTCTCTGACGAGCAGACCCCGGGCCCTCGTGGCCCGGTTGCGAGCGGGGCGCGGGGTACGCGGACACGGCATGGCCACCGGTCCGTCGTACCCCGCGTTCCGCCACGCGGGCCCGGCGATCAGTCAGCCTGCACAGCGCCGCCACCGCCGAGCTGATCCGCCAGACAGGCTAGATACAGCGCCATGGTCGTCCGGTGGTCACGCAAGGGGCGGCCGGTGATCTGCTCGATCTTGTGCATGCGGTAGACGACGGTGTTGCGATGGACATGCAGGGCCGCGGCGGCCCGCACCAGATTGAAGCCGTGCTCACACCAGGCGGTGATCGTGTCGCGGAGCATCGGCCAGTCCGGCTGGGCGCGCAGGCCGGCGGCGGTCAGCTCGACGAGACGGTTGCGGGCCGGCTGCCCCGCCGCCGCCAGTACCTGATGAACCCTCAGGTCCGCGATCAGACGGACCGGAGCGTGGTCCGACAGCCGGGCACCGAGGCGCAGCGCGTCGCACGCGTCCTGGTAGGAGTGATGCAGCGCCCCGACCGAGGTGGCTGCCTCACCGACTCCCGCCCGGGCGGTGAGCCCTCCCTGCGCGACGACGAGGTCGGTGACCCGTCGGCAGTCGGCGGCCAGGGAGCCGTCCGACTCCTCGGCCGGCAGCCGGTGCAGGACACCGATCCAGCCGGGAGCCGTGGTGGCGACGATGTCCTGGGGGTCGGCGAAGACCTCCCGAACCGTGCGGAGCAGTTCCGAGCGGACGAGGGCCATGTCCCGGGTGGGTGCCCCCCGGCGACGGCCGCCCGTGTCGGGCACGGTCACCTCGAACGCCACCGCCACGCGCCGCAGCCGCAGGTCGAAGCCCAGCTCGGCGGCCCGGAACACGAGGAACTCGCCCTCCACCACCTGCGGATCGTACGAAGCGACGTCGGCCAGCAGCTTCTCCGCCGCCCGCTCGGCCAGCAGCCGGGAGCGGAGCATCACGGACTCGCGGAGCAGGATCTCCGTCTGCCGCTTCACCAGCAGGCCGAAACGGCGCACCTGGGCCGGCGTGCCGGTGATCCCGACCGTTCCCACCGCCTGTCCGTCAGTGACGAGCGGCAGGGTGACACCGGGGCGTACGCCCTGGAGCCGATGAGCCTGGGACGTGTTGTGCGTCGCCGCCTCCTGCGTGCGGATCACCTCCACGGACGCCTCGTGGAACGTGCCGACCCGATGGGTGTCACCGCTGCCGATCACCATGCCGTCCGCGTCGGTGATGAGCACGTTGAAGCCGATGACCGCCGAGGTGTCCCCGGCTATCTCCTGTGCGAGTGACGGGCTCAGCACGGGCGTTCCTCCCGTCGAGGGGACGGACCGGGAGCGGGCCGCGGACCGATCCCGGGCGGGGTCGGAGGACGGCCGGGACCGGCCCGGAGTGGACGCACCGTACAGCACACCAGGCATTCCCGGCCGCAAGTTCGTACGAAGTGAACGGTGACGTGCGGACGGCGGGTGCCTAGCGTATGAGCCCATCACATCCCCGCCGGGGGCACAGCGCGGAGAACGGCGGGCCCCTTCAGAGCTGATCCCCGTGCCGTTACGGAAGGCCCAAGCCGATGATCCGTGTGCGCTCACTCGTCGCTGTCCTGTCAGCGGCACTCCTGATTCCGGCGGTCGCCGGCTGTGGTTCGGACGGCGACGACGAACCGAAGAACGTGTCCGCGAAGACCGCGGCGCTCGGCACCCTCACGCCTGGCGTGATCAAGGTGGCCGTCCAGCCGTACGCGCCCTACACCAGCGTCCAGGGAGACAGAATCGTCGGCCTGGACGGCGACATACTCGCCTATGCGGCGAAGAGGCTCGGCCTCGAGGTCAAGCCGCAGGTGACGGACTTCGCGGGCATGCTCGCCGGAGTGCAGTCCCGCCGCGTCGACATCACCATCGGCGGCGTCGCCTGGTCCGCGGACCGGCAGAAACAGGGCCTGTTCACCGATCCGCCCTACTACTCGCCGCCGGCGATGGCCGTGCGGTCCGGCAGGACGTACAGAACGGTCGGCGACCTCAAGGGCCTGCAGCTCGGGACCGTCGAGGGTTACGTGTGGGTCAAGTCCATCCAGGCGGTGCCCGGCGCCGAACTGCACGCCTACCCCGACGCCAACGGGGTGTTCGACGACCTCGGCGCGGGCCGCGTGGACGTCGGATTCCTCGACCCGCTGATCATCATCGCTGCCCAGAAGGAACGCCCCGACCTGAAGATCGACACCCAGTACATGACGCCGCCGAGCGCCGCGCAGGTCAAGGCGAAGCCCGCCTACGCGTACTTCCAGCCGTACCAGACCGGCTTCTACCTGCCCAAGAAGGCCACCAAGCTGGAGAAGGCCATCTCCGCGCAGATCGACGCCATGTACGAGAACGGCGAGATGGAGAAGCTCGTCAAGAAGTACGGCGGCGACCCCGAGCAGTTCCTCGAGCCCGCCGCCGATGTCGCGACCGCGCGACGCGGAGTGGACCGGCCGCAGGACTGGACGCCTCCGTCCATCGCGCGGTGAGGGGACGACGGTGACGAACGACCTGGCCTCCGGCCTCTTCCAGGTCCCCTGGACCGACTACCGGGCCGACCTCCTCGACGCCCTCTGGCGCACCCTCTCCTACACGGCGGTGAGCTTCGCCGGCGCGGTCGTGCTCGGACTGGCCGTGGCACTGCTGCGGCTGAGCAGGGCGTGGCCCGCGCGGGCCGTCGCCGCGGTCTACACCGAGGTGTTCAAGAACGTCCCGCTGCTGGCCATCATCTTCCTGACCTATTTCGGTCTGGCCTCGGCCGGGCTCCGGCTCGACGTGTTCACGGCCGGCTGCCTCAGCCTCGTCGTGTTCTACGCCGCCTACCTGTCCGAGATCTTCCGCTCCGCGATCAGCGGCGTACACGCCGGGCAGACCGAGGCGGGTGAGGCCCTCGGTCTCGGCAGGACCGGCATCTTCTGCCACATCGTCCTGCCGCAGGCCCTCCGCCAGGCATTGCCCGGCACCAACACCATGCTCGTCGACCTGCTGAAATCGACCTCGCTGCTCGTCACCGTCTCGGCCGCCGAGCTGATGTCCGAGGGACGCCTCATCACGTCGGCGACCTTCCGGGCCCTTGAGGTCTACCTGGTCATCTCGGCCGTCTACTTCGCCCTCTGCTACCCCCTCTCCCAGCTTCTCCTGCTCCTGGAGCGGAAGGTCCGGGCGGGCGTCCCACTGTCCCCGTGGCGAAGGCGCCGCATGCGGGCGGCCCGCGCCCTGCTCGCGAGCGACATCGCCGTGGACGCCGACCGGAAGAAGGCGACGGTATGACCGAGCCCGTCATCACCACCAGGGCCGCCGGGTCTCCGGCCCCCGACGCCGTCGTACGCATCGACGGACTGAGCAAGTCCTTCGACGGCCGCCTCGTACTCGACGACGTCCGTCTGGAAGTCGGCCGGGGCAGCATCGTGAGCGTCATCGGTCAGAGCGGCGGCGGCAAGACGACCCTGATGCGCTGCGTCAACCTCCTGGAACGGCCGGACAAGGGCACGGTCGAGGTCGCGGGGGAGGTCGTGCACCAGGGCGGCCGCACGGCGTGCCGGGACCTGGCCCGGCTGCGCCGCACCGTCGGCATGGTCTTCCAGCGCTTTCACCTCTTCCCGCACCTGACGGCCGTGGAGAACGTCGTCCTGGCCCAGCGCAAGGCCGGCATCCCCGAACAGGAGGCACTCGAGCGGGCCGTGGCCCTCCTGCGACGCGTCAAGGTGGCCCATCGCGCACTCGCCCGGCCCGACCAGCTCTCCGGCGGCGAACAGCAGCGCGTCGCCATCGCCCGGGCCCTCGCACTCAGGCCCGAGGTGCTCCTCTTCGACGAACCCACCTCCTCCCTGGACCCGGAGGCCACCCGCGAGGTGCTGAGCGTGATGCGGGAACTGGCCGCGGACGGGATGACGATGATGCTGGTCACCCACGAACTGCCCTTCGCCCGCGAGGTGTCCGACCATGTCGCCTTCGTCGACGGCGGCCGGATCGTGGAGGAGGGCCCGCCCGAGACCGTCCTCGACAGCCCCGAACGGGCCCGGACCCGGGAGTTCCTCGCTGCGTACGGGCCGGCGTCATGACCTCCGCGTCCGCCATGACGGGCCAGGGCGGCGGGCACCCCGTCGTGGTGGTGGGTGGCGGTGTCGTCGGGCTGTGCACGGCGTACTATCTGGCCGCCGCCGGTGTACCCGTCGAGGTCGTCGAGCGGCGCGGCCTGGGCTCCGGGGTGTCCCGCGGCAACGCCGGCTGGGTCTGCCTCAGTCACTCGACACCGGTGCCCGCACCGGGAGTGGTCCGCTACGCCCTGCGCTCCCTCGGCAGGCCCGACTCGCCGCTGTATCTGAGGCCCCTGCCGGACCCGGCGTTCGTACGGTGGCTGTGGCGGTTCTGGCGCAGCAGTACACCGACCGCCTTCCGGCGCGGCTACGCGGCGGTCGCCGAGCTGAACCGGGACACCTTCGACCTCTTCGACGGCCTGCGCGAGGCCGGGGTCGACACGACACTGACGCGGCCCGGCATGGTGCACGCGTTCCTGTCGCCGGCCGAGGCACGGCAGCACCTCGCGGTCCAGCGGGAGATGGCGCACGGCCGCTACCCGATGCCCGACGACGTCACCACGGGCCCCGGAGCGCGACTGCTGGACGACGCGCTGTCGGCCCGGGTGCGGGCGGCCTACCTCGTCGAGGGGGAGGGAGTGGTCGACCCGGAGGCCTTCACCCGCGCGCTGGGGGAGAAGCTGGCCGCCGAGGGCGTGAAGGTCCACGAGAACGCGGAAGCGACCGGGTTCCGGTCGTCGGGCGGGCGGGTCACGGCGCTGCGTACCGTCCAGGGCGACATCCCCTGCTCGGCCGTCGTCGTCGCGGCGGGCATGCGCTCCCCGGGCCTCCTGCGCACGCTCGGCAGCCTGCTGCCCCTTCAGGCGGGCAAGGGCTACAGCTTCTCGGTGGACCTGGATCCGGCACCCCGGCACACGCTGTACTTCGGCGAGCGCAGGACTGTCGCCTCGCCTATCGGCGGGACCACACGGATCGCCGGCACGATGGAGCTGAGCGGCAACAACAACCGCCTCGACTGGCGGCGGATCGTCGCGGTCGCCCTCGCGAGCCGGCACTATCTGGGCCGCTGGTTCGACGATCCGGACGACCTGGTCGGCCTGATCCGCGACCCGTGGGTCGGCGGGCGCCCGTTCCTGCCCGACGGGCTCCCCGTCATCGACCGGGTGCCGGGTCACGAGAACGCCTTCGCGGCCGCCGGCCACGGGATGCTCGGCGTCACGCTGGGGCCGGTCACCGGGCTCCGGCTCGCCGAGTACGTCCGTACGGGGCGTCGTCCCGAAGCCCTCGCGCCGTTCCGGTTCGACCGGCTCCTCCCCTGAGCCGCCGTATCCCGGACCGGACGGTGACGATGGCCGCGGGCCGGCGTGGGATTCCGCGCCGGCCCGCGGATCCCCGGGCTCAGCCCCGGTCCCGGGCTCAGCCCCCGCCCCGGTCCGTTCGTCGGCTGCGGGGCGGCGCGGGCCGGTCGCACGGTTCCCCGCGCCCCTTAGTGGCGCCCTACCAGGACCGCCCGGGTCCCACCAGGACCGCTCGGGGGCCGAAGCCCCTAAGCACCCTTCCCGAGTACCGTCTCCAGCGCCCCGAGGGCCGTTCGGAGTTCCTCGCCCGTGATGGTCAGCGGGGGAGCGAGGCGGATCGTCGAGCCGTGGGTGTCCTTCACGAGGACGCCCTCCCGCATGAGGCGTTCGCTGATCTCGCGGCCGGTGCCGATCGCGGGGTCGATGTCGACGCCCGCCCACAGCCCGCGCGCCCGGAAGTCCTTGACGCCCTTGCCGACGAGCGCGGCCAGACCGCCGCGCAGGACCACGCCCAGCTCCGCCGCCCTGCGCTGGAACTCGCCGGTCTCCAGCAGCTCGACGACGGCCGAGCCGACCGCGGCCGACAGCGGGTTGCCGCCGAACGTCGAGCCGTGCTCGCCCGGCCGCAGCACCTGGAGCACCTCGCGCCGCGCGACCACCGCGGAGACCGGGACGATGCCCCCGCCGAGCGCCTTGCCGAGCAGCAGCACGTCCGGGACGACTCCCTCGTGCTCGACGGCCAGGGTGCGGCCCGTCCGTCCGAGGCCCGACTGGATCTCGTCCGCGATGAACAGGCAGCCGGTGCGACTGGTCAGTTCGCGGACGCCGCGCAGATAGCCGTCGTCGGGGATGACGACTCCCGCCTCGCCCTGGATGGGCTCGATCAGCACGGCCGCGGTCGTCTCGTCGATGGCCGCTTCGAGCGCGGCGAGATCGTTGTACGGGACGACGCGGAAGCCCGGCGTGAACGGGCCGAAGCCCGCCCGGGCCGTCTCGTCGGTGGAGAAGCTGACGATGGTCGTCGTACGGCCGTGGAAGTTGTCGGCGGCCACGACGATGGTCGCCCGGTCCGGCGCGACCCCCTTCACCTCGTACGCCCACTTGCGGGCCACCTTGACGGCGCTCTCCACGGCCTCGGCGCCCGTGTTCATCGGCAGGACCATGTCCAGGCCCGTCAGCTCGGCCAGCGACTCGGCGAACTGCGCCAGCCGGTCGTTGTGGAAGGCCCGTGAGGTCAGCGTCAGCTGGTCGAGCTGGCGGTGCGCGGCCTCGATCAGGGCCGGGTGCCGGTGTCCGAAGTTGAGGGCCGAGTACCCGGCCAGCATGTCCAGGAAGCGGCGGCCCTCGACGTCCTCGACCCAGGCACCCTCGGCGCGCGCGACGACGACCGGCAGCGGGTGGTAGTTGTGTGCGAGGACGGGTTCCTCGGCACGGATCAGCTCGGCGGACGAACGCAGGGAACGGCTGGGTGCGACAGTCATGAGCGGATCTCCTGGGTGCAGCACTTGATGCCTCCGCCGGCCTTCTGGAACTCCGACAGGTCGACGGGGACGGGAACATAGCCGTGGCGGGCGAGTTCGCCCGCGAGGGCCTCGGCGCGCGGCGAGATGAAGACGTGGCGGCCGTCCGAGACGGAGTTCAGCCCGAACGCCAGCGCGTCCTGTGAGGTGGCCACCACCGCGTCCGGGAAGAGCCGCCGCAGCACCTCGCGGCTGCCGGCGGAGAAGGCCTCCGGGTAGTACGCGATGTTCGCCTCCGCCCCGTCGTCGAGCACGAACAGCGCGGTGTCGAGGTGGTAGAAACGCGGGTCCACCAGCTGGAGGCTGACCGTGGGGATGCCGAAGAACTCCTGCACCTCGTGATGGGCGGCCCGCGCCGTACGGAAACCGGTGCCGGCCAGGACGTAGCGGCCCACGGGCACCAGGTCGCCCTCGCCCTCGCACACCGACTCGGGGCGGTAGACGTCGAAGCCCGCGTTCTTGAACCACGTCTCGTACGCGTTGGACTCCGGGCGGCGCTGCGGTGCGTGGAAGTACGAGCCGAAGACCCGGCCCGCCATGACCAGCGCCGAGTTCGCGGCGAAGACCATGTCCGGCAGGCCGGCGACCGGTTCCACGCTGTCGACGGTGTGGCCGTGGGCGCGGTAGGCGCGGATCAGCTCCGCCCACTGGGTCCGGGCCAGATCGACGTCGACCTGTGCGTCCTCATGCATCCAGGGGTTGATGGCGTACTGCACGGCGAAGTGTCTGGGTTCGCAGACAAGGAAGCGCCTCGATCGCGGCACACGGCTCATGGGCACAGAGGGGTTCCTCCGCTTTCCTGCGGTGTCGGGTGTGATGCCTCAACGGTAGGAAGCGGGGGACAAGCGGGACAAGAATCAGGAATTGCGCGCTACCGCAGAAATGCTGCGTGTTGGGGTGCCTTGACGCACGTTTGATGCGTGACTGGTCCGAAAGAGTGGACGAAGGGCCGGGCGCGCGGGTCCGGACCGGAAGTTCGCCTCACGCCTCCGGTTCCGGAGCCGGCAGGTTCGCGCCCGCCTCCGGGCTCTCGGGCAGCAGGTGCGACAGCACCATGTAGCTGATCGTCTTGCGGATGAACGGCTCCACGCGGATCCGTTCGAGCACCTCCTCGAAGTGCTCCACGTCCCGCGCCCGCACGTGCAGCAGCGCGTCCGCGCCGCCGGTCACCGTCATCGCCGCGGTGATCTCGGGATGGTTGCGCATCACCTCGGCGAGTCGCCGCGGCGGCGCCGCGCCCTCGCAGTACACCTCCACGTACGCCTCGGTACGCCAGCCGAGCGCGGCCGGTTTCACCGTCGCCGTGAACCCGGTGATCACACCCGTCTCGCGCAGCCGGTCCGCCCGCCGCTTGACCGCCGTCGCGGACAGCCCGATCGCCGTGCCGATCTCCGCGAAACTGGTACGGGCGTTCGCCATCAGGGCCGTGAGGATCTTGCGGTCGAGATCGTCGAAGGGCGCGGACGCGGGTCTCATGCGGGCACTGTATCCAGCGGCGACGACCTGGCCCTCCGCATGTGCAGGCGTACGAATTGCTCCTACACTCCGGGTTCATGCTCCGCGCTCTCGCCGTCGACGACGAACCGCCCTCCCTCGAAGAGCTGCTCTACCTGCTGGACGCCGACCCACGGGTGAGCAGCGTCGAGGGCGCGAGCGACGCCACCGCGGCGCTGCGCCGCATCAACCGTGCCCTGGAGAGCGGCCCCGGCGGCCACGAGGGCATCGACGTCGTCTTCCTCGACATCCACATGCCCGGTCTCGACGGTCTAGACATGGCGCGGCTGCTCGCCGGATTCGCCAAGCCGCCGCTCGTCGTGTTCGTCACCGCCCACGAGGGATTCGCCGTCCAGGCCTTCGACCTCAAGGCCGTCGACTACGTCCTGAAGCCGGTACGCCGGGAGCGGCTGGCCGAGGCCGTGCGCCGGGCCGTCGAGCAGATGGACGCGGCCCCGCTGATACCCGTGCACGAGCCCGACCCGGACCACATATCCGTCGAGCTCGGCGGGGTCACCCGCTTCGTCGCCGTCGAGGACATCACCCACGCCGAGGCCCACGGCGACTACGCGCGACTGCACACCGCCCAGGGCAGCCACCTCGTCCGCATCCCGCTCTCCACCCTCGAGGAGCGCTGGCGCTCGCGCGGCTTCGTCCGCATCCACCGCCGCCATCTCGTCGCTCTCGGTCACATCAGTGAGCTCCGCCTCGACGCGGGTACCGTGAGCGTCCTGGTCGACTCCGTCGAACTCCAGGTCAGCCGCCGGCACGCACGGGAACTGCGTGACCTGCTGATGCGCCGGACCGCGAGTTGAGGAGGCCGGAGGTGCCCCACGACCCCGCCGACCGCCGTGTCGTCGTCACCGGCCCGCCGCGTCGCACCCGCCCGCTCAGCGGCTCCCGGCCGCGCACCGAGATCGACGAGCAGACCACGCTCGGCCACACCTACGTCCGCTCCCTGATGCGCAGCCAACTGCGTGCCGCGCTCACGGTGTTCGCCGTCCTCGTGCTCCTGGTGGGCCCGCTCCCGCTGGTGTTCGCCGTGACGGGCGACAGTTCGAGCCTCGAATGGATCGTGCTCGGCTTCTGCGTCTACCCGCCGCTGGTGCTGCTCGCCCGCTGGTACGTGCGCCGCGCCGACCGCAACGAGAAGGACTTCGTCCGGCTCGTCGAGGACCGCTGAGCCATGAACGAGACCGAGGACAGCCGCCTGTGGACGAACAGCCTGTGAGAGAGAACAGCGCGTGAGCGAGAACAGCCCGTGAACGAGAACTACGCCGTCCCGGCGGTCGCTCTCGTGGTCGTCGCGACCGTGTTCGTCGGCGCCTTCGGCCTGCGCATCTCGCGCACCACCTCCGACTTCTACGTGGCCTCGCGCACCGTCGGGCCCCGGCTCAACGCGGCCGCCATCAGCGGTGAGTACCTCTCCGCCGCGTCGTTCCTCGGCATCGCGGGACTGGTCCTCGTCCAGGGCCCCGACATGCTCTGGTACCCCGTCGGCTACACCGCCGGCTATCTCGTCCTGCTGATCTTCGTCGCGGCCCCGCTGCGCCGCTCCGGCGCGTACACCCTGCCCGACTTCGCCGAGGCACGGCTCGCCTCCCAGGCCGTACGACGGCTGGCAGGAGCCTTCGTCGTCGGGGTCGGATGGCTGTACCTGCTGCCCCAACTCCAGGGCGCGGGGCTCACGTTGAACGTGCTGACCGGTGCCTCGAAGTCCCTCGGCGGCATCATCGTCGCGGTCGTCGTGGTGGCGACCGTCGCCGCGGGTGGCATGCGCAGCATCACCTTCGTACAGGCCTTCCAGTACTGGCTCAAACTCACCGCCCTGCTCGTCCCCGCGCTCTTCCTCGTCCTCGCCTGGCAGGACGACGGGGGGCCGCGGCACGCCTTCGACGAACCGGCGACGTTCCGTGAGCACCGGGTCGTCCGGATCGATGCCGGAGTCGACCTGAAACTCACCCGGCCCCTGACCGTCACCGCGGACGGCACGGTCGACGGCAGGCGGTACGAGGACGAGAGGCTCCGGCTGCCCACGGGCGTCCACCGCATCGAGCAGGGCACCCGGCTGGCCTTCACCAAGGGCGACCCGGTGCCCGTCGCCGACCGTGTCACCAACGGCGGCATGTCCACCTCGCTCGCCTCGGGCCGCGAGGAACGCCCGCTCTACGCCACGTACGGACTGATCCTCGCCACCTTCCTCGGCACCATGGGGCTGCCGCACGTCGTCGTCCGCTTCTACACCAGCCCGCACGGCGTGGCCGCCCGCCGCACCACCGTCGCCGTACTCGTCATGATCGGCGTGTTCTACCTGCTGCCACCGGTCTACGGCGCGCTCGGGCGCCTGTACGCACCCGAGCTCACCCTGACCGGGGACGCCGACGCCGCCGTGCTGCTGCTGCCCGACCGGGTGATCGGCGGACTGGGCGGGGACCTCCTCGGCGCGCTGGTGGCCGGCGGGGCCTTCGCCGCGTTCCTGTCCACGGCGTCCGGCCTGACCATGGCGGTGGCGGGCGTGCTCACCCAGGACGTGCTGCCCTCCCGCGGCGTACGGCACTTCCGGCTCGGCACGGTTCTCGCCATGATCGTGCCGCTGGCGGCGAGCATGCTCGTGGGCGGACTGCCGGTCGCCGACGCCGTGGGGCTCGCCTTCGCGGTGTCCGCCTCCTCCTTCTGCCCCCTGCTCGTCCTCGGCATCTGGTGGCACCGGCTCACCCCGCCCGGGGCGGCGGCCGGAATGCTCGTCGGCGGCGGCTCGGCACTCCTCGCGGTCGCGGCCACCATGGCCGGTTTCCCGGGCCGGGGCACGCTGCACGCGCTCCTCGCCTGGCCCGCCCTGTGGTCGGTGCCGCTGGGCTTCCTCACGATGGTGCTGGTGTCGCTGGCGACGCCCGGGCGGGTGCCGGCCGGGACGGCGACGATCCTCGCCCGGTTCCATCTGCCGGAGGAACTGGCCGGAGGCCAGGTACGCACGGAGGTCAAGGCATGAGTGGATTCCTGGCGGGCCTGTGTGTGGCCGCGCTCCCGCTGCTGGCGGCCGGCTTCTGGTACGGCAGACGCACCGCGCGCACGCCGAGCCCCGGCGGCCTCGGCACCCCCGTCGAGCACGCCACCTTCGAGACCCTGCACACCGCGTCCCTCGCCGCGCCGCCCCTGCGGGCGGGCCTGACGGGGGAGACGGCCCGCAAGTCCGCGAGACGGCTGCGCACCCTCCTCGGCACCGACGCGCTGTGTCTCACCGACCAGGACACCGTGCTGGCCTGGGAGGGCGCCGGCGAGCACCACCGGGAGCAGATCATGGAGCGGATCGGCGGACCCCTGGAGACCGGCCGGGGTGAGGCCTTCCGCCTCGCGTGCGACGAGCCGTACTGCCCGTTGCGCTGGGCCGTCGTCGCGCCGCTGACCGTCGACGACCGGGTCCACGGGGCGCTCGTCGCCTGCGCGCCCCGCGAGTCCGCCGTGCTCGTCCGGGCCACCGGAGAGGTCGCCCGCTGGGTCTCGGTCCAGCTGGAACTCGCCGACCTCGACCAGTCCCGTACGCGGCTGATCGAGGCCGAGATCAAGGCGCTGCGGGCCCAGATCTCCCCGCACTTCATCTTCAACTCGCTCGCGGTGATCGCCTCGTTCGTGCGCACCGACCCCGAGCGGGCCCGTGAACTCCTGCTGGAGTTCGCCGACTTCACCCGCTACTCGTTCCGCAGGCACGGCGACTTCACCACGCTCGCCGACGAACTGCACGCCATCGACCACTACCTGGCGCTGGTCCGGGCCCGTTTCGGGGACCGGCTCTCGGTCACCCTGCAGATCGCCCCCGAGGTGCTGCCGGTGACACTGCCCTTCCTCTGCCTGCAGCCGCTCGTCGAGAACGCCGTGAAACACGGCCTGGAGGGCGGCACCGGCAAGGTCGACAAGAGCCGCATCAGCATCACCGCGCAGGACGCGGGAGCCGAGGCACTCGTCGTCATCGAGGACGACGGTCCCGGCATGGATCCCGGCCGGCTGAGCCGCATCCTGGCCGGCGAGGCAGGCGCCTCGGGCGGCATCGGGCTGTCGAACGTCGACGACCGCCTACGGCAGGTGTACGGCGACGACTACGGCCTCGTCATCGAGACCGCGCTGGGCGCGGGCATGAAAATCACCGCCCGGCTGCCGAAGTACCAGCCGGGTGTGCACTCGGCGGGGCCGCTGCCCCGCGGTTGAGCCACCCCGCGGACGAGCCCCGCGCACGCCGGTCCCCCGGTGAGGGCAGCTGCCCTCACCGGGGGACCGGGTGTGGTGCGTCAGGTGGGCCGGGACGCCACCATCGCCAGCGTGATCAGGCCGAGCACCACCCAGCCGAACCACAGCCAGCCGCTGCTCCCGAGCGCCACCGTGTAGGCCGTGACCATCACCAGGCCGCCGACGGTGAGCACTCCCATGGTCTTCGTGGAACCGGGCATCGCAACACCCTCCTCATGGTTCGTCCCTATCCATGGTGCCCCCGTCTTTGCGAATTGCAGTGCAGACCACGAAATGTGTGCCGGAGTTCCAGGCGCTCTCGCCCACCCAGGACGAGTCCGTGTAGACGTTCGGGTCGTAGCCGTAGTCATTGGGCGGTACGTTCTTCCGGCAGGCCGCGGTCGCCTCCCGTCTGGCCTCGGCGAGGGTCGAGTCCGGGCTCATCCGGTGGAAGTCGAGCACCTGCTCCTGATGCGGGCCCGCACACGGGACCAGCTCGGCGCCGGTGTCGGACACCCTGTCGAGGCAGTCCCGTTTCTGCATGGTGGCCGTGTCCCTGAAGACCGTGCCCGGCGGACGATGGTCCCCTACGGGACCGAACAGCGGTTTGCCGCGTGCGTCGAGCAGCAGACACGCCACGCGGCGCCCGGCCGCCTCGAATCCCTCGTCGGTCGGTACGACGGCGTGCGAGCGGGCATCCGCGAGCTTGTTGCGGGTCTCCTCGGTGCGCTGCTCGCACCCGGCGGCGCCACCCGAGCGGGCCTCCTCCGCGGACCGCGCCTCGAACACGGCCATCACCTGCCCATACGTGTCGTCGCTGAGGCACTTCACGACCTTCAGCCCCGGGTCTCCCGTGAAGGGAGCGCCGGGCCACCGTGTCGCGACGCAGTCGCCGTCCCTGAGCGGCTCGGTGAGCCCGACGGCCTGCCCGTACGGCTCGGCGTCGCCGTTCCCCGGCAGGTACGCCATGGCGTACCAGGTGCCGCCGCCCGCGAGAGCCACTCCGAGCGCGCCGGCCAGGACGGCCCGGAGGGCGCGACTGCGCCTGCGGCGGCGCCGGCCGGGGGCCGCCGCAGGAGGGCCGTACCCCTGCCCGGCGGTCCACGGGTC
>NZ_JAHRIB010000087.1 GCF_019090165.1 Streptomyces sp. BV286
AGGCGGTCAAGGAGCAGCTGCTGGCCGTGCCCGACAAGGGCCTCGGCTTCGGTCTGCTGCGCTACCTCAACGAGGAGACCGGCGCGGAACTGGCCCGGCACTCCACCGGGCAGATCGGCTTCAACTACCTGGGCCGCTTCTCCTCCGCGGACATGCCCGAAAACCTCCGCGGCCTCGGCTTCACCCAGGTCACCGACCTGGACCTGGCCGCAGACCTGGACGCCGACATGCCCGCCATGTCGAGCGTCGAGATCAACTCCGCGGTCATCGACACCGACCTCGGCGCACAACTCGACGCGGTCATCGGATTCCCCACCGGCCTCCTCAGCCGCGCCGAGGTCCAGGAACTGGCCGACCTGTGGTGCCAGGCCCTGCACGCCCTCACCCGGCACACCGCCGACCCCGCCGCCGGCGGACTCACCCCCTGCGACCTGCCCCTGGTCAAGGCCACCCAGCAGGACATCGAAACCTGGGAGAGCAACTACCCGGGCCTGACCGACGCCTGGCCCCTGACCGCACTGCAGTCCGGACTGCTCTTCCAGTCCCGGCTCAACGACGACGACGCCATCGACGCCTACCAGATGCAGATCGCCTTCCACATCGGCGGAACCGTCGACCCCGCCCGCATGCGGGCGGCCGCCCAGGCCATGCTCGACCGCTACGCCAACCTGCGGACCGCCTTCGTCGACGACAGCGACGGCAACGAGGTACAGGTCGTCATCGACGGCATCGACGTGCCCTGGCAGGAGATCGACCTCAGCCACCTGCCGGAGGACGAGCGCACAGCGGCCTTCGAAAGGTTCCTGGCCGAGGACCACCACCAGCACTTCGACCCCCTCCGGCCGCCACTGCTGCGCTTCGCCCTGCTCACCATGGGCCCGGAGAAGTCCGAACTCGTACTCACCGCACACCACGCCCTGTTCGACGGCTGGTCCTTCCCGATCGTCATGACCGACCTGCTGCGCCTGTACGGATCGGCCGGCGACGGCTCGGTACTGCCCAGGACCCGCGGCTACCGGGACTTCCTCGTCTGGCTGTCCCAGCAGGACCACGACGAGACCGCCCGGGCCTGGGCCGCTGAACTCGACGGCGTGGACGAGCCCACGCTCGTGGCCCCCGTCACCACCCGGCGGGGCGACGACGTGGACGACTCGGCCGCCGGACAGGTCGACGTGGTCCTGGCCATGGACGAGGCCCGCCGCCTCAACCGCCGCGCCTCCGAGCTCGGTATCACCGTCAACACCCTCCTCCAGGGGGCCTGGGCGGTCCTCGTCGGCGAACTGACCGGACGTCAGGACGTGCTCTTCGGCGCGACCGTCTCGGGACGGCCGCCGACGGTCACCGACGTCGACTCCATGGTCGGACTGTTCATCAACACGCTGCCCGTGCGGGCCCGCTACGGCCCGGGCGACACCCTTGCCCAGATGCTGCAGAACCTGCAGAAGCGGCAGGCGGCGCTCCTGGACCACCACCACTACGGCCTGGCGGAGATCCACCGGACCACGGGCCTGAGCACCCTGTTCGACACCCTCGTCGTCTTCGAGTCCTACCCCGTGGACCAGGAAGGCCTCACCGACGCCAACTCGGCGGGCGGCATCTCCTTCACCGGCATCCGCCCCTTCTCCGGCACCCACTACCCGCTGACACTGATGGCCGACGCCGACCCCTACCTGCGGCTCCAGCTCCAGTACAAGGAAAGCGTCTTCGACCGCGCCACAGTGGAGTCCCTGGCGGGCAGCCTGCAGCGCGTCCTGCGTCAACTGGCCGACGACCCCACCCGGCACATCGGGCAGGTCGAAATCCTGGAAGCCGCCGAACGCGACCGGCTGCTCCACCAGTTCAACCACGTCGACACCCCGACCCCGCAGGTCACCCTCCCCGAGCTGTTCGCCCAGCAGGTGACGGCCACACCGGACGCCGAGGCAGTGGTCTGCGACGGCGACTCCCTCACCTACCGGGAACTCGACGCCCGGGCCGAGCGGCTCGCCCGCCTGCTCACCGACCGGGGAGTGGGACCCGAAACGGTGGTCGCGGTGGCACTGCCCCGCTCGACCGACCTCGTGGCCGGCCTCCTCGCGGTCCTCAAGGCCGGCGGCGCCTACCTGCCCATCGACCCCAAGTACCCCAGCCACCGGCTGGAGTACATCCTCACCGAGGCGGCCCCCCAGCTGATCCTCACCGACACCGCCACCGTGCCCGTCCTGCCCGAAACGGACCTGCCGCTGCTGCGCCTGGACGACCTGGACCTCACCACGGATCAGGTACCGGGAACAGGGGAGGGGACACGGGCGGTGGACCTGCGCCCGCAGCATCTCGCCTACGTGATGTACACCTCCGGCTCCACCGGCGCCCCCAAGGGCGTCGCCATCACCCACAGCAACGTCGTCAACGGCGTCCTGCGCCTGGCCACCCGCATCGGGGCCGCGCCGGGCCGGCGCATGCTGGCCGGCACCTCGGTCAACTTCGACGTCTCCGCCTTCGAGATCTTCACCACCCTGTGCACGGGCGGTATCGTCGAGATCGTCCGGGACGTGCTCGCCCTGAGCGAGCGCGACCGGTGGGACGGCAACGTCATCTCCACCGTCCCCTCGGTCTTCGCCGAACTGGTCGACCAGCTCGCCGACCGGACCCACGTCGACACCCTGGTGTTCGCCGGCGAGGCACTGCCGGCCGGGCTCGTCAACCAGATCCGGCAGGCCTTCCCCGGCGTGAAGATGATCAACGCCTACGGGCAGAGCGAATCGTTCTACGCCACCACCTTCACCGTCCCGGACGGTAAGGAGTGGGACGGCTCGGGCAGCGCCCCGATCGGTTCGCCCCTGGGCCACGTACGTGCCTACGTCCTGGGCCCCGGTCTCGCACCGGTCCAGGTCGGCGTGGTCGGCGAGCTGTACATCGCCGGTGACGTCGGGCGCGGCTACCGCGGCCGGGCCGACCTGACGGCCGAGCGGTTCGTCGCCGGCCCCTACGGATCCGCGGGCGAACGGATGTACCGCACGGGCGACCTGGCCCGCTGGAACGACAACGGCCAGCTGGAGTACGTGGGCCGCGGCGACGCCCAGGTCAAGATCCGGGGGTTCCGTATCGAACCCGGCGAGGTCGAGGCGGCTCTCGTCGCCCATCCGGGCATCGCCCAGGCAGCCGTCATCGCCCTGGAGGGCCGCGGAACGGGCAAGCAGCTCGTGGGCTATGTCGTGGCCGCCGGCCCCGACGGCCCCGACACCGACGAACTGCGCGCTTTCGCCACCGAGAAGCTCCCGGCGTTCATGGTCCCCGCCGCCTTCATGGTCCTCGACCGGCTTCCGCTGACTCCCAACGGGAAACTCGACCGGGCCGCCCTGCCCGCACCGGAGTTCGCCGGGCAGGAGTACCGGGCGCCCCGCACCGCGACCGAAGAGGCACTGGCGGAGCTGTTCGCCGACATCCTGGGCCTGGAGCGGGTCGGCATCGACGACAACTTCTTCACCCTGGGCGGCCATTCACTCCTGGCGACCCGGCTCAACAACCGCATCCGCACCCGGCTGGACACCGCGCTGCCCATGCGGGCGGTGTTCCAGGCGCCCACCGTCGCCGAACTCGCCCTGTGCGTGCAGGCGGCCGACGACGCACCGGAAAACGCCGACCCCTTCGCACGGGTCCTCCCCATCAAGGCCGGCGGGGACAAGGAGCCGCTGTGGTGGATTCACCTGGCGGGCGGGCTGGCCTGGCCGTACCTGAATTTCGCCGGAATGCTGCCCGCGGACCGTCCGTCCTACGGAATTCAGGCGCGCGGACTCGACGGCAGAACTGCACTTCCCGATTGCCTGGAAACTCTGGTCGACGAGTATATCGAGCAGATATTCTCTTATCAGAAGGAAGGCCCCTACCATCTGGTCGGCTGGTCCTTCGGCGGCATCGTCGCCCACGCGATAGCAGCGGAACTGCAGCGCCGGGGCCACGACATCGCACTGCTCGGGCTGCTGGACTCCGCACCCAGCGGGCACTTCGCCGGCAATGAGGACCTCGAACTGGCGCAGGTACGCGGCCTGCTGGGCGACCACATCGGCGACCTCGCCGACTCGGACGAGAAGCGGCTGCTCGACATCGCCTCCGCCGTCGTGGTCAACAACGTCGACATGCTGAAGCGGTTCGAACAGCCCGTCTACGAGGGCGACGCCCTGTTCTTCAACGCGACGCTGAATCCCGAAGCGCCGTACATGGACCAGTGGAAGTCGCACATCACCGGAACGCTGCGCGTGCACGACATTCCCAGCACCCACCACGAGATCTGCACGCCGCAGCACGCGCCCGCCGTCACCGCGGCCATCGCCCGCGAGCTCGACGCGTCCTGAAAGGCGCCCGGCGCCGGCGTCACGACCGACCCCGCATCGAAGGATGTGCTTCCCGATGTTTGTTCCTTCTCCCTACCGCCAGCCGTCCGCCGCGTGGATGGTGGACCTCCTGCGAGGCAACCCGCTGGCGCTGATGACCTCCAACGGCCCCCAGGACGTGGGCCCCTACGCCACGCACCTCCCGGTCATCCAGGACCCCACGATGACCGAGGAGTGGTCGCCCGACCTCTCCGGGGCCCGTCTGCTCGGCCATATGAACCGGGCGAATCCGCACTGGAAGGCCCTGCGGGACGGCGCCCGGGTGCTGCTCACCTTCACCGGCCCGCACGCCTACGTCTCACCGACGGTGTATCAGACAGTCCCGGCCGCACCGACGTGGAACTTCACCTCCGTGCATGTGCACGGCGTGCTCCACAAGATCGAGCACGAACAGGCCGGCGAGGAGACGCTGGAGGTGGTCAGGTCCACGGTGCGTGCCTTCGAGACCGACTTCGGCAACGCCTGGGACATGTCCGACTCCCAGGACTACTTCCGCAAGATCCTGCCGGCCGTGGGCGGCTTCCGGATCGACGTGAGCGGCGCGGAGGGCATGTTCAAACTCAGCCAGGAACAGGACCCCCACGTCCGCGAACGCGTCCGTGAGTCCTTCGCGGACACCGACTCCAGCCGGCACCAGGAGGCGGCCCGCCTGATGGCCCGGCTTCCGGCCCCCGGCTGCCCGCTCGCGGTCTGAGACCCGAGGCGTGAGAGCGGGCCGCGCCCCCGAACTGGCCGCGCCCGTCCCCTGCCGTTCCGTGCCGTTCCCTCGCACTGGAATACCGCTCGACAATTCACGCACGTCGAAAAAAGGCCGCTCGAAAAGACCGCAAAATAATTCACGAAAAGAATGTTGACCGGTCCGCATTTCACGCAGTAGCTTTCCGAAAACCACCACCGGCGGGAGAATTGAAATGGGAAACCTGGATGAAATTCACGAGGTCGTCGGTATCGGCTTCGGTCCGTCCAACCTCTCACTGGCCGTAGCCCTTGAGGAGCACCAGAGCAACGAGTCCGGCGAGCCGATATCGGCGGCGTTCTTCGAGCGGCAGCCGGCCCTCGGCTGGCACCGCAACATGCTGCTTCCGTCGGCGAGGATGCAGATCTCCTTCCTCAAAGACCTGTCGACCTTCCGGAACCCGGCTTCCCGGTTCAGCTTCATCTCGTACCTGCACGCCGCCGGCAGGCTGGCCCAGTTCGTCAACAACCAGGAGTTCTTCCCCACCCGGGAGGAGTTCCACGACTACCTGGAGTGGGCCGAGTCGAGCTTCTCGGACCGCGTCACCTACAGCTCCGAGGTCCTGTCCGTCCGGCTTCCCCCCGCCGACGGGGACAAGCCCGTCGACCATGTGGAGGTCGAGATACGGGACAACAAGCCCCAGGGCGGAACGCGCCTGGTCAAGGCCCGCAACATCGTCGTCTCCACGGGGCTCGTCCCCAAGATGCCCACGGGAATCTCCAGGGACGAACGAATATGGCACAGCTCGGAATTCCTTGAGAAATTCCGAAAGCTCGACCAGGCCTCGGTCAAGAGGGTCGCCATCGTCGGGGCCGGCCAGAGCGCCGCCGAGATCGCCCGGTTCGTCTACGACGCGCTCCCGGACGCGACGGTCTCCGCGATCATGCCGTCCTACGGCTACTCGATCGCCGACGACACCCCCTTCGCCAACCGCATCTTCGACGCCGAGGCCGTGGACGACTACTACCACGGCAGCCAGCGCTCCAAGGACTCCTTCTGGCGCTACCACAAGAACACCAACTACGGGGTGGTGGACGACGAGGTGATCAGGGACCTCCACCAGCGCGCCTACGACGACGAAGTGCGCGGCACCCCCCGCCTCGAGTTCCTCAACCTCTCCCGTGTCGACAGCGTGAAGCAGACCGACGACGACGTCCGTCTCACGATGCACTCAGTACGCAACAACGGGACCTTCCAGGTGGACGTGGACGTACTGATCTGCGCCACCGGCTACGACTCCATGGAACCCAGCGAGCTGCTGGGCGACCTGGAAGCCCACTGCGTGCGCGACGAGGAGGGCCGGCTCCGCGTCGAGCGGGACTACCGGCTGGCCACCACCGGGGACGTGTCCTGCGGTGTCTACCTCCAGGGCGGCACCGAGCACACCCACGGGCTGGCGTCCTCCCTGCTGTCGAACATCGCCATCAGGAGCGGCGAGATCGCCGACTCGATCGCCGAGAGGAGGAGCACCCGGCAGTACAGCGCGGTGTGAACACACGCCGCAGAGATTCCGAAGAATTTGGAGTTGCCCATGAGCACCAACCCGTTCGACGACGCCGAAGGCCGGTTCTACGTCCTGGTGAACGACGAGGAGCAGTACTCACTCTGGCCCACGTTCACCGAGGTCCCCGCCGGCTGGAAAGTCGCGTACGGAGAGGAAGGCCGCCCGCAGTGCCTGGGATACATAGACCAGCACTGGACCGACATGCGGCCCAAGAGCCTGCGTGACGCCATGGACCGGGACACCGTCCGCGTCTGACCGCAGCTGAGGAAGGGAGACGCCGAGCACGGACCCGTACCGGCCAGTGACGTCCGGACGGGCCCGGCTCGACGCCCCTCCCACCCCCGGAGTGTGCCCACGGCACGTGTGCACCCCTACGCCAGTACTTGATCACCCCACCCCGGAGATGACATGACTTCCGTATCGGTGCACGCACGCAAGGCCACCCGACGCCACTACCTGATGTGCCGGCCCGACCACTTCGACGTCAGCTACGCCATCAACCCCTGGATGAACCCGGACAAGCCGGTGGACGCCGGTCTGGCTCTCCTGCAGTGGGAGTCGCTCTACTACCTCTACAAGTCCCTGGGCCACCGGGTGGACCTCGTCAACCCGGTGCCGGGACTGCCCGACATGGTCTTCTCGGCGAACGGCGCAACCGTCGTGGACGGCAAGGTGCTCGGCGCCAAGTTCCTCCACACCGAACGGGCCGCCGAAGCCCCTGCCCACCGGGCCTGGTTCCGCGCGAACGGCTTCACCGAGATCCACGACCCCCTGTATGTCAACGAGGGCGAGGGAGACTTCGCCGTCACCGACAGCTGGATCCTCGCCGGACGCGGCTTCAGGTGCACCCCTGAAGGACACCAGGAGGCCCAGGAGTTCTTCGGCCGCCCCGTGATCAGCCTCGAACTGGTCGACCCCCGCTTCTACCACCTCGACACCGCCCTGTGCGTCCTGGACGGCGACGAGGTCATGTACTACCCGCAGGCCTTCAGCGCCGGCAGCCGCGCCCTGCTGGCCCGGCTCTTCCCCGACGCCCTGCTCGTCGGCCAGGAGGACGCGGACGTCCTCGGCCTCAACGCCGTCAGCGACGGCCTGAACGTCATGCTTCCCGAGGCGGCCCAGACACTTGCCGGACAACTGCGGGAGCGCGGATTCAGGACGCACGGCACGGACCTCTCCGAACTGCTCAAAGGCGGCGGCAGCGTGAAGTGCTGCACCCAGGAACTGCGTTTCTGACGAGACGGCAGACGTGGGGGGACACCACCCTCATGCGACCCCACGCGTGCGTGTCCGCACCACCACCCCGGTGCGGACACGCACTGTCATGTCCGGGCACCGGGCCTGTTCAACTGTGCAAAATCCGGACCCCGCACACCCCACCGAACACGGTTGTGCCTGATCAGAGCGCTCCTCCCGCAAGCGGAGTGCGACTGACGGCACTTGTGGGCGCGCCGCCTCCACAGCACGCTGACGCCCATGGATCCGGCCGAAGCCGCCCCGCGCTCAACCCGGGTCTGCGGACGTCCTCCCGGCACGACGGCCCCACCCGACCCGATCGACCAGTACGACGCGGCCCGCGTCCGAAGGAGAGCACCATGACCATCACGTCGCAGGAGACCGAGACCTTCGCCCTGACCTCGGAACTCGTCAGTGACCCCGTGCGCGGCTACACCCAACTGCGCCGCCAGGCCCCGCTCGTGCGCGTGACCCTCCCCGACATCGAGACGCCGGTCTGGCTCATCACCCGCTACGAGGACGCCAAGGCCGTACTGAGCGACACGCGCTTCGTCCGCGACCAGGACAAGGTTCCCGGCCTTGCCCAGGACGGGCCCAGCATCGCCGAGCAGATGATCGAGGCGTACGGGCTGCCCGCGGAGTACCGCGACTACCTCGGCATCATGGTGCTCGTCGACGGCCCCGAGCACAGCCGGCTGCGGAACCTGGTCACCAAGTCGTTCACCGCCCGGCGCATCAACCTGCTGCGCCCGCGCCTGGAACAGATCACGGCGGAACTGGTCGCACCCCTCGCCCGGAAGAAGGAGGCCGAACTCCTGGAGGACGTCGGCTATCCGCTCGCGTCGACCGTCATCTGCGCGCTCATCGGGATCGACGAACCGGACGTGCCCCAGATGCGCACCTGGATCCGCGAGTACGCCTCCGGGGACATCGAACTCGTCATCCCGGCCCTGCGGAACATGGTCGACCACTCCAAGGACCTGATCGCCCGGCGGACGGCCCGGCCCACCGACGACCTCGTCTCCGGCTGGATCATCTCCGGGAAGGACGACCCCGACGGCCTGAGCGAGACGGAGATGGTCGCCCTGATCCTTCTCCTGATCAACACCGGCATCACACCGCCCGCGCTGTTCATCGCGAGCGCCGTGCTCGCACTCCTCGACCACCCCGACCAGCTGGCCCTGCTCCGCGACCGGCCGGAACTCCTCGAGCGCGCCGTCCCGGAGCTGCTGCGGTTCACCTCGCCGGTGCCGATGGGCGCCCCGCTGTACGCGACGCAGGACCTGGAGTTCGCCGGAATGCCCGTACGGAAGGGGGAGGCGGTGACGAGCGCCCTGCTCGCGGCGAACTTCGACCCCGACGAGTACCAGGCACCCGAGCGCCTCGACATCACCCGGGAACTGGGCCGCGGGGTGGGGCACGTGGCGTTCGGCCACAGCGCCCACTACTGCATAGGCGCGGCGCTGGCCCGCCTGGAGGCCGAGGTCGCGCTCGACCAGCTGCTCATCCGGCATCCGGCCCTGACGCTGGGCGTCGCACGCGAGGACCTGGAGTACTTCGACCTGCCGGGGGAGGGCCGTCACCTGCGCGGACTGCCGGTGAGTTTCTGACGCGTCCACCACGGCCGGACATCAAGGCGCCCTGACAGCACCACTCGTCAGGGCGCCTTCGGCCGTGCCCGTACAGGGGCCGGGCCCGTGCGGGCGGCAGGCGCGGCACGGCCGGGCGGGGCAGGCGGGCGGGGCAC
>NZ_JAHRIB010000088.1 GCF_019090165.1 Streptomyces sp. BV286
GGCCACGGCCGCGCTCGCCGGTGTGCCGCGCCACGTGGGCGCGCCCGAGCCGCAACCGCTCGACAACAACGACGCCCTCGCGCTCATCAGCAGCAACGCCCTCACCCTCGGCCAGGCGGCGCTCGCCCTGCACGAACTGCGCGGACTCATCGGGGCCACACAGGTCGTCGCCGCGCTGTCCCTGGTCGCGGTGGACGGCTCGCACGAGGCGTACGCGGCGCCCGTGCACGCCGCCCGCCCGCATCGCGGGTCCACCGAAGTGGCCCGCCGGATGCGGGAGCTGATCGGCGCGGCCGACCGACCCACCCCGCCGCTCGGGCGGATCCAGGACCCGTACGGCTTCCGGTGCCTGCCCCAGATCCACGGCCCGGCGCACGACGCGGCCGACGCCCTGGAGGACGTCCTCGCCGTCGAGATCAACGCGGCCGCCGAGAACCCGCTGATCCGCGCCGAGGACATGGCCGCCTACCACCACGGCGGCTTCTACCAGGCCCAGCTCGCTCTTGCCCTCGACCACTTCAGGCTCTCCCTCACCCAGGTGGCCCGGCTGTCGACCTCACGCCTGTCCACCCTCAACGAACCCGCCTACACCCGGCTGCGCCCCTTCCTCGCCGACCACGAGCCCGCCTCCTCCGGCGTGATGATCCTGGAGTACGCCGCCGGGGCCGCCCTCGGTGACCTGCGGGCCTTCTCCGCGCCCGCCTCGCTCGGCCACGCTGTACTCTCCCGGGGCGTCGAGGAGCAGGCGAGCTTCGCCTCCCTCGCCGCTCGCCAGACCCTGCGCGCGTGCGACGCGTACCGTCTCGTGGTCGGCTGCGAACTCGTCGCCGCCGTACGGGCGTTGCGCCAGCGCGAGCTGCGTCCCGACCCGGAGCTGCCGGTGGGCCGGGCACTGGAGATCGCCGAATCGGTGCTCGACGCGGACCCGGCCGACCGGCCGCTCACGGACGACGTGACGGCGGCGGCCGCACTGCTCGACCGGTTCACGGACATCTGGAGGGGGAGCACGGCATGAGCGTGGACGGGAACACGAGCGTGAATAGGGGCATGGACAGGGACATGGACACGGGCCCGGACGGCACAGCGCACACCGGCAACGGCGGCACGGGCGGGGCGGACGGCCCCGCCGGGCGCCTCCAGGCACTCTTCGAGGGCCACCGGCTGACCCCCACCCAGCGGCGCATTGCGCACAGCATGGTGCGGCGGGCCGCCGAGGTGCCGTTCCTGTCGAGCGTGGAGCTGGCCGAGCTCGCCGGCGTCAGCCAGCCCTCCGTCACCCGTTTCGCCGTCGCCCTCGGCTTCGACGGCTACCCGGCGCTGCGCAAGCACCTGCGGGAGGTCGCACCGGCCGGGCCGGCCGCGCACACCGGCTCGTACAACGAGTACCAGCAGGCTGTCGAGGCCGAGATCGAGAACCTCCGGCATCTCGCCTCCGTGCTGGCCGACCCGCGTCCCGTCGAGCGCGCCGGCCGGCTCCTCGCCGCTTCGCGTCCGCTGCCGGTGCTCGGGCTGCGGGCCGCCGCCGCCCAGGCGTACGGCTTCGCCTACTTCGCGGCCAAGGTCCATCCCGACGTGCGGCTGCTGGACGAGGGCGGGACCATGGCGCACGACCGGATCGACGCGGCGGTGCGGGCCGGGGCCACGACCCTGCTGTGCTTCGCGCTGCCCCGCCACCCGCGGGAGGTCGTGGACACCCTCGCGTACGCGAAGGAGGCCGGGCTGACCGTCGTCACGGTCGCGGACTCCGCGTTCGCGCCCGTCGCCAAGGTGTCCGACCTGCTGCTGCCCGCCGCCGTCGGGACCGGACTCGCCTTCGACACGGCCTGCGCGCCGATGCTCCTCGGGCGCGTCCTGCTGGAGGCGATGTGCGACGGGCTGCCGGACGCCCAGTCGCGGCTGGAGGAGTTCGACGCGCGGGCCGCCGCGCGAAACCTGTTCGTGGAGTAGCGGAGTAGCGGAGTGGCGGAGCAACGGAGCAGCGGAGCGGCCGGATTTCTGCGGCGTTCTCAGACGTGTCTCACGTTCGGCCGCTAATCTGCGCGCCACAACAGGCGTCTGGTGAGGAGGCGGATCGTGGCGCGCGGAGGACAGGGACTGGCCCGGGTGGCCGTCGTCGTACGGGCCGGAGCGGCCCCGCTGGGGTGGCTCGGAGTCGTCGCGGCGGGGGTGGGCGCGCTGGTGCCCGGGTTCACGGGGCGGCGGATCGGAGTGCTGGCGGGGGCCGCGCTCTTCCTGATCACGGCGGCGGTCGTGCTGCTCGCACGGCGGAAACGGTACGTGGCGCTCGCCGCCGGTGCCGACCGCGCGAGCAAGCAGGACGTGCTCCAGGACCGCGCCGTGACCGTACGCAACTGGCGCCGGGGACACCGGTGGTGGGTGCTGCTCGCCTTCGCGGCGGCGCTCGGTTCGGCGTTCGCCGTGCCGGCCGCCGGCGGGATGCTCCTCGCGGGCGCCGGGGTGGGACTGCGCCTCAAGGCGGCCTGGATCGGACGGCTGGAGCGGACGGCCGAGTCGCTCCTGTGGGTGCGGGTCGACTGGCTCGGGCGTGGTGCGGGCCCCGCCGGCAAACGCGTCCGGGGCCACCGCGCCACCGGGATCGCCGCGGGCGACGCCGCGCCCGGTGGGGCGCGGCGTCGGGGCGGTGTCCTGGTCTGATCCCTCCCGGACTACCGGGGCGGGGTCCCGCTCTCAGACCTCCAGGTCGCTCTCGATCTTCTTCAACTGGTGGCGCGCCATCGCCAGGTTGGACCGCTTGGCGTCGAGCACCAGGTAGAGGAAGAGCCCGTTGCCGCCGCGGCCCTTGATCAGCCGGATCAGGTGGTACTGGTCGGAGAGCGTGATCAGGATGTCCTCGATGTCGCTCTTCAGACCCAGGTGCTCCATCGTGCGGATCTTGGCGCGTACGACGTCGGTGTTGCCGGCCGCCGCGACCGTGAGGTCGAAGCCCTTGCTGCCGCCGATCGTGCCCAGTGCCATACCGCTGGTGTAGTCGACGAGGGCTGCCCCGGTGGCGCCCTCGATGGAGGCCAGGGTCTCTTTGAGTGCGGTCTCGGTGTTGGTCATGGTCGTGCCTGTCCTTTCGTTCGGTGGATCCGGGCTCAACGGCTTTCGCCGGTCGGCCCGGTGGTGGTGCGCGCGGTGCGCGCGGTTCTGGTGCGGGGCGCGGTGGGCTTCGCGGTGGTCCGCGCCACCGGGGCCGGCTGGGCCTCGGCGGCGGCCTCGACGAGTTGACCGATCCGGGTGCCGGAGCGGCGTCCTTCGAGGTGCAGCCGGCCGACGTTCGCCCGGTCACCGGCCAGCAGCGTCAGCACGGCGGACGGTCCCGCCACGTAGGTCGCCACGTAGCCGTGTTCGCCGTGCACCAGCAGTTCGCGGAAGTCGCCCTGTCCGGTCGCGTCCGCCATGCGCAGGGCGACTCCCAGTGCGGCGGCGGTGAGCGCGGCCAGCCCCTCCGGCTCCACGCCCGGAGTGTCCTGGGCCAGCACCAGACCGTCGACGCTGGCCGCGAGCGCGCCCGTCAGCTGGGGCACCCGCGCCCGCAACCGGTGCAGTTCGTCGAGGACTTCGGCCTCGGCCGCCATCAGTTGTCTCCTCTCGGCACGCTGTCGGAGCGCGCGGATCACAAGGCCTCCAAGGCGTCTCTGAGCCGACGCAGCAGGGCGACGTCGGGATCGGCCGACGCCTGCGCGGCCTCCGCGGCCTGCGCGGTCACAGTGGAAACGGGGGGCGCGCAGGCCACGGGGGTCTCCGGGCTGCGGAGTTCGACCGTCCGCGAGCGCGTCGACACGATCCCGGCGGCCGCCAGCCGGCGGACGTCGACCAGGGTGTGGAACCCCGGGCGGCCGAGGACCAGGGAGATGTCGGAGGCTGTCCGCTCCCCGTCCACCTGGTCGAGCACCGTGCGCTGACGCGGCGGGAGGGCCGCGTCCACGGCACGGCCGGTCCGGACGAGTTCCTCGGTGTCCGTGTCCGGCTCCGGCCAGATGCGGTGCAGCAGGGCGCGGCGCCGCACGGTCTCGCGCTCCACCGCACCCACGGTCACCGGCCGGACGGGACCGATCCAGTGCGCGACCCCGTAGCGGAACCGGGCCGGGCCGCTGCTCGTACCAAGGGTGAAGAACGCCGCGTCGTACAGCGCTCCCAGATGGCACAGCTCCAGGGCGCCCGCCGTCAGCCGCCCGCTGTCCACCAGGAACCGTCCGACGCGGCGCTCCGCCCCCGCCTCCGAGACCGCCTCCCACCAGCCCTCGGAACCCAGCGCCCCACGGCTGGTGAGCAGCACGTCGAGCCCGGGCGTCGCCGGGCTCTCGGCGTGCACCACCTGCCCCTCCACCAGGTACAGCACGCCGCGTTCCCGTGTCAGGACGCCGGTGGCGCGCTCCTCGGCGAGACGGCTGAGCATGGGGCTGAGCACGGACGGGGTGCCGGAGCGCGGGTCCGCGGGGTCCGACGGGCCGCGGTCGGGTCTGTCCGGTCTCGGCAGCGGACGGGCCTCCATCGTGGTCACCCCACCACCAGCCGTTCGGCCATCTCGCCCAGGCGGATGCGGGCCAGCGCGAGATTGCCGTCCGAACGCCCCAGCCACAGATGCAGGAACACACTGCTGTCGAAGGTCGTCCGGACGAAACGCAGGACGTGATAGCTGTCCTTGTTGCTGATGATGAGGTCCTCCACCGGCGGCTGTCCGCCGGACCAGTCGGCTCCTTCCTCGGGGGCGAAGGCCTTGTGTTCCGCGGCGAGGCGGGCGAGTTCCGCCGCCTCGGCCGCGGTGGCCTCGTGGTCCCCGTTGGGTGAGTCCCCGACCGTGCCCAGAGCCAGTCCGCTGGTCCAGTCGACCACCGAGGCTCCCCGGGCTCCGGGCAGTCTCATGGCCTCCAGCAGGCACTCGTCGATTCCGGGCACGGTGCTTCCCTCCCGCCCGTCGGTTCAGCTGAGTGACGCCGAAGCTACGCAACGTGTGCGCGAGGGGTGAGGGATCCGGCATTTTCCTGAGGAACATGCCAGCGGCTGGCTAGAGTTGGTTGATTGCCCTGTTGCTCCCCGGTCCTGCCAACCCTGTCAGGTCCGTGCTCCCGGAGCGGGTTTTCTCAGTCCTCGCTCCGTACACGGAGCACCGCTTTGTTCACCGCCCACAGGGCCACGCCGATCGCCAGCAGCACGCCCGCGCGGATGTAGACGTCGGCCGGCCGGTCCGCCAGCGGACTGGCGAGGACCAGCGCCGTGAGGGCGCCGAGCACCGGGAGCACGGTCGGCGCCCGGAAGTGCCGGTGGTCGACGGGGTCGCGGCGCAGCACGAGAACGGCGATGTTGACCACCGCGAACACACACAGCAGCAGGAACGCCGTGGTGTCGCCGAGCCCCTCGATCTCACCGGTGGAGACCAGCCCGATCGCGAGGAGCGTCACGAAGGCGATGCCGACCACGGGGGTGCGGCGGCGGGGCAGGACGCGGCTCATGGCGCGCGGCAGGATGCGTTCGTTGGCCATGCCGTAGCAGAGCCGTGAGGCCATCATGATGTTGATCAGCGCGGAGTTGGTGACGGCGAACAGGGCGATGAGCGCGAAGAGTTCGTGCGGGAAGTCCACGCCGCCCGCCTTCACGACCTCGAGCAGCGGACCGCTCGACCCCTCCAGCACCCTGTGGTCGACCAGGAGCGACGAGACGAGCGCCACGAGGACGTAGATCGTGCCCGTCACCGCCACACCGACGAAGATCGCCCGCGGGAAGGTGCGGACGGGATCCTTCGTCTCCTCGGCCATGTTCACCGAGTCCTCGAAGCCCACGAAGGCGAAGAACCCCAGGGCGGTCGCGCCCAGGATGCCGGTGATCAGGGCGTAGCCGGTGCCGCCCGACTCGAACTCGCCCAGCCGGGACGGCTCCCCGTCACCCGTCAGGACCGCGTACGCGCCGATCGCGAGGATGATCAGCAGGCCCAGCAGCTCGACGAGCGTCAGGACCACGTTCGTCTTCACCGACTCCGACACGCCCCGCAGGTTCAGGGCGGCCAGCAGCACGATGAAGCAGATCGCGACGAGGGTGGGCGGCAGCGCGTCGCCCGTCAGCTCCGCCAGGTAGTCGCCGCTGAACGCGCGGGCCGCGGCGCTCGCGGACGACAGGCCCGAGCACATCACCATGAACGCGACGATGAAGGTCAGGAAGGGGACCTTGAACGCCTTCTGCGTGTAGAGGGCCGCTCCGGCCGCCTTCGGGTACTTGCCGACGAGTTCGACGTACGAGGCCGCGGTGAGGATCGCCACGACGAAGCCGATGACGAACGGCAGCCACAGGGCGCCGCCGACCTTTCCGGCGACCTTGCCCGTGGTGGCGTAGATGCCGGTGCCCAGGATGTCGCCGATCACGAAGAGGATCAGCAGCCGGGGGCCGAGGACGCGCTTGAGCCCCGGGTCCTCGGACGGTGCCGGTGTACCCGCGGCGGTTTCTGCGGTGGACAAGGGAACCTCCCCCGATCGGTGACCCGACGGTGACCCGTCCGGGGGAGTTCTTCCCGCAGTCGCGCTCCGAATGCCTGTGCGGTTCAGCCCCACCGCCCCACCGCCCCACCGCCCGGCAGCCCGGCAGCCCGGCCGCTCCGCAGCTCATCCGGTCCGGGCCCGGCGTGGGCGCCTCAGAACGTGTGGGTCAGCGCCTCCGCGTGCGCGCCTCCCGACTCCGCCACGATCTCGTCGAGCGTCTGCGCCGAGCGGACCACCGCGAACCGCACCCCGCCCGACCCGTCCGGACCGAAGCCGTGGATGCCGGGCCGCGCGAGCGAGTTGTACCCGTAGTGGTGCGCGAAGTAGTAGGCCCCCGTGTCCAGGGCGGCCGCGTGGTCGCCCTGTTCGAGCAGCGGCATCGACCGGCCCTGCGCCAGCAGGTCGCCCGCGAAGCAGGCGGGCCCCGCCACGTCCTGCACCACGTCGGGCCCCGTCTTCGGCCGTCCCTTGGCGTCGTACGCGGCCACCCGCAGCGGCCAGGACTCCGGCGCGTACATCGTGCGGGCCGCCACCTGCACCCCCGCGTGCGTCACCGCGATCGCGCGCCCGCCCGCCGACTTCGCGTACTCGACCCGCGCCAGCACCACCCCGTGCTTGGCGAGCAGGGACCGCCCGAACTCCGTGACCAGGCCGTACCGCCCGTCGAACAGCCCCGGCACCGTCGCCGCGAGGAGCCGCGCGTACTCCGCGTACGCGGGGGTGTGGTCGTCCGAGCCGAAGTTCACCGGCAGCCCGCCGCCGATGTCGAGCGTGTCGATCTGCCGCCGCCCGGCACGCTCGTTGATCTCCTCCGCGAGCCCGTACGTCTCGGCCACCCCGCGTGCCATCAGGTCCAGCGGCATCCCCTGCGAACCGGAGTGGGTGTGCAGCCGGGTCAGCCACGGCCGGTCCAGGCAGGCCCGTACCACCCACTCGCGGGCTCCTTCGTCCCGTAGGGCGACCCCGAACTTCGAGGTCGCCGTCGCCGTGGACAGCGCGCCGATCGAACCCCCGCCGACCTGTGGATTCACCCGCAGTCCCACGGGTGAGCGGGTCGACGCCGACCGGATCAGCGCGTCGAGGCGCGCCAGCTCCTGGGGGTTGTCCACGTTGACCGCGATGCCCAGCGCGAGTGCCTCCCGGAGCTCGGAGGGGGTCTTCGCGGGCGAGTCGAGGACCGTGCGGGACGGCGGGACCCCGGCCGCCCGGGCGAGGGCCAGCTCGCCCGGGCTCGCGACCTCCATGCCGATGCCCTCCCGGTGCAGCAGCCGCAGTACCGGCACGAGGGGGGTCGCCTTCACCGCGAACGCGTGCAGGACCGGCGTACCCGGCGCGGTCACCGCGTCGAAGGCGGCCCGCAGGCCGGCCGCGGAGGCGCGGATGCCGGTGATGTCGAGGAGCCCGACGATGGGAGTGGCGGGGCTGACCAGGCCCTGTTGCACGGCCGCGCGCACGGCGGCGTCGCGCCGCACGGCCGTGGCCGCACCCTCGCCCGTCCCGCGCGGATCCCCGCCCGGCTGTCCGTCCGTCGGGTCCGCGTCCCCTGCGTCTGTGTATGCAGCCATACATCAAGCCAAACACCCGTCCCCCGCCCCCGCTGGCCCACGAAGGTATTGACTAGTTCTATTCAGGAGATCAGGATGTGAATATCCACTGTATGAGCGGCACCGTCCGAAGTACGCACCAGTCGCCAGGAGGCAGACCATGTCAGGACCCCGCCCCGTCCGAGCACCACGCGGTACGGAACTGAGCGCCCTGGGATGGCAGCAGGAAGCCGCCCTGCGGATGCTGCAGAACAACCTCGACCCCGAGGTCGCCGAGCACCCCGACAAGCTCGTCGTCTACGGCGGCACCGGCAAGGCCGCCCGCGACTGGCGCTCCTTCGACGCCATGGTCCGTACGCTGCGGACGCTGAAGCAGGACGAGACGATGCTCGTCCAGTCCGGCCGGCCGGTCGGCGTCATGCAGACCCACGAGTGGGCGCCGCGCGTCCTCATCGCCAACTCCAACCTGGTCGGCGACTGGGCGAACTGGGAGGAGTTCCGGCGCCTCGAAGCCCTCGGCCTCACCATGTACGGGCAGATGACCGCCGGTTCGTGGATCTACATCGGCACCCAGGGCATCCTCCAGGGCACCTACGAGACCTTCTCCGCCGTCGCCGCGAAGAAGTTCGGCGGGACGCTCGCCGGGACCATCACCCTGACGGCCGGTCTCGGCGGCATGGGCGGCGCCCAGCCGCTCGCCGTCACGATGAACGACGGCGTCGCGATCTGTATCGATGTCGACCCGCGCGCCATCGAGCGCCGGATCGAGCACCGGTACCTGGACGTGCGCGCCGACTCCCTGGAGCACGCCCTCCAGCTCGCCGTCGAGGCCCGCGACGCCCGCCGCCCGCTGTCCATCGGCCTGCTCGGCAACGCCGCGGACCTGCTGCCGCGCATGCTCGCCGAGGGCGCCCCCGTCGACATCGTCACCGACCAGACCTCGGCGCACGACCCGCTGGCCTACCTGCCCGTGGGCGTCGACTTCGACGACATGGCCGCGTACGCCGCGAAGGACCCGGCCGGCTTCACCACCAGGGCCCGTGAGTCGATGGCCCGGCACGTGGAGGCCATGGTGGGCTTCATGGACGCCGGCGCCGAGGTCTTCGACTACGGCAACTCCATCCGGGGCGAGGCCCAACTCGCCGGATACGAGCGGGCGTTCGCCTTCCCGGGATTCGTGCCCGCCTACATCCGGCCGCTGTTCTCCGAGGGCAAGGGCCCCTTCCGCTGGGCCGCCCTGTCCGGCGAGGCGTCCGACATCCACAAGACGGACAAGGCGATCCTCGACCTCTTCCCGGAGAACGAGTCGCTCCACCGCTGGATCAAACTGGCCGGTGAGCGCGTGCACTTCCAGGGGCTGCCGGCCCGGATCTGCTGGCTCGGCTACGGGGAGCGGGACAAGGCGGGCGAGCGCTTCAACGACATGGTGGCCAGTGGTGAGCTGCAGGCTCCCCTCGCCATCGGGCGCGACCACCTCGACTGCGGTTCCGTCGCCTCTCCGTACCGCGAGACCGAGGCCATGCTCGACGGCTCGGACGCGATCGCCGACTGGCCCCTGCTGAACGCCATGGTGAACGTGGCGTCCGGGGCGTCCTGGGTCTCCATCCACCACGGCGGCGGGGTGGGGATGGGCAGGTCCATCCACGCCGGGCAGGTGTCGGTGGCCGACGGGACGAAGCTCGCCGGGGAGAAGATCCGGCGCGTGCTGACCAACGACCCCGGGATGGGCGTCATCCGGCACGTCGACGCCGGGTACGACATCGCGGAATCCGTCGCCGACGAGCGCGGCGTGCGCATTCCCATGCGGGAGGGCGAGTGAACCAGCCGTCGCCCGGCGCGGACGCTGCCCCCGGCCCCGGCGGGAGCATCCGGTCCCAGACCCCGGACGGGCCCGGACCGTCCCGTCCGCAGACGCCGGACGGGCTGAAAGGGGACTCCTTCCACGAGATGTGGCGGCAGCTGGCGCCCGTCGGACGGCACCCCGGCTCCGGCGGCTACCGCCGGTTCGCCTGGACCGGGGCCGACGCCGACTGCCGGGCCTGGTTCCGCGAGCAGGCCGAGGCACGCGGGCTCGTCCACGAACTGGACCGCAACGGCAACCAGTGGGCCTGGCTGGGCGACCCCACGGCGGGGGACGCCGTCGTCACCGGGTCCCACCTCGACTCGGTGCCCGACGGCGGAGCCTTCGACGGGCCCCTCGGAGTCGTGTCCTCCTTCGCCGCGCTCGACGAACTGCGCGGCAGGAACGCGCGGTTCACGAAGCCCCTCGCCATCGTGAACTTCGGCGACGAGGAAGGCGCCCGCTTCGGACTGGCCTGCGTGGGGTCACGGCTCGCGGCCGGAGAGCTCACCGCCGAGCAGGCCCACCGGCTCAGGGACGCGGACGGCACCAGCCTCCCGCAGGCCATGGAGGCCGCCGGCCACGACCCGGACGCCATCGGGGCGGACCCCGAGCGCCTGGCCCGGATCGGCGCCTTCGTCGAACTGCACGTCGAGCAGGGCCGCGCCCTCGACCTGACCGGCGACCGGGTCGGCATCGCCAGCGCCATCTGGCCGCACGGGCGGTGGCGGTTCGACTTCCGGGGCGAGGCCAACCACGCGGGCACCACCCGCCTCGTGGACCGCCGTGACCCCATGCTGTCGTACGCGGAGACCGTGCTCGCCGCCCGCCGCGAGGCACAGCTCGCGGGTGCCGTGGCCACCTTCGGCAAGATCTCGGTCGAGCCGAACGGCGTCAACGCCATCCCCTCCCTCGTGCGTGGCTGGCTCGACTCCCGCGCCGCCGACCAGACGACCCTCGACACGGTCGTCCACGGCGTCGAGAAGGCCGCCCGCGAGTACGCCGACGCGCACGGCGTCCACCTCGACGTCGTCCGGGAGTCGTTCACCCCGGTCGTCGAGTTCGAGCACGCCCTGCGCAACGAGATCGCCCGCATCCTGGGCAGGGAGAGGGAGGCGGACCTGAGGGTCCCCGTCCTGGGGACCGGCGCCGGACACGACGCCGGAATCCTCTCCGCCACGATCCCCACCGCCATGCTGTTCGTACGCAACCCGACGGGCGTCTCGCACTCACCGGCCGAGTACGCCGCCGAGGACGACTGCGTGGCCGGGGTGACCGCACTCGCCGACGTACTGGAAGGGCTGGCCTGCAAGTGAGCTCGCGAGGCACGACGTACTGGCTGGAGCACGCCTGGCTCGACTCCTACGTGGAGCCGGGCGTGGCCCTCGACGTGGACACGGACGGACGGATCGCCGCCGTGCGCACCGGCGCCGAGAGCCCACCGCCCGGCGCGGAGATCCTGCGCGGCCTGACCCTCCCGGGCCTCGCCAACACCCACAGCCACGCCTTCCACCGCGCCCTGCGCTCCACCGTCCAGGTCGGCTCCGGCACCTTCTGGACCTGGCGCGAGATCATGTACTCCGTGGCGGACCGGCTGACCCCGGACACGTACCACGCACTGGCCCGCGCGGTGTACGCCGAGATGGCCCTCGCCGGAGTCACGGCCGTCGGCGAGTTCCACTACGTGCACCACGCGCCGGGCGGCACCCCTTACGCCGACCCGAACGCCATGGGTGAGGCGCTCGTCGAGGCCGCCGCGGAGGCGGGCATCCGCATCACGCTCCTCGACACCGCCTACCTCGCGGGCGGCCTCCTCGACGCCCGCAGGGGGCAGCCCCCGAACCGCCACCAGCTCCGCTTCTCCGACGGCACCGCCGAGGCCTGGGCGACACGCTGTTCACTTCTCAAGGACCGGGATCACGCGCGGATCGGGGCGGCCGTCCACTCCGTACGGGCCGTGCCCGCCGAGCAGTTGGGCACGGTGGCGCGGTGGGCCGAGGAGCGGCGGGCCCCGCTCCACGTGCACCTGTCCGAGCAGACGGCGGAGAACGACGCCTGCCTGGCGGCCCACGGCCGCACCCCCACCCGGCTCCTCGCCGACCACGGAGTGCTCGGCCCGCGCACCACGGGCGTGCACAACACCCACCTCACCGCCGAGGACATCGCGCTGCTCGGCCGTTCGGGAACCGGCACCTGCATGTGCCCCACCACCGAGCGCGACCTCGCCGACGGCATCGGCCCGGCCGTCGCGCTCCAGCAGGCGGGCTCACCGCTGTCCCTCGGCTCCGACAGCCACGCCGTCATCGACCTGTTCGAGGAGGCGCGCGCCATGGAGCTGAACGAGCGCCTGCGCACCCGCACCCGCGGCCACTGGACCGCGGCGGCGCTCCTTCGCGCCGCCTCCGCCGACGGCCACGCGGCCCTGGGCTGGGCCGACGCGGGCACGCTCGAAGCGGGCGCGCTCGCCGACTTCACGACGATCGCGCTCGACTCGGTCAGAACCGCCGGGCCGGTGCCGCGGCTCGGCGCCGAGACGGCCGTATTCGCCGCGACAGCGGCGGACGTGCGGCACACGGTCGTGGGCGGCCGGCACATCGTGCGCGACGGGGCACACACCCTCGTCCCGGACGTGCCGCGGGCCCTCGCTGACGCCGTCGAAGCCCTCCGCGCCTGACCCC
>NZ_JAHRIB010000089.1 GCF_019090165.1 Streptomyces sp. BV286
GGGCGATCGCCGCGGCGAGGGCGAGGAGGGCCGCCGCGCGGGCGGCGGCGCCCGGACCGGTGGCCTCCCACGACAGCCATCCGGCCGCCAGGACGCCCCAGGCGGCGGTCCCGTACGCGCCGACTCCCGCGACGGCGCGTACCGCCCGTCCTGACACCCGGAGCGCCACGACGGTGTCGAACGCGGCGGTCACCAGCAGCGCCGCCGTGATCGTGTGGTCGCCGCCGCCAACCGCCACCACCCCGAGCAGCAGGGGCAGTTGAGCTGCGGCCACGGCCGCCGGCAGCGGCAGCCGCAGGGCGCCCAGACGCAGGCCGTACGCCGTCCACAGCGCGGCCAGGAGCGCCGACGCCGTGGCCGCCCAGCCGGTGCCGTCCACCTCGGGGAAGCCGACCTCGTGCAGGGCGTAGGCGTCGAGCACCGACAGCGCCAGGCCGAGGCCCGCCACCGACTCGGCCGTCGAGCGGAGCCCGCGCCTCAGGAGAAGCACCGGCGCACCGAGCGCGGCCAGGGTGACCGCGCCGAGGACCACGGACCGCCCTGCGATGCCCAGGTGCCCCCAGCTCACCAGCGTGAACGCGATCGCCGCGACGGTCAACAGGATGCCGCCGAGCACGAGCAGCACGTTCTGTACGCCGTGCGCCGAGGCCTCGGGCCGTTCGGGACGGGACGCGGGAGCGCGGGCGGGCCAGACGGCCGGAGCCGGCGCGGCCGACCGCAGCACGCCGAGCAGCCAGGTCCGGCGGGCCAGCAACTGGGCCCTGCGCGCGTCCAGTTGCCGCAGCTCGTGGTCGAGGATGCGCAGCTCCTCGGCCGGGGGCGGAATGTTCGTCATGTCACGGAGTGTGGTTCAGCTCACGCCGCGGGGCATGAGCGTACGTACTCAGGACGTACTCAGATCCCCGCGGCCGCGCCGCGGGCGGGCAGACTCGGATCATGAAGCGCATGGACTGGACGCACTACCGCTTCCGCAGCCTGTGGAACCTCGCCGCCCCGCTCACCGACGTCTACGACGCACTGGCCGACGCCGAACGCTACCCGCGGTGGTGGCCGCAGGTCCGCGAGGTCACGCCCGTGGACGAGCTCAGCGGTGTCGTCCGCATCCGCTCGGTGCTGCCGTACGACCTGGTGTTCACCGCGCGGGAAACGCGCCGGGACCGGGCGGCCGGGGTGCTGGAGATCACGATGACGGGCGACGTGGACGGCTGGGCGCGGTGGACCCTCGCCACCGACGGGCCGGGCACCCGCGCCCGCTACGACCAGGAGGTCCGGGTGACCAAGCCGCTGCTGCGGCGGCTCGCCGTGCCGGGACGACCCGCCTTCCGTGCCAACCACGCGCTGATGATGAGGGCGGGCCGACGCGGGCTGGCCGCGTACCTTCACGGCGGCACTCCCGGACAAACGTGAAGCGGTTTGAAGGAAACGCACGGAGACCTGTATTGTTCGGTGCGTTCCCGGGCGATTAGCTCAGTGGGAGAGCGCTTCGTTCACACCGAAGAGGTCACTGGTTCGAACCCAGTATCGCCCACCGGGAAAGGCCGGTCCGTCACAGACGGACCGGCTTTTTGCATGGCCGCGTTCTGCGCGCCGCGCGTCGCGCCCGCTCAGGCCGCTGCCGGGAGTTCGGGCCGCAGGGGCCAGGCCGGATCGACCGACTCCTCCGTACCGCTGCGGGCGAACCACGCCTGGAGGCCGCGGGCCTGCGCGGCGTGCCAGACGGCCTGCAGCATGTGCAGTTCGGCCGGTGACAGCCGCTCCAGACGGATCGCGAAACGGCGCCCGACCGCCCGTACGACCTCCAGCGAGGCCAGCGCGTCCGCCGCCGCGTCATGGGCGCCCTGCAGCTCCACGCCGTAGTGCGCGCACAGGTCCGTCAGGGTGCGGCGGCCCTTGCGGTAGCGGTCCAGGTGCTTGTCGAGGACCCGCGGATCGAGCACGCGCAACGGCACGGTCTCGAACCAGTGGTCCAGCGAGGACGCCCGGTGCCTGCGCAACTCCCGGTCCAGGAGCGTCAGGTCGAAGGGCGCGTTCATCACCACGAGCGGACGTCCCGCCGCGCTCTGCTCGGCCAGTTCCCTGACTATCTCGTCCATCACCGGCGACGGCCAGCGGCCGTTGCGTCGCAGGTGCTCATCCGTCAGCCCGTGTATCGCCGTGGCGCCCTCGGGCACCGGAACCCCCGGATTGACCAGCCAGCGGCGCACCCGCGGGCGGCTGCCGGGAGCGTCCTGGACGACGACGGCGGCCGACACGATCCGGTCGGTTTCCACATCGACACCCGTCGTCTCGGTGTCGAACGCGGTCAGGGGGCCCTCGTACCAGCACGTCATACGCATACAACTCCTCGATCACCCGCGGCAGTTGACGCGCCGTCCCCTGCCCTTTTTGTGATACCCGGGCTGTTTGCGCCGTACGCCGGAAGGAGACAACAGAGGTACGGGTCTTTGCAGTTCAGCGGCCCGTCGCGGGGATTCACCAGATTCGGAAGGCTGTTGGACATGGCGCTCGCGCAGCCCGAGCAGGGCGGGCTGCTGCCCCGGCGGACGGCACCGCATCGCGGCTCACTGGCCACCACTGCATGCATGGAGACACTCCAGGTCGGCTATCTGCACGCCGTGGCGGCCGCGGCGGGCTGCTCCCTGTCCCAGCCCTTTCCGGACAACGGCATCGACTGGCACGTCAGCCACAGCGCCCCCGGGCACACGGTCGACGACGAAGTCACCATCAAGGTGCAGCTCAAGTGCACGTACCAGATCCCGCCGAACCCGCCGGGTTCCGCCTTCTCCTTCACGCTCGACAACGCCCACCTGGAGAAGCTGGCCCGGACCCCGGTCTCGGTGCACAAAATCCTGGTCGTGATGCTCGTGCCCAGGTCACAGGACGACTGGCTGCGCGCCGGCCACGACCGCCTCGACCTGCGGCACTGCTGCTACTGGATCAACCTCGCCGGACACCGGATCACCGGCCGGCGCAGGACCACCGTGCGGATACCGACCTCGCGGGTCTTCGACGACCGGGCGCTCTGCGAGATCATGACGCGGGTCGGTACGGGAGGCAGACCGTGACGCACCGCCCCATCGACGAGCCACTACGCCCCGTCAGGCCCCACCCCGCCGAGACGCCGGACCCGTGGGACCGGCCGCCCCGGCCCGACCAGGTCGACCCCGCCGTGCTCGGTGCGCTGCTGCACCGGCACGGCTGGCAGCGCCGCGGCGGGGCCCCGGGACGGTACGGCCGCTGGACCCCACCCGGGCCCGGCGGTTCCGGCACCAGCCTGCTGGTACCGGAGAGCCGGGCCTTCCCCGACAGTGAGGAACTCCTGGGCGAGGCCCTCGTCGCGCTGTCCCGCAGCGGTTCGCCCTCCGCCCGTGACGTCCTGGTGCAACTCGCCGTGCCCAGCGACGAGATCCGCTGGTGGCGCGACGTGCCCACGGGTCCCGTCGGTGTCTCGCCGTGGACCGTGGAGGAGCAACTGCGCACGGCGGCCCGGCAGACGCTCCTCGCGGGAGCCCTCGCCGCGCGGGCGCGGGCCGGGTACTACGGCGCCCGCCATCGCAGACCCGCCGCCGCATCCCTGGAGAACGTGCTGGTCGGGGCCGCGACCGGTGGCCGTCAGCTCACCGCCTTCGTACCGGTCGCCACCGGCCGGCCGCTCGCCGTCCGGCTCCACCAGGCGCTGTACGCGGCCCGCGAGGCCGTCGACTACCAGCGGGCCACCGGCGGCATGGACGCCTTCGACGGTGCCGTCGGGGCCGGGGTGAGCCATGAGCTCACCGAGGCACTGGTGGCGCTGGTGCGGGGCACGGAGGGAGCCAGGATCGCCGTCAGGTGGGCGCCCGCCGCCGGCGTGCCCGAGGGATGCGCCGCACCCGCCGAGCCCGTCGAGTTCTCGCCCGGCGACCTGCCCGCACTCCGCGAGGCCGGGGCCCGCTACCTGCGCGAGGAACCGTCCGTGCCCGTGCGGATCACCGGAGCCGTGGTGCGGATGCGCAGGTCCGGGCCGCGCGGTGACGGGAGCGTACGGCTGCGGGTGATCGCCGGGGTCGAGGTCCCGTACGTACGGATGAGCCTCGACGAGGAGGCGTACCGGATCGCGGGGCACGCCCATCTGGTCGGGCTGCCGGTGCGGGTGCACGGGCGGCTGGAGAGCCGCGGGGGATTCCGGCGGCTGACGGGGGCGTCCGGCGTGGTACCCGTGCAGGTCGACGAGGCGGAGCGGGACCGGCTGATGAAGTCGCTGCAGGCGACCGCCGATATCGCGGCCTTCTTCGAGGAGGCGTGCGGCGGGGACTGAAGGGGCCGCGCGCGGGTGCGCGACGGGTGAGAGACAACTGTTTCGCGAGGGGTGCCCCGGGCTCGGTACGATCGCCCCAGTACTACGCGTGCGAGAAGACGACTGCGCGCGTCCCCTTCAGGCAGGAGAGTCCGGTGTCAGACGTCCGTGTGATCATCCAACGCGATTCCGAGCGGGAAGAGCGCGTGGTGACGACGGGCACTACGGCGGCCGAGCTCTTCGCCGGTGAGCGCACCATCGTCGCGGCCCGCGTCGGCGGCGAGCTCAAGGACCTCGCGTACGAGGTGCGGGACGGCGAGACCGTCGAGAGCGTGGAGATCTCCTCCGAGGACGGTCTCAACATCCTGCGGCACTCCACCGCGCACGTCATGGCGCAGGCCGTGCAGGAGCTGTTCCCCGAGGCCAAGCTGGGCATCGGCCCGCCGGTCAAGGACGGCTTCTACTACGACTTCGACGTCGAGAGGCCGTTCACTCCCGAGGACCTCAAGGCCGTCGAGAAGAAGATGCAGGAGATCCAGAAGCGCGGCCAGCGCTTCTCGCGCCGTGTCGTCACGGACGAGGCCGCGCGTGAGGAGCTCGCCGGCGAGCCCTACAAGCTGGAGCTCATCGGCATCAAGGGCTCGGCCTCCACGGACGACGGCGCGGACGTCGAGGTGGGCGGCGGCGAGCTGACCATCTACGACAACCTCGACGCGAAGACCGGCGACCTGTGCTGGAAGGACCTCTGCCGCGGTCCCCACCTGCCCACCACCCGGAACATCCCGGCGTTCAAGCTCATGCGCAACGCCGCCGCGTACTGGCGGGGCAGCGAGAAGAACCCGATGCTCCAGCGCATCTACGGCACCGCCTGGCCGACCAAGGACGAGCTGAAGGCGCACCTGGAGTTCCTCGCCGAGGCCGAGAAGCGCGACCACCGCAAGCTGGGCTCCGAGCTCGACCTGTTCTCGATCCCCGAGCAGATCGGCTCCGGCCTCGCCGTCTTCCACCCCAAGGGCGGCATCATCCGCCGGGTCATGGAGGACTACTCGCGCCGCCGCCACGAGGAGGAGGGCTACGAGTTCGTCTACACCCCGCACGCGACGAAGGGGAAGCTCTTCGAGACCTCGGGCCACCTGGACTGGTACGCCGACGGCATGTACCCGCCCATGCAGCTCGACGAGGGCGTGGACTACTACCTCAAGCCCATGAACTGCCCGATGCACAACCTGATCTTCGACGCGCGCGGCCGCTCCTACCGTGAACTGCCGCTGCGCCTGTTCGAGTTCGGGACCGTGTACCGCTACGAGAAGTCGGGCGTGGTGCACGGCCTGACCCGCGCGCGCGGCTTCACCCAGGACGACGCGCACATCTACTGCACCCGCGAGCAGATGGCGGAGGAGCTCGACAAGACGCTCACCTTCGTCCTCGGTCTGCTGCGCGACTACGGCCTCACCGACTTCTACCTGGAGCTGTCCACCAAGGACCCGGAGAAGTTCGTGGGCTCCGACGAGGTCTGGGAGGAGGCGACCGAGACCCTGCGCCAGGTGGCCGAGAAGCAGGGGCTCCCTCTCGTGCCCGACCCGGGCGGCGCCGCCTTCTACGGCCCGAAGATCTCCGTCCAGACCAAGGACGCCATCGGCCGCACCTGGCAGATGTCGACGATCCAGCTCGACTTCAACCTGCCGGAGCGCTTCGAGCTGGAGTACACCTCGCCCGACGGCTCCAAGCAGCGCCCGGTCATGATCCACCGTGCGCTGTTCGGGTCCATCGAGCGGTTCTTCGCGGTGCTGCTGGAGCACTACGCGGGCGCGTTCCCGGCGTGGCTGGCGCCCGTCCAGGCGGTCGGCATCCCGATCGGTGACGCGCACATCGACCACCTGCACAAGTTCGCCGCCGAGGCGAAGAAGCAGGGGCTGCGGGTCGAGGTCGACTCGTCCTCCGACCGTATGCAGAAGAAGATCCGCAACGCACAGAAGCAGAAGGTGCCCTTCATGGTCATCGCGGGCGACGAGGACATGGCCAACGGCGCCGTCTCCTTCCGCTACCGCGACGGCTCCCAGGAGAACGGCATCCCGCTCGACGAGGCCATCGCGAAGATCGCGAAGGTCGTCGAGGAGCGGGTACAGGTCTGACCCGTCCGCGCGCCGGCCCCCGGGGAGCTCAGCTTCCCGGGGGCCTCTCGTCCTCCTCACTGGAGAAGACCTGGAGCAGCCAGGACGAGAACGACCCCGTCACGGCGCCGAGCAGGGCGAGCCCGCAGGCCATCAGCCCCACCGCGATCACCCGCCCCGCCGCCGTCACGGGAGCCACGTCGCCGTACCCCACCGTCGCGAGCGTCGCGCAGGTCCACCACACCGCGTCACCGAACGTACGGATCGTCGCGTCCGCCGCCGCGTGCTCCTGCTGGTACACGGCGAGCGCGCCCGCGAAGCCGAGCAGGGACACCGACAGGCCCGCGTACGTGATCACGCGCGCGTGCAGGGCGAGCCTCGGCCGGCCCCGTCGGTGCTGGACGGACTCGTAGACCCTGACCACGCGCAGGGGACGCAGCAGGGGCAGGGCCAGGACGACCGTGTCCAGCCAGTGCGTCCGTACGAAGCGGGGGCCCTGGCCGCTCAGCCGCCAGCGCACGGCGTAGTCGACGGCGAACGCCGCCCAGGCCGCCAAGGTCACCGCGAGACAGATGTTCCGCCACGGCTCGGGCAGACCGTGACCGAGGACCCGGATCGCGTACGAGGTGAGGAAGAGTGCCGAGGCGGCGGCGAGCGGCGCCTCGGTGCGGTATTCCCAGCGGGCCGTGCGGCTGTCGTCGTCCATCGCCTCAGCTTGGCCGGGGGCCCTTTCGCGCGGCACCCGGCGACACGCCGCGAACGGGCGAAGCAATATGCTGCACCCCATGACGAGTGAGCCGGAGCAGCAGATCGGAGTCGGCACCCAGGACGCGTTCCAGCGCCTGTGGACGCCCCACCGGATGGCCTACATCCAGGGCGAGAACAAGCCGACCGGCCCCGGGGCCGACGACGGCTGTCCCTTCTGCTCGATCCCGGCGAAATCCGACGAGGACGGGCTGGTCATCAAGCGCGGCGAGCAGGTCTACGCGGTGCTCAACCTCTACCCGTACAACGGCGGACACCTGATGGTCGTGCCCTACCGGCACGTCGCGGACTACACCGACCTGACCGTCCCGGAGACCGCCGAGCTCGGTGAGCTGACCCAGCAGGCGATGACCGCGCTGCGGACCGCCTCCGGCGCGCACGGCTTCAACATCGGCATGAACCAGGGCTCGGTCGCCGGGGCCGGCATCGCCGCGCACCTGCACCAGCACGTCGTGCCCCGCTGGGGCGGCGACACGAACTTCATGCCGGTGGTCGGGCACACACGGGTGCTGCCCCAACTCCTCGCGGACACGCGGAAGATGCTCGCGGAGGCCTGGCCCTCGGCCTGAGCCCCGCCGGACGGGAGGACCGCCGGAGGGGCTGAGCCGGCGCGGCAGCTCGCCGTGCGGGCCTATGCGTCGTAGAGGTCGGCCTTCCTCGGGGAGGCGTCCTGGACCGCCGTGCTGAGGAACGACGAGCGGTTGCCGAACTTCTCGGTGTTCACGCCGTTGTCGTTCAGGACGCGGATCGCGGCCGTGTGCACCACCCGCAGTACGGGGGTCGCGGCGCGCAGGGCGTCGTCGGCCATGAAGCGGTGACGCCACGGCTTGGCCGCCCACGCGTGGCGCAGACCGAAGGGCTCGGGAAGGGCCAGGCTGCCGCCGAGCCAGTCGAGGATCGGCGGATACCAGGTGAAGGGCGCGCGCACCGCGAGCCGCACCACCTCGTCCGCGTCGACCAGCGGCAGCTTCTGCGTCCGGGTCTCCCAGAACCTGACGGTCTTGGCGACCTGCTTCACCTTGGCGTCGGGCCCGCTCGTGAAGAGGGAGTGCACGGGCCCCAGCGCATGGCCGGTGACCTCGATGCGCAGTGTCTCGTGCAGCACGGTCACGGTGATCAGCATGGTGATGATCAACTGGCCGTCCCAGAGGGTCCACTGGACCCCCAGGTAGTGGCGGTCACCGCTGCCGAACTGCTGTTTGTTGCAGATCTCCTGGATGGCGTGCGACTTGACCTGGTACGCGTCCACGTCGGTGCCGCCCGGGCGGGACACCGCCTTGGCGTTCTCCCCGATCGGTGTGACCACCCAGTGCTTTATCGAGGGCGCAGGGAAGCCGCCGGTGTTCAGCGGACCGCGCTCCAGCATGCGCAGCTGGTCGTGGATCGACCGGATGACGTCCCAGCTGCGGAACGGATGGATCTCCTTGCCGGAGTCGGCCGGGACCAGGTCCTCGGCCAGCTGCCAGCTGCCCCAGCGCGTGCCCATGCCCAGTATTCCCTTGGGGCCCGCGTAGAAGACCGAGTTCGACTGCTGCTCGGCGCCGAGCCGTGCCAGGCCCTGGCGCAGCCGCTCGGCCGCCGTCTCACCGGGGCTGCCGGGCACCGCCTCGGGAATCTTGGCACCGATGCCGCCACCGGCCAGCAGACTGCTCCAGCGGTCCCGCAGGTCGTGAGCCGTGCGCTCGCAGATCTGCTTCGCCCAGAGCCAGCCGATGACGGGCGCGACGATCGCCGCTCGCGCGTACCAGGCCCAGAAACCCGAGAACGGCATCTTGAACAGGAAGAGCACCGCAAGGGCGCCCACCCCGACCAGGACGGTGGTGGCGAGCGCGCCGGCCCGCTTGTCCTCCGCCCTGGCGACCGATCGGCGGATCTGGAAGACCAGCAGCCAGATGAGCAGACCGGGCAGGAAGATCAGGCCGGTCAGCACCGTCACGGCCGTGAGCCAGCTGTCCCGCTCCTTGCGGATGCGGTTCGCCGCCAGGCAGTGCTCGACGACCACCTGCGGTTCCGTGCCGAACGACTGGATGAGCGGACTGCGGCCGCCCCCCAGCATCCGCAGCTGCACGGCGCGCGCGAACGCCTCGCCCAGGTTGGGCTTGAAGATCGTCGCCCATTTGCGGCCCGGTTTGATCGTCGACTCGTGCCACTCGCTGTTGGCATCGAGGATCTTCTCGACGGGACTGTCCCGGTACGCCGCGGAGGCCAGGGCGAACGTCGCCGCTGTCTGTCCCGCGGAACCCGAGAGCGGGACCTGTGCCCCGGGCCTGAAATCGAATCCCTCGTCCGCCACTGCCGCCCCCATCGCCGCCGTGCTCCGCTCCTGCGGCTTTCCCGACTTCGGTGCTCCGCACACCTGTTGATCAGGTCATCGTCTTGATCAGGTTCTCAGAGTATCGGCAGCGGCCGACCCGCGTCGGCGGACGGCCACAGCCGTCCGCCGACCGGGACGGAAGAGCAACTAGGGATTGCCCTGGGCTTGTTCACGGATCCTGTCGGTCAACTGCGGTGGCATCGGCTCGTGCCGGGCGTAGGCGCGGTCGAACCGTGCGGTGCCGTGCGAGAGGGAGCGCAGATCGACCGCGTACCGCCCGATCTCGATCTCGGGCACCTCGGCCCGTACGAGGGTGCGGCCGCCGGCGGACTGCTCGGTGCCGACGACCCGTCCGCGCCGGCCCGACAGGTCGCTCATCACGGCGCCCACGTACTCGTCGCCCACCAGGACCGTCACCTCGGCGACCGGCTCCAGCAGATGGATCTTCGCGTCGGCCGCGGCCTCCCGCAGGGCGAGCGCGCCGGCGGTCTGGAATGCCGCGTCCGACGAGTCCACGGAGTGCGCCTTGCCGTCGCGCAGCGTGATCCGCACGTCGATGAGCGGATAGCCGGCGGCCACACCTCTGGCGGCCTGGGCGCGCACTCCCTTCTCCACGGACGGGATGAACTGCCGGGGCACGGCCCCGCCGATCACCTTGTCGACGAACTCGATGCCCGAGCCGCCGGGCAGCGGCTCCACCTCGATCTCGCAGATCGCGTACTGCCCGTGCCCGCCGGACTGCTTCACGTGCCGGCCGCGCCCGGCCGACCTGGCGGCGAACGTCTCCCGCAGGGACACCTTGTGCGGGACGACGTCGACCTGGACGCCGTACCGGCTGCGCAGCCGTTCCAGGGCGACGTCCGCATGGGCCTCGCCCAGGCACCACAGGACGACCTGGTGGGTGCTCTGGTTCTGTTCCAGGCGCATCGTCGGGTCCTCGGCGACCAGGCGGCTCAGGCCCTGCGAGAGTTTGTCCTCGTCTGCCTTGCTGTGCGCCTGGATGGCGAGCGGCAGGAGAGGGTCGGGCATCTCCCACGGTTGCATGAGGAGCGGGTCGTCCTTGGCCGAGAGCGTGTCACCGGTCTCGGCGCGGCTCAGCTTGGCCACACAGGCCAGGTCGCCCGCGATGGCGTGCGTGAGGCTGCGCTGCTGTTTGCCGAACGGGGCCGACAGGGCACCGATGCGCTCGTCGACATCGTGATCCTCGTGCCCGCGGTCGGCGAGCCCGTGCCCGGAGACGTGCACCGTCTCGTCGGGACGCAGCGTCCCGGAGAACACCCGGACCATCGAGACCCGCCCGACGTACGGGTCGGAGGCGGTCTTCACCACCTCGGCGACCAGCGGCCCGTCCGGATCGCAGGCCGTGACCTGGCGCGCCCGGCCGTCCGGGGTGGTGACCACCGGGGCCTCGCGCTCCAGCGGGGTGGGGAATCCGCCCGTGACCAGTTCGAGGAGCTCCACCGTGCCCAGCCCCTGGCGGGCGCCCGGAGCCGCGGGCGCGGCGGCGAGCACCGGGTGGAAGACACCGCGTGCCACGGCCCGCTCCAGGTCCTGCACGAGTGTCCCGAGATCGATCTCCTCGCCGCCGAGATAGCGGTCCATGAGGGTCTCGTCCTCGCTCTCCGAGATGATGCCCTCGATCAGCCGGTTGCGGGCCGTCTCGATGAGCGGCAACTCCTCGGGGCCCGGCTCGGACTCCTTGCGCTCACCGGAGGAGTAGTCGAACAGCCGCTGCGAGAGCAGTCCGATCAGCCCTGTGACCGGCGCGTGCCCGTCCGGCCCCGGGGGGCCGTGCAGCGGCAGGTACAGCGGCAGTACGGCATCGGGGTCGTCGGCCCCGAAGGCCTGCGCGCAGATCCGTGTCATCTCCTCGAAGTCGGCCCGGGCCGACTCCAGGTGCGTCACCACGATGGCCCGCGGCATGCCGACCGCCGCGCACTCCTCCCACACCACGCGTGTCGAGCCGTCCACCCCGTCCGAGGCCGAGACGACGAAGAGGGCCGCGTCCGCCGCTCGCAGACCGGCCCTCAACTCGCCGACGAAATCGGCGTATCCGGGAGTGTCCAGGACATTGATCTTGTACCCGTCCCAGTCGAGGGGTACCAGGGAGAGCTGCACCGAACGCTGCTGCCGGTGCTCGATCTCGTCGTAGTCGGACACGGTGCCGCCGTCCTCCACACGGCCCGCCCTGTTCACCGCTCCCGCCGTCAGCGCGAGAGCCTCCACCAAAGTCGTCTTGCCCGATCCGCTGTGGCCGACCAGCACCACATTCCGTACGGACGCGGGGTGGTCGGCCGCCGTAGCCCTGCCGGCGGCTCCGGGATGTGCGTTCGCCTTGTCGCCCATGGACTTGCCTCCCGTGCACGGTGAGGTCACTGTGGGCGCGGGCGGGCGGATCCGCGTATGGCGGCTCCGATGACGCCCGCGGTGTCTTCGAGCTTTGCACTCGTGTCACGGTGCGTCCATACAACGGACGCGATCGTGCCGTCCCCCGGATGTCACCAGGACGTGACACGGGGCGCGGGTGCCCGACCGTCGCACACGCGCACGCGTGACTACGATGGGCCAGCCGGTGGCCAGCAGGGGCCGCGCGGCCACACCGACCCTCGGGAAGGCCATGCTGAACAAGTACGCGCGTGCATTCTTCACGCGTGTCCTCACACCGTTCGCCGCGTTTCTCATCCGCCGGGGGGTGAGCCCCGACACGGTCACCATCCTGGGCACGGCCGGAGTGATCGCGGGAGCACTGGTCTTCTTCCCCCGGGGCGAGCTCTTCTGGGGCACGATCGTCATCACGCTCTTCGTGTTCTCGGACATGGTCGACGGCAACATGGCGCGCCAGCTGGGCCGCTCCAGCCGCTGGGGCGCCTTCCTGGACTCGACGCTCGACCGGGTCGCCGACAGTGCGATCTTCGGCGGGTTCGCCCTCTGGTACGCGGGCGGCGGCGACAACACCGTCCTGTGCGCCGTCTCGATCTTCTGCCTGGCCAGCGGTCAGGTGGTGTCGTACACCAAGGCCCGGGGCGAGTCGATCGGGCTGCCCGTCGCCGTCAACGGCCTCGTCGAGCGCGCCGAACGCCTGGTGATCTCGCTGGTCGCGGCCGGTCTGGCGGGCTTCCACAAGACGTTCGGTGTGCCCGGCATCGACATCCTGCTGCCGATCGCGTTGTGGATCGTCGCCGTCGGCAGTGTCGTCACGCTGATCCAGCGCGTCGTCACCGTGCGCAGGGAGGCCGCCGAGGCCGACGCGGCCGCCGACACCACGGTCGCCGCCCCGCCGGAGGGCACCCCGCGGTCCAGCGAGGCCACCTCGTGAGCGGTCTGCGGGACCAGTTGTCCTACGCGGCGTACGCCGCGGGCTGGGGGGCGGTCAAGAAGCTCCCCGAGCCCGTGGCCGTGCGCCTCGGCCGGACCATCGCCGACATCGCCTGGAAGCGGCGCGGCAAGGGCGTACGACGTCTCGAATCCAACTACGCGCGCGTGCTGCCGGGCGCGTCCCCCGAGCGGCTCGCGGAGCTCTCCCGCGCGGGCATGCGCTCGTACCTGCGCTACTGGATGGAATCCTTCCGGCTGCCGTCCTGGAGCAAGGAACGCATCAGGGGCGGGTTCGAGCCGAAGGGCCTGCACCATCTGACCGAAGGGCTCGCCGCCGGCAAGGGCGTCATCATCGCGCTGCCGCATCTGGGCAACTGGGACCTCGCGGGCGCCTGGGTCACCACCCGGCTGGAGACGCCGTTCACGACGGTCGCCGAGCGCCTCAAGCCGGAGAAGCTGTACGACCGGTTCGTGGCGTACCGCGAAGGCCTCGGCATGGAGGTGCTGCCGCACAGCGGCGGTACCGCCTTCGGCACGCTGGCCCGGCGGCTGCGCGACGGCGGCCTGGTCTGCCTGGTCGCCGAGCGCGACCTGTCCGCCTCCGGGGTCGAGGTCACCTTCTTCGGGGACGCGACCCGGATGCCCGCCGGTCCCGCGCTGCTCGCCCAGCAGACCGGCGCGCTGCTGCTGCCGGTGACGCTCTGGTACGACGACTCGCCCGTGATGCGCGGCCGTGTCCATCCGCCCGTCGACGTCCCCGAGTCAGGTACCCGGGCCGAGAAGACGTCTGTCATGACGCAGGCGCTGGCCGATGCCTTCGCCTCGGGTATCGCCGACCATCCGGAGGACTGGCACATGCTGCAACGCCTGTGGCTCGCCGACCTGGAGCCCCGCTCCGGGCCGGCCGAAGGGACGTCCGCCGCCGAGGCGGCCGACGGGAAACCCCTGTCCGCAGCGGACGACGGGCAGCGCCCAGGGGAGCGCCCGTGAGGATCGGCATCGTCTGCCCGTACTCGTGGGACGTTCCCGGGGGAGTCCAGTTCCACATCCGGGACCTGGCGGACCACCTCATCGCCCTCGGGCACCACGTGTCCGTCCTCGCGCCCGCCGACGACGAGACCCCGCTCCCGCCGTACGTCGTCTCGGCGGGCCGTGCCGTGCCGGTGCCGTACAACGGGTCGGTCGCGCGCCTCAACTTCGGTTTCCTGTCGGCCGCTCGGGTGCGGCGCTGGCTGCACGACGGCACGTTCGACGTCATCCACATCCACGAGCCGGCCTCGCCCTCCCTCGGCCTGCTGGCCTGCTGGGCCGCGCAGGGGCCGATCGTCGCCACCTTCCACACGTCGAACCCGCGGTCCCGGGCGATGATCGCCGCGTACCCGATCCTGCAGCCCGCCCTGGAGAAGATCAGGGCGCGGATCGCGGTGAGCGAGTACGCGCGGCGCACGCTCGTCGAGCATTTGGGCGGTGACGCCGTGGTCATCCCGAACGGCGTCGACGTGGACTTCTTCGCGAAGGCCGAGCCCAGGGCCGAGTGGCAGGGCGACACGATCGGGTTCGTCGGCCGGATCGACGAGCCCCGCAAGGGCCTGCCGGTCCTCATGAAGGCCCTGCCGAAGATCCTCGCCGAGCGGCCGGCGACCCGGCTGCTGGTCGCCGGGCGCGGGGACGAGGAGGAGGCCGTCGAGAAGCTCCCCGCGGAACTGCGCTCGCGCGTGGAGTTCCTCGGCATGGTGAGCGACGAGGACAAGGCCCGTTTCCTGCGGAGCGTCGACGTGTACGTCGCACCGAACACCGGCGGCGAGAGCTTCGGGATCATCCTGGTCGAGGCCATGTCGGCGGGCGCTCCCGTGCTCGCCTCCGACCTGGACGCGTTCGCCCAGGTCCTCGACCAGGGCGCGGCGGGCGAGCTGTTCGCCAACGAGGACGCGGACGCGCTGGCCGTCGCGGCGCTACGGCTCCTCGGCGATCCCGGGCGGCGCGCGGAACTGCGCGAGCGGGGCAGCGCGCATGTCCGGCGCTTCGACTGGTCGACGGTCGGGGCCGACATCCTGTCCGTGTACGAGACGGTCACCGACGGCGCCGCGGCGGTCGCCGCCGCGGACGACCCGGCGGAACCGGGCGGCCTGCTGGCCCGCTTCGGACTGGCCCGGGACTGACGGGCGGGAGGCTGCAGCTCGCTCCCGGGCCCCCGCATCGCGCTGAACGCGCTCGTCCTCACAGGCCGGACGGGCTGAAAAGCAAGGCGAAGCCGACTTTTCAGGGGCGCGGGGAACTGCGCGACCAGCCCTCGCCGGGCCCGCACCCGGAACCCTGCCGCCCCTGGTGACCGCCGCGGCCTCCCGGGCGGCGCCGCAGGCGCGTCGTATCGGGGGCGACGCCACGTCGGACGGCGCCGGCCACACGGGTAGCCTGTGCGCCCGTGACCTCCACACTGATCTGGATCGTGGTCGCCCTGGTGGCGATCGGCCTCTACCTGAGCTGGACGGCGGGCCGTCTCGACCGGCTGCACTCGCGGATCGACGCCGCACGTGCCGCGCTCGACGCACAGCTGCTGCGGCGTGCCTCGGTGGCGCAGGAGCTGGCCACCTCCGGAGTGCTCGATCCTGCCGCCTCGATCGTGCTCTACGAGGCGGCGCACGCGGCCCGGCAGGCCGAGGAGGACCACCGAGAGGTTGCCGAGAGCGACCTCAGCCAGGCCCTGCGGGCCGTCTTCGGAGAGACCGAGCAGGTCGAGGCGGTCCAGGCGGCCCCGGGCGGCGAGGACGCGGCGCGCGAACTCGCCCAGGCGGTCCGCCGGGTACCGATGGCCAGGCGCTTCCACAACGACGCCGTACGGGCGGCCCGCGCGCTGCGCCGCCACCGCACGGTGCGCTGGTTCCGGCTGGCCGGACACGCGCCCTTCCCGCTGGCCTTCGAAATGGACGACGAGGCTCCGGTCGCCCTCGCGGACCGTCCGGGAACGTAGGCCACGCGCGCGCGTGGACCCCGGTCAAGGCCACTGACCACGGCAAACGCGTCCAGGGGACCGGAAAATGAGCCACCGCCTCCCCATTGGCCCTTGCTGTGGCCTGGTCCGTGGGCGTTTCCTCGGTGTTTGCAGAAACCCTCTTTCACCGAGCGAGGTCAACCCGTGTCCAGCACCCTCTCCCACCCCGCCCAGCCCACCGACACCCCGGCCACCGGCACCGCGCGCGTGAAGCGCGGCATGGCCGAGCAGCTCAAGGGCGGCGTGATCATGGACGTCGTCACGCCGGAGCAGGCGAAGATCGCCGAGGACGCGGGCGCCGTGGCCGTGATGGCCCTGGAGCGGGTCCCGGCCGACATCCGCAAGGACGGCGGCGTGGCGCGCATGTCCGACCCGGACATGATCGAGGGCATCATCGAGGCCGTCTCGATCCCGGTGATGGCCAAGTCGCGCATCGGCCACTTCGTGGAGGCCCAGGTCCTGCAGTCCCTCGGCGTCGACTACATCGACGAGTCCGAGGTGCTGACCCCCGCCGACGAGGTCAACCACTCGGACAAGTTCGCCTTCACGACCCCCTTCGTCTGTGGCGCCACCAACCTGGGCGAGGCCTTGCGCCGCATCGCGGAGGGCGCGGCCATGATCCGCTCCAAGGGCGAGGCCGGCACCGGCAACGTCGTCGAGGCCGTCCGCCACCTGCGCCAGATCAAGAACGAGATCGCCCGGCTGCGCGGCTACGACAACAACGAGCTGTACGCCGCCGCCAAGGAGCTGCGCGCCCCCTACGAGCTGGTCAAGGAGGTCTCCGAGCTGGGCAAGCTCCCGGTGGTCCTCTTCTCCGCCGGTGGCGTGGCCACCCCCGCCGACGCCGCCCTGATGCGCCAGCTCGGCGCCGAGGGCGTCTTCGTCGGCTCCGGCATCTTCAAGTCCGGTGACCCCGCCAAGCGCGCCGCCGCCATCGTGAAGGCCACCACCTTCTACGACGACCCGAAGATCATCGCGGACGCCTCCCGGAACCTGGGCGAGGCCATGGTCGGCATCAACTGCGACACCCTCCCCGAGGCGGAGCGCTACGCGAACCGCGGCTGGTAAACACCCTCTTCAGGGCATCACGTACACGAGGCAGGCACAACGCAGATGAGCAACACCCCCGTCATAGGCGTCCTGGCCCTCCAGGGGGACGTACGGGAGCACCTCATCGCCCTGGCCGCGGCGGACGCCGTGGCCAGGCCGGTGCGGCGCCCCGAGGAACTCGCCGAGGTGGACGGACTGGTCGTCCCCGGCGGCGAGTCCACCACCATCTCCAAACTGGCCGTCCTCTTCGGCCTGATGGAGCCCCTTCGCGCGCGCGTGCGCAGCGGCATGCCCGTCTACGGCAGCTGCGCGGGCATGATCATGCTCGCCGACAAGATCCTCGACCCGCGCTCGGGACAGGAGACCATCGGCGGCATCGACATGATCGTGCGCCGCAACGCCTTCGGACGGCAGAACGAATCCTTCGAGGCGGCGGTCGACGTGAAGGGCGTCGGGGGAGATGCTGTGGAGGGCCTCTTCATCAGGGCCCCCTGGGTCGAGTCGGTGGGCGCCGGGGCCGAGGTGCTGGCGGAGCACGACGGCCACATCGTCGCCGTCCGCCAGGGCAACGCGCTCGCCACGTCGTTCCACCCGGAACTGACCGGCGACCACCGCGTGCACTCCCTGTTCGTCGACATGGTGCGCGCGAACCGGGCGGCGGAGTCCTTGTAGGATCTCTGGCGTTCGTATCTGGATGGGTTACGCGAAGGAGACAGGCAGATGTCCGGCCACTCTAAATGGGCTACGACGAAGCACAAGAAGGCCGTGATCGACGCCAAGCGCGGCAAGCTCTTCGCGAAGATGATCAAGAACATCGAGGTCGCGGCCCGCACGGGCGGCGCCGACGTGTCCGGCAACCCGACGCTGTTCGACGCCATCCAGAAGGCCAAGAAGAGCTCGGTCCCGAACAAGAACATCGACTCCGCGGTCAAGCGCGGTGCCGGCCTCGAAGCCGGTGGCGCCGACTACGAGACGATCATGTACGAGGGCTACGGCCCGAACGGTGTCGCGGTGCTCATCGAGTGCCTGACGGACAACCGCAACCGTGCCGCCTCCGACGTCCGCGTCGCGATGACCCGCAACGGCGGCTCGATGGCCGACCCGGGCTCCGTCTCGTACCTGTTCCACCGCAAGGGCGTCGTCATCGTCCCCAAGGGCGAGCTGTCCGAGGACGACGTGCTCGGCGCCGTGCTCGACGCGGGCGCCGAGGAGGTCAACGACCTCGGTGAGTCCTTCGAGGTCATCTCCGAGGCCACCGACCTGGTCGCGGTGCGCACCGCGCTCCAGGACGCCGGCATCGACTACGACTCGGCCGACGCCAACTTCGTCCCGACCATGCAGGTCGAACTGGACGAGGAGGGCGCCAGGAAGATCTTCAAGCTCATCGACGCCCTCGAGGACAGCGACGACGTGCAGAACGTCTTCGCCAACTTCGACGTGAGCGACGAGGTCATGGAGAAGGTCGACGCGTAACGCCATCGCGAGCGCCACGGCATCGGCGCCACGGGCTCAACGGGCCGACGGGACACACTCCGTCGGCCCGTCGCTCTGCGGGCCGGGGCGTCGCCGACGGGGTTGTCGGTGCCACCCGATAGCCTGCACGAGCTGGGGGCATCTCCCGGCGGTGGCCGGGAAACGAAGGACGTCGAAGGAGGGGGCCGCATGCGGGTACTGGGCGTCGACCCCGGGCTGACCCGGTGCGGAGTCGGAGTCGTCGAGGGCGTGGCGGGCCGACCGCTCACCATGCTCGGTGTCGGCGTCGTACGCACGCCCGCGGACGCGGAGTTGGGGCAGCGGCTCGTCGCCATCGAGCAGGGCATCGAGCGGTGGCTGGACGAGCACCAGCCCGAATTCGTCGCCGTGGAGCGCGTGTTCAGCCAGCACAACGTCCGTACGGTGATGGGCACGGCCCAGGCCAGTGCGGTCGCCATGCTCTGTGCCGCCCGGCGCGGCCTCCCCGTCGCCCTGCACACCCCCAGCGAGGTCAAGGCCGCCGTCACCGGCAGCGGCCGTGCCGACAAGGCTCAGGTCGGCGCCATGGTCACCCGGCTGCTCCGGCTCGACGCGCCCCCCAAGCCCGCCGACGCGGCCGACGCCCTCGCTCTCGCCATCTGCCACATCTGGCGCGCCCCGGCCGTGAACCGCCTCCAGCAGGCACAGGCCGCCCACCGCCAGGCCCAGGTCTCCAGCCGGAAGGTCACCCGATGATCGCCTTCGTCAGCGGCCCGGTCGCCGCCCTCGCCCCCGACTCGGCGGTGGTCGAGGTGGGCGGCATCGGCATCGCCGTCCAGTGCACGCCCAACACGCTCTCCGGGCTGCGCATGGGCAAGGAGGCCAGGCTCGCCACCTCCCTGGTCGTCCGGGAGGACTCGCTGACCCTGTACGGCTTCGCGGACGACGACGAGCGCCAGACCTTCGAACTGCTGCAGACGGCGACCGGCGTGGGCCCGCGCCTGGCCCAGGCCATGCTCGCCGTGCACAGCCCCGACGCCCTGCGCCGCGCGGTGTCCACGGGGGACGAGAAGGCCCTCACCGCCGTCCCCGGCATCGGCAAGAAGGGCGCCCAGAAGCTCCTCCTGGAGTTCAAGGACCGCCTCGGCGAGCCCCTCGGCACCGGCGGCCCGGCCATCGGCAGGGCCGTCGCCACGGGCTGGCGCGAGCAGTTGCATGCTGCGCTGATCGGGCTGGGGTATGCGACGCGGGAGGCCGACGAGGCGGTCTCCGCGGTGGCGCCGCAGGCGGAGGCCACCGAGGCCCCGCAGGTCGGTCAGTTGCTGAAGGCCGCGCTGCAGAGCCTCAACCGGGCGCGCTGAACCCGCTGGAGACCGCCGTGCAGCCGCGGGCCCGTCGTGGCTGGTCGCGCCGCTCCCCGCGCCCCTACGGGACACGCCCCGCCCACGCTCGTACGACCCGGACCCACTACACCGCGAGGCACACCGAATGAACTGGGACGACACGACCGACGACGCCACCGCCGAGCGGCTCGTCGGCGCGTCCGCCGACCATGAGGAGCAGGCCGTCGAGGCCGCCCTGCGCCCCAAGGACCTCGACGAGTTCATCGGCCAGGAAAAGGTCCGGGAACAGCTCGACCTCGTCCTGCGTGCCGCCCGCGCGCGGGGCGCCACCGCCGACCACGTGCTGCTCTCCGGAGCCCCCGGCCTGGGCAAGACCACCCTCTCGATGATCATCGCCGCCGAGATGGAAGCCCCGATCCGCATCACCAGCGGCCCCGCCATCCAGCACGCGGGCGACCTCGCGGCGATCCTCTCCTCCCTCCAGGAGGGCGAGGTCCTCTTCCTCGACGAGATCCACCGCATGTCGCGGCCCGCCGAGGAGATGCTGTACATGGCGATGGAGGACTTCCGCGTCGACGTCATCGTCGGCAAGGGGCCCGGCGCCACCGCCATCCCGCTCGAACTGCCGCCCTTCACGCTCGTCGGCGCCACCACCCGCGCGGGCCTGCTGCCGCCACCGCTGCGCGACCGCTTCGGTTTCACCGCCCACATGGAGTTCTACGAGCCGGCCGAGCTGGAGCGCGTCATCCACCGCTCCGCGCACCTGCTCGACGTGGAGATCGGCGCGGAGGGCGCCGCCGAGATCGCCGGCCGCTCCCGGGGCACGCCCCGTATCGCCAACCGCCTGCTGCGCCGGGTCCGCGACTACGCCCAGGTGAAGGCCGACGGCGTCATCACCCGGGACATCGCCGAGGCCGCCCTCGCCGTGTACGAGGTGGACAGCCGCGGCCTCGACCGCCTCGACCGAGGCGTCCTCGAAGCCCTTCTGAAGCTCTTCGGCGGCGGCCCCGTCGGTCTCTCCACGCTCGCCGTGGCCGTCGGGGAGGAGCGGGAGACCGTCGAGGAGGTCGCCGAGCCCTTCCTCGTCCGCGAGGGACTGCTGGCCCGTACGCCCCGCGGACGCGTGGCGACACCGGCGGCATGGGCGCATCTCGGCCTCACGCCACCCCGGTCGTCAACCGGTGGAATCGGACAAGGGGACCTGTTCGGGGCGTGACGGCGAGGGGGCTCGCGCGGTCAGGAACCACGGTGCGATGCTGAGCGTTGTTCCTTGACGGCGGACTCGCTTAGACTCCGCCGATGCCGCCCTTGTCGACGGCGCACATACCCCCATCCATCAGGCCGCTCACCATCGCGGTCGAATGAAGGAAGTTCCGTCCCGTGAGTCTCGTGACCCTCCTCCCGTTCATCGTGCTCATCGGGGCCATGTTCCTGATGACCCGGTCGGCCAAGAAGAAGCAGAATGCGGCTGCGCAGATGCGCAACGACATGCAGCCCGGCTCCGGCGTCCGCACGATCGGTGGCATGTACGCAACGGTGAAGGAGGTCAACGAGGACACGGTCCTCCTTGACGCAGGCCCGGGCGTCGACCTGCTCTTCGCGAAGAACGCGATCGGCGCGGTCCTGAGCGACGACGAGTACAACCGTCTCGTTCACGGCATCGAGCACGACCTGAAGGACGACGGGTCGGTCGTTCCGGACGACGCCTCCTCCCTCACCGGGACCGACGAGCCCGCCGACGCTTCCGACGACAAGCCCATCGACCTCGGCAAGAAGGACACGGACGACGAGTCCGACGTCGCGGAGCCGAAGAAGGCCGACGGCGCAGACCTGAAGAAGTCCGACGGCGAGTCCGACGCGAAGTAGTCACGACCGGGGACCGCGGAGTGCGCCGCTCGCGCGCCGCGGTCCCGGGTCGTAGGGCTTCGCGCGGATCCTCGACACCATTTCATGCCCGTCCGCGAAGGTACTGAGAGACCGGGCGGACGAAGAGGGAGAACGAGAAGGTGGCAGCACCTAAGAAGGGCCGAAAGCAGGGCGCCCAGGGCAGGCCGGGGCGCACTTTGGTCCTGATCCTGATCGCCATCGTGGCGCTCACCGGTGGAATGTTCGCCTCCGGGCACACGAAGCCGCGCCTCGGCATCGACCTCGCCGGCGGTACGAGCATCACGCTCGAGGCGAAGGAAGAGCCCGGTCAGAAGGGCGCGATCAACAAGACCAACATGGACACCGCGGTCGACATCATGAACCGCCGTGTCAACGGTCTGGGTGTCTCCGAGGCGGAGGTCCAGACCCAGGGCGATCGCAACATCATCGTCAACATTCCCAAGGGCACGAACTCCAAGCAGGCCCGGGAACAGGTCGGCACCACCGCCAAGCTCTACTTCCGTCCCGTCCTGACCACCGAGGTCTCCGGCGGGGACCCCGCCGCCAGCCCTTCGCCGAGCGCCTCCGGCAGCCCTTCCGGCAGCCCCTCCGCGGGCTCGGACAAGGACGGCGACAAGGCGAGCGACAAGGCCACCTCGTCCTCGTCGCCCTCCGCCTCCTCCTCGTCCACCTCACAGGGCCGGGCGGTCACCGACGCGCTGAAGGCCGACCCCACTCCCTCGGGCAGCGGTTCCGCCGCCGCCTCCAGCCCGCCCGCCTCGCCGCCCGCGGACGCCGACCCGGCGACCGCCAAGCTCCAGGCGCAGTACGCCGCGCTGGACTGCACCAAGAGGACGGTCCGCGCGAAGGCCGGCGACGGCGTCAAGGCCGAGGAGCCGACCGTGGCCTGCGGTCAGAACTCCCAGGGTCAGTGGCAGAAGTACATCCTCGGCCCGGCCGAGGTCGAGGGCACCGACGTCGACGAGGCCGCGGCCCTGTTCGACTCGCAGGGTGGCGCGGGCTGGAAGGTCACCATGGACTTCACGTCCAAGGGAGCCGACAAGTTCGCGAGCATCACCGGCAAGCTGGCGAAGAACCAGTCCCCGCAGAACCAGTTCGCCATCGTCCTCGACGGTGAGGTCGTCTCCGACCCGTACGTCAGCCAGGCGCTGACCGGCGGCAACGCGGAGATCTCCGGCAGCTTCAACCAGCAGGAGGCCGAGGACCTGGCCAACATGCTGTCGTACGGCGCGCTGCCGCTCACCTTCCAGGAGGCGAGCGTCACCACCGTGGACGCCGCGCTCGGCGGCGAGCAGCTGGAGGCCGGTCTGATTGCCGGTGCCATCGGTCTGGCCCTGGTCATCATCTACCTGGTGGTCTACTACCGGGGTCTGTCGCTGGTGGCCATCGCCTCACTGCTGGTGTCCGCGGCCATGACCTACGTGATCATGTCGCTGCTCGGCCCGACCATCGGCTTCGCACTGAACCTCCCGGCGGTCTGCGGCGCCATCGTGGCCATCGGCATCACGGCGGACTCGTTCATCGTGTTCTTCGAACGTATCCGTGACGAGATCCGCGAAGGCCGCTCGCTGCGGCCCGCGGTCGAGCGGGGCTGGCCGCGCGCCCGGCGCACCATCCTCGTCTCGGACTTCGTGTCGTTCCTCGCCGCCGCGGTGCTCTTCGTCGTCACGGTCGGCAAGGTGCAGGGCTTCGCCTTCACGCTGGGTCTGACCACCCTGCTCGACGTGGTCGTCGTCTTCTTCTTCACCAAGCCGCTGATGACGATTCTCTCCCGCAAGAAGTTCTTCGCGGAGGGCCACAGCTGGTCCGGCCTCGACCCGAAGCGACTGGGCGTCCAGCCGCCGCTGCGCCGCACCCGTCGCGTGTCCGCCCCCGTCGACACGAAGGAGGCGTGAGATGTCGAAACTCGGCACCCTCGGCGCCCGGCTCCACCGAGGCGAGATCGGCTACGACTTCGTCGGCAAGCGCATGATCTGGTACGGCGTCTCGATCCTGATCACCATCACGGCCATCGTCGGCCTGGCGGTGCGCGGCCTGAACATGGGCATCGAGTTCCAGGGCGGAGCCGTCTTCACCACCGAGCGGATCAGCGTCTCGGCGAGCCAGGCCGAGAAGTACGCGGAAGACGCCGCCGGCCACGACGCGATCGTGCAGAAGCTCGGCACGGGCGGTCTGCGCATCCAGATCGCCAGCATCGACACCGCCAAGTCGGACCAGATCAAGGAAGTACTCGCCAAAGATCTGAACGTCAACGCGGAGAAGATCAGCGCCGACCTGGTCGGCCCCAGCTGGGGGGACCAGGTCGCCGCTAAGGCCTGGCAGGGCCTGGCGATCTTCATGGTCCTCGTGGTGATCTATCTGGCGATCGCCTTCGAGTGGCGCATGGCCGTGGCCGCGCTGGTGGCGCTCATCCACGACATCACCATCACGGTCGGCATCTACGCCCTGGTCGGCTTCGAAGTGACACCGGGCACCGTGATCGGTCTGCTCACGATCCTCGGTTACTCGCTGTACGACACAGTGGTCGTCTTCGACAGCCTCAAGGAACAGACGAAGGACATCACCAAACAGACCCGCTGGACCTACAGCGAGATCGCCGACCGCTCGATCAACGGCACCCTGGTGCGGTCGATCAACACCACGGTCGTCGCACTCCTCCCGGTGGCAGGCCTGCTCTTCATCGGCGGCGGTGTCCTCGGCGCGGGCATGCTCAACGACATCTCGCTGTCGCTGTTCGTCGGCCTCGCGGCCGGTGCGTACTCCTCGATCTTCATCGCCACGCCGCTCGTCGCCGACCTCAAGGAGCGCGAGCCGCAGATAAAGGCACTCAGGAAGCGCGTACTGGCCAAGCGGTCCGCTGCCGCGGCGAAGGGCGAGTCCCTGGAGGCCCCGGTCGCCGCCCAGGTGTACGACGACGAGGAGCCGGAGGAGGACGCGACCCCCGCGGTCGTCGGACCCCGCGGACAGCGCGCTCAGCCGTCGTCCCGGGGCAGGGGCCGTGGCCGCCCCTCGGGCAAGCGCCGATGACCGGCATCCAGGAGCTGCTGCTCAGCCGCATCCGTGACGTACCCGACCACCCGGAGCCGGGCGTGATGTTCAAGGACATCACGCCGCTCCTGGCGGACCCGGCGGCGTTCACGGCGCTCACCGACGCGCTGGCCGAGCTCAGTGTCCGCAGCGGCGCCACGAAGATCGTCGGCCTGGAGGCCCGCGGCTTCATCCTGGGCGCGCCCGTCGCGGTCCGCGCGGGCCTCGGCTTCATCCCCGTACGCAAGGCGGGCAAGCTCCCCGGAGCGACCCTCGGCCAGTCGTACGACCTGGAGTACGGCTCCGCCGAGATCGAGGTGCACGCCGAGGACCTGAGCGCGAGTGATCGCGTCATGGTCATCGACGACGTCCTCGCCACCGGTGGCACCGCGGAGGCGTCGCTCCGGCTGATCCGCCGGGCGGGCGCCGAGGTCGCGGGTGTCGCCGTTCTCATGGAGCTCGGGTTCCTGGGCGGCCGTGCCCGTCTGGAGACGGCGCTGGACGGCGCTCCCCTGGAGGCGCTGCTCACGATCTGAGCGACCCGCGGACCCGGACGGCACCTGGTCCGGCACCGCTCAGAACCCGTACGACACCGCGTAGGCGGGCCCCGGAGGAATCCGGGGCCCGCCTCTCGCGTTTCTCCCGTGGAAGGCCGTCCCACCGGCCGAAGGCGAGTCCGGAGCCCAGGATCGCTACCATGGGGTTTCCGGAGCCTGACCGGGGACCCGGATCGCGCACGAGGAGTCCTCTTGCCAGACGAGGCCCAGCCACTCGCCCCCAGGGCTGAACGCATGGGGGTACCCCCAGCCGCCAAGCCCGACCCGTCCGCGGCGCCCGCGGCCACGCCCGCGCCGCCCGCGAAGAACGGGTCGGGCGATGCCAGGGCGGCCGAGCAGTCGCGCCC
>NZ_JAHRIB010000009.1 GCF_019090165.1 Streptomyces sp. BV286
CCGCTGCGGCCGGACGACGGCTTCGGGGCCGGGCGGCCGCCGCGGCGCGTCTCGATCAGGGTCACGGCCCGCTCGGGCAGCCACGCGGAGGCCGTACCGCTGTCGTCGGAGCCCGAGCCGAAGAGGTGAGGGGCCAGCTGGGCCTGGAGGTCGGCCGGGTTCGGGCGGGCCGCGGCCTCCATCTGCATACAGGACTCGATGAGCGGACGCAGTTCGTCCGGGAGTCCTTCGAGGTCGGGGCCCTCGCGCAGCAGCATGAAGACGGTCTCGACCGGGTTCGCGCCGTGGTAGGGCGCGTGGCCGGTGGCGGCGAAGACGAGCATCGAGCCGAGCGAGAAGACGTCGCTCGCGCCGGTCACACTGCGGGAGTCCTTCGCCTGCTCGGGCGACATGTACGCGGGCGTCCCGACGGCGACGTTCGTCATCGTCAGACGTGTGTTCGACACTCCGGAGGCGATACCGAAGTCGATGACACGCGGCCCGTCCTCGACGACGAGGACGTTCGAGGGCTTCAGGTCGCGGTGGACGAGTCCGGCGCCGTGGATGGACTGCAGCGCCTCGGCGACGCCCGCGGCGAGCCAGCGGACGGCCTGGGCCGGCATCGGCCCGCACTCGGTCACTATCTCCTCGAGGGAGGGCGCGGGCACGTACGCGGTGGCCAGCCAGGGCACGGCCGCGCGCGCGTCGGCGTCGACCACGGCGGCGGTGTAGAAGCCGGACACGGCCCGGGCCGCCTCGACCTCGCGGGAGAAGCGGACCCGGAACAGCTGGTCCTCGGCGAGCTCCGTCCTGACCGTCTTGATCGCCACCCGCCGGCCCGAGGCCGAGCGCGCGAGATAGACCAGCCCCATGCCGCCGGCTCCCAGCCGTCCCAGCACCTCGAACGGCCCGATCCGCCGCGGATCGTGCTGCGTCAGCTGATCCACCACTTGCCTGCCACCTCCCCGTACGCGGCCGCGCTTCCGGCCACCGCTCCAGCCGCGGCCGCAGCCACTGCGCAGCGTCTCACCACCGAGCCGCTCCGGCGGCACGCACCCCCGATTCTTCCTGGCCGGGGCTCCGGTTGCGAACCCGGGATCGAATCGGGATGTCTCCCACTATTCACGGGCAAACAGCCCAGGTCTGCCTTGCTTTTCAACGTCGGCCGGTGGATTTCGGCGCCTTTCAGAGCTTCGCGCCCACATTTCAGCCCTGGAGCCTCGCCCATTTCGGCGGCGGAGAAACCAGAATTCCCGCGCCGGAGTACGCCACGGCCCGCCTCTCAGCGCTGGAGCAGCGCGAAGGACGCCCCCTGATTGTCGCTGACGACGGCCACGCGACCGTACGACGTACCGAAGGGCGGCACCTGGACCCGGCCGCCGAGCCGGGTCACCGCGCCGAGCTCGGCCTCGCAGTCCGCGACGTCGAAGTGCACGAGGAAGTGGGGCGGCATCTCCGCGGGGAAGACGTCAACGATGTGGGCGCGGCCGAAGGAGCGGGTGGTGCCGGGCCCGAAGAAGGCGTCGTGGAAGAGGCCGGGGTAGAAGGCGTCGGCGGTGGCCGTGTCCCGTGAGTACAGCTCGGTCCAGCCGAAGGTGCCCGGCCCGCGCCCCCTGCCGAAGCCGGGATGGGTGCCGCCCTCCCAGAGCCCGAACACGGCGCCCTCGGAGTCTGCGGCGAGACCTGCGGTGCCGTACGGGCCCACCGGCACGGGGGCCGTGATGATCTGGCCACCCGCCTTCCGGATGCGGTCCGCCAGGTCCGGGGCGTCCGGAGTGGCGAAGTGGACCGTCCACACGGTGGGCATACGGCCGTCGCGCTTCGGCACCAGGGCCGCGACGGCGCCACCGTCGAGATCAGCCCGTACGGCGCCCGCGTACGGGCTGTCGGCCTCCCGCACGTCCTCGAAGGGCTCGAAGGTCCACCCGAAGAGCCCGCCGTAGAAGCGCTTGCCCGCCTCGACGTCCGGAAGCTGGGCGTCGATCCAGCAGGGGACGCCCTCGGCGAAAGCGGCAGATGCCTCAGATCCAGCCATGCGGCCAAGCTAACGGCGTTTCACTCATCCCGCAGGACGGGCGGAACCCCTCCCCGCGGGCCCGCGCACCCCATTTGCAGTCGGCCGAATCGCGCTCCGATCACCCCTCGGTAAGCTGACGGCATGACAGGACAAGTGCGTACCGTCGACGGCCGTGTGGCCGGTCGGCGCGGGCAGGCGACGCGGCAGAAGCTGCTCGACTGCCTCAGCGAGATGCTCAGCTCCTCGCCCTACCGCGACGTCAAAGTCATCGACGTCGCGCGGAAGGCGGGCACTTCACCGGCGACCTTCTACCAGTACTTCCCGGACGTCGAGGGCGCCGTCCTGGAGATCGCCGAGCAAATGGCGGCGGAGGGAGCCGGGTTGACCGAGCTCCTCGCGGGACGCTCCTGGGTCGGCAAGGCCGGCTGGCAGACCGCGCAGGAACTGGTCGACGGATTCCTCGAGTTCTGGCGCAAAAACGACGCCATCCTCCGAGTGGTCGACCTGGGCGCCGCCGAGGGCGACAAACGCTTCTACAAGATCCGCATGAAGATCCTGAACTCCGTGAACAACTCCCTCACGGACACCGTCAAGGAGCTCCAGGCGAAGGGCAAGGTCGACAAGGACGTCAGCCCGGCGGCCATGGCCGGCTCCCTCGTGGCGATGCTCGCGGCGGTGGCCTCGCACCAGAAGGGCTTCCAGACGTGGGGCGTGAAGCAGGCTGAACTGAAGCCGAACCTCGCCCTGTTGGTGCATCTGGGTGTGACCGGCAAGAAGCCCACCAAGTAGCCCGGCGCGTCGAACGTCAGGCTTTCCAGGCACACGTCCTGTCACACGGGCGGCAGCTCACTCCGGTGGGCTGCCGCCTGTCGCGTTCCCGGCGCCGCGGGTCAGCCCTTCACCGCCGGACTATCCGGAACAGCCGTATCTCCCGCTCCACCCGCGCCTGGTACGTCGCGTACGGCGGCCAGAACTCCAGCAGAGCCTTCCAGGCCGTCTCCCGCTCCTGGCCCCGCAGGAGATGGGCGGTGACAGGGATGTCCCTGCCCTTCCAGCTGATCTCCACGTCCGGGTGGGCGAGGAGGTTGGCGGTCCACGCCGGATGATCGGTGCGCCCGAAGTTGGACCCGATCAGAACCCAGCTCGTGGTCGCCGCCCCCTTCGCTCCCCTCTGCTTCCCTCCCGCCTGCTCCCCTTCCGGCATGCAGGCCAGCGGCGTACGCCTGGGCAGTCCGCTCTTCGCGCCCCGCGCGGTGAGGATGACACCGGGCAGCATCTGGGCGCTGAGCAGGACCTTTCCGCGGGTGAGCCGGTGGACGGCACGGTCCAGGGCGGGAATGAGATGGGGTGCGATCTTCGCGAACGCGGGTGCCGAGGACACCTTCTGCACGATCCGGACTCCGGCGCCCATCAGACCGCCACCTCCCCGCCGCCGAACAGCCGCGCTTCCTCGGCCGCGTACGCGCGCAGCCGGTGCGCCGGCCCGAAGAGCAGCTCGTCGCCGGCCGCCCGCTTGAAGTACAGGTGCGCCTCGTGCTCCCAGGTGAACCCGATCCCGCCGTGCAGCTGCACGGCCTCGGAGGCGGTGACGCGCAGCGCCTCCAGGGCCTGCGCGAGCGCCAGCCCGCCGACCCGCTCCTGGCCCTCGGCGGTGGCCCAGGCCGCGTAGTAGGCGGCGGAACGAGCGGCCTGGACCCCCACGTACAGGTCGGCCAGCCGGTGCTTCACCGCCTGGAACGACCCGATGGGCCGCCCGAACTGCTCGCGCTGCCGCACGTATTCCACCGTTCGCTCCAGTACCCGGTCGGCGGCGCCGACGGCCTCCGCGGCGAGGACGGCGGCGGCCGAGTCGCCGACGGCGCTGAGCACCGCGGCCGCGTCGGCGGCCCCCCGGGCACTCGCACGTTCGCCTGCGTCCGAACCGTCGGCATCGCCGCGGACTTCACTGCTGCTTTCGCCATCGTCGCCCAGCAGTTCGGCTTCCACGTCACGGAGCTGGACGCGGCACTGGGAGCGGGTCTCGTCGAGAGAGGTCTGCCGTACGCGGGTGGCGCCCTCCCTCACGAGGAAGAAGAGGGTGCGCGAGCGGGCGAAGCCACCTGTGTGCGCGGGCACGATCAGCACGTCCGCGCTGTGCCCGTCGAGGACCTGGTCGGCCTGCCCGTACAACCGCCACACGCCGTCGGCCCGCCGCGCCTGAACGCCTCCCGCCCGGCCGCCGCCCGCCCAGTCACCGCGGTTGTCGCCGGTCAGCCCGAGGGCGGTGGTCAGCGCGGCGCCCGACACTGCGAGCGCGGCGGTGAGTTCACCGGAGGCGATGCGGGGCAACAGCGCTGCCCGCTGGCTCTCACTGCCCAGGGCCAGTACGACGGGCGCACTCAGGACGGCCGTCGCGAGCAGCGGGGACGGGGCGAGCGCCCGCCCCAACTCCTCTGCGGCAAGGGCGAGTTCGGTGACGGAGCAGCCCACTCCCCCGTACGCCTCGGGAAGCGCGAGGCCGGACAGGCCGAGCTGCTGCGCCAGCGACTCCCAGAGTCCGGGGTCGTGGCCGTCCGTGGTCCGCACGGCGGCCCTGACCTCCTCCGGACCGCAGCGTTTGAGGAGCAGCTCACGGAGGGTGCGGCGGATCTCGTCCTGTTCCGCGGTGAAGGTGGCGTCCATCGGCGGGCTCCTCCCCGGGCCGGGTGACCGGCGTCCGGTTCCCAGATCTGACGGGCCGTCATGTTAGAGCGACCATCAGCAGATGCACAGGGTCCCGGCACCTCCCGCGTCACCAGGTATCTGATGTACCGTCAGATTCCATGACTCCGCCCCGGATCGTGACGTCAGGGAACCGCAGGGTCGCCGTCGTCGGCGTGGCCCTCTCCGACTGCGGGCGCCTGGACGAGGCCACGCCGTACGCGCTGCACGCCCAGGCCGCCCGCAGGGCCCTGGCCGACTCGGGCCTGGACCGGTCGGTGATCGACGGCTTCGCGTCGGCGGGCCTCGGCACGCTGGCACCGGTCGAGGTGGCCGAGTACCTGGGCCTGCGCCCGACCTGGGTCGACTCCACGTCCGTCGGCGGATCGACGTGGGAGGTCATGGCGGCGCACGCGGCGGACGCCATCGCCGCCGGGCACGCGAACGCGGTCCTGCTGGTGTACGGATCCACCGCCCGCGCGGACATCCGGGCGGGCCGCCGTACGGGCAACCTGTCGTTCGGGGCGCGCGGGCCGTTGCAGTTCGAGGTCCCGTACGGACACACGCTCGTCGCCAAGTACGCGATGGCCGCGCGCCGGCACATGCACGAATACGGTACGACGCCCGAGCAGTTGGCGGCGGTGGCGGTGCAGGCGCGGGACAACGCCGCGCTGAACCCGGACGCGATGTTCCGTGACCCGATCACGGTCGACGACGTGCTGTCGGGACCGGTGATCGCCGACCCGTTCACCAAGCTGCACTGCTGCATACGGTCGGACGGCGGGGCGGCGGTGCTGCTGGTGGCGGAGGAGTACGTCCAGGACTGCCGTGTCCCTCCCGTCTGGGTCCTCGGAACCGGCGAGCACGTCTCCCACACGACGATGTCGGAGTGGGAGGACTTCACGGTCTCGCCCGCCGCGGTGAGCGGGCGGCTCGCGTTCGAGCGGGCGGGGGTCCGCCCGGAGGACGTGGACCTGGCGGAGATCTACGACGCCTTCACGTACATGACGCTGGTGACGCTGGAGGATCTCGGCTTCTGCGGGAAGGGCGAGGGCGGGGCGTTCGTGGAGAAGGGGCGGCTGCGGGTGGCGGGCGGGGAGCTGCCGGTCAACACGGACGGGGGCGGGCTGTCGGCCCAGCATCCGGGGATGCGGGGGCTGTTCCTGCTGGTCGAGGCCATACGGCAGCTACGAGGGGAGGCCGGCGACCGCCAGGTCCACAAACCGGACGGCCACCTGCCCGAACTGGCGGTGGCGTCGGGAACGGGGGGCTGGTTCTGCTCGTCGGGGACGGTGGTGCTGGGACGGTAGGGGGCGTGGCTGCTCG
>NZ_JAHRIB010000090.1 GCF_019090165.1 Streptomyces sp. BV286
TACGACGACTCCCACCCGCCTTCGGCCAGGTGGTCGGCCCGTACGTTTCCGGCTGCGGACGCGCGCCCCGCCGCGCCCCCGAACCGGACGGACGGCCCCCGCCCCCACCCACCCACGGGGGCGCGAGGAACTGCGCGAGCAACCCAAGACACCCCGCACCCAACCAACCAACCGAACCCCCCACCCCCTCAGGGGCGCGGGGAACTGCGCGACCAGCCCACGACGCCCCGCGGCCGACGAACGAACCCACACGGGCGGAGCCCCAAGCGGGGCGCAGCCCGCTGCCGGTGACGGCAGGCGGCACATGGGCGGCCCCGACCGCCCCCACCCGTCAGGGCCCGGCAAGGGCCAGCGGCGAGGCGGCCACAGGCCGCAGAGCCACCGGCCGCAGAGCCACCGGCCGCAGAGCCACCGGCGCAACCACCACCGGCACCCCCC
>NZ_JAHRIB010000091.1 GCF_019090165.1 Streptomyces sp. BV286
CTGTCCCATCTCTCGGAACACCGGGTCGCGTGGAAGGCGTGAAGGGGCCACAAGTGGGCGCACGACACACACGTCCGGCGCCGTGTCCACGGCACGAGGGCGCCGCCCGGCCCCGTAGAACACCGGTACGCCCCGGAGACCCGGCCGCCGGACGGATACAGCCCGGATGGCTGGAAGGCGTGAAGGAGGGGCGCGGGAGTGTGTGAGGGGCGCGTATCCGGGCCGGTCAACCGGGGTTCGGGGGCCCTCTTGCGCGGTCAAGGGACAATGGACGATGGCCCACCCACAAGGACGGGCCGACCCCTGCACGAGGAGGAGAAGTCATGGCGGAGCCCACGCCGCGTCGGAACGAACCGCGGCTTCGCCCCGCGCCACTGCTCTTCGAGCCCGCGGAGGCGGCCGCCGACCCGGAGCACTTCTTCGACCTGGAGTCGATCGACGACCCCCGGGCGCTGCTGGCCCGGGCCACGGAGCTGACCCTCGCGTTCCGCGCGGCCACCGACCGGGCCGTCGAGTTCCAGGCGATGGCCGCCGCACAGCTCGCCGATCCCCGTCGGTTCGACCGGCTCACCCCCGCGGCGATCGCCGAACAGGCCGAGTGGACCGAGGACTACGCGAAGAAGATGGTCGAGTTCGGCCGGGAGCTGCTGCGCGGGGCCGACGCCGAGGGGTACGCCGACCCGGTCTGAGCGCCCGCGGCAGGGGCCCGGCGGGACACGGACACATCGCCACCATCACCCGGGCTCGCGATACGCGACCGGGGTGTTTCAGCGCCCCCGCCGTCACCCAGGGCCACGCGAAAACATCCCTGGCATATGCCAGGCGGGCAAGATACTCCACCCCGTCCCGCCCTGTCCGCCTTTTCGGCAACCCTGGGGAACGGCTCGCTCACCCCCGGTAGATCTGAATGCCATGAGCAGCGATCGGAACCTGGTAAGCACCGCCCCCCACGGCCCCGGCACCCGCACCGTCGAGCCGCTCCCGGACGTGTTCGACGCCCTCGGCAGCCCGTACGCCCCCGGCGCCTCCGGCATCCCCGAGATCACCCACGCCACCGAGGTCACCGGAGTCACTCCGGAGGGTGCCGCCTGGCTCGCCTCGGCAGGAACGTATCCGCGCAGCACCCGCGTCCTCTGGGCGGACCGGCCCGCCGCCCCTGTGGTCCTGGCCTGCGGCTCGGCCTTCGACGTCGTCAACGCCCCCGCCGTCTTCGGCCGCCACATGCTGGACCGGCTGTGGGACGAGGGTCCGGGCTCCGGCCCCGTGGCGATGTACCGGGGCCGGATTCTGCTGTTCGCCGCCCCGGGTACGGCACAGCGCCTGCCCTCGCTCCTGGAGTGGGAGGAGTGGGGCTCCGGCGGCGCCTCCGACCGCGGCCGGGCCATCCCGCCGCTCCTGTGCCACGGCACCGGCGACGCGGTGACGGTCCCCGCGCCGGCCCTCACCACCCCGGCCGCCGCCACCCGCCCCGACTCCCGCTGGCTCGTCGCCCCCGATACCCGTGATCCCTGGCTGCCGGGCCCGGAGATCCTGCTGTGGGCGGCCGTACGAGCGGCCCGGTCAGCGGCCCGCCGGCAGGCCGCCGACCAGGCCGCCGAGCCCTCCCCCGCGGCCCCGATATCGATTTTTCCTCCCGCCGATCAGGGTGCTAAGGTCTACGACGTCAGCAGGCGCCGCTAGCTCAGTTGGTTAGAGCAGCTGACTCTTAATCAGCGGGTCCGGGGTTCGAGTCCCTGGCGGCGCACAGACGGTGAAAGGCCCCTCGCGAAAGCGAGGGGCCTTTCGCGTGCCTGCTCTCATCCACCCCGGCCCGGCCGGGCAGACTCACTCGGCCCGCTAAGCCCTCTCAGTCCTCTCAGTCCTCTCGGCTCTCCGTCGAGATCGTCACGGTCCACGCCCCCGAAGCCGTCCGGTCCTCCACTTCGATCCGTACACCCTCCCCGGGCACGGTGAAGCTCTCCCCGAGGCCGACCGGCGCGTCCGCGAGCGGCGGGTAGACCGAGTCCTCCCAGCAGGCCGCGGACCCGGGGTTCGCATCGACGACCTCGATCGGACCACGGCCGGACTCCGTCTCACTGCGCACGCGGTAGACGAGCACGCCCTGCGAACAGACCGCCTCGTCGTTGCCGACCGGCCCCCGCGCCTCGAAGGCGATGACGCCGTCCCGCGCGGTCCGCACCACCGCCAGCTTCGTCCCGCCCCCCGAGCCGAACCCCGGCGCCCCGGGCGCGCCCACCCGCCCGGCCGCCTCGGCACCCGCCGCGGCCACCCCCGCTCCCGCCGCCAGCGGTTCGAGCGTCAGCCGTGCACCCGGCCCGCTCATGTCCCGTACGCACGCGACCTGACGCGGTTCCAGCCAGCCGAGCTTCCACTTGTGCCAGCCGAAGAGGTCGGGAGCGAGGCCGAACTGACTGCCCATGAGGTCCCAGTCGCCGACATACGTGTCCCAGTCGCCCTTGCCGTCGGAGGGCCGGTGGTAGAGGTCGGGCAGGTCGAAGACATGACCGGTCTCGTGGGCCAGGACCAGCCGGTCCGGCGGATGCTTCTCGAAGACCGTCACGACCCGGCGGATGTCCTTCCCGTCGGCCCGCAGCGGCACATCCATGTTCACGACCTTCGTCGCGTCCGAATCGACACCCGGCGCGTCGGGGTCGGCGACGAAGTAGACGATGTCGTAGCGGGAGAAGTCGACCCGCTCGTCCGCCGCCGCGAGGGCTTCGCGCAGGTAGGTGGAGCGCGCCGCCGCGTTCCAGTCACGCTGTATGGCGTACGCGGTCGAGGCCCGGGGCATACGGATCCACTCGCGGAGCGGGTGCGGGCGCAGCTGGAACTTTCCGTACGAGGCCCGCTCGAAGAAGCGGCTGGTGGCCGGGAAGTAGTCGGACGTCAGCTCGGCGGGCGTGGTCACCGGTTCGGCGTCCGGGAAAGAGAGGAAGACCATCACCGCGTCGAGGCGTCTGGTGGGCCGCGGATAGGCGGCGTTCCAGGTGTCCAGTCCCTCGGAGTGGTGGGCCGCGGTCCGTTTCAGTGCGCACGGCATCGAGAGCGGCACGGCGACCGAGGGCCCCGCGACCAGGGAGGTGGCCGCGAGCGCCGTCAGGGAGGTGAACACCGCCGCGGGACTGCGCCACCCCTGCCAGCGCGGTTCCCGCTCACTCGGGCCCGGACCGAGCCACCGCCGGGTGAGCCGTCCGCCCTCGCGCCGGCCCCGCCCGCGCCCGTCGGGACCGGGCCGGCCGAAGCCGCGCCGACGGGGCCGGGCCCCGCCACGGGTGAGCCCCTTGAGGGGGAGCAGACGCGGCACGTCGACCTCCGGATGCGGAATTCGGGATACCGCACCCAGCCTGTGCCGGTTTGATCATTTACGCCCTGTTTATCTGATCCAAAGGAGTGAGGGGGCCGACACCCGACCGAGCACATCGGGGAGCACCCAGGGGGCGCCAGGACACGCCGACACCCCGAGCACTCACGGAACGTCACAAGTGATCGACCAGGGAAGGAACCCGTCCAGGTGCGGGCAGAAACGATCTGTCAGAAAGGGGCACCCATCCGGGACACTGGACAGTAGCTGGAAGGCCCAACGGCCAGCCTCTATGATCGGCACACTTTCCTGCGCGGACACGGCTAGAGCGGCCGTCCACCACCGGCCGACCCCCGACGAGACCTGTACGACGAACGAGTGCACAGCGGGAGCGAACGGTGAGCGGAACGTCCGATGGGCCGGCGCCCACGGCAGACCTCGTCCGGTCGGCCGTCACAGAGAGTCATATTGCGACCTCTCCTCGCGCCGGAACCCCATCTCACGAGGAACGGGCCCGACGCGTCGAGCCCCTGGTCGACCCCTTGACCGACCCCCCGATCGGTCTCGCGGCCGGACTTTCGGGCGGGCTCCCGGCCGGACTCCCGGTGGACCTCTCGGCCGAGTTCCCGATCGGTCTGGCGGCGGGACTCCCGGCGAGGCTGTCGGCCGCGCCCCCGGCCGGGCTTCCGCCGCGCGCGGCGCCCGGGGCGGGTGCGGACACCGAAACCGGCGCCGCCGCACGTACGTTTCGAGCCACTTTCGCGGCGGCCCCCCTCGCAATGGCCGTCGTGGACCGTGAGGGCCGGGTCGTCACGGCCAACGACACCCTGGCCGCGCTGCTCGGCACGGGCGCCGACGGGGAGGGGCTCACCGGCCGGATCGCCGCCGACCTGGTGGACCTGGCGTCGGACGCGCGGACCTGGCACGCGTACCGCGAGGTGCTCCGCGGCCGCCAGGCAAGACTCCGCTGCACGCGACGCCTCAAACATCCGGACGGCCACTCGCTCTGGGCCCAGGTGACGGTCAGTCCGCTGCCCGAGGAGGAGCGGGCCGTTCTGCTCTCGGTCTCCGACATCAGCGCCCGCCGCGAACTGCAGGCGCGCCTGCGGCACCTGCAGATGCACGACCCGGTGACCCGGCTGCCCAACCGCACCCTGTTCTTCGAGCGGCTCTCGGCCGCGCTGGAGGCGGAGGCGTACGAGGAGTCGGGCACCGGCCGCATCGGGCTGTGCTACCTGGACCTCGACGGGTTCAAGGCCGTCAACGACACGCTCGGCCACCGGGTCGGCGACCGGCTGCTCGCGGCCGTCGCCGAGCGCCTGACGCGCTGCGCGAACGAGGCCGGCTACGCGAGAACGGCCACGCCGCTGGTGGCCCGGCTGGGCGGCGACGAGTTCGCGCTGCTGGTCGAGGACTCGACGGGTACGGAGCAGCTGGCGGACCTCGCCGACTCGGTGCTGAAGTCCCTTCAGGTGCCCTTCGACCTGTCCGGGCAGCGGCTCTCGGTCTCGGCGTCGATCGGTGTCGTCGAGCGGCATGCGGCCGGCACCACCGCGACCGGTCTGATGCAGGCCGCCGACACAACGCTGTACTGGGCGAAGGCCGACGGGAAGTCCCGCTGGACGCTCTTCGACCCGGAGCGCAACGCCCACCGCATGACCCGTCAGGCGCTCTCCTCCACCCTGCGTCCGGCCGTCGAGCGCGGGGAGTTCGCCCTGGAGTACCAGCCGCTGGTGTGCATGGAGGACGGCGGGGTGCGCGGCGTCGAGGCGCTGGTGCGATGGAACCATCCTCAGTTCGGCACACTGACGCCGAATCGGTTCATCGGACTTGCCGAGGAGGACGGGTCGATCGTCCAGCTCGGCCGCTGGGTGCTGGCCACGGCCTGCCGGCAGGCGCGCCGGTGGCAACTGGAGCACCCGGACGCGGAGCCGATCTTCGTCAGCGTGAACGTGGCGGTGCGTCAGGTCTGGGACTCCGACCTGGTGTCCGACGTGGCGGCGATCCTCGCGGAGACCGGGCTCGCCCCGCACCTCCTCCAGCTGGAGCTCACCGAGTCCGCCGTGATGGGCTCGGCGGGCCGGCCGCTCCAGGCCCTGCAGGCACTCAGCGACATGGGGGTGCGTATTGCCATCGACGACTTCGGCACGGGCTACTCGAACCTCGCCTATCTCAGCCGTCTGCCGGTGTCGGTGCTGAAGCTCGACGGGTCGTTCGTGCGCGGCTTCCAGTACGAGAGCGGCGACGGCGCCGCCGCCCCGCCCAATCCGGCCGACGAGGTCGTCGTCGAGGCGATGATCCAGCTCGCGCACCGGCTGGGTCTGACGGTCACCGCCGAGTGCGTGGAGACGGCGGGCCAGGCGACCCGTCTGCGGCGCATCGGCTGCGACACCGGCCAGGGGTGGCTGTACTCCCGACCGGTGGCGCCGGACCGCATCTCCGCGCTGCTGACGGCGGCGGCCTGCCGTCAGGCCTGAGCCCCGGGCAGCCGGTAGGCGTCCGCGATCAGTTCGTACGAGCGCAGGCGTACGGCGCCGCTGTGGGCGTTGCCCGTGAGCATCAGCTCGTCGGCGCCGGTGCGCTTGTGGAGGTCGTCGAGGCCGGAGCGGACCTCATCGGCGGTGCCGTGGATGACGTTCGCGTTCCAGGAGTCGACGAACTCCCGCTCCATCGGGCTGAACGTGTACGCCTCGGCCTCCTCCGGGGTGGGGACCAGGCCGGGGCGGCCGGTGCGCAGCCGGACCATGTTCAGCGCGGCGGCCTCGACCTGGCGGCGGGCCTCCCTCTCGTCGTCCGTGGCGAGGGCGGAGACGCCGATGAGGGCGTAGGGCGCGTCGAGCACGGCCGACGGCCGGAAGGACTCCCGGTAGAGGTCGAGCGCGGGGATGGTGTTCTGGGCCGAGAAGTGGTGCGCGAAGGCGAAGGGCAGGCCGAGGGTGCCGGCCAGGCGGGCGCTGAAGCCGGAGGAGCCGAGCAGCCAGACCGGCGGGCGGTGCGGGGACTGGACGCCGCCGGGCGAGGTCGCCTGGACGGGGCCTGGGACGGCGTGGATGCGGGCGTACGGGTGGCCGTCCGGGAAGTCGTCGTCCAGGAAGCGGGTCAGTTCCGCGAGCTGCTGGGGGAAGTCGTCGGCGCCCTCGTTCAGCCGTTCCGTGCGGCGCAGGGCCGCGGCCGTGGCGCCGTCCGTGCCGGGGGCCCGGCCGAGGCCGAGGTCGACGCGGCCCGGGGCCATCGCTTCGAGTGTGCCGAACTGCTCCGCGATGACCAGGGGGGCGTGGTTCGGCAGCATCACTCCGCCGGAGCCCAGGCGGATGCGGCTGGTGTGGGCGGCGAGGTGGGCGAGGATCACGGCCGGTGAGGAGGAGGCCACGCCGGGCATGGAGTGGTGTTCGGCCACCCAGTAGCGGTGGAATCCGCGGGACTCCGCGAGGCGGGACAGCTCGACGCTGGTCCGCAGGGCCTCGGTCGCGGTGTGGCCCGCGCCGACGGTGACCAGGTCCAGTACGGAGAGGGGCACGGGGGCGGTGCCCTGCGCCTCGCCTCGGATCTCGTGGGTCTCGCTGGGCGTGTGGTCCGGTGCCGGCACGGGTTCCTCCTGTTGGTGCTCGCGTGGTCCGCGATGCACTAACAGGAGGTCGGCTCCGCTTATTCCCGCGCCGGGGCGCGTGTACGGGTCGTGGGTGGCCTGGGCAGGTCGTGAGTGGCCGGTCGCACGGTTCCCCGCGCGACCTTGGGCGCTAGGCCTGGACGATCGGCTCCCTCGTGAAGAGTGCGCCCAGTTCCGGGGCGTTGACCCTGCGGTCCGCCAGGCGCAGGGCCTCCCGGACCGTGACCTGGTTGGCGGTGAGGACCGGCTTGCCCAGCTCCTTCTCCAGGGCGGGGATGCAGGAGGCCGTGTGCAGGGCGGTGTCCGGGAGCAGCAGGGCCTGCGCCTCGGGGTGGTCGGCCCCGCGGGCCAGGGCCAGGACCTCCGCCTCGCCCCAAGTGCCGACCTCGGCGGCCGTGATGATCCCGGAACCGCGTACGGAGACGACCTCCAGGCCCGCTTCCGTCAGGAACGACGCGAAGAGCGCGGCCACGTCGTCGGGATAGGTGGCCGCGATCGCGACGCGCTTCGCGCCCAGCTCATGTGCGGCGTGGGCGAACGCGAAGGACGTGGAGGACGCCGGCAGCCCCGCCGCCAGGGCCAGGGCGCGGACCTGGTCGTGGGCGCCCTCCCAGCCGTACACGAAGCTGCCGCTGGTGCAGGCCCAGACGACCGCCTCGGCGCCGGACAGGCGCAGCTCCTCGACACCGGCGGCGAGGCGGGCGGCCGAGCCCATTTCCAGCAGCGCGTCCACGCGGTGGGCGTCCTCGCCGATGTCCGTGTGGACGACCTGGAGGCGGATGTCGCTGCCGAGGAGCTGCTCGATGCGCGGGTAGTCGTCCTCGGCCGAATGGCCCGGGTAGAGGAATCCGAGAGCCGTCATGCCCAACCTTCCTGTTCTTCCGGCAGTGCGGGCGGTACGGGCCGCTGTCGCGCCGATGCGTCGATCAGCGCCTGGTACGGCCCTACCGCCCGGGTACCCAGGTGGCGCAGTGCGGCCCACATCGTCACCTGGTTGGCCGAGATCACCGGGATGCGCAGCTCGGCCTCCAGCTGCGGGATGACGTCGTAGGTGGCGAGGTTGGTGCAGCTGATGAACAGCGCGTCGGCGGCCACACACGCGGCGTCGCGGGCCATGTCGACGACATCGCGGTACGGGACTTTCCAGATGTGCCTGGTCAGGCCCATGTAGGCGCGGCCGGTGACCGCGATGCCCGCTTCGGCGAGGTAGTCCTCCAGGGACTGGGTCACGGAGACGGTGTACGGCGTGACGAGCGCGATCCGGCGCACGCCCAGTTCTTCCAGTGCCTCCAGGAGTGCGCCGGACGTGGTCACGGAGGGGACCGCGCCCGCCCGGGTCATGGCCTCGCACATCGCGCGCTCGCCCGGGATCCCCCCGACGAAACTGCCGGACGTGCAGGCGTACGCGACGATCTCCGGCGCAACGGCGTTGAGCGTGCGCACCGCGTCGCCGAGCGTCTCGTGTTCGCTGACCAGGCGGGCGAGGTCGAGGCTGACCTCGACGGGTACGAACGGGGTACGGGTGAGGTGCAGCGAGACCTCGTCGGGCACCCATCGCCACAGTTCGCGGTCGAGGGCGAAGTCGAAGGGTGCGACGACGCCGACACCCCTTTGAGGGTGCGGTCCACCAAGGAAGGAGACGTCCATGAGCAGCCCCAAACTCGGGTCGAGCGAGTGGTGGAGACCGACCGCGCGGCCGGGGGACACAGGCCGGCGCATGCCGGGGCGTCGGGACAGGAACGGACGGGACCCCCGGAACCCCCGGAAAAAGAGCCCGTGTTGACGAAGGTAGGTTCGGGTGCGAGCGTGGTCAATCCGCACATCTCAGACGGCTTGGCCGATGTCCCGCAGCAGTGCCCCAGACTCAGAGAAGCGGACCCGCGTTGCGAAACGGTTTCCCCCCGATGACCGCTCCCCCGTCCTCGAACATGGCCGAAAAGCTGACGTTGCTGGTGCTGGACGCCGAGCCGCCGCCACGGCTCGGGCGGCTCACCGGGCGGGTGCGCGTCGAGCACGCGGACGAGTCGACGCTGGCGGCGCTGCTGCCCACCGCGGACGTGCTGCTGGTCTGGGACTTCGCCTCGCACGCGGTGCGCCGGGCCTGGCCGGGCGAGGGGCCGCGGCCGCGCTGGGTGCACACGGCGAGCGCCGGCGTGGACCATCTGATGTGCCCCGAACTGGCCGCCTCCGGCACGCTGGTGACGAACGCGCGCGGCGTCTTCGACCAGCCGATCGCGGAGTACGTGGCCGCGCTCGTCCTCGCCATGGCCAAGGACCTGCCGCGCACGTGGGAGCTCCAGGGGGCGCGCGAGTGGCGGCACCGCGAGTCGCAGCGGGTCGCGGGCACCCGGGCGTGTGTGGTCGGTTCCGGGCCGATCGGACGGGCGGTCGGGCGGACTCTGGGGGCGCTCGGCATCACGACGGCGCTCGTGGGGCGCACCGCGCGTGACGGGGTGCACGGGCCCGAGGAGCTGGACCCGCTGATGGCCCGGGCCGACTGGGTGGTGTCCGCGGCGCCGCTCACGGACGAGACGTACGGGATGTTCGACGCCCGGCGGTTCGGGCTGATGCAGCCGTCGGCGCGCTTCGTGAACGTGGGCCGCGGGCAGCTCGTCGTGGAGGAGGCGCTGGCCCGGGCCCTCACGGACCGGTGGATCGCGGGGGCGGCGCTCGACGTCTTCGCGCACGAACCGCTGGGCCCCGACAGCCCGTTGTGGGAGGTCCCGGGGCTGATCGTGTCACCGCACATGAGTGGCGACACCGTGGGCTGGCGGGACGAACTGGGCGCGCAGTTCGTGGAGTTGTTCGAGCTCTGGGAGGCGGGCAGTCCGCTGCCGAACGTCGTCGACAAGCGGCGTGGATACGTACCTGGCCACTGACACACGTTGGAGGGGCGGATGACCGAACTCACCGAGCTGACCGCTGTACGACTCGTCGAGGGGTACCGCAAGGGCGAATTCAGCCCGGTGGACGCGGTGCGGGCCGCGCTGCGCAGGGCCGAGGAGATCCAGCCCGCGGTGAACGCGTTCGTCCGTCTCGACGAGGAGGCCGCGCTCGCGCAGGCACGGGACTCCGCCGAGCGGTGGCGGCGGGGCGAGCCGGCCGGGCTGGTGGACGGCGTGCCGGTCTCGGTGAAGGACATCCTGCTGATGCGCGGCGGGCCGACCCTGAAGGGCTCCAGGACGATCTCCCCTCAGGGGCGCTGGGACGAGGACGCGCCGTCCGTGGCGCGGCTGCGCGAGCACGGAGCGGTCTTCCTCGGCCGGACGACGACCCCCGAGTTCGGCTGGAAGGGCGTCACCGACTCGCCCGCGACGGGGGTGACGCGCAATCCGTACGACCCCTCACGGACGTCGGGCGGGTCGAGCGGCGGGAGCGCGGCGGCCGTGGCACTGGGCGCCGGTCCGCTGTCGCTGGGCACGGACGGGGGCGGCAGCGTCCGTATCCCCGCCTCCTTCTGCGGCGTCTTCGCGCTGAAGCCGACGTACGGGAGGGTGCCGCTGTATCCCGCGAGCGCGTTCGGGACGCTCGCGCACGTGGGGCCGATGACGCGGGACGCCGCGGACGCGGCGCTCATGCTGGACGTCGTCAGCGGGCCGGACACGCGGGACTGGTCGGGGCTCGGCCCGGCGGGCGGCTCGTACGCGGATGCGCTCGGCGGTGGCGTGCGGGGGCTGCGGGTCGCCTACTCGCCCTCCCTCGGTGGGCAGGTGGCGGTGCGGCCCGGTGTCGCGGCGGCGGTGCGGCGCGGGGTGGAGGGGCTCGCGTCCCTCGGCGCGTACGTCGAGGAGGCCGACCCCGACTTCACGGATCCGGTCGAGGCGTTCCATGTGCTGTGGTTCAGCGGGGCGGCTCGGGTGACGCAGCGGCTCGGGCCGCACCAGCGGGAGCTGCTCGACCCGGGGCTGCGGGAGATCTGCGGGCTGGGGGCGCGGTTCGGCGCGCTGGACTACCTCGCCGCGGTGGACGTGCGCATGGAGCTCGGGCGGCGGATGGGCCGCTTCCACGACACGTACGACGTGCTGGTGACGCCGACGATGCCGATCACGGCGTTCGAGGCGGGCGCGGAGGTGCCCCGCGGCTCGGGGCATCGCAGGTGGACGGGCTGGACGCCCTTCACGTACCCCTTCAACATGACGCAGCAGCCCGCGGCAACGGTGCCGGTCGGGGTGGACGAGGACGGCCTCCCGGTGGGCCTCCAGATCGTCGCCGCCCGCCACGACGACGCGGTGGTCCTGCGGACGGCCCACGCGTTGTACTCGGCCGGTGTCGGCGGGGTCGCGCCTCCGCGCCTTTAGGGGTTGGGAGGTCCGGGGAGAAGCTGCGGGCCCGGTGGGGGCCGGCCGCGCAGTTCCCCGCGCCCCTGGAAGGCGCCTGCGGCGACCTTCAGGGGCACCTCAGCCCGCTCGCGACCCGACGGACCCCGCCGCTAAACCCGCCGAAACCTCAGGGACTCCCCCAGCGCCCCCGCACGCCACAGGTCGTTGCAGGCCTCAGCCATCTGCTCCAGGCCCTCCACCACCTGCCCCCACACGATCCCGGGGACCCACCCCACATCCCCGTTGAGCAGCAAATTGTTCCGCTCGTAGAAGAGGGCCAGGTCGATCACCGGCACCCCCGCCCGCACCCCGCCGGAGGCGCCCCCGTAGCCGTACGCCTGCGTGCCCAGCTGTGTGCCGGAGAACGAGAAGTAGCAGAGGTCGCCCGGAATGGGCGTGACGGTCGGGTTCTCCAGTGGGGGTTCGTCCGGCGCGAAGGCCGGGAGCAGGGTGTAGATCTCGTTGCGGGCGTACTTCGCGTGATAGACGTCGCCACCGAGCGGCAGCGCGTTCCACACGGCGTCGCAGGTGATCGGGGCGCGGTCGTCGAGGAGCTTCGCCGTGCAGTGCACTCCGCGCTTGGACAGGGACACGTCGATGTAACGGTCGGCCATGGTTTCCATGGTCCACCCGGGGTCAAGAGGGCCCCGCGGTACAGGGGCGCAAACTGATCCGCATAACTTGCATCGTCTCGGGTAGCCGCGCGCCCATGGCTCCACCATTTGGGAACGACGCGAAGGAAGCTTCGCCGGAGGTAGAGGACCGCGGTCGGCGCGGCACGAGCCGCCGGTCGCTGCTGGCGGGTGTCGCGGCGCTGGGTGCGCTCGGCGCCGCCGGCTGCAGCCGCGTGGCCACGGCGTCGGGCAAGGACGGCGGTGATCTCCTGGGCCGGCTGAAGGCCCAGGGTGTCGTACGCCTCGGTATCGCCGGCGAGATCCCCTTCGGCTACATCGACAAGAACGGCGAGCTCACGGGCGAGGCCCCGGAACTCGCGAGGGTCATCTTCAAGCGGCTGGGGGTGGACAGCGTCCAGCCCGTGCCCACGGAGTTCGGCTCGCTCATTCCCGGCCTGAAGTCCCAGCAGTTCGACGTGGTCGCCGCCGGGATGTACATCAACGCCGAGCGCTGTGAGCAGGTGATCTTCTCCGACCCGGACTACCAGATGCTCGACGCGTTCATCGTGCGCAAGGGCAATCCGAAGAACCTGCGCGACTACAAGGACGTCGTCGAGTCGAAGGCGAAGTTCGCGACCGGCACCGGCTACGCGGAGATCCAGTACGCAGTCGAGGCCGGGTACAAGGAGAGCGACATCCTGATCGTCCAGGACCAGGTCGCGGGCATGAACGCCGTCGAGGCGGGCCGTGTCGACGTCTTCGCGGGGACGGCGCTGACCACCCGCGAGGTCGTCAAGAAGTCCCGCAAGGTGGAGTCGACCGAGCCCTTCGCGCCCCTCGTGGACGGCAAGCCGCACACGGACGGCGGCGGCTTCGCGTTCCGCCCGACGGAGACACGGCTGCGGGACGCCTTCAACGTGGAACTCAAGAAGATGAAGGAGAGCGGTGAGCTGCTCCGGATCCTGCGGCCCTTCGGATTCACCAAGAACGAGATGACCGATATGACCGCGAAGGAGTTGTGCGGCGGATGACATCGGGACTCTGGGAACTCGTACTGAAGGGGATCTGGGTCACCGTCCAGCTGCTGGTGTTCAGCGCGCTGCTGGCCGCGGCCGTCTCCTTCGTGGTGGGCATCGCGCGCACCCACCGGCTGTGGATCGTCCGCTTCCTGGCGGGCTTCTACACCGAGGTGTTCCGCGGCACCTCCGCGCTGATCATGATCTTCTGGGTGTTCTTCGTGCTGCCACCCGCCTTCGGCTGGCAGCTCGTCCCCATGTGGGCGGGCACCCTCGCACTGGGTCTCACCTACGGGGCGTACGGCTCCGAGATCGTGCGCGGCGCCCTGAACTCCGTCGACCCGGCGCAGCGTGAGGGCGGTATCGCGCTCAGCTTCACGCACGCGCAGCGGCTGCGGCTGATCCTGCTGCCGCAGGCGGTGCCGGAGATGATCCCGCCCTTCTCCAACCTGCTGATCGAGCTGCTCAAGGGCACCGCCCTGGTGTCCGTGATGGGCATGGGCGACCTGGCGTTCAGCGGGAACCTGGTGCGGCTCGCGCTGCAGGAGAGCGCGGAGATCTACACGTACATCCTGCTGATCTACTTCGTGATCGCCTTCCTGCTCACGCGCCTCATGCGCGGTCTGGAGAAGCGGCTGAAGGCCGGGGTCGGCAGGGCGCCCGCTGACGGCGGGAAGCCCAAGGTCTCCGCGGCCCGTCCCGAGACCACGGCCGTAGGCGCCGAAGCGGCAGGGGGTCGCTGATGAAATGGGACTGGAGTGCCGTCGGCGACTTCATGCCGCTCTTCTGGGACGGTCTGCTGGTCACCCTGCAGGCGCTGGTGCTCGGCTCGCTGATCTCCTTCGCCCTCGGGCTGGTGTGGGCGCTGCTGATGCGGACGCCGACCCGGTGGGTGCGCTGGCCGGTCGGGGTCGTCACGGAGTTCATCCGCAACACCCCGCTGCTGGTGCAGCTGTTCTTCCTCTTCTACGTGCTGCCCGAGTGGAACATCACGTTCTCCGCGATGACGACCGGTGTCGTCGCGATCGGGCTGCACTACTCGACGTACACGATGCAGGTCTACCGGGCCGGCATCGAGGGCGTGCCGGCCGGCCAGTGGGAAGCGGCCACGGCACTGAACCTGCCCATGACCCGGACCTGGACCGCGGTGATCCTGCCGCAGGCGATCCGCCGGGTGGTGCCCGCGCTGGGCAACTACGTCATCTCGATGCTCAAGGACACGCCCATGCTGATGGCGATCACCGTCCTCGACATGCTCGGCGAGGCGCGGCTGTTCGCGCAGCAGAACTTCCAGTTCACCGAGCCGCTGACGGTCATCGGCGTGGCCTTCATCCTCATTTCCTATCCCGCTTCCCTCCTCATGCGAGCCCTGGAGCGACGTCTTGTCCGCTGACACCCCTCTGATGAAAGAGCCCGGCGCCGACCCCACCGCCAACCCGGTGGCGGACGGCAGCGAGCTGATCCGTTTCGACAAGGTCACCAAGCGCTTCGGGGACAACACCGTCCTCGACGAGCTCGACTTCTCCGTCGCGTCCGGCAAGCACGTCACGCTGATCGGCCCGTCCGGCTCCGGCAAGACGACGATCCTGCGGCTGCTGATGACCCTGGCCAAGCCCGACGAGGGCACGATCAAGGTGGGCGGCGACTACCTCACCCACGAGGAGAAGAACGGCAAGCTGGTCCCGGCCGGCGAGAAGCACATCCGCGAGGTCCGCAAGAACATCGGGATGGTCTTCCAGCAGTTCAACCTCTTCCCGAACATGAAGGTGCTGCGCAACATCACCGAGGCGCCGGTCACCGTGCTCGGGATGTCCAAGGACGCGGCCGAGGAGCGGGCGCGCGAGCTGCTCGACCTGGTGGGGCTGGCCGAACACGTCGACAAGTACCCGAGCCAGCTCTCCGGCGGTCAGCAGCAGCGTGTGGCGATCGCGCGGGCCCTGGCGATGCGACCGCAGGTGCTGCTCCTGGACGAGGTGACGTCCGCGCTCGACCCCGAGCTGGTCGCGGGTGTCCTCGACGTGCTGCGGGACATCGCCCGCACCACCGACATCACGATGCTCTGCGTGACCCACGAGATGAGCTTCGCCCGGGACATCTCCGACCAGGTACTGATGTTCGACTCCGGGCGGGTCCTGGAGTCCGGTCCGCCGGAGAAGATCTTCGGCGACCCGGACCACCAGAGGACCCGGGAGTTCCTCGGGGCGGTGCTGTGAGCGGGTGCGCTCCGCGCGCGTCCCGTTCCGGAACGCCCCGGGCCCGCCTGGGCGCGTGAGGACGGCCGGGACCGGATCCGGGTTCTGGCTCATGACTTTGGCATATGCCAAGAAAATGAGTCGCTGTTGAGGGGGCTGGAACACGCCACCAATCTCGCCAACAGCCCCTCCCCGTACACGCCTTGGCGGTTATCGTGGAGGGGGCCCGGCCGTCCGGGCTGCGTTGATGCGCATGCCGGGCCGAAAAGCGCAGGGGGACAACCGTGGCGCTGCCGCACCGTTCCGTGGGACACGGCATCCGACAGCGGCTCCGCCGCGGACCGGACCCCCGGCAGGGACACCATCCGCCGGCATCCGGAGCGTCACTGCGAGGTGAGCTGTCGTGAAGCTCGAACCGACCACGCCACGCCACTCGGCCCAGGACGCCCTGCGCGTGCTGGAGACCGTGGCCCGGCACACCACCGGCGTCACCGACGTCGAACTGGCCCGCCACGCCGGCCTCGGCACCGAGCGCCTCACCGCACTCCTGCGCATGCTGCGCCGCGAGGGATACGTCGAACAGCTCGCGGACGGGGCGTACGTCACCGGGGCGGCCTTCGGCAGGCTCGGCTCGGCGCACGGCCGGGACGAGGCCCTGCGCGACCAGCTCCAGCGGAACCTCGACCGGCTGCGCGACTCGCTCGGCGCCGCCGTCTACATGAGCCGGTACGTGGACGGCGAGATCCACGTCACGCAGTGCGCCGACGGCCCGGCCACCCCCGCGGTCAACGAGTGGGTGGACTTCCGTTCCGCGGCCCACGCCAGCGCGATCGGCAAGAGCCTCCTCGGGCAGCTCGACCTCAACGGCCGGCGCGACCACCTCTCCCGCCACCGGATGGCCCGGCTCACCTCGCGCACCATCACGAACGAGCGGGTGTTCCTGTCCCGGCTCGACGCCCAGGCACCCACCGTGCCCGTGCTCGACCTCCAGGAGTACGCGGTCGGGACGGTCTGCGCGGCGGTCCCCATCACGGCCGGCTCCGCCGTGGGCTGCCTCGCCCTCTCCCTCCCGGTGCGGCACGCCCACCGGCTGCGCGAGGCGGCGGACACACTGAACCGGGGCGCCGCGCCGGTCCTGCTCTCCCTGGCGATCTGAGGGCCTCCCCCGCCGGCGGGCCGAAGGGCTCCCCGACCTGCCGGTCCGAGTGATCCGGGGCACGTACGAGTGGTCCGGAGCACTCCCGTGGACCGGGTAGTATTTTCCCTGTCGCCAGCCGCGAGAGCGGTTCGGCGGGAGTCATGCGCCGCTAGCTCAGTTGGTTAGAGCAGCTGACTCTTAATCAGCGGGTCCGGGGTTCGAGTCCCTGGCGGCGCACCACAGAGAAGGCCTCCGCGAGAGCGGGGGCCTTCTGTGCTGCCCGGCACCACCTGTCGATCCCGCTCCCGGGGCAGGCGGCTCTACCTCGCCAGCAGTTCCTCGCGGCCCCGCGCCCGGTACCGCGCGACCAGCGCCTCGACGTCCTCGCCGGTCAGGAGCCGGTACCCGGACTCGCCCGGCGGCCGCCACCACACCGGGTCCGCGCAGCGGAAGCCCTCGCGGCGCAGTGCCGCCCGGTGGATCTTGTTGGTGGCGGTGACCGGCATCCGCTCGACGACCCGTACGAAACGGGGGGCCATCTTGGTCCCCAGATCCGGCTGGGCGCGCAGGAAGGCCTCGAAGGCGAGCGGTTCGAAGGTGCCGGCCACCGCGGCCATGACCTGGTCGCCGGCCACCGGGTCGGGAACGGCGTACACGGCCACGGCGTCCGCGCTCCCGTGGCGGGCGAGGATGTTCTCGATCACCGCGGCGGCCAGGTTCTCGCTGTCGACGCGGAGCCGGTCGTCCGTACGGCCCGCGAAGTACAGGAATCCCCCGGCGTCCCGGTAGAAGAGGTCACCGGTCCAGTACCAGCCGTCGCCGGCACCGGCCGCACCGCCGTCCCCGTCCGCGCCGGCGGGGGCCGACCGGCGCCGCGCCGCCTCGGCCGCCGGGTTGCGCCAGTACCCCTCGAAGCGGTTCGGGCCACGGTTCACCAACTCCCCTATGGCGTCCCGCCCGTTGAGCAGCCGGCCGTCGGCTCCGAAGACGGCCGCGGGGCACTCGGTCCGGCTCACCGGATCGACCACCGCGAGGTCGTCGCCGGGCGCCGCCCGTCCGATCGCGCCCCCGGGCGTCCCTGGTGTCCGCTGGATCGCCGCGCCGCCCTCCGAGGACCCGTACCCCTCCACGAGGGGCACCCCGAACCGCTCCTCGAAGGCGGCCGCGTCCACCGCTCCCGCCTCCGTCCCGAAGCCGGTCCGCAGCGGGTTGTCCCTATCGTCGGCGCGGGCCGGGGTCTCCAGGATGTACTGGACGGCACGCCCCACGTACGTGAAGTACGTGGCCCCGTACGCCCGTACGTCCGTGAGGAACCCCGACGCGGAGAAGCGCCGCCGCAGTGCCACGCCCGCGCCGGCGACGAGGGCCGGGGCCCAGTCGGCGATCACCGCGTTGCCGTGGAACATCGGCATGCAGACGTAGTGCACGTCGTCCGCGCGCACCCCGAAGTGGCCGGCCAGTGACCGCCCGGCCGCCGCGAGCCGCCCCTGCGAGCAGATCGCCGCCTTGGGCGCGCCGGTCGAGCCGGAGGTGAAGTACAGGAGGAGCCGGCTCTCCGGGGCGGCCTTCCCGGGCTCGGGGCGTGCGTCCGCGTACGGCCGGAGCAGTTCCTCGTACGCCTCGGTGCCGGTCACCAGCACGCGTGTTCCCGGCAGTTCGAGTCCGTCGAGGAGCGGGAGGTGGGTTCGCTCCGTGATGAGGACGCGGCACTCGGTGTGCAGGATGTCGCGGGCGAGTTCGGGGCCGCGGCGGGTCGGGTTGATGCCGGCGACGGCGGCGCCCGCGAGGGCCGCCGCGCTCAACCACAGGGGGTATTCGGGGGTGTTGTCGAGCAGCACCCCCAGATGGGGTGCGGCGCCGGGCGGCAGCAGGTCCGTCAGCAGCGCGGCTCTGGCCGCCGCGCCCGCGGCCACCTCGTGATGGGTCAGGGTCCGGTCCTCGAACCACAGCCCCGGCCGGTGGTCGCCCCACCGGTCCCGTACGAGCTCCGCGACGGTCCCCGCGCTGTCGACTGCCATGGGCCGCACCATAATTGACGGAGCGTCAGATGTGGAGACGGGTGCGGAGGGTCGGGTGCGGAGGGTCAGGGCACCCTGTCGTAGGGCATGTCGTCGGGCGAGGGAGGCTCGTGCACGACGGAGGGCCGGCCGCTCCCGAAGGAGTCGCCGCCCGAGGAGGTCTCGGTGTAGGTGGTCATGAAGCCGACGCAGAACACCACGACCACGGCGAGGAACGCGAGGAGGGCAACGGTGGAGGCCGTGTTCCTGACGTGGCCGGGCGGCCGGGCCGTGGCCTTCACCATCTCGCCCTCGGCGTAGTGCACGACGACGATGTCGCCCTCGACCGTCGTCCCGGGTCCGTCCTCCTCCTCGAAACGGACGGCGCGCCCGTCCCGGGCCGTGAACTCGTACACGTGGTGCAGCGTCGTGTGCACGGAGGAGTCGCCGCTGCCGCCGCTGGTCGTCGTGTACGTACGCAGGCAGCGCGCCTCCGCGGTCAGCCCGCTGTTCCAGACCCGCCGGAGGTCCAGCGCACGGCGGACCACCCTGACGGACACGAAGAGGGCCACCGCCATGATCAGGCCCGGTACCGCGTAGAACATGAGATCCATCGACAACCCCCGTCGTCCGTTTACAGCTCCACGCACGCCGTCATGACCATGTCGACGTGCGTGGAACCTACCCGTGGGGGGTGCGGAAGAGCCTCAAGAGATGCTCAGAGTTGCGCGGCGGACGGCCGGGGTGCGCTCAGAACGTGACGTCGGAGCAGGCGTAGAACGCGTTCCCCGTGTCGGCGATCGTCCACACCGCGAGGATGACGTGGTGTCCGCTCCTGCCGGTCGGCAGGGTGCCGCTGTGCGACAGCGTCGCCGGAGGCTGGCCACTGAACGGGACGGTCAGGAACGGGGTGGTGACCAGCGCGGACCGGGTCAGCGGAGCGTTCTGGTTCCAGCCGCTCTTGGTGATGTAGTACTTGAAGTCGGTCGTGGAGTGCCGGGCCGTGAACTGCCAGCGGAAGGTGTAGCTCTGCCCGCCGTTGACCCTCGTCGTCGGCCAGGCGCCACCCGAGGGGGTCGTCGCCTTGTCGAGCGTGCCGAAGTTGGCGTGGTTCGCGGAACAGATCCGGCCGTCCGCCGGTCCGGACGCCGGGAAGCCCTTGGGGCCCTCGACGCTCTGGGGCTCCCACTGGATGGCGCCGCAGTTGGCCACGGAGCCGTTCTGGCACAGCTTCTGACGGCTGATGGGGAGGTCGGTGTAGCCGTGGCCGGTGGCTCCGCCGCTGGAGAGCACGAACGCTCCGGTGGTGGCGAGCCCGACCGCGACGGCGTACCACTTCAGTCGCTTCCGGGGTGGGGGAGTTTCTCGCATGCTGCCGCTCCTGGAGAACGTGGGGGAAGTTCCGTGAGCCGTGCAGGTCTAGACCAAGTTCCAGATTATTGCTGACTGTTGGCTGTGTCCATATCAAAAATGGGATGGGTCCATACCAATCGTGGAGAGGATCCGGTGGCAGCGGCCCCGCGACTTCTCCACGAGCTCCCCGTTGGGTTCGTCGTTGGCCGCCACCCAGTCCCGCGCCTCGCCCTCGCCCCTCCCGCCCGCCAACTGCCGCTCCACCAGCCTCACCCGACGCACGCCCCCGGGCGCCTCGACGTACCAGCACTCCCCCATGAACACGTACGCGTCCCGCCACCCCGGCAGATCACAGGCGAGGTAGTTGCCTTCCGTGACGATCAGCCGGGCCTGCGGGGACACCACGTGCCGGGCGGCGACCGGCTCGTCGATCGTGCGGTCGTAGTCCGGTACGTAGATGTCCCGGCCGGTCTCGTCGAGGACCCGGCGCAGCAGGTCGACGTAGCCCCACACGTCGAAGCTCGGCTCGGAGCCCTTGCGGGCGGTCAGGCCGCGGCGTTCCAGCTGGGCGTTGGAGAGGTGGAAGCCGTCGAGCGGCAGATAGGCGGCCCCCTCGCCGAGGTGCGCGACCAGCGCGCGGGCGAGGGTCGACTTCCCGGCGCCGGGCGGACCGGCCAGGCCCAGCACGGCGCGCGGCGTGCCGTCGGTCAGGCTCCAGGCGTCGGCGGCGAGGGCGGAAAGGGTGAGGGGCGATCCGGCGGGGGTGTGGGGGTCATCGATCTCCATGCCCCGTATAGAACGCCACCGTCAGGTCCTTCACCAGAGCCTTGCGCTCGTAGTCGTCGAGCTCGACCAGTCCACGCACCGTCAGCCGCGTCACCGTGTCCTCCACCGAGTCGACGACCGAGGTGAGGACCTTGTCGCGGTGCTGGGCGTCCAGGGCGGCGATCCGGCGGCGCTGCATCACGGCGGCGATCTCGGGCGCGTACTCCACCGCGAGCGGCTGGGCGGAGAAGACCTGGAGGCCGGCCGCCGCCGCGTCCGCGGCCACGATGCGGGTCAGCGAGTCGCTGACGGCCTCCGTGTTGCGCAGGGTCGCGGAGTCGGCCGCCCTCGGCGAGTTCGGCGGCACGTCGGCCGGCAGCTGCGCGAGCACACGGGCGAGCGCCGCCTCCACGCACTCGCGCAGATACCGCTGGTGGTCCTCGACGCCGAGCGTGGCGCGCGCGGTGTCCCGCACCCGCCAGACGACGAGCACGACGACGCGCAGGGCGACCCCGTTCGCGTCGACCGCGGGCATCGCCTCGCTCCGCCAGTGCCGCAGCCGTACGTCGATCCGGCGGCGCAGCAGCAGGGGGTTCACCCACATGAGGCCGGTGCGCCGGACCGTGCCCCGGTAGCGGCCGAAGAGTCCGAGCACCCAGGCACGTCCGGTGCGGCCGCGCGCCAGCCCGCCGAATCCGAACAGGCCGAGCGCCCCGCATCCCGCGAGCGCCGCCCACTGCGGGCCGCCCAGCCCGGCGCCGGTGTGCGCGGGCAGCCCGAGCGCGTCCACGGCGAGCGGCGGCAGGACGCCCGCCCACCACGACGCGAGGACGCACCCGGTCGCACCGACGGCACCGGCCAGCACTCCGGCCGCGCCCGGCAGGACCCGAGCGGGCCGCTCCACCAGCTCGGGGTCGGTCTCCGGTACGGTCCTGGGCCGCGCCGGGGCGGGGGTGCGCCGGGCGATCCGAGGCTGCTCGCCGGTGCCCCGCCGCCGGCTCACGACGGCGGGCGCGAGCGGTACGGACACCGGTTCGGGCTCGTCGCGGAACAGCAGGTGGACCGGGATCTCGGTGGTCGCCTCGTTGTGGATGACCCGCGCCCCGCGGGCAGCCGTGTCGCGCCCGCCCGTCTCGGGGGCCCCGTCGAACTCCGGGGAGTGTGAAGTCGTCGTACTCATCCGTGCCTCCGTGCCTCCGCGCCAGGAAGAACTGCCATGAGGGAAGTGCCGTCGCATGTCGCCGGATCCGCCCCGCGCCGCCACCGCGCGAGCTTCCGGAGCGGGTGGGGCCCGGGTCCCTGGGAGCCGGAGCCCTCAGGGTGCTGAGGTCATGGGTTCCGAAGCCCACGGACCCCGCGGCCCTTCAGCCGTGCGGTCCTTCAGGAGAAGAGCCGCCGCCAGGTCTCCGGCCCCGGGTAGCCGTCCGCCGCCCCGCCGCGCCACCCCTGCGCGCGCTGGAACGCCTCGACGTTGCGCCGGTCGCCCTCGCCCCAGCTCGGTCCCGGACCCTTCGCGTAGTGCTTGCCGAACCCCTTCTTCACCAGCTGCTTCCCGAGCCGGGTGACGTAGGCGTTGCTGGCGCCGGGCCGGAACAGCGCCCGGCCGGGATAGCCGGGCACGCCGTGCGAGGCGACCTCCCCGGCCGGGGGCCGCGCGGGAGTGCCGGGGCTGCCGCCGCTCGCCGCCCTGATGTCACGGCCCTTCCCGCTCACCAGGTACGCCCAGGTCATCGGCCCCGGCGACCCGTCGGCGTCCGCTCCGGTCCAGCCCTGTGCCTGCTGGAACGCCTGGGTCGCCCGCCGGTCCGCGTCCGACCAGCGCGGACCGGGCCCCGAGGTGTAGTACGCCCCCGCTCCCCGCGCGACGAGCATCCGCCCGAGCCGGGTGACGTACGCGTTGTTCGCGCCGGGCCCGAAGGCGGTCGCCCCGGGATAGGCAGCCGCGGCCGGCTCCTTGGCCGGAGAACTGACGGGCGTGACGGTGCCCGCGCCGTCCTTCCCCGTCTCCGCCTTGAGCCCCTTGTACCGGTACGCGAGATAGCGGTCCGAATTGCTCCAGTAGGCGTAGGGAGTGGCTTGCCTGCGGGCGTGCGGGCGGGCCTGCTCGTACGCGATGTAATGGCTCTGCGTGTAGTCCGTCCAGCCGCCGAAAATCACGACGTGCGACCCCTTTTCGGGGTCGGCCGGATTGTGGAAGAGCAGCATGTCCCCGGGCTGGAGTTCTTCCCTGGGAATCCTGACTGCGTATTTGTCGAGGCTGCCCGTCCATTCGTTCCCGCCGAGATTCCAGGCCATGGAGACGAAGCCCGAGCAGTCCTGCCGGTAGCCGTCGGACCAGTACGCGCTCATGCTGTAGGGCACCTGAGCGGCGACCCACTCCTTGGCCCGGTTGATGATCTCGGCCCGGCTCGTGTGGGGTGCCTTGATCCTGGCCGGGACGCCGCCGGGGCCGTGCAGCGTCGTCGTCCCGCCCTGCGGCGTGTCGGGTTCGTCGGCCACGGGCAGGCCGGGCCGCTGCGGTGCGTGCGCGGCGGCCACGGCGGGCACCGTGTGCCCGGCGCCGAGCACCGTGCCCGCGGCGGCCGCGAGGGCCAGTGCCACGGGGGTCCGTCCGGACCGGCCGAGGCCGAGAATCTGGGGAAGGGCCGCCGGATGCCCGCCGATTCCGCCGGCCGCCGAATGCGGCAGAACCCGCCGCCAGTGGGCGCACCCGGGGCATTCGCAGTCGCTCTCGGGATCGAATTCCTCGAATGCCGGAGCGGTCATGCTTTTCCCCTCGTCGTCCTGCTGAAGGCTCTGCTGGAGATTTCCGCGCTTCTGCACGCTCGTCAGTTTCTCAACTTGTCGCGGGTGTCGCATGTTGACGGTCCGAATGATGTAGCGGATGCCTCCGGCGGTGGGGGGCGCCCCGACAGGGGCGCGGGGAACCGCGCGAGCAACCCCCACCGGCCCGCAGCCGAAGCACGACCGCAAGCGGCCCCCCGTCGCCGCGTCGAAAGCGCCCGCGAGGGTCCGGTAGAGTTCTCGCGTCGGCGAGAGCCGTACGCGCCGCTAGCTCAGTTGGTTAGAGCAGCTGACTCTTAATCAGCGGGTCCGGGGTTCGAGTCCCTGGCGGCGCACACGACGAAGAGGCTCCTCACGACAGTGAGGAGCCTCTTCGCGTACGGCCGGACCCTTACGGCCCGCTACCCTCTCGCCATGGCGCGCGACCTCCAGGAGCGGATCAAGAAGCTCATCATCGACCGTCGGCTGCCCTCGGGGGCCGTACTGCCGACCGAGCCCGACCTCATGGAGCTGCTCGGCGCCAGCCGCAACTCCGTGCGCGAGGCCCTCAAGGCTCTCCAGGCGATGGGCATCGTCGAGATCCGCCACGGCTTCGGCACGTACGTCGGGCCGATGTCCATGGCGCCGATGATCGAGGGCCTGGCCTTCCGCACGGTCGCCGGGCACTACCGGGGCGAGGACAGCCTCCTGCAGCTTCTGGAGCTGCGCGAGGCGGTGGAGACCGGGCTGGTCTCCCGGCTCGCGGGCCGGGTGCCGCCCGACGACCTCGCCGCCCTGGACGCGCTGGTCGACCGCATGGAGGCCGAGGCCGCCGCCGGCACGGGTCTCGCCGAGACCGACCGCGCGTTCCACGCCACCCTGTACCGCGGCCTGGACAACGTACTGCTGAGTGAACTCCTGGAGGCGTTCTGGGACGCCTTCCATCGCGTACGCACGGACCTCGTGGAGCTGCCGCAGGACCCGAAGGTCACCTGCCGGCAGCACCGGGAGATCCTCGACGCGGTGCGCTCCGGTGACGCCGTGAGGGCCGAGGACGCGATAAGGGAACACTTCGGCAACATTCGTACGCGCTTGACCGCAACGGCACCAGGCGGGACCATCAGGCACCCCAATGAGCGCGTATGACCGGTAAACACCGTGTTTCGCATCTTGCGATCATGACGGACGGCGTAGAACCCTGGGCTACAAGAGGCTGCGGTTACAGCGCAGTTGGGGGCTTGGAACCGGTTGCGTCCGAAGGCGGGGATTGGGGCCCCGTTCATGAACGGATGCCGAGGGGGGCATCATGCAACCGGAGGGCGGCTTCACCATGTCTATAGGGTATGTGGATGATGTGGTGCCAGGGGCCTGCTGTTGATACGCCTGTGAATGTCTAGGGGGACACGAGCCGGCGAACGGAACAACGAGCACGCGACATCTCGCGTGTGGGGGGAAGACTCATGACGTCGACGCCGACGGGCGCCCGGCAGAACTCCGATCCGTCCGAGACCACCCAACTGAGGGTGCCGTCACAGACACGGACCGGTACTTTCCGGAGAATCAAGAAGAATCTGCCGAGATACGACTACGAGCACTACAGCCGGCTCGCAGGTCCTCTCACCCAACCCGATCCGACCAAGCCGTACAAGGTGCAGTACCGCACGTTGCTCTCGCAGGAGCCGCACCGGCTGCGCGCGGCGCTGATGCTGGGTGCCGCACCACTGCTCTCGATCGTGCTGCTCGCCTGGCTGCTCCAGCCCTCGCACTGGACCGAGCGGGACTACCCCGCCTACGACTTCCTGCCGGCGCTCGACATCGTGATGCTGGTCTCGATCGGTCTGATCGAGCTCTTCCGCTGCATGAACGTGCTGTCGAACGCGCACGCCACGCTGGTCGCCCGCGACCCGATCCCGGTGGTTCCCGAGACCGGTACGAGAGTGGCCTTCCTCACCTCCTTCGTGCCCGGCAAGGAGCCGCTGGAGATGGTGACGAAGACCCTGGAAGCCGCGGTCAAGATCCGCCACCGCGGCCTCATGCACGTCTGGCTGCTCGACGAGGGCAACGACCCCGAGGTCCGGGAGGTCTGCGAGCGCCTGGGCGTGCACCACTTCTCCCGCAAGGGCGTCGCGAAGTGGAACCAGCCCAAGGGCCCGCACCGCGCCAAGACCAAGCACGGCAACTACAACGCCTGGCTGGACGCGCACGGCGACCACTACGACTTCTTCGCCTCCGTCGACACCGACCACGTCCCGCTGCCCAACTACCTGGAGCGGATGCTCGGCTTCTTCCGCGACCCGGACATCGGCTTCGTGATCGGCCCGCAGGTCTACGGCAACTACGACAACCCGATCACCAAGGCCGCCGAGTCGCAGCAGTTCCTGTTCCACGCGCTGATCCAGCGGGCGGGCAACGCCTACGGGTCACCGATGTTCGTGGGCACCTCGAACGCCGTACGCATCAGGGCGCTGAAGCAGATCGGCGGTCTGTACGACTCGATCACCGAGGACATGGCGACCGGTTTCGAGATCCACCGCGCCAAGAACCCGGCGACGGGCAGGAAGTGGCGCTCGGTCTACACCCCGGACGTCCTCGCGGTCGGCGAGGGCCCGAACGCCTGGACGGACTTCTTCACCCAGCAGATGCGCTGGTCGCGGGGTACGTACGAGACGATCCTCAAGCAGTACTGGAAGGGCGCCTACTCGCTGCCGCCCAGCAAGTTCTTCAACTACACGATGATGATCATCTTCTACCCGATGTCGGCCCTCAACTGGATCCTGGCCGCGCTGAGCTGCGCCCTGTTCCTGGGTCTCGGCGCCTCGGGTGTGAACATCGACCCGGCGATCTGGCTGATGCTCTACGGCAACGCCTCGGCGCTGCAGATCGGTCTCTACGTCTGGAACCGCCGCCACAACGTCTCGCCGCACGAGCCGGAGGGCTCCGGCGGTGTGGCCGGCATGATCATGTCCGCGCTGTCGGCGCCGCTGTACGCGAAGGCCCTGATCGACTCGATGCTGCGGCGCAAGAGCAAGTTCGTGGTGACCCCGAAGGGCGATTCCGCGAGCCCGGACACCTGGTTCGGGACGTTCCGCTACCACTGGTACTTCATCGCGATCTTCAGCGGTTCGATCACCGCCGGTTTCGTCTACGGTCACGCCCACCCGGCGATGATCATCTGGGCGTCGTTCGCGCTGCTCATCACGGCCTCGCCGATGTTCGCCTGGCGCTGGATGATGCGGCAGGACAAGAAGGGCAGGAAGCACCGGCACGGGTCTCCCCAGGAGCCCCCGGCGCCCGTGCAGGACAGCCTGATCCCCCACCAGCCCCAGCAGTCTCCGGTCGCCCCGCACACGCCCCAGCACAAGCCGAGCTGGGCGTCGGGCGGGGGCACCGACCAGACCGTGCAGATCTCGCTCGGGGGGCAGCGCCACTCGTCCGGGGGCTGAGGCCGGCGGCGGTTGCGCCGCGCACCTCGTGCCCCGGGCCGGAGATGTCCTCCGGGCGCCGCAGACCACCACGACAAGTTAGACGGGAAATGAAGTGAAAGACGGTTCCAGCCGCCGCCGCGCCCGCCGCATCGCGATCGGTGCGGCGGTGGTGCTTGCGCTGGCCGGGATGAACGGACCCGCGCTCTACCGCTTCGGGTCGGAGCAGTACCACGAGTACAAGATCAACAGGCCTGAGTACAAGGCCGACAACGGCAAGTGGGACGTGGTCGAGTTCCCGGAGGAGTTCCGGCTCAACACCATCCACGCCGCGCTCCTGCACACCGGCAAGATCCTGCTGATCGCGGGCTCGGGCAACAACCAGGACAACTTCGACGCGAAGAAGTTCGACACGCGCATCTGGGACCCGGTCAAGAAGACGATCAAGAAGGTCCCGACGCCGGCCGACCTGTTCTGCACGGGCCACACCCAGCTGCCCAACGGCAATCTGCTGATCGCGGGCGGCACCAAGCGGTACGAGAAGCTCAAGGGCGACATCACCAAGGCGGGCGGCCTGATGGTCGTCCACAACGAGAACCCCGACAAGCCGATCACCCTGCCCGCCGGCACCCGCTTCACGGGCAAGGAGAACGGCCAGACGTTCGTGTCGAAGGACCCGGTCAACGTCGAGCGGGCCAAGAAGGTCTTCGACCCGGCGACCGGCAAGTTCCTGCGCAACGAGCCGGGGCTCGGCCGTATCTACGTGGAGGCGCAGAAGAGCGGCGCCAAGTACGAGACGGGTACGCAGGACAACTACCGCGTGCAGGGCCTGTCGGGCGCCGACACCCGCAACACGTACGGCATCGCCGAGAAGCTCGCCCTCGACAAGAAGGACTTCCAGGGCATCAAGGACGCCTTCGAGTTCGACCCGGTCGCCGAGAAGTACATCAAGGTCGACCCGATGAACGAGGCGCGCTGGTACCCCACCCTCACCACCCTGTCCGACGGCAAGATCCTCAGCCTCTCCGGCCTGGACGAGATCGGCCAGCTGGTGCCGGGCAAGAACGAGGTGTACGACCCGAAGACCAAGAAGTGGACGTACACCAAGGGGATCAGGCAGTTCCCGACCTATCCGGCGATCTCCCTGATGCAGAACGGCAAGCTGTTCTACTCGGGCGCGAACGCCGGCTACGGGCCCGACGACGTCGGCCGTGACCCGGGCGTCTGGGACCTGAAGACGAACAAGTTCAAGAAGCTGTCCGGTCTGTCCGACCCGAAGCTCCTGGAGACCGCGGGCACGGTGCTGCTGCCGCCCGCGCAGGACGAGAAGTACATGGTCATCGGCGGTGGCGGGGTCGGCGAGTCCAGGAAGTCCAGCAAGAAGACCCGCATCATCGACCTGCTGGCCGACGACCCGAAGTTCGTGGACGGGCCCGAGATGGAGAAGGGCACGCGCTATCCGCAGTACTCGATCCTGCCCGACGACGACGTGCTGGTGTCCGGCGGCTCGGAGGACTACCGCGGCCGCGGCGACTCCAACATCCTCCAGGCCCGGATGTACGACTCGAAGAGCAACGCGTTCAAGCGGGTCGCCGACCCGCTGGTGGGGCGCAACTACCACTCGGGGTCGATCCTGCTGCCCGACGGCCGCGTGATGTTCTTCGGCTCGGACTCGCTCTACGCCGACAAGGCCAACACCAAGCCGGGCAAGTTCGAGCAGCGCGTCGAGATCTACACGCCGCCGTACCTGTTCCAGGGTTCGCGGCCGTCGCTGTCCGGCGGTCCGAAGACCATCGAGCGCGGTGGGTCGGCGGCGTTCTCGACGCAGCACGCCTCGTCGATCAAGACGGCCCGGCTGATCCGGCCGAGCGCGTCGACGCACGTCACCGACGTCGACCAGCGGTCGATCGCGCTGGACTTCGAGAAGACGAAGGACGGCATCGAGGTCACCGTCCCGAAGAGCCGCAACCTCGTCGAGTCCGGCTGGTACATGCTGTTCGTGACGGACGACCAGGGCACCCCCAGCAAGGCCCAGTGGGTCAAGATCCCCTGACCGACCGGGATCCGACGGCCACATGACTGGGGGCGCCCTCCGAAGCGGAGGGCGCCCCCAGTCACGTACCGGCCCTGCTTACCGGCCCTGCATACCGGCCTTCACTTACTGGCCTTCGCGAGTTTCAGCGCGTACTCCGGCCACCACTGGCCCGCCTTCGGACCGTCCTTGCACGTGCCGTCGGACTCGCCGGGCCGCTTGACCCACAGGTAGGCGTCGACGAGCTCGTCACCGGTCTTCGTCGTGGGCGACTCGCCCAGCGCGCGACCCGGCGGGTTGCACCAGTTCTCCTTCGGATCGCCTTCCGTGTACGGTCCGTTGCCGTTGCGGCTGGTGTCGATCACGAACGGTTTGTTGCCGACCTTCGACGACAGTTCCTTGCCGTACTTCGTGCTGTCGGCCGTCGTGTAGAAGTTGGAGACGTTGACCGAGAAGCCGTCGGCCGCCTCGACGCCCGCCAGCTTCAGCGGCTCGGCGATGTCGTCGGGCTTGCCCCAGCCCGCGTTGCCCGCGTCCAGGTAGACCTTCGTGTTCTTCAGGGACTTGAGCTTCTCGACCGCGCCCCGCAGGAGGTCGTAGCGCTCCTCGTGGAACTCGTCCGGAGTGCAGCCGTCCACCAGGTGCAGGACGGCGTCCGGCTCCAGGATCACCGAGGCCGCTCGGTCGCCGATGCCCTTGGCGACCTGGTCGATGAAGGCCCGGTACGCGTTCCCGTCGGCGGCGCCGCCGCCGGAGAACTGGCCGCAGTCGCGGTGCGGGATGTTGTAGACGACGAGGAGCGCGTCCCGGTCGGCCTTCGTCGCGGCCTCGGTGAAGCCGCGCGCCTCCTGCTCGGCGTTCTCCGGAGTCAGCCACTCCCCGGTGGGCTGCTCGGCGATCGTACGGATCAGTTCGGCGTCCTTGTCCTTGCCGTCCTTCGCGTAGGTGGCGACCTGCTCGGCCGCGTTCCCGTCCGGGTTCACCCAGAACGGGTCCTTGTCCTTGGGCTGCTGGCTCATCCTGGCGCCCGGCTCGTCCTTCTCGCCGTCGCCGCCCGAGGAGGAACACCCCGCGAGCAGCAGCACAGCTCCGGCCACCGCCACGGACGCCCTGGCCCCGGCCCCCCTGCTCCCGTACATCGAAAACTCCCCCTCGGGTGCACCGTCCGAAGCACCAATCCTGACATACCCGCCGAGGCGCCCACGCGCGCAGTCATTCCTTGTCGGTCAGCTGTTACAGCCCCTCGCGACGGGGTTCGGCTCCCGGCGGCCCGCCAGGGCGGACGTTCGAGGCGGTGCCGCACCCGGGGCTGCCGTCCGGCCACCGAGCGGCTGTCCTGCCGGGATGCCGGGCTGGAGGGCCCCGCGCACACGGAAACGCGTCCGTGCCGCGGCTAGCTGCATGGATTACGCAGTGCCACCGTCGCGGGACTTGGCGTCATACAGACCCTAGGCCGGAACGCTCATACGTTCTAGAGTCTTCTCAGACGGCCCCGGCCCCCGGCTGTCGGATCGTCCGTGCGTACTCCGACGGGCCCCCGAACCTCCCGTGCCGGTCGCCGGGTTACTCCCGCAGCCCGTGCGCGCACGGTCGAGGACCAGCCCGGTCGACGACTCCGGGGGGAGCGGGTCGTCGACCGGGCCAGGTGCCGGTCGAAGGCGGGCGGCTCACAGGCCGGTGCCGCTGAGGTACGCGGAGACGACCACGTTCGCCGTGTAGCTGCGGCTGTCCCGGTCGAAGGAGCCGCCGCAGGTGATCAGCCGCAGTTCGGCGCGGCCGGTCTGCCGTGTCCCGTACACCTTCTGGGCGTCGAAGCGGTCCCGGGCGAAGACCTGGACGTCCTCGACGGTGAACTCGGCGACCGTCCCGTCGTCCCGGATCACCCGGACCGTCGCGCCCGGCCGCACCTCGCTGAGGTGGTAGAAGACGGCGGGCCGCGTCTCGGTGTCCACGTGCCCGACGAGCAGCGCGGTCCCGGCCGCCCCGGGCCGTGCGCCGCCCCCGTACCAGCCGACGGTTCCGGGCCGGCCGTACGGCGGCGGGTCGATCGCTCCGCGCGGGTCGAGCCCGCGGATCACCACGGGTGCCTGTACGCCCAGCGCGGGGATGTCCACGCGCTGTGGGCGCGCGTCGCCCAACGGCTCGACCGCGGGCGGCAGTTCGACGCCGAGCGGCCGTCCGACGGCTGCCACGTCGCCGGTGGTCGGCGAGGATATGCCCTGGCGTACGTCGGTGACCTCGCGGCCCCACAGCCACAGCCCGAGCAGCAGCAGCGCCCAGGCCACTCCCATCAGGAGCCGGCCGCTGCCGGGGGTGCGTTCCCGGTCTTCCCGGTGGTTCCGGTCGGACATGGCCGCTCAGTCCGTACGGCGGCGCCCCCGGCGGGCGCTGCTGACCGCCACCGCGACGGCGGCGACTGTGGCGAGGACCAGGCCGACGACCGCGTGCCGGGTGCCGGGCCCTTCCGACTCGGCCTCGGCCGCGGCGAGCCGGGCGGAGCCGCCGCCGCCCGCGTGCAC
>NZ_JAHRIB010000092.1 GCF_019090165.1 Streptomyces sp. BV286
GGCTGCCAGGGGTGCGGTGATCGCGGTACGGGTTCGGCGGTGTGCTCGGGACATACGTGAGCCTTTCGAGTCGGTCGGTCCGAACGCGGAAGGCCGCGTTCAGGGAGTACGACTCGGTCCGGGCGGCTCCAGTTGTACGCCCCAATGTCATGGATTCGTAACCGAGGAGACAGGTGTGGCGCTGAACTCCCTTGTTGTCACCGGGAGTTCAGCGCGGGTCACCGTCGGTCTACCAGATCGCCTCGACCCACTCGGGGTGGTCGATGAACGGGTTCCGGTTGCCCTGGTAGTTGTTGTAGATCAGTTCGTTGCGGCGCTCCTCGAAGGCGCTCGGCGGGTCCTGCTCGTTCCACTGCTTCAGCACCGAGAGGCGGCCGTGGTACGGGACGCTGCCGTTGGTGACGGCGTCGTTGGGCTCCAGGTCCTCCCAGGCGTCGTCGCCCTCGTAACGGACGGCCATGTAGAGGATCATGCGGGCCACGTCGCCCTTGACGGCGGCGCGGGGCTCGAAGGAGTTCGAGTCGGTGAGGCTGCCGCCGCTGTTGGTGAAGCTGCTGCCGCCGGTGTCGAAGTCCTTGTTGCCGCGGATGCTGTTGACCTGGACGTCCTCGGGGCGCAGGTGGTGCAGGTCCGTGCCGGGACCGGCCGAGGTGCCGAAGTCGCCGTGCGACTGGGCCCACACGTGCTCGCGGTTCCAGTTGCCGGTGGCGCCGCCGTTGAGCGTCTTGCTGCGGGAGAGGCCCGAGTACAGCAGGACGACGTTGCTGCTGTTGTTCGGGTCCTGGTCGGTGACCTTGAGCGCGTTCCAGACCGCCGAGTACGAGATCGCGGTCTGGTCGCTGATGATCGAGTGCAGCGAGCTCTTCAGAGCCGTGCCGGTCTTGCCGATCGCGCCCGCGTAGTACGTGTCGTCGTACGCGGTGGTGGTGGCCGCGGCGGGGGTCGCGGCGACCGTCGGGAGGGTGAGGCCGACGAGGACGGCGGAAACGCCTACCGCCAGCGCCTTCCAACTGCCTATCTGCGCAACGGACATGGGGGGTGCCCTTTCCCGGGAACGGAACGCGCCGTCCGCGGGGCCTCCTCTGCGGGCCCGCGTTCTACGCGTGTTGACACTTCGGTCAATCGGGAGCGTGGCATGGACATGAGGTCGGCTGTGTAACCGGGAGAAGGCGTTTGTGTGACGTTCTCGCATACCGCGCAACCCCCGGCCGTTTCCGGTCCAAGGGCTGCGCGGTGCGAGGGATTTCCCCAACAGTAGGAGGGAAGGCCCTAGTTGACGTCCGAAGCGTCCAGGCGGTAGAGCGCCTGGGAGTTCTGCGAGTCGGAGGACTCCGAGGACGCAGAGGACTCGGAGGACTGGGAGGACTGGGCCGATCCGGTCGATCCGGCGGACCCTGCGGACGATGTGCCGCCGTACTCGCTCGCCTTCACCGCCGTGCCGTGCTTCTGGACCCAGGCGGTCACCTCGGAGCTGACACTGTCGGAGCCGCCGCCGGGGCCGCCCATCCCGCCGCCGAGCACGATGTAGTGCAGCTCGCCCTTCTTCACGAGCTCCTTCAGCTTGGCGAGGGTCATGGCCTTGTCGCTGCCGGACCAGCCCCACATGGAGATGACGGGCTGCCCCGTGCTGACGATCAGCTGGGCCGCGCTCTGCGAACTGGACACCGCCACCAGCCACTTGGCGCCGTCCCGGTGCCTCTCCAGGTACGCGGTCATGGCGCTGTCCGCACCGCCACCGGGACCGCCCATGCCGCCTCCGCCGCCTCCGCCGGGCCCGGCGTTGCTGCCGCTGCCCTGCTCGCCGGTGGCGCCGGCGCCGTTCGGCGGGGTGCCGGTCCGGCCGCTGTCCTGCTCCTGTCCGCCCTGCTGCTGTCCCGCGCCGGGCATCTGGCCGCTCGGGGCGCCACTGGGCGGCGTACCCGTCCCGCCGCCGGCCGGCGCCTCACCACCGGCCTGCTGGTTCCCCTGCTGTGGGCTGCCGCCCGCTGCCTGGCCGCCGTTTCCGCCGTTTCCGCCGTTCCCGCCGGGGAAGCCGCCTCGGCCGCCACCGCCGCCGGGGCCACCGCCCATGCCGCCGCCGGTGGTGGGCCCGGCCGTCGGGTTCGTACCGCTCATGCCGCCGCCCGAACCCGCGGGCACGGAGGCCGCGTAGGCCGCGGGCCCGGCGAGGGAGGCGACGACGGCCGCGACGACGGCGACGGAGAGCAGCCGCGCCCGGCGCCCGGAGCGGAAGAGGAACAGCCCCGCCGTCGCCAGGACCATCACGGCCGCGACGGTCGGCCACAGCCAGGTGTTCCAGCCGGAGGCCCGCCGCAGCAGGACGACGGCCCAGACGCCGGTCACGGCGAACGCGAGGGGCAGCACCCAGGACCAGCGCCTGGCGTCACCCGTGCGGAAGGCGTGCAGGAGCATCGCCCCGCCGCCCCCGCACAGCGCCGCGATGCCGGGCGCGAGCGCGGTCGTGTAGTAGGGGTGCATGGTGCCCTCGGCGAGGCTGAACGTCAGGTAGTGCAGCGCGGTCCAGCCGCCCCACAGGAGCAGCGCGGCCCGCGTGAGGTCCGTACGGGGAGCGCGGCCGCGCAGCACGAGACCGCCGGCGAGCGCGATCCCGGCGAAGGGGAGCAGCCAGGAGATCTGGCCGCCCAGCACCTCGTTGAACATCCGGCCGATGCCCGCGGTCCCGGAGAACCCGCCCCCACCGCCTCCGCCCCCGCCGTTGCCCTCGCCGCCGAGGACGCGGCCCAGGCCGTTGTAGCCCATGATCAGGTTCCAGGCGGTGCCGTCCGTCGACCCGCCGATGTACGGCCGCTCCGAGGCGGGCACCAGCGACACGGCGGCCGCCCACCAGAAACTGGAGACGGCGAGGGCGACCCCGGCGAGCGCGAGGTTGCGTATCCGGCGCGGCAGCCCGCCCCTGGCCGCGTACAGGTAGACGGCGAAGACGGCGGGCAGGGCGATGTAGCCCTGGAGCATCTTGGTGTTGAAGGCGAGGCCGAAGCAGACGGCCGAGCCGACCAGCGGCAGCAGCCTGCCGTTGTGGACGGCGCGCAGGGCCAGGGCGGCGCCCGCCACCATGAGGAGGACCAGCAGGGTGTCCGGGTTGTTGTCGCGGTTGATGGCGACGGTGATCGGGGTGAGTGCGAGGACGAGGGCTGCGACCGCGGCCGCGCCGTGCCCCCAGACCCGCTTGACCGACGCGTGCACGATCCAGATCGTGCCGAGGGCGGAGGCGACCAGCGGCAGCATCATCTGCCAGGTGCCGTACCCGAAGACGCGGCAGGACAGCCCCATCACCATCAGTACGAGGGGCGGCTTGTCGACGGTCATGAAGTTCCCGGCGTCCAGCGAGCCGAAGAACCACGCCTTCCAGCTCTGCGTACCGCTGAGCACCGCGGCGCTGTAGAAGCTGTTCAGGCTGGACGAGGAGAGGTTCCAGGAGTACAGCACGCCGGCCAGAACCAGGATCGCGGCCAGTGCGGGCAGCGACCAGCGGGGCGGCTTCCCGGCAGGTGGCGCACCTTCGGCGGGCGGCGGCTCGGCGACGGCCCGTCCGGGTGCGGGGGCGGCCTCGGGGGCGTGGGGGTGCGGATCGGTGGCAGATGTCACCAGGGCATCGTGCGAGGGCGGTGTGGGCGCGGGCTGTGGTGAACCTGGGTCCCGGCTGTGAGTGGGAACCTCCGCGGGGACGAGACGGGACGCCGACCCGCGGCCGACGCGACCCGACCCGCCGCCCCCGCCCTCAACTCCACCGACTCCTCAACTCCACCCGGATCCGGGTACAACTTCCGGCCACCTCGGTGAGTCAAAGGGGGCGAGTGCGCTGCGAGCGCACGTGCACGAACGCAACGGGGGATGGGAAGACTTCATGACACACCGGATATCGCGGTACAGGCGTGCCCTCTGCGCGGCCCTGACCGCCGGCGTACTCATACCGCCGGCCGTGGCGGCGGCACCGGCCGCCGCGGCCGCGACACCGCAGGTCGCCTGCACGTCCAGCAGCGCGGCCCTGGCGACCAAGCTCCAGAAGGACATCACCACGGCCCTCGCGGGCCGCCGGGGGACCGTCGCCGTCGGCCTCTACGACCGCTCGACGAAGACCACGTGCACGCTGAGAGCGACCAGCGCGTACGACTCGGCCAGCATCGTCAAGGTGACCGTCCTCGCCACGCTGCTGTGGGACGCGAAGAAGCACAACCGCTACCTCACCCAGCGCGAGAGCGACCTCGCCACGGCCATGATCACCAAGTCGGACAACGCGGCCACGACCAAGCTCTGGCAGCAGCTGGGCGTCGCCAAGGTGAAGGGCTTCCTCGCCGCGGCGGGCATGACCCAGACCAAGCCGGGCGCGAACGGCTACTGGGGCCTCACCCAGATCACCGTCCGGGACGAGCAGAAACTCCTCGCGCTCCTCACCGCCCCGAACACTGTCCTGAGCGACAACGCCCGCGCGTACACGCTGAAGCTGATGAACAAGGTCATCTCCTCCCAGCGCTGGGGCACCCCGGCCGGAGCCCCGGCCTCGGTCTCCGTGCACGTGAAGAACGGCTGGCTCTCCCGCTCCACCCACGGCTGGCGCGTCCACAGCGTCGGCGCGTTCAAGGGCGCGGGACGCGACTACACGATCTCGGTCCTCACCCACGGCAACAGCACGATGAACTACGGCGTCACCACGATCCAGGCCGTGGCCCGGGCCATCCACAAGGACCTGGTGCCGACCGCCACGCAGCGCTACACGCCGACGAACACCCCGAAGGAAGCCTTCCCGGCGGTCCCGCCGGCCTGACCCACCCCGCTCGACCCGTCCGGGACGCACACCGCGGCACACACCGCGGTGCGCGTCCCGGACGTGCTCCGGGGACCGGCCCTCCGGAATTCACGGCCCGTACCCTCCCCCTCAACCCGCGCCCGCCTACCGTGACCCCATGCGTCCGAGATCCGTACTCGCCTCCTTCACGGCCGGCCTGGCGGCAGCCCTGTGCGTCACCGCCGCCGGCCCCGCCGACGCCCACGGCGGGCCCGCCGGCTCCCCGAGCGGCAGAGCCTGTTCGCCCGCCGTCGCCATCGAGAGCTTCTCCGACGCCCTCGACAAGACGACGTACCGGGACACGTTCGTCGGCAACCTCTCCGCGCTGGCCGTGGACCGGGACGGGGCGATCGTCGCGCTGTCCGACCGGTCCTCCCTCTTCACCCTCGACCCGAGGACCCTGCGGCCGCGCTCCGTCGTGCCGCTCGCAGACGAGACAGGCGGCGCCCTGGACTCCGAGGGCCTCGCCGTCGACGGTGACGGCACCCGGTTCGTCGCCTCCGAGACCGAGCCCGCCGTGCGCCGCCACGCCCGCGACGGCCGCGTCCTCGACCGGCTCCCCGTACCGGACGCGCTCAGGGTCGCGCCCGCGGGCCGCGCCACAACGAACCAGACCTTCGAGGGCCTGACCTTCCTGCCCGGCCGCCACACCCTGCTGGCCGGCATGGAGGGCTCCCTCGCCGGCGACACCGCGGGCATCGTCCGCTTCCAGACCTGGGAGCGGCACCGCGGCTCCTTCGCCCTCGCCGCCCAGTACGGCTACCGCACCGACACCGGCCTCAACGTCTCCGAGACCACAGCCACGCCCGACGGCCGCCTCCTCGTCCTGGAACGCGGCTTCACCGCCGGCGTCGGCAACACGGTCCGGCTCTACCTGGCCGACCCGCGCCGCGCCACGGACACCGGCGGCATCGAGACCCTGACCGGGCAGGACGGCGTACGCCTCGTCCGCAAGACCCTCCTCGCCGACATCGGGGACTGCCCGTCCCTCGGCGCCACCGCCAAGCAGCCCCAGCCCAACCCGCTCCTCGACAACATCGAGGGCATGGCGGTCACCGGCCGCACCCACGGTGCCCTGCGCGTCCTCCTGGTCAGCGACGACAACCAGAACGCCGTCCAGACGACCCGCTTCTACTCCCTGCGCGTACGCCTCTGAGCAGGGTCCGCGTACGCCCGCGGGCCGTGCGCAACATTGCGGAGGGATGAAATCCGCTTCAATCCGTGTTGGTGCCTTCCGGACGATCAGGAGCGACGGCAGGAAGGCACCAGGCGTGACAACGCAGCGGGGATGGGCACGGCGGCTGGCCGGGTACGCATGGCGGTACCCGAAGGACGTCCTGCTCGCGCTGGGCGCCTCACTCGGCGGCATGGCCGTCATGGCGCTCGTCCCCCTGATCACCAAGGTGATCATCGACGACGTCGTCGGGGACCACACCCGCGACATGGCCCCCTGGGCGGGCGCCCTCATCGGCGCCGCGGTCGTCGTCTACGTCCTCACCTACATCCGCCGCTACTACGGCGGACGCCTCGCGCTCGACGTCCAGCACGACCTGCGCACGGACATGTACGGGACGATCACCCGGCTCGACGGCAGACGCCAGGACGAGCTGTCGACCGGCCAGGTCGTGGGCCGCGCGACCAGCGACCTCCAGCTCATCCAGGGCCTGCTCTTCATGCTCCCGATGACGATCGGGAACATCCTCCTCTTCGTGATCTCCCTCGTGATCATGGCCTGGCTGTCGCTCCCGCTCACGCTCGTCGCGCTGGTCATGGCCCCCGCCCTCTGGTTCATCGCCAAACGCAGCCGGACGAGGCTCCACCCGGCCACCTGGTACGCCCAGGCCCAGGCGGCGGCCGTGGCGGGCGTGGTCGACGGCGCGGTCACCGGCGTCCGCGTGGTGAAGGGCTTCGGCCAGGAGGACCAGGAGACCGGCAAGCTCCGCGAGATCGGCCGCAAGCTCTTCGCGGGCCGCCTCCGCACGATCCGGCTGAACTCCAAGTACACCCCCGCCCTCCAGGCGGTCCCGGCGCTCGCCCAGGTCGCCATGCTGGCGCTCGGCGGCTGGCTGGCGGTGAAGGGCGAGGTCACCCTCGGCACCTTCGTGGCGTTCTCCTCCTACCTCGCCCAGCTCGTGGGCCCCGTGCGGATGCTCGCCATGGTCCTCACGGTCGGCCAGCAGGCCCGGGCCGGCGCCGAGCGCGTCCTGGAGCTGATCGACACCGAGCCGTCGATCGAGGACGGCTCGAAACCGCTGCCCGCCGACGCCCCCGCGACCGTCGAGTTCGACGACGTGTCCTTCGCCTACGACGACGACCGCCCGGTCCTCGACGGCCTCAGCTTCGAGATCCGCTCCGGCGAGACCCTCGCGGTCGTCGGCTCGTCCGGCTCCGGCAAGTCCACGGTCTCCCTCCTGCTGCCCCGCTTCTACGACGTGAGCAGGGGCGCCGTCCTCATCGGCGGCCTCGACGTGCGCGAGCTGACCCTCGACTCGCTGCGCGCGGCCATCGGCCTCGTCCCCGAGGACTCCTTCCTCTTCTCCGAGACCGTCCGCGCCAACATCGCCTACGGCCGCCCCGAGGCCACCCAGGAGGAGATCGAGACGGCGGCCCGGGCCGCCCAGGCGGACCGTTTCATCGCCGCCCTGCCCGACGGCTACGACACCAAGGTCGGCGAGCACGGCCTCACCCTCTCCGGCGGCCAGCGCCAGCGCGTGGCCCTGGCCCGGGCGATCCTCACCGACCCGCGCCTGCTGGTCCTCGACGACGCCACCTCGGCGGTCGACGCCCAGGTCGAGCACGAGATCCACGAGGCCCTGCGCGGTGTCATGGCGGGCCGCACGACCCTCCTCATCGCCCACCGCCGCTCCACCCTCAACCTCGCCGACCGCATCGCCGTCCTCGACGACGGCCGCCTCGCCGACATCGGCACCCACGAGGAACTGACCGAACGCTCACCGCTGTACCGCCGGCTGCTCACCGACCCGGACGAGCTGGGCGGCGTCTCGCCCGGTCACGCCACACCGTCCTGCCCGGTGGAGGACACGTCCGTACGGGACGAGCTGGACGCCGAGTTCGACGCCGAGCGCGGTGTCACCCCACGGCTGTGGACCGGCGACCGCGAGCCCAAGGACACCGCGCTCGCCGGCACGCCCGCGACCCCCGAACTCCTCGCCCAGGTCGACGCCCTCCCCGCGGCCACCGACACCCCCGCCATCGACGAGGCACGCGCGGTCACCCCGGAGGACTCGTACGGGCTGCGACGCCTGCTGCGGGGCTTCGGGCTCCCGCTCCTCGTGAGCCTCGGCCTCGTCGCCGTCGACGCGGGCATGGGCCTGCTGCTGCCGGTCCTGATCCGGCACGGCATCGACGAGGGCGTCTCGGAGCTCGCGCTCGGGGGGGTGTGGGCGGCCTCGGCGATCGCCCTGGTCAGCGTGCTCGTTCAGTGGACGGCGCAGATCGGCGAGACCCGGATGACCGGACGCACGGGCGAACGGGTCCTCTACTCGCTCCGGCTGAAGATCTTCTCGCAGCTCCAGCGACTCGGACTCGACTACTACGAGCGGGAGCTGACCGGCCGGATCATGACCCGGATGACGACGGACGTGGACGCGCTGTCCACGTTCCTGCAGACCGGCCTGGTCACCGCCTTCGTCTCCGTCGTCACCTTCTTCGGCATCATGGGCGCCCTGCTCGTGATCGACGTCCAGCTGGCGCTGGTCGTCTTCCTGACGCTGCCGCCGCTGGTCATCGGCACGTTCTTCTTCCGCAGGGCCAGCGTCAAGGCGTACGAACTCGCCCGCGAGCGTGTGTCCGTCGTCAACGCGGACCTCCAGGAGTCGGTGTCCGGCCTGCGGATCCTCCAGGCGTTCCGCCGCGAGGGCTCGGGCGGCAGGCGCTTCGCCGAGGGCAGCGACAGCTACCGCCAGGCCCGCATCCGCGGACAGTGGCTGATCTCGGTCTACTTCCCGTTCGTCCAGCTGCTGTCCTCCGTGGCGGCCGCCGCCGTGCTGATCGTGGGCGCCGCCCGGGTCGACGCGGGCACCCTCACCACCGGCGCGCTGGTCGCCTACCTCCTCTACATCGACCTGTTCTTCGCGCCCGTGCAGCAGCTCTCGCAGGTCTTCGACGGCTACCAGCAGGCCACCGTCTCGCTCGGCCGGATCCAGGAGCTGCTCCAGGAGCCGACCTCGACGAAGGCCGCCGACGAGCCGCTCGAAGTGCTGTCCCTGCGGGGCGAGATCGCCTTCGAGGACGTGGACTTCGCCTACGGCCGCCCCGGCGACAAGGACGCCGAGGAGGCCCTCAGCGGGGTCGGCCTGACCATTCCGGCCGGGCAGACCGTCGCGTTCGTCGGCGAGACGGGCGCGGGCAAGTCGACCCTGGTCAAGCTGGTGGCCCGCTTCTACGACCCCACCGGCGGCCGGGTCACGGTCGACGGCACGGACCTGCGCTCGCTCGACCTGACCTCCTACCGGCACCGTCTCGGCGTCGTCCCGCAGGAGGCGTACCTCTTCCAGGGGACCGTCAGGGACGCCATCGCGTACGGCAGGCCGGATGCCACGGACGCCGAGGTGGAGGCGGCGGCCCGCGCGGTCGGCGCGCACGACATGATCGCCACGCTGGACGGCGGCTACCTCCACGAGGTCGCCGAGCGCGGCCGCAACCTCTCCGCCGGACAGCGCCAGCTGATCGCGCTCGCCCGCGCCGAACTGGTCGACCCGGACATCCTGCTCCTCGACGAGGCGACGGCAGCGCTCGACCTCGCCACCGAGGCCCAGGTCAACCAGGCCACCGACCGCATCGCGGGCCGCCGTACGACGCTGGTCGTCGCGCACCGGCTGACCACGGCCGCCCGGGCCGACCGGGTCGTGGTGATGGCCGACGGCCGCGTCGCCGAGGACGGCACGCACGACGAACTGCTCGCGCGCGACGGCCGGTACGCACAGCTGTGGCGGACGTTCGTGGGGGAGCCGGACCCCGCCAGGACGGTCACCACCACGAAGTGATCCCCGCGCCCCGCCCGCCCTCCCGGTCCGGCCGCGTCGCCCCGCCCGCTTCACGACCGGGTCCCGGGGCGAGGCAACCGTTCGCCGTACGCCATGCGTCCGTACATCAGTACGCCAATTGCCGCGGGCCGTGGAGGGACACCAGTGGACATGGGCGCGATACGCCGACGCCTGGCGCTCGGCACGGCCGTGCTGACCACCTCCGGGCTGCTGGTGCTCGCCGGCCCCGGCACGGGTGACGCGTCGGCGGCCCCCCTGTGCTCCGGCCGGAAGGTACGCACCCTGCCCTTCTCCACCGGATTCGTGGACGTCCACAAGAAGCGCGGATACGTGTGCGCGGTGACCTATCCGAAGAAGGTGGGCGCCCGCCGCTACATGATGGTGAGCGTCCAGGCCCGCGGGAGCGAGCGGGTGCCCAACGCGGGCCGCTTCAAGAAGTACGCGGGCCCGGTGCGGGTGCACGCGGGCCACCGCTGCGTGCGGATCAAGGGGGCCGTCGGCGCGGGCTCGGTCAGCACGGGCTGGATTCTCTGCTGAGCCGGTCGATCTTCGAGCGAAGCCGTGCGATCTTCGTCCCGACCTGTCCGTAATGCCCTCAGCATCCCCTGGTGCGACGGCTGTTGCTCCGCTAGGTTCCGGCGGACATCTGCGTATTCAGGGGAGAACGCATGCGCAAGACGCTCAGATGGCTGCTGTCTCTCGTGGTGCTCATAGGCACCGTGAGCACGGCCGGGGCGGCCACCGCCGCCCAGCCGGACACCACCGGCACCGATCTCGTCTCGAACAAGGCCGCGGACATCAAGGACCGGCTCCTCGCCATACCGGGCATGAGCCTGGTCGAGGAGAAGCCGTACACCGGCTACCGCTTCTTCGTCCTCAACTACACCCAGCCCGTCGACCACCGGAAGCCGTCCAAGGGCACCTTCCAGCAGCGCATCACCGTGCTGCACAAGGACACGGCCCGCCCGACGGTCTTCTACACCGGCGGCTACAACGTCTCCACGAACCCGAGTCGCCGCGAGCCGACCCAGATCGTGGACGGCAACCAGATCTCGATGGAGTACCGCTACTTCACGCCGTCCCGGCCCGCGCCGGCCGACTGGTCGAAGCTCGACATCTGGCAGGCGGCCAGCGACCAGCACCGCATCTTCAAGGCCCTCAAGCCCGTCTACGACAAGAAGTGGGTCTCCACCGGCGGTTCGAAGGGCGGCATGACCGCCACGTACTTCGAGCGTTTCTACCCGCGCGACATGGACGGCGTCATCGCGTACGTCGCCCCCAACGACGTGGTGAACAAGGAGGACTCCGCCTACGACCGCTTCTTCGCGAAGGTCGGCACCAAGGAGTGCCGTGCCCGGCTGAACGCGGTGCAGCGCGAGGCACTCGTGCGCCGCGCCCCGCTGGAGAAGAAGTACGAGGAACTGGCCGCCGCCGAGGGCTACACCTTCAAGACCATCGGCAGCCTGGACAAGGCGTACGAGGCGGTCGTCCTCGACTACGTGTGGGGCTTCTGGCAGTACAGCCTGCTCGCCGACTGCGACACGATCCCCGCGGACGCGAAGAACGCGACGGACGACGAGATCTGGACCTCGATCGACACGATCTCCGGCTTCTCGTTCTACACGGACCAGGGCCTGGAGCCGTACACGCCGTACTACTACCAGGCGGGCACGCAGCTCGGTGCCCCGTCGATCGTTTTCCCGCACATCGAGAAGAAGTACATCCGCTACGGCTACCAGCCGCCGCGGAACTTCGTGCCGCGCGACATCTCCATGAAGTTCCAGCCCGGCGCGATGCGTGACGTCGACACCTGGGTCAAGCACAACGCGAAGCACATGCTCTTCGTGTACGGCCAGAACGACCCGTGGGGAGCCGAGCCGTTCCGCCTCGGCAAGGGAGCCCGCGACTCGTACGTCTTCACGGCCCCGGGCCTGAACCACGGCGCCAACGTCGCGGGTCTCGTCCCCGACCAGAAGGCCCTCGCCACGGCCCGCATCCTCGAATGGGCGGGCGTCGCCTCGGCCGCGGTCCAGGCGGACCCGGAGAAGGCGAAGCCGCTGGCCAAGTACGACTCCAAGCTGGACAAGCGCAAGGTGGAGCGCCAGCTCCGGCCGTGACCGCACAGCAGCACCCGCGGCGGTGACCGACCGCCGTGCCGCGCCCGCCCGCCCGAGCCAGACGGCTACAGCGGGCGGGCGCAGCCCACCGGCTCGGCCCCGCCCAGCTGGACGTACAGCTCCGTCGACGCGGGGCACTCGCCCCGCTTCTCCACGGCCGCCGTCACCTCGTACTCCGGGCTCTTCTCACCGCTGCCGTCGCACGCCGTCTCGCGGACCTCGCCCGCACCCGCGCTGTGGACACAGTCGCCGACGATGGTGCGCGGGCCCCCGCCGCCGCCCGGATCGCCGGGGTGCGGGGCCTCCAGGCTGCGCATACAGGCGTAACCCTGCGGGATCGCGCCGTCGCCGTCCTCGTCGGCGGACGGCCGCTGCTCACTGATGTGCAGCACGAAGTCCGTGGTCGCGGGACAGAGCGGCCCCTCGCCCGCCCGGCCGTCGTGCCGCGCGACGACCCGCGCCGCCGCCTTCTCACTGGTGCACGGCACCTCGGTGAACGACTCGCGCCCGAACGAACTGCACTCGTCGATCCCGAGGAACAGCACCCCGTACCCCGAGGCCGGGGTGGGAGCCGCGACCGAGACCGCGGCGGTCTCCCGCGGCCCGCCGTCCTCGGACCCGGACGACCGCAGACATCCCGTGAGGGCCGCCGCCACCAGCGCCAGCAGCGCGCACGCCACCGACGCGAACCCCGCGCGGTGTGCGCCCGCGCCCCGTGCATCGCGCATGACACGTCCCCCGATCCCCCGCCCAGCGTGGCCCGTCGCAGCGGGCCCCGCCAGGCGTACGGGGTGCTTTGCGTCAGTTGGGGGTGGAGCGGCGGGTGTGCGGCGTAGGCCCTAGTACGTCAGGCCGTGCCCCACGGGGTACAGCACCCGCGCCGGATCGTCCGCGCGCTGCACCGGCACCGGCAGCTTCCCCACCGGACCGGCCCTCCCCGCGATCACCCGTACCGCGGCGCGCAGCTCGACGTCCGTCCAGGAGTATGCCGCCAAGTAGGCCTTGACGTCAGGGAGTTGAGCGACGTCGTACGGATTGCGGATGGCGAGTGCGAGCACCGGGCGGCCCGTCGCGAGCAGTTGTGCCACGAGCGTCCGCTGACTGGAGGCGGCGGTGACGTTGTACGTCCCCACGAGCACCGCGTCCGCGTCCTGAGCCGCGGCGACGGCCTTCGCGACGGTCGCGGCGGAGGGCGCCGTGCCCGTCGACAGCGCCGTCGCCGTGAAACCCAGCTCGGTGAGCGCGGCCGCCAGCACGGCCGTGGGCGGGCCGGTCGTCCCGGACGGCGATGCCGGATCGGCGCCGACGACAAGCACCTTCGGATGCGTACGGCGTGAAAGCGGCAGCAGACCGCCGGAGTTGACGAGCAGGGTCGTCGTCCGCTCGGCGATCCGGTCGGCGGCCTTCAGATGCGGAGGAATCCCGACCGTACGGTCCACTCCCCGCCGGGTGACGTACGGGTCCTTCAGCAGCCCGAGCTTCGCCTTCAGCCGCAGAACACGCAGGATCGACTCGTCGAGGCGGGCCTCCGTCAGCTCGCCCTCACGGACGGCCCGCAGCACCGCGTTCCAGGCGACGTCGAGCTTCGGCGGGTTGAGGAGCTGGTCGACCCCGGCCTTCAGGGCGAGCACGGGCACCCTGTCGTCGCCGTACTTCGTGCGGACGCCCTCCATGCCGAGCGAGTCCGTCACCACGACCCCGTCGTAGCCGAGCCGCTCCCGCAGGATGCCGGTGAGGATCGGACGGGAGAGCGTGGCGGGGTCGCCGGACGGGTCGAGCGCCGGAACCATGATGTGCGCCGTCATGATCGAGTCGATGCCGGCGGCGACGGCTGCCTCGAACGGCGGCGCGTCGAGCTCGGCCCACTGCGCCTCGGTGTGCTCGATGACCGGGAAGCCGTAGTGGCTGTCGGTCTCCGTGTCGCCGTGCCCCGGGAAGTGCTTGGCCGTGGCCGCGACACCGGCACCCTGGTAGCCCTTGACCTGCGCGGCGACCAGCCGGGCCACGGCCCGCGGGTCGGCGCCGAAGGAGCGGACCCCGATGACCGGGTTGGCCGGGTTCACGTTCACGTCGGCGACCGGCGCGTAGTCCTGCCGGATGCCCATCGCCCGCAGCTCGGCGCCGCCGATCCGCCCCGCCGTGCGGGCGTCGGCGCGGGAGGCGCCCGCACCGAGGGCCATCGCGCCCGGGAAGAGCGTCGCGGGTCTGCCCACGCGGGCCACGATGCCGTGCTCCTGGTCGGTGGAGACGAGCACGGGGAGCCCGCGGGGCTGTTCCAGCGAGGCCCGCTGGATCCCGTTGCTGAGCTCCGCGATCTGGTGCGGGTCACGGGTGTTGTGCGCCCACCCGAAATAGATGATCCCGCCGACCCGGTACTTGGCGATCAGCTCCGCGGCCGTCCGTACGCCGATCTCCGCGAGGTTGGCGTCGATGTCGGCCTGGTCGGGTTCGGTCGCCGAGTGTCCGTACACCCGCATCACGAAGAGCTGCCCGACCTTCTCCTCGAGCGTCATGCGGGAGACGAGGGCCCTGAGTCTGCTGTCCCCGTGCCTCGCGGTGTCGTCGTCCTCTGCCTGCGCCCGGGTGCCGCCGACGGCGACGACCGCCGCCGCGCCCGCGGTCGCCGTGAGCAGCGTGCGTCTGGAGGTGTGCACGTGCGCTCCTTCCGGAGAGGGCCCGGAGGACCCGTGGAGGGGCGAGTATGAAGGAAACTTCCAAGGAGTCACGGATATCCGGGAAATTTCTGCCAGTCAATAGCGCGGACAGACGACACCGGTCGCGCGGCGCGGGGTGAGGGGCCGTCACCGGCGCTGTTGGAGGGGGGCGCGCCGGTGACGGCGTGCTGTCGGCCGCAGGCGGCGGAGAGGGTAGGTCAGCGTTCGCAGCCAGCAGCGAGGCCGACACCGCTCTGCGGAGACTCATCCGGCAGCATGCGGATTGGACGGGGGTTGGCGCGGACGGGTTCCCCGGATTGCCCGGATTCCCGGAAGTCGGTACGAGGGGACACGGGTGTTCATGACGGGGTTCCAGGGGTGTCGGTTCTGGCCGATTCCGGCCAGGCCGTACCCGCGGGCCGGGTCCGCGGCGGTGTCGTTTCGGGCCGATTCCGGCCAGGCCGTAGCCCCGCCGATCGGATCTGCGGCCGCCCGGTGGGCGTGGCCCCTACGCCGACTCGTTCAGCAGTCGGGCCAGGTGCTCCCGGCCGGCGCCCAGCAGGTCCTCCAGCGGCGCGGCCGACTCGTACCAGCGCTTCTCGTACTCCCAGCACAGCCAGCCGTCCCAGCCCTCGCGGGAGAGCAGCTCGACGCACTCGGTGAGAGGCAGGACGCCCGCGCCGAGCGGCAGTGGAGTGGTGTCGTCGGCGGAGGCGATGTCCTTGACCTGGACGTAGCCGAGGAACGGGGACAGCGCGGCATGGCTGGCCGAGGGCTGCTCCCCGCCGAGCCAGGTGTGCATGACGTCCCAGAGGGAGCCCACCTGGCGGTGGCCGACGAGCCCGAGGACGCGGATCGCGTCGGCGCCCGTGCGGTGCGAGTCGTGGGTCTCCAGGAGGATCCGCACGCCCAGGTCCGCGGCGTACTCGGCCGCCGTGCCCAGGCGGCGTGCGGCCGTCGCGTCCGCCTCCTCGGGGCTCTGGTCGGGGTCGGCGCCGGGGAACACCCGGATGTAGGGGGCGCCCAGGTCCCGGGCCAGTTCGAGGAGTTCACGGATCTCGGCGATCACGGGTCCGTCGTCGCCCGGCGCCGCCACGCGGGTGTAGCCGGCCAGGCCCAGGATCTCGACGCCCGCCGCCTTGAACTCGGCGGCCACGTCGGCCCGTGCGGTCAGGTCGAGGCCGGGGTGCACGGGCTCTTCGGGGTGCGCGCGCAACTCGACACCGTGATAGCCGTGCGTGGCGGCGAGCCGCACCACGTCGCTGATCGGGAGTCCGGGTACACCGAGGGTGGAGAAGGCCAGTTTCACGAAATCGCACCTTCGCTATCGAGACAGCACAGCATGAAACGGACCCTACCCGCCGCTCGTCGTCTGTCACTCCTGTGTGCCG
>NZ_JAHRIB010000093.1 GCF_019090165.1 Streptomyces sp. BV286
CCGGAAGCGCTGAGGTAGACGACCTGCTCGGTGAGCACCCCGGGCGACGCCTGCACCAGGTGCAGGACGAACACGGCAAGCGACGTCACCCCGTACGCCGCAGACGCCGACCCGGCGGACTGCCAGTGCCGCCGCCACCCGGCCCGCTTCCCCGTCCCGAAGGTGAAGAGGGCGTGCAGCTCGGTGCACAGGACGGTCGACACGACCGTGATCACGGCGTTCGCGACAACCCAGGGCATCGCCCCGGCCAGCAACGCCACGGCACCGCTGGCGAGGACCCCGATGCCGCCGCCGCACACCACGAACCGGACGAAGGAGGCGAACGGCCCGGGAGCGGCCTCGCCCGCCGTCTCCGGCTGCGGCTCCGACGTGAGCTGCGGCTTCATGGGGTTTTCCTTCCGGGGGCGGGGCGGTGAACCCCTGCGATCAACTGGGTTCAACCATGCCGTCGCCCGCCCGCGCCCACGAGAGAGCACGCCCCCCGATCCATGGTGGTGCCAGCTCTACCATCGCCCTGCACCACACCCCCTGACCGGCCACGACGAACACCCCGACGAACAGCGCCACCTGGCCGGTGCAGGCCCCCGGGCGGGCAGGCAGGTGACGCAGTTTCTCGCTGAGCCGCGCATCGCCGCGCATCGCCGCACATCGCCGCACTCGCCGTCGACGCAGGGGCGGGCCGCGCTCCGCTCACTCGTGACGCCGGTCCCGCGCGACAATCGAGGCATGAGTGCCGACGCGTCCTCCCCGTCCTCCGAGTTCGTACGGCTGCTGAGGTCCCAGCGGGTCTGGGACACCGAGCTGCCGGACTTCGCCCCCGCCACGGCCCCCGCCGAGCCCCTGCCGCTCTTCGAGGAGTGGTTCGCGGGGGCGGTCGCCGCCGGGCAGCCGGAGCCGCACACGATGTCGCTGGCCACGGCGGACTCCGAGGGCCGACCCGACGTACGGACCGTGATGCTGCACGGCGCCGACGAGGAGGGCTGGCACTTCGCCTCGCACGCGGGCAGCCGGAAGGGACAGCACCTGGCGTCCCGGCCGTACGCGGCACTCGGCTTCTACTGGCCCGTCCAGGGCCGGCAGGTCCGGGTGCGCGGCCCGGTGACCGTCGCCCCGCCCGAGGTCGCGCTGGCCGACCTGCACGCCCGATCGACCGGCGCGCTCGCCTCCGCCCTGGTGGGGCACCAGAGCGAAGTCCTGGACAGCCAGGAGGAGTTGGCGCGCGCCTCGGCCGCCGCCTGGGACCGAGCCCACCGCGAACCGGACGCGTCCGCGCCGTCGTGGACGGTGTATGTCCTGGACCCGGACGAGGTGGAGTTCTTCCAGGGCGACGCGCGGCGACGGCACGTCCGTCTCACCTACCGCCGCACGGACGGCGCCGCCTGGCGCAGGGAACTGCTCTGGCCCTAGGGCCTGTCTGCCCGGGCAGGGGTGTCACGGCAGGGATGTCACGGCGTCACGGGTGCGGGTTCCGGGTCGGTGGCCAGCCGTGCGTGCAGGTGCACGTCCCGGAAGGCGTCCTGGCGCCCCGCCTCGAACATCGCCCCGCGCAGGGTTCCCTCGTACGGGTAGCCGCACCTCTCGGCGACCCTGCACGACGCCTCATGTCCGAGCGCGTGCCCCAACTCCAGCCGGTGCAGACCGAGTTCCTCGAAGGCCCAGCGGGAGGCCAGGGTAAGCGCGCGTGAGGCCACCTGGCGGCCACGGGCATCGGGGAGTACCCAGTAGCCGACGCGGGCGACCCGTATGACGTGGTCGATGTCGTTGACGCCGATGTGTCCGAGCCGGGTACCGCTCGTCGCGTCGGTGACACAGAAGGAGGCGCCCGCAGCCTCCTGGACCGCCTTGGCCCGCGCCCGCAGCGACTCCTGCGCGTCGGTCCTGGTCTCGATCGGTCTGATCGGCGTGTTCCACCGCTGGAACTCCGGGTCCGTGCAGCCCCGCAGCCACGCCTGGACGTCCTCCTCGGCATCCGCGTCCCAGGGGCGCAGCCACAGTCCGTGGCCGTGGATCTCGGGGAGGGGGAGGGAGGCGGAGGACTCGTACAAGTCGGTCATCGGGCCATTCAACAACGGCCACCCGGGCGACCGGTCGCGGGGTGACCCGAGGGGCCGTCCGCCTGGCACGGACGGCCTAGGAGGAGACCGCGGCCACCGGCCGGAACACGGGAACCGCGACCGTCTCCCCCGCCCTCTCCTGCCCTTCCGCCCCGTCCATCCCCTCGACGCCCTCCGCTCCCTCCACGCCCTCCACGCCCTCCACGCCCTCCACGCGGAACGTCACCTCCAGCGCCATCCCCGCCCGCAGCGCCTCCTCCGCGCAGTCCACCACCTCGGTCATCATGCGAGGCCCCTCTTCGAGATCGACGACGGCGGCCACGTACGGCGTGCGGGCCCCGAAGGGCGGCAGGTCGTTCCGGTGGACGACGGACCAGGTGTAGAGCGTGGCCCGCCCGCTGGCCCGCTCCCAGGTCACGGCCTCGCTCCAGCAGTGCGGGCAGAACTCGCGGGGGTAGTGGTGGGCGCGCCCGCACGCGCCGCACCGGCGCAGCAGCAGGTTCCCCTCGGCGGCCGCGTCCCAGTACGGCCGGGTGAGGGCGTCGGCCTCCGGCAGGTCGAAACGGGCCGCCATCAGAAGATCCCCAGGGCGCTGTCCAGCGACCACGTCTGCCAGGACATCGCGAACAGGGCCACCAGGGAGATCAGTGCCATCATCGCGTTCTGCCCCTGCTCGGCCCAGTCGTGGATCATCAGCACGAGGTAGAGGAGGTTGAGCAGCAGTCCGCCGACCAGGGCGATCGGCGTCAGGAAGCCCACGACGAGGCCGAGGCCCAGGGCGAGTTCGGCGTACACGACGACGTACGCCATCGTGCGCGGCCGGGGCGCGACCACCACGTCGAAGCCGCTGCGCACCGCGTTCCACCGGTGCTTCGCCGCGACGTCCGACGCCCAGGCGATGCCGGTCCCCCTCTCGAACCAGCCCTTCTTGTCCTTGTGCCGCCAGCTCTCCAGCCACCACAGTCCCAGGCCGATACGGAGCACGGCGACCCATTCCGCACCCGTGAGCCAGATCGTGTCCATGAAGTCCCCTGCCGTCGACGGCATCTGACGGTACGTCAGTTCAGCCGATGCGGCGGCACTCGCGCAAGACGCACGGCGAAAGTCCTCTGACGGCCGCCCGGCCCGCCGCACCGCCCGCACCCACCGCCCGCTTCACCTCCCGCACACAGACCGGGGAACCTACGACACCGGCCCCACACGGCCCTCCTACAGCCGTGATCAATTCGCAACCGATTCCGGGCTTGACCGAGACCCATCAAGTGATGACTTGAATACGCTCTGGCACATGGCCGACTCTCCCGACCCGACATCCCAGGCGTCCGCGCCCGCCACAGCGCCGCAGCAGGACCGACCCGTGTACGTCATCGGGGGCGGCCCCGGCGGCCTCGCGACGGCGCACGCGCTGCGCGCACAGGGAGTCCGGGCCGTCGTGCTCGAAAAGTCCGACCACGTCGGGGCGTCGTGGCGGCGGCACTACGACCGGCTGCGGCTGCACACCACCCGCCGGCTCTCCGGGCTGCCCGGCCTCGCGATGCCGCGCTCGTTCGGCCGCTGGGTGTCGCGCGACAACGTGGTGCGCTACCTGGAGAAGTACGCCGAGCACCACGAGCTGGAGATCGTCACGGGTGTCGAGGTCTCCCGCGTGGAGCCCACCGCCGACGGCACCGGCTGGCTGCTGCGCGCCACGGGCGGGCGTGAGCTGACCGGCAGCGCCGTGGTCGTCGCCACCGGCTACAACCACACGCCGCACGTGCCCGACTGGCCGGGCCGCGAGGCGTACACGGGCGAGCTCCTGCACGCCGGCGAGTACCGCAACCCTGCTCCGTACACCGGCCGGGACGTCCTCGTGGTCGGCGTGGGCAACACCGGCGCCGAGATCGCCGTCGACCTCGTCGAGGGCGGCGCCTCGCGCGTACGCCTCTCGGTGCGGACCGCGCCGCACATCGTGCGCCGGTCGACGGCCGGCTGGGCGGCCCAGTACACCGGAGTGCTCTGCCGGCGGCTGCCGGTCGCCCTGGTGGACCGGATGGCCGGGCCGCTGGCCAAGATCAGCGTCCCGGACCTCTCCTCGAAGGGGCTGCCGCGGCCCGACACCGGGCTGTACTCGCGGGTCAACGAAGGGTCCATCCCCGTACAGGACGTCGGCCTCATCGACGCCGTCCGCAAGGGCCGCGTCGAGATCGTCGCCGCGGTCGAGGGCTTCGAGGACGGCAAGGTCGTCCTCGCGAACGGCGACCGCGTCGGTCCGGACGCCGTGATCGCCGCGACCGGTTACCGGCGCGCGCTGGAGGATGTCGTCGGGCACCTCGACGTACTGGACGCGCGTGGACGCCCGGTCGTCCACGGCGCCCGTGCGCCGAAGAACGCGCCCGGCCTCTACTTCACCGGGTTCACCAACCCGATCAGCGGGATGTTCCGCGAACTGGCCCTCGACGCCGAGAAGATCGCGAAGTCGATCGCGCGGGACGCGGAGCGCAGGCACCCGTCCCGCCTCACCCGCTGACGCCTCCGGCGCATCCCGCCGGGACCGGGGCGGGGGCCGGAGGGCGGTCCAGCCCCCGGGGCTGCACTCGCCCGGGCCGGGAGCAGTCCGGCCGCCCCGGGGACTTGTCCGTCCGGCCCGGGGGCTCGTTCGCGCGGTACGGGGCCTGTTCGCGCGGCCCAGAGGCTCGTTCGCGCGGCCCGAGGGCTCGTTCGCTCGGCCCGGAGGCTCGTTCGCGCGGAACGGGGACTTGTCCGCCCGCCCGGCCCTCGCGGTCCGGCGTCCCGGCGCTGAGGCCGTCGCGCCGGTGACCTGGGGATGCGGCCTTGGGGTGCGGCCTCTCGGCGTGGTCTTGCGCGTGGTCCTGCTGCGTGGTCCTGAGAGGTGCTTCGACCTGTCCGGTCCGGGGTCCGCCGGCCTCGTGGGGGCTGCCCGCCCCCGGGGTCCGGCGTCGTGGCTCCGCGGCTCCTGGCCGGTCGTGCGTCCGGCGCGGACCGCCGGCGCGCCGGGCCAGGCACGTTCCTGAGCGGGTCCCGGAGGGTACGAACCCTGTGGCGGCCACAAGTTCTTTGCATGCAGACCCGTTCCTGACGTGGCGTCAGTTCAGTAATCTGACAGTGCGTCAGTTATTGGCAGCCACTCAGGAGCGGGCGGACCGATGCTTGGATCAACCCACGGCACCCTCACCACCGACTCCCGCCGGGCCAGGGTCATCGCCTGCGGCGAGCAACCGGCCCCTGCCGTGCACGGCAGGCCCGCCGCCACCGACGACCTGGACGTCAGCGGCCGGCCGCTGTACGCCGGCGTACCCGATCTGGACCGCTTCTTCCGCCCCGAGTCGGTGGCCGTCGTCGGCGCCTCGGACACCGAAGGGCGCCCCAACACCGGCATCACCCGCCAACTGCTCGCCTGGGCCGAACGGGTCGGCGCCCGGCTGCACCCGGTGCATCCGACGCGCGGGTCCGTCTTCGGGATCCCGTGCGTCGCCGCCGTCACGGACCTGCCCGAACAGGTCGACCTGGCCGTGCTCCTGGTCGCCGACCCCCTGCCCGTGATCGAGCAACTCGGTGAGACGAAGGTGCGGTTCGCGGTCGCCTTCGCCTCCGGATTCGCCGAGACCGGAGCGGAGGGCGCCGCCGCGCAGGCCCAACTCACCGCCGCCGTGCAGCGCTCCGGGCTGCGGCTGCTCGGCCCGAACACCAACCTCAACGCCTTCGAGAAGTTCCGCGAGGACCTGGACGGGCCGGCGATCGCGCTGATCACCCAGTCCGGACACCAGGGGCGCCCCGTCTTCACCATGCAGGAGCTCGGCGTACGGCTCTCGCACTGGGCGCCCACCGGCAACGAGGCCGACCTGGAGAGCGCCGACTTCATCTCGTACTTCGCCGAGCAGCCCGAGGTGGGCGCCATCGCCTGCTACGTCGAGGGCCTCAAGGACGGCCGTTCCTTCCTCCTGGCCGCCGACCGGGCCGCCCGGCGCGGTGTCCCCGTCGTCGCGGTCAAGGTCGGCCGCACCGAGACGGGCGCCCGGACGGCCGCCTCCCACACCGGCAAACTGACCGGCGCCGACACGGTCGTGGACGCCGCGATGCGCCAGTACGGCGTCGTGCGAGTCGACGGCCTCGACGAACTCCAGGACACCGCCGCCCTGTTGGCGCGCGCCCGCCCGCCGTCCTCCGACGGTGTCGTCGTCTACTCGATCTCCGGCGGTACCGGCGCGCACTTCTCGGACCTGGCGACCGAGGCCGGGCTGCGGCTGCCCCGGCTCTCGGACACCAAGCAGGCCGAACTGCACCAGTGGATCCCCGAGTACCTGGACGTCTCCAACCCGATCGACAACGGCGGCCATCCCGTCGGCGACTGGCGCGGACGCAAGATCATCGACGCGATCCTCGCCGATCCGGCCGTCGGAGTGCTGGTCTGTCCGATCACCGGCCCCTTCCCGCCCATGAGCGACAAGCTCGCGCAGGACCTGGTGGACGCGGCCGAGCAGACGGACAAACTGGTGTGCGTGGTGTGGGGCTCACCCGTGGGTACGGAGGCCGCGTACCGGGAGACGCTGCTCGGGTCGTCGCGGGTGGCCACCTTCCGTACGTTCGCGAACTGCATCACCGCGGTCCGCGCCCACCTGGACCACGCCCGGTTCGTCGCCTCGTACCGCTCGCCCTTCGACGAGGCGCCGCGCAGTCCGTCCCCCTCCTACCGCAAGGCCCAGGCGCTGATGCGGCCCGGCAGCAGGCTCAGTGAGCACGCGGCGAAGCAGCTGCTGCGCGCGTACGGGATCCGGGTGCCACGGGAGCAGTTGGTGACCAGCGCGGCCGCGGCGGTGCGGGCGGCCGGGCTCGTGGGGTATCCCGTGGTGATGAAGGCGTCCGGTGCGCGGCTCGCCCACAAGACCGAGCTCGGTCTGGTGAAGATCGGCCTGACCTCGGCGAGCCAGGTCAGGGACGCCTACCGGGAGTTGACCGACATCGCCCGCTACGAGGACGTGTCGCTGGACGGGGTGCTGGTGTGCCAGATGGTCGAGCCCGGTGTCGAGATGGTCGTCGGGGTGACGCACGACGACCTGTTCGGTCCCACGGTGACGGTCGGGCTGGGCGGGGTGCTCGTGGAGGTCCTGCGGGACACCGCCGTGCGGGTGCCGCCGTTCGGTGAGGACCAGGCCCGGACGATGCTCGACGAGCTTCGGGGGCGGGCCCTGCTGGACGGCGTCCGCGGGCGGCCTCCGGCCGATCTGGACGCACTGGTCGAGGTGGTGCTGCGGGTGCAGCGGATGGCGCTCGAACTGGACGGTGAGCTGTCCGAGCTGGACATCAACCCGTTGATGGTGCTGCCGCGGGGGCAGGGGGCTGTTGCGTTGGATGCGCTGGCGGTGTGCCGCTGAGTGGGCGGGTGCCGGTTGTGTGGGGCTGGGCGCGCCGTTCCCCGCGCCCCTGAAAGACGCGCCTGCCGGTCGGTTTTGGGTCGGGGGCGTGTCGGGACATCCGATCGCAGCTGTGTCGTCCCGGGCCGATCGGTTGCCCATGGGAGGTCGTGCTGCGATCGGACGCCCCGCCCCACCCCCTCACGCCGCAGGGCGACTGCCGCAGGACGGTGCCCCCGCCGGAAAGGGGCGCCCAGTCGGAGAGGGGCGCCCCCAAAGGGGCGCGGGGAACTGCGCGACCAGCCCCCGGCGGGCCGCACGTGTCCGCATACCGCCGTACACCCCGGCCGCTAGGCCCACCCCCTTCGCCCTCCGGGCGGAACGGAGTACCCGTGCTGCTTCACACCCTCGACAACCAGGTCTCCTGGATCACCCTGAACCGGCCCGAGGCCATGAACGCCGTCACCCCCGACCAACGGGACCAACTCATCGGCCTGTTCGAGGCCGCGTCGGCCGACCCCGGCATCCGCGCGGTCGTCCTCACCGCCACGGGCCGCGGCTTCTGCGCGGGCGCGGACCTGCGCGGCGGCCCGCCCCCGGGCGACCGCGTCCCCGGCGACGTGGCCCGCGTCATCCGCCAGGGCGCCCAACGACTCATCGCCGCGGTCCTCGACTGCGAGAAGCCGGTGATCGCCGCCGTGAACGGCACGGCGGCCGGTCTCGGCGCCCATCTCGCCTATGCCTGCGACCTCGTGATCGCCGCGGAATCAGCCAGGTTCATCGAGGTGTTCGCCCGCCGGGGGCTGGTCCCCGACGGCGGTGGTGCCTATCTCCTGGCCCGGCTCGTCGGCCCGCAACGGGCGAAGGAGCTGATGTTCTTCGGCGACGCCCTGACCGCCGCGGACGCGCACCGGCTCGGGCTCGTCAACCGGGTCGTGCCGGACGGCGAGTTGGAGAAGACGGCCCGCGCCTGGGCCGAGCGCCTGGCCGCCGGCCCCACCCGTTCCCTCGCCCTCACGAAGCAGTTGGTGAACGCCTCGCTGGACTCCGACCGCGCCACCGCGTTCTCCGCCGAGGCCACCGCCCAGGAGATCAACATGACGACGGCGGACGCCGGTGAAGGGGTGACGGCGTTCGTGGAGCGGCGCGGAGCGGAGTTCAAGGGCCGTTGAACCGGTCTCCGGACCCCTTCCAATCTGACACCCCGTCAGCTTCAATGGGCGGTGTGATGGGACATGCAGGAATGGCCGCGGCGGCAGTCCGCTACCTGAGGTCGGCCGGGGACCCGCAGGCCGCGGGGCCGGTCGAACCGCTGCCGCGTCCGGACCTGCGCGCGGTCGGCGACGACGAGCGCGCGCCGATCGACCCGGCCGAATTCCGGCGCGTACTGGGGAACTTCGCGACCGGTGTCACCGTCGTCACCGCTCCGGCCGTCGGGGTGGGGGACGAGGGTGAGCCTTCCCGGCCCGCCGGTTTCGCCTGTCAGTCCTTCGCCGCTCTGTCCCTCGACCCGCCCCTGATCGCGTTCATGGTCGCGCGTACGTCCACGACCTGGCCGCGCATCGCCCGCGCGGGCGTCTTCTGTGTGAACGTCCTGGGCGCGCACCAGGGGGACCTGTGCCGCGGCTTCGCGGTGAGCGGCTCGGACAAGTTCGCCGGAGTCGCGCACGACCCGGCCCCGGTCTCCGGCTCGCCACGCCTGGCGGGAGCCACGGCGTGGATCGACTGCGCGATCCACGCCGTCCACACGGGTGGCGACCATCTGATCGTGGTGGGCCGGGTGAGCGCCCTGGGCGCCTCGGACGGCGACCAGGAGCCCCTGCTGTTCCACCGGGGGCGGTTCGGCGGCTTCACGGGTTGACCACTGGGGCGAGTGCGGCCGGTCGGCGCCGGATCACCAGCGCCATCAGCGCGGCCACCGCGCACAGCGCCCCGGAGGCGTACCACATCACGTCGTACGAGCCGAAGGTGTCGCGGGCGACACCGCCGAGGAAGGCGACGAGGGCGGCTCCGACCTGGTGCGAGGCGAGGACCCAGCCGAAGACGATGGCGCTGTCGTCGCCGTACTGCTCGCGGCACAGGGCGAGGGTCGGCGGGACGGTGGCGACCCAGTCGAGGCCGTAGAAGACGATGAAGAAGAGCATCGGCGGGTGGACCGAGGGGGCCAGCAGGATGGGGAGGAAGAGCAGGGAGATGCCGCGCAGGGCGTAGTAGACGGCCAGCAGCCGGCGTGGTTCGAAGCGGTCCGTGAACCAGCCCGAGGCGATCGTGCCGACGACGTCGAAGACGCCGATGACGGCGAGGAGCGAGGCGGCCGCCGTGATGGGCATGCCGTGGTCGTGGGCGGCGGGCACGAAGTGGGTCTGGATCAGGCCGTTGGTCGAGGCACCGCAGATCGCGAAGGTGCCGGCCAGGAGCCAGAAGGGGCCGGTGCGCGCGGCGGAGAGCAGGACGCTCACCGCCCGGCGGGCCGCTCCCGGTACGGGTGGGGGCTTCTCGACGAACTCCGTCGCCCCGTACGGCTTGAGGCCCACGTCCGCCGGGTGGTCACGCAGCAGCAGCCAGACGAAGGGGACGACCGCGAGGGCCGCCAGGGCCACGGTCACAGCGGCCGGGCGCCAGTCGTGCTCCGAGATGATCCAGGACAGGAGCGGCAGGAAGATCAGCTGGCCGGAGGCCGAGGCGGCGGTGAGGATGCCGGTGACCAGGCCGCGCCGCGCGGTGAACCAGCGGTTCGTGACGGTCGCCGCGAAGGCGAGGGCCATCGAGCCGGACCCCAGGCCCACGAGCAGCCCCCAGCAGAGCAGCAGCTGCCAGGCCTCGGTCATCCACACCGTGGCGCCGGAGCCGACCGCGATGACGATCAGGGCGAGCGCGACGACCCGCCTGATGCCGAACCGGTCCATGAGCGCGGCCGCGAACGGCGCCGTCAGCCCGTACAGCGCGAGGTTCACGGAGACCGCGAGCCCGATCGTCCCTCGCGACCAGTGGAACTCCTGGTGCAGCGGATCGATCAGCAGGCCGGGCAGGGAGCGGAAGGCCGCGGCCCCGATGATCGTCACGAACGTCACGGCGGCGACGAACCACGCCCGGTGCACGCGGGTGCGCCGCCGGCCGGTTCGGGCGGTCTGCTCGGATGCCGTCCCGGCCGCGGCATCGGTTGTCTGTGTCACGTCACGAGCTTCCGGCCTGCGCTCTTTCCGGGCGAGTGGCCGGAAGGTCAGTGTTCGCTAGGATCGGGCCATGGGTTCACGCGCCTCCGTACGCCGCCACCGGGTGGTCGTCCTCGCCCTGGACGGCGTCCTCCCCTTCGAGCTGGGCATCCCCCAGCGGATCTTCGGCCGCGCCAAGGACACGGAGGGCCGCAGGCTGTACGAGGTGGTGACCTGCTCGATCCGGCCGCCCGGCCCGGTCGAGGCGGAGGCGGACTTCTCCATCCTCGTCGAGAACGGCCCGGAGGCCCTCGCGACCGCCGACACCGTCGTCGTCCCGGCCTCGTACGAGCTGGGTCCGGTGTACGACGAGGGCGTGCTCACGGACGAGCTGGCCGCGGCCCTCGCGTACATCCGGCCGGGCACCCGGCTCGTGTCCATCTGCACGGGCGGGTACGTGCTCGCCGCCGCCGGGCATCTCGACGGCCGCCCGGCCACCACGCACTGGGCGTCCGCCGAGCACTTCCAGCGGGTGTTCCCGAAGGTGCGGGTGGACGCGGACGTGCTGTTCATCGACGACGGTGACGTGCTGACGTCCGCCGGTGTCGCGGCCGGCATCGACCTGTGTGTCCACATCGTGCGCCGCGACCACGGCACGGCGGTCGCCAACGAAGTGGCCCGCCGCACGGTCGTGCCCCCGCACCGTGACGGCGGCCAGGCCCAGTACGTGCAACGGCCCGTCCCCGAAGCCCGGTCGGCGAGCACGACCGCCGCCCGGGCCTGGGCGCTGGGGCGGCTGCACGAGCCGATCCAGCTGCGTGACATGGCCGGGCAGGAGGCCATGTCCGTCCGCACGTTCACGCGCCGGTTCCGCGAGGAGGCCGGTGTCAGCCCCGGCCAGTGGCTCACCCAGCAGCGCGTCGAGCGCGCCCGTCACCTCCTCGAGTCCACCGGCCTCTCCGTCGACCGGATCGCCCGGGACTCCGGCTTCGGCACGGCCCAGTCGATGCGCCAGCACCTGCAGTCGGCGCTCGGCGTGACCCCGACCGCGTACCGCCGCACGTTCCGCATCCTCGGCCCCTCCGGCGCGCAGGGGCAGGAAGGGTAGGGGCCGGGCGGGCCCCTGCGCGGCGCCGCTCAGAAGGTGAGGACGGCCCTGGCGACCCTTCCGGCCCGCGCGTCGGCCACCGCCTTCTCGAAGTCCTCCACGGGATACGTGCCGGTCACCAACTCGTCCAGCAGCAACCGGCCTTCCCGGTACATCTGCGCGTACAGCGCGATGTCCCGCTGCGGCCGCGAGGACCCGTACCGGCAGCCGAGAATCGACTTGTCCAGGTACATCGACGAGACGAGGAAGGACGCCTCGGCGGTCGCGGGCGGCACGCCGAGGAGGACCGCCTGTCCGTGGCGGTCCAGCAGGTCGACGGCCTGGCGGACGAGTTCGACCCGGCCGACACACTCGAAGGCGTGGTCCGCGCCCGTGGGGAGGACGTCCCGCACTCCTTCCGTCGAGGTCAGGAAGTGCGTCGCGCCGAACCGCCGGGCCACCTCCTCCTTCGCCGGGTTCGAATCCACCGCCACGACGGTGAGGGCCCCGGCGATCCGCGCGCCCTGGATGACGTTGAGCCCGATGCCGCCCGTGCCGATGACGACCACGCTGTCCCCGCGGTCCACCCGCGCCCGGTTCAGCACGGCCCCGACCCCTGTCAGCACCCCGCATCCGATCAGGGCCGCCGAGGCCATCGGGATGTCCTGCGGGATCCGCACCGCCTGCACGGCCTTCACCAACGTCCGTTCCGCGAAAGCCGAGTTGGACGCGAACTGGTACAGCGGCTGCCCGGCCCGTACGAACGGCCGCTGCGGCATCCCGATCGCCTTGCGGCACATGGTGGGGCGCCCCCGGTCGCACTCCGCGCACGTACCGCAGTTGGCGAGCGTCGACAGGGAGACGTGGTCGCCGGGCCCGACGTGGGTGACGCCCGCGCCGACCGCCTCCACGACTCCCGCGCCCTCGTGGCCGAGCACCACGGGTACGGGGAAGGGGATGGTGCCGTCCACCACGGAGAGGTCGCTGTGGCACAGCCCCGCCGCCGAGACCGCGACCAGCACCTCCCCCGGCCCCGGGTCACGTATCTCCAGGTCGTCCACCACCTGGGTCTGCCTGCCGTCGAAGATCACGCCCCGCATGTCACACCCCGCATCGCGCCCACCTCAGCCTTTCGGTTCCCTGGGAAGGCCGAGCACGCGCTCGGCGATGATCGTGCGCTGGATCTCGTCCGAGCCGCCGTAGACGGTGTCGGCACGGCTGAAGAGGAACAGGTGCTGAAGCGGGTCCAGTTCGTACGGCGCCGCGGGCGTCCAGTCCGCCGGTCCCACCGCCGCACCCGCGCCCCGCACCCGCACGGCCAGTTCACCGAGCCGCTGGTGCCACCGGCCCCACAGCAGCTTGGCCACACTGGGGGCGCCCCGGTCCGCCGAACTCCCCAGTGTCCGCAGCGCGTTCCACCGCATGGTGCGCAGTTCGGCCCAGTGGCGCACGAGCAGGTCACGGACGACCGGGTCGTCCGCCGCGCCGGTGGCAACGGCCGTTTCCAGTACCTGCCCCAACTCCTGGGCGAAGCCGATCTGTTGGGCGAGCGTGGAGACGCCCCGCTCGAAGCCGAGCAGGCTCATGGCGACCTGCCAGCCGTTCCCCTCCCCTCCGACGACGTGCTCCACGCGTGCGTGGGCCCCGTCGAAGAAGACCTCGTTGAACTCGCTGGTGCCCGTCATCTGCCGGATCGGGCGGACGTCGATCCGTCCCGGCTGGTCCATCGGCACGAGCAGGAAGCTCAGCCCGTGATGCCGTCGGGAGCCGGCCTCCGTCCGCGCCAGTACGAAGCACCAGTCGGCCTCGTGGGCGAGGGAGGTCCAGATCTTCTGCCCGGTGATGCGGTAGGTGCCCGCCTCGTCGTCCCGCACGGCCGCCGTACGGATTCCCGCGAGGTCGGAGCCTGCCCCGGGTTCGCTGTAGCCCTGGCACCAGAGTTCGTCACCGGCGGCGATCGGCGGCAGGAAGCGGGACTTCTGCTCCTCGCTGCCGTGCGCCAGGAGGGTGGGTGCGAGGAGGTTCTCACCGATGTGCCCGGTGCGGGCGGGGGCCCGGGAGCGGGCGTACTCCTCGGCCCAGGCGACCTGTTGTCCGAGCCCGGCCCGCCGGTTCCCGTACCCCTCCTCGGACCAGCCGATCCCGATCCACCCGGCCGCGCCGAGCGTACGTTCCCACGCCCGGCGGTCCAGGCCGTCGGAGACGTTCTCCGCGAGCCACGACCGCGCCTCGTCCCGAAACGCCGCGTCCTCCGCGGTGACCCCGAACTCCATGTCCCCTCCGCCCACGACAGCGCCCCCACCGGGGCGCGGGGAACCGCGTGACCCGCGCCCACCGACCGGCCCGGCTCCTGCCGCGCCCTTCACCCACCCTCCGCGGCGCGCGCCGCACGCTTGGCGGCCCGCGCCATCTCCTCCAGTTGCGAGAGCAGCGGCATGGGATCCACCCCGACCGTCCCCGGCAGGAAGTCCGCGATCCGCTCCGGCGTCCAGCCGCCCTCGGCGTACCCGGCACGCAGTTCCCTCGGCTGTGCCCACACCGCGATCTTCGGTCCGGCGATCGTGTAGACCTGCCCGGTGATCCCCTCCTCGCGGGCCCGTTCGGACAGCAGGTAGACGACGAGCGCGGCCACGTCCTCGGGCTCGCCGATCTCCTTCAGCTCCATGGGCACGTTCGCCGACATGCGCGTACGGGCGACCGGCGCGACCGCGTTGGCCGTGACCCCGTACTTGTGGAGCCCGAGCGCGGCGCTGCGGACGAGCGAGATGATCCCGCCCTTCGCCGCGCTGTAGTTGGCCTGCGAGACGGACCCCTGGTGGTTGCCGCTGGTGAACCCGATCAGCGTGCCCGACCCCTGCCTGCGCATCAGCGCCGAGGCGGCGCGGAACACGGTGAACGTGCCCTTCAGATGCGTGGCGACCACCGGGTCCCACTCCTGCTCGGACATGTTGAACAGCATCCGCTCGCGCAGGATCCCGGCGACGCAGACGACTCCGTCGAGCCGCCCGTACGCCTCGACGGCCGTGTCGACGATCCGCTGTCCGCCCGCCATGGTGGAGATGTCGTCGCCCACCGCGATCGCGTCGCCGCCGGCCGCCTCGATCTCCTTGACCACGGCGTCGGCGACCGAACTGGTCGGCTCCGCGCCCTCGATCGACACCCCGTAGTCGTTGACGACGACCTTCGCGCCCTCGGCCGCGGCCGCCAGCGCCACCGCGCGTCCGATGCCCCGGCCCGCCCCGGTCACGGCGACGACCTTGCCTGCCAAGAAGTTCCCCACGCCCCGGCCCCTTCCCGCAGTTTCTGACGGTCCGTTAGATTCTCCCTGGATTCTACGACCCGTCAGATACCTGGAGACAAGCCCCGGGGAGGACTCATGTCACTGCCGGACGAGTTCCACGAGATCGCCAAGCGCGTGAACAACTGGGGGCGTTGGGGTGCCGACGACGAGATCGGCACCCTGAACCTGATCACCGACGAGGTGGTCCGCGAGGCCGCCGCGACCGTCCGCTCGGGCCGCCGCGTGCCGCTCGCGCTCCCGCTGCGACAGGACGGCGTGCAGACCGGGATGATCCCGGGCCGGGTCAATCCGCTGCACACGATGGTGCAGATCAACCAGGAGCTGTTCGGCCCCGGCACGGTCGCGTGCAGCGACGACGCCGTGACGATGGGCCTCCAGGCGGCCACCCACTGGGACGCGATCACCCATGTCTCGCACTCGGGGAAGATCTACAACGGCCGCCCGGCCGCCACCATCACGGCCCACGAGGGTGCCCGGTTCAGCGGCATCGACAAGCCCCGGCACGTCGTCTCGCGCGGCGTCCTGCTGGATGTGGCCCGCGCGCTCGGCAAGGAGCGCCTCGACGGCGGGCACGCGGTGACCCCGGAGGACCTGGAGGCGGCGGAGGAGCTGAGCGGGACGAAGGTCCGCCCGGGCGACATCGTCCTCGTGCGCACCGGCCAGATGCAGCTCTGCCTCGCGGGCGACAACCACGCGTACGCCTTCCCCTCCCCGGGCCTGTCCGTCCGCACCCCGGAGTGGTTCCACGCCCGCGATGTCGCGGCGGTCGCGAACGACACCCTCACCTTTGAGATATTTCCGCCCGAAATAGAGGACCTGTGGCTGCCCGTCCACGCGCTCGACCTGGTCGAGATGGGCATGCTCCAGGGCCAGAACTGGAATCTCGAAGAGTTGTCCACAGCCTGTGGAGAAGTCGGACGCCATGCGTTCCTGCTGTCGGCGATGCCCGAGCCGTTCGTCGGCGGCACGGGAACCCCCGTGGCGCCGGTGGCGATCCTCTGAAGGGTCCGGGGGCCGGTTGGCGGCGCGTCTCCCCCATTTTCCGCCCCGCCCGGACGGGAGGATCCCCCCACCTCGCCCCGGGCGCGGCACCGCGCGCCGCCATCCGACTCTCCGGCGCGCCCGCCCTGCCCCTGGCCCCGCAGGAGCCGACGCCGAATCGCGACCCGCACTCGCCGAGGGCTCCCGTCACCGAAGTCCTCGGCGTCCCCTCGCGGCGAATCGCTGAACACAAGCGTGATCAAACGGACAAGCCTCGTCAACACCTGCTCGGGGATTCACGCCTTACGCACCCTTTGTGCCGCCACGGAAGGAAGCACGGCCCGGCGCACTCGACAGCCCCGGACGTCCGGCCCGGGGTCCGTGCGACCCCTGCGCCAGCGGGCGCACCGGTGCCCGAGCGCCCGCTCCCGCGCGCTACACGGCTTCGTAGGCCAGATCGCCGTACGCCGCCGGAGCCGCGTCACAGGTCGTGGCGACCGCGGCCACCGACGAACAGCGGTCCACCTCGCACCAGATGCGCTTGCCCGTGCCCTCGGTGGTCCAGCCCCAGCGGTCGGCGAGACCGTCGACCAGTGCGAGGCCGCGGCCGTTGGTCTCGTCGCCGTCCGCGCATCGCGGGCGCGGCGGCCGGGCACTGCCGTCGAGCACTTCCAGCCGGACGGTCGCGACCGCCTCGCCCACCACTCGCTCGCCGACCGTCGGCACGGTCGCGGCACCCTGCAGCGACAGCCGCAGGACGGCGGGACAGCCGGTGTGCACCACGGCGTTGGTGACGAGTTCCGAGACGAGCAGGATCAACGTCTCGGCCAGTGGCTCATCGGCCTCTATCCCGGACCCCGTGAGCCGAGAACGGGCCCACCTCCGGGCTCGCCCCACCTCCGCGGGGTCGGGCCGGATCTCCAGCTGCACTTGAAGCACCTGCACCGCTCACACCATCCGAACCGGCGGACACATCGCCTCGCGCCTCGCAAGGGCCACGATCGTGGTCAGAAAAGGGTTCACGGAACGTGATTCCCTCAGGAGACAGCATGGTTGACGTACAGTCACCCCAACAAGCGCTTCGGGCATATTCCAGCGCGAAGGAGTACGCGTGCGGCATACTGTGCGACGCTCGCCACGGGGAGTCGAACAGGCAGGAACGGTCCTGCTCCCTGCCTTGCGAGTGGCGCGCATTGCCGGATCCGGGGCTGCCTCAGGGGCAACACCGTGATGGCCCGGCCTCAGAACCACTCGCATCCCACACAAGGTACCGGAGCAGGGCGCCGACTCCAGGCCGTGACGAGTCACGCATAGGACACAACCCGATATCAACGCTCGGTAATTCCGGTATGCCACGTTCCGCGCCATCCGCCCCTTCGGCCCCGTTCCGGTGTGCCACGATCGGCGGCAATCACTTCCGGGAGTTCATCCGCCGGGCCCCGCCGCGGCAGTCGCCAGCTCCTCCGCGAGCGCTTCCTCGGCCGCTGCGGCCCCCTGCCCCCGACGGGCCCGCGACCAGGCCCGTTTGAGGTGAAGGTGCACGTCGGACTCCCAGGTGAATCCCATGCCGCCGTGCACCTGGAGGCAGTCGCGGGCGCCGCGCTCGGCGGCCTCGTCCGCCAGCAGCCCGGCCGCCGCGATGTCGAGCGGATCGCCCGTCACGGCCGCCGCGTAGACCGCCGCGCGCGTCACCTCCACGCGCACCAGCATCTCCGAGCACAGGTGTTTCACCGCCTGGAAGGCCCCGATCGGCTGCCCGAACTGCTCACGGGTCCGGGCGTGTTGCACGGCCAGCTCGCAGGTGCGCGCGGCGGAGCCGAGTTGCTCGGCGGCGGTCAGCAGCGCGGCCACCGGATCGGGGGGCGCGGCCCGGGGCACCCGGTGCAGCGGTGTCAGCGGGTCGGCCGAGCGCAGGGCGACCGCGCCCGTCACGTCTCCGCGTACGACGTCCGCCGCGTCCAGCCATTCGACGAGCGTGCCGTCGACGGCCGCGACGACGCACTCCCCGGTGGCCGCTCCCGGTACTTCGCCGGCCGCCAGGTGGGTGGCCACCAGCGGTCCGGGCAGCAGTGCCCGGCCCGCCTCCTCGAAGGCCAGCACCGCCTCGGGGAGTCCCAGCCCGACCCCTCCCCGCGCCTCGGGCAGCCGCAGTGCGAAGAAGCCCGCCTCACCCAACTCGCGCCACAGCGCGCGGTCGAGGACGCAGGCGCCCTCCCCGCTCCCGGCTCCCGCGTCCCGTGGAGGGTCCACGGCGGCCCGGAGCCGGTCCCGTCCGAACCTCCGGCCGAGCAGTTCGCGCACGCCCGCCTGCAAGGCCCGCTGGTCGTCCGTGAGTTGGAAGTCCACCCGGTCACCGTCCCTTCGGGAGACCCAGAATCCGTTCGGCCACGATGTTCCGCTGGATCTGCGAGGTGCCGGCCGCGATGGTGTACGAGAGTGACGACAGCCGGTCCGTCGTCCACTCCCTGCCGAGATCGAGGGCCTCGGGTCCGAGCACCTCCGCCGCCGCGTCGTACAGCTCCTGACGCGCCTGCGAGTACCGCAGTTTGAAGACCGAGCCGCCGACGCCGGGGACGCCGCCGGTCCGCTGCGACTCGCTCACGTTCCACTGGGTGAGCCGCCACAGCGCCCGGAACTCGGCGTTGAGCCTGCCGAGCCGGCGGCGCAGCGGTGTGTCGTCCCAGCGGCCGTTCTTCCGTGCCTCACGGGCGAGTTCGTCCAGGACGCGCCGGCAGGCGACCACCTCGCCGACGAAGGCGGTGCCGCGCTCGAACGACAGGGTCACCATGGTCACGCGCCAGCCGTCGTTCTCCCGGCCGACGCGGTTGGCGACGGGCACCCGCACGTCGTCGAGGAAGACCTCCGCGAACTCGGTGGAGCCCGCGAGGGTCCGCAGCGGGCGGACCGTGATGCCCGGGGCGTCCATCGGCATCGCGAGCCACGAGATCCCGCGGTGCTTGGGCGCCTCGGGATCGGTGCGCACCAACAGCTCGCACCAGTCGGCGACTTCGGCGTGCGAGGTCCAGATCTTGGAGCCGTTGACCAGGTAGTCGTCGCCGTCCCGGCGGGCGCGCGTGCGCAGCGCCGCGAGGTCGGAGCCGGCGTCCGGCTCGCTGAACCCCTGGCACCACACCTCCTGGCCGCGCAGCACGGGCGGCAGCCAGCGGGCCCGCTGTTCGGCGCTTCCCTCGGCGGCGATGGTGGGCCCTGCGTGCAGCAGCCCGACGAAGTTGGCCCCGACGTAGGGCGCGCCCGCCTTCTCCGTCTCTTCCAGGAAGATCAGGTGCTGGGTGGGCGTGGCACCCCGTCCCCCGGCGTCGGCGGGCCAGTGGAGTCCCGCGTACCCGGCGTCGTACAGCGTCCGCTGCCAGCCGAGGTCGTAGGCGCGTCTGCCGGGCCAGTCGTCGGGTGAGGGCTTCGGCGGCAGGCCGGGGAGCGTCTTCGCCAGCCACTGCCGCAGCCGTGCACGGAACTCCTCCTCCTCGGCCGTGTACGAGAGGTCCATTACCGGGTGCGGTCGAGGTCGAGGCCGAGCATGCGGATGGCGTTGCCGCGCATCAGCTTGTAGACCGTCTCGTCGTCGAGGCCCTTCACGTGGTCCAGGGCGACCTCCTTGGTGTGCGGGAAGGTCGAGTCGACGTGCGGGTAGTCGGTCTCGAAGGTGGCGTTGTCCCGGCCCACGACGTCCAGTGACGCGACGCCGTGCTTGTCGCGGAAGAAGCAGCAGAAGATCTGCCGGTAGTAGTACGTGGAGGGCGGCTCGGGGACGAGGTCCTTGACGCCGCCCCAGGCCCGGTGCTCCTCCCACACGTCGTCGGCGCGCTCCAGGGCGTACGGGATCCAGCCCATCTGCCCTTCGGAGTACGCCAGTTTGAGCCGCGGGAACTTCACCAGGACCCCGCTGAACAGGAAGTCCATCATCGAGGCCATGGCGTTGTTGAAGCTCAGGGACGCCTGGACGGCGGGTGGGGCGTCGGGGGACGCGGCGGGCATCTGCGAGGACGACCCGATGTGCATGTTGACGACCGTGCCGGTCTCCTGGCAGACGGCGAAGAAGGGGTCCCAGTAGCCGGAGTGGATGGACGGCAGCCCGAGGTGGGTGGGGATCTCGGAGAAGGTGACGGCCCGCACGCCCCGGGCGGCGTTGTGCCTGATCTCGGCGACCGCGAGGTCGATGTCCCAGAGCGGGATGATGCACAGCGGGATGAGCCGGCCGCCGCTGTCGCCGCACCATTCCTCGACCATCCAGTCGTTGTAGGCGCGGACACACGCGAGCGCCACTTCCTTGTCGTGCGCCTCGGCGAAGGTCTGTCCGCAGAACCGCGGGAAGGTCGGGAAGCAGAGCGAGCCCTCGACGTGGTTCGAGTCCATGTCCTTCAGCCGCTCGGCCGGGTCCCAGCAGCCCGGCCGCATCTCCTCGCGGGTGATGCCCTCCAGGGTCATCTCGTCCCGGTCGAAGCCGACGGCGGCGATGTTGCGCTTGTACGGGAACTTCAGGTCCTCGTAGATCCACCAGTCGGTCGGCGGGCCGTCCGGGTCCATCGTGATCCGGTACTTGCCGGCCACGTAGGCCAGCTCGCCGATGCCGGCCGTCAGCGGCTTGGGGCCGCGGTCCCGGTACTTCTTCGGCAGCCAGGTCTCGAAGAGGTGCGCGGGCTCGATCACGTGGTCGTCGACGCTGATGATCCGAGGCAGTTCGGTCATGAGTCCAGCCCTCTCCGCGGCAAATCTGATGACCCGTCAGAAGGCAGGCTAGCTCCGCACCCCTGGACCGACAAGGCGCCGAGGCCTACGCTCTCCAGCCAATCTGACTACCCGTCAGCCATGAGGAGTACGGGCATGCCTACGGACACCGCACACACGCTGGGCACCTCCCGCACGTTCTGGGAACTCGTCGAGCGCCGCGCCGCGCTCACCCCCGACCGCCCCGTCCTCCTCCAGGACGACCGCACCCTCACCTTCGGGGAGCTGCGCTCCGGCGCGGAGCGGACCGCGGCGGGCCTCCACGACAAGGGCGTGCGCCCGGGAAGCGTGGTCGCCTGGCAGTTGCCCACGCGCATCGAGACGGTCGTGCTCGCGATGGCCCTGGCCCGGCTCGGGGCCGTCCAGTCACCGGTGATCCCCTTCTACCGTGACCGCGAGGTCGCCTTCGCGGTGCGGGAGTCCGGGGCCGCCCACTTCGCCGTACCGGGCCGGTGGCGCGGCTTCGACCACACCGCGATGGCGGAACGCGTCGGCGCACGGGGCGTCTTCGAGGCGTACGACTCCCTGCCCGAGGGTGACCCGGCGGTGCTGCCGCCGCCCCCGGCGAGCGGCACCGACGTGCGCTGGATCTACTGGACCTCCGGGACGACGTCCGACCCCAAGGGCGTGCTGCACACGGACCGCTCGCTGATCGCCGGGGGCTCGTGCCTCGCCCACGCCCTGCACCTGAGGGCCGACGACGTCGGTTCGATCGCGTTCCCCTTCGCGCACATCGGCGGCCCCGACTACCTGGTGATGCTGCTGTTGTACGGGTTCCCGGCCGTCCTCTTCGAGAAGTTCGCGCTGCCGGAGTCCCTGGAGGGCTTCCGCAAGCACGGGGTGACGGTGGCGGGCGGCTCCACGGCGTTCTACTCGATGTTCCTCGCCGAGCAGCGCAAACAGCCGGACACCAGGCTCGTACCGACACTGCGGCTGCTGGCGGGCGGCGGGGCGCCCAAGCCTCCCGAGGTCCACCACGCCGTCGTACGCGAGATGGGGGTGCGGCTGACCCACGGGTACGGCATGACCGAGGTCCCGATGATCACCATGGGGTCACCGGACGACTCCGAGGAGAACCTCGCGACGACCGAGGGGAGGCCCCCGGAGGGCATGGAGATCCGGATCGTGGAGGGGGAGGTCCGGCTGCGCGGGGAAGCCGTCTGCCGGGGCTACCTGGACCCGGCGCAGACCGCGGAGGCCTTCGACGACGACGGGTTCCTGATCACCGGAGACCTCGGGCATCTCACCGGGAGCGGGCATCTCGTCCTGACGGGCCGCCTGAAGGACGTCATCATCCGCAAGGGCGAGAACATCTCCGCCAAGGAGATCGAGGACCTGCTGCACCGTCACCCCGCCGTCGGTGACGTCGCGGTGATCGGCCTGCCGGACCCCGAGCGCGGGGAGCGGGTGTGCGCGGTGGTCGAACAGCCCGCCGGAGTCCCGGCGCCGACCCTGGAGGACCTGTCGTCCTATCTGCGCGCGGAAGGGCTGTCCGTGCACAAGCTGCCGGAGCAACTGGAGGTGGTGGAAGCCCTTCCGCGCAACGAGACCCTGCGCAAGGTGCTCAAGTACCGGCTCAGGGAGCGCTACTCGGGCACCGTGAAGTAGCGGGCGAAGGCGCTCACGATCTCCGGCTCCTCGACGAGGCCGTCGGTGTCGGCGTCGAGCGCGCCGGCCGCGTCGGCGGCCGTCTCCTCGGGCACACCCAGCGCCTTGAGGATCCGCGCGGTCTCGTCGACCGTCACGGCACCGTCCCCGTCGCCGTCCGCGACGGCGAGCGCCGCGTCCAGGAAGGGGCGGGCGATCTCGGCGAACCGCTCGGGGTTGTCCCGCAGCCGCTTCACCGCGCCGCCGACGAACTCCTCGCGGGTGATCCGCTGGTCGCCGTCACGGTCCGCTATGCCGGCCATGCCCTGCCAGAAGGCCTCCGCGCCGATGTAGAGGGCCTGGCCCTTGTCGGACCGGGCCGTCGTGCCGAACTCGGCGAGCAGCGCCTTCGTCGCCGCGTTGAAGTCCTCACGGTCGATATAGCCGTTGCCGTCCTGGTCGAAGGTGGCGAACCGGGCGGCGATCTTTCGCTCGTACTCGGTGCTGACCATGTCTTTTCGGGCCGCCTTACATCACGTGGGTGCGTCTGGCAGGGAGCGTACGACGCCCGGCCCCCTCGGGGAGCGGGAAAACGACGCTTGTGCCAAGACCGGGGGAAATCCGCGACAACGGCGTCGCGGCGTCACAGGATGATCTTCCCCCTGTGCGACGGGAATCACGCGGACAGCGAGCTCGACTCGTCGTCGACGGCGGCATCGACGTCGGGGTACACGTCGAAGAGGCGGCGCACACCGAGGGCGCCGAGAACCCGGTTGACGTGGGAGCCGTCCACCGCGCCCTGCGCGGGCAGGATCAGCCGCAGGCGTCCCTGGCAGGAGCGGATCAGGCGGCGGGTGGCGATCAGGACGCCGACGCCGCTGGAGTCGCAGAACAGGACCTCGGACAGGTCGAGGACGACGTCCCGCCGTCCGTCGGCCACCGCCTCGTGCATCCGTTGCCGCAGCACCGGTGATGTCACGAGATCCATCTCGCCCGAGACCCGCACCACGGCCCAGCCGCGCTCCTCGCCTTCGGTCACCCTGAGCGTCACGCGTCTGTCCCTCGCTCGACGATGTCGGACCCGGACGGCCCGACACGGCCGGACCCGGAGACGGAAGCGGAGGGCCTTCCTTCGCTTCCCTGGAGCGTGGCTGCCCCACCCTCACTCCATGAAACACGGAATGCCGAACCGAAGCGTCCTCCAGAAGGCCTGTTTCGGTCGGGACCGCTCCCGACCGATCGGGCCTGATCAGGACAAGTCCGGATAGACGTACGCACAGCGTGAGGACGTGCGCGCACAGTGTGATCAGGGCACTACCATCCATGCCCTCTCCAGGGGCGCGCATTGCCACAAAGGGGCGTGCGTCGCCCGAGGTGCCGACTACATTCGGGAGGAGGCCGGAGAGGAGAATCCGGCGGACACAGGGACAGGCGCAGGGGACGAGCAAGGGGTGAGGGGGCCGCATGGCCAGGAAGGACGCGCCGCCCCGCTGGGACCGCAAGATGCAGCAGCGGCTCGCGCGTGGGGAGGCCGCCGCGCTCGGTGAGCTCTACGACCGTTTCGCTTCGCTCGTGCACGGTCTCGCCCATCGCGTGCTCGGGGACGAGCGCGCGGCCGACGGCATCACCCGCGAGGTCTTCGCCCACGTCTGGGAGAACCCCGAGTCGTACGACCCCAAGCAGGGCCCCCTGCGTTCCTGGGTCGCCACGCTGACCCACCGCCTCGCCGTACAGCTCCTGCGCACCACCGAGACGGCCGCACTCGCCCTCGGCGGAAGCACGGAGGAGCTGGAACACAAGGTCCGCCGCGCCTCGGTGGCCGCCCGCGCCGACTACATCGTCACGTCCATGCCCACGCCGCTGCGGGCCGCCCTGGACCTCGCCTACTTCCAGCGCCGCGACTACCGCCAGACCGCCGCCGACCTGGGTGTCACCGAGGACGAGGCCCGCCGACGCCTGCGCCTGGGCCTCCAACTGCTGTCCACGGCCCACGACACCGGCCCTCCGGGGACACCCCCTGGTCACGGAGGTGCCCGGTGAACAGCGCCGACCCCTTCGGGGCGTACGACCGGGACGGCTTCGGCGAGCGGCCGGACCCGCGGGAGGACGACGGCCGGGCGGGCCCCCACGACAACACACCGCCGGGGCCGGACCGCACCCCCGGCGGCCCGCAAGGCCCCGCGACCCCGCGGGGCGGGAGCGGCGGCGACCCCGGCGAACCGCCGCGCATACCCATGCCACGCGCCTCCGTCGAGGACACGGGCCTGCCCCTGCCGGCCCACTCCCCCACGCCTCTCGTCCTCGAACACCGGGTCCTGAAGGCCCTGCTCGGCGCCTGGGCCCTGGCGGCCTGCTCCCCGGAGGAGACGACCGCCGTCGAGGACCACCTGGGCGACTGCGGTGCCTGCGCGGACGAGGCCCTGCGCCTGCGCGAGGCGGTGGGCCTGCTGCACCCGCCGGAGAGCCTCGACCTGGACCCGACCCTGCGCACCCGGGTGCTGGAGGGCTGCCTGGGCCGCCGCCCACCCCGGATTCCGGTCCCCTCCTGGGCGACTCCGTACGACGCGGAGACGGCCCGGCTCGACGCCCTGCTCCAGGACATCGGCGACGCGGAGTGGCACGCCCCGGTGCGGCTGCGCTGGTTCGAGGGCGACGAACCGACGAGCCGGCGCACCACCGTCGCCGGGGTGATCGCCCACCTGCTGACCGTGGACGGCCTCGTCGCCCTCGCCCTGGGCCTGGACGACCCCCTGGAAACCGCCGCGGACCCGCCCACGCCGTCGGCCCGCACCGAGGCGTTCTGGCGTGCCGCCCACTTCCCGCCCACCCGTTCCGTACGCGGCCCGTGGCGCGAGCAGGCCCACAACCTCGTCCGTACGGTGGCGTTCACGGCCGGGGGCGCCTCCCGCCCGGGCGAGGACGGACGGGGCGGCTCCGGCGGGCTGCCCGTCCCGTACGGCGACTTCGAACTCCCCCTGCGGGACTCGATGCTGGACCGCGCCTTCGAGACCTGGGTCCACGCGGGAGACATCGCGGACGCGGTCGACTACCCCTACGAGCCGCCCTCGCCCCGCAATCTGCACGCGATGATCGACCTGGGCGCCCGGATGCTCCCCATGGCCCTGGCCGCCCGCCGCCAGGCAGGTCTCGCGACCCCCGGCCCGACCCGTCACCTGGTCCCGGCCGGCACCCCCGGCCGCTGTCTGCGCCTGGAGATCGAAGGGCTGGGCGGCGGCGAGTGGTTCATCCCCCTCGACTCACCCGGCGCGTCGGCCTCCCCCGACCACGAGGTGGCCCACGTGGCCCTGGACGGCGTCGAGTTCTGCCAGCTGGCAGCGGGCCACGTCTCCCCTCAGGAGGCGGCGGCGGGCCAGGTAGGAGACCGGAAGGCAATCAGCGACGTCCTCTTCGCGGCAGCGTCACTGAGCCGCATGTAACGACGACCGAAACCCGCACCCAGCCCCGCAACCACCGAACAACGGGAGCGCCCGAGCCGATCGATACGCGACCCGCACCCGCAGGACGGCGAGAGGGGACGATCCGGTGCACAACCCGCACCCGCGGGACGGCGGAAGCGCCCGAGCCGATCGATACGCGACCCGCACCCGCAGGACGGCGGGAGGGGCCGTGCCGGTACGCCGAAGGTCCGCCGCATAGGGCTCCTCCAGGAAACGGCTCCGTGCAGGTCTGCGGCCGTACACCCGGCAGCGGCGGACCCGGCGTACCGGCACGGCCCCGCCACCACCGCACACGAACAACCGGCGCCGCACGCAAAACGGCGCCGCACAGCAAACGACCCGACGCGCAACCTCAGTCGAAGACGACGGTCCGCCGCCCGTTGAGCAGGATCCGCCGCTCCGCGTGCCACTTCACGGCCCGGGCCAGCGCCTGGCACTCCACGTCACGCCCCACGGCAACCAGCTGCTCGGGGGTGACCTGGTGCTTCACCCGCTCGACCTCCTGCTCGATGATCGGCCCCTCGTCGAGGTCGGCCGTCACGTAGTGCGCGGTGGCACCGATCAGCTTCACTCCACGCGCGTGCGCCTGGTGGTACGGCTTCGCGCCCTTGAAGCTGGGCAGGAACGAGTGGTGGATGTTGATGATCCGGCCGCTCAGCTGCTTGCAGAGGTCGTCGGAGAGCACCTGCATGTACCGCGCCAGCACCACCAGTTCGACGTCCAGCTCCCGCACCAGCTCCAGCACCCGCGCCTCGGCCTGCGGCTTGTTGTCCTTGGTGACGGGAATGTGGTGGAACGGCACGTGGTGCGAAGCCACGAGCTCAGCGAAGTCCGTGTGATTGGACACCACGGCCGCGATCTCGACCGGCAACGCCCCGCTGCGCGCCCGGAACAGCAGATCGTTCAGGCAGTGCCCGAACCGGCTGACCATCAGCACGACCCGCATCTTGTCCTCGGCTCGGTTGATCTGCCAGTCCATGTGGAAGGAGTCACCGATCGCCGCGAAGCTCGCGCGCAGCTTGTCCACCGTCACCGGCGGCTCCGCCGAGAAGTGGACCCGCATGAAGAACAGGCCCGTGTCGTGGTCACCGAACTGCTGACTGTCCTCGATGTTGCACCCGGTCATGAAGAGGTAACTCGACACGGCGTGCACGATGCCCTGCTTGTCGGGGCAGGAAAGCGTGAGGACGTACTGCTCGGGCGCGGACTGCTCGTTCATGCCCGCCAGGGTCCCATATCCCAGAACGCCGACGAGCACGCGTCCCGCGTGCCGGACGGCCACCCATCAGGCGCGCGGCCCCCGCGCCGGCCCCGAACCCCGACCCCCACCCCCGACCCCGACCCCGCGGCACCTCACCCGCCGAACGGCCTCAGGCCGACCGCGTCATGATCCGCAGCACCTCAAGAGTGCGCGGCGGGGCGTCGGGGTCCTCCCCGTCGCTCACGGCCATCCGCACGTGCGCGTCCCGGGCGGCCCGCACGGCCTCAGGCCAGCCCTGGTGATCGAGATAGACGGAGACGGCGGCGTCGGGACCGACCTGGTGCATGATCCGCAGCACCCGCAGCACGGCGGAGTCGACGAGCGCCGCCTCCTGCGAGTCCCGGAAGATCGTCCCGACGTATTTCTCGGCGGACCAGTTGTCCAGCCAGGTGTCCTCGACGAGGCGGTAGACGGCGTCGGTCACATCCCCGTACCCGTCGGCCCCCGCGAGCCATATACCCCGCTGGAAGTCGGTGTCGGAAAGCATGTGCAGCGCGGAGCGCACATTGCTGCGCCAGCGCCACCACGGCATGTCGTTCAGTGGCATGCCGCCCATGGTGGATGAGCGACGCCCGCGACGGGAAGAGTTCTCCGAACCTTGCACGGTCACCGATCGTACGTTCCGGCCCGGACGGCCCGCCCCGCACCCCGCTGTTCACCTGCCTGTCACCGGGCGTTGACCAAGGGTCACACCGGCCGTCGCGGTGTGACGGAATCGTGCGTGTCCATGACCGGTCGGCGACGCATCCGCACCTTCCTCCCCGCCCGCCCACGTCCCGCGAAGGCCAGAGTGCTGTCCGCGGGCGCGCTGGCGGCGTGTGCGTCGATAGCCGTCGGGTGCGGTGTCGTCCCCGGAACCACGGGGGGTTCCGGGGGCGACACCGTCACCGTCATGACGTGGGCGCCGGAGAAGACCAAGGCGACCAACAAGCCCGGAATGCCCGCCATGGCACGTGCCTACGCGCGCTGGATCAACGCTCAGGGCGGCATCAACGGCCGCCGCCTCGAGGTCCTCACCTGCAACGACCACAACGACACGGTGGCCGCCGCGAGCTGCGCCCGCCGCGCGGTCGAGGAGAACGTCGTCGCGGTCGTCGGCTCCTACAGCCAGCACGCCCGCTCCTTCTTCTCCCCGCTGGAGGCGGCCGGCATCCCGTATCTGGGTGGGTACGGCGTCACGGACGACGAGTTCACCAGCCCGCTCTCCTACCCCGTCAACGGCGGCCAGCCCTCCCTGCTGGCCGGCCTCGGCCAGCAGCTCGCCAGGACCTGCGGCCCGGTCACGCTCGTACGCCCCGACACCGTCGCCGGCGACGAGCTGCCCGTGCTGCTCGACTCCGGGCTGACCTCGGGCGGCCACCCGGTCTCCGTCGACCAGCGGGCCGCCGAGGACGCCTCCGAGTACGCGGGGCACGCCCAGCGGGCCCTGCGGCGGGTGTCGGCGAATCCACTGGAGGAGGGGTGTGTGGTGCCCGCGCTCGGCGACCGCACGAACACCTTCATGGACTCGTTCCGGCGGGCCCGCGAGGACTATCCGACGGTGCACACCGCTTCGGTGCTGGGCAGCGTCGACCAGTCGATGATCGACGCGACGGGCCGTACGTACGAGGGCTCGTACGTCACCGGCTGGTATCCGGCGTCGAGCGACAAGCGGTGGAAGCCGATGCGCGAGGTCATCCGGAAGGAGGCCTTCGGCGACAACCGGATCGACGTCGCCGACCCCGGCGTGCAGACGACGTGGGTCGCGTACACGGCGCTGCGCAAGGCCGTCGAGTCGCTCGGCGACGGCGAGGTGTCCTCACGGACGCTGCGGCGCACGCTCGACGAGGGGCTGAAGATCGACACGGGTGGTCTGACGCCGACCCTGAGCTGGAGCTTCCAGGACCTGATCGGGGCGAGCGGCTTCCCGCGGCTGGTGAACTCGGACGTGACGTTCCAGGTGGTGCGCGAAGGCCGGCTGGTCACGGAACGCAAGGGCTTCGTGAACGTGTCGAAGGTGCTGGAGAAGACCGGAGCGTCCTGATCACGGCCGGCCTGTGGCCAGAGCCGGCCGGTGGTCAGAACCGGCCGGTGGTCAGAACCGGCCGGTGGCCAGAGTCGGCCCGTGGTCAGAACCGGCCGGTGGTCAGAGCTGGCCGGGCTGGCGCTCCGTCAGTCCGTACGTCTGGGCGATGGAGTTCCACAGCTGGGCGGCCTTGGCCTTCTGGGTGGTCGCGGTGCCGCTCTCGCGGTTGCCCGCGGCGGTCTGGGCCGTGGAGCGGGCCTGACCCTTGCGGCAGCCCTTCTTGCCCGCGACCTGGTCGGCCCACGCCGCGTAGTGGGTGTCGGCCGACGCGGAGGCCTTCCAGGCGCTGTTGAGCGCGGCGGTGAGCTGCGTGTGGTTCTTGAGCTTGTCGACGGAGAGGTCCGCGAGACGCGTGACCAGGCCGTTGCGCTGCTCGGCGGCGTTGCGCAGGTCGGTGGCGGCCTGGCCGAGGTTGGTGCACCTGCGGACGCTGTCGACGGCCTTGACCACGGAGTCGCGGCTGTTGCCGCTGTCCGCGAGGAGCTTGTCCAGGGCCGCGGCCTGCTTCTCGGCCGGACCGGCAGACGCGGAGGCGGAGCCGTCCGTGGCGGGCGCGGTCGCCGCCACCGTCGTGTTCTCGTCGCCCTTGCCGTCGCCTCCGCCACCGCCGCTGAGCAGGGCTCCGGCGCCGATGCCGAGCACGGCTATGCCC
>NZ_JAHRIB010000094.1 GCF_019090165.1 Streptomyces sp. BV286
CGTCACCGGGCTGAAGGAGCTCGGCCAGCTCATCGATGGTGGACTGGGTCGCGGCACCCGCCGGAACCATCACCCACACCACCCGCGGCCCTTCGAGCCTGCCCACCAGCTCGGTGAGACTGCTGACGTCGGCGAGGTCCGGGTTGCGGTCGTATCCGATGACGGTGTGGCCTGCGCGGCGAATGCGCTCGCGCATGTTGCCGCCCATCTTGCCGAGGCCGATGAGACCGAGCTGCATCGCAGTCATGTCAGTTCACTTCTTCCGGAGAGTGCGGTACGTGGCCACGAGGGCGGTGGTGGACGGGTCGAGGCCGGGGACGTCGGCGCCTTCGGTGAGGGCGGGTTCGACGGCCTTGGCGAGGACCTTGCCGAGCTCGACGCCCCACTGGTCGAAGGAGTCGATGTTCCAGATCGCGCCCTGCACGAACACCTTGTGCTCGTAG
>NZ_JAHRIB010000095.1 GCF_019090165.1 Streptomyces sp. BV286
AGGTCACGTACAAGGTCGAGGCGACTCGTGTCGAGCAGCGCACCGACTTCGACAAGCTGATCGTCGACGTCGAGACCAAGCAGGCCATGCGTCCCCGTGACGCCATGGCGTCGGCCGGTAAGACCCTGGTCGAGCTGTTCGGTCTGGCGCGTGAGCTCAACATCGACGCCGAGGGCATCGACATGGGTCCGTCCCCGACGGACGCCGCCCTCGCCGCCGATCTCGCCCTGCCGATCGAGGAGCTCGAGCTCACCGTTCGGTCGTACAACTGCCTCAAGCGCGAGGGCATCCACTCCGTGGGTGAGCTCGTGGCCCGTTCCGAGGCCGACCTGCTCGACATCCGCAACTTCGGTGCGAAGTCGATCGACGAGGTCAAGGCGAAGCTGGCCGGCATGGGCCTCGCGCTCAAGGACTCGCCTCCCGGCTTCGACCCGACCGCCGCCGCTGACGCCTTCGGCGCCGACGACGACGCGGACGCGGGCTTCGTCGAGACCGAGCAGTACTAAGAGCTCGGGACCGACTGCCGGTTCCTGGCTGCGGCCCGGTTCGTGGCCGGTCGCGCAGTTCCCCGCGCCCCTGACGGGGCGCGGGTCCTCCGGAGCCTTGAAAGAGGTTTCGGATCTTCGACAGGCGATCGCCTGCTCGGACACTGACCTCGGTACCTGATACGGCCGGGGCAGACACCTAGGAGAAACATCATGCCGAAGCCCACCAAGGGTGCCCGTATGGGTGGCAGCGCCGCGCACGAGAAGCTGCTTCTCGCGAACCTCGCGAAGTCGCTCTTCGAGCACGGCAAGATCACGACCACCGAGGCGAAGGCCCGCCGCCTGCGGCCGTACGCCGAGCGTCTGGTCACCAAGGCGAAGAAGGGCGACCTTCACAACCGCCGTCAGGTGCTGTCGGTCATCACGGACAAGAGCATCGTGCACACGCTCTTCACCGAGATCGGCCCGCGCTACGAGAACCGCCCGGGTGGCTACACCCGTATCACCAAGATCGGTAACCGCCGTGGCGACAACGCGCCCATGGCTGTCATCGAGCTGGTGGAGGCCCTGACCGTGGCCCAGGAGGCCACCGGTGAGGCCGAGGCGGCGACCAAGCGTGCCGTCAAGGAAGACACCCTGAAGAAGGACGACGCCCCCAAGAAGGACGAGGCCGCCGAGGCCAAGTCCGACGAGGTCGTCGAGGACGCGGCTCCGGCCGACGCCAAGGACGAGTCCAAGGACGCCTGAGGCTCTGCCTGACAGTGAGCGGGTCCGCCCCCTACGGGGCGGGCCCGCTCTCGCGTTCCCGCAGGAGCGGGCCCTGAGAGGATCTGTGTGTGAGTGACGAAGTGGAGCCCGGGTTCGTACGGGTACGGCTGGACCTTTCCTACGACGGGAAGGAGTTCTCCGGGTGGGCCAAGCAGGCCGCGGGACGGCGGACCGTGCAGGGGGAGATCGAGGACGCCCTGCGGACCGTGACGCGGTCGGGGGACACCACGTACGAGCTGACCGTGGCCGGGCGGACCGACGCCGGGGTGCACGCCCGGGGGCAGGTCGCCCATGTCGACCTGCCCGAGGAGCTGTGGGGCGAGCACCGGGAGAAGCTGCTGAAGCGGCTGGCCGGGCGCTTGCCGAAGGACGTGCGGGTGTGGGCGCTCACGGAGGCGCCGAGCGGCTTCAACGCGCGGTTCTCGGCGATCTGGCGGCGGTACGCCTACCGCGTCACCGACAACCAGGGCGGGGTCGACCCCCTGCTGCGCGGTCACGTCCTGTGGCACGACTGGCCGCTCGACGTCGACGCCATGAACGAGGCCGCGAAGAGCCTCCTCGGGGAGCACGACTTCGCCGCCTACTGCAAGAAGCGCGAGGGTGCCACGACCATCCGTACGCTCCAGGAGCTGCGGCTGGAGCGGGGGAGTGACGGGATCGTCACCGCCACCGTGCGGGCCGACGCCTTCTGCCACAACATGGTGCGGTCGCTGATCGGGGCGCTGCTGTTCGTGGGGGACGGGCACCGGGGGCCCGACTGGCCCGGGAAGGTGCTCGCCGCCGGGGTCCGGGACTCCGCCGTGCACGTCGTGCGGCCGCACGGGCTGACCCTCGAAGAGGTCGGGTATCCGGCCGACGAGCTGCTCGCCGCCCGCAACAAGGCGGCCAGGAACCGGCGCACGCTGCCCGGCGCCGGCTGCTGCTGACAGGCCCCCGACGGTACGTAAGTGGGTACATATGCCCGCTGTGGTGTGTGACGAAACCCCTGCGTAACACGTACGTTCGGACGTAACCTCTGAAACTCAGTTATGATTTCGCTGCTCGGCTGAGAGTTCGATTAGGGGTTGGCCGAGTTCGGGTGGGGGTAACGGGCCGGATCGGCCCCGGGGGTTGTGCATGAGTGCAGTGGGGACTGCTCGTGTTCCGCAGAACAGGAAACGCAAGAAAACGCCACAGAGTCATGGGCTGCTGCCGACGCCGCCGGACGACGTGGAGAAGTACTCGTACAGCCGTCGGTACCTGTGGGTGCTGACGTTCGGTTCGCTGATCAGCTTCGCGTGTCTGGCGATGAGCCAGTTCCTGTTCACGGCGTCGAGCCCGTGGTTCTGGCTGACGCTGCCGTTGCTGGCGTTCATCATCGCGGACTACCTGATCTCGTTGTACCTCGACGGGCTCAGCAAGGACTTCGACATCAAGGGCCACAAGCGCCTCGTGCGCAAGTGGCAGCCCGCGGTGTACCCGAGCGTGGACATCTTCCTGCCGGTGTGCGGTGAGCCCCTGGAGGTTCTGCACAACACGTGGGTCCATGTGAACCGGCTCGCCGGCAGCTACCAGGGCGTCGTCAACACGTACGTCCTGGACGACGCCGACGAGGACGAGGTCGGGGCGATGGCCCGCGACTTCGGGTTCAACTACGTGGTGCGTGAGAACCGCGGCTGGTTCAAGAAGGCCGGCAACCTCAACCACGCCTTCGAGAAGACCGACGGCGACCACATCCTGATCCTCGACGCGGACTTCGCGCCGCGTGCAGACCTGCTGGACGAACTGCTGCCGCACATGGACGACGACGACAAGGTCGCCATCGTGCAGTCGCCGCAGTTCTTCCGCATCGTCGACCGGCAGAACTGGATCGAGCGCGGCGCGGGCGCCGTGCAGGAGCAGTTCTACCGGTCCGTGCAGACCTCCCGTGAGGACAAGGACGGCTCGATCTGCGTCGGCTCGTGCGCGATCTACCGGCGCGCGGCCCTGGAGCAGACCAACGGCATCACGCTGATCGAGCACTCCGAGGACATGTACACCGGCTTCGACCTGCGGGCCCTCGGCTGGAAGCTGCGCTACGTGCCCGTCGCGCTGTCCGCCGGAGTGTGCCCGGACACGGCCGGTGCCTTCCACAATCAGCAGTACCGCTGGTGCATGGGCTCGCTGGAGCTCCTCACCAGCAAGCGGTTCTGGGAGATGGACCTCAAGTTCAAGACCCGGCTCTGCTACGTGTCGGGGTTCCTGTACTACCTGCAGACCGCGCTCGCCACGTTCATCGCGCCGGTCATCCCGCTCGCCCTGATGATCCTGCGGCCCGACCTGCTGCGTGCCGAGGCCGCCATGTGGGTGCTGCCGAGCATCGCGTACGTGACGCTGGTGCTGCCGCTGTGGCACCGGGCGCCGTACCGGCTGGAGGCCTGGGCCGTGCGGATCATGTACGGCTGGTCGCACGTCTTCGCCGTCTGGGACGTGATGCGGGGCCGTCCGATGGGCTGGAAGCCCACGGGCTCGGCGGGCGCCAAGAAGAACGGCATGCGCCGCTACTGGAACTGCATGATCTTCTGGACCGGCGGCACGGCCGTGGTCTGGATCGTCGTCGCCGCCTGGCGCATGCTCACCCTCTATCCGCCGGACTTCGCGCTGATGCTGTCCGCCGGCCTCTTCTACGCCATGGTCGTCGGCCGCGTTCTCGTGCAGCCGCGTGCCCAGGAAGTGCAGGAAGCGACCGCATGAGTTTCTCCGTACGCCGAGTGCGGGCATCACGGCCCGTGCGGGCGCTCGTCGCCACGCTCCTCGCCGGTGCGCTGCTCGCCGGGTGCAGCACGTTCTCCGAGGAGGGCCGCGACCAGTACGAGCGCGGCCAGGGCGAGCAGCCGGGTCCCGAGGGCACCGGTGAGGCCAGTGAGTCCACGAAGCCGGAGCCGCCGTACGACGTGCGGCCGCTGCTTGACCCGAAGAAGAAGTACCTGGGCGTGGCCGCCGACGGCGCTCCCGCCAAGATGAAGGCCGTCCAGGACTTCGCGAAGCGAGCCGGCAAGAAGCCCAACCTGATGGAGTTCTACTCCGCGTGGGGCGACCAGTACGAGCAGGAGCTCGTGACGAACTCGTGGGACTACGGCGCTGTCGCGTTCATCGCCTGGGAGCCCTTCGAGACGAGCATGAAGGACATCGCCTCCGGCAAGGAGGACGCGTACATCCGTGAGTACGCGAAGTCCGTCAAGGAGCTGAACCTGCCGGTCGCGATCAGCTTCGCGCACGAGATGAACGGCTTCTGGTACCCGTGGGGCACCAAGAAGACGAGCGCGGCCGACTTCACCGCCGCGTACAAGCACATCCACGACCTCTTCGACGACGAGGGCGCCACCCAGGTCATCTGGGTGTGGAGTCCGAACGTCACCCACCCGATGCCGAAGGTGAAGCTCAAGCCGTACTGGCCGGGCGACGACTACGTCGACTGGGTCGGTGTCATCGGCTACTACGCGGCCACCGGGCCCAACACCTACCAGTCGCTGTACGGGCCGACGATGACCCAGATCCGCGGCTTCACGAAGAAACCGTTCATCATCGCGGAGACGGCCGCGCAGGCCGGTGAGCGCAAGCCCGCCGACATCAAGTCCCTCTTCGCGGGGACCGCCGAGCGCGACGACGTCATCGGGTTCGTCTGGTTCAACTTCGACAAGGAGACGGACTGGCGCATCAACAGCGGCCCGCTCTCCGAGAAGACCTTCAAGCAGGAGGCCGCGGACCCGCGCTTCGGTTTCGATGTGACGAAGCCATGACCGACCGACGCACGCCCACGTGGGCGGACGACTCCGAGCTGTACGACGAGTACGGATACGGACAGCAACAGGGTCAGCAGCAGTACGGCCACGGCGGCCAGGACCAGCAGCACCAGAACCACCAGAACCACCAGAACCACCAGCAGTACGACAACGGTGGTAACGGCTACCCGCAGCAGAACGGCCGGCACCAGCAGGACGGGCAGCACCAGCAGTACGGCCAGGGACAGCAGCAGCAGTACGGCCGCGGCGGCGAGGACCAGCAGCGGTACCAGCAGCAGGAGAGCCTGCGGCAGTACGCGCAGCAGGCCCAGGCGCCGTCCCGGGCGCAGCCTGCCTACCCTCCGCAGCAGGAGCAGGCCTACCAGCCCGGCTACTTCACCGAGACCGGCAGCTGGCGCTTCGACGTCCACGGCCGGACGACGTCGTACCCCGACCAGCAGACCTACGACACGTACGCGCCCTTCGACCCGTACGCCTCGTACACCGCGGTCGAGCCGGAGCCGGTCGCCGCGCCCGTGGCGCCGGAGCCGGAGAAGCCGGGTTACACGCTGCCGCCCGTGCAGGAGTCGGCGTGGGCGGTGGACGGCGGGCGCAGCAAGCTGCTGGGACGCTGGGTGCTGCTCTGCGTGCTGTTCATCCAGACGGGGCTCTCGCTGCGGCTGCGCGGCACCGCCTTCCAGGACGAGGCGCTCTACATCGCGGCCGGCCACTACGAGGTCGGCAACATCCTGCACGGCACGCCCGTCCCGGGTGACTTCGAGGGCTACTTCTCGGGCTACCCGAAGCTGTACCCGGTGCTCGCGGCCATGGCCGACAGCGTGGCCGGGCTCGCCGGAGTGCGCATCGTCAGCCTCTTCTTCATGCTCGGCGCGACCGCGCTGCTGTACGCGACGACCCGCCGGATGTTCAACGTCCGGGCGGCGCTCGGCGCGGCGGCCCTCTTCTCCGTCATCCAGTCGACGGTGTTCCTCGGCAACTTCGCCACCTTCGACGCCGCGGCGATCTTCCTGCTGGCCCTGGCCTTCTGGATCGTCGTACGGACCGGCCGGTCGCACATCCTGGCGGTCGCGCTCGCGGCGCCCCCGGCGTTCCTGGCCTTCGGTACGAAGTACGCGGCGGGCCTGTACCTGCCGACCCTGGTGGTCCTCGCGGTGCTGACCGCCTACCGCCACCGCGGGATGCTGGCGCTGGTCCGCGGTGCGGTGCTCGGCGGGGCGATGGCCCTCATGCTGGGTGTCGCCTACGTCTTCGCCGGGTCGCTCGGCGGTATCAGCCAGACCACCACCGACCGTGCCAAGGGCGCCGACACGGCGATGACGATCCTGCAGCACAGCTCCGAGTGGGGCGGGCTGATGTTCCTTGCCGCGCTCGGCGGCTCCATCGCCTATGTGCTCCGCCCGAACATGGGCGAGATGCCGTGGGTCGACCAGAAGGGGCCCGGGAGGTTCCGGCGGATCTCGCTCGGAGTGGTGCTGACCGGGACGGCGCTGCTGGCCCCGGCCTACCAGATCCACCTCCAGACGGAGATCTCGCTCTTCAAGCACGTGGGCTTCGGCCTGCTCTTCGCCGGACCGATGGCGGGCCTCGGCATGTCGCGGCTCGTCGGACCGCACTTCCGGCACCCGCAGCTCGGGATCATCCTGTACGTGCTGACGCTGGTGTTCGGCATGGTGCAGTCGCAGCAGGCGTACAGCTTCCCGGACTCCAAGGAGATGACGGCGATCCTGCGCACCATGGTCGACCGCAAGGGCAGCTATCTCGCCGAGGAGCACGAGGTCCCCGCGTACTACCTGCGGGACAAGACCGACTACGACCAGTGGCAGAGCACGTTCGGCATGGACTACAAGGACAAGAAGGGCAAGCAGTACTCCGGCCCCGACGCCTACCGTGCCGCGGTCAAGGACGCCAAGTTCGACATCATCGTGCTGCGCGGGACGGTCACGCCCGAGGTCGACCAGGCCGTGACCGACGCGCTGCGCGGAAATTCCCACTACCGCCTGGCAGCCGTGTCGCGCTTCACCACGAGCAAGGGCGACGGCGCGTTCCGGATTTGGGTGAAGCGATGAGTGTCAATGCCTCTCCGCCGTACGGCGGCGGATACCCCGACGCCCAGGGGGGCCAGGACCCGTACGCGGGTCAGGGCGCCTACCCCGGGCAGGACACGTACACCGGCCAGGGCGGTTATACGGACCAGGGCGGTTACGCCGGCCCCGGTCAGGTGCCCTACACCGGGCCCGGACACGGCACGTACGCCGATCCCGGGCAGGGCGCGTACGGCGGCTCCGGCGGGTACGCGGCGCCCGGGCAGTACGCCGACCCGGGCGCCCATGCCGCCCCGGGGCAGCAGGAAGCGCACGTGGCCGAGCCCGTCACGCCGGATCCGGTCGACCCGGAGCCGCCCGCGGACGCGTCCGGCGACGAGGAGCCCGAAGACCCGAAGGGCGGACGGTTCGCCACTGCAGTGACCTTTCTTCTGCCCACGGTGGTCGCTTTCGCGCTGATCCTGCGCGGCATCGGCGACCGACAGCTGTGGCGGGACGAGCACGCCACCTGGTGGGCGGCCTCGCTGTCCCTGCACGACCTGAGCCTGCTGATCCGCTCGATCGACGTCGTGTTCACGCCGTACTACGTGTTCATGCACGCCTGGGTCGCCGTCGCCGGGGACTCCCCGACGGCGCTGCGCATCCCGGGCGCGGTGGCCATGGCGGCGTCCGCCGGCCTGCTCGCCCTGCTCGGGCGACGGCTGTTCACCACACAAGCGGGCATCCTCGCGGGACTCGCCTTCGCCGTCGTGCCGATCACGACCCGGTACGGCCAGGAGATCCGGCCGTACGCCTTCGCCGTGGCGGCGGTCCTGCTGTCGACGCTTCTGCTCGCGCGGGCGCTGGACAAGCCGTCGTTCAAGGTGTGGGTCGCCTACACGCTGTCGGTGCCGCTGATCGGCTGGAGCCACCTGGCCTCGATGGCGGTGCTCGGCGCGCATCTCGTGATGATCGTGATGGCGCGGCGCGCGGGCGACAAGATCGTGGGCTGGGCCTACGCCGCCGCCTTCACCCTGGGCATGTGCTTCGTCGTCCCGATGGCCGTCTCGGGCTCGGGGCAGAGCGGGCAGATCGCCTGGAACAACCCCGGCTTCGACGACCTGATGGACTTCCCCAAGAACCTCTTCGGTTCCTGGGCGGTGGCCGTGCCGGTCATGGTGCTCGGCGCGATCGGGCTGTTCTTCGCGGGCCGGCTGGCCCTGCCGCTGGCCGTGTGGATCGTGCTGCCGCCGGTGGCGACCTACGTCACCGCCGCGCAGCTGCACCTCTTCCTGCCGCGCTACCTGCTGTTCACGGCGCCCGCCTGGGTGCTGCTCGCGGCCGTAGCCGTGGTCCGGATCGCAGGGCCCGTGGCCGGGGCGAAGGCGGGGAAGGGCGCGGCCGCCAGGCGGGGCTTCGGCTGGGTGCTCGTGGCCGCCATGGTCGCCGGGATCGCCTTCCAGTCGCTGCCGGGCATCCGGGAGACCCGCCAGAACGCGCTGGGCGAGCCGGACTTCCGGGGTGCCGCGCAGCTCATCGAGGCCGGGCAGAAGAAGGGCGACGGCATCGTCTTCAGCGGTGTGATGACCGAGCGCCGGGCCATGGCCTACGAGCTGCGCGACGACGCGGGCCGTCCGAAGGACTGGCTCATGTACCGCACACCGCAGGAGCGGGGCTCGTTCGACGCGGCCGAGTGCCCGCACCCCGCCAAGTGCCTGGCCAAGGCCGACCGGCTGTGGCTCGTGTCGACGACGCTCGACGGGAAGCCGTTCAGCGGGATGCCGAAGACCTCGGCCACCGTGATCCAGAAGAGCTTCAAGGTCGTGAAGACCAAGAAGCTGAAATACCTCCAGCTCGTGCTCCTCGAAAGGACACGCGCCGCGACGGACGACACGTCCGTGGACAAGGACGACGCCGCCAAGCGCAAGGTGCACACCTGAGTTGGGATCCGGGCGCGGGAGACCCCGTGCCCGGTTGGGGGGCAATCGAATGGGGAGGGAAAAGAGATGACGTACGACGTGGGGGCGGACGTGGCTGTCACCGTGGTGATGCCTACGTACAACGAAGCCGCCAATCTGCCGAGAATGGCCGAGGCTGTGCTTCAACTGCCGCTGAACGGGCTCCACTTGAAGGTAGTGGATGACTCCAGTCCGGATGGTACAGGACAGATCGCCGAGGATCTGGCGGAGAAGTTCAACTGGGACGGGCGGCGCCGGATGAGCGTGCTGCACCGCACCGAGAAGGACGGCCTCGGGCGCGCGTACGTCGCGGGCATGAGCGCCGCGGTGGACGAGGGCGCGCAGTACGTCGTGCAGATGGACGCCGATGGCAGCCACCCCGTGGAAGCGGTCCCACGGATGCTCGGCACGGCCGTGGCGTCGGGTGTCGGCCTGGTCATAGGCAGCCGTTACGTCGAGGGCGGCCAGCTCGACGACGACTGGGGCGCGCACCGCGTGCTGCTGTCCCGTTTCGCGAACCGCTACGCGCGTACCGTGCTCGGCACGAAGATCCGTGACATCACCGCGGGCTTCAACCTGTGGTCCGCGCAGACCCTGCGCGATGTCGACCTGCACTCCCTGGACAGCGCCGGTTACAGCTTCCAGGTCGAGCTCAAGTACAAGGCCGTACGAGCCGGTCACTCCGCGGTCGAGATCCCGATCCGCTTCGAGGAGCGGACCGAGGGCGTCTCGAAGATGACCCTGCGTACGCAGCTGGAGTCGGCCATGGTGCCGGTGAAGCTGCGGCTCAAGCACAAGTAGTGCCGCTGCCCGGGCGCGGGTGACGTAAAGAGCGGCGGCCCGATTTCAGGCGGGCCGCCGCTCTTCCGGTCGTCCGGGGTCCTACCGGCCGCTGTACCGGACGGGCCGGTGCGGCTACTGGTTGGCGGCCTCCGAGGCCTGGGCCTCGCCGCGGCGGCGGATCTGGCGGAACGTGAACTCGGCCAGGTCGTCGCCGGTGGTGAAGACCGCGGCGTCCTTCTGGGTCACGTCCTTGCCGCTGGTGAAGCCGGCGACCGTGAAGTAGGCGTAGCGGCCGTACGAGTTGGTGGTCGAGCGGCAGATCGCGGAGCGGCAGAAGACGGCGACGCCCTCACCGGAGAGGGACTCGACGACGCTTTTGTCGTCGGCGTCGGTCTTCGCCTTGAGCGCCTTGGCCTCGGTGTCGAAGACGGCCACGCCGACCGTCACCGCGACGCCGTCCTTCTCGTAGGTGACACGCATGAGGCGCGTGCAGTCGTTCTTGGTGAGAACCGCGCCGAGCGTGCCCTGGGCGGCCGACGCGCAGTTCTTCGTGGACGCGATCGCGCCCTTCTTGTAGACGGTCTCGCCCATCGTCAGCTGGGTGCCCGGGAAGAAGGTGTCCGGCGCGAGCGGCGCTGTGTCCTTCTTCACGTCGGATATGAAGTCCTTCGGGTCCAGCGGCGGCGGCGCCGAGGTCTCCTCGAAGGACGGGCCGGGGCCGGTGGTGTCCGACGGGATGTCCGCGGAGGCGGGCAGCTCGGAGGCAGGCCTGTTCGAGGCCTGTTCGTTGCCGTCCGCCGAGACCACGGCCACGGCGACGGCCGCGCCCACGGCGATGGTGGCCAGGGCTCCGCCGCCGACCAGCAGCCATCTGCGGCGCCGGTTGCGTGTTTCGGACGCCTCTGCCAGCGCCGCCCAGTCCGGAGACTGATTGCTCCACTGCGGCTGCTGAGAACCCGATCCCCCGGAACCCCACTGGGGTCCCCCCTGCCCAAAGCTCATGGGGCGCATCTTAGACGGGACAGGGGGTGTGCTGGTCCGTGTCCCTCAGCACTCGAAGTCCTGACGTGTCAAGCGTGAATGAGGCCAAACGGGGCATCTCAGGGTGCTTGGTGCGGCCGACGCGCCGCGATGAGCGGGCCTTGACCGGAGGTGCGTCGCGTGCGGGTGGCGCGCGGACGCCCTGCGTACGCCGGGTGCGAGGAGGTGTACGAACGCGGCTCCACCGCCGTCGTGCGGCGGCCGGCCGGGCCCCGCGTGCCCGCGGCGGGCCGCCCTGAAACCCGGTGGGCGCCGGGGGGTGATCCCGCGTTTTGACCCGTACGGGCCACCGCAGGTATTCTTGCGGTTCGTTATGTGTATTGGCTTGCTCATTCTCACGTGAGGGGCCCTTACACCGGTCCACCGGGCCGATGACCAGCGGCAGGACTCGGTTGCGTCACCGAGGTCCGCCAGGGCTGTCGTACATCGTCCGTGGTGGTCCATGTCAGGACCCACTCACTGAAGAAGCGAAGGCTACGACCGTGCGTACGTTCAGCCCCAAGCCCGGCGACATCACTCGCCAGTGGTACGTCATCGACGCCCAGGATGTCGTCCTGGGTCGTCTGGCGACCACTGCCGCGAACATTCTGCGGGGCAAGCACAAGCCGATTTACGCGCCTCACGTCGATGCTGGTGACTTCGTCATCATCATCAACGCCGACAAGGTGCACCTCTCCGGCAACAAGAAGACCCAGAAGCTGGCGTACCGCCACTCCGGTTACCCGGGTGGTCTGCGCTCCGTCCGTTACGACGAGCTGCTGGCGAAGAACCCCGAGAAGGCCGTCGAGAAGGCCATCAAGGGCATGATCCCCAAGAACACCCTGGGCCGTCAGGTGCTCTCGAAGCTGAAGGTCTACTCGGGCGACCAGCACCCGCACGCTGCCCAGCAGCCGGTGCCGTTCGAGATCACCCAGGTCGCGCAGTAGTTCCGGCCACCCCCTAAGACGAAAAAGAATCTGAGGAGAATCGTGGCCGAGACCACCGTTGAGCAGCCGGTCGAAGAGACTGAGACCGAGCTTGTCGACACCGAGAGCTACACCACCGAGTCCGAGGTGCCCGTCGAGGGCGAGTACACCTCGGAGTCCCTCGCCGGCCGCTTCGGCGACCCGCAGCCGGCCGCCGGCCTGGGCCGTCGCAAGAACGCCATCGCCCGCGTCCGGATCGTCCCGGGCTCCGGCAAGTGGAAGATCAACGGTCGCACCCTTGAGGACTACTTCCCCAACAAGGTGCACCAGCAGGAAGTCAACGAGCCCTTCAAGGTGCTCGAGCTCGACGACCGCTACGACGTCGTCGCCCGCATCTCGGGTGGCGGTGTCTCCGGTCAGGCCGGCGCCCTGCGTCTCGGTGTGGCCCGCGCCCTGAACGAGGCGGACGTGGACAACAACCGCGGCGCCCTGAAGAAGGCCGGCTTCCTCAAGCGCGACGACCGTGCGGTCGAGCGCAAGAAGGCCGGTCTCAAGAAGGCCCGTAAGGCCCCGCAGTACAGCAAGCGCTAAACATCGCTCGCTGTTCTGCACGAAACGCCCCGGCGGCACGTTCTGTGCCGCCGGGGCGTTCGTTTACCACGAGCTGTGTGTGAGCCGTTTACCACAGGCCGTGTGCGTGAGCCGCGCACCACGGCCTTTTGGCCACAGCCCTGGAACAGACCTGGGAGATATACAGGCCCGGGGGATATACCTGACAGGGGTCGGAGCCGGACCCTGGCCGGGGGGCCGCAGTCGCACTCCGGGCAAGGGGAGCAGCCGCACCCCGACAAGAGCCGTGGCCGGACCCTCGGCCCGAGCCGCACATTCTGAGTAAGCCTGAGCAAGTTCGGAGGACACCAGTGGGACGACTCTTCGGGACGGACGGCGTACGCGGTGTCGCCAACGCGGATCTGACGGCCGAGCTCACGCTCGGTCTCTCCGTGGCGGCGGCGCACGTACTGGCCGAGGCGGGAACGTTCGAGGGCCACCGGCCGACGGCGGTGGTCGGACGGGATCCGCGTGCGTCCGGGGAGTTCCTGGAGGCCGCCGTGGTCGCGGGCCTCGCCAGCGCCGGCGTGGACGTGCTGCGCGTCGGCGTCCTGCCGACCCCCGCGGTGGCGTTCCTCACCGGTGCGCTCGGTGCGGACCTCGGCGTGATGCTCTCCGCGAGCCACAACGCCATGCCGGACAACGGCGTCAAGTTCTTCGCCCGCGGCGGACACAAGCTCGCCGACGAGCTGGAGGACCGGATCGAGTCCGTCTACGAGGAGCACCGCACCGGCGCTCCCTGGGACCGGCCGACGGGCTCCGGTGTCGGCCGCGTCCGGTCGTACGAGGAGGGCTTCGAGCGGTACGTCTCCCACCTCATCGCGGCCGTTCCGAACCGTCTGGACGGTCTGAAGGTCGTCCTCGACGAGGCGCACGGCGCGGCCGCGCGGGTCTCGCCGGAGGCCTTCACGCGTGCGGGCGCCGAGATCGTCACGATCGGCGCCGAGCCGGACGGGCTGAACATCAACGACGGCTGCGGCTCGACCCACCTCGGCCTGCTGAAGGCGGCCGTCGTCGAGCACGGCGCCGACCTCGGCATCGCGCACGACGGTGACGCCGACCGGTGCCTCGCCGTGGACCACACCGGTGCGGAGGTCGACGGGGACCAGATCCTGGCCGTACTCGCCCTCGCGATGCGGGAGCGCTCGGAGCTGCGGTCCGACACCGTCGTCGCCACGGTCATGTCGAACCTCGGGTTCAAACTGGCCATGGAGCGCGAAGGGCTGTCCCTGGTGCAGACCGGCGTCGGGGACCGGTACGTGCTGGAGGAGATGAAGGAGCACGACTACGCGCTCGGCGGCGAGCAGTCGGGGCACGTCATCATCCTCGACCACGCCACGACGGGGGACGGGACGCTGACCGGGCTGCTGCTCGCGGCACGGATCGCCGAGACCGGCCGTACGCTCCAGGACCTCGCGTCCGTCATGGAGCGGCTGCCGCAGGTCCTCATCAACGTGCCGGACGTCGACCGGTCCAGGGTGGGCACGTCGGCCGAACTGGCCTCCGCGGTCACCGAGGCCGAGCGTGAACTCGGCGCGACCGGCCGGGTGTTGCTCCGGCCGTCGGGCACCGAGCCGCTGGTACGGGTCATGGTGGAAGCGGCTGACATCGACCAGGCCCGGTCGGTCGCGGGGCGGCTCGCCGACGCGGTGAAGTCCGCGTTGGGGTGATGCCGGGGCCGGTAGCCGGCCAGGGGGTGGGGGGATCTGTTCGTTGCGGGCTGCGGGTTCGTCGTGGCTTGTCGCGCAGTTCCCCGCGCCCCTGTGGGGCGCCTCCTGGGGCGCGGTCCTCTTACGGGAGTTGACGTGCCTTCTGCGTCGACCACAGCCACTTCTGGGTGAGCAGGGTCAGGGTGCCGGCCAGGATGATGCCCAGCAGGTTCAGCAGGAGCTGGTTGGTCGAGCCGATCGTCTGGGCGGTGTCCCCGTAGCTGAGGGCGACGGCCGCGTTGGCCGCCGCCGGGACCGTGGTGACGGAGATGGCCACACCCACCAGCAGGCCCGACTTGGCCGACGTCAGGGAGAGCGTGCCGGCGATGCCCGCCAGCACCGCCACGACGAAGGAGAACGCGTCGGGCGCGTAGACGAAGGCCGTGTTGGGCCGGTCCGCCTCCAACTGCCCCTCGCTGAACAGCCCCAGGCCGTCCATGAGGACGCTGAACGCGACGGTCGCCGCCATCGCCACGGCGAAGCCCACGAGCAGCGCGACGAGCGAGCGCACGGCCAGCCGGGGGCGCCGCCGGACCAGAGCCGTGCTGAATCCCGCGAGCGGACCGAACTCCGGGCCCACCGCCATCGCGCCCACGATCAGGATCGCGTTGTCGAGGACCACACCGCAGGCCGCGAGCATCGTGGCGAGCGTGATGAAGGCGACGTACGTGACCGACAGCGTCGACTCCTCGTGCGTCGCGTCCGTCAAGTGCTCCCACAGGACCGCGTCCGCGCCCTCGCCGGGTGCGTCGTCCTCCGCCTTGTCGGCCCGCTTCGACAGCGACAGGTCGATGTTCTCGACGGCGATCGACCCGCACTCGTCGATCTCCAACTCGCGCAGTCCGCCGATCAGTTCGTCACCCGCCTCGCGCGCCACGTCGACCATCACGATGTCGCCGACGGGGTTGCGGGCGGCTCCCGCGACGACCGCCAGGTGGGTGGTGCCGACCGTGTTCTCGATCAGGCGGACCACGGCGTCGGTCCGGTCGGGCGGGGTGATCAGGCGCAGGTGCAGCATGGGGGCAGGGTAGCCGCACCCGATGACGGGGCCGGGGTCAGAGTTTGCGCAGGCTGAGCTTCTGCACCTTGTGGTCGGGGCCCTTGCGCACGACGAGGGTGGCGCGGCCGCGGGTCGGGGCCACGTTCTCCAGGAGGTTGACCTTGTTGATGGTCCGCCAGGTCGTCCGGGCGTAGTCGAGGGCCTCCTCCTCGGAGACCTGGGTGTACTTGCGGAAGTACGAGGACGGGTCCTGGAACGCCGTGTCGCGCAGCCTGCGGAAGCGGTGCAGGTACCAGCGCTCGATGTCCTCGGCGCGGGCGTCCACGTACACGCTGAAGTCGAAGTAGTCGGCGAGGCCGACACGGGTGCGGCCGTCCTTGCCGGGCAGGGCGGGCTGCAGGACGTTGATGCCCTCGACGATCAGGATGTCGGGGCGGCGGACGGTGAGCCGCTTGCCGGGGACCCGGTCGTAGATGAGGTGCGAGTAGACGGGGGCCGTCACCTCGTCCTTGCCCGCCTTGATGTCCGCGACGAACCGCGTCAGCGCCCGGCGGTCGTAGGACTCCGGGAAGCCCTTCCTGGACATCAGGCCGCGGGCCTGGAGCTCCTTGGTGGGCAGCAGGAAGCCGTCCGTGGTGACCAGCTCCACCCGTGGATGCTCGGGCCAGCGGGACAGCAGGGCCTGCAGCAGACGCGCGACGGTGGACTTGCCGACGGCGACCGAGCCCGCGACGCCTATCACGAACGGCGTACCGGACTGGGAGCCCTTCTCGCCGAGGAAGGTGTTCAGGGCGCCTCGCAGGCCGTCGGTCGCACCCACGTAGAGGTTGAGGAGCCGGGACAGCGGCAGGTAGATGTCCCGTACCTCGTCGAGGTCGATGACATCGCCCAGACCGCGCAGCTTCTCCACCTCCTCGGCGGTCAGCGGGAGCGGCGTCTTCTCACGCAGCGCGCTCCACTGCGCGCGAGTGAGGTCGACGTAGGGAGTCGCCTCCGGCCTGGGCCGGTGGGCGCTCCGCGGCAACGAGGAGACCGGTGAGATCACAGTTCATTGTTACGGGAGTTTGAACGGAGAGGGGGTTTCCCCATGCTCCTTTCGGGCCCGGGGAGGGGTGGAGTCCGTCACGTCGGTGTGTTCTCCCCGCGTCGCAGCCCTGGACCGCCGGGTCGTACGGGGATAGCGTCCGGCCATCCGGGGGCGAGCCGCCTCCCGGGACGCCAGGGGTGGGGATGGTCGTCATGACCGTACGGTTCCGTGTGCGTGGCCTCGTCGGACGCAGACCCGGGCGTCGGCGGCCGGCCGATGTGGAGGGCCGGGTGTGCAGCGAGCTGGCCCTCGACCTGCCGGACGAGGACCTGGGGGAGTACCTCTACGACTGCATCGACCTGTACGAGATGGGCAGCAAGCCGCGCTGCGAGGAGGTCGAGTACCTGGGGATGGTGCAGGAGGCCATCGACCGGATCGAGCGCGGGGAGTAGGCGGGGGAGCCGCCAGGCCACCTCCGCACCGCCACGGACGCGGGCCGTACGGGCCCGGCGATTTCCGATATCGGGCACGCGGTGCCCCGAAGGGGCGGGCGTCGGCCCTTAGGCTGCCGCCATGTGCGGAATCGTGGGATACGTGGGGTCGCAGTCGGCGCTCGATGTGGTCGTGGCCGGGCTGAAGCGGCTGGAGTACCGGGGGTACGACTCGGCGGGCGTCGCGGTGCTCGCGGACGGCGGGATGGCCGCCGCGAAGAAGGCCGGCAAGCTCGCCAACCTGGAGAAGGAGCTGGTCGAGAGACCTCTGCCGGCCGGTTCGACGGGCATCGGGCACACCCGCTGGGCCACGCACGGCGGACCCACGGACGCGAACGCGCATCCCCATCTCGACAACGCGGGCCGGGTCGCGGTCGTCCACAACGGCATCATCGAGAACTTCGCCGCCCTGCGGGCCGAACTGGCCGAGCGGGGGCACGAGCTGTCCTCCGAGACGGACACCGAGGTGGTCGCCCACCTGCTCGCCGAGGAGTTCTCCGCGTGCGCCGACCTCGCCGAGGCCATGCGGCTGGTGTGCCGGCGGCTGGAGGGGGCCTTCACACTGGTGGCCGCGCACGCCGACGAGCCGGACGTGGTCGTCGGGGCCCGGCGCAACTCGCCGCTCGTCGTGGGCGTGGGGGAGGGCGAGGCCTTCCTCGCCTCGGACGTCGCCGCGTTCATCGCGCACACCCGGTCCGCGATCGAGCTGGGGCAGGACCAGGTGGTCGAGCTGCGCAGGGACGGGGTGACCGTCACCGGCTTCGACGGCCGTCCGGCCGAGGTGCGCTCGTACCACGTCGACTGGGACGCCTCCGCCGCCGAGAAGGGCGGCTACGACTACTTCATGCTCAAGGAGATCGCCGAGCAGCCGAAGGCGGTCGCCGACACGTTGCTGGGGCGCATCGACGCGGCGGGTTCACTGACGCTGGACGAGGTGCGGATCAGTGACTCGGAGCTGCGCGAGGTCGACAAGGTCGTCATCGTCGCGTGCGGTACGGCCTTCCACGCCGGGCTGATCGCCAAGTACGCCATCGAGCACTGGACCCGGATCCCCTGCGAGGTCGAGCTCGCGAGCGAGTTCCGCTACCGGGACCCGATCCTGGACGCGCAGACGCTGGTGATCGCCATCTCGCAGTCCGGCGAGACCATGGACACGCTGATGGCGCTGCGGCACGCGCGGGAGCAGGGCGCAAAGGTCCTGGCCGTCTGCAACACGAACGGTTCCACGATCCCCCGCGAGTCGGACGCCGTCCTCTACACGCACGCGGGCCCCGAGGTGGCGGTCGCCTCGACCAAGGCGTTCCTGACGCAGCTCGTCGCCTGCTATCTCGTGGCCCTGTACCTCGGACAGGTGCGCGGCACCAAGTGGGGCGACGAGATCCAGGACGTCGTACGCGACCTGTCCCGGATCTCCCGCGAGGTCGAGCGGGTCCTGGAGACGATGGAGCCGGTACGGGAACTCGCGCGCTCCCTCGCCTCGAAGAACACCGTGCTCTTCCTCGGGCGACACGTGGGATACCCGGTGGCGCTGGAAGGTGCGCTCAAGCTCAAGGAGCTCGCCTACATGCACGCCGAGGGCTTCGCGGCGGGCGAGCTGAAGCACGGGCCGATCGCCCTGATCGAGGAGGACCTGCCGGTCGTCGTGGTCGTGCCGTCGCCCCGGGGACGGTCGGTGCTGCACGACAAGATCGTGTCCAACATCCAGGAGATCCGGGCGCGGGGCGCGCGGACGATCGTGATCGCGGAGGAGGGGGACGAGACGGTGGTCCCGTACGCGGACCACCTGATCCGCATCCCGGCGACCCCGACGCTGCTTCAGCCGCTGGTGGCGACCGTGCCGCTGCAGGTCTTCGCGTGCGAACTGGCGACGGCCCGCGGCAACGAGGTGGATCAGCCCCGGAACCTGGCGAAGTCGGTGACGGTGGAGTAGCCCTCCACCCCGCCGGGAAACACGGCGAAGGCTTCCGCCCGGAAGGCGAGGGTGGTGTCCGTCCCCCGCGGCCGCCGCCGGCGCTCAGCTCGTAGAGTGCGCGGATGAGCATCATCGGCGTCGGCATCGACGTGGCCGAGATCGACAGGTTCGCTGTGTCGCTGGAGCGTACGCCCGGAATGGCCGAGCGGCTGTTCCTCGAGAGCGAGTTGCTGCTGCCCAGCGGGAAGCGGCGCGGTGTCGCCTCGCTCGCCGCGCGGTTCGCCGCGAAGGAGGCGCTCGCCAAGGCGCTCGGCGCCCCGGGCGGGCTGCACTGGACCGACGCCGAGGTGTACGTCGAGGACAGCGGGCAGCCCCGGCTGCGGGTGACCGGGACCGTGGCGGCGCGGGCGGCGGAGCTCGGTGTGCGGTCCTGGCACGTGTCGCTCAGCCATGACGCGGGGGTGGCGTCCGCGGTGGTGGTGGCGGAGGGCTGACGCCGCGCGGGACCGGTGGGGGACACTCGGTCCCATGCGTACTGCGTACAGCGTGGAGACGGTCCGGGCGGCCGAGCGGGAGCTGATGGCACGGCTTCCCGAAGGGGTGCTGATGCAACGGGCGGCGGCCGGGCTCGCCGCCGCCTGCGCGGACCTGCTGGGCCGGGTGTACGGCAGCCGGGTCGTGCTGCTCGTGGGCAGCGGCGACAACGGCGGTGACGCGCTGTACGCCGGGGCCCGGCTGGCCCGGCGGGGAGCGGGCGTCACCGCGGTGCTGCTCGCACCCGAACGCACCCACCCCGGCGGGCTCGCGGCCCTGAGCCGCGCCGGTGGCACGGTCGTGCGCGGGCCGGAGACCGCCGGTGAACCGATCCGCCGGGCCGACCTCGTCGTGGACGGCATCGTCGGGATCGGCGGCAAGGGAGGCCTGCGCCCGGACGCCGTGTCGCTCGTCGAGGTGCTGGGCGAGACCCGTGCCACCGTCGTCGCGGTCGACCTGCCCAGCGGCGTCGAGGCCGACACCGGCGAGGTGCGCGGGGCCGCCGTACGGGCCGACGTGACCGTGACCTTCGGAACGCACAAGCCCGGCCTGCTCGTCGATCCCGCACGGGAGTACGCGGGTTCCGTGCGGCTCGTCGACCTCGGTCTGTCGCTGCCCGGCGAGGCCGAGCTGGAGGCGCCGCAGCACGCCGACGTGGCGGCCCTGCTGCCCGTGCCGGGCGCCGAGAGCGACAAGTACCGGCGCGGGGTCGTGGGCATCGCGGCCGGATCCGCCCGCTACCCGGGGGCGGCCGTGCTCGCCGTCGCCGGAGCCCTGCGGGGCGGCGCCGGAGCCGTTCGGTACGTGGGGCCCGCCGGGGACGCGGTGATCGCCCGCTTCCCGGAGACGCTGGTGTCGTCCGGTTCGCCGGAGCGGGCCGGGCGGGTGCAGTCCTGGGTGGTCGGCCCCGGCGCCGGGGACGACGCCGACGCCTTGGCGGCCGTACTGAAGGCGGACGTGCCCGTGCTCGTGGACGCCGACGGACTGCGGCTCGCGGACCGTGACGCCGTACGGGCGAGGCGGGCACCCACCCTGCTGACACCGCACGCCGGAGAGGCCGCCGCCCTGCTCGGTGTCTCCCGGGACGAGGTCGAGGGCGCGCGGCTGACGTCCGTGCGGGAGCTCGCCGAGCGGTACGGGGCCACCGTGCTGCTGAAGGGGTCGACGACGCTGGTCGCCTCCCCCGGGGGCGGGCCCGTGCGGGTGAACTCCACCGGCACCGGCTGGCTGGCCACCGCCGGGAGCGGGGACGTGCTGTCCGGGCTGACCGGGTCGCTGCTCGCCGCCGGGCTCGACGCGCTGGACGCCGGCAGCGCGGGAGCGTACCTGCACGGGCTGGCGGGACGGCTAGCGGCGGCCGGGGCTCCCATCGGCGCGCACGACGTCGCCGAGGCGGTGCGCGAGGCCTGGCGGAGCGTCACGGACTGAGCCGGTGGCACCCGTGCGCGTGCGCACAACGGGCGACCCTGCCGCGCGGCTGACCACGGCTCGGCGCCCTCGGGGGTTTCGCTGGGCCCATGGTCCGTCACAGAAGCGCCCGTCACAGATCCGCCCGTCACAGAACCGTCGTCGTCATGGCCGTCCTCGTCGCCGCGCTGGCCGTGCCGGGGGCCGTCGCGGCTCCGCCACCGGCACCCGGCGCCCCCGCACCGCAGAGTGAACTGGTGCCCGGGGTGCCCCCGGGCCCGTACCAGCCGTGGCAGCTCGACACCCCCGACCAGGCGCTGGCCCCGAACGTGTACACGCCGAGCGCCGAGGAGGACGCCCTCGAACCGCGCGACGCCGCCGACGGGAGCGACGCGCTGATCGAGTACGTACCGCTGAGCGACGCCGTGGCGCGGCAGGCCGGGGCGGTGGCGTGCAGCAGGCAGACCGGGCCGCACCAGCGGCAGGTCGAGCGGTGGCTGCGGCTCAGGGTGGACGGGAAGCAGTCGGCGGCGGACTGCCAGGCCGTCCGCGCCTTCCAGAACAGGCAGGGGATCCGGCCCGACAGCGGCTTCACCGGGCCCGTGACCTGGGCCCGGATGCAGCTCCTGTCCGCCGCGAAGAGGCCGAACGCGGCCGGGAAGTGCCCCGTACGGGCCGGCCGCACCGCTTGTGTCGACCTCACCCGGCAGCTGACCTGGGTGCAGAAGGGGAGCAGGGTCGTGTTCGGGCCCGTGCCGATCCGCAGCGGCAAGGCCGGCTACCGGACCAGGGGCGGCTGGCACAAGGTCTACTGGAAGCACAAGAACCACTGGTCGACGCTCTACAACACCCCCATGCCGTACAGCCAGTTCTTCAGCGGCGGCCAGGCCTTCCACGGCATCTACGGCAGCGTGTACAACCCGCCGGGCTCGATGGGCTGCGTGAACATGCGGATCGCCGACGCCCGCAGGATGTGGAACGTGCTCCACACGGGCGACCGCGTCTACGTGTGGGGCCGCAAGCGCGGTACCTGAGGGTGCTGCCGGGGCCCTCTGAGAGACTGGGCGCGATGACTGAGACAGCTTCCGCGCGTGCCCGCGCCGAGATCGACCTGGCCGCCCTGAGGGCCAACGTGCGGACCCTGCGCGCCCAGGCGCCGGCCGCCGCCCTCATGGCGGTGGTCAAGTCCGACGCGTACGGACACGGGGCGGTCCCGTGCGCCCGCGCGGCCCTGGACGCGGGCGCGACCTGGCTGGGCACGGCCACCCCCGAGGAGGCCCTCGCCCTGCGCGCGGCCGGCCTGCCGGGCCGGATCATGTGCTGGCTGTGGACCCCGGGCGGGCCGTGGCGGGAAGCCGTCGAGGCCGATCTGGACCTGGGCGTCAGCGGGCTGTGGTCCCTGCGGGAGGCGGCGCGGGCAGCGCGGGCGGCGGGCCGTACCGCCCGCGTCCAGCTCAAGGCCGACACCGGCCTGGGCCGCAACGGCTGCCAGCCCGCCGACTGGCCCGGGCTCGTCGCCGAGGCACGGCGCGCCGAGGCCGAGGGCCTGGTCACCGTCACCGGCCTGTGGTCGCACCTCGCCTGCGCCGACGAACCGGGCCACCCCTCCATCGCGGCCCAGCTCACCCGCTTCCGCGAGATGCTGGCCCACGCCGAGGGACAGGGCCTGAGACCCGAGGTGCGGCACATCGCCAACTCGCCCGCCACGCTCACGCTGCCCGAGAGCCACTTCGACCTCGTACGGACCGGGATCGCGACGTACGGCATCTCGCCCAGCCCCGAGCTGGGCACCCCCGCCGACCTCGGGCTGCGCCCGGCGATGACGCTCTGGGCGTCGCTCGCGCTGGTCAAGCGCGTGCCGGCGGGGCACGGCGTCAGTTACGGACACCACTACGTCACGGCCGGCGACACGACCCTCGGGCTCGTGCCCGTCGGATACGCGGACGGCATCCCCCGTCATGCCTCCGGCGCCGGCCCCGTCCTGCTCGGCGGCAAGTGGCGGACGGTCGCGGGACGCATCGCGATGGACCAGTTCGCCGTCGACCTCGGCGGGGACGAGCCGCCGGTCGGCGACCGGGTGGTCCTGTTCGGGCCCGGCGACCACGGGGAGCCGACCGCGGAGGACTGGGCCAAGGCCGCGGGCACGATCGCGTACGAAATCGTCACCCGCATCGGAACCCGGGTCCCGCGCGTCTACGTGAACGAGTAACAAGCGGGGTAGCCGCACCGAGGAACAGCGGGACGACCACACCGACGAACAAGCGGGCGTCCGCGGACGTGCCGGACACGGCACAGCGGGCACCAGTGGCAACGGCGGCGACAACCGACATCGGCAGGACCTGGGTGAAGACGAAGAGGAGCGGTGCGTGAGCGAGAGCAGTGCGGAGGCAGCGGCGGACGCGGTCACGGCCGCGGCCTCGGCCGTCTCCGCGGGGACCGCGAGCTGGCGCAGGGCGGGTTTCGCCGGCGCCGCGATAGGCGTGGTCGCCGCGGGCGCCGCCGCCGGAGTCGCGATCGAGCGGCTCACGGTCGGCCGCGGCATGCGCATGAAGGCGAGGCTCGCCCTGGACTCGGCCGGCCCGTACGGGGCGCTGCGCGGCATGCCGGGCAAGGCCTCCGCGGACGACGGCACCGAGCTGTACTACGAGGTCGACGAGGTGGAGGCCGACTCCACCCTCGCCCCGCGCCGCCGCAGGCTCTTCGGCCGCAAGGCACCCGCCCCCGTCACCGTCGTCTTCAGCCACGGCTACTGCCTCAGCCAGGACTCCTGGCACTTCCAGCGGGCCGCCCTGCGCGGTGTCGTGCGGACCGTCCACTGGGACCAGCGCAGCCACGGCCGTTCGGGCCGGGGCGTGGCCCAGGTCCGTGACGACCGGCCGGTCACCATCGACCAGCTGGGCCAGGACCTGAAGGCCGTCATCGACGCGGCCGCGCCCGAGGGCCCGCTCGTGCTCGTCGGCCACTCGATGGGCGGCATGACGGTGATGGCCCTCGCCGACCAGTACCCCGCCCTGATCCGTGAGCGTGTGGTCGGGGTGGCCCTGGTCGGGACGTCGTCCGGCAGGCTCGGCGAGGTCAACTTCGGACTGCCCGTCGCGGGCGTCAACGCGGTGCGGCGGATACTGCCCGGTGTGCTGAAGGCGCTCGGGCAGCGGGCCGAGCTGGTGGAGCGCGGGCGCCGGGCCACCGCCGACCTCTTCGCGGGGATCATCAAGCGGTACTCGTTCGCGTCCAGGGACGTCGACCCGGCGGTCGCGCGGTTCGCCGAGCGGCTCATCGAGGCCACTCCGATCGACGTGGTCGCCGAGTTCTACCCGGCCTTCACCGACCACGACAAGACCGAGGCGCTCGCCCGTTTCGCCGAGCTGCCCGTGCTCGTGCTGGCCGGGGTCAAGGACCTGGTGACGCCGAGCGAGCACAGCGAGGCCATCGCCGACCTGCTGCCGGACGCCGAGCTGGTGCTCGTGCCGGACGCCGGGCACCTGGTGATGATGGAGCACCCGGAGGTCGTCACAGACCGCCTCGCGGACCTCCTGACCCGCGTCGGCGCGGTCCCGGCAGGGGCTACCGTGGGTGGCTATGGAAGCACCAGCAGCAGCGCACAACCCGGCTGACCCCTCGGGACCCCTGGAGCGTCCCCAGGCCGGCGTCAGGACCGAGATCATCGTCAACTCCCCCGAACACATGAAGGAGTTGGGTCGCAGGCTCGCCGGGCTGTTGCGGGCCGGTGACCTCGTGATGCTCACCGGCGAGCTCGGCGCGGGCAAGACCACGCTGACGCGCGGGCTCGGCGAGGGGCTCGGCGTCCGGGGCGCGGTCACCTCCCCGACCTTCGTGATCGCCCGTGTGCACCCCCCTCTCGGTGAGGGTCCGCCGCTGGTCCACGTGGACGCGTACCGCCTGGGTGGCGGGCTCGACGAGATGGAGGACCTCGACCTCGACGTGTCGCTGTCCGACTCCGTGATCGTCGTGGAGTGGGGCGAGGGCAAGGTCGAGGAGCTGACCGACGACCGGCTGCACGTCCTGATCCACCGGGCCGTCGGCGACACGACGGACGAGGTACGGCACGTCACGCTGACCGGGGTCGGGGAGCGCTGGGCGACGGTCGATCCGGGCGTCCTCTCCGCCTGACGGCGGGTCCTTTCACGGCTTCGGCACACCTGTGGACCGTACGTTCGCCCAACGTTCCGACATGGCGTCGGGAAGATGTTGCGCCTGGTGGCTCCGGCGTGTTCACATGGGCGGAGGAGTTGGTTAGGGCTACCTAACCACGTCTGTTCCCGGAGCCCCAGGAGGCCGCCATGCCGACGCCGCCGGAACGTGAAGTGCCGCGACGGGGGTCTGTGAAGCCTCGTGGGGTGTCGATGGCGACGTTGCTTGCGGCCGGGGAGTTTGCTCGGGTCGTTTCCACGCCCCCGCCGGTGCCTCCGGCGGTGGAGGCGGTTGGGTTCGTTGGGCCTCGGCGGGCGGCGTAGGGGTTGGTGGCGACGGCCGTTGGTGTTCTGCGGGTTCGCTGTGGCTGGTCGCGCAGTTCCCCGCGCCCCTAAAAGACTGCGCCGTTCCCCGCGCCCCTGGAGGGGGTTGCGCGCCGGTTCGAACGTGCCGGTCAGGGATTGCGCAGTTCCCCGCGCCCCCAAAAGACCGCGCAGTTCCCCGCGCCCCCAAAAGACCGCGCAGTTCCCCGCGCCCCTAAAGGACTGCGCAGTTCCCCGCGCCCCTGAAAAGACTGCGCCGTTCCCCGCGCCCGCCAGGCGATCGCGCCGTTCCCCGTGACCCCCAAAGACTGCGCCGTTCCCCGTGCCCGAAGGCGGTCGGGTGGGGTGAGGGGTGGGTGGGGTTACTTGATCACTGTGATTTTTGTGCCGATAGTTGCGAATTCCCACATTGCTCTGCCGTTGGGGCGGGACTCTCGGATTCCGCCGAGCTTCTTGGTGGGGTCGGGGGTGGCGGCCGAGCCGTCCACCGCGGCGCTGAAGCCGACCGCGACGCCGTCCACGTTCGCGAAGCGGACGACGTGCTCGACGGCCACACCGTCCGTGCCGGTGATGACGCCGGAGCGCGAGGTGACGACGTACGTGTCGGGCGGCGGATCCACCGTGCCGGGCGTGACCGCGAACGTCCCCCTGACCTGATCGCCCCGACCGACCAGCCACACCCGGTCGTCGTCCACCGAGTAGACGACCCGCCGGCCACTGCCCGACCCGGCGGGCAGCGCCGTGGGGTGCGCCCTGTCCCGGGGGGCCTTCGGCGCGGTGGCCGGGGAGGAGCCGGAGGCCTGCGGCGAGTCCGGTCCGCCCGGTACGTGCGCCGACGCCTGGTAGGCGAGGAAGCCGATCGTGGCGAGCGCCGCCGCGGTGAGCCCGGTGACGATTCCCGAGCTGCTCCGAACCACCTTGAGTGCCACCTCTCGTACGGCATTTGTCCGTGCTGTGCCGGTATGACGTTATCAGCAGGTGGGTGCCGGATTGAGGCGGCCGTGCTCCGGGTCCGGGCGCCGTAGGCTGTTCGCGTGCTCTTGCTAGCTCTGGATACCGCCACCCCCGCAGTCACCGTCGCCCTGCATGACGGGACGTCCGTCGTCGCCGCCTCCAGCCAGGTGGACGCGCGCCGGCACGGGGAACTGCTTCTGCCGGCCGTCGACCGGGTGCTCGCCGAGGCCGGGCTGCGGCTCGACGCCGTCACCGGCATCGTCGTCGGCGTGGGCCCCGGCCCGTACACCGGGCTGAGGGTCGGCCTGATGACCGCCGACACGTTCGGGCTCGTGCTCGGAGTCCCCGTGTACGGCCTGTGCACCCTGGACGGACTCGCGTACGCCGCCGGCGACGCCCTGGCCGACGGCCCCTTCGTCGTGGCGACCGACGCCCGGCGCAAGGAGGTCTACTGGGCGCGGTACGCCGACTCCCGCACGCGCCTCACCGAGCCCGCCGTGGACCGGCCGGGGGACCTGGACATCGGAGGGCTGCCCGCCGTGGGCGCGGGAGCGCTGCTCTACCCCGACACCTTCAAGGACGCCCGCGGACCCGAGTACGTCTCGGCGGCCGCCCTCGCGTCCCTGGCGGCCGAGCGGCTGGCCGCGGGCGAGGAACTGGAGGCGCCCCGGCCCCTCTACCTGCGCCGGCCCGACGCCCAGGTGCCCAAGAACTACAAGGTGGTCACCCCCAAGTGACGACCGCGGTGCTGCGCGAGATGCGCTGGTGGGACATCGAGCCCGTGCTGGAACTGGAGAAGGACCTCTTCCCCGAGGACGCCTGGTCGCGGGGCATGTTCTGGTCCGACCTGGCCCACGCGCGCGGGCCGGGGGCGACACGGCGGTACGTCGTTGCCGAGAACGCCGGGCGGATCGTCGGATACGGGGGCCTCGCCTCCGCCGGGGACACCGGCGACGTACAGACCATCGCCGTCGCCCGGGAGCACTGGGGCACCGGCCTCGGCGGGCTGATCCTGACCGAACTGCTGCGGGCCGCCACCGCCTTCGAGTGCGCCGAGGTGCTGCTCGAATGCCGTGTCGACAACGTCCGCGCCCAGAAGCTGTACGAGCGCTTCGGCTTCGAGGCGATCGGTTTCCGGCGCGGCTACTACCAGCCGGGGAACGTGGACGCCCTCGTGATGCGCCTCAACGACCCGTCAACTTCCGTACAAGGAACCGAGATCAATGGCTGACGAACCTCTCGTCCTCGGCATCGAGACCTCCTGCGACGAGACCGGCGTCGGCATCGTCCGGGGCACGACACTGCTCGCGGACGCCATCGCGTCCAGCGTCGACGAGCACGCGCGCTTCGGCGGTGTGGTGCCGGAGGTCGCGTCCCGCGCGCACCTGGAGGCGATGGTGCCGACCATCGAACGGGCGCTCAAGGAGGCGGGGGTGAGCGCCAGGGACCTGGACGGGATCGCCGTCACCGCCGGGCCCGGGCTCGCGGGCGCGCTGCTCGTCGGGGTGTCGGCGGCGAAGGCGTACGCGTACGCGCTGGGGAAGCCGCTGTACGGCGTCAACCACCTCGCCTCGCACATCTGCGTGGACCAGCTGGAGCACGGCGCGCTGCCCGAACCGACGATGGCTCTCCTCGTCTCCGGCGGGCACTCCTCGCTGCTGCTGTCCTCCGACATCACGAGCGACGTACGGCCCATGGGCGCGACCATCGACGACGCGGCGGGCGAGGCCTTCGACAAGATCGCGAGGGTGCTCAACCTCGGGTTCCCCGGCGGGCCGGTCATCGACCGGTACGCCAAGGAGGGCGACCCGAACGCGATCTCGTTCCCGCGCGGGCTCACCGGGCCGCGTGACGCCGCGTACGACTTCTCCTTCTCCGGGCTGAAGACGGCCGTGGCGCGGTGGATCGAGGCCAGGCGGGCGGCGGGCGAGGAGGTGCCGGTGCGGGATGTGGCCGCGTCCTTCCAGGAGGCCGTCGTCGACGTGCTGACCCGCAAGGCCGTACGGGCCTGTCGTGACGAAGGCGTCGACCACCTGATGATCGGTGGGGGAGTCGCCGCGAACTCGCGGCTGCGGGTGCTCGCCCAGGAGCGCTGCGAGGCCGCGGGCATCCGGCTGCGGGTGCCGCGGCCGAAGCTGTGCACCGACAACGGGGCGATGGTCGCCGCGCTCGGCGCGGAGATGGTGGCCCGGGGGCGGGCCGCCTCCGACTGGGACCTGTCGGCGGACTCCTCGCTGCCCGTCACGGACCCGCATGTCCCCGGGCGGTCGCACGACCACAGCCATGGTCATGACCATGTGCACGAGGTCAGCAAGGACAACCTGTACTCATGACCGTCGCGTTGATGTGGGAGGCCCGCGCCGCACAGGGGCGGGGGGACGAGCTGCTCGCGTGGGTGCGGGAGCAGGACCTCCCGGCGCGGCCCCTGCGTCGGGAGGTCCTGCGGGCTCCGGGGGACCGGGTGCTCGTCATCACGTGGTGGGATGCCGCGTATGAGGCTGAGCTGCCCGAGTTGCCGGAGCCGGCTGGGGGGTTGGTTGCGCGGGCCGTTCATCGGTGGCGGTTCGAGTCCGTCGACGGGTAGGGGTCCGGGTGCGTCCCGTGTGCGTCCCGGGTGCGTCCCGGGGGCGTTGGTCGGGTGCGGGTTCGCTGTGGCCGGTCGCGCAGTTCCCCGCGCCCCTAAAAGATTGCGCCGTTCTCCGCGCCCCCTAAGAGAACGCGCCGTTCCCCGCGCCCCTAGAAGGCTGCGCCGTTCTCCGCGCCCGTAAGAGAACGCGTCGTTCCCCGCGCTCCTAGAAGGCTGCGTCGTTCTCCGCGCCCCTGGTCTGCGGTTCCGTTTCCGTCGAGTCGCAGCGCAGGTGGCGGTCCGGGCCCGGGTGGCGTTCCGGGCCCGTCAGGGTGATGTGGGTCGTGTGGCGGGTGTCCGTGCTGGACCTGGACAGGCGCAGTTCCAGGGCGCCCGGTTCCACGACGCGCCGGCCCGCGCGGTCGGTGAACGCCGACAGGTCCGGGTGGAAGCGGAACGAGACCCGGCGGGCCTCGCCCGGGGCCAGGGTGAGGCGGTGGTAGCCGATGAGGCGGACGTCGGGGCGGGTCACCCTGGCCACCGGGTCGTGGAGGTAGAGCTGGACGACCTCCGTGCCCTCCCGGGAGCCCGTGTTGCGGACCGTGACCGACACGTCGTACGACTCGTCCGTGGTGATCTCCGCGTGCCGGTCCTCGGTGTCCTCCCAGGTGAGGTCCGTGTAGCCGAGGCCGTGGCCGAAGGGGTGGAGCGGGGTCGGGTCGAGGCTGCTGACCGCGCCGGCCAGGCCCAACGGGGGCTGGAGATAGGTCCACGGCTGGCCACCGGGGTCCTGCGGGACGCTGACGGGGAGCCTGCCCGACGGGTTCACCCGGCCCGCCAGGACACCCGCCACCGCCGGGCCGCCCTCCTCGCCGGGGAAGAACGCCTGGACCGTGCCGGCCAGTTGGTCGCGCCAGCGGCCCAGCGCGTACGGGCGGCCGGTCAGCAGGACCAGCACGACGGGCGTGCCGGTGGCGGTCAGGGTGTCGAGCAACTGGGCCTGCACGCCAGGGAGTTGCAGATCGCCGACATCGCAGCCCTCGCCCGAGGTGCCGCGGCCGAAGAGGCCCGCCCGGTCGCCGAGCACGGCCACGCAGACGTCCGCCTCGGCGGAGCGCGCGACGGCCTCCGCGAAGCCCGAGGTGTCCGGGCCGGTGGTGTCGCAGCCCTCGGTGAACGTGATCTTGGCGTCGGGGAGCTCCGCGCGGAGGGACTCCAGCAGGGTGGCGATCTCGATGCCCGTCGGCTTGTCGGGGTGGTGCGTGCCGACGTGGGAGGGGAACGAGTAGCAGCCCAGCATGGCCAGGGCGTCGGCGGCCCGCGGGCCGACCACGGCGATCCGGGTGTCCGGGGCGAGCGGGAGCAGCCCGTCCGGGTTGGAGAGCAGGACGACGGACTTCTCGGCGAGGCGGCGGGCCAGGGCGCGGTTCGCGGCCGAGTCCAGGTCGATCGGGCCGGCCGGCTCGGGGTTCCAGTCCTCGTCAAGCAGACCCAGCTCGCACTTCTGGCGCAGGACCCGGGCCGCCGCCCGGTCCACCAGGGACTCCGGGACGTCACCGGCCCGTACCGCTTCGACCAGCGGCTCCCCGTAGCAGCGGACCGTCGGCAGTTCGACGTCCAGCCCGGCGGCCAGGGCCGCGTGGGCGGCGCCCGCCTCGGTGCCCGCGACCCGGTGCAGGGTCTGCAGGAAACCGACGCCGAAGTAGTCGCTGACGACCGTTCCGTCGAACTTCCACTGCTCCCGCAGGACTTCGGTCAGCAGGTACGGGTCCGCGGACGCGGGCACCCCGTCGGTGTCCGTGTACGCGGCCATCACCGAGCGGGCCCCGCCCTCGCGCAGCGCGAACTCGAACGGCGGCAGGGTGATGTCGGCGAACTCGCGCACACCGGCCCGTACGGGGGCCAGGTTGCGGGCGCCGGCCGAGGCCGCGTACCCCGCGAAGTGCTTGAGCGTGGCGACGACCCCGGCGGACTCGAGACCGCGGACGTAGGCGGCGCCGATCGTGCCGACGAGGTACGGGTCCTCGCCGATGGTCTCCTCGACCCTGCCCCACCGCAGGTCCCGTACGACGTCCAGGACGGGGGCGAGCCCCTGGTGGACGCCGACGGAGGCGAGGTCGCGGCCGATCCGGTGGGCCATCTCCTCCACCAGGTCCGGGTCGAACGAGGCGCCCCAGGCCAGCGGCACGGGATACGCGGTGGCGCCCCACGCGGTGAAGCCGGCGAGGCACTCCTCGTGGGCGACGGCCGGGATGCCGAAGCGGCCGGCCTCACTGATCCGGCGCTGGGCGCGGGCGAGGGCCTGCGCGCCCAGCGCCGGGTCCACGGGGGCCGTACCGAAGGAGCGGGTGAGCTGGCCCAGCCCGCGGGTGATCACCTCGTCCCAGTCGAAGTCCGCGGTCATCTCGTCCTGGTGCGGGGCGACTCCGTCACCGTCCGTGGCGGCGCCCACCCACACGCCGTACAGCTGGGCGGCCTTCTCCTCCAGGGTCATCCGCGAGAGCAGGTCGTCGACCCGGGCTTCGGCGGGCAGGGCGGGATCACGCCAGGGGGCGGTGGTCATGGAACTCCTGTCGGGGTCGGAGCCAGAGGCGGAGCCGGAGTCGGGTGGGTTCACTTTCCGCCCACGCCCATCAGGCCGCCGATCAGCGCGCGGCGGGCCACCAGATAGACGGCGAAGATCGGCACGCCGGAGAGGACGACCGAGGCGAGCAGGGCGGGGATGTTCACGCCGAACTGGCTGACGTAGTTGAAGAGTCCGAGGGTCAGCACGCGCGGGCCGTCGGACTGGGTGAAGATCAGCGGGAAGAGGAAGCCGTTCCAGGCCTGGAGCGCCGAGAAGATGACGACCGTGCTGATGCCGCCCTTCGCCATCGGGACGGCGAGCTGGAACAGCATCCGCTGCGGGGAGGCGCCGTCCAGGGCCATCGCCTCGTACAGCTCCTCCGAGACGTCTCGCAGCGTCCCCACGAGGACGAGCACCGAGACCGGCATCGCGAAGGCCGCCGTCGGCAGGATGACCGCCAGCAGGCCGTCGTACAGGTCGAGTTTGGCGATCAGGAGGTACAGCGGCACGACGACCGCCTGGGCCGGGATCGCCACGCCGAGGAGGAAGAGCCGGAAGGCCAGCCCCGACCAGCGGTTGCGGGTGCGGACGGCGACGTACGCGAGCGGGAGGGAGAGGCCGAGGACGATGGCCACGACCGAGACGGCCACGATCGCGGTGTTGCTGAGCAGATGGCCGAAGCCGCTGTTCAGCACGGTGTTGTAGTTGTCGAGCGTCGGACTCGTGGGCGGGCTCAGCGGGTTGCCGGTGAGCGCCTTGTCCTGGCTGGTGAGCGAGGCCGACAGCATCGCGTAGATCGGTACGAGGACGACCGCGAGCCAGACGACCGAGCCCAGGCCCGCGAGGGGGTTGGCGCGTTTCGTCCAGTGCCGGCGGCGGGGCGGCGAAGGCGGCACAGGAGGACGCTCCTCGGTCTTCGCGGGGCGGGGGCGCGGCAACGTGTCGTGTGACACTCCGTCACATCCCTTCGCGGGTGCTGCGCATGTGGCCGAAGCCGGTCAGGCGCACGAGGACCAGGGACAGACCCGTGGCCGTCAGCACCAGGAACGACGCGATGGCGCTGGCGTAGCCGAAGTCGTAACTCTTGAAGCCCGCCTCGTACATCAGGTACGGCAGGATCGCCGTGTCCGTGCCCGGGCCGCCCTTGGTGAGGATCAGCACGGTCTCGAAGTACGTGAGCGAGCCGACGACCATCAGGACGGTGGACGTCGTGACGGTGTGGCGCAGCTGCGGGAGCGTGATCGAGAAGAACTGGCGGTAGCGGCCCGCGCCGTCGATCGCCGCCGCCTGGTAGAGCACCTCGGGTATCTGGCGGGCCCCGCCCTGGTAGATCAGGGTGTGGAAGGGGATGAACTGCCAGGCGCCGATGAAGACGATCGCGAGGAACGCGCCGTTGGAGGAACCCAGGATGTTCTCCCGGATGATGCCGAAGTTCGGGTCGAGCAGGGCGTAGAAGAGCAGTGCGATCGCCGTCGACGAGAGCAGGAACGGGACGAAGAAGACCGCCGAGAGGATCGCCCGGTTGCGCTGGCGGCCCGCCGCCCACACGCCGAGCAGCAGGGCGATCACCGTCTGGAAGACCCAGCTCGCCGCCGTCAGCAGGACGGTGAGCCACAGGGACTGGACCATCCGGTCGTCGTCGAGCAGCTTCCGCCAGTTGTCGAGGCCGACCGGCCGCGGGTCGCCGAGGCCGTCCCAGGCGGTGAACGAGAGGTAGAAGGCCAGGCCCATCGGGACCACGGCGAAGAAGGTGAAGAAGAGGACGCCGGGAAGGGCCCAGGCGGCGTGCGGGCGGCCGACCGCGGAGGAGCCGGGTCCCTTCGGCCGAAGGGGCTCCTTCGGCCCTCCGTGCTCGCTGGCCCGGCCCTTCGCCGGGGCCTTCGTGGGGCTCGGTGCGCTCACTTCAGCTCCTTGAGCGCCGACACGAACTCGCTCGGCGAGGACTGTCCGACGAACAGTTTGTTGATCTCGGTGAGCATCGGCGTCGCGATGTCGGCGCCGAGCGCCTGGTCCCAGGAGAGCGTGAAGGCGGGTGCCTTCTCGACCATCTCGTACTGGAACCTGGCGAACTGCGGGTTGGGCGAGGCGTCGAGCAGCTCGGCCGCGCCGGCGGTCGTCGGGATGTCGCCGTTGGCGACCAGCGCCTTCGCGTACGTCTGCGAGGCGCAGTCCTTCAGGAAGGCGATCGCCGCGTCCTTGTTCTGCGTACGGGCGTTGACGGACCAGTAGTTGGTGGGGTTGCCGACGACGTTGCGGATGTCGCCGGTGCCGCCCTCGACCGTGGGGAACGCGCACCAGCCCAGGTTCTTCTTCGCGAAGGACGGGAACTTGCCGAGCTGGGTCGAGTACTCCCACGAACCCATCAGGTGCATCGCCGCCTTGCCCTTGGCGAAGACCGCGGGCGCGCCGCCGTTGACGTACGACACCGAGCTGAACTTGGAGCCGAAGACGTCGTCGTCGATCAGTTCCTTGATCGTCTCGGCGGCCTTGAGGACGGCCGGGTCGCCCCAGGCGGAGGAGTCGCCGGCCTGGATCTTCGCGAAGACCTCCGGTCCGCCGATGCGGTCGACGAGGTACTCCAGCCACATCAGCTCGGTCCAGGTGTCCGCCCCGCCGAGCGCGAACGGGGTGATCCCCGCGGCCTTCAGCTTGGCGTTGATGCCCTGCAACTCGTCCCAGGTGGTGGGCGGTTGGAGCTTGTGCTCGGCGAAGACGGACTTGTTGTAGAAGAGGATCACCGGCTGCATGCCGCGCATCGGGACGCCGTAGTGGCGGCCGCCGAGGTCACCCGCCGCGAGCACCGCGGGCAGGAAGCCGTTCTTGAGGACCGGATCGCCCTCGATGGTGTCGGTCAGGTCGAGGAGCTGCTTCGCCTCCTGGTACGCCCTGATGGAGCCGCCGCCCCAGTTGAAGAAGACGTCCGGGGCGCTCGGGGAGCCCATCGCCGTACGGAGCTTGGCCGTGTAGTCCGCGCCCGGGACCTTGACCAGCTTCACCTTGCCCTTGGCCGACTTGGCGGCCGCGGACTTGTTGAAGCGGTCGACCGCCGCGGCCTGGACCTTCACCGCGTCGTCCCCGTACGTGAAGGCGTCGATCGTCTCGCTGCCCCCGCCGGAACCGTCACTGGAACCGCAGGCGGTGAGCCCGGTGGTGAGCAGGGTGGTGGCACCGGCGCCGAGGACCCAGCGCCTGCTGAACGTGCGGCCGCCCAGGCCTCCGCCCGTGGGCTGCCCGCCGTTGGACCGCCCGCTGATCGACTCCATGACAGCACCTCTTCTTCTCCGACTCGCTCGCCGGCGGGGCGCCGCGACCCGCGCCGGGAGCACGGCCGCGCCCGGCCCTCCCCGGGCCTGCGCGCGCTCGTACTCCCGACACGGACGCGCCCCCTGCGGCTCGCTCGCGTCACGAATGTTTCGGGTGGTAGTTCGAATGTTCCGGGAACGTATGGCGGTCCAGGGGCTTCGTCAAGGGGTTGCGCAGGGATACGATCCCGTTCATGACTCGCCCGAATCCCGCTGTAGCCCAGTCAGCGACGCTCGCCGAGATCGCCCGCGAGGCGGGAGTCTCGGCCCCGACTGTTTCGAAGGTGCTCAACGGCCGTGCCGATGTGGCCCCGGCGACCCGCACCCGGGTCGAGGACCTGCTGCGCCACCACGGCTACCGGCGCCGCCGGGCCGAGGCGTCCCGGTCGCCCCTCATAGACCTGGTCTTCCACGAGCTGGAGAGCGCGTGGGCGATGGAGGTCATCCGGGGCGTGGAGAACGTGGCGCGCGACGAGGGCCTGAGCGTCGTCCTGTCCGAGAGCGCGGGCCGGCTCACGCCCGGGCGGACCTGGGCCGACCAGGTCGCCGCGCGCCGCCCGCACGGAGTCGTCCTCGTCCTCAACGGGCTCGACGAGTCCCAGCGGGCGCTGCTGACCAGCCGCTCCATCCCGTTCGTGGTGGTCGACCCGGCGGGCGACCCCGGCGACGACGTGCCGTCCGTCGGCGCCACCAACTGGCAGGGCGGGCTGGCCGCGACCCGGCATCTGGCGGACCTCGGCCACCGGCGCATCGGCGTGATCAGCGGGCCCTCGCGGATGATGTGCAGCCGGGCCAGGCTCGACGGCTACCGGGCGGCCCTGGACACGGCCGGACTGCCGGTCGACCCGGCGCTCGTGCGCACCGGCGACTTCCACCACGAGAGCGGCTACCGGGAGGGGCTGGCCCTGCTGAAGCTGCCGGACCGCCCGACCGCCGTGTTCGCGGGCAACGACCTCCAGGCCCTCGGCCTGTACGAGGCCGCACGCGAACTGGGCCTGCGCGTGCCGGAGGACCTCAGCATCGTCGGCTTCGACGACCTGCCGGTGGCCCGCTGGGTCGGCCCGCCGCTCACCACCGTGCGCCAGCCCCTCACGGAGATGGCCGAGGCGGCGGCCCGGCTCGTCCTCGACCTCGGCCGCGCGGAGCGGCCCTCGACGGCCACCCGGGTGGAACTGGCGACGAGCCTGGTGGTCCGGAGCAGCACGGCGGAGCCGTCGTGAACGGTCCCGTGGCGTCGAAACTTTCGAAGACTTTCGGGGCGGCCCGTCCGTCACCGGGCGGCATCTGAGAAAACTCAACGAAATATGAGAGTTTCCGAAGGAAAGCCGGAAAGTGGTTCCTCCTTGTAATAATTCGGACTTACGTTCCTGTCTGTGAGCGCAGAAGACGAGCACGGGGACGGGGACGCCGCGGGACGCGGCACGGGGCGACGGCCGAACTGGTCAGGCCGGTCACGGCTGTTCAAGGTGGCGGGAGTCGCCCTCGGCTGCGTACTCGTCGCCTCGGCGGCCGGGGCGACCTGGGCGTACTGGCGTCTGAACCACAACATCAAGAGCGTCGACATCGACAGCGCGCTCGGCGACGACCGGCCGCCCCGGGCGATGACGACCCCGACCGGCCCGGCGTCGGCCTCCGCGACCCCGCTGCCGAGCGGTGCGCTCAACATCCTGGTCCTCGGCTCGGACACCCGCAGCGGCAAGCGCAACAAGGCCCTCGGCGGCGGCAGCAGCGACGGGGGAGCCCGCTCCGACACGGCGATGATCGTCCACGTCGACGAGGGCCGCTCCGAAGCGACGGTCGTGAGCATCCCGCGCGACACCCTGGTCACGCGCCCCTCCTGCCCGCTGTCCTCGGGCGGTTCGACGTCGGTGGCGTACGGCGCGATGTTCAACAGTGCGTACTCGGTCGGCGGGCCCGTCTGTGCCGTCAAGACGGTGGAGTCCATGACGGACGTCCGCATGGACCACTACGTCGAGATCGACTTCGCCGGTTTCGCCGATCTGGTGGACGCGCTGGGCGGGGTCACGGTGACCACGGACGAGGACATCTCCGACGAGGACAGCCACCTCGACCTGGAGGCGGGCACCCACCACCTCGACGGCAAGGAGGCCCTGGCCCTCGCCCGCACCCGGCACGGCATAGGCGACGGCAGCGACCTCGGCCGCATAGGCCTCCAGCAGACACTGGTGAAGGCGCTGCTCGACCAGGTCGCCTCCACCGACCTCCTCACCAGCCCCACCCGCCTCTACCAGGTCGCCGACGCCCTCACCAGCAGCCTCACCACGGACACCGACCTCAACTCCCTCACCGAGCTGATGAGTCTGGGCCAGAGCCTCAAGGCCCTGTCCTCCGCCGGCACCGAGACCGTCACCATGCCGGTGGTCACCGCCCCCTCGGACCGCAACCGGGTGGTGGCGGACGAGCCGGAGGCGAACGAGCTGTGGGAGTCGCTGAAGTGAGGGCCGCGGCGGGAGGCGGGCGCGCCTCGGCACGCGGCCCCGTGTGCCGGGCGGGGCGCGGCCGGTAGCCCGAACGCCTCGCTCGCCGCGACCCCGTCCCGGGGGCGTGTCACGGTGGGACCACCTGTCGCCACCACCGGACCCCGGAGCCCCGCCATGGCAGATCTGCAGGACGAACTGCACGCAACCGCCGAGGTCGGCGAGCTGGATCGCCCCGATGTGGAGAGGGAGTTCGAGCCCGTCGGACCTGACGCCGGGCCCGTGCTCGCATCCGACGCCGACCCCGACGCGGACACGGCCGACGACCTCCTCGCCCGCGCCCACGCCCTCCTCGCCGCCCACCCCGTGGCGGACGGCTACAGCGGTCTGCCCTGGGCGCTGCGGCACCTCCCCTGGTACGACCTGGAACTCGGTGAGAGCACGGTCGACACCGATGTGCCCAGGCTCAGGGAAGGGCACGTGGGGGCGTTGTTCTGGGCGCTGCACCTGCCCGAGGGACTCGTCGGCGAACGGGCGGTCGGAGCGACGCTGGAGCAGCTCGACCTGGTGAAGACCGTGGTGGAGGCGCACCCGGAGGGCCTGCGCATGACCCACAGCGCGGCGCAGGCCACGGACGCCCGCAACTGCGGGCGCGTCGCCGTGCTGCTCGGTCCGGCCTGCGCGGCCGCGCTGGACGACTCCCTCGGCATCCTGCGCGCACTGCACGCCCTCGGTCTGCGTGCCCTCACGCTCTCCGGCGCGTCCTGGGCCGGCGAGCGGGGGCTGACCCGGTTCGGCGAGGAGGTCGTGCGCGAGATGAACCGCATCGGTGTCCTCGCCGACCTCTCCGGCGCCTCCGACGCGACCGTCCGCCGCGCGCTCACCATCTCCAAGGCGCCCGTCATGTGCACCCGCTCAGCCGCCCGCGCGCTGCGCCCCCACCCGGCGAACCTCCCCGACGACGTGCTCGTCGAGCTGGGCGCCACCAAGGGGCTGTGCCTGGTCCCGCTGACCGCCGAGCAGACGGGCCCGTCCGTCCGTGACGTGGCCGACCACCTGGACCACGTACGGAAGCTCGCGGGGGCGGAGTGCGTCGGCCTCTCGGGGACCTACGACTCCGGGGCCGCGCATCCGCGGGACCTGTCCGACGCCTCGGGCTATCCGCGGCTCGTCGCCGAACTCCTCGGCCGCGGCTGGTCCGAGGCCGACCTGGCCCTGCTCACCTGGGGCAACGTCCAACGGGTCCTGCGCACCGCGGACTTCACGGCCCGCGCCGCACGGCAGCGACGCGAGCCGTCCACCGCGAAGATCGCCGAGCTCGACGGCTAGGGCTCACGGGCTCGCGGCTTCATGGGACTCCGGCAGGGCGCGGAGGCTCAGCAGGCGCAGAGGCAGAAGGGGTGGCCGGCCGGGTCGGCGTAGACCCGCCAGTTGCGCCGGCGGTCCTCCGCGTCGAGCACCTTCGCGCCCAGTGCCAGGACCTCCTTCTCGGCCGCGTCCAGGTCCTCGACAGTCAGGTCCAGATGGAACTGCTGCGAGTCGTCCGGCGCGGGCCACTTCGGCGGTACGTGACCGGCGGCCGCCTGGAACGCCAGCGTCCCGCCCTCCGGCAGCCGCAGTTCGAACCAGTTGCCGTCCCCCTCGACGGTGCCGCCGAGCACGTCCGCGTAGAACGTGGCGAGCGCGCGCGGGTCGGGACAGTCCAGGGCGACGGCGCCCAGCTTGGCGAGAGCCATGACTTCTCCTCCTCGGTTCGTTACCTCATGCTCGGTTCATCAGGTAACCGTTACCGCATGCTGCCCCATGGGGAGTAACGGCACAAGGGGGTCGAGGGCGCAGTTACCGCTTGCTACCTGCCGGGGGTAACGTCGCTGGCATGAGTGAGCGTGTGCCCGCACCCGGCGGACTGGTCCTCATCCAGTCCCTGGTCAACAGCCTCGACATCGAGACGGGCGCCGATGCGCTCGACACGGCCGAGGGGCGGGCCCGGTTCGGGCTCGGCGAGGGCGAGAGCGAGGCGCGGGACGCGCGCGAACTGCGCGAGTCGCTGCGGGTCGCGTGCCTCGCCCACGCGGGCCACCCGGCCCACCGGCAGGTACGGCTGCTCGACGAGCTGCTCGCGTCGGCCCCGCTCGTCGTCACGGTCGCGGCGGGCGACGGCTCGGCGGCCTTCAGGCCCGCGGACCCGTCGGCGCTGGCCTCCCGGGTGGCGGCGGCCGTCGCCGAGTCCCTCACCGCCGGGACCTGGCTGCGGCTCAAGGCCTGCGAGGCCCCGGACTGCCACTGGGCGTACTACGACCGCAGCCCGGCGGGACGCGGCCGCTGGTGCTCGATGTCGGTCTGCGGAGCCCGGGCCAAGATGCGCCGCTACCGCGCCAAGTAGCCGGACGGGACCAGGGGGAGAGGGCCCGGCCGGAAGCTCGTTCAGGCGGGCCCGGGTGCCGCTCAGGGGGCCGCTCAGGCCGTCGGGCGTCCCATCGCCCGGTACGTCCAGCCCGCCGCCCGCCACACGGCCGGGTCGAGGGCGTTGCGGCCGTCCAGCATGACGCGGTCCGTCGTCACCTCGCCGAGCGACGCCGGGTCCAGCTCGCGGAACTCGCGCCACTCGGTCAGGTGCAGCACGGCGTGGGCCCCGCGTACGGCGTCCACCGCCGTCTCCGCGTAGCCCAGCGTGGGGAAGATCCGCCGCGCGTTGTCCATGCCCTTGGGGTCGTAGACCGTGACCTGGCCGCCCTGAAGGTGGATCTGCCCGGCGACGTTCAGCGCGGGCGAGTCCCGGACGTCGTCCGAGTCCGGCTTGAACGTCGCGCCGAGGACGGCGATCCGCTTGCCGAGGAAGGAACCCCCGCCCAGCGCCTCACGGGCCATCTCCACCATCTGTCCGCGGCGCCGCATGTTGATGGAGTCGATCTCGCGCAGGAACGTGAGCGCCTGGTCGGCGCCCAGCTCGCCCGCGCGGGCCATGAAGGCACGGATGTCCTTGGGCAGGCAGCCACCGCCGAAGCCGATGCCCGCGCGCAGGAACTTCCTCCCGATGCGGTCGTCGTGCCCGATCGCCTCGGCGAGCTTCACGACGTCGCCGCCCCCGGCCTCGCAGACCTCGGCCATCGCGTTGATGAAGGAGATCTTGGTGGCGAGGAAGGAGTTCGCGGAGGTCTTCACCAGCTCGGCGGTCGGGAAGTCGGTCACGACGAACGGCGTGCCCTCGGCCAGCGGCGTCGCGTACACCTCGCGGAGCAGCTTCTCGGCGCGCTCACTGCGGATGCCGGCGACGATCCGGTCGGGGTGCAGGGTGTCCTGGACGGCGAAGCCCTCGCGCAGGAACTCCGGGTTCCACGCCAGCTCGACCTCCTCGCCGGCGGGGGAGAGCTCGACGAGCGTACGGGCCAGCCGCTCGGCCGAGCCCACGGGCACGGTGGACTTGCCGACGACGAGGGCGGGGCCCGTCAGATGGGGTGCGAGCGAGGCGAAGGCGGCGTCGACGTACGACATGTCGCACGCGTACTCGCCGTGCTTCTGCGGGGTGTTCACACAGACGAAGTGGATGTCGCCGAACGCCGCGGCCTCCGCGTAGTCCATGGTGAACCGCAGCCGCCCGCTGGCGCCCTCCATCCCGGCGACGTGCTTGCGCAGCAGTTCCTCAAGACCGGGCTCGTACATCGGGACCTCGCCCCGCTGGAGCATCTCGATCTTCTCGGGCACCACGTCCAGGCCCAGCACCTCGAAACCGAGCTCGGCCATGGCGGCGGCGTGCGTGGCGCCGAGATAGCCGGTGCCGATCACGGTGATCTTGAGGGCCATGGATGCTCCAGTGAGTATCGGTCAGGCATGCGCCGGCAGCGCGTCCCGAGTGCGCTGACCGAGCATAGTCGGGGCGTGTTCGAGCGCTTCACCGGGCAGTTTCTCCCTTGTCGCCAAGCTCACGTATCACTCCCGTGGGCAGGCCCTTAAAATTTGAGTTACTTAACGGTAATTAGCGTCAGCATCACTGTGTCTTTGGAGCGTGAGAGACCTTGGCCGGATCGGCTGATTTCGACCTGTACCGCCCGTCCGAGGAGCACGACATGCTCCGGGACGCGATCCGCTCACTGGCCGAGGCGAAGATCGCGCCGCACGCCGCGGCGGTGGACGAGGAAGCCCGGTTCCCCCAGGAGGCCCACGACGCCCTGGTGGCCGCCGATCTGCACGCCGTGCACGTACCGGAGTCGTACGGAGGCGCGGGCGCGGACGCGCTGGCGACGGTCATCGTGATCGAGGAGGTGGCGCGGGTCTGCGCGTCCTCGTCCCTGATCCCCGCGGTGAACAAGCTCGGCTCCCTGCCCGTCATCCTCTCGGGCTCCGAGGACCTGAAGAAGAAGTACATGACGCCGCTGGCCAAGGGTGACGGAATGTTCTCGTACTGCCTCTCCGAGCCGGACGCCGGCTCGGACGCGGCCGGCATGAAGACGAGGGCGGTCCGGGACGGCGACTTCTACGTCCTGAACGGCGTGAAGCGCTGGATCACCAACGCGGGCGAGTCGGAGTACTACACGGTGATGGCCGTGACCGACCCCACGAAGCGCTCGAAGGGCATCTCGGCGTTCGTGGTCGAGAAGTCGGACGAGGGTGTCTCCTTCGGCGCCCCCGAGCGCAAGCTCGGCATCAAGGGCAGCCCGACGCGCGAGGTCTACCTCGACAACGTCCGCATCCCGGCCGACCGCATGATCGGCGACGAGGGCACGGGCTTCGCCACCGCGATGAAGACCCTGGACCACACCCGCATCACGATCGCCGCGCAGGCGCTCGGCATCGCGCAGGGCGCCCTCGACTACGCCAAGGGCTACGTCCAGGAGCGCAAGCAGTTCGGCAAGCCGATCGCCGACTTCCAGGGCATCCAGTTCATGCTCGCCGACATGGCCATGAAGATCGAGGCCGCCCGCCAGCTGACGTACGCCGCCGCGGCGAAGTCCGAGCGCGGTGACAAGGACCTGACCTTCCAGGGCGCGGCGGCCAAGTGCTTCGCCTCCGACGTCGCCATGGAGGTCACCACGGACGCCGTCCAGCTCCTCGGCGGCTACGGCTACACCCGCGACTACCCGGTCGAGCGCATGATGCGCGACGCCAAGATCACCCAGATCTACGAAGGCACGAACCAGGTCCAGCGGATCGTGATGGCACGGAACCTGCCGTAGGTTCCCCGGCCGGTCCGCAAGGCGTTCCGGCCCGCTCGACGACCACGCGGCCCCCGGCGTCACGCCGGGGGCCGCGCTGTGCCGTCAGCCGCAGTTGTGCGGGGGAGCGGCCTGGCCGAAGAACATCAGGGTGCCACCGGGCGTCTCCATGATGAGCATCTCGCTCACGCACGAGCCGGGTGCCTTGATCTTCACCGGTCCCGCGTAGCTGCCGAACGCGCCGTGGTCGCGGTCGAAGGTGCCGTCGTTCTCCTTGTAGATGGAGAGGTCCAGCTGGGTGGCCGTCCCGACGTACACCGACTTCACGAACACGGAACAGTTGTACGTCCCGTCGTAGTACGAGTACACCGTTCCGATCTTGCCGGTGTAGCCGCTCCTGTTGGCGTTGACGGACTTCGAGTAGACCAGATTGCCGTCACACCCGTAGGCGCCCGCCGCGGCCGGCGCCGCCGTGACGACCGGTGCGACGACGGCGACTGAGGCCAGCACCGTGGCGGTGGTCAGCCACTTGGTGAACTTGGACGGCTTGCGTACTCGCACCAGGTTTCTCCCGTTTCAGTTGTGATCAGGTCATGACACCTGACGCATCCTGACATGTTCGGGAGGGTGAGTGGAGATCATTTCCGGACCCGCCGACGCGCTGTGCGCTCGGCGGGCCCGTCACGAGGGAGAGGTGGAGGCGGCCCGGGGTCAGTTCCCCGACACCGTGACCTTCTCGTCGTTCTTCAGCTGCTCCACCAACTGCTTGACCTTGGCGGTGTCCCACTGGAGGTTGCCGTTGCCGGAGTTGCCCGAGATCGGCATGTTCATCGACTTGCCGTCACCGCTGGTGATGCCCTTCATGGCCCAGAACATGGAGCCGAGGTCCCACAGGGACATGTCCTTGTCGACGGTGAGGGTGTCGAGGCCGGAGCTCAGGGTCGGGTAGAGCTTGAAGGGGTTGAGCACCGTCGAGGGGGTCGCCGTCTGGTTGGCGAGCGCCGAGAGGAACTTCTGCTGGTTCTTCGTACGGTCGAGGTCGCTGCCCGCGAGCGCGTACCGGGTCCGCACGAACGCGAGGGACTGCTCGCCGTTCAGGGTCTGCTTGCCCGCCTCGAAGTCGGCGCCGGACTTGGAGTCCTTCATGCCGCCCTTGGGGATGTCGATCTCCACGCCGCCCACCGAGTCGACGATCTTCGCGAAGCCGGCGAAGCCGATCTCCGCGTAGTGGTCGATGCGCAGTCCGGTGTTGGCCTCGACCGTCCGGACGAGCAGCTCGGGCCCGTCCTCCGCGTACGCCGCGTTCAGCTTCACCTGGCGGCCGGTGCCCGGGAAGGTCTTGCCGGACTCGGAGCCCTTGAACGTGGGGATCGTCACGTTCGAGTCGCGGGGCAGCGAGATCATGGTGTTCCCGTTGCTGCCGACGTGCAGGATCATCATCGAGTCCGTGCGCTTGCCCTCGGCGGAACCGGTGTGGAGCTTCTTCTTCTCCTCCGCGGTCATGCCCGCGCGGCTGTCGGAGCCGACGATCAGGTAGTTCGTGCCCTCGCCGGTGTCGGGCCGGTCGATGACCTTCGACAGGTCGACGTCCCGGTTGAGCTTGGAGTCGGCCCAGAAGTACGTGCCGACGGACACCACGACCAGCAGCGTGACCACCGTGATCGAGATCCACTTGATCCGCCGCCGCCAGTTCGGCGCGGGCCGGTCCCGCAGGCCGCCCGGCCCCTGCGGACCGCCGCCGCCGGGCGCGCCGTAGACCTGGCCCGAGTTGTAGCCGCTGTCGTAGCCGCCCTCGCCGTGACCGTCGGTGTACGTGGGCTGCGGCGGGACCCCGTGGGGAGGTGCCGAGCCGGCTCCCCGGCCGCGCTGCACCTGCCGCATCACACGGGCGCCCTCAGGCTGGGCGCTCGCGCCGCCACGGCCTTGGCGGTCGCCGCCGTTGTTTCCGGACCATCCCTGGGGCCAATCGTTCATGCGCCCCAGTGTGCAGTGCTCGACTGCGTGGCATACAAGAGTCTTCGGAATATCGGATCAGGGCTGTTGCAGATCTGATGCAAAACGACCCTTTCGCGCCCCCGGCATAGGGTGGGCGGCATGACAGACCAGGCCCACGCCCCGGAGTCCGATATTCCGGGCAAGCCGACTTCGGCGTCCCGAACCACCCTCAGCCACATCATGACCCACGGCGACACCAACCTTCTGGGGACGGTGCACGGCGGAGTGATCATGAAACTGGTCGACGACGCGGCCGGGGCGGTGGCCGGGCGGCACTCCGGAGGCCCCGCCGTCACGGCCTCGATGGACGAGATGGCGTTCCTGGAGCCGGTACGGGTGGGCGACCTGGTCCATGTGAAGGCCCAGGTGAACTGGACCGGCCGCACGTCCATGGAGGTCGGTGTCCGCGTCCTCGCCGAGCGCTGGAACGAGTCGACGCCGCCCCAGCAGGTCGGCTCGGCCTACCTCGTCTTCGCCGCGGTCGACGCCGACGGCAAGCCGCGCCGGGTCCCTCCGGTATGCCCGGAGACCGAGCGCGACGAGCGGCGCTACCAGGAGGCACAGATCCGCCGCACACACCGCCTGGCCCGCCGCCGAGCCATCATGGACCTCCGCGAACGCCGCTCCGCAGAGGGCCTCGACTAGCGCGCCACCCCTGACAAGGCAACCTGCGCACAAGCCAGCCTGGACCCCGCCCCGCAAGGGGCGCGGGGAACGGCGCACAGGCCGGGCTGGGCCCCGCCCCGTAAGGGGCGCGGGGAACTGCGCGCTCAGCCCCCACCGTCCCGCGGACGAAGTGCGACTCAGGGGCGCGGGGAACGGCGCAGAAGCCAGGCCCCGCCCCTCAGGGGCGCGGGGAACGGCGCACAGCCCCCCCGGCCCGCCGGTCAAAGGGGGGCATCGGGCGCCCCGCCCGACCGACGCCCCTACGGGCAGACCACCTGGTCGCCCGTCACCGCGTCGAACTCCCCCTGCGTCGGATCCTCCGCCCGCACCTTCCGCACCTCGGTGAAGTCCGCGCCCGCGATCACCTTCATCAGGGGCCCCCGCCCCGGCACGGCCCGCAGCTCACTGCCCGGCAGGGCCGCCGCGAGGGACTTCGCGGAGCGGTCCCAGCGCGGGTCGTACAGGACGACGGTCCGCCGCGCGGACCGGTCCTGGGCGTTCACCGGCGCCCGCGTCGTACGGAACCCGGTGGCGGCCAGCCCGCTGTCGACGCGACCGCCCAGCCCGGCGGTCATCGTCCCGTTCTCGACCTGGACCCGGATCTGCTGCGGGGCGACATCGACGCGCAGCGCTCTGGAGCGGACCCGGTGCGGTGCGAGCGGCTTGTCGTCGCGCAGGGTCCTGAAGAGCCGCCCCGCCTTCTTCTCGTCCCACTTCAGCGTCGAGCCGATGCCCTTCACGGCGTACCCCATCTTCCCGATCGGGACCGTCGTGAACTCCGACGAGGACGGCGAGAAGGCCCGCATCGCCCGCCCCAGGTCGATCAGCTCGTCCGTCCCGAAGCCCTTGTCCGCGCGCACGGAGCCGAGCACGGCCTGCGTCACGTCGCGGAACCTGACCGGGTTGAGCAGGACCCCGGACGACGTGGCCTGGGCGATCAGCGCCGCCAGGAACCGCTGCTGGCGCTGCATCCGGCCGAGGTCCGCGGCCCCGTCGATGTGCCGCGAGCGCACGTACTGCAGCGCCTGGCCGCCGTTCAGAGCGTGGGTCCCGGCGGGCAGGTCGAGCCCGGTGTACGAGTCCTTCAGCGGCCGGGCCGTGCAGATCCGCACTCCGCCGATGACGTCCACGGTCTTCATGAAGCTCGTGAAGTCGACCTCCAGATAGTGGTCGATCTTCACGTGGGTCATGTTCTCGACGGTGCGCACGGTCAGCCGCGGCCCGCCCTCCGCGTACGCGGCGTTCAGCTTGACCGGGTGCGGTCCGTGCCGTTTGCCGGTGGTCTGGTCGACGTGCGCGGGCGTCTCGGCGTACGAGTCGCGCGGCAGGCTCACGATGCTGGCCCGCCGCCGGTCCTCGGAGAGGTGCACGATCATGACCGTGTCCGTGCAGTGGCAGGGGGCGCCGCCGAGCCGGTACTTCTCCTTCTCCTCCGGGGTGATCCGGTCCCGTCCGTCGGTGCCGACCAGGAGCACGTTCATGCCGTGGCCCCGCTCGGGCCGGTTCTTCATGTCCTTGAAGGGGTCGATCCGGTTGATGTCGGAGTCGAGGCCGGTGACCACCGCGTGTCCGATGCCGGCCGCCGCGAGGACCGCCACGGACAGCGAGGTCGCCACCCGGGTGGCCCAGCGGGCGCGGCCGCGCCGTACGGGCGGCCGCGCTGGGCGCGGCCGCTGGGGTGGGGCGGGGGAGCGGGGCGGGGTGGGCAAGGCGGACACCTCCGCGTCGGCCGGGTGTGGGGGTCCGTGAGCACCGTAGGCCCATACGATCTGCTGCCCGGCGCAGCGACCGGGCGGCGCGCGTCCGTGTCCCCCATTCGCGGTAACGTAATCCGCGATGAACGCCAAGCCCGACGCGCAGCTTCCCCCCGTGTCCGTGATCATGCCCGTCCTCAACGAGGAACGGCATCTGCGCGGAGCCGTCCAAGCGATCCTCGCCCAGGAGTACGGGGGCGAGATGGAGGTCGTGATCGCCATCGGTCCCTCCTCGGACCGAACCGACGAGATCGCGGCCGAACTCGTGCGCGAGGACCCCCGCGTGCACACGGTCCCGAACCCGACCGGCCGCACCCCCGCCGCACTGAACGCCGCGATCAAGGCCTCGCGCCACCCGATCGTCGTGCGCGTCGACGGGCACGGCATGCTCTCGCCGAACTACATCGCGACCGCCGTGCGTCTCCTGGAGGAGACCGGCGCGCAGAACGTCGGCGGCATCATGCACGCCGAGGGCGAGAACGACTGGGAGCACGCGGTCGCCGCCGCCATGACCTCGAAGATCGGTGTGGGCAACGCCGCCTTCCACACCGGCGGCGTGGCGGGCCCCGCGGAGACGGTCTACCTGGGCGTCTTCCGCCGGGAGGCGCTGGAGCAACAGGGCGGCTACAACGAGGAGTTCGTCCGCGCCCAGGACTGGGAGCTGAACTTCCGGATCAGGGAGGCGGGGGGCCTCATCTGGTTCTCGCCCGAGCTGCGGGTCTCGTACCGTCCGCGCCCCTCGATGCAGGCTCTGGCCAAGCAGTACAAGGACTACGGCCGTTGGCGTCATGTCGTCGCCCGCTACCACTCGGGTTCGATCAACCTGCGCTACCTGGCTCCGCCGACGGCGGTCTGCCTGATCGCCGCGGGTCTCGTGGTGGGCGCGGCGGTGACCTCCTGGGGCTTCCTGGTCCCCGGCGGCTACCTCGCCGCCATCGCGGTGGGTTCACTGCCCGCGGGCAAGGGCCTGCCCCTCAGGGCACGGCTGCGGATCCCGGTGGCCCTGGCGACCATGCACATGTCGTGGGGCTGGGGTTTCCTGACCAGCCCGAAGGCGCTGGCCCGGAAGGTCATCGCGTCGCGGCGACCGGCGGTACTGAGCGGGAACTGACCGCGACGGCGGATCGGGCGGAGACCGGTCACGGCGCCCGGCGGTGATCGCCGGGCGCCGTTGTGTGTCACCGGGGTGTGCGGCCGACCGGTCGTGTCAGCGGGCGCCGGCCGCCGCGGCGGCCTTGAGGATCGCTGCCTTGCGGTCCTTGAGCGTGTTCAGCTGTTGCTGGTTCTTCTCGACGGCCCGGTTCTGGTACGCGACCTCGACGGCGTACCAGGTGCCGATCACGTTGTGCTTGCGCTTGCACGCGACATCGGCCTCGGCCACCCGGAGCTCCCCGGGTGTCGCGTTCGGCGCCTTGGCGAACCGCTTGTCCTCCACGGCGGCCATGGGGTGCGCGTAGGAGTAGCCGCTTTCCTTCATGCAGGCCGACCAGGCGGCGAACACCTTCTTCACGCGGGAGTCCTTCTGCGACTCCTGATAGGTGAAGCCGGCGAGTTGGTCCGCGAACTCCTCCTTGTCCGGATGGACCTTGGGCCCCGCGGAGGCCAGGCCGCGCAGGGACTTGCCCCAGCAGCCCCCCTTCGGGATCGCCTTGCCGTTCTGCTCCTGCGCCTTCTGACCGTCCTGCGGTCCGAACAGCACGAGGGACTCGGCGGGCGAGTAGTTCTCCTTCGGAGGTCTGGCGCCGCGAGCGGTGGGGTCCGGGTGGTAGCCGTAGCGCGAGGCGGTGGCCGGGTCGGTCACGCCGTAGCGGTGGGCGTCGCGCAGCGCCTTGTCGCCCCGGTAGAGGGGCCGCGGCTCCAGGTCGAAACCGAAGCCGCGCATGCACTCGGCGGCGAGCAGATCCTCCCCCTGCCGCTTGGTGCGCTCCTCGGCGTCGGTCCAGGCGTACGCCTCCAGCGGCAGTTGCAGATTGCGCGCGCCGGACATGGACGGGGTGGCCGTGACCTTCGGAGGGTTCTTGAAGTCGACCGGAGGAGCCTCTTTGGAGCGGCTGCCCGGTTCGTCGCCGCTGTCCGAGCCCGATGCGCAGCCGGTCAGCCCGAGGGCGGCGCAGACGAGCGCCGCCCCGAGCAGTCGTACGGTGGTACTGCGTGACATGTGGTCGTCCGCTGCCTAGAAGGGCTCGTAGCTGGACGCGTTGTTGTTCTGCAGCCAGCCCGGCGTGTTGCGGCGCACACCGTCACAGGTGTGGTTGTGGCGCTGCCCGTTGAAGTTCGAGTTGAAGAAGATCGCGTAGTTGTAGCGGGTGCCGGAGCACTTGGCGGACGACGCGTTGTTGCCGACGACCTGACCCTTGCCGGCGCCGCTGGAGAGGAACACCTCGAGGTGGTGGTTCGGGGCCTCGTCGTAGAAGTCCCTGAAGGACGACGCTCCGTACTCGGTCGAGTGGTAGTACATGCACAGCTCACCGCTGTTGCACACGCCGTCGTCGTAGGCGGCCTGGGCCGGCGCCGTGGTCAGCGCGATGGTCCCGAGCGCGAGCGCCGCTGCTGCGAAGAAAGAGCGAACTCTCATGGTGTCCTCCCGTTGGTGTGGGCTTCCTGTGCCCAACGGCGAAGGATCTTGGCATGACTTTTGTTCAAGTAGGAGGTTTGTCAGGTCCATGTGACCGAAAATGATCACTGTGGCCGTAAGTGATCGTTCAGTAAATGGCCTGCAATGAAAGTGACTTGACAGTCATCGAAGCCAAATGGTCATCTCTTGGGCGGCCATGACATGTGACGGCCTCACTCGCCACCTGTCATCCGCAACTGGGGGAGTGTGTGGTGTCGCAACAGGGGGAGAGCTCCGGCCTGACCCGGCGCAAGCGGTCGCTGACCGCGCTCGCCGTGGGGTCCGTGGTGCTCGTCGGTGCCGCTCTCTGGACCTCGGTCTACGTGAAGTCACCGGCCCAGGCCGCCGCCGAGGCGCAGCCGCCCGCCCCCGACGTGCTCACCGCGTCCGTCGAACGGCGCGTGCTCGCCGACACGGTCGTCACGCGGGGCTCGGTCAGGGCATCGCAGACGGTGGACATCGCCCCGGGCGGCACAGCCGCGGAGGACGCCGCCAAGCCCGTGGTCACGAAGGTCATGGTGCGCTCGGGCCAGACCTTCCGAAGCGGCCGGGTCCTCGTCGAGGTGTCGGGCCGCCCGGTGTTCGCCCTGCGCGGCAAGCTCCCCGTCTACCGGGACCTCAAGCCCGGCTCCCACGGAGACGACGTACGCCAGCTCCAGGAGGCGCTGCGCGACCTCGGTCATGCCACGGGCGGCGACGCCGCGGGCACCTTCGGAGCGGGCACCAAGACAGCCGTCGGCGCGTTGTACGCGTCCATCGGCTACGAGCCGGTGACCACGGGCGGCGGCAAGGACGGCGGCGACCCGCTGGAGGGCGCACGCGACGACGTGAAGGGCGCCCAGCGCGCGCTCGACGGTCTCGTGCGTGACAAGGCCGACGCCGACGAGATCCGTTACGCCCGCGAGGACCTGGCCGAGGCCAGGTCCGAACTGGCCGACGCCGAGGCGGTGTCGGGGCCGATGGTGCCCGCCTCCGAGGTGGTGTTCCTCTCGGGCTTCCCCGCCCGCGTCGACGGCATGACCGCGAAGGTCGGAGCGGCCGCGGGTGAGAAGCTCGCCACCGTCTCCGCGGGGAAGCTCGTCGTCACGGGATTCCTCGGCGCCCAGGAGAAGGACCTGATCCGCCCGGGCCAGAAGGTCCAGGTGCTGTCCGAGGTGTACGGCGACGAGCTGACCGGTACGGTCAGCGCCGTCGCGAACACCCCCACGGTTCCCGAGGCGGAAGGCGAGGGAGCGGCCGCGGCGGCGCCGGCCGGGCAGGGATACGCGGTCACCGTGAAGCCGGACCGCGCGCTCCCCGGCCGCCTCGCGGGTCAGGACGTCCGGCTCACCGTCGAGGCGGGCTCATCGGGCGGGAAGGTCCTGGTGGTCCCGGTCTCCGCGCTGTCCGCCGGGGCCGACTCGCGCACCAGGGTCACCGTGCTGGAGCGCTCCGGCGAGCGGCGCCGCGTCGAGGTGCGGCCCGGCACCTCCGGTGACGGATACACCGAGGTGACCCCGGTGGGTGGGGCCAGGCTCGCCGAGGGCGACAAGGTCGTCGTGGGCGTCAGGCCCGCGGAGGGTGACGAGGCCGTCAAGTGACCACACCCGCGGTGCCGCCGGTCATCGAGTTCCGCGGCACAGGTCTCACGTATCCCGGGCCGCCGCCCGTACCGGCCCTCAGACCCTGTGACCTGGTGATCCGGCAGGGGGAGTACGTCACGATCGTCGGGCCCTCCGGTTCCGGCAAGTCGACGTTCCTCAACATCGCCGGGCTGCTGGACGCACCCACCGAGGGGCAGTACCTCCTCGACGGCATCGACACCGGCCCGCTGGCCGACGCCGATCGCACGGGACTGCGCGGCCGGCGCATCGGATTCGTGTTCCAGAGCTTCCACCTGCTGTCGCACCGCTCCGCGCTGGAGAACGTCGAGCTGGCGATGGTCTACAACGGCGGGGCGCGCCGGGGCCGCCGGGAACGGGCCCGCGAGGCCCTCGTGCGGGTCGGCCTCGAACACCGGACCGACGCGCTGCCCACCCGGCTCTCCGGAGGTGAGCGCCAGCGCGTCGCCATCGCCCGGGCGCTGGTCGCCCGGCCCTCACTGCTGCTGTGCGACGAACCGACCGGCAACCTCGACACGCACACCGCCGAGTCGGTCCTCGGACTCCTCGACGAACTGCACCAGGACGGCATCACCCTCCTCGTGATCACCCACGCGCCGGACGTCGCGGCCCGCGGTCGCCGCACGATCACCATCCGGGACGGCGTGCTCAGCGAGCAGGTGTCCGTCTGATGCGAATCCCCGAGGTGAAGTGGGTGCGGCGACGGAGGGCCGGGGGAACGACAGCCGACCGGTCGCGGTTCAGTCCGCGCGACCTGCTGTCTGAGTCCGTCGCCGGAATCCTCCAGCGTCCGGCGCGCTCCGCCCTGACCGCGCTGGGTACCGTGCTGGGCGTCGGCACGTTCGTCGCGGTCCTCGGCCTCACGGCCACCACGTCCTCACAGATCGACTCCCGCTTCAACGAGTTGACCGCCACCGAGGTGACCGTCGAGGACACCGGCGGCGAACAGCCCGAGTTCCTCTCCAACGCCTTCCCCGCCGACGCGGACCGGCGTATCGGCGCGCTGGGCGGGGTCCGGGAGGCCGGTGTGTACTGGCCCGTGCGCCTCGGACCCGGCACCGTCGTGAGCGCCGCGCCCGTCGGTACGGAGGGGACAGGGGAGCAGACGCAGGTGGTCGCCGCGTCTCCCGGCGTCCTCGCGGCGGCCGGCCCGCACCTGGCGCAGGGGCGGATCTTCGACGAGTACCACGACCGGCGGGGTGAGAACGTCGCCGTGATCGGCGCCGGACTCGCCTCCCGCCTGGGCATCACCACGCTGGAGACGGCCCCGGCCATCTTCGTGGAGGACCGCGCCTTCACGGTGATCGGCATCGTCGACGACGTGCGGCGCAAGGCGGACCTGCTGTTGTCGGTGGTGGTGCCGCGGACCACGGCCGAGAAGATATGGGGCGGCCCGGAGGCAGGACAGCGGGCCAAGATGCTCATCTCCACCGAGCTGGGTGCCGCCCGGCAGATCGCCGCCGAGGCGGCGCTGGCCCTCGACCCCGCGCACCCCGACCACTTCAAGGTCGTACCGCCGCCGGATCCGAGATCCCTGCGCGGTGACGTCACCTCCGACCTGAACCAGCTCTTCATGCTGATGGCCGGGATCTGCCTGGTGATCGGGGCGGTCGGCATCGCCAACACCACACTCGTCGCCGTCCTCGAACGCACCGGGGAGATCGGCCTGCGCAGGGCGCTCGGCGCTCGCGGCCGCCATGTCACCGTGCAGTTCCTGGCGGAGTCGGGCGCCCTGGGGGCGCTCGGCGGGCTGGTCGGCACCAGCCTCGGCACGGTGACCGTGGTCGGTATGGCGGTCGTCCGTGACTGGACACCGGTCATCCATCCGGCGACCGTCGTCGCCGCCCCGGCAATCGGCCTGGTCACCGGGGTTCTCGCGGGGCTCTACCCCGCGTGGCGCGCCAGCCGCATCCAGCCCGCGGAGGCGTTGCGCCGCTGAGGCACAGCGCTCCCCGCTTCTTCAGCCCGGCTCCGGCCGGCGCCGACCTCGCAGAGTCTGTGGAACCTTGTGCGGGCCCCTCCCCGGTGGGGGAGGGGCCCGTTTCGTCAGTACCGGGTGAAGGCCGGGTTCAGGTGCGCAGGCCGGCCGTCAGGCCGTCACAAGCGGTAGGGCTTGTACACCGGCATGCACGCGCCGCTGTCGGAACCGCTCACGACGTCGGCATCCTTGGGAAGTTCCCCGGCCTTCGGCGCGGACTGCTTCGGATAGGCCGTGCCGTTCCGCCAGTCGCCGCCCACGACCAGGGTGACCCCGGAGACGTCGGTCGACTTCTTCACCGAACTCAGCGGGATGCCCAGGGACTTGGCGACCGCCTGGGCGTCGCCCTCCAGCTCGGCGCTCGGGAAGCGGACGACCGTCCTGTCCTCGGCCACCGCGGCCGACCTGTCGGCCGTCGCCCTGGTGAAGCCCTTCTGGGTGAGCAGCCCGGCGATCGTGCTCGCCCTGCCGCCGACCGGGCCGAGCGTGGCCGACTGCGTGCCGTTCCGCACCGCCACAGCGATCTCGTCGTCCGCGGCCGCCGGGTCCTTGGAGACCTTTTCCGCGGCCTTCTTCTTCGCCGTTTTCCCGCCCTTGTCGAACGCGATGTCGTCGCGGACCATCGTCCACACCTTCTCGGCGTCGGCGCCCGCCGGGACCAGGTGGTTGGGGTCCTGCGGGTCGACGACGGTCGGTACGGTCGTCATGGTGATCCGCTTGGTCGGCACCGTCTTGAGCTGCATGCCCAGGTCGTACAGGTCCTTGACCGAGCCGAGTTCCTCGGAGACCTTCAGGGACTTCGTGGCTGCCTCGGCCAGGCCCATCAACCGCCCGCCGTCGGTGAAGACGTTCTGGTCCTTCAGCGTGCGGATCATCGAGTTCATGTACATGTGCTGGGCCTTGGCCCGGCCCAGGTCGCTGTAGAAGGCGTGCCTGGTGCGCAGCCACTGCAGGGCCTTCTTGCCCGTGATCTTCTGCTTGCCGGCATCCAGCCGCAGGTTGGAGCCGCCGGGCACGCCGGGCAGCGGGCGGTCCCACATCTTGTGCTCCACACAGACCTCGACACCGCCGATGGCGTCCGCCATCTTCACCACACCCGCGAAGTCGATCGTCATCCAGTGGTCGATGTAGACACCGGTGAGGTTCTGCCAGGTGGCCAGGGTGCAGCCGGCTCCGCCGCGGCCCAACGACGCGTTGATGATGTTGTTGGTCGCGGGGTACTGCTCGTCGGTCTCGGGATCCGTGCACTTCGGGATGTCGACCCGGGTGTCGCGCGGAATGCTCACGACGGCGGCGCTCTTGCGGTCCGCGGACAGGTGGATGAGCATCTGGACGTCGCCCAGCGGTTTGCTGCCGACCTGGTCCCGGCTGCCGCCGAGCTTGACGTTCTCCGTGGAGTTACGGCTGTCGGAGCCGATCAGCAGGATGTTCAGCGGTGTCTGGCCGGCCGCGTTCGGCTTCGACTTCTCCGCCTTGGAGTCTCCGCTGGCGCGCTCGCCCTTCTGGATGTTGCTGTTCAGGTGCTGGTAGTAGAGGTAACCGGCGCCGGCCGTCCCGAGTATGAGCACCGCGAGGGTCGCGGCGGACCACCGGAGTATGCCGTGTTTGCTGCGGGGTCGCGGTGATCTGCCATGCCGGCCACCGCCGGCGTCACCCCCCTCCTGCTGTGCCCCACCACTGTGCGAGCCGCCCTCCCCCGTGGCCGACCGGTCATGTGGTCGGGTCCCCTCTCCCCGCACACTGCTCTGCACCATCTCCCTGCCTCCCACCCCTGCGCCCGACACAAAGAATCCGTCGTACGCCTGTTAGACGCACGACGGACCCTTTGGGTTACCCGGCGCACTCAACCTTGTCTGCCGTCGATTTCTCGACGTCCGCCGAACCGGCCGACGGAGCGGTCAGTGAAACCCCGGCCCCCTTGAAGTCCTCTCCCAGGGTCAGCGAAATCGCAGGCAGGCCCTGGGAGTTGGTCACGCTCTTGCCCGGCTTCATCGCCGACCCGGGCAGACCCATGAGGTCGGCGAGCCTGCGTGCCTGATCGGCCTGGTCAGGAGCGTACTCAAGAGTAGTCTTTTTCAGCGTCACTCCGGCGTTGCCCGCGTTCTCGGACTTGGTCACACCCTCTTCGACCTGCAGCCAGTTGAGGGTCTCCTGCGCGGACCCGCCGGGGGCACCGCCGTTGAGGACCCTGACGCGTACCTCCGAAGGGTCGGCCTTGCTGCCCTTGAGCCGGGCGGCCACGGCGGCCTTCTCCTTCTTCTTCTCCTGCTTGACGGCGGTGAGTGACACGTCGTCCTTCACCAGGGCGAACAGCTCCTTGGCGTTGGGCTCCTTGAAGACGACCGTCGCCTTGATGTCCTCGGTCGGATTGTCGACCACCGGCACCGTCGTGAAGGACAGGTTCTTCATGTCGAACTTGCCCAGTTCCAGGCCCAGATCGCGGAGCTTGGTGATGCTGCCGATCTTCGAGTCGACGGTCAGCGCCTTGGTGCCCGCCTCGGCCAGCTTCACGAGCTTCGTCGGACTGGTGAGGGTGTCGTTCGACTTCAGCTTGCGCATCAGCGAGCTGAGGAACTGCTGCTGGATCTCGATCCGGCTCAGGTCGCCGCCGAAGCCCACGGAGTGACGGGTGCGGACGAAGGCGAGCGCCTCCTCACCCTGGATCTTGTGCTCACCCTTGGACAACTTGAGCTTGGAGTCCGGGTCGTTGATGTCCTTGGCCAGACAGACCTCGACGCCGTCGACCGCCGAGGTCAGCGTCTTGACCGCGTTGAAGTCGGCGATCATGAAGTGGTCCAGCTTGATGCCGGTCATCGCGGTGACGGTCCGCATGGTGCAGCTCGGCGTGCGGCCCTCCTGGCCCAGGCTGTTGTTGAAGCGCGTGCTCAGCGTGCCCGGGATGACCTTGGTGGAGCCGTCCTCCTGGGTCGTCGGACAGTCCGGGATGTCGGTGATCAGGTCACGCGGAATGCTCATCGCGGTGGCGTTCGTACGGTCCTTGGAGACATGCAGCAACACCGTGGTGTCGGCGTGCCCCGGGCTGTTCGAGTCGCCGTAGCCGCTGTTCCCGGCACCCGTGCGCTTGTCCGTGCCCACCAGCAGGACGTTGATCGCCCGGTCCTTGCTGAAGCCGCCGGTACCCGCGCCGTCGTCGGAGACGGACGTGATGTTGTCGTTCAGGTGCTTCCAGTAGAGGTACCCGGCCGTACTGGCGCCGACGAGCAGGAAGGCCATCGTGCCGCCCGTCCAGACCAGGATCTTCTTGCCCCTGGACTGTTTGGGCCGGCCCTTGCGGCGGCCGGGCGGCGGGCCCTGCGGCGCGCGTCGTCTGCGCGGTCCGGGCACGCCCGGTTCCGGCGCCTCCTCGGGCGTTTGCTGCCGCTCCCGGCCGGGAGCGGAGCGCCCCCGCGGGGGCGTGGCACCGCCCGCCGTTCTGCGAGCGCGGGGACCGGGGACCGCTGACTGCGCTGCGGAAGCCTGCAGTCGCAGTTCGTAGTCGCCGGTGCTCGGGTTGAGTACCCACTGGTCTGCGGGGTCGATATCGTCCGCCCGCCCACGGCCTTGCGCGTCCACGGTTGCTTGAGTCCTCCGTCGGGGCCACGCGGCGTCTTTCCCCCTCAAAAGACGCTCGGTCAGTCGGTCCAACCAGTGCGCGACCTCAGGACAGACCTCGTGGCCGGGTGCACCGGATCGCTCACACTATCCGCCCTGTTCGGCGTCAAGCGACGACGGTGACAAATTCCACGTCCCTACAACCGGGCAATCCACCCAATTCTTTGAACGTACGTTCTCTCTCTTGGTGTGCCCTTTACTCAGCGGGCCGTTCCGGCGTCAACCGCACGCGTCCTCGGCGGCCGTGTTCCCCCGGAAAGTCGGCGCGGGACTCGTGGCGGGCGAAGGGTCGGCGGCCCGTTTTCCGTCTGATGTGCCGTTCTGTGGTTCCGCCGGGCCCGAGTGGCGTCCGTCGCGCCCTTCTTGGCCCTCGTCACCCTGCCGAAAAGGCCCGTAGCCGTACGAATCGCCGTGCGCATCACCGGATGTGTCCTCGGTGTTCTCGGTGCCCTCGGTCTCATCCGGTGCCGTACGGCTCCACTGTGTGCCGGAATTTTCCGGAAGTTCCTTGGTGACCTCCAACGGCGCGTCCGTACGCAGCCGTTCGAAGAGTTTCTCCGCCTCGGGTTCCACGAGCTGGTCGCGATTGGCGTTGTAGGCGTACGACTCCCTGGGCACGGTGAGGAATTGCACCCGTTCGGTGGGGATGTTGCGCATGCCGCGCACCAGGTCGTAAAGGCCCCGCAGGCTCGCCAGTGCGGGGTCGGTGGTGAGCGACGACGTCGCCGCGTCCAGCACGGGATAGAGCTTCACCGGATTCAGCAGTACGTCGTTGCTGCGCACCTTGTTGACCAGCGCGCCCAGGAAACGCTGCTGGCGGTCCATCCGGTCGGTGTCGCTGCCGTCACCGATGGTCTTGCGGGCGCGTACGTAGCCGAGGGCCTGTTCGCCGTTGAGCCGCACCTTGCCCGCGGGCAGCCGCAGCTTGGCCGCGGGATCGTCGATCGGCTCCTTGAGGCACACCTCGACGCCGTCCACCGCGTCGACCATGTCCTTGAACCCATGGAAGTCGACCACCATGTGGTGGTCGACCCGAACGCGGGTCAGTTTCTCGACGGTACGGATCGTGCAGGCCGAACCGCCGCTCTGGAAGGCGTAGTTGAACATCGCGAACAGGGGCGCCGTGCGGGTGCCGTCGGGCCGGCGGCAGCTCGGTACGTCCACCATCAGGTCGCGGGGGAGCGAGACGGCGGTCGCGCTGCGCCGGTTCGCCGCCAGGTGCAGCAGGATCGTGGTGTCGGAGCGCTCGGTGCCGGAGTCCCGTCCGTACTTGCCGTTCCCGTCCCCCGACCGCGAGTCCGAGCCGATCAGCAGGATGTTCTGGGCGTCCCGCACCAGCGAGGTGGGCCGCTCCTTCTCGTACCGGGCGAGCTCGGCGGCGGTGTCGTCGTCCGACGTGATGTTGCCGTTCAGCTTCTCGTACACCGCCCACCCGGCTCCCGCCGCGGCCACGAGGACCACGGCGGTGCCGATGCCCGCGTACCGCAGCCACCGCCGGCGGCGCCGGGCGGCACCGGCTCCGGTGGCGGACGCGCCCGCGCCGGGCCCGACCACCCCCTCGCCGTGCGTGCCTCCGCTGCCGCTCACGCCACGCTCCACCCCTCCTGCCGTTCGGAACCTGCCCCTACGACCATGACCCGGCGGGGGACGGGGGGCTTCGGGGGAGGGGCCGAACGGGGGACGGGACCGGGGATGCGGCGGGGCCGGAGGCCGACGTCTCCCGGCCCGCCGCGCGGGCGAGGGAAACCGCCCACGCCGCGCGGCGAACCCGCGCGGCGAACCCGCTCAGCGAGCCGTGGAGGTGACCCGCTCGCTCTCGATCCGCTTGGCCAGGGAGTCGCCCCCGAGCTGGTCGAGGTTCCGGCACAGCACCACGGACCCGCCGGTGGCCAGCGGCGCGTAGAGACCGGCGCTCAGCCCGTCCCACGTGTCGTACGAAAGCGCGGACAACAGCCGGGACCCGGGCCCCGTCAGGTCGAGCCCGGGAGCGTCGGCCCGCGCCCGCTCGACGACCTCCGCCCCCGTCAGCTCCGCCCCGGCCACGACCAGTGCGGCACTCTCCGGGTCCACCGGGCCGTACGGCCGGAAGACGTCACCCTGACCGGGCACCTCGACGGCGTAGTCGGCGTACCCGGCCGGCGGCTGCGCGAAGCGGCGTCCCAGCGGCGCGAGCGACAACGCCACCCGCTCCCCGGAACAGGCGAGCCCGGCCTCGAACCGGCCCGGTCCGGCGACCACGTGATCGGCAACGCCCGCGTCACCCCCGACATCCGCCACCACGCCCGCGGACGAACACGCGAGCAGCCACACCGCCGTCTGCCAGTGCGCGGGCAGCAGCAGCGCCACGCGCTCACCGGGCTCGGCGCCCAGTTCGCCCTGGAGCAGATTCGCGGTCTTGGCCACCCAATTGGCGAAGGTGGCCACGGACAGTTCGACACGTTCGCCCGTGGCGTCGTCGTAGAAGGTCACCAGGGGGCGTGCGGGATCCGCGGCGAGCGCGGATCGCAGCAGGTCGGCGGGGGTGCGGTCGGTGGCGTTCACGGGACGCAAGCGTACGCGGGCACCTGCCCGGGCGGGGGAGCGAGGGCCACCGGTTCGGCCGAGTGCGGCCGACGGTCCGTCATATCCCGGATGGACAGATAAGTATGACTATGTCCAGGATCAGGGGCATGCGCGGACATCTTGCTTCCTCGATCGCCGTCACGTGTGCGGCCGCCCTGGCCTTCCCCCTGGCGCTGGCCTCCGACGCCGCGGCCACGCCCCTCGCCTCCGGAAGGCCGGCCGACGGCAGACCGGTCGCCGGGTGGACGACCCCGGACGGACCGGCATCCGGGCGAACGGCACGCGCCCGACCCGAAACGGCCAGGCCGTCCACCACCTCGGCGGGGCCCCGCACGGGCGCGGCGGCAGCCCCCGTGGCGTCGGCCGACCGGGCCGTCCCCGGCAGCACCCAGTCCCTCCCGCTCGCCCCCCTCGCCCCCGGTGCCTCCCACGTCACGCCCACCCCCTCCGGCGACCGCACGCTGGCCCCCGTGTCCGCCCCCGTCCAGGGCCTCGCCCGGCGGGACGTGCGGCACTTCTCCCTCGTGGGCGTCGTCTGGGACAACCCCGACAGCGAACTCCACGGCCGGGTCCAGGTCCGTACCCGCGCCACCGGCACCGGCAGATGGTCCGCCTGGCAGGACGTGGACACGCACAACCACGAGCACGCGGCCGACCCCGACACCGCGGAACGCACCTCCGGCCGGGTACGGGGCTCCACGGCGCCCCTGTGGGTGGGTGCCTCGGACGGTGTCGAGGTCCGCGTCCAGGCGGAGGCGGACGGCCGGGCGGGCGCCGACGGGAGGGCCGCCGCGAGCGAGCCCCTCCCCAGGGGACTGCACGTCGAACTGGTCGATCCCGGCGCCGAGCCCCCGCCCCAGGGCTCCGAGGTGGACGTCCCCCGCGCCACGGCCCTGACCGCCGAGTCCGCGGCCTCCTCCGCCGTCAACGCCGACCTCGCCCCCCTCGGAGCCACCGAGATCCCGGCCCTGAGCCAGCGGCAGACGCGGGCCGACCTGCTCGCGACCCGCGGCGAGGGCGAGGAGACGACGGGTACGACGGGCACGACCGGTACGGCCGGTACGACGGACACGGCCGGCTCGGCGGCCGGCCAGCAGGCGAAGCCGTACATCGGCGCACGTCCGCGCATCGTCACCCGCCGGGGCTGGGGCGCCGACGAGACGATCCGCGAGCGGAACTTCAGCTACACGAAGACAGTGAAGGCCGCCTTCGTCCACCACACCGCGTCGGGCAACAACTACCGCTGCGCGCAAGCCTCTTCAGTCATCCGCAGTATCTACCGCTACCACGTGAAGAGCAGCGGCTGGCGTGACATCGGCTACAACTTCCTCGTCGACAAGTGCGGAAACATCTACGAGGGACGGGCCGGTGGCGTGGCCAAGCCGGTCATGGGCGCGCACACTCTCGGTTTCAACACCAAGAGCATGGGGATCGCGGTCCTCGGAAGCTTCGGCGGCATCAACCCGCCGGCCCCCGCGGTGAAGGCCGTCGCCCGGCTCACCGCGTGGAAGCTCGGCCTCTTCGGAGCGAACCCGCAGGGCAAGACCTACCTCACGTCGGGTGGCGGGAATCTCTACCGAAAAGGAAAGAACGTACGACTCAATGTAATCTCCGGTCACCGGGACGGATTCGCCACCGAATGCCCGGGCGGCCGGCTGTACGCGAAGCTCGGCAGTGCCCGTGCCACTTCGGCCCGCTACCAGGGACGATGAGGTCCGGTCGGCGGGAACGCTGAAGCTCGGCATGCCGGGTCCCCAAACCCGGCGGCTCCCCACGGCCATCCTCCCCCAGAGGCGCCCCACAGCCATCTAAACGGTCTGCACACACTGGCCGGTCGAAAGACAGTTCGGCCGGCCCCAGCAGGAAGCAGAGACGACAGGTGACAGAAGCGATCCTCCTGGTCGGCGGCAAGGGCACACGGCTGCGCCCCCTCACGGTGCACACGCCGAAGCCGATGGTTCCGGCGGCCGGGGTACCGTTCCTCACGCACCAGCTGGCACGGGCGAGAGCGGCGGGGGTCGAGCACATAGTGCTCGCCACGTCCTACCTGGCCGAGGTCTTCGAGCCCTACTTCGGCGACGGTTCGTCGCTGGGGCTCCACATCGAGTACGTCACCGAGGACGAACCCCTCGGCACCGGCGGCGCCATCCGGAACGTGGCCTCCCGCCTGAGATCCGCCCCCGACGATCCGGTCCTGATCTTCAACGGGGACATCCTGACCGGCCTGGACATCCCGGCCCTGGTCGACACCCACCGGTCGTCGGGCGCGGACGTGTCGCTGCACCTGACGCGGGTGGCGGACCCGAGGGCCTACGGCCTGGTCCCGACCGACGCCTCGGGCCGCGTACAGGCGTTCCTCGAGAAACCCCAGACCCCCGAGGAGATCGTCACCGACCAGATCAACGCGGGCGCGTACGTCTTCCGCCGCTCGGTCATCGACGCGATCCCCGCCGGCCGTCCGGTGTCGGTCGAACGGGAGACGTTCCCGGACCTCCTGGCCTCCGGGGCCCACCTCCAGGGCATGGTCGACTCCACGTACTGGCTGGACCTGGGCACTCCGCAGGCCTTCGTGCGCGGCTCCGCCGACCTGGTCCTGGGCAGGGCCCCGTCCCCGGCGGTCCCGGGGCGCTGCGGCGACCGCCTGGTCCTGCCGACGGCCACGGTCGCCCCGGACGCCAAACTGACCGGCGGCACGGTCATCGGCAGCGGCGCGACCGTGGGCGAGGGGGCGCGCATCTCCGGCAGCACGATCCTGGCGGACGCCGTCGTCGAACCGGGCGCGGTCGTCACGGACTCCCTGATCGGCGTGGGAGCCCGTGTGGGCGCCCGCTCGATCCTCACCGGCGTGGTCGTCGGCGACGGCGCGTCGGTGGGCCCGGACAACGAACTCCGCGAGGGCGTACGCGTCTGGTGCGACGCCCGCATCCCGCAGGCGGCACTGCGCTTCTCGTCTGACCAGTAGCGCCGCTTCTTGTCGGACCAGTCCGCCGGTGAGCGCCAGTAAGTACTGGTAGGGATCGGCACGAACGATCAGCAACCAAGGATCAGCAACAAGGGGGGACCCCGGTACCGCCGGGGGCCGAGGAGGGGGGCCCGGGCCTGCGCGCCACACGGCGCAGGCTCACACCTCCGGCGCGGGGGAGCCCGCAGTCACAGCCGTCCGATGTCCCCACGAGGCATCTTCGGATGCCGCCGGGGCGGCGTCCGCCCGCTCAGCAGAATGAGCCGGGCGGCCCGATGCCGCTGGCCCGCGTACGGCTCCAGCAGCGAGAGCATCACGGCGTCGTCCGCGTCCCGGTCGCCGGCGAGGGCGTATCCGACGATCCCGGGAAGGTGCAGGTCCCCGACCGTCACCGCGTCCGGCGCCCCATGGCTGCGCTGCACGGTCTCCGCCGAGGTCCACGGCCCGATCCCGGACACCAGCTCCAGTCGCTCGCGGGCCGCCTCCGCGTCGAGCGCCACGGCCTCCTCCATCCGCCGGGCCACCCGTACGGCCCGCAGGATCGTCGACGCCCGTTTGTTGTCGACCCCGGCCCGATGCCACTCCCACGAGGGAATCAGCGACCAGACCCGGGGCTCCGGCATGACGAACATGCGCCCGTCGACGGGCCCGGGCGCGGGCGTCCCGTACTTGCGCACGAGCGAGCGCCAGGCCCGGTAGGCCTCGTCGGTCGTGACCTTCTGCTCCAGGATCGACGGAATCAGCGACTCCAGCACCAGGCCGGTACGTGTCAGCCGCAGCCCGGGCCGCCGGTGCCGGGTCGTCGCGACCAGCCGGTGCCGGGGTTCGAAGGCCCCGGGGTCGTCCGCCTCACCGAGCATCAGGGGGAGTTGGTCGAGCAGCCACCGCGCCCCGGGCCCCCACGCCTCCCCCTCGACGACACCTCCGCGTACGCACACCCGCAGGGTCCCGGGCCCGACGGGCGTGAGGCTGGCCCGCCACACGGCCCCGTCCGGGGTCCTGCGGAAGGCCGGGTCCGCGGGGCCACGCCGCAGCGGCCCGAGCACCAGGCCCAGGTCGAGCGGCCAGGGCGGCGCCCAGCTCCGTCTCCGCCCGGCGGCGGCCTCCGTCGGCATCTGCGTCCGGGCCCGCGCCTGGGTCTGCCCGGGCACGACGACATGCCCGCCGCGCACGGTCGTACGCGTGGGTCGCTGTTCGAAGCGTCCGGCCACGGAGAGGGTCCTGGGAGTGTTCGGGAAGGGAGGCCCGGGGAGCGGGCTGAGGGGAGGGATCGGGGCGGTGCCCTACGAGAGTAGGGCCGACGTCAGCGGACCTCGATGAAAACCCCGGCATCCCGCTCGGGCCGGGCCTTCGGTTCCCCGGCCGCGTGTCCCACGGCGACGGCTCCCATGGGATCCCAGCTCTCCGGCAGTCCGAGCACGTCCCGCACGACGTCCCGGCAGAACATCGTCGACGACACCCACGCGGACCCGAGCCGCTCCCCGGCGAGCGCGACCAGGAAGTTCTGCACACCGGCGCCCGTGGCGACCACGAACATCTCCCGCTCGGCCCCGTCACGCCGGGCGTCCCCGTACGTGTGCGACCCGTCCATGACGAGACACGGGACGACGAGGTACGGCGCCCTGCGCAGCACGTCCCCGCGTCGCACCCGCTTGGCGATGGACTCCGCGCTCTTGCCGTCCCGCTCCAGGTCGGTGATCCAGGCGTCCCGCATGGCGTCGAGGAGCCGCGTGCGCGACGCGGCCGACTCCAGGAGGACGAATCTCCACGGCGTCGTGTGGTGCGGGGCCGGCGCGGTCACGGCCGCGGCCACCGCGCGCCGCACGGCGCCCGGGTCCACCGGCTCGTCGGTGAAGTCCCGGACGGTACGCCGCTGGGTGACGGCCTCCCGTACGGCCTCGGAGGTCCCGAGCCGGAACATGTCGTCGCGGGCGCCCCGGACCATCCCGCGGGTCCCCTCGTCGGCGTCGTCCGTGCCCACCAGGTGGGGCAGTCCGCGGACGACGGCGACGGGCAGCCCGGCGGCCTTGCCCTTGACCAGGTCACCCGCGGCGGCGAGCTCGTCGGCGGTCGCGACGACGGTCGCGCCGAGCGGGTTGCCGTGCGCGTCCGTGCCGCCCCGCAGATCGTCGAGCACGCGCACACCGGCGGCCCCGATGGCGACATCGGTGAGCCCGGTCCGCCACGGCCGCCCGAACGTGTCCGTGACCACGACGCCGACCTCCACGCCGAGCGCGTCCCGCAGGCCGTCCCGGATCGCCCGCGCCGAGGCGTCCGGGTCCTCGGGGAGCAGCAGCACCGTCCCGGCGGGCGTGTTGGAGGCGTCGACCCCGGCCGCGGCCATCACGAGCCCCTGCCGGTTCTCCACGATCCGCAGCGGCCCGCGCCGGGCCACGACCCGTACGGTCTCGGCGTCGATGGCGGCCTCGCGGTCCTCCGCCTCGACGACGCGCCCCTCGGCCTTCGAGACGATCTTCGAGGTGACCAGCAGCACGTCACCGTCCACCAGCCCGGGCCCGGCACCGGCGATCAGCTTCGCGAGGTCGTCGCCCGGGCGCACCTCGGGCAGCCCGGCCAGCGCCCAGACCCGGAAACCGGGAGTGTCCGGCGCGAACCCGCCGCCCGGCATCCCCGTGCTCCGGGACGTCTCGTCGCTCAAGCGCCCCGCACCTCCTCCGCCAGCGTCAGAGCCTCACGGGCCATCGCGGCCGTCGCGTCGAGGTCGGTCATCATCAGCGGTACGGCACGGCACCGGATGCCGGCGTCCGTGACGCGCTCCACCACCCCGGCGTCCACCGTGTCGACCAGCCATCCGTCGAGGAGCCCCGAGCCGTAGTGCTCGGCGACCGCCGCCGCGGTGGACTCGACACCGACGGCCGCCAGGACCTTGTCGGCCATGCCGCGCACGGGCGCGTCCCCGACGATGGGGGAGAGGCCGACCACCGGCACCCCGGCCTCGGCGATCGCCTCCCGGATGCCCGGCACGGCGAGGATCGTGCCGATGGACACCACGGGGTTGGACGGCGGGAAGAGGATCACGTCGGAGGAGGCGATGGCCTCCAGCACCCCGGGCGCCGGCTTGGCCTGCTCGGCCCCCACGGGCACCACGGCGTGCGCGTCCACGGAGGCCCGCAGCCGCACCCAGTACTCCTGGAAGTGGACGGCCTTGCGCTCGCCGTCCACCTCGACGGCCACATGCGTCTCGACCCGGTCGTCGGACATGGGGATCAGCCGGACACCCGGCTTCCACCGGTCGCACAGCGCCTCCGTGACGGCGCTGAGCGGATATCCGGCGCTCAGCATCTGCGTCCGCACGATGTGCGTCGCGAAGTCCCGGTCGCCCAGACCGAACCAGGAGGGCCCCGCGCCGTACGCGGTCAGCTCCTCCTTGAGGTGGAACGTCTCGTCGGCCCGCCCCCAGCCCTGCTCCTCGTTGATACCGCCGCCGAGCGTGTACATCACCGTGTCGAGATCGGGGCAGACCTTCAGCCCGAAGAGGTGGATGTCGTCCCCGGTGTTGCCGATGACGGTGATGTCCGCGTCCGGCGCGGCCTGCTGGAGACCACGCAGGAACCGGGCACCGCCGATGCCGCCTGCCAGAACCACAATGCGCATGGCACGCAGTCTTGCAGGCGGCCACGGCCGCGCGTCGGCCGGTTACGAGACGTCGGCCCCCGAGCACCGCGCGTGGGGCGTCTCCTCGGCCGGCCGGGTCCCGGCCAGGCTCTCGGCCTGGGGCTGGGAGCCGGTCCGGGGAAGCATCGGCATCTCCGTCAGTCCCGGGTGGTACACGTGCAGGCTTATGGCCGGTTCGAGGGAGTCGTTGACGACCTCGTGCACGTAGCCGGGCGCGAACACCCGCTGAGCGCCCGCGCCGAGCGCGCGCGTGCCCCGCTCGGTGCGCTCGGTCAGGGCGCCCTCCAGGACGGTGAGTACGCCGGAGGAGCGGCCGTGGTCGTGCAGTCCGCTGCCCTGTCCGGGGACCCAGGACAGCAGCCACACCTCGTAACCGGGTCCGGTGCTCAGCCGGTGGTACCAGCGGGAGGCGGCGTCGTACCGGACGAGGTGCTCCCACTGGGAGCGATCGGCGGCGATGGAGCGGGCGAGGCCGACGAACTCGGCCACGGTGGACGGGTGCTCGCGCGGCGGCTGGAGGAGATGGGGTACTTCGAGGATGTCGCCGGCGATCTGGAGGTCGCTGTCGCTGTTCATGGGGTGCGGTGGTTTCCTCGGCGGAAGAGAGTGCTGGAGGTCTGGGGTGTCACGTACCGGCCGCCCGGATCGCGGGCGTGAGGTGTGCCCAGGTACGGGCGGGGGACCAGCGGCCGGATCTCAGTGGACCCGGCGGCAGCGGGAGCGCGGTCGGCTCAACAGCTGCGACAGCAACAGCTACAGCGAGCGTGGGCAGCACCGGGGGACCCGGCGGTGCGGGTCGAGGTGAGTGCCAAGTTCGCGAGCATGCCCACTAGGACATCGGCTCACACCCGCACTGTCAACTTCACGTCCGATATGTGGGCGATGTTTCACCTCATCCGGGCCTCCTCGAAGGTGAAAGGTTTGTGCAGGAGGTTGCCGGGACACATGGCGCACAACCGGGCGCACGAACCGTGGAGCGACCCCGAGATCCCTGTGCGATCCCAGTGATCCATATGTGATCCGGTTCGCTTCGTCGGCCGTGCCGGAACGAGATCGAACTCCTGGGCGTCCTCTTCTGTGCAGGTCCTGTTCCGTACAGGCCCTGCCGGAGGGGGAGCCTCACCGGGTCTCTTTCGCCTGTCAGGGTTTATGCCGATTTGAACACTTTCCGCAAAGCCTTGGTTCCGCAGAGTGAATAAGGGGCCCAATAGCAGATCTCGGCTTGACTGGCCTGGATCGGCACACTTGTAATTTCACTCGTGTCGTTCAGCCGAAATCGGTAGCGGCAGCATCACGGGGACGCGAGACGGACGAGGGGCGCACATGACCGAGCTGTTTCAGGAACTGCTGGTCGACGAGGCCGAAGAGGAGCTCGGCTGGCAGGAGCGGGCGCTCTGCGCGCAGACCGACCCCGAATCCTTCTTCCCCGAGAAGGGCGGCTCCACCCGCGAGGCGAAGAAGGTCTGCCTCGCTTGTGAGGTCCGCTCCGAGTGCCTCGAATACGCACTCGCCAACGACGAGCGCTTCGGCATCTGGGGCGGCCTGTCCGAGCGCGAGCGGCGCCGCCTGAAGAAGGCCGCCGTCTGACCGGTGCCCGGTCGCGACCCGATCGCGTTCCGGCCGCACTCCGACCGGACGGTGCACACCCCTACGTACTGATACGTAACGAACGGCCTGTCGCATGTGGGTTGTCCACAGGCGGCGGGCCGCGCTGTTGTCCAGCCGTTAGTGTGGGCCTCCGTCCGAGACGCCACGCTGTCCCCCGAGGACACAGGCGTCCACCGCAGTCCAGCGAACCGGGGCCTGTACCTCGATGTCCGTGCACAGCCATTCGGCAGGTCGGTACGACCCTGCCACCGCAGCGTTCGACCCGGCCGGCCAGGCGGTGTTCGACCCCACGCGCCCGCCCGAGTACCCGAGGCACGTGGTCACCGCCGTGCTCGTCTCGCACGACGGCGCCCGCTGGCTGCCCGAGGCCCTCGCCGGGCTGCTCGGCCAGGACCGGCCCGTGCAGAACGCCGTGGCGGCCGACACCGGCAGCGCCGACGACTCCGCCCGGCTGGTCACCGAGGCCCTCGGCGCCGACCGGGTGCTGCACCTCGCCCGGCGCACGGGCTTCGGCCAGGCCGTCGAGGAGGCCACCCGCAGCGCGGGCGTGCTGACCCCGGACGACCTTCCGTACCTGAAGCGCCCCAGCGGCTGGGACCCGGTCACCCGCACCTGGCGCGACGACGCCTACGACATGCCGGAGCTGCCGCACGGCGAGCCCGAGCAGTGGCTGTGGCTCCTGCACGACGACTGCGCCCCGGAGCCCGACGCCCTCGCGCAACTGCTGCGCGTCGTGGAGAACGAGCGGGAGCTCGGCAAGGACGTCGCCGTCGTCGGCCCCAAGCTCCGCGGCTGGTACGACCGCCGGCAGCTCCTCGAAGTCGGTGTCACCATCGCCCACAGCGGCCGCCGCTGGACGGGCCTCGACCGGCGCGAGCAGGACCAGGGCCAGCACGACCACGTACAGCCCGTACTGGCCGTGTCCACCGCGGGCATGCTGATCCGCCGCGACGTCTACGAGGAGCTCGGCGGCTTCGACCGGCGGCTGCCCCTCATGCGCGACGACATCGACCTGTGCTGGCGCGCCCAGTCCGCGGGCCACCGTGTCCTGGTCGCCCCCGAGGCGGTCGTCCGGCACGCCGAGGCGTCCTCCCGCGAGCGCCGCACCGTCGACTGCGTGGGCCGCACCTCCGCCTCCCCGCACAAGGTCGACAAGGCGGGCGCCACCTACACCCTCCTCGTCAACACCCGCAGCGCGGCGCTCCCCTGGGTCCTCGTGCGGCTCGTCCTCGGCACGCTGCTGCGGACGGTCGCGTACCTCGTCGGGAAGGTCCCCGGACAGGCGGTCGACGAGATCCGCGGCCTCCTGGGCACCCTGCTGCGCCCCGAGCGCATCATCGCGGGCCGGCGCGGCCGGGGCAGACCCCAGGTCGACAAGGGCGAGCTGCGCCCGCTGTTCCCGCCCCCCGGAGCCACGGTCCGGGCCACCGTCGAGCAGGCCGCGGGCAGCCTCATGGGCCGCTCCGACGCCGAGCTGACCGCGGCCGGCCGGCACGGCGGCGCCGTCGAGTCCGGACCGGGCCACGACGACGCCGACTTCCTCCAGGTCGAGCAGTTCGCCCGCCTCAAGCGCATCGCCCGCAAGCCGGGCCCGATGGTCTTCGTGGTGCTCCTCCTCGTCTCCCTCGTCGCCTGCCGTGAACTCCTCGGCGGCGGCGCCCTCTCGGGCGGCGCGCTGCTGCCCGCCCCCGCGGACTCCTCCGAGCTGTGGGCGCGCTACCTGGACGGCTGGCACCCGGTCGGCGCCGGCGGTACGCAGTCGGCGCCGCCCTATCTCGCGCTGGTCGCGATGCTCGCGAGCCTGCTGTTCGGTTCCACCGGGCTCGCGGTCACCGTCCTGCTGGTCGGCTCGGTGCCCCTCGCCGGCCTCGCCGCCTACTTCGCCTCCCGGCCGCTCGTCGAGTCCCGCCTGCTGCGCGCCTGGGCGTCCGTCGCGTACGCCTTCCTGCCCGCAGCCACCGGCGCGCTCGCGGCCGGCCGCATCGGCACCGCCGTACTGGCCGTCCTGCTGCCCCTCATCGCGCGCGCGGGCATCGCCGCGAGCGGCCTCGCCTCGGAGACGGGCCGCGGCAGCTGGCGGGCCACCTGGGCGTACGCGCTGCTGCTGACCCTCGCCACCGCGTTCACGCCGATCGTGTGGCCCATCGCGCTGGTGCTCGGGCTCGCCGTGCCCGCCGTGCTGCGCAGGGACATCGCTGCCTACGGGCTGCGTTTCCTGGCCCAGCTCGGCACGCCGCTGCTGGTCCTCGCCCCCTGGTCGCTCTCCCTGCTCCCGTTCGGCTTCTTCCAGGAGGCCGGTATGGAGTACGGGTCGGGGGCGGCCTCCGCACTCGACCTGCTGGGCGCCAGCCCGGGCGGTCCCGGCACGGTCAGCGGGCTGATGCTCATCGGCATCGTGTGCGCCGCCGTGGCCGCGCTGATGCGCGCGGAGCGACAGCTGGGAATCTGGACGGCCTGGGCCGCGGCACTGGTGGCACTCGTCTTCGCGGCGCTCTCCAACAGCTCCACCTGGGCCGGCCCCGCGACCCTCGTCTACGGCCTCGCCTTCCTCGCCGCCGCCGCGCTCGGCGCCGACGGGGCCCGCTCGCGCGTGGCCGAGCAGAGCTTCGGCTGGCGCCAGCCGGTCGCCGTGCTCATCGCCTTCGCCGCGGCCGCCGGTCCCCTGCTCGTCGCCGCCGGATGGATGATCCGCGGTGCCGACGGGCCGCTGGAGCGGCGCGATCCCGTCCAGGTGCCCGCGTTCGTCGCCGAGGAGAGCGGCACCCGCGACCAGGCCCGCACGCTCGTCCTCGACAGCGACTCGGCGGCCAGGGTCGGTTACACGCTCGTCCGTGGCTCCGGCGCCCGCCTCGGCGACGCCGAACTGGCCGCGGCGGACGGCGAGAACAGACTGCTCGACAAGGTCGTCGCCAACCTGGTGGCGGGTTCCGGCGCCGACCAGGCCGACCAGCTCGGCGGCTTTGCCGTGCGGTACGTCCTCGTGCGCGACGGCGCGCCCCGGGAGGTCAGCCGCGTCCTGGACGCCACCCCCGGCCTGAGCAGGCTGAGCCAGCGGGACGGCATCGCCCTGTGGCGCGTCGACCGGCAGGTCGCGCGCGCGGCCGTCGTCCCGAAGTCCGGAGACCCGCAGCCCATCGCCGCCGGCCCCGTCGAACTGCACACCGAGATCCCCGCCGGTGCCCCCGGGCGTGTCCTGCGTCTCGCGGACACCGCCGACGAGGGCTGGACGGCCACCCTCGACGGGAAGCCGCTCACCAGGACCACGGTCGACGGCTGGGCGCAGGGCTTCGAACTGCCCGCCACCGCGGGCCGGCTGGACGTCACGTTCGAGGCACCGATGAGCCATACCGGCTGGCTGTGGGCGCAGGGCGCGCTCGCCGTCGTCCTCGTGGTGCTCGCCCTGCCCGGCCGTCGCCGCGACGTGGACGACGACCTTCCCGAGGAGCCCGTCGTACCCGTCCAGGCCGCCTCGGGCGAGGGCCGCAGGGCCCGCCGTCTGCGCGCCCAGGCGGAGGCCGGGGAAGCGGACCGGCCCGACGCGTTCCCGCCCGACTCCCCGCCCGCGCCCGAGGGGGCCCCCGCGGCCGTCCCGGTCCCGCAGCAGCAGGCGTACGGCACGGGGGCCGTCCCGGGTGAGGACGTCCAGGACTGGGGGAGGGACACGACGACGTACGCGGGCGCCGAGTACGGCACCTACGGCGGCGATCAGTACCAGGGCGCCCCGCAGTACCCGGCGGGCACCTACGAGCAGCAGCCGTACCAGGCGGACCCCTATCAGGCGGACCCGTACCAAGCGGGCCACTACGACCCGTACGCGGCCTACGGCACGGGGAACGCGGCGTACGACCCGACGCAGACGTACGCCCAGGGCTACGACGCGCAGTACGACCCGGCGCAACAGCAGCAACAGCAGCAACAGCAGCAACAGCAGCAACAGCAGCAGCAGCAACAGCAGCCACAGCAACAGCCGCCGCACGGCACCGACAGCGAGCGCCCCGACGGGAGCCAGCAGTGAACCGCACCACCGTGTCCCTGATCGCCGGCGTGGCCGCGCTCGCCGCCGTCACAGGGTTCGCCTCGATGTCCGAGCCACAGGCCTCCGGCGGGGACACGGCGAAGACCGCCGCGGAGCTGCCCGTGGAGCGCACCAGCCTGCTCTGCCCGGCTCCGAGCACCTCGGACCTCGCCGAGACCGCGTACACGTCCTTCACGCCCGTCACCAAGGGCACCGGCCAGAGCGGCAGGGCCGAACTGACGGCCGCGGGCGAGGAACCGGCCGAGGGCACGACCGACGGATCCGGGGCCGACGGCAAGGAGGGCGGCAAGAAGGCGAAGCCCGTCCTGACGCCGAAGGAGCCGGGGAAGCCGGTCACGGGCGAGGCCTCCGGCGCCGAGTCGCCCGCCCTCGTCGGCACGGCCGAGGGCAGGTTCGCGCCCGGCTGGGCCGTCCAGCAGACCACGGAGGTCGAGGCGGGCAGCGGCCGAGGCCTGCTCGGCACCGCCTGCTCGGCCCCGGACACGGACTTCTGGTTCCCGGGCGCCAGCACGGCCAAGGAGCGCACGGACTACACGCACCTGACCAACCCCGACGACTCCGCCGCCGTCGCGGACATCGAGCTGTACGGCAAGGACGGCGCCCTCAAGTCGACGGTGGGGGAGGGCATCAAGATCCCGCCGCACTCCAGCGAGTCCGTGCTCCTGTCGACGCTCATCGACGAGCCGCAGACCAACCTCACCGTGCACGTCACGGTCCGCAGCGGCCGGGTGGCCGCCGCCGTCCAGGCCGTCGACGACGCGCTCGGCGGGGACTGGCTCGCCGCCTCCGCCCCGCCCGCGGGCAGCCTCGTGCTGCCGGGCATCCCGAAGGACGCCACCTCCGTCCGTCTGGTCGCCTTCGCGCCCGGTGACACCGACGCCGATCTGCGGGTGCGTCTCGCCTCGCCGACCGGCCTGATCACTCCCGCCGGGCACGAGACGGTGCACGTGAAGGCCGGCATGACGGCCGCCGTCGACCTCGGTGACGTCACGCGCGGGGAAGCGGGCTCCCTGGTGCTGACGCCCACGGAGAAGTCGGCCCCCGTCGTCGCGGCCCTCCGGGTCGTACGTGGCAAGGGCGACAAGCAGGAGACGGCGTTCATCCCGGCCACGGGTCCGGTGGGCGCGCGTGCGACGGCCGCCGACAACCGCTCCAAGGGCTCCACGCTCTCCCTGGTTGCCCCAGGCCGCAGCGCGAAGGTCAGGGTCACGGCCTCCGCGGGCAGCGGCGGCGGAGCGGCCGCCACGAAGACGTACACGATCAAGGGCGGCACCACTCAGGACGTGCGGCTGCCCGTGCCGAGCGGCCTCAAGGGCACGTACGCGCTCACGGTCGAGCCGCTGTCCGGCGGCCCCGTCCACGCGGCGCGCATGCTCGAAGCGGCCGAGGGCGGCATCCCGATGTTCACCGTGCAGACCCTCCCGGACGACCGGGGGACGGTGGAGGTACCGGACGCGGAGCAGGACCTGTCCGTGCTGCAGAGGTGACGGGCGCGCGGGAGCGGCCCGGAGGTCAGTCCTCCCCGTAGCGGGGATCGACGGTCTCCGGAGTCAGCCCCAGCAGTTCGGCGACCTGTTCCACCACGACCTCGTGCACCAGGGCGGCGCGCTCGTCGCGGCCCTTGGTGCGGATCTCGACGGGACGCCGGTAGACGATGACCCGGGCGGGACGGCCCTCGTGGGCCGGAGTCGTGCCCCCCAGGGGCACGGCCTGGTCGCCCCAGCCGTCGTCGTCGGCCGGATCGAACCGGGGCACCTCCAGCACCATGAACTCGATGTCCGCCAGCTGCGGCCACCGCCGCTCCAGTCGCTCCACGGAGTCCTGCACCAGATCCGCGAACACCTCGGCGCGACTGGCCGAGAGAGGCACCTGCGGTGGCGCCACCGGACCACGCATCCCGCGCCCGTGTCGATCACGACGACGGGGCCTGGGTTCGGCGGGACGGGGCGGTACGGGGTTGTCCATCACTGACGCAGCGTAGTCCCCGCCCACCGCCCCCGTCCGCACACGGCACGCGCCCCGCCAGGGGCTCGCGGAGGCTGTGCGGTGCGGTGACGCCGGGCGCGCGCCACCCGGACCGCCACGGGTCGCACGAACCCCGGACCTCCCCCGTCCCCGCGCCCGTGCGGCGGCATGTCGCAGGATGACCATTCCGGCCAAGGTCCGGCTCGTTTCCGTACCCTCTCGGGGTGCGGGAATCACGGCAATTGACAGTGTTTGTGTCGACTCCTGATCGCGTCCGGCCCTGTCCGGGATCTCGTCAACACCCGTACCCGCAGGTCAATAAGGCCCGCCTGGAACCCCCTGTGTCAGGCGTCACAGCACGACACGGTGGGGTGACCCGGGGGAGAGTCGTCGCGGCCCGCTCAAGAGTGCGGTACCGTCCAACGTCGTGAGCCCTGTACGTCGCTGTTCGCGCACCGCCTGCGGCCGTCCCGCCGTCGCGACGCTGACGTACGTCTACGCCGACTCGACCGCGGTCCTCGGCCCGCTCGCCACCTACGCCGAACCCCACTGTTACGACCTGTGCGCCGAGCACTCCGCGCGCCTCACCGCCCCACGTGGCTGGGAGGTCGTCAGGCTCGCCGACGGCTCCGCTCCCTCCCGTCCCAGTGGTGACGACCTGGAGGCGCTCGCCAACGCGGTCCGTGAGGCGGCCCGCCCGCAGGAGCGTGCCGCGCAGACAGGGGGCGCCGGCGCCCGCTCCGCGAACCCGGTGGAAGCCGGCCGACGCGGCCACCTGCGGGTTCTGCGTTCACCGGACTCCTGAACCGCTTTCCGGGCCGGACTTCGCAACCCCCTTTCTCCGACGGGGACTTCACTCCGTGTGCATTCGGTGCACGTTTCACCCGATGACGCACGGCCATTGACGCACGCTTGGCGTGGACACGACCATTTTCCCGCCCGTGAGTCATCGCCGTGAGACATCACTTTCCGCACAGCGGAATCGGGGGAGGCGCCGTGTACGTCCAGGAGCTCGAGCCCGTGGCCGGCTCGCTCGGCCTCTCCGCGCTCGTCGCGACCCTGCCCCTCGTCATCGTCCTCGTCCTGCTCGGCGGGGTCCGCATGAAGGCGCACCTGGCCGGCCTCACCGGCCTCGCGGCCGCCGCCCTGGTCGCCCTGCTCGCGTACGGCATGCCCGTCGGCCAGACGCTCTCCAGCGCCGCGCAGGGAGCCGTATTCGGCCTATTCCCCATCCTGTGGATCGTCGTCAACGCCCTCTGGGTGTACCGGATGACCGTCCGCACGCGGCACTTCGACATCCTGCGCCGCTCCTTCGGGCGGCTCTCAGACGACCCGCGCATCCAGGCGCTCGTCGTCGCGTTCTGCTTCGGCGCGCTCCTGGAGGCCCTCGCGGGCTTCGGCGCGCCCGTCGCGATCTGCTCGGTGATGCTGGTCGCGCTCGGCTTCGAGCCCGTCCGTGCCGCGGTCGTCGCCCTGGTCGCCAACACCGCGCCGGTCGCCTTCGGAGCGATGGGCACCCCGGTCGTGACGCTGGCTCAAGTCACCGGCCTGCCACTGGATTCCGTCGCCTCCGTGGTGGGCCGCCAGACCCCGCTGCTCGCCCTCGTGGTGCCCCTCGTGCTCGTCTTTCTGGTGGACGGACGACGTGGCCTGCGTGAGACCTGGATCCCGGCCGTGGCGTGCGGATTCGCCTTCGCCGTCGCCCAGTTCGCCGCCTCCAACTACGTCTCGGCCCAACTCGCCGACATCGGCGCCGCCCTGGCCGGCGCGGGCGCCCTGATGGCGGTGCCGCAGGCGCGCAGGCCCGCCGCCGAGCCCGTACGGGCCGCGGTCCTGACCGGCGTACGCAGCGAGGACCTGGACGAGGAGGACCCGCGCCCCGAGGTGCTGCGGGCGTACGCCCCGTACGCGTTGATCGTCGTGATCTTCTCCGTCGCCCAGATCCCGGCGGTGAAGGACCTGTTGTCGCGGGCGACCCGCACCTTCGACTGGCCCTTCCTGAACGTCGCGAACCCGGACGGCGACCCCGTCGGCGGCAACGTCTTCATCTGGCCGGTCGTGTCCACCGGCGGCACGCTGGTGCTGCTCGCCGGGGTGTGCACGGCGGCGGTCATCGGTGTGCACGCGCGCGTGGCCCTCAGGGAGTGGGCGGCCACCGTCCACGAGCTGAGGTTCGCGATCCTCACCGTGACGTCCGTCCTGGCACTCGCCTACGTCATGAACCTGTCCGGACAGGCGGCCACCATCGGCCACTTCGTGGCGGCGGCCGGCGCCGGACTCGCCTTCCTGTCACCCGTCCTCGGCTGGTTCGGTGTGGCCGTCTCCGGCTCGGACACCTCGGCCAACGCGCTGTTCGGCGCACTTCAGGTGACCGCGGCGAGGGAGTCCGGCCTGTCCCCGGAGCTCCTCGCGGCCGCCAACAGCTCGGGAGGCGTCCTCGGCAAGATGATCTCGCCGCAGAACCTCACCATCGCCTGCGCGGCGGTCGGGCTCGCGGGCCGCGAGGGCGACCTGCTGCGCAAGGTGCTCCCGTGGAGCCTCGGACTCCTGCTGGTCATGTGCCTGATCGTCGTCGCGCAGAGCTCGCCCGTCCTGGAATGGATGCTTCCGTGAGCCCCTGGGAAGCCCGAGTGCGATGTCCGTATGTGACCGCTCAGATCCCGCACGGCCGGGTGTCGGACCCTACGGGTAGTTTGGGGTCACCGTTGAGGACTCCAGGAAGGTTGGCCGTGACCGCTGATCTGTCACAGCTCGTGAAGGCGTACGACGTGCGAGGGGTGGTCCCGGACCAGTGGGACGAGACGCTGGCCGAGCTGTTCGGCGCGGCCTTCGCACAGGTGACGGGAGCGGACGCGATCGTGACCGGGCACGACATGCGCCCCTCGTCACCGGGTCTGTCGGGGGCCTTCGCGCGCGGAGCGGCGGCGCGCGGCGTCGACGTGACCGAGATCGGGCTGTGCTCGACGGACCAGCTGTACTACGCGTCGGGCGCGTTCGACCTCGCCGGCGCGATGTTCACGGCCTCGCACAACCCGGCCCAGTACAACGGCATCAAGATGTGCCGGGCGGGCGCGGCCCCCGTGGGCCAGGACACCGGTCTCACGCAGATCCGCGAGCTCGTCGAGTCCTGGGTCGACTCGGGGGCCCCCGCCTCGGACGCGACACCGGGCACGATCACCCGGCGGGACACGCTGGAGGACTACGCGGCCTACCTGCGCGGCCTCGTCGACCTGACCTCGATCCGCCCCCTGAAGGTCGTCGTCGACGCGGGCAACGGCATGGGCGGGCACACCGTCCCGACGGTCTTCGCGGGCCTGCCCCTCGACCTCGTCCCGATGTACTTCGAGCTGGACGGCACGTTCCCGAACCACGAGGCGAACCCCCTGGACCCGGCGAACATCGTCGACCTCCAGAAGCGCGTCCGCGAGGAGTCCGCCGACCTCGGCATCGCCTTCGACGGCGACGCCGACCGCTGCTTCGTCGTCGACGAGCGCGGCGAGCCGGTCTCCCCGTCCGCGATCACGGCCCTGGTCGCCTCCCGCGAGCTGGCCAAGCACGGCGGCAAGGGCACGGTCATCCACAACCTGATCACGTCCTGGTCGGTACCGGAGGTCGTCAGGGAGAACGGCGGCACGCCGGTACGCACCCGCGTGGGCCACTCCTTCATCAAGGCCGAGATGGCCACCTCCGGCGCGATCTTCGGCGGCGAGCACTCCGCGCACTACTACTTCAAGGACTTCTGGAACGCCGACACGGGCATGCTCGCGGCGCTCCACGTCCTCGCGGCCCTCGGCGGCCAGGAGGGCACGCTCTCCGCCCTCGTCGCCCAGTACGACCGCTACGCGGGCTCCGGCGAGATCAACTCCACGGTCGACGACCAGACGGCCCGCCTCGCCGCGATCAGGACGGCCTACGAGGGCCGCGAGGACGTCACCTTCGACGAACTCGACGGCCTCACGGTCGCCGCCGCCGACTGGTGGTTCAACGTCCGCCCCTCCAACACGGAGCCCCTCCTGCGCCTGAACGCGGAGGCCCGCGACGAGACGACGATGACGAAGGTCCGCGACGAGGTCCTCGCGATCATCAGAGGCTGAGCCCTCCCCGAAGGAGAGACGGGACGGCACGGGCGGCGAGGGTGCGACACCCCCGGCGCCCGGCCGCCCGCGGCGGTACCCTGACCAGGCCACATCACCGCACCACCTCGCACTCCTCCGCCCCCGAAGGGACCTGACATGCCGCTCGAAGCCGGCCTCCTGGAGATCCTGGCCTGCCCGGCCTGCCACGCCCCTCTCGAGGAGCGGGAGACCGAGTTGATCTGCACCGGCCAGGACTGCGGCCTCGCCTACCCCGTCCGGGACGGCATCCCGGTCCTCCTGGTCGACGAGGCCCGCCGCCCCGCGTAAGACCCGTCGCGCCCACGAGGAAGCGACCCCCGCCAGGTGTCCGGAGGCTGCCCACCATGCTCGACGAATCACTTCTCGACGACCAGGAGGCGCTGGCCCGTGCGGACCGGCGGGAGCTGCTCCGCGGCGCCGCCGAAGCGGGCGCCCGCGTGCGCACCGCCGTCCGGCACGCCACCGAGGCCGGGATCGCCGAGCTCAAACCCGACGGCCGGCCCCGCGCCATCCTGATCGCCGGCCCCGGCCTGGCCGCCACCTGCGTCGCCGACCTGCTCGGCTCGCTCGCCGGCGCCGCCTGCCCCGTCACCCGGCTCACCCCTCGCGGAGTGGCCCCCGCGGCCGGCGCACTGCTCTGGGAACTGCCGGGTTGGGCGGGCCCCGTCGACCTGCTCCTGGTCGCCACGCCCGACGGCAGCGAGCCCGGCCTCTCGCTCCTCGTCGAGCAGGCCTACCGGCGCGGCCTCACCGTCGTCGCCGTCTGTCCGCCCCGGGCCCCGCTGACCGAGGCCGTCGCCGGCGCCCACGGCCTCACCGTGCCCATGGCGACCGCCCCCTACGAGCCGCAGGCCCCGGCCGCCGCCTCGGCGCCCGGCTCGCTGTGGGCGCTGCTCACCCCGCTGCTCGCCCTTCTCGACCGCACCGGCCTCCTGGCCGCTCCTCCCGAGGCCCTGCAGAAGGTCGCCGACCGTCTCGACCGGGTGGCCGAGCGCTGTGGCCCGGCCATCGCGACCTACAGCAACCCCGCCAAGACACTCGCCGCCGAGCTCTCCGAGACGCTTCCGGTGATCTGGACCGAGGGCGACTCCGCCGGTCCCGCGGGCCGTCGCTTCGCCGCCGCCCTGGCCGAGCTCGCGGGGCGACCCGCGCTCACCGCCGAGCTGCCCGAAGCGCTCCACACGCACAGCGTCCTCCTCGCGGGCGCGCTCGCGGCGGGCGCCGACCCCGACGACTTCTTCCGCGACCGGGTCGAGGAGGCACAGGTCATCCACGCGCGCGTGGTGCTGCTGCGGGACCGCCCGGCCGGCGGCCGCACCGCGGCCCCCGCCGCCCGCGAGCTCGCCCTCAGCCATGACACGGCGATCAGCGAGATCGGCCCGGAGGAGGGCGGCGACCTGGAAACCCTCGCCGAACTGATCGCCATCACGGATTTCGCCGCCGTTTACCTGGCGCTCGCCTCGACGGCCTGATCTTGAGTCACGCCTCCTGACCGGACCCGCCGATCAGCGCGTGTACCAGCGCACGTACGGAGAAGAAGACAGAGCATGGACCGCCTCGACAACACCGTCCGCCCCTACGCCTGGGGCTCCACCACGGCCATCCCGCTGCTCCTCGGCGCCGAGCCGACCGGTGAGCCGCAGGCCGAGATGTGGATGGGCGCCCACCCGGGAGCGCCCTCGCGCACGCCCCGCGGTCCCCTCACCGAGGTGATCGACGCGGACCCCGAGGGCGAGCTGGGCACCGAGGCGGTCGCCAGGTTCGGCCCGCGCCTCCCGTTCCTGCTGAAGATCCTCGCCGCGGGCGCTCCCCTCTCCCTCCAGGTGCACCCCGACCTCACCCAGGCCAGGGAGGGGTACGAGGACGAGGAGCGCCGCGGTGTCCCGATCGACGCACCGCACCGCAACTACAAGGACGCCAACCACAAGCCCGAACTGATCTGCGCGCTCACGGAGTTCGACGGCCTGTGCGGATTCCGTGACCCACTGGAGGCCGCCGAGCTGCTCTCCGCCCTCGAGGTCGACTCCCTCAAGCCGTACGTCGACCTGCTGCACGCCCGCCCCGAAGAGGCCGCGCTGCGCGAGGTGTTGACCGCCGTCCTGACCGCGGACCCCGAAGCGATGGCCACCACGGTCACCGAGGCCGCCGCGGCCTGCGCCCGGCTCGGCGGCGCCCACGCGCCGTACGCCGGAATCGCCCACCACTACCCGGGCGATCGGGGTGTCATCGCCGCGATGCTGCTCCATCACGTGCGACTGCAGCCCGGCGAAGCCCTGTTCCTCGGCGCCGGAGTCCCGCACGCGTATCTGAACGGCCTGGGCGTCGAGATCATGGCCAACTCCGACAACGTGCTGCGCTGCGGCCTCACCCCCAAACACATCGACGTCCCGGAACTCCTGCGCATCGTCCGCTTCGAGGCCGGCGACCCGGGTGTACTGCGCCCCGAGGCCTCCCGGGACGGCGAGGAGGTCTACGAGACCCCCATCGACGAGTTCCGCCTCTCCCGGTACGTCCTCCCGGAGGGCGCCCCGGCCCACGACCTCACCCTCCGCACCCCGCAGATCCTGCTGTGCACCGCGGGCTCCGTGCGGACGGGCGACCACCCGCTGGGCCCCGGTGAGTCGGTCTTCGTACCGGCGGGCGAAAAGCTCGAAGTGTCCGGGAACGGAACGGTTTTCCGCGCCACCGTCATCACCTGAAGCGGTCACTGTGACGGCCTGGCACTCCACCGCCTGTCCAGGCTGCAACAATGACCCACCGCAAAGGCCAGGCAAAGCACGGGACGGCAGCCGGTCGGCGGCCGGGCGGCCGACCGACGGCAGACGAAGGGACATCGGGAACACATGAGCGCGTCAGGCGGCACCAAGGCGATCGTGGCGGCACTCGCCGCCAACCTAGCGATCGCGGTAGCGAAGTTCGTGGCGTTCGTCTTCAGTGGTTCGTCGTCGATGCTCGCCGAGTCCGTGCACTCGCTCGCCGACTCCGGCAACCAGGGCCTGCTGCTCCTCGGCGGCAAGAAGGCCAAGCGCGAGGCGACTCCGGAACACCCCTTCGGCTACGGCCGCGAGCGGTACATCTACGCCTTCCTCGTCTCGATCGTCCTCTTCTCGGTCGGCGGCATGTTCGCGATCTACGAGGGCTACGAGAAGATCAAGCACCCCCACGAGATCGACCACTGGTACTGGCCGGTGGGCGTCCTCGTCTTCGCGATCATCGCCGAGACCTTCTCCTTCCGGACGGCCATCAAGGAGTCCAACCTCACGCGTGGCAAGCAGTCCTGGAAGCAGTTCGTGCGTCACTCCAAGGCGCCCGAGCTGCCGGTCGTCCTCCTTGAGGACCTGGGCGCGCTCGTCGGTCTGATCCTCGCCCTGTTCGGCGTGAGCCTGGCCCTGGCGACCGGCGACGGCGTCTGGGACGGCATCGGCACCCTCTGCATCGGCATCCTGCTCATCCTCATCGCGATCGTCCTGGCCGCGGAGACCAAGTCGCTGCTCCTGGGCGAGGCCGCGGGCATCGACCAGGTCAGGAAGATCGAGGCCGCGATCGTCGACGGCGACACGGTCCCTGCCATCATCCACATGCGTACGCTCCACCTCGGCCCCGAGGAACTGCTGGTCGCGGCGAAGATCGCCGTCCGGCACGACGAGACGGCCACCGAGGTGGCCGCCGCGATCGACGCCGCCGAGTCCCGCATCCGCGAGGCCGTCCCGATCGCCCGCGTCATCTACCTCGAGCCCGACATCTACAGCGAGACCGAAGCCGCCAAGGGCGCGGACCCGGAGGCGGCCCCGGGCGGCCCCACCCCGGCCGCCGAGCACTGATCTCCGGCGGTACGGGGGAGGGCGCCCCTTTCCCGTACCGCGACGAAGGGCCCGTCGAGCGATTCGGCGGGCCCTTCCGCGTGCTTGCCGCTAAGTCTGTCCCGGCCTTCGCCCCCGCCTACGCCCGCACGGGCCTGGGCGGGGTCGGAGGCACCGGCCGCCGCCGCCGTACGACCCGGGCCGCGATCCCGCAGCCGAGCCCGACGAGCGCGAGCACCAGCCCGAGCACCGCGCCCGAGAACGCGAACACGGCGCCGCCCAGGCCGTCCACCACCCGCCCCCGCACGGCCCAGGCCGACACCGCGGCCGCCGAGTCACCGGGCCCGTAGAACCGGGAGTCCAACGAGTCCACCCGGTGGTCGCCGAGCAGGAACAACCGCCCTTGCGGAACCGTCAGGTCGTACGGCCGCCCGATTCCGTCGGCGACACCGTCCTGTACGTACGACTCCTGGAGCGGCCGCCCGTCGAGCGTCACCCGCTCGCCCGTGCCACTGCCCTCGCAGCACGCCACCCGGTCACCGCCGACGGCCACCACCCGCTGGAGCACAGGCCCCCCGGCGTTGGGGCCGGGCTGATCGACGAGCACGACATCGCCCCTGCGCACCTCGTGTCCGTCCAGCAACTCCACGACCAGCCGCTCCCCGACGGTGTACGTGGGCGACATACTCGAACTCACCACGGTGACCCTCGTATAGGCGGACCGCACATACAGCACGGTGCCGATCAGCAACACGAGCCCCAACGGCACCAACACCCAGGCTGTGAGCGCCAGTCTGTGTCCCTCACGCATCTCTGTTCCCCTCCCCTTCTGGCGCCACTTCCGCGTCCTGCGGGGCGTGCGCGCGTGCGGAGGGTAGGAGACGCCGGTGAACGGCAGGGGGCCGCAGCCTCGACGAGGTGCGGCCCCCTGCGGTCCGTGCGGTTACCGGATCTCGCGCAGCACGTCGAGAACCGCCGCCACATCAGGGGCGGTCATCAGCCGCTCCCGGAATCCCGCGTCCACCAGCTTCCGCGACAGCAACGCCAGAATGCGCAGATGCTCGTCCCCCGCGGCGGCCTCCGGCACGGAGATCATGAAGACCAGCTTCGCCTTCGTACCGTCGAGCGAACCCCACTCGACCCCGTCCGCCGACCGAGCGAACCCGACCACCGGGGCCGTCACGGCGTCCGTCTTGGCATGCGGGACGGCGATCTCCTCGCCGAGCCCGGTCGTGCCCTGCTCCTCACGCCGCAGGGCGGACCGCACCAACTCCTCGACGTCCGCGACCTTCCCGGTGGCGGCCAGCAGCCCGGCCATCTCCCGGATCGCGGACTCCTTGTCCACGGAATCGAGCCGGACCTTGACGGTCTCCTCAGTGAGATACCCGGAGAGGACGTCATCGGCGGCGGGCACCGCCGCCGTCGGTACGCTCCCGTCGCTCCGCGCACCACCCGCTCGCCGCACGGCAACGACACCCGAGCCCGCACCGGTACCCGCGCCTGCTCCGACACCCGCGCCCGCTCCGGCGAACGCGGGCGCCGCCTGCGACGGGAACCCGTCGGCCAGCACCCGCTGCCCGCCGCCCCGCTTCCGCTCACCGAGGCCGACGAGCGCGACCGTGGTCACCGCCGTCACCACGGTCCCGATCACCACGGCCACGAAGAACATCGGTACGCCGCTGACCGCCCCCAGCACCGCCACGATCGGCCCACCGTGCGGGACCGCGTCCTCGACCCCGGCGAGTCCGGCGACCGCTCCGGCCACCGCACCGCCCAGCATGTTGGCGGGAATGACCTGCGCCGGCCGTGCCGCGGCGAACGGAATGGCACCCTCGGAAATCCCGAACAGCCCCATGAACAGCGCGGCAAGACCCGTCTCGCGCTCCTGCTCCGTGTAGAGCCGCCTGCGGATCAGAGTGGCGAGCCCCTGCCCGAGCGGCATCACGGGAATCGCGGCCGCGCACATGCCCATGACGTCCTGGTTGCCGGTCGCGATGAGCCCCGTACCGAAGAGGAACGCCGTCTTGTTGACGGGCCCGCCCATGTCGAACGCGATCATCAGCCCCAGGATCGCGCCGAGCAGTACGGCGCTGGTCCCCGTCATCCCGCTGAGCCAGTCCGTCAGATGCTCGAAGACCCAGGAGATGGGCCGGCCGATCACGTAGACGAAGAACAGTCCGAGCGCGGTCGTCGCCACGATCGGGATCACGATGATCGGCATGATCGGCCGGACGAACTTCGGAACCTCGACCTTCTTGATCCACAGCACCAGATATCCGGCCAGGAACCCGGTCACGATCGCCCCGATGAAACCGGCGCCCGCCTCGGAGTCGTACAGCGAACCGGTGTTGGCGATCCACCCGCCGATCATGCCGGGCACCAACGCGGGCCGGTCCCCGATCGCGTACGCGATATAGCCGGACAGGATCGGCACCATCAACTGGAAGCCGATGACGCCGATGTTGTTGACGTCCATCCAGAAGGAGTCCTTCGGGATGACCAGGCCGCCGGACGGATCGGTGTGCCCGCCGAGCGACAGCGAGATCGCGATCAGCAGCCCGCCGACCACGACGAACGGGATCATGTAACTGACGCCGTTCATCAGCGCCTTGTACGCCACCCCTCGCTCGCTGCCGCCACGCCCCGCGCTTCCGCGGCCCGAGGAGACGGTCGCTGCGACCCCCGCCCCGGCCCCCGACTCGGCCCCGGAAGCGGCTGCCGCGCCGTGGACGGGCGCGGTCCTGACCCGCTCGATCAGCTGCTCGGGATGGTGGATCCCCTCGGCGACACCGGCCGTCACGACCCGCTTTCCGGCGAACCGGCTCAGGTCCACGTCCTTGTCGGCCGCGACGATCACACCGTCCGCGATGCTGACATCGTTGTCAGTGAGTACGTTCTCGGCCCCGATCGAGCCCTGGGTCTCCACCTTCATGTCGACACCGAGCCGCTCCGCCGCCTGCGAGAGCTTCTCCGCCGCCATGTAGGTGTGGGCTATGCCGGTGGGGCACGCGGTCACCGCGAGCAGCCTGGGTCGCCGCCGCTCGTCGCTGCCGCCGCCCGTGGGGGGAAGGCCGGCCGGACTGGTCACGTCGATCTCCTAACGCCTTTGTCATGGGGGATCACGGTCTGCCGTCGCGGTCTGTGGTGGTGTCGCGTGTGGGGGATCACGGACCGCGAGGTCGCGCACATGTTCCCGATCCCCGGCATCCTGCAACAGCCCCCCGCCCGGGATCAAAGGTCCAAAAGTCCCTTGTTGTCCAGGCCTGTTACTCCTTGTCCCTTACCCGCCGACCCTCGAAATCCGCTGGATCTGTCCGGAGGCGGACTGGGGCCCACTGCGCCGATCGGTGTAGATTCGTAACCGAGCCAGACGTCGCTGCTGATGGCGGTCGGGCGGTCCCAACGGGCCGACCGAGGGAGAGAGGGCCTCCGACGGACTGCGCTGCGCAAGGCACCGGGCATTCGTGTGCCCCGTGGGGCGCTCCGTGCCCGCCGCCGCGCAGACCAGCCGAACCCGACCTCGCCCCAACCCGAGGAGCAGCTCGTATGACCACTGTCGACAACCGACAGGACTTCAAGGTCGCCGACCTTTCCCTTGCCGACTTCGGCCGCAAGGAGATCACCCTCGCCGAGCACGAGATGCCCGGCCTGATGTCGATCCGCGAGGAGTACGCCGAGGCGCAGCCCCTCGCAGGCGCCCGCGTCACCGGCTCGCTGCACATGACCGTGCAGACCGCCGTGCTCATCGAGACCCTGGCCGCCCTGGGCGCCGAGGTCCGCTGGGCCTCCTGCAACATCTTCTCGACCCAGGACCACGCCGCCGCGGCCATCGCGGTCGGCCCGAACGGCACGCCCGACAACCCCCAGGGCATCCCGGTCTTCGCCTGGAAGGGGGAGACCCTGGAGGAGTACTGGTGGTGCACGGAGCAGGCTCTGACCTGGCCGAACACCCCCACCGGCGGCCCGAACATGATCCTGGACGACGGTGGTGACGCCACCATGCTCGTCCACAAGGGCGTCGAGTACGAGAAGGACGGCAAGGTCCCCTCCGCCGACACCGCGGAGTCCGACGAGCACCGCGTCGTCCTGGAGCTCCTGAGCCGCACGATCTCGAACGGCTCGCAGAAGTGGACCCAGCTCGCCTCGGAGATCCGCGGCGTGACCGAGGAGACCACGACCGGCGTCCACCGCCTGTACGAGATGCAGCGCGAGGGCTCCCTCCTGTTCCCGGCGATCAACGTGAACGACGCCGTCACCAAGTCGAAGTTCGACAACAAGTACGGCTGCCGCCACTCCCTGATCGACGGCATCAACCGCGCCACCGACGTCCTCATCGGCGGCAAGACCGCGGTCGTCCTCGGCTACGGCGACGTGGGCAAGGGCTGCGCGGAGTCCCTGCGCGGTCAGGGCGCCCGCGTGATCGTCACCGAGATCGACCCGATCTGCGCACTGCAGGCGGCGATGGACGGCTACCAGGTCACCACGCTCGACGAGGTCGTCGACAAGGCCGACATCTTCATCACCACGACCGGCAACAAGGACATCATCATGGCCTCGGACATGGCCAAGATGAAGCACCAGGCGATCGTGGGCAACATCGGCCACTTCGACAACGAGATCGACATGGCCGGCCTCGCGAAGATCCCCGGCATCGTCAAGGACGAGGTCAAGCCGCAGGTCCACACCTGGAAGTTCTCCGACGGCAAGGTGCTCATCGTCCTCTCCGAGGGCCGCCTGCTGAACCTGGGCAACGCGACCGGCCACCCGTCGTTCGTGATGTCCAACTCGTTCGCGGACCAGACGCTGGCCCAGATCGAGCTGTTCACCAAGCCCGAGGAGTACCCGACCGAGGTCTACGTGCTGCCCAAGCACCTCGACGAGAAGGTCGCCCGTCTCCACCTCGACGCGCTCGGTGTGAAGCTCACGACGCTCCGCCCCGAGCAGGCCTCGTACATCGGTGTCGAGGTCGACGGCCCGTACAAGTCGGACCACTACCGCTACTGAGCCCAGCGCTCACCAGCCGGTTGTCAGCAGGCCCTCGCCGTCATCGGCGGGGGCCTGCCCCCTACGAGGACCCGAGCCACCATGCCCCGCGGCCGATATTCGCTCCATGACCCGCACGACCACACCCCCCTCGCCGAAGAACAGTTCCACTGCGCGCCCGGCCCCTCCGGCTGGCGCTACGTCTCCCAACTGACCACCCCTTCCGGCACGGCGCCCGGGGACGCCCCCCGAGCCGGCACCCCCGCCGGTTCCGTCGACCTCGCCCTCGACGACCGCGGCCGCCCCATCCGCCTCGAACTCCACGCGTCGGGCTGGCAGGTCCGCGGCGCCGCCCTCGAAGGCGTCACCTGGGTCCGCACCGACCCCACGGGAGATCACGCCACCGAAGGCAATGTCCGCGCCCACGCCTTCACCGGCTCGTCCCCCGCGTTCCTCATCGCCACCGCACGTCTGCTGCGCCTCACCCCCGATGCCTCCGCCACGCGTGTACGCCTCGTCGCCTTCACGGACCCGGTCCTCGCCCCGCGCACCCTCGACCAGTCCTGGGCCCTGATCACGAGAGAAGCACACGCCACTGACAACGGCCCCCTGACCGTGGAGGAGTACCAGGTCACAGCCCTGGACACCGGTGAACAGCACACCGTGCACCTCTCCGGCGACGTGGTGCTGTCCGCACCCGGCATCGAGCTCGAGGACCTCGAATCGCCGCCGTCGGTCTTCGCCTGACGACAGTGCTGAGGGGCCAGTGCCGGGGGCCTGGGGCCGGGCAGGGAACCGGACTTCAGGCGGGCGGGGCGAACCCGGTGGCGGGGCGCTCAGCATCGGCGTCCCGCAGGGGCGGCGGGGCCGGGACGTTCGCCGGGGCCGCCGAAGGTGCGGAAAGGTGGGGAGCCACCGGGTAAACCGGGCCCGAGGCCTGAACCGACCCGTACGGCATGCCCGGCCCGCCCCCACCCGGCACACCGGCCGGATGCACACCCGCGCCCCCGACGGGGCCTGCACCGGCAGCCGCACCACCGAACGCCCGCTGTGCCTCCCGGGCCTGCCGCTCCTGAACCACCGCGGCCAGAAAAGCCGCCGGCGGAACACCGTGCGGGGCCGGAGCCCCGGTGCGCTCGGCGACCTCGGCCGCGAGGCGCTCCGCCATCGCCCAGCCGACCTGCGGATCCAGCTGCTGCATCCGCGTCAGGTACTGCCGCACGGCCAGCCACAGCCCGTCCGGAACCCCGGACAGGTCGAGTCCGGAGAACCGCCCCGACAACCACGGCGGCGGTGGAGGCACAAAGGACGTATGCCCCGCCGGAATCCGCTCCCGTACGACCAGGGTCCCCGCGAACACGTCACCGAGCCGCCGCCCCCTCGCCGACACCAGCGACGCGATGCACGCCACGACCCCGAACGTCATCAGGATCTCCACCACACCGACAGCACCGCGCACCAGCGCGTGGCGGAACCGGATGGGCCCGCCGTCGTCACGCACCACCCGCAGCCCGCACGCCAGCTTCCCGAGCGAGCGCCCATGACTGAGCGTCTCCACGGCGATCGGCCCGCCGACCAGCAGAAGAAGAAAAGCGGCGATCGACACCGCCATCTGTGCCGCCTCGTCGAGAGCGGCCGTGGACGCCACCAGGGCGATCGTCACCGCGACATAGGCGGCCACCGCCACCACCAGATCGAGCAGCACGGCCAGTATTCGGCTCGGCAGCTTCGCGGGGCGCAACTCCAGCGCCACCGCCTCACCCGTCACAAGCTCACTCACGCCCGCCGTCCTTCCCGAACTGCCCTGAGAACAGCCAGTCTGCCAAGCTGAGGGCACATCGCGCCGCAGTGCGACAAGCTGACCACACGACGAGCAGCCGAGGAGCAGCCGACCTGATGGACCTCGACGTCTTCGTGTCCCGCCACCGCGCCGAATGGGACCGGCTCGACGCACTCCTCCACCGCCGGCGCCGCCTGACCGGCGCGGAGGCCGACGAACTCGTCGCCCTCTACCAACGCACGGCCACCCATCTCTCCCTGATCCAGTCCAGCGCCCCGGACCCCCAGCTCACCGGCCGCCTCAGCCAACTGGTGGCCCGCGCGCGCAGTGCGGTGACAGGTACGCGCCGCGCATCCTGGAGGGATGTCACCCGCTTCCTTACGAAGGGCTTCCCCGCCGCGCTCTACAGGTCACGCCACTGGTGGGTTCCCACGGCGCTCCTGTCCACGGCGGTAGCCGTCCTCCTGGGGTGGTGGATCGGAACCCACCCCGAGGTCCAGTCCGCGATCGCGGCCCCCGACGACCTGCGCGAGCTCACCCGCCCCGGCGGCCAGTACGAGACGTACTACTCGAGCCACCCAGCGGCGTCGTTCGCGGCCCAGGTGTGGACGAACAACGCCCAGGCCGCCGCGATGTGCCTGGTACTGGGCGCCTTCCTCTGCCTGCCGGTCATCTGGATCCTCTTCCAGAACATGCTCAACGTAGGCGTGGGGATCGGCCTGATGTCCTCGGCAGGCCGCCTCGACACCTTCCTCGGCCTGATACTCCCGCACGGCCTCCTGGAGCTGACCGCCGTCTTCGTGGCGGCGGGAACAGGGCTGCGCCTCGGCTGGACCGTCATCGACCCGGGCCCCCGGACCCGCCGGGCTGCACTCGCGGAGGAGGGCCGCTCGGCACTGGGCATGGCGATAGGCCTCGCTCTGGTCCTCTTCGTCTCCGGCGCCATCGAAGGCTTCGTCACCCCGTCCGGCCTGCCGACCTGGGCCCGTATAGGCATAGGGATAGCGGCCGAACTGCTCTTCCTCGCATACGTCTACGTCCTGGGCGGGCGCGCGGCGCGGGCCGGCGAGACAGGCGACGTGGAGGAGGCCGAGCGCAGTGCCTCCGTACCGACCGCGGCCTGATGTGCAGACGCCCCGCCAAGGCTGCTAGTCTCCTCGTCGCCCCACAAAAACCGTTGACACGGGACGTGTGGGGAGGTAGATTCGAACAGTTGCCTAGAGCTGGACAAGTTCGGCGGCGGCAGTTAGCATCTGTCAGCTTCCTGGAATTCGATTCCGGAGAAGCACCTCCCGATAATTCAGGAACGAGTGGCCGGTCAGTCCGGTCAAAAACTTCTGATAAAGTCGGACTCGCCGAAAGAGAGCCGCAAGGCAATCGAATAGGCAAAGGCCTCCCAACTGGCCACTGGAAATGAATTCCGACCGGAAACGGAACGGAAAACGGATCTGGTAAGGTTGGAAACACGAAGGGAAGCGCCCGGAGGAAAGCCCGAGAGGGTGAGTACGAAGGAAGCGTCCGTTCCTTGAGAACTCAACAGCGTGCCAAAAATC
>NZ_JAHRIB010000096.1 GCF_019090165.1 Streptomyces sp. BV286
CTGTCGAAGGTGGGACTGGCGATTGGGACGAAGTCGTAACAAGGTAGCCGTACCGGAAGGTGCGGCTGGATCACCTCCTTTCTAAGGAGCACTTCTTGGCTGACAGGCTCTGCCTGCCGGTCCAGAGGCCAGTACATCGGCGAATGTCCGGTGCTGGTTGCTCATGGGTGGAACGTTGATTATTCGGCACTCCTCAGTCTTCTCAGGCTGCAAGTACTGTCCTTCGGGGCGTGGAAAGCTGATCT
>NZ_JAHRIB010000097.1 GCF_019090165.1 Streptomyces sp. BV286
AGGAAAGCCCGAGAGGGTGAGTACGAAGGAAGCGTCCGTTCCTTGAGAACTCAACAGCGTGCCAAAAATCAACGCCAGATATGTTGATACCTCGTCCATCACTTTGTGGTGGGTGGAGGTTCCTTTGAAAAAGTCCTGCCGGGCGTAAAGTTCGGTAGGCGCATTAGCGAGGACGCTGTGAACAGTCTTCCTTATTCCGGTTGACTGTTCCGCTCTCGTGGTGTTCTCCCGATTACGGGAATACATTCACGGAGAG
>NZ_JAHRIB010000098.1 GCF_019090165.1 Streptomyces sp. BV286
GTGGGGGGTTGAGGGGGGGTGGTGCCTGTGGTGGCCGGGTGCGCGTTGTCCGTGGCGGGTCGCGCCGTTCCCCGCGCCCCTTCCGGGGCGCGGGTGGGGCTCAGTTGTCCAGTACCGCCAGCGCGTCGATCTCGACGAGGAGGCCCGCCGGGAGGCCCACGTACACCGTGGTGCGGGCGGCCGGCGGCGCGGTGAGGCCCTGCTCCTCGAAGTACGTGTTGTAGATCGCGTTCATCTCGGCGAAGTGGTCGACGTCCGTGAGGTAGACGCGGATCATCATCGCGTCGTCCCAGGAGGCGCCGCCCTCTTCCAGGATGGCCTTGACGTTGGCCAGCGTCTGGAGGGTCTGCTCGCGCAGGGTCGGTCCGGCGGGCGTCGGCGGCTGCCCCTCGACCGCGGGCAGGAAGCCGACCTGGCCCGCGACCTGGAGGACGTTCCCCTTCCTGACGCCGTGCGAGAACCTCGCAGGCGGGGCGGTGTGGGTCTTCGGGGTGAGGGCGGTCTTCTCGGTCATGAACTGGCTTCCTTCGTCGGGGTCCTGCCGGAGTACTCGCCGCTGATGGCGTCCGCCGTGCGGCGGACCAGCGGGAGGAGTGTGAGGAGTTCGTCGGCGGTGACGACGACGTTCGGGGCGGAGACGGACATGGCCGCGACCGCCCGTCCGTCGGTGCCGCGGATGGGGGCGGCGACGCAGTTGATGGACTCCTCGTGGCCCCCGAGGTCGGTGGCCCAGCCCTGCTCGCGCACCGTGTCCAGCTCCCGCAGGAAGGCGGGCGCGCTGGGTGTCGAACGGGACGTGTACATGGGGTAGTCGAGCTTGTCCGCGAGCGCGCGGCGTTCGGGCTCGGGCAGGTCGGCGAGGAGCAGCTTGGCGACGGCGGCGACCGTGATGGCGACGGGCTTGCCGATCCGCGAGTACATGCGCACCGGGTAGCGGCTGTCGACCTTGTCGATGTAGAGGACCTCGCCGTCCTCGTGCACGGCGAGGTGGACGGTGTGGCCGCACTGCTCGTTGAGGCGTACGAGGTGGGGGTGGGCGATCTCGCGGACGTCCAGGTTCTCCACGGCCTCCTGGGCGAGTGCGAAGAGGCGGGCGCCCAGGCGGTAGCGCTGGTCGGACTGGCGGTAGACCAGGCCGTGTTCGTGGAGTGTGCGCAGGAGGCGCAGGGCGGTGGACTTGTGGACGCCGAGGCGGTCGGCGACCTGGCCGAGGTCTGCGGGGCCCTCCGCGAGGAGCGGCAGGATGCTCAGCGCGCGGTCGACGGTCTGGCTCATGGGGTGGGTACCTCCTCCTGGGCCCGGTCTGCGGCTTGCGTCCAGCCGGGGCCGAGTCGAAGTGTCCCCCACGCCTCGTCGTCCAGGGCCGCGAGCCGGTCGGCGTGGTCGCGGGAGGGCGGCGCGGCGAGGTCACCGGGGACGGTGAGCGCGGCGGCGGCCATGAGGTGGCCGTGGCGCAGGCGGTCCCGGACGGGCAGTCCGCGCAGGGTGGCGGAGAGGAATCCGGCGGCGAAGGCGTCGCCGGCGCCGACGGCCGCGACGACGTCCACGCGGAGGGCGGGCACGAAGGTGACGACGTCGACGACGTCCTCGGCGTCGTCGCCGAAGTCGGCCCGGTCGCGCACCCGCTCGTGGACGACTGCTCCGCCCCTGCCGTGCTTCACGACCAGGACGTCCGGCTCGGGCAGCGCCTCCCGGACGGCGGCCGCGCCGCGCAGCCCCCACGCGGCCCGGGCCTCGTCGTCCCCGACGAACACGATGTCGGCGCCGCGAGCGAGGTCCAGCAGGACGCGGGGCCCCTCGGGGGTGTCCCACAGTCCGGGGCGGTGGTTGACGTCGAAGGAGACGAGCGGGCGTCCGGGGCGGCGCGCGGTCAGCTCGCGCAGCAGACGGAGGCAGCCGTCGGAGAGGGCCGCCGTGATGCCGGAGAGGTGCAGGACGCGCCCCGAGCGGAGGGCGGCCCGGTCGACGGTGTCCGTCGCCATCGCCGAGGCCGCCGATCCCGTGCGGTAGTAGGCCACTTCGTGGGCGTCGGTGGCCCGGTCGCCCGCCGTGCGGAAGTAGATGCCGGTGGGGCGGGCGGGGTCGCGTCGTACGGCGGAGGTGTCGACGCCGTACGACGCGATCGTCTCGGCCAGGTGGTCGCCGAAGCCGTCGGCGCCGACGCGGCTGACCCACTTCGCGGTGTGGCCGGCGGCGGCGAGGACACACGCCACGTTGGACTCCGCGCCGCCGATCGCCCGCTCGAACGACGGCACGTCGGCCAGGCGGCCCGGGCGGGAGGGGAGGAACGTGACCATGGACTCGCCGAGCGTGACGACCTCCACGGCGGCCACGGCGGCCGGTGGGCGCGTGGGGTCGTGTTCGGGGCCGACGGGCGGTCCGGTGGGGGTCACGATGGTGGAGGCTCCTCGTCGCTGCGGTGGGGGCCGGGCGGCTCCGTTGACCCGGCGTTGGCCGAGATGTTAGACAGCAGTAAGCGCGATACGCAATGACTGTTGCAGAGAGTGCAACGGCCCTTATCTGGGAGGCTTCATGGCCGCCGATCCCGTCTCCGCCACCGCCGCGGAGCGTCTCGCCGCGCTCGCGGACGAACGTGTCGACCACCGCTTCAAGGGCCTCCCGCCGGACGCCGACGGCCTGACCGTGGGCGAGCTGGCCGCCCAGCGGCGCAACCTGTTCAGCGGCGGGTTCACCACACCGGTACTCGCCCTCTCCGCCGAGCGCCTGGAGCACAACCTGCGGCTCATGGAGACGTACGCGACCCGTCACGGCCTCGCCTTCGCCCCGCACGGCAAGACCTCGATGGCCCCCCAGCTCTTCCAGCGGCAGATCGAGCACGGCGCCTGGGGCATCACGCTCGCCGTGCCCCACCAGGTGCGGGTGGCCCGGGCCTTCGGCGTCCGGCGCGTCTTCCTGGCCAACGAGCTGGTGGACCCGGCCGCCCTCGCCTGGATCTCCGCGGAACTCGCCGCCGACCCCGCCTTCCGCTTCGTCTGCTACGTCGACTCCGTGCGCGGCGTCGCGCTGATGGACGCCGCGCTGCGCGGCACGACCCGCCCGGTGGACGTCGTCGTCGAACTGGCCGCGGGCGACGGCGCCCGGACCGGCGTACGGACCGAGGAAGAGTGCGCGGCGGTCGCGGACGCCGTGGCGGCCGTGGACACCCTGCGGCTGGTGGGCGTCGCGGGGTACGAGGGCGAGGTGCCGGACGCCGACCCGCAGCGGGTGCGCGCGTGGCTGCGCAGGCTCACCGCCCTGGCCGCGGACTTCGACAAGGCGGGCCGCTTCTCCTCGGCCGGCCCGGACGGGATCGTGGTGAGCGCGGGCGGCAGCGCCTGGTTCGACGCGGTGGCCGACGTCTTCGCCGAGCTGCCCGAACTGTCGCTGCCCGTCTGCAAGTTGCTGCGTTCGGGGGCGTACGTATCGCACGACGACGGCCACTACCGCGAGGTGACCCCCTTCACCCGGGTCCCCGAGGAGGGCACCCTGCACCCCGCCTTCCGCCTCTGGGCGCAGGTCGTCTCCCGCCCGTCGCCCGAGCAGGCCTTCGCCAACGCGGGCAAGCGCGACGCGGCGTACGACCTGGACCTGCCGGAGGTCCAGGTGGTCCGGGCGGACTCCGCGTACCGCCCGGCGGACGGCATCACGGTCACCGGGCTCTCCGACCAGCACACCTGGCTCCGGACGCCCGCGGACAGCGGCCTGGAGGTCGGCGACTGGGTGGGCATGGGCCTCTCGCACCCCTGCACGTCCTTCGACAAGTGGCAGCTGATCCCGGTGGTGGAGCAGGACGGCACGGTCGTCGACTACATCCGCACCTACTTCTAGGAGCCCGCCATGATGGATCTCGTCATCCGGGACGTGGACGTCGTCGACGGCAGCGGAGGCCCCTCCTACCGCGCCGACGTGGGCATCGAGCGCGGCAGGATCACGACCGTCGTCCAGGAGGCCGCGGCGGCCGGCTGTCTGCGGCCCGTCGCCCGCCGCGTCCTGGACGCCGAGGGCCTCGTCCTGGCGCCGGGCTTCATCGACATGCACGCCCACAGCGACCTCGCCCTGCTGCGGGACCCGGACCACAGCGCCAAGGCCGCGCAGGGCGTCACACTGGAGGTTCTCGGCCAGGACGGGCTGTCGTACGCGCCGGTGGACGACCGCACGCTCGCGGAGGTCCGCAGGTCGATCACCGGCTGGAACGGCGACGGCGACGACATCGACTTCACCTGGCGCTCGGTGGGCGAGTACCTGGACCGCCTGGACCACGGCTTCGACGGCGAGGGCATCGCCGTGAACGCCGCCTATCTCGTCCCCCAGGGCACGGTGCGCATGCTGGCCGTCGGCTGGGACGACCGCGAGGCGACCCCCCGGGAGCTGGACCGGATGCGGCAGCTGGTCGCCGACGGCCTGCGGGAGGGCGCGGTCGGCATGTCGTCGGGGCTCACCTACACACCCGGCATGTACGCCAAGGACGCCGAACTCACCGAACTGTGCCGGGTGGTGGCGCAGCACGGCGGCTACTACTGCCCGCACCACCGCTCGTACGGCGCCGGCGCCCTCGACGCGTACCGGGAGATGGTGGACCTGACCCGCGAGGCGGGCTGCCCGCTCCATCTCGCCCACGCCACCATGAACTTCGGCGTGAACAAGGGCCGGGGGCCGGACCTGCTGGCGCTCCTCGACGAGGCACTCGCCGACGGGGCGGACATCAGCCTGGACACGTATCCGTACACCCCCGGCTGTACGACTCTCGTGGCGATGCTGCCCAGTTGGGCGGGCGAGGGCGGGCCGGAGGCGGTCCTCGCCCGCCTGAGGGACGAGGCGACGGCCGAGCGGATCCGCCACCACATGGAGGTCGTCGGCGCGGACGGCTGCCACGGCGTGCCCATCGAATGGGACACCATCGAGATCTCGGGGGTGAGCGACCCGGCGCTCGCGTCGTACGTGGGCCGGACGGTCCGGCAGTCGGCCGACGCGCGCGGCGAGACACCCTGGACCACCGCCCGCCGCCTGCTCCTCGACGACGGTCTCGGCCCGACGATCCTGCAGCACGTGGGGCACGAGGAGAACGTGCGGGCGATCATGCGGCACCGCGTCCACACCGGCGGCTCCGACGGCATCCTGCGCGGCGCCAAGCCGCACCCGCGCGCGTACGGCACGTTCCCGCAGTATCTCGGCCGGTACGTGAGGGAGTTGGGTGTCCTGAGCCTGGAGGAGTGCGTCGCCCATCTGACGTCGAGGCCGGCCCGCCGCCTCCGGCTGCCCGACCGCGGTCTGGTCCGCGAGGGCTACCGCGCCGACCTGGTCCTCTTCGACCCGCGGACGGTCGCCGCGGGCTCGACGTTCGACGCTCCCCGTACGCTCCCGACCGGTATCCCGCACGTCCTGATCGACGGCCGTTTCGTCATCGAGGACGGCCGCCGGACGGACGTGCTGGCGGGACGGGCGGTCCGCCGGAGCACCGGCTGACCGCCCGCCGCCGGGGCGCTACCGGACGGTCACGACTTGGGCAGGGTGCATCCGCTCGCGTCGAGGTCGAGCTTGCTGTCGAGCCCGAAGCAGGCGGGGATCTGGTAGGTCTGCTGCCCGTAGTTGATGCCCGCGCGGACGGTGACGTTGCCGCTCTGGTCGACCTCGCAGGGGTTGTTGTCGGTGCAGCGCCCGCCGTCCTCGTTGCCGGTGTTGTTGACGGCGACGACGTTGCCGGTGGCGTTGTCGATCACGGGTGAGCCCGAGGTGCCTCCGATGGTCCGGCAGGCGGAGGTGTAGCGGACCGAGTCCTTCCAGGTCCAGCTGCCCTCCTTGAGGCGGTGGGCGAAGCCGTCGATGCTGCAGGCGTAGGTGCGCTTCCAGTAGCCGGAGACGACGGTGATGGCCCGGCCGGCCACGGGGTGGGTGTCGTCGAGCGTCAGCGGACTGATGCCGTACGAGCTTCTGATCTGCCCGTACGTGGTGGTGAGCTGGTAGAGCGAGACGTCCGTGTCGGTCATGGTGGCGTACGCGATCTTGCTGGCGCGCAGGGTGGCGACTCTCGTGCCCGCGGAGTTGAGCAGGCCGAAGGTGCGGCTGGAGGGCTGGTCGACGACGACCTCGCCGGGCCCGGGGAAGCCGGACTCCAGGCAGTGGCCGTTCGACATCACCAGCGCCGGGTCGTTGTCCTCCGAGTCCGGCAGGCGCACGACGGAGCCGGAGCAGTTGCTGAGCGAGACGGTGCCGGCGAAGGTGACGGCCTGGACGGCGGCGGGTGCCTTGGTGCCGGTGGAGGTCTCCGTGGCGGCGACCGCCGGTGCTGCCAGGCCCGTCCCTGTGATCATCAGGGCTCCGAGCGCGGCAAGGAGAGGCTTCTTCATGTGGGGGTCCCCTCTTGCGACGTGAGCGACCGGAGGTCTTCCGGCCACTTTCCGTTTTTGTCATGCGCATTCTGAAGGGACGGGATCCGGCGGACAAGGAGCTGAATCAAGCCGCCCCCGGACCGGTCACCCGCCGGGCGGTACACGCCCGGCGGACCGGGGGCCCCGCACTTCCCCCGCGCCGCCGCACACCCGGCGTATCCACCCCTCACCCGGCCCCCGCCACGAAATCCCCGTTCACCACGGCGAGTTGCGGGGACGGACACGGGCGGCGGGAGGGGCGCGCCCGGCAGTCGGGGGCGGATATCACCCGGATCACCCCGTCTCACGTGGTGGGAAACACGCCGCGGGAGGCGTTACCCGGCCGTAAGCTCACGGGCATGCAGGTGATCCAGTCGACGAAGCTCGCCAACGTCTGTTACGAGATCCGGGGCCCGGTGCTCGAGGAGGCGATGCGGCTGGAAGCGGCGGGCCATCGGATCCTCAAGCTGAACACCGGGAATCCGGCCGCGTTCGGCTTCGAGTGCCCGCCGGAGATCCTGGAGGACATCCTCCGCAACGTCTCCTCGGCGCACGGCTACGGAGACGCGAAGGGCCTCCTCGCGGCGCGCCGGGCCGTGGTCATGCACAACCAGACCCTCGGCATCGAGACGGACGTCGAGCACGTCTTCATCGGCAACGGCGTGTCCGAGCTGATCGTGATGGCCATGCAGGGCCTGCTGGACGACGGCGACGAGGTGCTCGTACCGGCGCCGGACTACCCGCTGTGGACCGCCGCCGTCTCCCTCTCCGGCGGCACGGCCGTGCACTACCGCTGCGACGAGCAGTCCGACTGGATGCCCGATCTCGCCGACGTGGAGCGGAAGGTCACCGACCGCACCAAGGCGATCGTGATCATCAACCCGAACAACCCGACGGGCGCGGTCTACGACGAGGCGATGCTGCGGGGACTCACCGACATCGCCCGCCGTCACAACCTGCTGGTCTGCTCCGACGAGATCTACGACAAGATCCTCTACGACGAGGTCACGCACACGCCGACCGCCAAGGTCGCCCCGGACCTGCTGACGCTCACCTTCAACGGCATGTCGAAGGCGTACCGCGTGGCGGGGTACCGGGTGGGCTGGATGTCGATCTCGGGGCCCCGGGCGCACGCCGACTCCTACATCGAGGGGCTGACGGTCCTCGCGAACATGCGGCTGTGCGCGAACATGCCCGGCCAGCACGGCGTGGTCGCCGCCCTCAGCGGCCGGCAGACGATCAACGACCTCGTCCTGCCCGGCGGGCGGCTGCGCGAGCAGCGGGACGTGGCGCACAAGCTGCTGACCCAGATCCCGGGCGTGACCTGCGTGAAGCCGAAGGGGGCGCTCTACCTCTTCCCCCGCCTCGACCCGAAGGTCTTCAAGATCAAGGACGACCGGCGGATGGTGCTGGACCTGCTGCGCACCGAGAAGATCATGGTGGTGCAGGGGACGGGGTTCAACTGGCCGGAACCGGACCACTTCCGGGTGGTCACCCTGCCCACGGCCCGGGACCTGACCGACGCGGTGACGCGGATCGGGAACTTCCTGGACGGGTACGGGCAGCGCTGACACCCCGACCACACCCCGGGGCGCCCCGACCGGGCGTGACGGTCACCCTTCGCGGTCGGACGAGTCCCTTTTCCGAAGCCGCTCAACTTTAGACGAGATCTAAGCTAGGATGGCGTCCTGTCAGAGCACAGGAGGCCATCTCCCATGTACGAACCGATCCGCACCAAGTCGGTCCACACGGTGGCCGGCACCGCCGACTTCCCCCACCGGTCGCGCGAGGAGGAGCTGGACATCCAGCTCGCCGGTCACCTGGCGGCACTGCTCGCGGTCACGGACGAGCTCCGTGAACTCGAACCGTCCGCCGAGCTCGACACCGCCGCCGAGCGGCTGACCGAGCGGGTGACCCACCTGCGCGGAGGCCGCCCGCCCCTGCGTGCGGCCATCACCGCCGGCCGCGAACCGCGTCCCGCCGCGCGCCACCGACGGGCGCACGCGCTCGCCGGCCGCGCCCTCGTCGTCGCCGCGTCCCGCGCGGACACGGCATCCGCGATCCTCGCCGCCGAGCGCATGGACGCGCACGCGGCGGCCGCCGGGACACCCGCCCTCACCTCCCGCTGAGCCCGCGGGCTCCCGGAGCCCGCGTGCCTCCCCCCGATCGGCCCCGGTCCGCGCGCACCCGCAGCGACGCGCGGACCGGGCGCCACGCATTCCGCCACAAGCGGTGCCGGACCCGCGGACCGGCGTGACCGCTCGCCCCCGCACACGCGGAGCCGCACAGGTCACGGCCCCGCGCGCCCCAGGTGCCACCCGATCCGGAGCGGCCCGCGACCGGAGACCGCGACTCCGGTTGCGTACTGGGATCGGGTCGTCACCCCCTGTTCATCCGGAACGGCGAGGAACGTTGGATTCCGGGAGCACTCTCCGGGTGTGAGACGAATAGTCGCCATCGTCCTGGCGGTGTTCCTGATCGGCGGAGTGGCAGCAGCCGTCGTAGCGGGCCGCGAAGAACAGGGCAGGAGCACGGCAACGAAGACCGTGCGCGCAGTGATCGGATCGGAGAAGGCGGAGTTCTTCGCCGACCCGGATGTGGTGAAGGCCCTGGCTGCCAGGGGCTACACCGTGGAGACGGAGACCTCCGGGTCCTGGGCCATGGAGGGACTCGACCTCAAGGGGTACGACTTCGCTTTCCCCTCCAGCCAGGCACCCGCCGGGGAACTGGCCTCGAAGTACCACGTACGGCAGCTCCTGCCGCGCCCCTTCTACTCGCCCCTCGTGGTCGTGGCTCACCGGAGCGCCGCCGAAGTACTGGCCCGCAACGGCCTCGCCACCCTGGGGAAGAAGGGCAACGGCACCCTGAAGATGGGCGCCTTCCTCAAGGCGGCCGAGGCCGACCGGACCTGGCAGCAGCTCAAGGGAGCGGACCGGTACGGGGAGTTGAGCGGCACGCTGTTCATCTCCACCACTGACCCGGCCAGTTCGAACTCGGGCGCGCTCTACCTCGCCGCGGCCTCGTACGTCGCCGACGGCGGCCGGGTCGCCGACTCGGAGGCCGCCGTCGCCCGCACGGCACCCCTGATGCGCAAGCTGATCAGTGTCCAGGGCGCCCAGCAGACCAGCACGGACGCGGCGTTCAGGGACTTCGTGAGCGACGTGGGTAACCCTCTCGTCCTCGTGTACGAGTCCCAGGTCGCCGCGCTCCTCACCCAGGGCCGGGGCGTCGGCGACCTGACGGTCCTCTACCCGGACACCACCGCGAACAGCGACCACACCGTCGTCCCCCTCACGGACGAGGGCCGGGCCGTCGGCGAACTCCTCGGCACCGACAAGGAGTTGCGCGGGCTCGCGGTCCGGCACGGGTTCCGGCCCCAGGGCGCGGCCGTCGAGTTCACGACGGCCACCGACGCCCACTCCACGTATCTCAACCAGACGCTGACCGGCGTCCGGCAGGCGCCCGTGCCCGCATCCAAGGTGCTGCACGAGATGGCGCGCCGGGCGAAGGGCTAGGGGGAACCGCACATGAACGACACCGAGGACACCTTTGTCCTGACGCCTCCGGAGGCGGTCGGGGCCGTACCGAAGGAGAAGGCCGGCGGACTCGTGCCGGTCGACGAGTCGGTCCGCACCGACATGGCCCGCAGGGCCGCCGAGTACGTCGACGGGATCGCCGCGCTCGACGCCCGCTCCCCCGAGTTCGCCGGGCGGATCGGGGAGATCGTGGCTCTCGGCTCCGGCGAGATGCGCGGCGCGGCCGCCCAGTCGAACCGCATGCTGGACCGCACGATCCGCAGCCTGCCCGCCAACGGGGAGGACGCCCAGTCACGCGTCTCGTCCTCACTGGTCGAACTGCGGCGCACCGTCGAGGACCTGGACCCGCGCGACGTGCCCGGCGGGAAGGCCCGCAAGCTGCTGTCCCGGCTGCCGGGCGGCAACAGGCTCCGCGACCACGTCGCCAAGTACGCCTCCGCACAGGGCACGTTGAACAGGATCGTGGGCTCCCTGCGCGGCGGCCAGGACGAACTGCGCCGCGACAACGCCGCGTTGCAGACCGAGCGCGTCCGCCTGTGGGACTCGATGGGCAAGCTCCAGGAGTACGTCGTCCTGACGGAGGCCCTGGACGCGGCCGTCGAGCGGCACATCGCCGGCGCGGAGGCGGTGGATCCCGCCCAGGCGGACATCCTGCGCGCCGACGTCCTGTTCCCCGTGCGGCAGAAGCACCAGGACCTGCTGACCCAGCTCGCGGTGTGCGCGCAGGGCTACCTGGCGATGGACGTGGTCCGCCGCAACAACGAGGAACTGATCAAGGGGGTCGACCGCGCCGCCACCACGACGGTCTCCGCGCTGCGCATCTCCGTGATGCTCGCCTCCGCCCTCGACAACCAGCGCAAGGTGGTCGAGCAGGTCAACGCCCTGCGCGGCACGACGGAGGACCTCATCCGCGGCAACGCGGAGATGCTCGCCACGCAGTCCGGCGAGATCCAGCGCATCGCCGCCGACCCGGCCGTCGGCGCGGAGACGCTCCGCTCGGCCTTCCAGCAGATCTACCGGACCCTCGACACGATCGACACGTACAAGGCCCGGGCCACCGAGTCCATGGCCGCCACGGTGGAGTCGCTGACCTCCGAGCTCCAGCACGCGAGCGCGTACCTGGAGCGGTCGAGGTCGAAGGTCGCGCTGGAAGGGGGTCTCACATGAGACTTCACCCCGCTCGCCCCGGACGGCCTGCTCGCCCCGAACGCCCCGAACGCTCCGGACGCTCCGGACGGCCCGTTCGACCGATGCACCTCGGCGTGCGGCGTACGGCTCTCGGCGCGGTGCTGCTGCTCGCGGTGGCCGCGTGCACGGCTCCCGGGGAGGACACCACCGGGCCCGCGCCGCACGAACCCGGCACCCTCCGCGTCCTCGCCTCCAGTGAACTGGCGGACATGAAGGGCATGCTGGAGCAGGTCCGCGAGGACACCGGCATCACGGTCCGCCCCACCTACATGGGCACCCTCGACGCCGTACGCCTTCTCGCGAAGGGCAGGACCGAGGGCACGTACGACGCGGTCTGGCTCTCCTCCAACGACTACCTGCGGCTGGACCCGGCCGCCGCGAAGCGGGTCGTGTCCCAGACCCCGGTCATGTCCAGCCCGCTGGCCGTCGGAGTGAAGGACGCCACCGTGCGGAAGCTCGGATGGCAGCCGGAAAACGTCACCTGGGCCGACGTCGAGAAGGCGGTGAAGGACGGCCGGCTGACCTACGGGATGACCGATCCCGCGCGCTCCAACTCCGGTTTCTCCACGCTCGTCTCGGTGGCCTCGGGTCTCTCCGGCGCCCAGTCCGCGCTCACGGACGCCGACGTGCGGCAGGCGACGCCGAGGCTGCGGGAGTTCTTCGGGGGCCAGCGGCTGACGTCCGGCTCCTCGGGCTGGCTGGCGGCGGCGTACGACCGGCGCGGCGACGTCGACGCCCTGCTCAACTACGAGTCGGTGCTGCGGTCGAAGAAGGGCCTGACGGTGATCCGGCCGCGCGACGGAGTCGTCACCGCCGACTACCCGATCTCCTCGCTCGCGTCCACGAGCCGGGAGGTCCGCGAGGACGTCCGGCGCCTCGCCGAGGCCCTGCGCACCCCGGCGAACCAGCGGCTGATCACCGAGCGCACCCTCCGCCGCCCCGTCGTGCCCTCCGTGCCGCCCGCGGCGGGCCTGGACACCACCCGGCGCCGCGAACTGCCCTTCCCGGGCAGCCGTTCGGTCGCCGACGGACTGCTCGACTCGTACGAGAACACGCTGCGCCGGCCCTCACGGACGGTGTACGTCCTCGACACCTCGGGCTCGATGGGCGACGAAGGCCGGCTCGGCCGGCTGAAGAAGGCGCTCACCGGTCTCACCGGCGACTTCCGCGAGCGCGAGGAGGTCACGCTGATGCCGTTCGGCTCGGCGGTCAAGAGCGTACGCACGCATGTGGTGCGGCCCGGGAACCCGCGGGCGGGCCTGGACGCGATCCGCCGCGACACCGAGGCGCTCACCGCCGAGGGCGACACGGCGATCTACACGTCGCTCCAGAAGGCGTACGAGCACCTCGGGGCCGACGACGACACGTTCACGTCGATCGTGCTGATGACGGACGGCGAGAACACGGCGGGCGCCGGCCCGGCCGAGTTCGACGGCTTCTACCGCCGGCTGACCGAGGACGAGCGGCGGATCCCCGTCTTCCCGATCCTCTTCGGCGACTCCGACCGCGGCGAGCTGGAACACATCGCCGACCTGACCGGCGGCCGCCTCTTCGACGCCCGGAAGGGTTCGCTCGACGGCGCCTTCGAGGAGATCCGTGGCTACCAATAGGTTTCTGGGCTACCTGGAGTCCCGCAAGAACCTCACCGGGAGTGCCTGCGGGGTCGTCGGCCTCGCGCTGACCTTCGCGGGAGTCGCGGGGCCGTACTGGCCGGTCGTCGTCGCGGGGCTGTACGGCGCGGGCGCGCTGATCGCCCCGCCGGAGCGGCCGCCGCTGCCGGACTTCCCCGATCCGTCCGCCCAGCTGGACGAGGTGCGGGACGACTTCGTGAAGCTGCGGGCCTACCTGGCGGACGTCGAACTGCCGCCCGCCGCGACCGGACGGCTCACCGAACTGACCGAACTGCTGGCCGCGCTGCTTGACCCGGGCTGGGTCGCCGAGGTCCTGGCCCAGGACCCGGAGGGGGTGCATGCCCTGTCCCGGGCTGTGCGACAGGACATCCCGGAGGCGGTGGACACCTTCGTACGGACGAGATGGTGGACACGGCTGACACCGGGCACGGAACCGCCGGAACGACATCTGGAGCGCCAACTCCATTTGTTCCAGGCAGAGTTTGGTCGGCTGGCCACCGCGCTGCGGGATATCGAGGCACGGCGACAGGAATCACTCACGCGGTACCTGGAGGGCCGGTCGTAGATCGCCCCCGCCGCTCTGCACTTCGGGAGCACACGGCACGACGTCCCATCCCCGGCAGGCGGGGGACGGTCTCTTGAATTCGGACGTTCAGGCGAGCTCACCGAGCAGACCGGCTTTGCGCTCCAGGGTGCTTTGGAGGAGTTCGGCATACTCGTCGGGGCTGTGCTGGGCCAGGCCAGTAGCGATCTCGACCGCCTCTGCTGCTGCCTCCAACGCTGCGGGCAACTGGGTGCCGTCCTGGGCCAGCGCCCAGGCGAACATGTCCAACGCCGCGGCAAGCGAAGGCTGGTGAGCCTGCGGATCCTCATCAGCAAGCCGCCGCAGGATGACCAGACCTTCTCGGATGGCTTCCAGCGCGCGATCGCAACAATCCAGGTGGACCAGCGGGATGCTGAGGTTGATCAAGAGACCGGCCAGTTCCTTCCTGAGATCGTCGGTTGCGATCTCGGCTTTGCGGCGGGTGAGTGCGATTGCTTCAGCGAGCGCATCCGCGGCCTGCTCATAGCGCCTCTCGTGGGCGGGCGAGGTGAACTCGGAGCTTCTGCCCTCCTCTCGACGTTCTTCCAGATCGATCAGAGTGAGCCCTAGTTCCTTAAGAGCTCTGACCGCGAGAATGTCATTGCTTGTCTTGGCAAAGAGGACAGCACCCTGCCGGAGGTAAAAACTTGCCTGATCAGACTGTTCATCCTCTAAAAAGAGCCGGCCCAGACTGGCCGATGCTCCCGCGGCAATCTCGGTTTCCCAGAGGCCGCCCACTTCAAGAGCGCACGCAATGCTCTCCTGAAACGAGCTGATGGCTTCAGGGCGCCGACCTGCACCGTCCAATGTCCAGCCGAGGTTGAGCAGCGCGAGAGCCTTTACGCTCTTACTGGTCTGGGACAGCACCGCCAGGCTTTCCGTCAACGCGTCGATTGCCTCGGTGTACCTTTCGACATGGGCGAGGTGAGAGCCGTAATTCATGAGCGCTACCGCTGCAAGGTGCCGGTTGGAGCCTTGCCGCAGAAGAGGGACAGCCTGCTCGGACATCCGGAACGATTCCTCGTGATGACCGGCGGCCCCCAGGTGCAAGGCGAGAGCGCGCAGCGCCGTGCCCTCGCCAAGTCGGTCGCCCAGGCCGTGGAACGCCTCCGCAGCCCTGCGTGCCTCGGCGATGGCCTCGTCGTGGGCGTTCAGCTCGCGCAGTGCGTCGCTGAGTGACACGCGGGCGCGCGCCTCTCCGCGCTGATCGTCCAGGGTGCGCGCAGCCTGGACGGCGAGTTCAGCGGTGGCCCGCCACTCTTCCCAGTGACCGCGTGTGGACAGGTAGTTCTCCAGGGCCATGGGCAGGTCCCGGGCGATTTCGGCGTGCCCCCTCGATTCGGCGATATTCGCTGCGGCGAGCAGATTCTCTCGTTCTGCGTCCAACCACGCGAGCGCCTGGGTTCGATCGGGGAAGCCCCGGGGCGTCGGCTCCGTCAGAGCGATGACGTAGCCGTCAGCCCTCGTTGCACGCGCCAGGTAGTACAGGAGAAGCTGCGCGACGTCATCTGCCGTCGTGGGTTCTGCACCGGCCCGTTCGCCGGCGTATACCCGCACTAAGTCGTGTACGCGCCAGCGTCCCCAGACAGCCCCGGCTTCGACCAAGTGGGCACGAACGAGCTCCTGCAGGCGTTGCTCGGTTTGTGGCTGATCTTCGGCGACGACGTGAGCGGCTGCCTCGGTGGACAGCTCAGGGCCGGGATTGAGAGCGACCAGTCGGAACATCCTGGCCTGGGCTTCACTCAGTTGCTCGTACGACAAGTCCAAGGCAGCCCGGACAGCGTGACTTTCGTGCCTGAGCTGGTCCAGCCGGTGATGAACGTCGGACAGGGCTTGGCGTAGGGAAGCAAGGGGGCGGCTGGGCATATCGGCGAGGAGAGCGGCGGCGATGCGTAGAGCAAGGGGCAGGCCTGCGCATAACCGGGCGATCACTGAAGCGTCCTCGGGGGCGTCGGTCACGCGAGTGTCGGCGGCACCGCGGGCCTTGGAAAGAGCCATGCGCAACAGCTCGACCGAGGTGTGCTCGTCGAGGATGTCGAGATCATGCAGGCGGGCCCCCACATCGAGAGTGTGGCGGGAGGTAAGGAGGGCCGCAGTGATGCCGTCGGTGGGTAGCAGAGGCTTGACCTGCTCGCTGCTGGAGGCGTTGTCGATGACGACCAGGATGCGCTGCTTCTGCCTGGCGTATTCCGCCAGCACGCTGCGGTAGAGGCGTGAGCGGTCCTGCAGTTCCTGGGGGATGTGCTCGACAGGTATACCCAGGGCGTCAAGCAGGCCGTGCAGGGCCTGCGCAGGGGCCAGACGGCGACCGGTGTCGTAGCCGAACATGTCGACGAACAGCACGCCTCCGGGGAACCAACCGGGCTTCTCCGAAGCCTTGTGAGCGGTCTGTACTACGAGTTCGGTCTTGCCGACCCCGGCCAGGCCCGACACCGACGCCACCAGCACCACTTCCTGTCGCTGCAGCCCAGGAGCCAGCCCTTGCAACAGCTCTCCCACATGAGTGTCGCGACCAGTGAAAGTGGGCGAAGCCTGGGGCAGGCCGGACAGCGCCGAGGTGACTGGTGTAGCTAACTGCAGACTGACATTCCGACCTTGGATCACCCCGCCGAAGTACACGCCATCGTGGATCTGATTCGACGTGTCCACTCCCGCCGCCCCATCTTCACCGGCGGTGTCGGCTTCAGCCATGCTGGTCAGTCCTGCGCTGGCGGCGAGCTGGGGGTGGTCGGGAGTGGGGCGGCAAAGGAGACTCCGGAGAAGTCTCGGCCCTGCACTGCCGGTCCGTGAAAGGTGCCGCCGCTGATCTCGTTGTGCACCTCACCGCCACCGGTGCGCACCAGCTTCGCCTGCTCATGCCATCGCTGCAGACCTGCTCGGAAGTCCGCATCCACAGCGGCCCTCACCGCCAGGACCGTACTCAACGCTTGCGCGCGTGCCGGATCCGCTGGCACATCCTCCAGCCTGACCAACTCCGTCTCCCCCAAACTCAACGCTGAGTCGTCGGCAGTGTCCCGGCCACGCTGGAATGGACGGCGCACCAGAGTACTCAGTCCCGCCCATGACTGCCGTCCGACTTCACCGCCGACGCCACCCGCCAACGCCGCCAGCAGTCCCACCGACACCGGATCCACTTAACATCACCTCGCGTGATCACAACCCTACTGAGGGTAGACGCGCAGCAAGTAACAACGGTTCCTTCGAAGGGCTTTGGGGCCTCGTCGCGCGGGCGCATCCGATCTAGGCCACAGGCCTTCGTGCGGCGCACGTTCGCAGGGGTCCGAGGGGGCACCTGTGGGCCGACCCCCCTGCCATGGTCGCGGCGACGGGCTGGCGGATCGACTCCCCAGCCATGTTCACGTCGCTTGTCGCGGACGCAAGGACATGGACGGACCGCGCGCTGATCCGCAGTCTTAGCTATCGAGTGCTGCCTCGTACAAGCTTCACGAGCAGATCTGAGTCCAGCAGGTCCGGCAGCACCGTCTCGGCCCCAGTGTCCCGGAGGGTGGCCGCATCGCTCCGCACGAACGCCACCGCGATCGCGTACGCCGTTCGAGTGCGCCATCGCCCGCGGCGGCGTCCAACCGGAGCCGGCCACGTTCATAGAGCCTCAGCAGGCCTCCGACTACCCACGCAGGCTGAACGAAGCCTTCACCCCGGCCCGGATCCGGCGAGGGTGAGGACGTACGCCGACGGTCGGCCCGGTCCCGGACCTCTGGCAGGACTGGCCCCTCCGGTGACTGTAGGAGCTGGGCACACCAGGCGTGGAGACCCGGGCCACTACGTACCCCGGCGGCCGGCGGGTCATCTAGCTCCAGGCCACTGACGGTTGTGGCCTCGCACGGAGGACACCTACGGCACGACAGGCACCGTGCGCCAGGCCGGCCCCCGCCGCCTCTGGGACGATCTGGAAAGCGTACGAAGCAAGTGGGACGAGAACGGCAGAATTCCGCTTCACACTCTGCGCGTGGCCCAGTCGCCGGACGGCGGGAGTCTGACGTCGCCTGACGGCACGTGGTCCTTCGCCGCCTGAGATCGTCGTCCGAATTCGGCGAACGGTCCCTGACCCCGCATGGGCGGGGCCCCGCGACATCGTGGGGCCCCGCCCATGCGGAGTAGTACTCACCTCAGCCGGCCCCGCGTCGCAGGTCAGGGCAACCCGGGTCGGCTGCGGAGCTAATACGGCGGCGGGCCTCAGCCCAGGCGCTTGACCAGCGCCCGGTACTCGTCCCACAGCTCGACCGGCGTGTGGTCGCCGAACGTGTTCAGGTGGTCGGGCACCAGCGCCGCCTCCTCCCGCCACACCTCCTTGTCGACCGTGAGCAGGAAGTCGAGGTCGGACGAGGAGAGTTCGAGACCCTCCGTGTCCAGGGCCCCCTTGGCCGGCAGGATGCCGATCGGGGTCTCGACGCCCTCGGCCCTGCCGTCGAGCCGGTCCACGATCCACTTCAGGACGCGGCTGTTCTCCCCGAAGCCGGGCCACACGAACTTGCCCTCGTCGTTCTTGCGGAACCAGTTGACGTAGTAGATCTTCGGGAGCTTCGCCTGGTCCTTGCCCTTGGCGACGTCGACCCAGTGACCCATGTAGTCGCCCATGTTGTAGCCGCAGAACGGCAGCATGGCGAACGGGTCGCGGCGCAGCTCACCGACCTTGCCCTCGGCGGCGGCGGTCTTCTCGGAGGCGACGTTCGCGCCGAGGAAGACACCGTGGTTCCAGTCGAAGGACTCGGTGACCAGCGGCACCGCCGTGGCGCGGCGGCCACCGAAGAGGATCGCCGAGATCGGCACGCCCTTGGGGTCCTCCCACTCGGGCGCGATGATCGGGCACTGCGCGGCGGGCACGGTGAACCGGGCGTTGGGGTGAGCGGCGGGGACGCCGGACTCGGGGGTCCAGTCGTTGCCCTTCCAGTCCGTCAGGTGGGCCGGGGTCTCCTCCGTCATGCCCTCCCACCAGATGTCGTTGTCGTCGGTGAGGGCGACGTTCGTGAAGACGGAGTTGCCCCACAGCGTCTTCATCGCGTTGGCGTTGGTGTGCTCGCCGGTGCCGGGCGCGACACCGAAGAAGCCGGCCTCGGGGTTGATGGCGTACAGACGCCCGTCCTCGCCGAAGCGCATCCAGGCGATGTCGTCGCCGATGGTCTCGACGGTCCAGCCGCGGACCGTCGGCTCCAGCATCGCGAGGTTGGTCTTGCCGCAGGCACTCGGGAAGGCGGCGGCCACGTACTTCGACTCACCCTGCGGCGGGGTGAGTTTGAGGATCAGCATGTGCTCGGCGAGCCAGCCCTCGTCCCGGGCCATCACGGAGGCGATGCGCAGCGCGTAGCACTTCTTGCCGAGCAGCGCGTTGCCGCCGTAGCCGGAGCCGTACGACCAGATCTCGCGGGTCTCCGGGAAGTGGGAGATGTACTTCGTGGAGTTGCAGGGCCACGGCACGTCGGCCTCGCCCTCGGCCAGCGGCGCCCCGAGCGTGTGCACAGCACGCACGAAGAAGCCGTCGGAGCCGAGCTCGTCCAGGACCGGCTGACCCATCCGGGTCATGGTGCGCATGGAGACCGCGACGTACGCCGAGTCGGTGATCTCGACGCCGATGGCGGAGAGGTCGGAGCCGAGCGGGCCCATGCAGAACGGGACGACGTACATCGTCCGGCCCTTCATCGAGCCGCGGAAGACGCCCTGCTCGCCGCTGAAGATCTCCCGCATCTCGGCGGGGTCCTTCCAGTGGTTGGTCGGGCCCGCGTCCTCCTCCTTCTCGGAGCAGATGAACGTCCGGTCCTCGACCCGTGCGACATCGGTCGGGTCGGAGGCCGCGTAGTACGAGTTGGGGCGCTTGATCGGGTCGAGCTTCCTGAAGGTGCCCTTGCGGACGAGTTCCTCGCTCAGCCGCTCGTACTCGGCTTCCGAGCCGTCGCACCAGACCACGCTGTCCGGCTGGGTCAGTTCGGCGATCTCGTTGACCCACGAGACCAGTTCCTGATGGTTGGTGGGGACGCCGGTGGAAGTGGGAGCCGCGATGTCGCGCGCCACGATCGCTCCTAGATGAGGGGTTTTTGTTTTTTGTGCCCCGTGGGGGCCGCGACCCGGATGCTTCACGTAACCGATCCTTACCGATCTTTCCGGTACGTATCGATCTTCCTGGCGCTCATCCGGTGCCGACCGCACTCATTTGATCATCCGACGGGCCCGCGCATATGTCCAGAGGGCCTCACACCTGAGCAGCGTGAGCATCGCCACTTATTGCCGGCCGTTTACGAAAGGGCGGTTCCGGCCCGCCCGTCACGCGGCCCGGCACCCGGTGAGACACCCGCCACTCGGCGCCCCTCGCACCCGCCGACCGATATGTAACCTACGGCTCCGTAGGTACGATGGACGGCATGACTGCGCCCATCTCCGACGCCTCCACGGACACGCCGGTCGTCGACCGCGTCGCCGAAGCGCTCTCCCTGCCGCACCCCGTCAAGCCGAGACTGCGCGGCTGGCTGCACGCCGGAATGTTCCCGGCGGTCCTCGTCTCCGGCCTGGTGCTCACCGCACTCGCCGACTCGACCCGCGCCCGCGCCGCCTGCGCGGTCTTCGTCCTCACGGCCTGCCTGCTGTTCGGTGTCAGCGCGATCTACCACCGCGGCACCTGGAGTCCGCGGATGGACGGCGTGCTGCGCAGGCTCGATCACGCGAACATCTTTCTCATCATCGCGGGCTCCTACACACCGCTGACGATGCTGCTGCTCCCGGAGAGCAAGGGCCGTTGGCTGCTGTGGGGCATCTGGAGCGCGGCGATCGCGGGCATCGCCTTCCGCGTCTTCTGGATCGGCGCCCCGCGCTGGCTCTACACCCCCTGCTACATCGCGATGGGCTGGGCGGCCGTCTTCTTCCTCCCCGACTTCATGCGGGCGGGCGGCGTCGCCGTCCTGGTGCTCGTGATCGTGGGCGGGCTCCTCTACAGCGCGGGAGGCATCATCTACGCGCTCAAGCGGCCGAATCCGTCACCGCGTTGGTTCGGCTTCCACGAGGTCTTCCACTCGCTGACCCTCGCGGCGTTCATCGCGCACTACATCGGCATCTCGATGGTGGCCTACCAGTACGGATAGGCGCGGACGGACAGACACGGACGGACAGGCGCGGGAGGCCTCCGCCGCCGCGCGACGACAGGGCCCCACCGCAGCACGCGGCGGGGCCCTGTCGCATGCCCGGTCCGCCACTCCCTCGGAGACACTCCCGCCCCGATCATTGACAGACACTATCTTTTGATAGTTACTCTCATTTTATGGTTACTGTCACCACGCAGGCCGGGGCGCGCCTCGACCCCCGTCGCTGGTGGGCGCTCGGCGCCCTGGTCGCGAGCATGCTCGTGCTCGGCTTCGACATGACGATCCTCAACGTCGCACTGCCGGCGATGGCCGATCAGCTGGGCGCAGGTACGGGCGAGCTCCAGTGGATCGTCGACTCCTACATCGTCGTGTTCGCGGCCCTGATGCTGCCCGCGGGACTGCTCGGCGACCGCTTCGGCCGGCGCAGGATGCTCATCGCCGGGCTCCTCGTGTTCCTCGTCGGAGCCCTGTTCGGCACCCTTGCCGACAGCCCCGCTCTCGTCATCGCCGCGCGCACCGTCATGGGTGTGGGCGCCGCGCTGGTCATCCCGCTGGGACTGTCCGTCCTGCCCTCGATGTTCGGGCCGGCGGAGCGCGGCAGGGCCGTCGCCGCCGTCACCGCCTCCATGGCCGCCGGCATGCCGCTCGGGCCGCTCGTCGGAGGGCTGCTCCTCGACCACTACTGGTGGGGCTCGATCTTCCTGATCAACATCCCGATGGTGGCCCTCGGCGTCACCGCCTGCCTCTTCCTGCTGCCCGAGTCCCGCGATCCCGCGTCGCCCCGGGTCGACGTGCTGTCGACCGCCTTCAGCGCACTGGGACTCGGCGCGCTGGTCCTCGCCATCATCGAGGCGCCGCAGCACGGCTGGGGCAGCGCGCTCGTCATCGGCTCGTTCACCGCTTCCGCGATGCTGCTCGCCGCCCTGGTCCTGCGGGAGCGTCGCGCCTCGCGGCCCATGCTCGACCTGACGCTGCTCTCGAACCGCGGCTTCCTGTGCAACGGCCTGGCCGCGACCCTCGGCACGTTCGTCTTCGCGGGGCTGCTGTTCATGGTGCCGGCGTATCTGCAGGAGGTCGGTGGCAACGACGCGTTCGGCACCGGCCTGCGCCTGCTGCCGTTGATGGCGGGACTGATGGTCTCCGCGCGGGCGAGCACGGCGCTGGTGCGACGCCTGGGACCGCGCCCGGTGGTGACCGCCGGCCTGACGGTGCTGTGCTTCGCGGCCCTGCTGGGCGCGCGCACGGAACCCGGCAGCGGGTACGCGTTCACCGCGCTGTGGCTGACGATCGCCGGGCTGGGCTTCGGCCTCGCGATGGTGCCCGCGATGGACGCGGCACTCGGCGGGATCCCGGCGGACCGCGCGGGCAGCGGCTCCGGGCTGCTCATGACGCTGCGCCAGGTGGGTGCGGCGATCGGCATCGCCCTGCTCGGCAGCCTCCTCGCCGGTGCCTACGACGACCGGCTCGACACCACGGGCCTGCCCGCGCGGGCCGCCGAGGCGGCGGGCGACTCCCTGACCGGCGCGCACCTGATCGCCGAGCGGCTCGGGCTGCCACGCCTCGCCGACTCCGCCGACGCCGCGTACGTGGACGGCATGGGCGCTGTCCTGACGGTCTGCGGAGTCGCGGCGCTCGTGACCGCGCTGCTGACGGCGGCCCTGCTGCCGAACGTACGACCCGCCGGGCACGGCGGCGAACCACCTGCCGGGGCCGGGCCGGGTGACGGCCCGACGGCGGACCCGGTCCCCGCCGAGCCGACGCTCCCGGAGCCGGCGCTCCCGGACCCGGCCAGGACGGATGTGGCCGGCCCCCGCCCCCGTGACCGACAATGAACGGTATGACCACGGCACGTACCCCCGCCGCCCCGCAGGCCCGGATGAGCCTGCGGGAGCGGAAGAAGCTGAAGACGCGCACGGCCATCAGGGACGCCACCTACGCGCTGATCGCGGAGCAGGGGTACGACGCGACGACCGTGGAGCAGATCGCGGAGCGCGCGGAGGTCTCACCGAGCACCGTCTTCCGCTACTTCCCGGCCAAGGAGGACATCGTCCTCACGGACGAGTACGACCCCCTGATCGAGGACCTGCTGCGGGAACGCCCGGCGCAGGAGAGCCTGCTGGACTCGCTGCGGTTCGCGATCCGGCAGGGGCTGGCCATGGCGGTCGCCGACCACCCGGACTTCGTGGAACGGGAGATGAAACCGCGCGTCATGCTGATGGCGCGGGTGCCGGCCGTGCGCACCCGGGCCATGGAGAGCATGTCCGTCACGGGCCGCCTGATGTGCCGGGTGATGGCGGAGCGCACGGGGAGGGAGGCGGACGACCTGGAGGTACGGGTCTACGCGATGGGGCTGATGGGCGCACTCCTCGAAACGGCCATCTACTGGGCCGAGCGCGACTGCCGGGGTGACCTGCTGGACCTGGTCGACCGCACCCTCGCCACCTTCAAGGACCTCCCGAGGCGCTGATCGCGGACACACCGCGGCCGGCGAAAAGCACCGGCCCGCCGCCCGGTCCGCATGGCATCCTGACCCGGTGAACGGACCGGAGATCCACGTCGATTTCGCCCCCGAGCTGCGGTTGTTCGTCCCGCACGGGCGTCGGGCGGGCGCCACGGGCGTCACCACCGACGGTTCGTCCACGCTCGGCCATGTCGTCGAGTCGCTCGGGGTCCCGCTCACCGAGGTCGGCGAGCTCGTCGTGGACGGTCGTGCGGTGGCCGTCTCGCACGTGCCGCTCGCGGACGAGTCCGTTCTCGTACGGGCGGTCGAGCGGCCCCAGCCGGTGCCGGGGGCACCGCTGCGGTTCCTGCTCGACGTGCATCTGGGGACGCTCGCCCGCCGGATGCGGCTGCTCGGTGTCGACACCGCGTACGAGTCGCTCGACATCGGGGACCCCGCACTGGCCTCGCGGTCCGCAGCCGAGCGGCGGGTGCTGCTCAGCCGGGACCGGGGGCTGCTGCGGCGAAGGGAGCTGTGGGCGGGAGCGTTCGTCTACAGCACGCAGCCCGATGACCAGCTGCGGGACGTACTCGGGCGGTTCGCACCCGAGCTGAGGCCGTGGACTCGGTGCACGGCGTGCAACGGGCTGTTGCGGGAGGCCTCCAGGGAGGAGGTCGCCGGGCAGCTCGAAGGGGGGACGCGGCGGTCGTACGACGTGTTCGCCCAGTGCGGGGAGTGTGGGCGGGCGTACTGGCGGGGCGCCCACCACGAGCAGTTGGAGGCGATCGTGGGGCGGGCGCTCGCGGAGTTCGGCTCCGGCTGAGCGGAGCCCCTGCCGGGGCCTTGCCGGGGCCTTGCGGGTTCGTCGTCCGGTGCGGGTGGGTGGGGGCTGGTCGCGCAGTTCCCCGCGCCCCTGAAGGGTGCCCGGGGCCCCACGGCTCGCAGACCTCAGCCCCAGCCCCAGCGAACGACGTTGCCCCGCGCCCTCATCTGGGCGCGGGGCAACGTCGTTCGCTGGGGCCGGGGTCAGCGCCTCGGCGTGTCCCCCTTGCCGCAGGCCAGGCCGTCCCCGTTGCGGTCCAGGCGCAGGGGGTCGTCCTTTCCGTTCAGCTTCAGGCGGCCGTAGTCGTTCGCCTTCAGCCAGGCGCAGCGGGCCGCCGTCGTCTTCTTCACCTCGTCGGGGAAGACCGTCGGGACGCAGACGTTGGCGGTGCCGTAGTGGCGGTCGCAGCCGGCGACGGTCGGGCTGACCTTCACCGAGTCACGCTTCTTGCCGGGCTTCCTGACCTTGCCCTCCAGGGAGTCCGCGAACGAGTGGACGTGGCCCGAGGAGGCCTCCCCGGACGCGGCGGCCAGGGCGGGCGGGCCCTGGAGGTGGACCCACTTCGCCACCGACGGCACGCCGTTCGCGTCGACCGCGAAGAGCATGTACCAGCCCGGCGGGGCGATGTTCGGGTTGCTCGTCACGTTCAGGTCGATGTTGTTGCCGTCGACGGAGAGCGGCAGGTCCACGAAGCGCTGGTTCGGGTCGGAGGAGTGCGTCACCGCGGCCGGGCGGATCAGCTCCGCCCTGGCGATGGGCCGGTCGACCGTGATGCGCTGCGTGTCGCCGTACGTCCACTCGGTGTCGATCACCGAAGTGATCGTCGGGCGGGGGCCCTTGAGCAGGTACGGCGGGGTGTAGACGGACACGTCGTGGTTCCAGGAGCCGTTGCCCGGGTTGTCGCCGGTCGTCATCACGCGGCCGTCGGGGAGCAGGAACGCGGACGAGTGGTAGCCGCGTGCCTCCGGGTCGGTGGCCACCGGGTCGAAGGTCTCCGTCGCCGGGTCGAAGATCGACGAGGAGTAGACCGGGTCGGCGCGGTTGTGCAGGGCGCCGCCGGTCTCCAGGACCTTCCCGTCGGGCAGCAGCACGGTGGAGACGTACATCTTGCCCTGGTCGCCGGTCTGCGGGACCCTGCCGTTGCCCAGGTCGACGGTGCCCTGCGGGAGCGGCGGCCCGGCGACGTACGCCGGGTTGGCGGACTTGAGGTCGATGATGTCGGTGAGCCGGTTGGCGTCGGGGTTCGAGTCGATGTTGCCGCCGCCGATGGTGAGGACCTTCTGGTCCTGGGCCGGGGGCAGCAGCACGCTCGCGGACTGGTCGCGTTCGTCCTTGCGTCGCAGTCCGGGCACGTCGGTGACGGTGTTGGCGTCGTAGTCGTAGATCGCCGAGCCCGAGCCGGGGATGTTGTTGCCGAAGGTGTGGCTGCCCGTGTAGAAGAGGCGGCCGTCCTGCATCAGGACCATCGTCGGGTACAGGCCCCAGTACGACCAGGTCTGGTTGACCTGCCAGGTCGGCAGCCACTTGTTCTCGGCGTCGGACCAGCGCTCGGCCGTCACGGACCCGGTGGAGTCCTCCTTCAGGCCGCCGAAGGAGATGACGTCACCGTTGCCGAGGATCGTCGCCGAGGGGTACCAGTGACCGTCGTTCATGTCGTTGGTCTTGCTGTACGTCTCGGTCACCGGGTCGAAGGTGTACGAGTCCTTGAAGCCCTGGTACCCGATGGTGCCGTCGGCGGACGGATAGCCCTTGTTGCCGCTCATCACGAGCACACGGCCGTCGTCCAGCTGCACGTGTCCCGCGCAGAACATGTCCTTGGGCGTGGGGATCTGCTTGTACGTGCCGTTCACCGGGTTGTAGACCGCGCTCGTGAACGTGCCCGCCTTGAACATCTCCGGGTCGTTGCCGGAGCCCGCGATCAGCAGCACCTTGCCGTTGTTGAGGACGACGGAGTGCATGGAGCGGACCGGGTTCTGCGTGGGCAGCACGTCCCACCTGCCGTTGGCGCACTCCTCGGCCGTGCCCGTGCACACCGGGTCGGGGATCGGGTCGGCGACCTGGTCCATCGTGTAGTCGTCGGTGGTCACCGAGCCGGTCCCGTAGACGGAGACGCCCCAGCTGATGCGGTCGGTGCCCGCGGGGACCTCGGGGGTACGCACCGTCGCCTCGGCCCATCCGGCGCTGACCGGCAGGGTCTTGAGGTCGGTCCAGTACTGCCAGCCGGCGGTCGTGTCGTGCCGGAAGAGGGTCAGCGAGGTGTCCGGGGTCGTCGACTTGTACCAGAGCCCGAGGTCGTACTGCTTGCCGGCGCCGACGACCGGCGCGCACTGCGCGGACTCGGTGATCAGCGCCTTGCGGTCGCCCTCGGTGCGGCGGGTCAGCTCGACCTTCATGGCCTTGGAGCCGGAGTGGGCGTCACCGACCGTGGAGAAGGTGAAGTCGTTGTCGCCCCAGCCGGACTTCTCCCAGCAGTAGGGCATGCCGTCGCCGCCCGTGCCCGCGGTCTCGAAGCCCGGGTTCTTCACGAGGTTGGCGGCGGACGCGGACTGGGGGACGGACAGGAGCAGTCCCGAGGTGAGCGCGCCCACGGCCAGCAGGGTGGTGCGGCGTCTGGGACGGGTCGGGCGTCTGAACTTCGGAGCGGATCTGCGGAACATCAGCTGGATCTCCTTGCTGTGCGGCTCCCTACGTGACGGCCGGTCTCGACGGCCGTCGTGTCACCTGCGCGCCCTCCCTTCCGCGGCAGATAGACCAGGGCCTCCGTGCCCACGAAGCGCAGGACGAAGGTGGTCACCAGAGCGAGCGCCGTGGCGCCGAGCACACTCATCCCGAACCGGCTCACGAGCAGCGCGATCAGCGGGATGCGCACCACCAGGTCGGCGTTGGCGAGCAGCGCGAACCGCCCGGCCCGGTCCCACCAGCGCCGGTACTGCCGGCGGCCCGGGAAGCACAGGTGCTCGATGAGCAGGAAGTTCCAGGCGACGCCGAGCTGGTTGGCGGCGATCTCGGCGGGCAGGTAGTGCATCCCGGCGGCCGTCAGGGCCCACAGCGCGGCGAGGTTCGGCAGGAAGCCGGTCGCGCCGATCAGCCCGAAGACCACCATCCGGGCCACCGGCGAGGCCGTGCGCAGTCCGGCGAGGTGCCGCAGGAAGCGGACGCCCTCCCGCGCGGTCGACTTGGACTCGCCCGCGAACCGTGGCCGGAAGACGAACGGCACCTCGGTGACCCGGCGCGGGCGGGCGCGTACGGCCGTTTCGAGGAGGATCTTGTAGCCGAGCGGCTTCAGGACGTCCGTGGTGACCGCGCTGCGGCGGATCGCGAAGAAGCCGCTCATCGGGTCGCTGATGCCGCGCAGCCTGCGCGGGAACAGCGTCTTCGTCAGCCAGGTGGCGCCGCGGGACACGGCGACGCGGTAGCCGCCGGCGAGCCCGGCGCGGCTGCCGCCCCTGATGTAGCGGGAGGCGACGACGAGCCCCGCGTGGGTGCGCTCACCGGCGTCCACCAACTCCGGTACCAGCGACGGCGGGTGCTGCAGATCGCCGTCCATGACGACGATCCAGTCGGAGGTCGCGGCCCGCATCCCCTCGACGACGGCCCCGCCTAGACCGCCGACGGGGCTCTCGCGGTGCAGCACGGTCACCGGGTACGGGCAGTCCCGGGCGGCCTCGCGGATCACCTCGGGTGTGTCGTCGGTGGAGTCGTCGACGAACACGACCTCGCAGGGCAGCCGCGCGGGCACCGACTCGGTGATCCCGCGCAGCAGTTCCCGTATGTTCGCGGACTCGTTGAAGGTCGGGACGACGATGGTGACGGCGCCCGGTTCGGGGACGGCGGTGACCCGCAGCGCGGGCTCGCCCAGTTCCTCGGGGACGACGGAGTCGTACGTCATCGGCCGTCTCCGCCGGCCGCCGCGCCGGAGGTGCCGGGCGTGCCCGCCGTGCTCGCCCTGCTCTTCCCGGAACCGCCCCTGATCTGCCGGATCTCGATGCGGTCCTCGCCCTTGCCGAAGGTGGCGACCGGCGTGGAGTGCTCCATCGCCTGTCTGACGTTGGGCAGGTCGACCGCGTCGCGCCGCACCGTCGGGGAGGCCACCACGTAGTCGAGGTCGCGCCAGCCGCGCGGCATCGTCTTCGTCACCGCGGGGTCGAGGTCGGCCTTGTAGAACCAGATGACGCCGAGGCCCGGCCGGTATCCGGCGTGCACGAGGTCGAGCCAGAGCGCGTCGTCGACCAGGACACGGGTCTCCTCGGGGTTGTCGACCTCGGTCGCCAGCCACTTCGACGCGGCCTGGTAGGGGGCGTTGGCGTCGGTGGTGACGGCGGTGCGGGCGCCGTCGTACCAGCGCGGCACGACGTACACCGCCGAGGCCGCGACGAGGAGCGCCGCGATGACGTACCTCCCCCCGGTGACGAACCGCTTCTCGTCGACCTCGCGCCACCTGCGCAGCACCCCGTGCGCGACGCTCGCGGTGCCTCCGGCGAGGACCAGCGCGAGGAACGGCAGGGCCTGGATGACGTACATCGCGGGCAGGTAGCCGTTCGGCCGCAGGGCGACCAGCGCGAGGATGCCGACGGTCAGGGCCGGCCCGGCGAGGGCCCGCGCGGTCACCGACCAGCGCCAGGTGACGAGGAGCAGCAGCGCCCCGGCCAGGCCTCCGAGGGGCAGGACGCGGTCGTAGTACAGCCAGGACTGCAGGACCCCGTACGAGCCGGAGCCCGCGTCGAGGATGAATCCGGAACCGGGCCTGGTCATCTGGTACTTGAGGCCGTCCCAGAGCGACACGTGTCCGGCGCCGGGGAAGAACTCGCCCTTGAGGAGCGCGAAGAGGGGATACGAGAGGCCGACGAGCACGCAGGCCGTGACGGCTCCGGTGAGGGCGAACTTGCGGGTGTCCCGGTGGCTGTGGCGCCACATGGTGACCATCAGCGCCGGGAGGACGACGAGCATCGTCTCCTTGGTGAGCACCGCGGCCGCGGCCGCGAGTCCGGCGCCGAAGTGGTGCCAGAGGTGACGGCTCGGGGAGGCGGCCAGGAAGAACGCGAAGAGCGTCCACATCACGGCGATGTTGTCGAGGAAGATCTCGCGCTGGAGGACCACCGACAGCGGCGAGAGCCCGAAGAGCAGCAGGGCGAGGCCGGCCGCCCAGCGGGGCAGCGAGAGGCGGCGGGCCAGCGCGTAGACGAGGATCGCGCTGACGGCGCTGACCAGCAGCATCACGATCCGCATCGAGCCGACCGTCATCGACTCGGGGCTGATCAGGGACGGTATCCAGGTCAGCAGGGCTATCTGTATCCAGCCGAGGGGCGGATGGTCGTACCAGTACGTGTAGTGGGCCAGGCCGTCGCCCTGCTGCACGGCCCAGGCCTGCGCGAGGTAGGTGCCCTCGTCGTCGCTGAGGGTCGGGTAGTCGGCGATGTTCCAGCCCTGCACGGTCATGACGGCCGCGAGGAGTACGCCGCACAGGATCAGGTCGGCCCGCGAACGGCGCAGCCGTGACGGCTTCGTCCGAGGTGTCGCAGGGGTGCTGGGTGCAGGGGTGCGCTGCGCGGGGACCTTGACCGTGGTCACCGCGGGAAGGGTGGAAGTCACGCAGGAACGTCCTCTCGGGACCCGCGGGTCATGGCCGCGGCTTCGGTGTCGGTGAGGTGCGCACCGACGTGACTGGTCAGCTCCCAGTCGTTGTGGCCCCTCTGCTCGCGCCACACGGCACGGACGGCCGCACCGGCGAGGAGCACCTGGTAGAAGGGGCCGCCGACGACGAGCTTCAGGTAGTGGACGAATCGCACACGAAGCCCGTACTGCTTGCCGAAGTCGTGCAGCCCGACCAGTTCGAAGACGAAGGTGACGAACGCGGTGACGGCCGGCAGGAAGGTGATGAAGGCGATGCCGACCGGCACGTCGAGGAAGAGCGCGACGGCCACGTTCAGCGGGATGATGACGCCGGAGATGGCCTGGAGGTACGGCGTCATCAGGGTGTAGCGGGCGAGGAGCCGCTGCCCGAAGCCCGGGAGCTGCTTCCAGTCCTTCTTGCGGTAGACCTGCAGGAAGCCCTGGTTCCACCGGGTGCGCTGCTTGAGCAGCGACATCAGGCTGCCGGGCGTCTCCTCCTTGGTCACCATGTCGGAGTCGTAGGCGACGACGACCTTCTTGCCGATGCTGGAGAGCCGCACTCCCAGGTCGCAGTCCTCGGCGAGGCAGTCGGGGTCCCAGCCCTCGGCCTCGCGCAGGACGTCCGTGCGGACGAAGACGGTGTTGCCGCCGAGCGGGATGAATCCTTTCTGCGCGTGCAGGTGGAGACGGGAGCGGAACCAGAAGAAGTACTCCAGGCAGTTGCGCAGGCTGTACCAGCTGGAGTGGAAGTTGATGAGCTGGACGCCGCCCTGCACGACGTCGGCGCCCGTCGAGCGGAAGGCGTGGTCGACGTGCGCGAGCAGCTCCGGGTGGACCTGGTCCTCGGCGTCGAAGACCCCGACGACATCACCGCGGCAGTGCGGCAGCGCCGTGTTCATGGCCCTCGGCTTGTTCTTCTTCTCGTGGGTGTCGACGACGACACGCACCCGCGGGTCGCGCGCCGCGGCGTCGCGGGCGACCTCGGTGGTCTCCGGGTCGTCGTGCCCGACGATCACGATGATCTCGAAGTCGGTGTGGCTGGATTCCAGCAGTCGCTGGATGGTGTGGTCCAGCACGGCCTGTTCGTGCCGTGCTGGCAGCAGCAGCGAGAACGACAGGTGCTCGCCCCCGTCCGGGCTGCTGAACCGGGTGGAGGCCAGCACCTCGGGCGTACGCCACGCGTGCATCTGCCACCACAAGGTGAACGCGGCCATCCAGAAAAGGGCAAGCGAAACGGCAGCGATGAAGACAGACGTCAGCAAAAGATCCCCCCAGGATCCCCGAAACCCCCTGTCACGACAGCGAGTCACTCCTGTCGTGTCCGGGACAGAGACTATGGGGGTTCTGTGAAGCCCGGGAGGTCTTCTGATAAATATCGTGTTTCGGAATGGTCGGTCGGTTGTCAGACGAAACCGAACAAGTGCGCACATTCGCAGTCTGTGCGCACACCCCCTCCGTCGGTCAGCGCCCCAATGCCGCCCGGAGACGCTCGACATCGGTCGTCGGAGCGTCACAAGTGAAATTACGGCAGACATACGCCGTCGGTTCACCGCCGACCAGTGACCGGCCCGCGAGCAGCGGCAGTTCGTCGCTCCCCGGAGCACCCACGGCGACGACCGCGCCGGGTGCGGTGGCGAGCAGGGCGACGCGGTGCAGCTCCCGGGTGGCCGGGTCCTCGGCCGGGCCGACGACGGCCACCTCGCGCGGCCCGTCGAGCTGGGCCTCGGCGGCGGCCAGACCCCAGCCGATGAACCGCGGCACGCGCGGACCGAGCGCCTTCACCACTCCCAACGCCCGCTCCGCGGCGGCACGATGGGGCTCCGAACCGGTCTGGGCCGCATAGCTCAGCAGCGCCCCGGCAGCCGCGCTCCAGCCGGAGGGCGTGGCGTTGTCGGTCGGGTCCTGCGGGCGACGGATGAGCTTCTCGGCGTCGGCCGCCGTGTCGTACAGCCCTCCTGACTCCTCGTCGGTGAACTGCACGAGGACGTGGTCGAGCAGGAAGCCGGCGAAATCCAGCCAGACACCCTCACCGGTCACGGAGGCGAGCGCGAGGAAGCCCTCCGCGACGTCCGCGTAGTCCTCCAGCACACCCGCGTGGGCGCCCGCCCGGCCGTCCTTGCTGGTACGGGCGAGGCGCGCGTGCTCGTCCAGGTGGAGTCGCACCAGGAGGTCGGCGGCCCCGACCGCCGCGTCGACGAGGTCGGGCCGGTCGAAGTACGCGCCCGTCTCGGCCAGGGCGGCGACGGCCAGCCCGTTCCAGGCGGCCACGACCTTGTCGTCGCGGCCGGGGGCGGGGCGGCCGTCGCGCGCCTCCTTCAGGCGGGCCTTGACGGAGTCGATACGGGCGGCGTCGAACACGCCCTCCCGCTGCGGCAGCTGCAGGACGGAGGCGCCCTCCTCGAACGAGCCCTCCTCGGTCACTCCGAAGTAGTCGGCGGCGACCTCGGCATCCTGCTCGCCGAGGACCTCGCGCAGCTCAGCGGGCGTCCACACGTAATAGGCGCCCTCGACGTGCTTCCCGGTCCCGTCGTCGCTGTCGGCGTCGAGCGCGGAGGCGAACCCGCCCTCGTTCGTGCGCAGTTCGCGGACCATGAAGTCGGCGGTCTCCAGGGCGACCCGGCGGGCGAGATCGGACCCCGTGGCCCGCCACAGGTGCGCGTACACCCGGCACAGCAGGGCGTTGTCGTACAGCATCTTCTCGAAGTGGGGCACGACCCACTCGCGGTCGACGGAGTAGCGGGCGAAGCCGCCGCCCAGCTGGTCGTAGATACCGCCGCGGGCCATCCGCTCGCACGTGTCGGCCGCCATCTGCAGCGCGCCCTCGGCCCCGGTGCGCGCATGGTGCCGCAGCAGGAACTCGACGGCCATGGACGGCGGGAACTTGGGCGCCCCGCCGAAGCCGCCGTGCGCGGCGTCGTAGTCACGGGTGAGACCGAGCAGCGCCCGCGCGAGGTCCTCCTCGCCCGGCGCCTGCGCGTCCCCGAAGCCGATCTCACGGCCGGCGAGATCACGCACGATCTTCTCGGCGACCTCGGCGACCTCGTCCCGCCGGTCGGTCCACGCGCTGTGCACCCCCTCCAGGACCTGCCGGAACGAAGGGCTCCCCTGCCGGGGCGCAGGCGGGAAGTAGGTGCCGAAGTAGAACGGCTCGGCGCCCGGCGTGAGGAAGACGGTCATGGGCCAGCCACCCTGCCCGGTCGCCGCCTGCACGGCCTCCATGTAGACCGCGTCGACGTCGGGCCGCTCCTCGCGGTCCACCTTGACGTTCACGAAGTGCGCGTTGAGGTAGTCGGCGGTCTCCTGGTCCTCGAACGACTCGTGCGCCATGACGTGGCACCAGTGGCAGCTGCTGTACCCGACGCTCAGCAGGACCGGCTTACCGGTCCTGTCCGCCTCCTCGAAGGCCTCGGCCGACCAGGGCCACCAGTCGACGGGGTTGTCGGCGTGCTGCAGGAGGTAGGGGGACGTCTCGTGGGCCAGTCGGTTCGGCATGGGGTCCATCCTGCCGCAGTACCCACGGGGCCGCGCGGATCACCGGGACGCGCGGCGGATCACCCGCTCTCCACAGGGGTAGGTCACGGGTCCGGGCCGCGAGGACGGGCGTGGGCATGCCAGAGGCTCTCTCGCCTTCCCCGCTCATCCGCAGGACACTTGACCAAGAAAGCCGTTACCGGCAAAGGGGGATCCGATATGCGGGACAGCCATCGGGCGGAGGCCGAACGGCTGTTGGTCCGGGCCGTGGAGGAGGAGGTCCGGCGCTCGGGCGGCCGGGCCGACGCGAGCGTCCTGCTGTCGCGGGCGCGGGCCGCGCTGGACTCCATGGCACGGACGGCCGCCGAGGAGTACGAGGCCTACACCCACGCACTGGACGAGGCGGAGGCCGGCCGGCTGAGCTTCGGGCAGCGCTACGCACGCGAGGGCGCCGGAACTCCCCTGCTGGTGGCGGCGGTCGCGGCGCTCACGGCCGTGGTGGCGGACCTGGCGCTCGGCACCGGCGCGGGCGCCGCGGTGGGCGCGGGCGCGGTCGTCGGCGTCGCCGGCGCCGCCACGACGGTGGCGAAGGTGACCGCCTCCCATCTGCCGGCCGCGAGCCGCCGGGCAGGCGCCCTCGGGCAGCCGGGCGGCCCGGAGCAGTTGCGGCTGGCCTGGCTGACCGCCCTGGAGGTCCGCGGGATCCGCCCGTTCTTCGACCAGCAGCGGGTCTACAACGCCGCGACCGGGGCGAAGAAGGGCGCACCCCAGCTGCGGCGTACGGACAAGAGCGCGGCGGCCCGCAGACGCAGTGTTCTGGAGCAGTCCTTCGGTCAGCTCCCGGAACCGGTCGGGCCGTTCGCCGGCCGCCGCCAGGAACTGCTGCGGATCGCCCAGTGGGTGCACGCGGCCCGCGCGAGCACGGAGACCAGGCCGACGGTGGTCGTCCTGCACGGCGCGCCGGGTTCGGGCCGCAGCACGCTCGCCGTGCGCGCCGCGCACGAGTTGAAGGACCAGTTCCGGGGCGCGTGCGTGGTGGACCTGCGGGGCGACAGCCCGGAGGAGCCGCCGCTGACCACCCGAGACGCGCTGCTCCACCTGCTGAACCGGCTGGGCGCGCCCCGCGAGCAGCTTCTGTTCCGTGAGCGGTCCTCGCAGGACCAGCAGGTCCGGCGGCTCGCCGAGCTCTATCACCAGCATCTGACCGGTCTGGCCGTGACGATCGTGCTGGACGACGCCCACGACGTGGAGCAGGTCCGCACGCTCGTGCCGGAACGCTCCGACAGCCTTGTCCTCGTCACCGCCCGCAAGCCCCTGGACCTGCCCGCCGACCTCCCGGCGTGGGTGCACCAGCACGCGGTGGAGCCGTTGGCCGCACCGGGCGCCGAGGAGCTCCTGAAGGCCTCCGCGCAGGACGACTCCGCCCCGTACGACGCCGAAGCCTCCGACGAGGTGAGGGAGTTGTGCGGCGGGCTCCCGCTGGCGCTGCGCATCGCGGGTTCGTCCCTGGGCCCGCGCACCTCCCGCCGGCTCGCCACCGACCTGGCGGCGTACGGGCCGGTCGAGCCGGTCGAACGGGTGCTGTGGCTGCGCTACACGGACCAGTCGGACACGGCGAGGCGGCTGCTGCGGCGGCTGGCTCTGGCGGGTCGCGCCTCGCTGGGCGCGGCCGCGGCGGCCGCCCTCCTCTCGACGGACGAGCCGGAGGCGACCCGCCACCTGGAGGCGCTCTCCCGCGCGGGCCTGATCGACCATGTCCGCGGCAGCCGCTACCGCCTGCACGATCTCGTACGCGCCTTCGCGCAGGCCCGCCTCCTCGACGAGGAGGACCCGGCCGAGCGCACGGCCGCGCAGGAACGTCTCATCGTGAACTACGCCGAGCTCGCGGACTCGGTGATCCGCCTGGTCGACGGGAAGACGTCCACGCGGGCGGACCAGTTCGGGCCGCACGGCTTCACCTCACTGGACGCGGCCCTGCGCTGGCTGGACGACGAGTCGAGCTTCATCACGGCGGCACTGCGGCACGCGGAGGGTGTGAACCAGGCGGCGGTGCTCAACCTCCTGGGCGCCCTGTGCGACTACTGCCTGCTGCGCGGCGACCTCTACCGGCTGGGCGAGATCAGCGAGTTGACGCAGGCCGTCGACCAGGGGCTGCTGGTCCGCTCGGTGCAGTGGCGCACGGGTATCGCGGCCCGTCAGCTCGGCGAACTCGACAAGGCCCGTACGACGCTGACCTCGGTGGTCGACCTCTACTTCGAGGCCCACCACGACGCGGGCGCGGCCCGGGCGCTGTGCTCCCTCGGGATCACCCTGCACCACCAGGGCAACCTCACCGAGGCGGCGGTGAAGCTCCAGGAGGCGCTGGACCTCCAGGCCTCCCCCGACCTCGCGGCGGACCGCGCCTGGACGATGCACGCGCTCGCCGCCGTGGAGCGGGACCGGGCGAGGCTGCGTGAGGCACTCGATCTGCTGACGAACGCCCTGGTCCTGCACCGTGAGGGCGAGTCCGTGCACGGTGAGGCCTGGGCACACTTCCAGCTCGGCCAGCTGGGCCTGCGCATGGGCGACGTGCCGCGCGCCGAGTCCGAGCTCCGTTCGGCCCTCGACCTGTACGGGCGCACACGCGACGCACGCGGCGAGGCCTGGGCGCTGACCCAGCTGGCCCGGGCCCGGCTGGTCGACGGTGACCCTTCCTCCGCCGTCGACGGCCTGCGCCAGGCGGCCTCCCGCCACCGCGAGAACGAGGACTCCCGCGGCGAGGCCTGGACGGTGTACTACCTGGGCCAGTCGCTGGAGGAGACGGGCAGTCTCGACCAGGCGGTCCGCGAGCTGGAGCGGTCCCGGACGATGTTCTCGCGGATCCGTGACGTCTACGGCCTGGCGTGCGCCCGCCACCACTCGGCCCGGGTGACGCGCGACCAGCGGGCCGCGCAGACCGGCTCGCTGCGGAACTCGGGCTTCGCCCGGCAGCTCCTGGTGGACGCGCGGGCCGACTTCCAGCGGATCGGCGTCGCCCATGGGGAGGCGTGGACCTGCCTGGAGCTGGCGGTCGTGGACGCGGGCAACGCCCGTACGCAGCCCGCGCTGGCCCTGTGCGACGAGGCGACCGCGCTCTTCGCCTCGTACGGCGACCGCCGCGGCGAGGACTGGGCCCGCTTCCTGCGCTGCACCCTGCTGCCGTACGCCTCCCCCGGGGGCGTCGAGGTGGGCACCGCTGTCGCCCAGGAGGAGCTGTCCCAGCTGTCGCGCACCGGTCATCCGACCCGCGACGGAAAGCTGGACGACTACATCGAGGCGTACCAGCTCCTCCTGGAACGGGGAGCGGACCTGGAGTCCGGCTGGCAGGCCTGGCGTCTGGGCATGGTGCCGAACCGCCATGCGCGGGAGGTCATGGGGGTGCCGGTGTCGGCCCGGCGGGCGTGAGGACGGCCGGTCGCGCCCAGGGGGTGCCGGTGGTCCGGTGAGGCCTTCGGGGCATCACCGGACCTGGGCACCGCCCTGCGCCGTCGCGGCGGGCTCACCACCGCACGGAAGTCGGTCCGCACGGAAGTCGGTCCGCACGGGAGCCGGTCCGCACGGAAGTCGGTCCGCACGGGAGCCGGTCCGCACGGAAGTCGGTCCGCACGGGAGCCGGTCCATCCGCGTCCGGGGCTCAGCCCTTGGCGGGCGAAGCCTTCCCGCCGGGGCCGGCCGTCGCCTTCTCGGAGGCCGCCGCCTCCGGGCCGGCGTCCTCCTCGAAGTCGACCTTGCCCATGTGCCGGCTCATGCTCTTCATCAGTCCCCACACGGCCAGGGCCATCACCGCGAAGACGATGAAGCCGAGGACACCGGGGGTGACCTTGTTCTCGTCGACCTCCTTGGCGAAGGGGACGAGGTGGTGCGTCAGTGCCAGGCTTGCGCTCATGTCAGGCATTGTCGCGGATGCCCGCGAAGAGGTCGTCCTCGGGGAGGGAGGTATCGACGAGGGACTTGGCGAGCTCGTACTCCTCCGTCGGCCACACCTCCCGCTGGATCTCCATGGGGACGCGGAACCAGCCGCCGTCGGGGTCGATCTGTGTGGCGTGCGCGATGAGGGCCTTGTCGCGGATCTCGTAGAAGTCGGCGCACGGGACGTGCGTCGTCAGCGTGCGCTCGGTGCGCTCGAACTCGTCCCACCGCTTGAGCCAGTCCCCGTACGGCGACTCCAGCCCCCGGTCCAGCAGGGCCTGGTGCAGCGCCTCGGTGCGCGGGCGGTTGAAGCCCTGGTTGTAGTAGAGCTTCTGCGACTGGAAGGCCGGGCCGAACTCCGACTCCGGGTACTTCTCGGTGTCGGCCGCGCCCTCGAACGCCACCATCGAGATCTTGTGGGTCATGATGTGGTCCGGGTGCGGATACCCGCCGTTCTCGTCGTAGGTGGTGATCACCTGCGGACGGAAGGCGCGGATCTTGCGGACCAGCTCGCCGGCGGCCTTGTCGACGTCCTCCAGGGCGAAGCACCCGTCGGGCAGCGGCGGCAGCGGGTCGCCCTCGGGCAGGCCCGAGTCCACGAAGCCGAGCCACTCCTGCTTGACGCCGAGGATCTCGCGGGCCTCGTCCATCTCCTTCTTGCGTACCTCGTGGATGTGCTCCTCGACGTACTTGTCGCCCTGCAGCTTGGGATTGAGGATGGAGCCGCGCTCCCCGCCCGTGCAGGTCACGACCAGCACGTCCACCCCCTCGGACACGTACTTCGCCATGGTGGCCGCGCCCTTGGACGACTCGTCGTCGGGGTGGGCGTGAACGGCCATCAGTCGCAACTGATCAGTCAAGACTCAATCCTCAGTAAGTCGGCGCCCCGATGTGAAACGGCGCAAATCCATAGGTGTCGCCCCGGGGGACGTCGGTGAGGGGCGGCGGTCGGGTGACGGGTGGGAGCTTCTATAGTGACCGAATCGGCGGGTGAAAAATTCCGGGCCCCGGCCCCGCGCACCCGCTCCGGAGAGGACGATCATGAGCACGGTGCAGCTGCCCGAGGGCCGGTACGGCCGCTCCGCGGACGAGCGCGCCGACCGCAAGCTCAGGATCATCGGTTCCGTGCTCGGGGTGGCACTGCTCGCCCTGATCGGCTATTTCGCCTTCCACTACGTGGGCGGCAACAAGATCAGCGCCGAGGTCATCAGTTTCGACGCCTCGGGAAGCGCCGTGCAGGTGCATCTGGAAGTCCGCAAGGATTCGGGTGTGACGGGGTACTGCACGATCCGCTCGCAGGCCGAGGACGGCGCCGAGGTGGGCCGCGCGGACTTCCGTTTCGACCAGGACTCGAACCGCGTCGACAAGGTCCTCACGCTCCGCACGACGGCCCCCGGCACCACCGCGGAACTCCTCGGCTGTCACGCGGACTGACCGCGCCAGGGGCGTGGGTCCGGCCCCGCCGGACGGTGGCGTCCGCGTCTACCCGGCACTACGTACGACGCTGACGGATGTCACCCCCGGCACCTGGCCACTGACCTGCGCCGACGTAATTCTGATGGCTTATGTCCTCCCCCTTCGGGCCGCGAATTGTTAGGCTCGTGGTTTCGCCCACCCGAGAAGGAACATTCTTCTGGGTAGGGCGATGCTTTGTATTCCCAGTACCTACGAGGAGCACCTGTGACCCAGACCAGCGAGAACGTCACCTGGCTTACCCAGGAGGCGTACAACCAGCTCAAGGCCGAGCTGGATCACCTGTCTGGTCCTGCGCGCACGGAGATCGCAGCCAAGATCGCGGCCGCGCGCGAGGAGGGCGACCTGCGGGAGAACGGCGGGTACCACGCGGCCAAGGAGGAGCAGGGCAAGCAGGAACTCCGGGTGCGCCAGCTGACCCAGCTCCTGGAGAACGCGAAGGTGGGCGAGGCCCCGGCGGCCGATGGCGCGGTGGCGCCCGGCATGGTCGTGACGATCGCCTTCGACGGCGACAAGGACGACACGCTCACGTTCCTGCTCGCCTCGCGCGAGTACGCGAGCTCCGACATCGAGACGTACTCGCCGCAGTCCCCGCTGGGCTCCGGCGTGAACGGCAAGCGGATCGGCGAGGACGCGGAGTACGAGCTGCCCAACGGCAAGCTCGCCTCAGTGAAGGTCCTCGAAGCCAAGCCGTACGCCGCCTAGGCCCGTCCCGCACGTCGTCCCGGCGAAGCCCCCGGCGCCTGCGCGCCGGGGGCTTCGCCGTGCGTCACGCCGACGCCGAGCGGTACTTCCGCACCGCCAGCGTCCGGAAGAGGACGATGATCAGGACGGAGTAGATCAGCGAGGCCCAGACCGGGTGCTGCATGGGCCAGGCGTCCGACGGCGAGACGCCCGGGTTGCCGAACAGCACACGGCAGGCCTGGACCGTGGCGCTGAAGGGGTTCCAGTCGGCGACATGCTGCAGCCAGGGCGTCATCCGGCTGGAGTCCACGAACGCGTTCGAGACGAACGTGACCGGGAAGAGCCAGATCAGCCCGCCGGAGGTGGCCGCCTCCGGGGTGCGGACGGACAGGCCGATGAGTGCGCCGACCCAGGTGAAGGCGTATCCGAGCAGAAGCAGCAGGCCGAAGGCGCCGAGCACCTCACCGATGCTGGTGTGCGTACGCCAGCCGACCAGCAGGGCCACGACGGCCAGCACCAACAGCGTGAGCGCCGTCTGTACGAGGTCGGCGAGCGTGCGGCCGGTCAGCACCGCGCCGCGGGCCATCGGCAGGGAGCGGAAGCGGTCGATGAGGCCCTTGTGCATGTCGTCGGCGATGCCCGCTCCGGCACCGGCGGTGGCGAAGGTGACGGTCTGCGCGAAGATGCCGGCCATGAGGAACTCGCGGTACGTGGACGATTCGGTACTGCCTCCGATGTTCATGGAGCCGCCGAACACGTACGAGAACATCACCACGAACATGATGGGTTGAATCAGCCCGAATTACCATGCATGGGAAGCCAGTCCGGGGGCCTTCGTCTCGTTGCAACTGGAGTCCCGTACGTCCCGACCTGCATGTTCGGCCGCGTACCGGGGGTCAACGGCGCCGGTTACCTCGATTGAAGGCAGAACGTACGCAGGCGGCACAGGAACGCCCTCGTAGGGCGTCAGCGCCTCCAGCGCCCGCTCATACTCCCCCGACCCAAACCAGTGCGTCACACGCCGATAGAGGCTTGCATAGGCCTTCCCCTGGATGCGAGGGCTACCGCCGTACTCCTTCCAGGTGCGCCTTTCGCGCAGCTTCTCCAACATCACCTCGAACCCACCACGGACATCCCCCCATTGCCGACTCGGCGAGAGGATGTCCTTGACCTTTGCCCACTGGTCATCCGTAACGCCAACCGGGATCGGAACGCCGGTCTCGCGGTGCCACTCGGTGATGGGGTCCACCAGCCCCTTGTGTCGGGGCACTCCCTTCCCCGTGATCTGAACCCGGACGTCGAGCAGGTCGAGGAGGTCAGCCTTCTGCTCATAAGTGAAGTCATCCAGGCGGGTGTCGAGGCCATCGATCATGGCCAACATCCCCTTGGCCCGGCCCTCCTGCCCATCGACTTCGAACAGCCATTCGGCAACGCGCTCGCGCTCCTGAACGAGCCCGGCCTCCTGCTCCCTGAGCTCCGCCTTCAGCTCTTCCACCAACTTGACGTCGTCCTCGCTTTCGCCGTCGACAGACGCCAGCAGGAGGGCGATCTTGCGCTTACGGCCGCTCCGCTTCTTCTCGATCAGCTCTTCGAGTTCGGCCAGGCGTTTGCGGTAGGACTGAGCACGGTCAGGGATGCTGCCCAGGGACTTTTCAACAAGGGCTTGCAGCTTGCCCCTGTCGGCCATGAGCGCCTTGACCTCTTTCCATACGGCCGCCTCTACCTCCTCGGTCGGGATCTCCCAACAGTCCTCGTGGCGGTCATTGACGGGCATGACGCCTTGCCTGCCCGCCATACAGCGGTAGTAGCGTCCAGCAGTGTGGGCCGAACGCAAGTCCTCGCCAAGCGCCGCGCCTGTCCGGTGCGCGCCGCAGACGCTGAACAAGCGGCTCGACAGCAGGTACTTGGTGGCCTTGCCCTTGACCCTGGAACTACGGGCCAGAGCAGCTAGCAGGGCCTTGGCCCTCTCCTCGGGCAGAGTCCTGGGGATGTCAATCCGGAAAGAGGTGGCGATCTCCTCGCCATCCTCGTTCTCACCAGCAAAAGCGAAGTCGACATAGCCCTTCAAACCCTTCAGGACGCGGGCGGCAAGGTTGCCACCGACCCACTCCTTGCCGGTTCGCGTACGGTAGCCGAGGGCGTTGAGGTGGCGGGCCGCGTCCTCCCGCGTCACCGGCTCTGGCGAGTCGATCACGAAGTCAGCAAACGCTTCGATCTGCTTGATCTCCGCCGGGTTGAGGACCGGAGTGCCGTCCGCGTCAAGCATGACGCCGAAGGGCGGTTCACCGAGCGGCCAGCCTCCGACCGCTGCTTTCTGCATCCGTCCGCCCGTAGTGCGTTCCAGGATCAGGGCGTGCTCGATCTCTGCCATGTAGGCAAGGAGCGAGAGCTGAATGCCGAACATCTCGTCGTCAGAATCAATACGGCCGTCCGCAGTAGCGACCCGAATGCCCTTGTCGGTGACGTCGTAGACCCAGCGGTGAATGTTCTTCATCGTGCGGCCGATGCGATCCAGCTTGCCGAAGACAATCAGGTCCAGGCGGTCAGCCATGGCGTCCACAGTCATGCGGTCAAGGTCTTCGCGGCTGGCGAGCTTGCCCGAGACGCCGCCGTCGACATACACGGCGACAATCGTGTGCCGCACTCCTCGTAGCGCGTACGCGATCCAGGCACGGCACTGATCTTCCTGCACCTTCAGGCCGTAGCCTTCGAGTTGCTGGGACGTGGATACCCGAAGGTAGATCGCTACCCGGATCGCACTCCCGCCCGTCTTCTGCCGGCACGCAAGGCTACGCTTACCCATGTCAGTCCTTTCCGACTGGCCAGACCCCGGAGCGTTGGCGCGCTGCCGGGGTCACCCATGTGTGAACCGGAAGAATACCTTGGCCTGCGCAATCGACTCCGTCAGAATCCGAGCCCTCAAAGGGGGGCAGCTGACCGGACCGAATCCGACCGACCGCGCCAAAACCGGATCGAAAATCCACCTCATCGTTGACCGCAATTGGCCTGCCGCTGTCGATCGGCACCTCCGCCGCGAACCTTCATGACAGTCAGGCACTCGTCCCACTGGTCCGCGGCATTCCGCCCATCCGCTCACCTCACGGACCCCCGACGCCGACGGCCCGGCAAGCTGCACGCAGACAAGGGATACGGCGCCTCAGTCCGGTTGTGCAGAGCCGAAGGCCTATACCGGCACCTGCGGCGATGGCTGTCACCGCGAGGCATCCCGCACCGCATCGCTCGCAGGTGCATCGAGTCGTCCCAGCGACTGGGCCAGCACCACTGGGTCGTCGAGCAGACCATGTCCTGGCTGTCCGGCTGCCGACGTCTCCACCGCCGCTAGGAACGCAAGCCAGAACACTTCCTCACGTTCACTGCCATCGCCGCGGCCCTCATCGAGGCTCACCCGGCACTGCGGCTTCCAAGGGCTCGCGATGATGCATCATCCGAGGAGTGGTAACAACATTGCTGTGGGCTCGACCACACTTCTACCTACCGGCGTCCGGGACCTTGTCACCGGACACGTACGCAATCTGCGGTGGCAGTTGATTTACCCATCCCCGAGTCAGGGAGACGCCATGTGGACCTGGTGGGAATAGCCGAAGAGCGTAGGGTCCTGGTTCCCCTCCTGAACGATCTTCGCCGCCTCAGCCATGAGTCGAGCACCCGAGAATTCGCCGCGGATGCCCGTGAGGTTGATTGTGTAGTGCAGGTCTCCTATGAGGTCTTCCGCAGACCCTTCAGACGAAATGACAAGCACTTCCTCGGTTTCCTGCCTCCACTGTTCATTCGCTGTTGCAGCTTTGACGTTCCCCCGGAATCCGGCAATCATAATTACGCCAGATGTGAAGCTGGGAATCGAGTGCGCGAGGCTCCAATTCTCATGGTCTTCACGCACCCTCGGGGCAAAATGTGAACCTCGCGCTCCGATTATTCCCTCTTCGAATACCACGACCAAGAGGTCCAAATGATTCTCTTGATGCCGATCGAGACAGGGGATATATCCACCACCATGATGGATCGTGTGATGCATGGATTGGTGAGGAGTCATCCAGTGCCGCAGATCCAAGTACTCACGATTATCGGCATAGGACGAATTACTGTCTGACCCAATGATGGTGTGTGCCGAAGCGTTGATTTTCGGCCACGTTGGTGGTGCCGAAAGGATCATAAATATCTCGTCCCCGCTAAGTCCTGAGGCGGGGGTAGGAACCCCTATCTGCTCTGCCGCCTGCTGCGCCCGCCTCAACAAGTCGAACAACTGCGAATCGAAAGCATCCCAATCGCCCTCGCTGCGGGGGCCGCGTGCAGAGCGAACATCCGACGTCGCCAGCATCCAAGCGACCGCGGTCGCAGACTGCTCACTGAACGTCTCCCCCCGGAAAAGACGGCGGATTGTCGCCTTACTGGCCTTGCCGCCACGCACTGTGACCGCCTCCGCCATGTCCTCCAGAGATGGCGTCCCGGAGTACCTCCTGAGTGTCCTGAGCCACTCCAACCACTCCCGTAGCGGGCCGCTAGCGGGGACCCACTCCGGGATGGCGATGTCACCACTTGCCGAGCCTGCCAACGCGTTCCTCCGCTCGTGATGCTGGCGCCATCCGCGTCACTACGATTCACCACGACTCTTTGCGGCTCACAGCGTATCGCTACGGAACATCCCTGCACCTCGTACGCCAAGCTCAACTCACCTGCATGGAGGGGGAGGTGGGCAGCATGAAGCTCGACAAGGAGTGGTGGCGCACGGTCCGGTACGCCATCGCGGAGGAGCGCCGAACGGTCCGTCTGATCAGTGTCTTGGCGGCAGTCGGTGTCATCATGGCTGCGTTGATCGTCATTGGGCACGGGTTCTCTGTGACGGTCGGCTAGGCCATGCACCCTGACGAGGGGTGCACCGCCGGCAAGCGGCAGCAGACAGGAGGGGCCCGGTTCGTTTCGAACCGGGCCCCTCAGTCGCGTTACTCCGGCAGGACTTCGAAGTACTGATGCATCAACTGCGCAGCTCCCACAACATCGGGGCGGATCTCCATGAGGGCAATGGCTCCGGCCACGCAGTCGTTTCGCACCGCGACCAATACGGGACCAACGCTGCCTGTCTGCATTTGGCCATGGAGGAATGAGAAGCCATCCGCGGCCATCGCCTCGGCAAAGCTTCCAAAAGTAGCCGGAGCGGGCTCCGGCAGATTCTCGAAAGGAAGAACCTTGCCAGCTGGAGAGGGGCAAGGGTCTTGGAACTCCTTCAGTTGGGCTCGGGCCCCCTTGCCCCGCAGCGTCTCGGGACCAAAGAGCCGCACGACTTTGGCCGTGTGCGCGCCGTACTCCGTCGCTAGTTTCTGAGCGAGTTCTGAGCCGCTGACGAAGCTGTGGGCTGTTTAGTTCCGTAGATGTGGACCTTCACCGTTCCGTACCCTCTCCGTAGAAAGCTTGGAATCAGCGTCTCCCCCGGCTGGTGCACGATTCCTTCAACCAAGACTCTTTCCGCCTCGTGCTCTGACCAACGGATGTCCTTGTCGTAGCGTAAGAATCGCTGATCGGCAGAGGCTGCAAGCACCCCCAGGGCCCCCGCCCTGGTCGTCTCTAGGGCCGCCTGGAGCGCCTTCCTGGGGCTGGCGAAGGCTGCCCAGATCTGACCCCCTAGACTCATAGTCGAAGGCTCTCCCCTGCATCCCTGGGGAGGGCCTTCGCTGTCTGCGTGAGAGAACTTCCGTCACACGCCGAAGAGCCCCCTCCGTTCGCAGGAAGGGGCTCCGTCGCAGGAGCGCGATCAGCCGTCCGCCGAGCGGTACTTGCGGACCGCGAACGTCCGGAACGCCGCAATGATCAGCACGGACCAGATCACAGAGGCCCAGACGGGGTGCTGCATGGGCCACGCGTCCGACTGCACAACACCTGGGTTTCCGAACAGCTCCCGGCAGGCCTGGACCGTGGCGCTGAAGGGGTTCCACTCAGCGATGTGGCGCAACCACGGGGTCATCTGGCTGGAGTCCACGAACGCGTTCGAGATGAACGTCACCGGGAACAGCCAGATGATCCCGCCGGAGGTCGCCGCCTCCGGGGTGCGCACGGACAGTCCGATCAGGGCGCCGATCCAGGTGAAGGCGTATCCGAGCAGGAGCAGCAGGGCGAAGCCGCCGAGGACCTTCCCCACGTTGGTGGGCTCCTCGGAGCCAGGGCGCCATCCCACAAGCAGGGCGACGATCGCGAGGACAAGCAGCGTGATGAATGTCTGAACGAGATCGGCGACAGTACGTCCGGTCAGTACTGCGCCTCGGGCCATCGGGAGCGAGCGGAAGCGGTCGACGAGTCCCTTCTGCATGTCGTCGGCGATACCGGCGGCTGATCCCGCCGTGGCGAAGGTGACGGTCTGCGCGAAGATGCCAGCCATCAAGAAGTTCTTGTAGATGTCCGGATCGGTAGAGCCCCCAACGCTCATCGAGCCGCCGAAGACGTACGTGAACAGCACCACGAACATCACTGGCTGGATGACCCCAAAAAGGATCATCTCGGGAATTCGGGTCATGCGGATTAGGTTCCTGCGGGCGATGACCAGGGAGTCAGCCACCATGCTCATGCGACCTGCTCCTTCCCGACGCTCATGCGCTGCTCTTGGGCGGGCAGCCAGTTGGATTGAATCGAAGCTCTGCGAAGAGGATTCGGAATTCTGATCAAATTCCGTTTGGCCACGACCAGGGAGTCGCGGACGGACTGGCCGAGGGAGCCCCCCGGGGCCACGGTCCGCACGGCATCGGTGACGGCGCTCACTTGGCGGCCTCCTTCTTGCGCTTGTGACCCTTGGCGTCTTCGGCGGTTTCGCCGTTGTCCTCGGCCTTCTCCTCGGCGAGGTGGCCCGTCAGCGACAGGAACACGTCGTCGAGGGTGGGGCGGCGCAGGCCGATGTCGTCGATCTCGATACCGCGGGCGTCCAGCTCGCGGATGACCTCGGCGAGCAGCTTCGCGCCGCCGGAGACGGGCACGGTGAGCCGGCGGGTGTGGTCCTCGACGGTGGTCTCCCCCTTGCCGAAGCCCCGCAGGACCTCGGTGGCGGTCCCGATGTGCTCGCGGTCGTGCACCACGACCTCCACGCGCTCGCCGCCGGTGCGGGCCTTGAGCTGGTCGGAGGTGCCGCGGGCGATGACCCGGCCGTGGTCGACCACGCAGATGTCGTGCGCGAGGTGGTCGGCCTCTTCGAGGTACTGGGTGGTCAGCAGCAGCGTCGTGCCGCCCGAGACCAACTGCTTGATGACCTCCCACAGCTGCTGGCGGTTGCGCGGGTCGAGGCCGGTCGTCGGCTCGTCCATGAACATGACCGGCGGCGAGACGACGAGCGCCGCCGCGAGGTCGAGCCGACGGCGCATACCGCCGGAGTACGTCTTCGCCGGCCTGTCGGCGGCGTCCGTGAGGTTGAACTGCTCCAGCAGCTCGACCGCGCGGACCTTCGCCTGCTTGGCCCGCATCTGGTAGAGCTGGCCGACCATGTGGAGGTTCTCGCGGCCGGTCAGGTACTCGTCGACCGCGGCGAACTGGCCGGACAGGCCGATCGAGCGCCGTACCTCGTTCGGATGCTTGAGCACGTCGATGCCCGCGACGACGGCCCTGCCGCGGTCGGGCCGGAGCAGCGTGGTGAGACAGCGGACCGTGGTGGTCTTGCCCGCGCCGTTCGGCCCGAGCAGGCCCAGGACCGTGCCCTCCGGGACATCGAGATCGACGCCGTCGAGGGCCTTTACGTCGCCGAAGGTCTTCACCAGGCCTTCGGCGTAGATGGCGCCCGGCATGTGAGTCTCCCAAGGGGTTGGGGGTCCAGCGGAAAGTGACTAGTTTTGCCCTGCTCTGCCTCGCACGGCGAGCGAATATCCGGCGCACCCCGGGCAGCCCAGTGACGAGGGACACACCATAACGCGATGTATCGCGTTTCCTCAAGTAGTTTTCCGTACGCGCTCCTGCGCCCGGATCCCGGCCTGAATTCCGCCCGGATCCGGCCTGGGTTCCGGCCGGATCCTGTACGGATCCCGGCCGGTCCCGGCAGGCGCACACGGCCGCCCGACCTCAGTCGATGACCGTGTAACCCGCCTGCCGCAGCGCCGCGTTCACGTCGGCGCAGTGCTCCGGACCCTTCGTCTCCAGGTGCAGCTCGACCTCCACCTCCGTGAGCCCGAGCCGCGGATCGGTCCGTACGTGGCTCACGTCGAGGACGTTGGCGTCCACCGCTGACAACACCCCGAGAAGCGTGGCCAGGGCGCCGGGACGGTCCGTCAGCCGCAGCGTCACCGCGAGGTAGCGGCCGCCCGCGGCCATGCCGTGGCGCAGGATGCGCTGCATCAGCAGCGGGTCCACGTTGCCGCCGGACAGCAGCGCGACGACCGGGCCCTCGTAGGCGTCCGGCTCGCTCATGATCGCCGCGACGGGACTCGCGCCCGCGGGCTCTACGACGAGCTTGGCCCGCTCCAGGCAGAGCAGCAGCGCACTGGACAGCGCGTCCTCGGAGACCGTACGGACCTCGTCCACCAGTTCCTCGACGATCCGGAACGGCACGTCCCCGGGCCGCCCCACCTTGATCCCGTCGGCCATCGTCGCCGGGTTCTCGACCGACAGCGGGCGCCCGGCCGCCAGCGAGGGCGGGTAGGCGGCGGCGCCCGCCGCCTGCACGCCCACGATCCGTACGTCCGGTCGCAGGGCCTTCACCGCGACGGCGATGCCCGCGGCGAGTCCGCCGCCGCCGATCCCGACGACGATCGTGCGCACCTCGGGGCACTGTTCCAGGATCTCCAGGCCGACCGTGCCCTGCCCGGCGATGATGTCGGGGTGGTCGAAGGGGTGGATGAAGACGGCGCCCGTCTCGGCCGCGTACTCCTGCGCGGCGGCCAGCGTCTCGTCCACGACCGTGCCGTGCGTGCGCACCTCGGCGCCGTAGTGCCGGGTCGCCGCGACCTTCGGCAGCGGGGCGCCACTGGGCATGAACACCGTGGAGCGCACACCGAGCAGCGAGGAGGCCAGGGCGACGCCCTGCGCGTGGTTCCCGGCGCTGGCCGCGACCACCCCGGCCGCCCGCTCCTCGGGAAGGAGTCCGGCGATCCGCACGTACGCGCCGCGCAGTTTGAACGAACCGGTGCGCTGGAGGTTCTCGCACTTGAAGTGGACAGGGGCCCCCACCAGCCCGGACAGGTGCCTGCTGCCCTCCATGGCGGTCACCCGCGCCACGCCCGTGAGCATCTTCTGGGCGCCGCGTACGTCGTCGAGGGTCACCAGCGGCAAGGAGTCAGCCGTGCGGTAGCTCATGACCACCAGTCTCGCAGTTCACACCGCGCGACAGCGGCCGTGACCAACGTCCGAGACCGGTTTGCTCAGCGCCGGTACGGCCCGCCCCCCGTCCGCGTACTCTGTCCCCCAACCCAGCCCCACGCATGAATAGAGCCCCCGGCCATGCCCACAACACCTGAAATGTCGATGGACATGACGACCGTCGGTGACACCGGTCTTCTGGAAACGCTGCAGCACGAGGTCGCGGTGTTCGCCCGCCGTGCCGAACAGACCCGGCTCGGCGGGGTCGGTCAGGTGCGCAACTCCATGGACCGCGCCGCGTATCTGCTGCTCAACCGCCTCGACAAGGAGGGGCCGATGGGCGTCAAGGCACTCGCCGCGAGCATGGGCATCGACTCGTCGACGGTCACCCGGCAGGTGGCCCCGCTGGTCGACACCGGGCTCGTCAAGCGCACCTCCCACCCGGAGGACGGGCGTGCCGTGGTGCTCCAGCTGTCGCCGCGCGGCCTGTCCCGCCTGGAGGAAGTGCGGTCCTCAAGACGTCAGTTGATGGCCGAACTGACTCAGGAGTGGGCACCCGAGGAGCGCGAGGCCTTCTGCACGCTGCTCACCCGCTTCAACACCGCACTCTCCACCCGGATGGCCGCGTCGCCGTCCGTGGAGGCCCCGGCCCCTTCCTGACCGGCCCGCCGCGCGGTGCCCCGCCCGCGACCGCGCCCGCCCGGCCGTCAGGTTCCGGCGCCCCGCGTCGGCGCCCGGCTTCGGCTCGGGCCACTCGAACGGCGCCACCGCGTGCTCGTGCCGCGCCGTCCCGCCGGTTTCCCCGGTGCGCTCCCTCCTCGTCCCGTGCCGTCGCACACCGTCTCGTACCGGCCTCTTGACCAGGGGCCCACGCCTGGCCTCATATGAGACCGGGCCCTGTCGTACGCGGCTGTCCCCGGCGTACGCATCCAGGGCCCGGTTCCCCACCGTCGGGAGGCACGGTGCGAGAGCGGCAGGCGTCCCGGAACGCCCGCCGTGCCCGGGAGTTCAAGGCATTCGTCGCGGGCGCGGGAGGGCGGCTGCTGCATGCCGCGACGCTGCTCACCGCGGAGCCCCCGGACGACAACCCGCGCGCGCGGCGCCTGCTCACCGCGGCCCTGGCCCACACGTACGCCACCTGGGACCGGCTGCACGGTGAGGACCCGTACGACCGGACCCGGCAGCACCTGGCCGTGCGCTTCGCGCGCGGGGCCTGGCACCAGTACGGCGGCTTCGGCCGGGCCCACACCCGCGGCCGCCCGGACCACGGCAGCGTCCTGTACTGCCTCACGCCGCAGGAACGGCTGATCCTCGTGCTGCGCATGTACGAGGGCGTCGCCGAGGAGCAGGCCGCGGCACTGCTGGGGCTGCCCACCGAGCGGGTACGGGCCATCTGCGCCCGCGCCATGGCCACGCTGCTGCATCCGCCGCGGGAGGCCACCCCGGTGATCGCGAAGGTGGCGCCCTCATGAGCCCGGTGAACCGCAGGGAGGCCGATGTCCGGCGCATCCTGGAGGAGCCCCAGCCGCCCGTACCGCCCGAGCTGTACCCGGAGGCCGTGCGCAGGGGCGGGCGGATGCTGCGCCGTCGAAGGGCCGCGCTCCTGCTGATCTGGCTGCTGCTGCTCGCGGCGGCCGTGGCCTTCGTGGTGTGGGCGTCGATCGCCCAGCCGTGGGTGGAGCCGCCGTCGGAGACGACTCCACCGCTGACCGGCTGGTGAGGGCGACGGCCGACGGCGAACCGGTGAGGACCGCCGAAACCCTCCGCCGGCCGCCGAAGACCCGTGTCTCTGCCTGCCCCGGCCCAAGAACGCCACGGGCCTGCAGCGCGTCGCGCCCGGGCTTGCGGGCTTCGCGGGCCGCGGTCGGCTAGCCCAGGGCCTGCTTGAGGTCCTCAAGGAGGTCGTCGACGTTCTCGATGCCTACGGAGAGGCGTACGAGGTCGGCGGGGACCTCCAGGAGGGACCCGGCCACGGACGCGTGCGTCATGCGCCCCGGGTGCTCGATCAGGGACTCGACGCCGCCCAGGGACTCGCCCAGCGTGAACACCTTGGCGCGGTTGCAGACCTCGACGGCCGCCTCCTCGCCGCCTTCGACTTGGAAGGAGACCATGCCACCGAACGACCTCATCTGCTTGGCGGCGATCTCGTGGCCGGGGTGCTCCGGGAGGCCCGGGTACAGGACACGCGTCACGCGCGCGTGCCGGGTGAGCATCTCGGCGACCTTGGTCGCGTTCTCGCTGTGCCGGTCCATGCGGACGGCGAGCGTCTTGATGCCGCGCAGCACCAGCCAGGCGTCCATGGGACCGGCCACCGCGCCCATCGCGTTCTGGTGGTAGGCCAGCTCCTCGCCGAGGGCCTGGTCGCCCACCACGAGGGCACCGCCGACGACGTCGGAGTGGCCGCCCATGTACTTGGTCAGCGAGTGCACGACGACGTCCGCGCCGAGCGCGAGCGGCTGCTGGAGGTACGGGCTGGCGAAGGTGTTGTCGACGACGAGCTTCGCGCCGGCCTCACGCGCGATGTGTGAGAGGGCGGCGATGTCGGTGATGCCGAGGAGCGGGTTGGAGGGGGTCTCCACCCAGACGGCCTTGGTCTTCGGGGTGATGGCGGCCCGCACGGCCGCGGGGTCGCTGGTGTCGGCGACCGACCACTCCACCCCCCACCGCGAGACGACCTTCGCGAAGAGGCGGAACGTGCCGCCATACGCGTCGTTGGGGATGACCACGTGGTCGCCGGGGCTGAGCAGCGTACGCAGCAGGCAGTCCTCGGCCGCCAGTCCGGACGCGAACGCGAGCCCGCGGCGGCCGCCCTCCAGGGCCGCGAGGTTCTCCTCCAGGGCGGTCCTGGTGGGGTTGGCGCTGCGGCTGTACTCGTAGCCGCCGCGCAGACCGCCGACGCCGTCCTGCTTGTAGGTCGAGACCTGGTAGATCGGCGGGACGACCGCGCCGGTGAGGGGATCGGCGGTGTTGCCCGCGTGGATCGCCACGGTTTCGAAGTGCTGGCTGATGTGCCTGTCGCTCATGGGCACCGAGGGTAATGCGCCCGCGGGGATTGTGGCGGCGGGCGGCCGGACACCGGGCCGCGGACCACCCGCCGGCCTCGCCCTCCCCGCCCCTCTTCCCGTCCCTCCCGCCATCCCTCCCGCCGTCCCTCCCGCAAGGTTTTCCACAGGAGCGGCCGACCTGGTTGGCCAATTGTCGGACGCGTCTGGTTCGCTTGTCGTATGGAGATTCTCTGGGTCCTGATGGCGCTGCTCATGATCGGGTTCGCCCTGGGGCCGATCCTGAGGCGCAGGCGTGCCGGAATCACGCAGGTCGCCCCCGGCGACCCGGACGCCGCCGACCCGGCGAACTACGGCTTCCTGCGCCAGGAGGAGCTGGACATCCGTATGCCCGGCCCCGACCAGGATCTGCTGGAGGTCCTCGACCTGGTGCAGCGCGGCCAGGACTACCGCGCGGCCTCCCAGCTCCTCGCGGGCACGGAGTCGGAGGGCGAGCGGCGCTGGCAGCGCGTCCAGGCCTTCGCGGGCGCCGCCTCGCTGGAGCTGCAGCAGCGCCCCGGGGGCGTGAGCGACAGCCCCGGCGGCCAGTGGCTGCGGGTGTGGCGTGCCGAGAAGCCCAAGGACGCGGGCGGCGCCGCCGTGCACGCCGAGTTCCTGGTGCAGCAGGCGTGGCGCACGTCGACGCCGGGGACCGACGAGTTCCGGATCATCATGGAGGAGGCGCGGTCGGCCTGCGGCGAGGCAGCACTGCTGGCACCGGGCGACCCGATTCCGTACATCATCGAGCTGTCGGTGGCCCGCGGGCTCGCGTACACCCAGCCGGAGTTCGAGAAGCTCTGGCTGAAGATCCTCGACAGGGCGCCCGCGCATATGGGGGCACATCTGGCGGCCCTGCACTACTGGTGCGAGAAGTGGCACGGGTCACGGGAGACGGCGTACTCGTTCGCGGAGGCGGCCGCGGCGCGCGCCCCCCAGGGGTCCCTCCTCGCCGCCATGCCGCTCTTCGCGGTCTTCGAGCACCTTCCTGAGGTGAATCTCGTCAGCGGCTTCTACCAGAGCGAGGTCGTGACCAAGGCGGTCCACGGCGGGCTGTTCGCGGTCCATTCGGCCCGCTCCGACGACCCGATGCTCGCGCACGTCCGCCATCTGCTGATCTTCTTCCTGGTCCGCGGCGAGCGCTGGTCGGAGGCGATGAACCAGCTGGTGCACGTCGACGGCCATGTGGGCGCCCTCCCGTGGACGCTGACGTCGGACCCGGCGGCGGACTACGCGGTGTACCGGGCCCTGGCGGTGGCGGGATACGAGGCGAACGGCGGCAGTCCGGCCACGCTGTCGCGCTGAGCAGGCCCGGGGCGCGCCCTCCGCCGCCCCGGACGGCGCTCATGCACTCCGCTGTTGCGCTCCTCCGGCGCCGTCCGCGCCCGGCGCCCTTCTAAACGGCATCGGGCGACCGCCGGCCCCGCAGGCGCGGGAAGTCCCGGCTGCGGAGCCTCGGCCGGTCGTCTCCGGGCTCCGCCGGGCCGCCTCGCGCGGTCAGCTCTCCGCGCGAGTCGGCAGCCGCCATCCCGAGCGCGGGAAGTGGCACGTGTAGCCCTCCGGGTAACGCAGCAGGTAGTCCTGGTGCTCGGGCTCGGCCTCCCAGAAGGGGCCGACCGGCTCCACCTCGGTGACGACCTTGCCCGGCCACAGGCCGGAGGCGTCCACGTCCGCGATCGTGTCCTCGGCGGTCCGCTTCTGCTCGTCGTCCACGTAGTAGATCGCCGAGCGGTAGCTGAGGCCGATGTCGTTGCCCTGACGGTTCTTGGTGCTCGGGTCGTGGATCTGGAAGAAGAACTCCAGGATCGCGCGGAAGCTGGTCTCCTCGGGGTCGAAAAGGATCTCGATGGCCTCCGCGTGCGTCCCGTGGTTGCGGTACGTCGCGTTCGGCACGTCGCCCCCGGTGTATCCGACCCGGGTCGCCGTCACGCCCGGGAGCCGGCGGATCAGATCCTCCATCCCCCAGAAGCATCCACCCGCGAGCACGGCCCTCTGCGTCTGCGCAGCCATTGCGGCCCCTCCAATATCTGTCAGCTCGGTCACTCGGGCTGCTCGGCTCGCACACCGCCGGCTACCTGCCCACTCCCACAACGCGTGAGGGTCCCGGGCGATTCCGTGCCCGCCCGCCGCCCCTGCGTCACCCGGTCGAAAACCGATGGCACGCAGGATCCGTGCACTCCACCAGTTCCGTACCCGGCTCGGTCACGTCAGCGGTGACAAGGTGTAAAGCTCTCGCCGCAACGGGCGCTGTCTGCGCGAAGACGCCGGATCAAGAAGAAGACCGGCCTCTTGCGGTGAACCCGCAACAGACGCCCGCGCTCCGGTGGAGGGCTTCGCCCTCTGCCACCGCGCCATGCGGCCCCCTCCCGGCAGCGGCAATCCGCGCGGCCGAAGGCTCACCCGGCGCTACGAGGTTCAAGGCGCCGGCACGGCACCGATCTGCTGCATCACCCCGAGGAGATCGGGCTGGCCCCGTTCGCCGACGATCCGGCCGTCGGCCAGGTAGTAGAAGTTCATGGCCTGCACCGAGATCTTGTTGCCACTCGCCGGGACCCCGAAGAACTCACCGTCGTGGGTTCCCCGCATGGTGAACCGCGCGGCCACGGTGTCGCCTTCGGTGACCGTCTCCTCCAGCGTCCACTGGACGTCGGGGAAGGCGCTGCGCATCATCCCGAGGACTTCCATGTACCCATCGGGTCCCCGCAGGGGTTCTGAGTGGCTTGGCGCGTGGAACACCGCGTCCGGAGAAATGACCTCGCGGGAGAGATCCTCGTTGCCCGTGTTGATGAACTCGACGAAACGGTTCATCACTGACTCGGTGGACTGCGATGGCATCGTGCTGTGCCTCTCCAGAGACGTTTGGGCGGGTACCGGCGAGGCTAACATCGATTCGATGTGAACATCGATTCGATGTTCACGTGCGATGATGGACTCATGCTGGAACTCGCGATACTCGGCTACCTCGCCGAGGGACCCCTGCCTGGACACGAGCTGCGCCGCCGCATCTCACAGCTGACCGGCTATACGCGGCCGGTCAGTGACGGCAGCCTGTATCCGGCAATCAATCGCCTGACCAGGGCGGGCTTGATCGAGCGGCGCGCCGACCCAGCCGCGGGGGCGGCCCGATACGTGCTCAGCCCGACCGCGGCTGGACGGGCCGAAATGCTTCAACGCCTGCGCAAGCCAGCCGACCACGAGATCACCGACTTCACCCGGTTCTACGTCGTCCTGGCCTTCCTCTCCCACCTGCCCGACGTGGCCGAACAGCACGCGGTGCTGCGCAGACGTCTGGAGTTCCTGGAGGAACCGGCGAGTTTCTTCTACGACAAGGAGCGGCCCCTGCGTGCCGAGGAGGTCGCCGACCCCTACCGGCGGGGCATGCTGCTCACCGCCCGCGCCACCAGCCGCGCCGAACGGACCTGGCTGCGCGAGGCCCTCGGGGAGAAGGCGCCCGCATTCGACACCGCATGCACCGACAGCGATCCGCATGCGGATCCGCATGCGCCCGCCGCTCCCGCGAGCTGACTGTCCACGGAGGTACCCCCATGCTTGCTTCCTGGTACGACGACCAGGGCCCCGCCGCCGATGTCCTGCACGTCGGTGAACTCGCTGATCCCGTCCCCGGCCCCGGCGAGGTCCGCGTCCGCGTCACCGTCTCGGGCGTCAACCCTGGCGACACCAAGAAGCGGCGCGGCTGGCTCGGCTCGTCCATGCCCTTCCCGCGGGTGATCCCGCACAGCGACGGCGCCGGAGTCATCGACGCCGTGGGCGCCCAAGTCGACGCCCGCCGCGTCGGACAGCGGGTCTGGGTACACGGCGCCCAGTCCTACCGCCCCTTCGGCACAGCCGCCCAGTACACCGTCGTACCCGACCACCAGGCCGTATTCCTGCCCGACCACCTCGGTGACGAGCTGGGGGCGAGCCTCGGCATCCCCGGCATCACAGCCCACCGCACCGTCTTCGCCGACGGCCCGGTCGACGGCCAACTGGTCCTGGTCCACGGAGTTCTCGGCGGCGTCGGCTCCCTGGCCGCCCAGCTCGCCCACTGGGCCGGCGCGACTGTGATCGCGACCGTCCGCCGAAGCGCGGACCTCAACCGCGTCGACGCGGCCGTCGTCTCCCACGCCGTCCCCCTGGATACCGGCGACCCCGCCGCGGCCATCCGCTCGTACGCGCCGCGGGGCGTCGACCGGATCATCGAGGTCGCGCTGTCCGACAACGCCGACCTCGACAACGCCGTCGCCGCCAACAACGCCGTCATCGCCGCCTACGCCACCCGCACGGACCGCACCGAAATCCCCTTCTGGCCGCTGCTGTTCAACAACGTCACCCTCCGCCTGCTCGGCAGCGACGACTTCCCTGCTGCGGCCAAGCGCCAGGCCGCCCGCGACCTCACCTCCGCCGCCGCCGTCGGCGCCCTCACCATCGCAGTCGGCGACCGTCACCCGCTGGAAGACATCGCCAAGGCCCACGACCACGTCGACGCCGGCGGTGGCCACGGCCGCATCCTGCTCACGATCCCCCGATAGCGCAGACTCGGAACATCGCCCTGCTCAACTACCGGGCCCTACGGGTCGGCCCGTCGCGCTGCAAAGTAATCGGACCAGTTCCCGCCGACGAGGGTGTCCCAGCGTTCGGCTGTCTTGGGGTGGATGCCGAGCAGGTCGGCGACGACCATGTGCGGCAGGTCCACCAAGGCGTCCATCGCGGCGGAGTTCCGTGCAGCGCGGGCGGGCAGACCGTGGTGTCTCAAGGTGTCGGCGGGCCGAGGGGGTTGCGCGGGCGTCCAGGGCCGTGACCGGGCAAGAGGTATCCGCACCCGGCCGTGTTGTGCCGGGGGCTGTGCTGCCATGCGACCCATAGGTGACGCCGGCGGTTGTGCCCGGCCTGCCGGTCAGGTACGCAGGTGGGCCAGTAGTTCTTCACCGGCAAGGTATCCCCGTTCCTGGGGGAGCAGCCGGGTCGCTGAGTCCAGTTCGCCGTCACTGACGAGTGCGTGGATCTCGTTGGCCAGCGGAGTCACGTCACTGATGGACACGATCCAGTCGTCCGCGTAACGCGACGATGCCTCACCCGAGAGCCCCAGTTGTAGCGAGCGGTACGGCAGGGGACGCAGGTGCAGATCGCGTTCGGGATCCCACTGGACACGGGCCGGTGCCCGCTTGAGGTCACGCTGCCAGGTGCCGCGATCGACATGCAGTCCGCGAACGTAACTCGACAGGCAGGCATGGCGCAGCGCCCAGTCGAAGCCGTCGCGAGTGATCTCGACGGCGAGGACGGTCTCCTGACCCTCCTTCGTGCCCCAGCCGGAGCGATACATCATCCACATGAAACTGGGCTTGATCCACGTCATACGGCCAGGCCTCCACGCGGCGGGAAATCGGCCGTCTCGGATGGCGGGCAGTCCGATCTCGGGGGAGTACGCCTGGTAGACGGTGACCGTGGACGCCGTGTGAAGCGCGCGAATCCTGTGAAGCGGTTCTTCCATGGCGTACAGCGTGGGCCCGGCCGGCTCAAGTGACCACCGATTTTCGACCCGTTGCTCAACCCGACGAAGCACGTCAGTCGCAGGCGGCAGGCAGTTCGCAGTTGGCGAGGCTTGACTCGACCATCATTGCCGGAATCAGTAGCTCCGCCAACGAAGGGTTTGTGAGCACGGCAAGACACGGATCAAACCGTCCTTCCTGCGGATGATGTACCTCTGCGGCTGGGGCACCAAGGTCGGGCAGGAGACCGTCCTGGGCCTTGAGATCCGTCGGGAGGGGTTCGAGTGGGCGCTGCGTGGCGCCTGTCTGTCGCACTACGTCCGCGGGGCGCATGCCGACCAGGCCGACTGGAAGCGGCAGTTGCGGCAGGCGTTGGCACAGGTGCAGTGGGATCCCGAGCGTGATCTGCGGCTCCGGCCGCTGCCCCACCGCTCGCTGCAACTCGGTCTCCGGCGAGGCCGTGCGTCGGTACGCGGACGAGTGGACGGTCGCCGTCACAGACGTGACTCCGCTCGCCCACGAGATCCACGCACTCGTCCGGGCCGGCGATCTGGGCTCCGCGGCCCGGCTGATGCCCCAGGAGCGTCCCTACGCCCTCGGGGACGACGTACTGGGCCGCCCGCGCGGGTGAGCCGAGAGCGGCATCGAACGCGGTGGCAACGGCTTTCCGGGGCCGTGAACAGTGGCGTGCGGCGGCCACGCGACGCATGCCGTGACGTGACGTGACGTCGTTGCGGGATGTGACGTGCCGTGGCTCAGTTCTGCTTTGCTGCTGCGACCGCCTCGCGCAGTGCTTCCAGGAAGGATCTACCGGGGGCGTCGTCGCCCAGCGCGACGTAGTAGGAACTCCGCTCCGGCAGGCCAAACCAGGAGGCGGTGACGCTGACCCCGCTGTCCTGCGGAACCTGGAGGCGTCCGGGGAGACCGCCGGTCAGTTCGCTGTGCCCGGCCAGGCTCACGTCGTCCAGCCGCGCGGACAGGCACACGGTACCGGTGGACGCCCGGGTCACCGCCACCACGAGATGGCGGGCCGTGCACAGAGCGACGGTGCGGTGCTCGGGGTCCGGGTCCGCCGATCCCTTGAGGCGGGAGAGCAGACCCGGTTTGTGCAGGCGGGTGCTGCGGGTGTCGCAGCAGGCGACCTGGTTCGCCAGTACGTCCCCGAGGGAGTGCGCCCGCGCGTGGGCGGTGATCGCGTCACGCATGCCCGGCTCGATCTCCGCCGGTTCACAGGATCTGCTGCCGCGCTCGTACAGCCGAACCATGGGGTCCCCTCACTTCTTTCCGTGGCTCTCGTTGCGTCTCGTGCGTCCGTGCGTCTCGTGCGTCTCGTTGATCCGTTTGCTCAGGGGAACGTTTCAGTCGACGCCGTCCACGCCGACGACCCGGCCCACGCGGCCCACGCGGCCCACGCGGCCCACCCGGTCAGGCTCCCCCGGACACCTGTGCGTCGCCCCCGCCGACGATCTCTCCGATCACCTCGGCGAGCAAGGCCGGATGGGACAGAAACGGGTGGTGGCCGGTCTGCAGGTCGAGCCGGCGGGACGCGCGTCGGGCGAACTCCCGCTGCCTCGCCGGTGACGTGGCCCGGTCCTCGGCGCAGACGACGTACGTGGAGGGGGTCTTGTGCCAGGCGATGCCGCGCGGCGCCTGGGCGAAGGCCGCCTGTGACTGTGGTCCCCAGCGTCGGAGGGCGCCCGCCGCCGCTTCCTCGTCGCAGTCGTGCAGGAACGCGCCCCGCAGGTCGACCGCTGTGTTCGGGACGATCGTGCCGTCGTCCCGCGGTACGACCCAGGGTGCTGGTTCGGGTCCGGCCAGGGAGGCGAGTGACTCGTCGGTGTCCGGCACGACCGCGCTGACGTAGAGGAGGTGGTCGACGTCGTCCCGGCCCGCGGCCGCGTCGGTGATCACCATCCCGCCGTACGAGTGCCCGCACAGCAGAGCGGGGCGTTCGGGTTCCTCGTCGAGGACGGCCCGTACCGCGTCGGCGTCGGCGTGCAGATCCGCCCCCGAGGCAGCTCCCGCCCGTTCGCCACAGCTGGGTAGTTCCACGCTGCGGCTCTCCAGGCCCAGGGCGGCAAGTGGCTCCACCATCCGGTGCCACCACCAGGCGGCGTCCTGTGCGCACGCGCCGTGCACGAAAGCGACTCTCATCGAGGCTCCCTCAGCTCCGCGGCCGACCGGTCACGCCCGCAGCCCGCACGCCCCAGGCCATCATGTCCGGCAGGAAGAGCAACCGCCTTACTCTGTGGGCGGAACGAGCCCGCCGGCACCTGGGACAATGCCGCGTGACCCACTACCTGCGTTTCTTCTTCGAGGCCGGCGTGGACACGCCGTTGTGGCCGGAGGACATGGCCAGCCCGTACGGCTACCCCTGCCGGCTGGAGCGGTTGCCGATCAGCGCGGTGACACGGGCGGAGTTGGCCAGGCTGTCCGAGCGGTACCAGTCGTCGATCAACTGGGACTACCCGCCGGATCCCTCGCCGTGGTCCGACGAGGAGCTGCAGCTCTTCAAGCAGCAGGCGCACGCGGCATTGAGCGCTCTGCGGCGCGAGTTGGGCGCGGGCTGGGTCGTCCGGGACGAGAGCCTCCTGTGACGAGGCTAGGGCTCCGGGCGTTCACAGTCGCTTCCGTGAGAGCGGAGCGACCGGCGATACCGTACCCATCATGACAGGTCAGAGGCTGTTTTCGTAGGACTAACGGCACAGCTCGGGCGCCTTGTTCGGCCCCTCTCCCGGCCCTCAGAATCGCCGACATGGATCACACCGAGAACGTCGATCAGGATGCGGTGCTGCGCGCACGGACGATGCTGCTCGGATCAGGCAGGCCGGACGTCGGTCGACAGGTCGGGGCCTACCGGGTGCTGTCGGCGGTGAGTCCGCTGACCTACCTGCCGAAACTGACGGAGGCGCTGCTCTCCTACGGATACGCGCCGGAGGTACGGGACCTGCCGGACGTACGACTGGCACGGTACGCCGAGGCGGCTGTCGCGGCCCGGCGCATCGACGCGGGCGAACACAACAGGACCGAGTTGCTGGTGCGTGCTCTGTCCGCGTACCGGCGCGAGCTCTGTGCCGCCGGACGGCGGGCGGAGGGCCTCGCCGTGTGTGAGGAGATGGCCGAGGCCGGGCGGTGGGGCTTCGCACACGGCCAGGTGCCGAGCCCTGTCTACGGGCAGGGGCCGTTGGCCGTCGTCCTGGCCGAGGAAGGACGTCACCAGGAGGCCGCGGACCTCTGCGGGGAGTCGGTACGAATCGCTCGCTCGAAGAGCTCGGCAGAGATCTCGAAAACCCGGGCGCCCTCGGAGAGTTCGGAGGCCTCAGAAGCCTCAGATGCCCCGGAGTCCCCGGAGGCCTCTTTCTGGGAGCTGCTCGAATGGGCGGCCGAACTGGACGCCGCCGGATGCCACGACGCGGCGCTGGAGGTTTTCGCGGACATCGTGGCGGGCTCCCGCGCCAAGGCCGCCAGGAACGGCACCGCGTTGGCCATCCTGATATGGCAACTGGTCCACCGTGCGGGGATGTTGGACGCTGCCGGGCAGTGCGTCGAGGCACGGGCCGCCCGCCTGGAGGCCCTCACCTTCCTGTCCGAGCTGGACAGGACCGGGGAGCGCGAGAGCTGGAGCAACATCCTGACGTGGTGGGTCACCCTGTACGCCTTGTCGGGCCGGTCCGCGGAACCCCCGCCGCGGCCCGGGTCCCCGGCGCCTCCGTTCGGCGCCCCGTTCCTCGACTGGTCGCCCGACGTCAGGCAGACCTATGTCGACGGCCTGGCCGCCCTCGAAGAACAGGCCGCCGGACTGAAGGAGGCGGCCCGGGCGGAGCCGTCGGGACGCCTGCCCGAAGTGGTGGCCCTGCACCGAAGGCTCACCATCCGTGCGGCTGTCCGCCGCGAGAACCGCTCCCATCTCATCCTGAAGCCCCTCCGCCCGCTCTTCGACGAAGGCGTGGCACTCGCACGCGACGCGGCCTACGCAACCGGCGCCGACACCGCTGCCGCAGTTGCTGCTCCTGCCGACCAGGCAGGCGCGACTGGCACGGCCGACACGGCCAACGCGGAGCAGAGCCGAAAGGCGCTGGCGCGGGCCTTGACCGACCGTTCCATGTTCCTTGTCGCCGCCGGGCAGTACGGCGAGGCCCATGACGACTACTGCGAGGCCCTCGACCTGCTGGGCTGACGGGTAACGGCACCGTCGAACGCCGCTGGGGGACAGAGCACAGCCCTGTCCCCCAGCGACGCGGTCGGAATCCGGGGCGGATCCCGCGGTGGATCCCGCGGCGGGAACCGCGCCCGGCGCCCTGTCTCCGGTGGAGCTAGATCGTCGCGGTGTCGATCACGAAGCGGTACCGCACATCGCTGTTCAGCACCCGCTCGTACGCCTCGTTGATCTCGGAGGCGCTGATCAGTTCGATCTCGGCGCCGAAGCCGTGCTCGGCGCAGAAGTCCAGCATCTCCTGGGTCTCCTGGATGCCGCCGATGCCCGACCCGGCGAGGGTCTTGCGGCCGGCGATCACCGAGAAGAGGTTCAGGGCGACGGGCTCCTCGGGCGCGCCCACGTTCACGAAGGCGCCGTCCGTCTTGAGGAGGGACAGGAAGACGTCCAGGTCGAGCGGGGCGGACACCGTCGAAAGGATCAGGTCGAAGGAGCCGCGCAGCTCCTCGAAGGTCTTCGGGTCGCTGGTCGCGTAGTAGTGGTCGGCGCCCATCTTCAGGCCGTCGTCCTGCTTGCGGAGCGACTGGGACAGGACGGTCACCTCGGCGCCGAGCGCGTGCGCGATCTTGACGCCCATGTGGCCGAGGCCGCCCATGCCGAGGATCGCGACCTTCTTGCCGGGGCCGGCGTTCCAGTGCTTGAGCGGGGAGTACGTGGTGATGCCGGCGCACAGCAGCGGCGCGGCCTCGTCGAGGGCCAGGCCCTCGGGGATACGGACGGTGAAGGCCTCGTCGACGACGATGTGGGTCGAGTAGCCGCCGTAGGTGACCTCGCCGTTCTTGTCGAGGGCGTTGTACGTGCCCACGTTGCCCTGGGTGCAGTACTGCTCCAGGCCGGCCTTGCAGTTCTCGCACTCGCGGCAGGAGTCGACCATGCAGCCGACGCCCACGCGGTCGCCGACGGTGAACTTGGTGACACCGGGTCCGACCTCGGTGACGACGCCGGCGATCTCGTGGCCCGGGACCATCGGGAAGATGGCCTCGCCCCAGCCCTCACGGGCCTGGTGGATGTCGGAGTGGCAGATGCCGGCGAACTTGATCTCGATGAGGACGTCGTGCTCGCCGACCGCACGACGCTCGACGGTCGTGCGCTCCAGAGGAGCCTTGGCGGCGGGGGCGGCGTATGCGGCGACAGTGGTCATGCGGACGGTTCTCCTAAGAGGTGGATCTGCGCCCGGCCTGCCTTCCAGCCGGGTACGGATTCCAGCCTGCCCGCTTTCCCGGCCGTCACCCAGACCACGGTTCTGCGTACGTTCGCTGGTCCTACTACTGGCAGGGGCAGGTTCGTGTGCGTACCACCGTGAATACTGGACGTATGGACGAACAGCCCTCTCAGGACTCCACGGGCGCGGCCGGGCAGGTGCCGGGGCGGCCGCTGGACCAGCGTGCCGAGCTCAGCGAGTTCCTGCGCACGCGCCGGGCGCGGCTGAAGCCGGAGGACGTGGGGCTGCCGGACTTCGGGCGGCACCGCCGTGTGCCGGGCCTGCGCCGCGAGGAGCTGGCGCAGCTGGCCGGGGTCTCGGTGGCGTACTACACCCGTCTTGAGCAGGGCAACGGACGGAACGTGTCGGCGGAGGTGCTCGACGCGATCGCGCGCGCCCTGCGGCTGAGCGGGGCCGAGCACGCGCATCTCACCCATCTGGCGAAGCCCAAGCAGCACAAGAAGAAGCCGTCGGCCCGGCCGCAGCAGGTGCGGGTGGCGATGCGGCAGCTGATCGACACGTTCGACAGTGTGCCCGCGTACGTTGTGGGGCGGCGCTCCGAGATCCTCGTGTGGAACCGGATGGCCGCCGCCGTGTTCGGCGACTGGTCGGAGCTGCCCGCGCCCGAGCGGAACTGGGCGCGGATGGTGTTCCTCAGGCCCGAGTACCGCGACCTGTTCGTGGAGTGGGAGCAGAAGGCGTCCGACATCGTGAGTTTTCTGCGCATGGACGCGGGCTGCCATCCGGACGATCCCCGGCTGTCGGCGCTGGTCGGTGAGCTGTCGGTGAAGAGCGAGGAGTTCCGGCGGCTCTGGGCGACGCACGACGTCAAGGAGAAGAGCCACGGGGTGAAGCGGCTGCGTCATCCGCTGGTGGGCGAGCTCACTCTGTCCTTCGAGACGTTCCGGCTCCCCGACGACGACGAGCAGTCGGTGGTGACGTATCACGCGGAGCCGGGTTCGCCGTCGGCCGAGGGGCTGCGGTTGCTGGCCAGCTGGGGCACGGACGCCACCCGGGCGGGGTCCTCGACACCACGGGCGTAGCTCTCCCTGTGTCCACCTGGGCCGCCCGCCCGTCCGCCTGGGCCTGCCTGGGCCGCCCGCCCGTGCCTCGTCCTCGGACGGCCAGTGCCCGACGCCGGACAGGCTGAGGTGTCCAGCCCGTCCGGCGTCCGGCATCCGGCATCCGGCATCCGCTGCAGTGCGACGAGCACCGTCACGGCTGGTACGGCGGGGCGGCGCCCCACGTCCACTTCGGTACGGGCTGCTCCGCCGGAGGCGTCGCGTCGGGTCCGGAGAAGTGCACGGCGAGCCGCGTCCCCCACTCCGCGTACGCGACGAACGCCGAACGGAACTCGGCGTCCGTCGGCAGGCCCGCCTCGTCCGCCGCGTCCTGCAGCAGGTTGACCCAGCGCCGCCGCTGGACCTCCGTGATGCTCTTCCCCAGGTGCTTGGCGACCATGTGGCCGTGCCCGCCCTGCGTCTCGGAGTAGGCCGCCGGGCCGCCGAAGACCTCGCCGAACCAGGCCGCGACATGGGACGCGTGCTCGGCGGCGAGCCCTTCGAAGACGGGTGCGAGGACGTCGTCCTTGAGGACCTTGTCGTAGAAGACCTCGGTGAGCCGTGTGAAGGCCTCTGGACCCCCGGCCCAGGAGTACAGCGTGGGCACGGACGCCCCCGTGCCCCGTACGGTCGTCGGCTTGTAGTGGCGCATCTCCTGGATGGACCCGACGAACGGGCCGATCTCGGCGACGAAGTCGGTGAAGAGCTCCGATTCGCGGAAGCCCTCGATGTGGTCCTCGGTGGACGTCCAGGTGATGCGGAGCACGAAGTGCTCGAAGTCCTCCTCGCAGCGCGCCAGTTCGTAGTCGACGCACTGCGGGGCCGCCGCGAGCTGCGCGGCGGCCCGGGTGTAGGCGGCGAGGAACTCCGCCGACTGCTGCTCGGGAATGAGGTACCGGATGTACTCAACGGTGTGCGCGGTCATGCCCCCACACAAACACGGACGGCCCGCCGGAGGCTCTGCTTCCGACGGGCCGTTCGCGTATGTCAGCGTTCAGCGAACCATGGGTTCAGCCCCGAGGGGCCGGCCCCGGCGGCTCACTTCCCGTAGTACGCGTTGTAGATCGAGATCGTCGACTTGTTGCCCTTCTTGTCGGTGATCTTGGCGTGGAACGAGATCCCCTTGCCCTTGGCGGGGTTCGTCACGCTGATCTTGCCCTTCTTGACGGTGACCTTCTTCCAGGTCTGGCCGTAGTCGTACGACACGTACGTCGTGAGCGACTTCAGGTTCTTGCCCGCGGCCGAACCCTGGACGGTGACCGGGACGGAGACCTTCTTGCCCGCCGGGGCCGTGCTGTCCAGGCTCACGGGCGCGTTGAAGCGGACCGAGGAGGCCGGCAGCTTGGCGCTCTCGGCCTTCTTGGAGCGGAACGTCCAGCTGGCGTCGATGCGGGTGGAGGCCGCCGCGACCTTGACGCTGCGCTTGACCGAGGTGGTCAGCTTGTACGAGGCGTCACCGGCCGGAACCTTGAAGACGCCCTCACCGAACAGCGGGTCCGTGTTCGAGCCGACCTTGGTGCCGTTGCGGTAGAGCGTCGTGGTGACCGAGGAGAAGAGCGAGGAGCCGGCGTGCGTCTTGCCGTCGGCGAACAGCGGGACGACACCGTAGATGTCGTTGCCCTCGCGCTGGAGGCCGAAGCCGGAGCCGAGACGCGGGCCGAAGACCGCCGTGTTGTAGGTCTTCTCGTAGCTCTTGCCGCCCGTGAAGGTCTGCGCCTTGCCGAGCGTGTAGTAGGCCTCGGTGATCGGGAAGCCGTCCGGGTCGACCCCGCCGTGCTGCTCGAAGTCCTGCTCCCACTTCACGCCGTTCGCGGTGGAGACGTGCACCTTCCGCGTGCTGGGCAGCGCCTGCGGGACACCGATCGCGGAGGCGCTGGAGCTGCCCGGCAGCCAGCCCAGGGTGGTGACCGCGCCCTTCTTGCCGCTCGTCGAGGCGCCCAGGCCGACCTTCAGCGTGGCCAGTTCGCTCGCCTTGTAGTGCTTGGTGTATCCGGTGGCGACCTTCTTCACCTTGCCGCCCGCGACGGTGTCGTACTCCTCGCCGTCCTTGGCCCAGTGGCTGCCCCACTGCTGGAACAGCGAACCGTCGGTGATCTCCGGACCCGCGTGCGCGGCACGGAAGTTGGCGTACGTGTCCAGCCACCAGCCGAACCCGTAGCTGTTGTTGCCGACGTCCACGGTGTAGTCCGGCGACGCGAACTCCGACTTGGCGGCCGGGTCGGGCACGGTGATGTCCACCGGCTTCGCCGTCCGCGCGTCCACCGTGATCGTGGTGTTCTTGGCGATGCTCAGCTTCGGCTGGGCCACCCAGTCGGCGCCCTTGGTGAAGTCCTCCGGGTCGACGAAGAACGCCGAGTTGAGGATGAAGCCGCCCTTGGGCACCCGCACCTTGACGGTGCCGGACTCGTCGTACGGCGCGAACCACTTCTCCGCGGCGAGACCGGAGACACCGGTCAGGTCGGTGTTGTAGTTCTTCGCGGGGTTGCCGTCACGGTCGATGAACTTGAGCGTGACGTCGTACGACTCGGCCTCGCGCTGTACGGCCGCTGCCGTACGCACACTCTGGCCGCCGCCGGTCGCGGTCACGTACGCCGAGTAGCCGCCGTCGATCGTGCCGCCCAGCTTGGTGTTGACCGTGAGGTCCGCGGAGGCCGTGCCGCCCGCGGGGACGGTCAGCGTCTTGGCACCGAGCGTGAAGAAGCCGGCCGGCGCGGCCTGCCCCTTCGGGTTGGTGCCGGCCGCCGTGAGGTTCAGCGTGACGTCGGTGGTCCCGAGGTTCTTGTACGTGACCTTCTTGGTGACCGGGGTGTCGTCGGTGTGCGGCCACTGCTGGATGCCGAAGCTCAGCGACGACGGCTCGGCGATCACGGTCTGCTTGATGGCCTTGTCGACCTGGATCCGGCCCGAACCCTGCTGGAACGCCGTGTACTTGCCGCCCTTGGCGGAGCCGGTCAGCGCCGCCTTGAGCTCGACGTACGTCCAGTCGGGGTGCTGCTGCTTGAGGATCGCCGCGGCGCCCGCGACATGCGGGGTGGCCATCGACGTGCCGGAGATGGTCACGTAACCGGGCGGCTTCTCGCCGACCTCGTCGGCTATGACGCTGCCCGGGGCGGAGGCGGCCGTGATGTCCACGCCGGGCGCGGTCACGTCGGGCTTGATCTGCCCGTCGAGGCCGGGGCCCGTGCTGGAGAAGTCGGCCAGCTTGTCCGCGTCGTCGACGGCGCCCACGGTGAGCGCGGCCTCCGCGCTGCCCGGGGAGCCGACCGTCTGCTCGCCGAACTCGCCGTCGTTGCCGGCGGCGATGGCGAAGAGGACGCCCTTCTCCTTGGACAGCTTGTTGACCTGGGCCTCCATCGGGTCGATCTCGGCCGTGTCACCGCCGCCCAGGCTGAGGTTGATGACCGCGGCGCCCTGCTCCACGGCCCAGTCCATGCCCGCGATGATGCCCGAGTCGTCACCGAAGCCGTTGTCGTCGAGCACCTTGCCGTTGAGCAGCGTGGCACCGGGCGCGACGCCCTTGTACTTGCCCGCGGACTTGGCGCCCGTACCGGCCGCGATGGACGCGACGTGCGTGCCGTGGCCGAACTTGTCGGTCGCGTCGGGAGCGGTCGAGAAGTTCTTCTCGGCGACGACCTGGCCCTTGAGGTCCGCGTGGGTCGCGTCGACACCGGTGTCGAGGACGGCGATCTTGACGCCCTTGCCGTCGAACCCGGCGGCCCACGCCTTGTCGGCGCCGATCTGCTTGACGGACTTGTCGAGGCTGGCCTTGCGGACCCCGTCGAGCCACACATGGGCGATACCCGACGCCGTCTTCGCGTCACCGCCCCGCGAGTCGGTGACCGCGGACCAGAGGTCGGACGCGTCGGCCTTCGGCGTCAGCACCGCGTCCGCGTTCAGCGACTTGAGGGTCCTGCGGACCTTCGTGTCGCCGGCCTCGCGGACGTCGGCCTTCGCCGCGGCGGCCGCGCCGCGGTAGCCGACGATCAGCTTGAGGCCCTGCTTCTGGGCCTTGCGGCTTGCCGACTTGTTGAGCTCGGTGACGTCGAAGAGCCGCTGGTCCAGCTTGCCGGTGGCGATGAGCCGCGCGGCGTCGGCCGGCACGACGAGGGTGTGCCCGTCGGCCTTGCGGATCTGGACGGGTATCCCCTCGCGGCCCTTGGCCCGCTCCAGGCCGGTGACCCGGCCCTTGTCGTCGACGACGACGCGGTCGCCGGTGATCAGGGTGATGCGGTGCTTGGGCACGGTCTGCAGGGCCGCGTCACCACCAGTGCGCTTGGCCTCCGCCGACGCCGGGCTGGTCATGCCCGCCGCCAGGGCCACGGCTGCCGCCGTGGCGATCGTGGCCGCGCACGCTCTTTTCACTTGTCTGCGCAAGTCTCCCCCTGGAGATCAGGTCCGGGATGAATCCCCGTTCATCCGGCCGGGGGACATCCCGTACGCATGCTCGCGCGCATCCCCCCGGAATACTCAGTATGCCGGGGGGCGAACAGGTGCTCAATAGTGAGACGGGAGTCAAGAGTTCGCATTTTCCCTGACGGTGATCTTTCCCTTCCGGATCGTGGCGACCCTCGGCGCCTTTTTCGCGATCGCGGAATCGTGCGTGACCATGATGAAAGTGAGCCCGTGTTCCTTCCACATGGTTTCGAGTACGTCCATGATCTCGTCGCGCATGGACTCGTCGAGGTTTCCTGTGGGTTCGTCGGCGAGCAGCACCTTCGGCTGCTTGACCAGGGCGCGGGCGATGGCGACGCGCTGCTGCTGGCCTCCGGAGAGTTCGGCCGGAAGGTGGCCGAGCCGCTCGGCCAGCCCGACGGACTCCAGTGCGGCGGCGGCCCGTTCGCGCCGTTCCCTCACCTTTGTCCGCAGGGGCACGAGGGCGGTCTCCACGTTCTCCTGGGCGGTGAGAGTGGGAATGAGGTTGAAGCTCTGGAAGACGAAACCGATGTTCTCGCTGCGTACGCCGGTGAGTTTGGTCTCGGACAGTCTGGCGAGATCCGTGCCGTCCAGTTCGATGCTTCCGGAGGTGGGCCGGTCGAGGCCGCCGAGCATCTGGAGAAGGGTCGACTTACCGCCGCCGGTGGGGCCCTGGATGACCAGACGGTCGCCGTCCCCGATGGTCAGGTCGACCCCGTCGAGCGCGTCGACGGTCTCCTTGCCCCGCTTGTAGCGCTTGGTCACGCCGGTGAGTTCGTACATGGTGCGACTCCTGAGGTCTGGTGTGCGGATGCGCTCCGCGGGGCGAGCGCGAGGGGTGCGGGCCGTCTGTGGCCGGTCGCGCCGTTCCCCGCGCCCCTGGCGGGGCGCGGCACGGTTCGTCGGGGGCGTTCGGGCTACTCGACGCGGCGCAGGGCGTCCGCCGGGCGGAGCCGGGAGGCCCGCCAGCCGCCGAAGGCGCCCGCGATCAGACCGCCGGCGACGGCGAGGCCGACCGCGACGGCGATCGTGCTGAGGGCTACGGGCGCGGTCAGTGCCACGTCGAGGGCCTTGGACGCCGTCTGCCGGCCGGGGCCGCCCATGCCGCCGCCGGGGCCGCCCGCTCCCGCTCCCCCGCCCGTGGAGCCGAGTTCGGCCTGGAGCGTCGGGCTGACCGCGGTGACGGCGTAGGCGCCGGCGAGGCCGAGGGCGATACCGAGGGCGCCGCCGACGAGGCCGTTGACGACTGCCTCCCCGACGACCTGCCGGGTGACGCGGCCGGACTTCCAGCCGAGCGCCTTGAGGGTGCCGAACTCCCGTACCCGGCGGGAGACCGCCGACGAGGTGAGCAGTCCCGCCACCAGGAACGCGGCCACGAGCACCGCGACCGACAGCCACTTGCCGACGTTCGAGGCGAGGTCGGAGGCGGTGGAGAGGGAGCCGGAGACGGTGTCGGCGAGGTCGGCGGAGGTCGTCACCGTCGTACCGTCGATGTTCTTCTGGATGGTCGACTTGACGGTGCCGATCGCTTGCGAGTCGGACGCCTTGACGTAGATCGTGGTGACCTTGTTCTTGGAGTCGCTGAGCGTCTGTGCCTGCTTGAGCGGGAGGTAGAGGTTGGCGGCCGCGTCCCCGCTGTCGGGCGTCGCGATGCCGATGACCTCGTACTTGACGCCCTTGACGGTGACCTTGTCGCCGAGCGCGAGCTTCTTCTCCTTGGCGTACGAGCTGTCGGCGACCACGACCTTCGCGTCGGTCTCGGAGGTCCTGAACGTCCGGCCGCTGGTGATCTTCGACGAGGTGAGCGGGCCGAGCGCGGGCTCGGTGACGTCCGTGCCGTACACGGAGTAGTTGTTGACGTCGAAGTCGGCACCGCCGCCCTCGACCCGGCCCTGCGGGGACTGCTGGGCGTCGGGGCCGCCCTGCCGGCTGCCGCCGCCGTTCTGCTGCTGGTCCTGCTGGAACTCGCCCTGGCGGAACTGGCCGCTGACCTTGATGACCTGGAGGCTGAGTCCGCCGACGGCGTCGGAGACGCCGCTCTGCGCACCGACCTTGGCGACGGTGCTCGCGGCCAGGGTCTGGAAGCCCTGCACCATGACGCGGTCGCTGCTCTGCTCGTCCTCGGAGTCACTGCCGCGGGCGTCGAACTGGAAGCGCGGGCGCTCACCCGTGCTCGACTGTGCCTGGGCCGCCTTGGTGACCGTCATGTCCGTGCCCAGCCCGTACAGCGACTGGAGGACCTTGCCCTGCGCCTTCTCCATGCCGGACGACACGGAGTTGACCACGATGACCAGGGCGATGCCGAGGGCGAGTCCGGAGGCGACGACGAGCGCCGCCTTTCTGCGGCGGCGCAGTTCGCGCCTCAGGTAGGTGAAGAACATGGCCGCAAGCTAGGGACGCCGCGTGATGGCGGGATAAGGCCCGCATAAGAGAAGGATGAGAAGGAGCGCGGACCTCGCGGCCGCTGTGGGCCCGCTGTGAAAACGCCGAGGGCGGCTGCTCTGTGAGCAACCGCCCTCGGGACGAGGTGTGTTCGGGTCAGACGGCCGAACCGGCCTTCCACGCCGCCCAGTTCATGTTCCAGCCGTTGAGGCCGTTGTCCGGGGCGATGGTCTTGTCGCCGGTGTTCCGCACGTCCACGACGTCACCGAGGATGGAGTGGCTGAAGAACCATCCGCCCGGGGTGTTCGGGTCGTTCGCGCCCTTCGTGTCCGACAGGCCCACGCAGCCGTGGCTGGTGTTGACGCTGCCGAAGATGGACTTGGCGCCCCAGTAGTTGCCGTGGATGAACGTGCCGGAGTTCGACAGACGCATCGCGTTCGGTACGTCCTTGATGTCGTACTCGCCCTTGCCGTCGTCGTCCGTGAAGCCGACGGTCGCGCCGTTCATCCGGGTCTCCTTGAACTTCTCGGAGATCACCATCTTGCCCTCGTACGTCTTGTTCTCGGGCGAGCCGGCGGAGATCGGGATGGTCCGGATCGTCTTGCCGTCCTGCGTGACCTTCATGGTCTTGGTCTGCGCGTCGACGATCGAGACCTGGTTGCGGCCGATCTTGAAGGTGACCGTCTTCTGCTGCACGCCGTAGACGCCGTCGGCGCCCTCGACACCGTCGAGGTTCAGCTTGAGGGTGACAGTGGAGTTGCCCTGCCAGTAGTCCTCGGGGCGGAAGTCGAGCCGGTTGGCGTTGAACCAGTGGCCGACGACCTCCTGGCCGCTGCTGGAGGAGACGGTGATCCCCTTCTGCACGTCGGCCTTGTTGGTGATGGCCTTGTCGAAGTTGATCGAGACCGGCATGCCGACACCGACGGTGGAGCCGTCCTCGGGCGTGAAGTTGCCGATGAAGCTGTTGGTGGGCGAGACCGTCGTGAACGACGCGTTCTCGTGGGCGGCGCGGCCCTTGGAGTCCTTGGCCGTCGCGGCGATCTTGTAGGCGGTGGCGCGCTCCAGCTGGCCGCTGGGCTTCCAGCTCTTCTTGTCCGCGGATATCTCACCCTCGACCGCCGCGCCGGCGGTCGTCTTCATGGTCACATCGGTCAGTGTGCCCTTGGTCACAGTGACCGCGGCGGCGCTGTTGATGGAGGCGTTGTCGGAGCCGTCCTTGGGTGTGATCTTGATCTGGGCCTCGGAGGTCTTCTCGGCCGCCGCCTCGTCCACCTTCGACTGTGAGGAGCCGTTCCCCCCGTCCTCACCCTTCGGGTCGTCGCTGCCGCCTCCGCTGCACGCAGAGAGCACCAGCACCCCGCCGAGCAGTGCGGACGCGACCGTCAGGCCATTGCGCCGCTTACTGTCCGTCATCACACGCTTCTCCATCGTCGCCGATTCCCCAAAAGCCCGAGAGTCCCCGTAACACCTGTCAACGCTACGACCGGTTCGTCCCGTTCCACATCCATCACGGGTGTGGGGCACGCCACGTCGATCCACGGGGATACGCCTGGTGCGGGTGTCGGTCACTGCGTCCTGTGAGACGACAGAACCCCGGGTGGCGGTTGCCGCCCGGGGTCACGATTCTCCCAAGCGGTGTCAGCCGGTCGCTTCTTCCTCGTCTCCGGCGCCATCATCCTCGTCGAGATCCCATTCCGGCGAATCGGGGTCGTAGTCGATCCGCTCGCTGCTCCACGAGGCCTGTGCGAGCTCGACCCCCGGCACGTCTCCCACCAGGTCGAACGGGTCGACCAGGTACGCCAGGGCCTCGGCCGTGTCTTCCGTCACTGCGCTCTCGGCGTGGGTCCGCTCGTCGGCCGGGATCTCGGGATCCTCGGCGATGCGCCCCAGCGCCGCCTTGGTGAGGGTGCTCTCGTCCTCGACCTCGATGACCAATTCGACGCGCAACCGCACAAAACGTGATGTCTCAGGTGTGCTCATACGTCGGAGCGTACGGCTCATGGCCACCGTGACTTTCCTGTGACCCGCACCTTTCACTAACATCGCCCCACACGGCCAATTCGCCAGCGTCACAAGGGGATCGATATTCCGTGTCCGCACGTCGATCGTTGCTGACCGCCACCGCCGCGGGGACCCTCCTGGGTGCCCTGTGGTTCGTTCCGTCCGCCAAGGCGACGGACGACAAACCCGCGGAGTACAGAACACAGACGACGACGACCTCGATGCTCGGCACCACGGCGGACGAGTCCACCGTGGCGTCCGAGGAGACCTCCGCCGAGACGACCGGGAGCGCGTCCACGGACACCCGCACCCGGCTCGCCGACACGGGAAGTTTCAACACGACCCCGTACGTCGCCGGGGGCACCCTGTTCCTGGGCCTCGGGGCGGGGTTCGTCGTCTACTCGATCCGCAGGGAGCGCACGACCCTGTACTGAGCCGGGCCCGGCCGCCGGGGGCGCCCCTCACAGGGGGGCGCCGCGCGACCGGCCACGTCGAACACGCGGCCGCCCGACGGCACTTCCCACCGAACTCTCAGGCGGACCGGCGCCCGCCGCCGCCCTGACCGCCACGCGTACGCGAACCCGCGCCCGAGCGGCCACGGGAAGCCGCCACCGCGCCGGATCCGGAGCGTGTACCGCCGGCCGCACCGGACCGGGTACCACCACCGGCGCCGGACCGGCCGGCGCCACCGGCACCGCCGCCCGAGCGCGTTCCGGCCGCGGCCGCTCCGCGACCACCGCCGCCACCACGCCGGGTCCGCGACTTCGCCTGCGAAGGCTGGGCGACCGCGGGCTCCGGCACGGGGATGACGACCGGCACGCCGGACGGCTCCCGCGCACCCGTGATCCGTACGAGTTCGTCGTCGCTGGACTTGATGCGGGCCGTGCGCGGGCTGATGCCCGCGTTGACCATCAGCTGGGTCATCTCCCGCTTCTGCTCCGGCAGGACCAGCGTGACCACGCTGCCGGACTCCCCCGCGCGAGCGGTACGGCCGCCGCGGTGGAGGTAGTCCTTGTGGTCGGTCGGCGGGTCGACGTTCACGACGAGGTCGAGGTCGTCGACGTGGATCCCGCGCGCGGCCACGTTGGTGGCGACCAGGGCGGTCACCAGACCGGTCTTGAACTGGTCGAGGGTGCGGGTGCGCTGCGGCTGGGAGCGTCCGCCGTGCAGGGCGGAGGCCCGTACGCCGCTGGCGAGCAGCCGCTTGGTGAAGCGGTCCGCCGAGCGCTTGGTGTCGACGAAGAGGAGCACGCGCCCGTCGCGGGCGGCGATCCGCATCGCGACGGCCTTCTTGTCCGTCTCGTCGGCGACGTGCAGCACGTGGTGCTCCATCGTCGTCACCGCGCCGGCCGAGGGATCGACGGAGTGCACGACGGGGTCCGTGAGGTACATCCGTACGAGCTTGTCGATGTTCTTGTCCAGGGTCGCCGAGAACAGCATGCGCTGCCCGTCCGGCTCGACCTGGTTGAGGAGCGCCGTGACCTGGGGCATGAAGCCCATGTCGGCCATCTGGTCGGCCTCGTCGAGGACGGTGATGCCCACCTGCGCGAGGGTGCAGTCACCGCGGTCTATCAGGTCCTTGAGGCGCCCGGGCGTGGCGACGAGCACCTCGGCCCCGCGCCGCAGCAGACCGGACTGCTTGCCGATGGAGAGCCCGCCGACGACGGTCGCGAGCCTCAGGTTCACGGCCGTGGCGTACGGCGTGAGCGCGTCGGTGACCTGCTGCGCCAGCTCGCGCGTGGGCACCAGGACGAGCGCGAGCGGTGCCTTGGGCTCGGCGCGACGGCCCGCCGTGCGGGCGAGCAGCGCGAGGCCGAAGGCGAGGGTCTTGCCCGAGCCGGTGCGGCCCCGGCCGAGGATGTCCCGCCCCGCGAGGGAGTTGGGCAGCGTCGCGCCCTGGATCGGGAAGGGCTCGGTCACACCCTGGGCCGTGAGGGTCTTGGTGAGCGCGGCCGGCATGTCCAGCGCGTCGAAGGACTCGACGGAGGGCAGTGCGGGCGTCAGCGTCTGCGGGAGGGTGAACTCGCGCTGCGCGGTGGACTGCGCGGCGGGCTTCTTGCGTGCGTTCCTGCCGCCGCTGTTCGCGGAAGCCGCCGGGCTTCCGCCGCGTGTGCCACGAGAGCCGCGGGAACCCCGGGAATTCACCGGGCGCCCGCCGGTGGGTCGTTCAGGACGTTCGGATCGAGTCATGCTGGATCTGGAATTCCTTCCTGGGCCTCACGGTTTCCCGCGCAAAGGACACACGGACAGCACAAGCCGGGGCCCGCACCCGAAGGTGCGGACCCCGGCTCGCGTGATGCGCGTCCCGGAATTAGGCGGGGACGATGTTCTCCGCCTGCGGGCCCTTCTGACCCTGCGTGACGTCGAAGGAGACCTTCTGGCCCTCCTGCAGCTCACGGAAGCCAGAGGTGGCGATGTTGGAGTAGTGGGCGAAGACGTCGGCGCCGCCGCCGTCCTGCTCGATGAAGCCGAAGCCCTTTTCGCTGTTGAACCACTTCACGGTGCCAGTAGCCATGTCATTTCTCCTTGGATAGGTGTGTGGCTCCCATCCGGAAATGACCGGAAAAACAAAACGCGCCTGAGAGAGGAATCCTTTCAGGCGCACAAGTTAATGGGTACCAAAAACGTTTCGTTAAGAACCCTAGCACACGAGAAGGCGGGGCCGCTGTGACCGACACGACAGCCCCGCCCGCACGGAAAGGAAGGGGTGTCAGGCGAGCGGGCCCGTCACTGGCTCCACCGCCGCGACGAGGTGGCCGCCGCGCACGAAGGCGTCCGCCGCGGCCAGGTCCGGGGCGAGGAACCGGTCCGGTCCCGGGCCCGCCACTCCGGCGGCGCGGGCGGCGGCGATGGCGGCCTGCGAGGCGGGCGCCGGGGTGAGTCCGGCGCGCAGTTCGACGGCGCGCGTGGCGGCGTACAGCTCGATGGCGACGATCCGGGCCAGGTTGTCGACGGCCGTGCGGAGCTTGCGGGCGGCCGACCAGCCCATCGAGACGTGGTCCTCCTGCATGGCGGAGGACGGGATGGAGTCGGCGGAGGCCGGGACGGCGAGCCGCTTCATCTCGCTGACCAGGGCCGCCTGCGTGTACTGGGCGATCATGAGGCCGGAGTCGACGCCCGCGTCGTCCGCGAGGAACGGCGGCAGGCCGTGCGAGCGGTTCTTGTCGAGGAGCCGGTCCGTGCGGCGCTCGGTGATGGACCCGAGGTCGGCGGCGGCGATGGCGAGGAAGTCCAGCACGTACGCGACGGGCGCGCCGTGGAAGTTGCCGTTCGACTCGACGCGGCCGTCGGGCAGGACGACCGGGTTGTCGACGGCGGAGGCGAGCTCACGGTCGGCGACCAGGCGGGCGTGGGCCATCGTGTCGCGGCCGGCGCCGGCGACCTGCGGGGCACAGCGCACGGAGTAGGCGTCCTGCACGCGCGGGGCGTCGTCCTGGTGGTGGCCCGTGAGCTCCGAACCCTTCAGTACGGCCAGCATGTTGGCGGCGCTGACGCCCTGGCCCGGGTGGGGGCGGATGGCGTGCAGTTCGGGAGCGAGGACCTTGTCGGTGCCGAGCAGCGCTTCCAGGCTGAGGGCCGCCGTGATGTCGGCGGACTTGTAGAGGGTGTCGAGGTCGGCGAGGGCCATGACCAGCATGCCGAGCATGCCGTCGGTGCCGTTGAGGAGGGCCAGGCCCTCCTTCTCGCGCAGTTCGACGGGCTCGATGCCGTGTGCGGCGAGCAGTTCGCCGGCCGGGCGGATCTCGCCGTCCGGGCCTTCGGCGTCCCCCTCGCCCATCAGCGTCAGGGCGCAGTGGGAGAGCGGGGCGAGGTCGCCGGAGCAGCCGAGCGAGCCGAACTCGTGGACGACCGGGGTGATGCCGGCGTTGAGGATGTCGGCCATGGCCTGGGCGACGGACGGCCGTACGCCGGTGCGGCCCGAGCAGAGGGTCTTCAGCCGCAGGAACATCAGGGCCCTGACGACCTCGCGCTCGACGCGCGGCCCCATCCCGGCGGCGTGCGAGCGCACGATGTTGCGCTGCAGCTGAGCCCGCAGCTCCGGGCTGATGTGCCGGGTCGCGAGGGCTCCGAAGCCGGTGGAGACCCCGTACACGGGCTCCGGTTTGGCCGCGAGCGCCTCCACGATCTCGCGGGCCGCGGCGAGCGCCGCCACCGCCTCGCCGGAGAGTTCGACGCGGGCGCCGCCGCGCGCCACGGCGAGAACGTCGGACGCGGTGACCCCGGTCGTCCCCACCACCACAGTGTGCATATCCATATTCAGGAGCGTACGCAGTGAATGCGATGGTGTCACTAGTGGATGCCGGGTCGGGTCCTTACCTCCGCCCGGGATTTCCGCGCGGGACCCCGGCCCGGCGCTCCGCGTGGATCCCTACCGGCGGCCGCGGAATCTCCGGCGTTCGGCCGCCGCGGGCGGGGGCGCGTCGGCCAGGCGTACGACGGGGTCGTCGGGGCCCTCGCGGCCGGCGACGACGGGCTTGGCGGCCCGGACGGCCTTGGCGCGGTACTGGGCCGCGTCGGCGAGGCGGAAGAGACGGCGGGCGGAACGAACGGGACCGAGCGGATCCCCGGTCGAGGCGACACCGCACGCCACCCCTTCACCCAGTTCCAGCTCGGCGGCACGGCGGCAGAGTTCGTCGGCGACGCGGACCACCTCGTCGGCGGCCGGACCCACGGACAGCAGGCAGAACTCGTCACCGCCGAGGCGGGCGGCGAGCGTGCCGGGCAGCATCGCGCCGCACAGGGACAGCACCGACCCGAAACGCTCCAGGAGCCGGTCGCCGACGGCATGGCCCTGGGTGTCGTTGACGCGCTTGAGGCCGTTGACGTCGCACACGACGAGACTCACGACGACCCCCTCGGCGCGGTGGCGTTCGACGGCCTCGTCCAGGCGCATGTCCACCGCGCGGCGGTTGGCGAGGCCGGTGAGCGCGTCGGTGAAGGCGAGGCGGCGGGCCTCCTCCAGGCGTTCCGTCTGCGCGATCCCGGCGGCGACCACGGAGGCGAGGACGGTCGCGAAGTCGGCGTCGGCAGGGCCGAACACGGGAGCGCCGGCGGGACGGGCGACGTACAGCTCGCCCCAGGCCCGCCCGTGCAGGACGATCGGCGCGACGACACAGCAGCCGCGCCCGCGCCGCCGGAGCGCGGCGACCCTCTGGTGGCAGTACTCGGCGTGCCCCGTGGCCGGCCCGTCGGCCGTCTCCACCCACGCGTCGGGCTCGCCGCCGCCCACCCAGCGCTCGTGCAGGAACTCGGTGATCTCGGGGAACTGGTGCACGGGGTACGACTCCCCCTCGGGGAACTCCTCCTCGTCCCGGGCCCGCTCCCCCACGTTCACCAGGACGCGCAGCCGCCCCAGCTCCCGCTCCCACACGGACAGCGCGGCGAAGCTGCCGCCCAGCGCCCGGCAGGCCCCGGCCGCCGCCGCCCGCCACGACTCCCGCGGGGCGTGCGCGGCGGCCATGCCCTGCGCCAGCGCCACCACGGCCCTCAGTCGCACATCGTCACCACCCATTACCCCAGGTTAGGTAGGTTTGAGAGGTTTTGGTCCGTTGATGCGGCGAACAGGGGGCCGCGGGTGAGCCCGGAGTTGCCCCGGAGTGCGCCCGGAGCGCCTTTCCCCCGAGGCGGCCGGCTGCGATGATCGGGCCACGGAAGTTAACCCACGTTAACCGGGAGGGTTTCATGGCGGAGCAGGGCGCGGAACAGCGGTTCGGGGAGTACGTGGCGGTGCGGCACCACGCGTCGTACGTCGCGGAGCTCACCCTGGACCGGCCCAAGGCCATGAACGCCGTGTCGTCCGGGATGGCCCGCTCGATCGCCGCGGCGTGCGAGGCACTGGCCGCCGACCGGCACGTACGCGCGGTGGTGGTGACCTCGACGCACGAACGGGCCTTCTGCGTCGGGGCCGACCTCAAGGAGCGCAACTCCCTCACGGACGCCGAGCTGGTCCGGCAGCGCCCGGTCGCGCGGGCGGCGTACACCGGGGTGCTGGAGCTCCCGATGCCCACCGTGGCCGCCGTGCACGGTTTCGCGCTGGGCGGCGGCTTCGAGCTGGCCCTGGCCTGCGACCTGATCGTGGCGGACGGCACGGCCGTGGTGGGCCTGCCCGAGGTGTCGGTCGGCGTCATCCCCGGCGGCGGCGGTACGCAGCTGCTGCCGCGCCGGGTCGGTGCGGCGCGGGCGGCGGAGCTGATCTTCTCCGCGCGGCGGGTGGAGGCCGTGGAGGCGAGGGAGCTGGGGCTGGTCGACAGCCTGGTCGCCGACGGGGAGGACCGCGCCGAGGCGCTGGCCCTCGCGGGGCGCATCGCCGCGAACTCGCCCGTGGGGCTGCGGGCGGCCAAGCGGGCGCTGCGGCTCGGGCACGGCCTCGACCTGCGCGCGGGTCTGGAGATCGAGGACGCGGCCTGGCGATCGGTCGCCTTCTCCGGCGACCGCGCGGAGGGAGTGGCGGCCTTCAACGAGAAGCGCCGCCCGGAGTGGCCCGGGGAGTAGGGCCCCCTCATAGGCCCCGCGTGGGGCCGGCCAAACCTGCCTCGGTGCACAACTCCCCGTTCGGGTGATGTGCGGCCGCAGACCGCCCGGACCTCCCGGGAACGCGCATAGCCTGCGCACCGCGACAGGGCGCCGGGAGGCGCCCTCGCCCGGGGAGGGATCTGCATGCCGGACACGGCGACGAAGTGGGAGACGGTCACACCGGAGTCGCCCCTGCCGGAACCCGTTCTGCCCCGCCCCCGGGGCCGCCACCGCAAACCCCGCCGGCGCCCCGTCCTCTTCGCGGTCGGCGGCCTCGCCCTGGCCGCGGGCGCGCTGAGCGTGCTGCGCGTGGCCGGCCCGCACCCTTCGGGCGGCGGCGAGAACGTGGAGGCCACGGACCTTGCGCCCAGCGGGGCAGGTTCCATCGAGAACACCGCGCAGGACGGCACCGGGGCAGCAGCAGGCTCCGGGGCAGGGAAAGGGCCAGGAACAGGTTCAGGCCCAGGTTCAGGTTCGGGGCCAGGAGAAGCGGGAGCCGGGCCGGTGGCCGCCGGGGCGCCGGCGGCGAGCGCG
>NZ_JAHRIB010000099.1 GCF_019090165.1 Streptomyces sp. BV286
ACAAGCGCGTCGCGACCATCAACCGGATCGCCACCGCCATCGGCCGCACCGCGGCCAAGCCCCAGGGCCTCGACTCCCTCGCCCCCTGCACCCTGAACGCGGGCGCGGCGGCCGGAGGCGGCGCCGCGGCGCCGAGCGCGGCCCCCACCAAGCAGGCGGGCGGCAACAACGGGAACGCGGGCAACGGCGGCAATGCGGGCAACACCGGCAACACGAACGCGGCCGGCACGGTGAGCTGCCCGGCCGTCGCGCCGAGCCTGCCCGCCATCCCCGCCTCCGCGAAGGCCGAGGTCGACCGCAACCTCGCCCTCCTCAACACCCAGATCG